>NZ_JAGTJK010000003.1:0-587019 GCF_028435265.1 Polyangium jinanense | reverse complement strand
GCACTCCAGCACGCTCGGGTCGCGATGGGCCGACCTTTCGCGTGCCCTTCGCTTTGCTCTTCTCCTTCGTCGTACTGGCCATTCCGGTGCCAGGTGCACTCGGAGCTGCCTCATCCCATCTAGCACGGCTTGGCGTTGAAGAGCGCGAGCACGACGGTACGATCGCCGTCCCCGAGCGGGATCCCCTGAACCCCGCTCCCGCTCCCGCTCCCGCTCCCGCTCCCGCTCCCGCTCCCGCTTCCGCTCCCCTTCACCACGGAGAGGTCCTGCGCGGACCCCGGATCCGATCCTCGGGGAGCACCTTCCGGTCCTCTCCCCGCCTCGGATCCGATCCTCGGGAGCACCTTCCAGTCCTCTACCGCTCTCCAACCCGCTCCCCGGGAGCACCTTCCGATCCTCTGCCGCTCTCCAACCCGCTCCCCAGGATCACCTTCAGGTCCTCCACCGCTCTCCAACCCGCTCCCTGGGATCACCTTCCGATCCTCCACCGCTCCCCAACCTGCTCCCCGGGAGCACCTTCCAGTCCTCTGCCGCTTTCCAACCCGCACCCCGGGAGCACCTTCCAGTCCTCTACCGCTCTCCAACCCGCTCCCTGGGAGCACCTTCCGATCCTCTACCGCTGTCTCGTCCGGGCTCTGGAAGAGCTCTCCTACGAACGTCTCGTAGAGTCCCGGCGAACCCAAAAGGACACGACGGGCTCGACGCATATGCAATGGGCCCGCTCCGAAGCGCACCGGGAGCTTCACCGGGAGGGGGGATCACCCTGTGGCCTCTCCCCACCTCCCGGTGAATGACTCTTGTTTTCGGCTGCTACAAGAGAACCGCCGCTTCCGCTCGCGGTCAGCCGACCCGGACCCCCTACGGGTCGAGGTTGGTGATGGTGACGGACACCTGTGCCTTGGCGAGCACGTCGATGTACTTCTTGTACGTGGTGTCGGCCGCGATGGCCTGCGCCAGCGTCTGCGTCGCAGCGCCTTCCTGGATGGTGACGCCCTGAATCGTGTTGCTGGTGAGCTTGCTCATCAGGAACTGGACGAAAGCATCACCGACGTAGGAGCGATCGCGGAAGCGGATGCCGCCCGGCAGCTTGGCCGCGATCATCAGCGCGACATCGCCGGACTTGACCGTTGTCCGGCTGTCTCCGGCCAGATTGAACTGGTACAGCGTGGCGCCCGCGTTGTTCTTGAGCGCGAGCGTGACCTGGGAAGACGACCAGGTGCCCGACAGCACGAACGCGGTGGAGTCGACGTCCAGGGCCGACATCGTGACCAGCTTGTCGCGGTTGAAGACGAGGCGCTGGATCCACGTTCCACGGGCACGCTGGTCGAGGTAAGAAACCCCATTCTCGATGATGTCGTACTCGTCGCCTCTGCCGAACAGGAACCACGTGGGGACCGCGTCGAACTTGGCAATGGTCGTGGCGCCGTACTTCATGAGGAACGGAGTGTCCGACCAGACACCAGCCCCGAGAGCACTGCCGTTCAGGTTGAAGTACGAGACGCTCATGGAGTCGATGCCATCCATGATGACGTACCGATAGCCGAACGGGCGGGTATAGCCCTGGCCAATGAGCTTGACGGTCACGTTCTCCAGGCCGGACTGGATCAACACGATGGAGTCGCCGGTATCGGTCGGGGGGCTCCCGGTTCCCACCGTCACGTTCGACGCCGTGACCTTGATGATGTTGTTCCCCGTGCCAGCCGTGACGCTGGTCCCCGCCTTGTTGGCGAAGATGAGCGCGTTGCCATTGGGCACCGTGCAGGGGCTCGCCACCTGGGTCATGTCGACCACGTTGGGGAAGGTGGTGCTCCCGAGGAAGGAGTGGCCGCTGGGGTTTCGCAGCCTCTCCATGATGAAGGCGCGGACCCCCGCACTGTCGATCGTCCCGTCCTTGAAGAACATCCCGCGCTGGAACTGGAGCTGGAAGGCGCGCGCCACGGTGAGGGCGTCGAGCGCGGGGGTCAATGTCATGCTCATCGAGAAGCCGTAGAGGACCTGGCTCCCGGACTTGAGCTGGAGATCCAAGCCATAGCTCTTGAACGCGATATGGAGGAGGACCTGGCTGCGGTTGAGATCCGTCGCCATCAGCGCCTGCTTGCGGTTGGCGTCGTACTGCCGGCGATGGATGTAAGACGCGCCGGCCTTACGCGCGGTGACGTAGGCGCCCACGTCGTCGATGAGAATGCTCCCCCAGCTATACTTGAAGAGGATGACGTCCGGGGAGGTGTCGAGGATGGCCACCGTGTTCGCGCCGACGGTGAGCGTGAGCTGAGCGCCGCTCTGCGTGATGCCGACCCCGTTCACGCTGATCTCCTTGAGGACCAGGGTCTTGATCCCTTGTTTCGTGGTCTGCCCGTCCGCGATGAAGCGGACTTTGACGGTCTCCGCGTTGTTGCCGATGATGACCACGTCGTTCCCGTTCCCGGTCTTGATCAGGGTCTCCGACTGGGTGCCAGAGTCGACGAAGCTCGAGGCGTCGAAGATATCATTCCCTCCGCTCGCGGCGTACGTCGCCCGCTTGCGCTTGGCCAGGATCAGGTTGTCACCGCCGAGCATGTCGAAGGCGTTGATGCCGCCGAACTTCGCCGTGTCGATCATGTTGTCGAAGATGCTCGGGTTGCTGATGTACGAGTAGCCAAGCTGCGCGAAGAACATATCGAAGATCTCCCCCGCCTCGATGATGATGCCCGGAGGCGTCGCGCTGAAGAGCTCGATCGACGTGAAGCGAGTGATGAAGTCGACGACGAGGGTCTCCAGGCTGGTGATCCCGGAGCGATACAGCTCGCCGAAGCGCAGGTCGGTGAAGATGGTCACGTACGACGCGTTACAGATCCGAAGGTCGCCGTTCGCCGAGATCGCGAACCTGAGATCGCTCTTGGCGGCGATGTTCTCGAGCTTGATCCGGTTGCCGGGGCTGGCCTCGTAGATGGTCGCCGTGGAGCCCGTGGTGGTGTACACGACGCGCACGACCGCGGACTCGCCCACAGGCAGGTCGTTGAAGGCGCTGCCCGGCGTGTAGACGAGCTTGCGCTTGTCGGCGCTGACCGTGAACGTGCCTTTCCCGGTCGCGCTGCGAACGCCGTTGTCGTCGAGGAAGAGCGGAGAGCTGAGCTGGATCTCGGCGACGTCGTCCACGAGCGGAGCGAGGGTGAGCGACGGCGCGCTCCAGGTCCCGCCCGGAGCCTTGGCGATGAGGCCGGCGGTCTTGTCCCTGACGACGGTGATGACCGCGGTCTCTTCGATGTTCGGGCCGGAGATCGTATAGGTGTCCGCCCCCGTGCCGCCGATGAGCTTGTGGCGGCCGCGCATGGCGACGAGGGTGTTGCTGCCGCCGCGGGCCTCCACCGTGCACTGGCCGCCGCTGGCAATGAGCAGGTTGGCCTGCGTGCTGTGCCCCTTGATGCTCAAGACCTTGGCGTTGCCTCGCACGCTGTGGATGTTTTTGAGGTAGGCCTTGATCCCGGTGCCCTTGAGAGTGCCGCCCATGCTGAAAGCCGGGGCGTCGATGTCGACCTCGACGAACCCGCTCGAGGTGAAGTGCTCGAGCGACAGGAGGTTACGACCTGCATAGCCGTCGATCTGGTTGTCTTCGCCGGTGACGGTTTGGAGCATGAAGCTGTCGTCGCCGGCCGTGCCCACCAGGCGGAGGAAGTCCCTCTTGCTGTCGACGATGAACCGGTGGCCCTCCCGGAGGTTGGTGGCGTCCACGTGAAAGCTCACGCTATCCCACGTGTTGTCATACGTCCTGTTGGAGAGCTGGATGGTCTGCATGTTCTTGATGAAGATGCCGCGATCCACCTTGTTCTCGGCCGCGTTCGCGGGCCAGACGTACTCGTTCGCCGCGTTGGGCACCCGGTTGGCCCTGGCCAGATCGATATCGTGGTCGAGCAGGACGAACTTGTTCGTCACGTTGATGCTGTTCGGCCGGGTGGTGCTGGCCCACTTGCTGCCGTTGATGATCAGCACGTTGTCACCGTCGCCGCCGATGATGTACTTCCAGATCTGCCACTGGGGCGAAGGCCCTGCCGAGAACGAGACGACGGTGTCGCCGTTCCCCGTATAGGCGTACTCGTTGTGCCCGTAATGCAGGTCGATGAGGCTCACGCTGCTGTCGCCGATGACCTGGGAGTTCACGTCCGTGAAGACGTTCGGGCTCGTGCCGGAGGACTCGCAGACGGCCTCGATGCCGCTGATCTGCGTGGTGCTCTTGAAGGCGAAGACCAGCGCGGCCTCGAGCTCCTTGCCGTCTGTGGTATAGGCCATGACGCAGTTGGTGCTGTCGTAGACGGCGAGGCTGCTGGGGATGGTGGAGATATCGTAGGTGGACTTCCAGAGGCCAACGACGCCGTTCCGCGTGCCGTAAGCGTAGAAGTAGCGCCCATCGGTGAGGTATTTGAGGCCGTCTTTATTGGCGAGATACCAGAAGTACTTGCCGGTGAGGGTGGACTCGGCGACCGATTGCGCGGTGCTCATCGAGAACAGGGTATTGATGAGCTTGGTCTCGTGGGCGGATCCAGCGGGAAAGGCCGGGCGGTGCAGTGGGTTGGCGAGGGCCGGGAGGCCATTGAGCAGGGCGCCCAGCGCGAGGCCCGCGCGCCCCTTCGTGGTGGTGGCCTGCGCGGACAGATCCACGTAAACACGGTTGATGCTGTCGTACCCCGAGATGATGGCCTTGGGGTTGCTCCCGGCGTTGAGAGAGAAGAACTCCGCGGAGAGCTCCAGCGTGTCCTTTCCAGTGCCGCCGTCGGCGACGATGTCGATGCCGGGCTCGACGACCAGCCAGTCATTGCCCGCTTCCCCGTAGAGCGAGTCGCGGCCGGTGCCGCCGACAAGGTAGTCGTTCCCGAGGCCGCCGTAGAGGGCGTCGTCGTCCGCGTCGCCGAAAAGCAGATCGTCCCCGGCTTCACCGTAGACCGAGTCGTTGCCGACGCCGGCGCGGATCAGATCGTCGTTGAGGCGACCGCGGAGCTCGCGACCGATGGACGAGGCGTCCACGAGGGCGAGGCGGAGGTTGGAATCGTTGCCGTCGGCGAGCGCCTTCGCGCTGAGCTTGCGCACGATCTCTTTGTCGACCGTGGTGCCGTCCGCCCCCTCCTCCTCGAGGCCCATCGCCTTGGCGTCGACGATGAACTGGAAGAGGTCGTAGCCCTGCTCCTTGTACAGCTGGGCTTGCTGGTCGAGGTACTTCTGGAAGGCCGGTGAGTTGACGTGCTCGTCGAGCGCGGCCTTCAGCTTCTGTTCGGGGGTGCGCGTATCGACCAGATCGGCGAAGAAGCCGATGATCATGTTGACCAGCCCGACGATGGTGTTGATGAGGTCCACCACGAAGGAGAGCGCCGTGCCGATGCCCGGGATGCAGTCGAGCACCATGCTGACCCCGTCGAGCACGAGCGACACGGTGTCGAGAGCGGCCATGATGCCGTACATGGCCGCGCCGCCGATGTTGCCGCTGTTCCTGGCGCGGTCGGCGGCGATCGAGTTCTCGGTGATCGACACGACGCCCATCCCGATGGAGAAGGCTCCCCCGACCACGGAGGCGAAGCGGAGGCCCAGCTTGGCCCCCTTGGACAGGTTCTTCACCGAGTCGCCGACCTTGTCCATCACGAGCTTGCGGATGCTGTTGAGCCCGTCGCCGATCCCGAACGTGCCTCGCGCGATGCGGAGCCGCCCGTCTTGGATCTGCTGGTCGTATTCGGCCCTGGAGATCTCGCCGCGCGCGTAGCGGCGCTCGGCGTTCTGGATCATCTCGTCACCGGCGCCGATGTTGACGCCACCCATCCCGACGTTGAAGCCGGCGGTCGCCGCCTCGATGCCGGTGCCGATCTTGCCGAGGATTTTCTGCGCCTGCAGCCTGCTGGCGACCTTGGTCCGCTGGCGCTCGAGCTCGACGTTGGCCAGGAACGTCGTGTGCAAGAGCTTGGATTTGGGGCTCTCGCCCGAGGCCGCGATCTTGGCCCGGGAGGCGTCGTTCACCTTCCCGTCGAGATCCACCGTATAGCCCCTGCCCTCGCGGAAGCTCGTATCGGCGTTCGTGGCGAAGTCCTTGATGTTGACCTTGTCTTCCGCGATGAGCGTGGCGAGATCGCCGGAGAGGCTGTCCAGCCGATCCTGGAGGACCTGGAAGCGGAACAGGGTCATGTTGGTGATCCCGTTGCTCAGGTCGGAGAAGTGCTGCGGGATATCGGCGAAGGTTTTTCCCGCGGTGCTGCCACCGAGGTAGTCGCTGAAGCGGATGAGATCGGTCTCCCCCTCTGGGGTGACCTGGCCGGTGAGCACGGCGCCGTTCAAACCCGCATCCCCCTGAGAGGCGGTCTCGCTGTCTGCGAGCGGGGGCACGAGGTCTTTGAGGTCGTGGATGTTGGCCTTGCCCTGGAGGCTCTTCTGGAAGAGGTCGACGGCGGCGAGGATGTCGGCGTCGTTCTTCAGCGCCAGGACCGCATCGACGTACTCCTGGGGCACGCCCGAGGCCTTCATCGAGGTGGCCAGGGTGTCCAGAGCGCTGAGGGGATTCAGCGCCGTGCTCGTAGGGTCCGTGGCGTAGCTGGCCGCTTTGCGAGACAGATCGAGGCCGAGCTGCTTCATGTACGCAGCCTGAGAGTCGATACCGAAGATATCGGGCGTTGTCGTGGTCATGATGTGTGTTGCTCCTTCGATTGCGAGTGGCACGTGTGCGGTGGCGTCGCGCGCAGCGAGGCACTGCGCGCGAGGAGATCGAGACGAGCGGAGGCCTGACGCCGTGATCCGCGCCCAACCGGGGAGACGCCGCTCTTCCCTCACGATGCCCGTGACCGGCTTCGTGACCTCCCATGGCCACGACGCGCGTCGCTGCCTTTCGTGAAGATCGTCCGATTTTTTTTACTTCGTGGGCTCACCGCAGGCGGCGCACGATCCTGTGAGCCCTACTCGAACGTTTCGGCGGGCCACTCGACCACCGGCGCGGAGCCCGCGGTCAAGTCGAGGAGCGGCGGCGAGGCTCGCCCCTCGGCCCGAGGCATGACGGACAGAATCCACGTCGCTTGCATGAGAACGCGACCCGTCGCTCGAAGCCGCACGCTTCGCATTCCACGCGGATGAAGCCGTATTCGAGGATCCCGCAGCGCAGATACGCCTCGACCTCGCGCACGACGAATCGCGGCAAACTCCCAATCGCTTCCACGCGCTCCCGAAACGAGTCCCAATACGCGCTGCACGACCCGGTAAAGTACCGTGTCCTCCGGTCGATGCCGTCTCACCCTTGGCGCTCCGCACGACCCTCCATAGAATCGCGGCGTTCAACGAGCTCGGCCCCGCGAAAGCTCGTTCCTTCCTTCACCTGACCAGGAAGGTCCCCCTGTGCGTCGACTTGCCCAACTCACCCTCGCGCTCCCCCTGAGCGCATGTGCGCAGCACGCTCTCCCCCACCCGCAACCACGTCGACCGCAAGCTCCGCCGCCAGCCTGACGAGCGCCGCCCAGGAGCCGCACGTCGCCAACGTGCTCCGCGGCCTGCGCCCGCACGTCGAGATCGTCGGCCGGCCGCCTGTCCGCTGGACGCTCGAAGAGCGCATGGCCCACCACCACGTGCCCGGCATCAGCATCGCCGTCATCGAGGGCGGGCGCATCGCGTGGGCCCGCGGCTTCGGCGTGAAGACGGCCGGCTCGGCCGACCCGAAGGACGCGGTCACGCCCGACACGCTCTTCCAGGCCGGGTCCATCAGCAAGCTCGTCACCGCCACGGCGATGCTCCGCCTCGTCGAGCGCGGGACGCTAGAGCTCGACACCGACGTCAACCGCTACCTCAAGACGTGGAAGGTGCCCGACAACGAGTACACCGAGAAGGAGAAGGTCACCCTCCGCCGGCTCGCCAGCCACACCGCCGGGCTCACCGTCTCCGGCTTCCCGGGCTACGAGCGGAACCAGCCGATCCCGACGCTCGTGCAGATCCTGAACGGGACAGCTCCGGCGAACACCGAGCCCGTGCGCGTCGACGCTGTCCCGGGCTCGCTCTCGCGCTACTCCGGCGGCGGGACGCTCGTGATGCAGCTGCTCATGACGGACGTCACCGGCAAGCCTTTCCCTGCCCTCATGCAGGAGCTCTTGCTCGGGCCGGCCGGGATGACCCACAGCACCTTCGAGCAGCCGCTGCCCGCCGCGCGCGCGGGCGAGGCGGCCCGCGCCCACCTCGGCGAGGGCGAGACGATCCCGGGCGGGTGGCACGTGTATCCGGAGATGGCCCCGGCCGGGCTCTGGACGACGGCGAGCGATCTCGCCCGGTTGGCGATCGCGATCGCCGACGCGCGCGCCGGGCGGCCGAAGGCGCTGCTCTCGCAGGCGACGGCCGAGCAGATGCTCACTCCGGTGGTGAAGGACGGCTACGGGCTCGGGCCCGCGATCGACGGGAGCGGTCGCTCGCTGGAGTTCGGGCACGGCGGCTCCACCGTGGGGTTCCTCTGCAACCTCACGATGTACCCGGAGATCGGCGTGGGCGCGGTGGTGATGACGAACAACGAAGAAGGCGGGGCGTCCCTGCTCCGCGAGATCCAGCTCGCGCTGGCCGCGGAGTACGGCTGGCCGGATCGCGCGCCGATGCGCGTGACGGCCATCGAGCTCAGCGCGGCGTCGGCGGCCGGCGTCGCGGGCAGCTACGCGCTGCCGGACGGTATGGGCGGCACGGCGGAGGTGAAGCAAGAGGGCGGGCGCCTCGTGATGCTCGCGCCGAGGCTCCCCAAGGAGGAGCTCATCCCGCAGTCGGAGACCGAGTTCGTGATGGGGACGCTGGGCTGGCGCGTGACGTTCAAGCGCGAGGCAGGCGGCAAGGCGACAGGGATGACCGTGGACGGGGGGGGGATGGTCGTCGAGGCGACGAGGAAGCCGTAGCAGGCGGACGGGGGCGGCGCGCTCGAGGTGAAGCGGCCGCCTCCTGCTCGCGGATGGCGCTCGTCACGCCGCTCGCGCTGCCCTTCGCCCTGGCCGGGTGGCGGCCTCGGGCGCAGACGGGCCCATCCGTTCCGATGAGCGCAAGCGCCGGAAGCGAAGGCGGCAGCGGTAGCGGATGTCACGCGGGCGCGAGCATCTCCAAACGCTTCCGGGCGATCGATTGCCCCTCCAGGAACGGTATCACCGCGGCCCGGAGGCGTGGACCAATATTCTCCAGGAATCGCTTGAGCCGAAACACGCCATGGAGCGCGTGCAGATGCGTTTCCGGCGTGGTCTGGTCCTCCTGCTCAGGAAGCTCTTCCGCGCAGCCAACGAGCACTTCACTCTCGCGTCGCGCGAGCCTTCGGTGATTGCGCGCATGGTTGAGCCCGATCAGCGGGTGTGGTCAGCGGATCGAGGTCATCCCGCGGCACTGGAAGAAGGGGATCCCGAAGTACCTCGTCCGGCACTATTTCCGGATGGTTAGAGCCAACGCCTGAGTTCTCAACGCTTACGTTCCATGGGATTCTCTCGGGAGGTCTGCTGCCCGAGCTGTTGGGCGAGCCCGATGAGAATTCCTTCGGGACCCCGGATGTAGCAGAGCCGGTAGATGTCTTCGTAATTGACGACTTCATCGACCACCGTCGCACCGAGCTTGCTGAGCCGGGCAAGGGTGTCGTCGATGTCCTCGACGGTGAACATGACGCGCAGGTATCCCAACGAGTTCACGGGGGCTGTGCGGTGATCGGACGCGATGGCGGGGGCGTCGAAGCGCGAGAGCTCGAGGCGGCTGTGGCCGTCGGGGGTGCGCATCATGGCGACCTCGACGCGCTGGCCGCGCACTCCGGTGACGCGGCCGGCCCATTCGCCTTCGATGGGCATGCGGCCTTCGAGGGTAAGGCCGAGTTCGGTGAAGAACGCAATGGCGGCATCGATGTCTTCCACCACGATGCCGACGTTGTCCATACGCTTGACTGTCATGATGTCTCCTTGGCGTCTAACTGGGGCTTCTGCCGCGCGTGAGAGCGCGCAGCGCACCCACGCGTCGGTCAAATGGCGCCGAAATAGTGCACGCGATGTCCATCCCTACGTCCCGTCGACGATACCTTATACGCATCGGTGAGGGCCTTTGCGCGGTGGTCGCATATCGACCGGGAGAGCAGACATCTTTTCGCACGACGGCAATGGTAGATCCATCGGTCGCCATCGAATCTTGCCGGTAGCTCGCTGCAACAAGTCGACCCACATCCTCGTATTTCTGTAGCCTGGAATCTGCTCGAACTCACCGTAGGACGGCGTAACGATGGGCAGACTTACTTGAAGCTCGCCGCTGCCCACGAATCGCTCCGGAATCTCGGAAGTCGGCGTGAAGAACAGCGCCGCCCGCTGCTCCCAGAGATCCTCGAGGGGTTCGAGTTCCGCACGTGTAAACGGCGCCGGCTGACCTTGGTCGTCGTACATGCTTTCAAAGAGGTTCAGCCGGTTGCTCATGACGGGTACCCTCCACCTGTCATCTTACTCAGTCCCCGAAGTCTCCAGTGTCGCAGTGCCTCATCAGGGCGTGCTACTCACCGTCCTCGTCGTAGCAGCTGTCCGCCTCATCTTCCTCCGGATCCTTGGTGTAACCGGGGTCCTCGTTCGACATGTCGACCTCCGCGAACGCACGAAGAAGAAGCTCTTCCGCGCGGTCAGGATGGCTGAGCTCTTTCATCGTCTTGCCCGTCGTACGGAGGCGCGCCGCGGACATAGAGGGCACCTTCGTCGCGCGCGACCCCGCCGCGTTCGTGATGGACACTGCCTCGGTCACCCGCTTTTACGGCGCCAACGGGCTCCAGTACTCTCCTCGGCGGTATCTCTCGAATCGCTGACGCCCGTCCGAGACCGGGTGCGCGACGGCGCGATCTCCCGGTTGTCTCGAATTTTTGGCCATGGTACGCGGCAGCCCGTGACGCCCGCCGACCTCGGCTTCGCACTCAGGAAAGAACTCCAGCGCGGGGCGGTCGCCGCGGCCACGCTCGACGCGGGGATCGCGCTGCTCGACGTGCTGCTGACGTGGACGCGCCTCGAACAGCCGTTCGTCGCCTCGCTCGTCGCCTCGCTGGTCGAGCGCGACGAGGCGACGGCGACCGCGACCTTGCGCAAGCTCGCCGCGTGCCTCGCCGCGCCGTACCCCGATCATTTCTGGCAGAAGCCGTTCGGGCTGCGGCCGAACATGCCGCTGTACGCCGTCGTAAAGGCGTGCCGGCGTGACGAACGCGCCGCGGTCGTCGCGGCTCCGGACGCGGTGCCGGGGCCATGGCACTGGAACGCGGACGAGCTCGAGCAGGCGGCCTCGGACCTCGCGCTCGATAACGACGCCGCGAGCGTGCGCGAGCTGAAGTTCGTGGCGCTGATCGAAGCCTGAGCGCCGGACGTACCATGGATCGTAAACTCCGCGCAGCCGTCCTCGTGGCGTGCTCGATGCTGCCGGTGGCTTGCCGGAGCGAGCCGACACGCCAAGAATCCCCGATCGCATCGGCAAGCGCCTCCGCGCCGCCGAGCGCGGCCGTGCAGCCGTCGGCGGCTCCCGTCGAGGCGCCTCCGCCGCAGGTATTCGCGCCCGACGAGCTCCACAACGCCTTCCAAGCCGAGCTCACGGCGACGGGCTTCCGGGGCATCGTCCTGAAGGACGCGTCGGACGCGGCGAAAATACAGCCTCCCTCGTTCGTCGCGGTCGAGAGCGGATCGAAGCCGGAGCGGATCGAACTCCCTTTCTCGCTCGCCGGCGACATGAAGGGGGGGCCGCACTTCATGGCGAGCAACCTCTCGGCGCGACGCTTCCTCTACGCGGAGGGGACGCTGCCGAAGATCCGCGTGCGCGTCTGGAGCAATGGAGAGGTCGGACCGCCCGTGGAAGGGCAGGTGCCGCTCTTCGGCGGCGCGGCGATCTCGACGACGCAGGCCCTGGTGTTCTTCGGCAAGATGGACCGGCGAGGGTTCGTCGATCGCCCCAATGCGCCGCGCGCGGCGCTCCACCGGAACGGGTCGTGGACGATGATCGATTTGCCGCCGCCCGCCGAGAAGGACTGGCACGATTGCTTCTGGGACGCGGCGGCGCGCCGGAACAGTGAAGAGCTCGTGGTGCTCCAGATCTGCTCGGCGCCGCGGCGGGAGATGGCCTATGCCCTGTATCGGCTCAAGGGCGAGGCCTTCTCCCGGATCCCATTCGACAACGAGGTGTTCAATCCAGTACGCGCGGCGCGCGGCGAATTCGCGGTGGAAGAGGACGGGACCATCGACCTCGGGAGCCAGGTCTCGGGGCGCGAGGAAGGGGAGATGACGTTGGCCCGGCTGCGCGGAGGCCGCGAGCCGTGGAAGGTCGTGAAGGTGCGCATGCCGACGCGCCTGCTCTCGTCGGTGGGCGCCTCGGGAGATCGCCTCCTCTTCACCGACGGGGGAGACGACGTGCGCGGCTCGGCGGACGGCGGCGACACCTTCCAGAAGCTCGCCGCGTTCGCGCCGGGGCCTGGCTCGCTCGGCCAATGCAACAGATTCGGCTGCAGCTTCGTCACTTCGGATGCCCCGGGGGGCGGCTCCCGGGTATTCTTCCGCCGCTGGTCCACGCGCGCCGGATCTCCGTAGCTCACCACGCGCGGGCTCGACATCTACTCGGCGCCCTTCCGTCATAACAAGCCGCAAGCGCAGGCTCGATATCGCCTCCCTCTTTGCCATCGGATAAACCTTCGATCGAGCGGCCCTGTTGCTTCAATATCGCCACCACCCGCTTCGCGGTACGCGCGGCGACATCCTCCCCCTCGCCCGCCCCCGCTTCCGCTTCCGCTACCGCTACGGGTTCCGGCACCCCTGACTCGGCGTTTCCCGTCGGATCTTGGTGCCACTTCGGACCCTGCCGCCGCCCTTTGGGGGGTCTCCGGGGCGGACCCGCGGGCGCTCTCCTCGCGGTGCTCGTCCAGGGGAAGTTCACGGCCGCCACAGCAGGGGACGTGGAGGCGGCATGCATCGCCCATAACGCGGCCAGCAAGCTCCTTGCGCTCATACCGGAGGGCGAGACCTCGACCGATGCCGCGCGCACCGCGCACGGAGCGGTCGAGAAGCTTCTCACCGCGCTCGCCACAACAGCCGCACCCAAGCGCGCGCGTGCTGGCAGGGGCCCGCCCCCTGACATCACACAGTTCGCATTCCTGGAGTACATCCAGGGCACTACGTGCTCGGACGAGCGCCGGACGGAGAATGAGGCGCGCCCGGGGGAAAGCCCCCGGGGCGGTCGCGTCCGCTTGACGCCGCCCGCCTCTCTCTCGTCTACATCACTTCCGCGGTACGCTCGCGATTCCGCGTCGCCGCCATTGCACCGCGGCGCCGGTCACGGGCATTTCCCCTGAAACATAATGCATCGACACGGTATGGCGGGACCTCCGCGAGGCGGCTCCGCGCGCGAGAGGTCAGGGTAGCGAGGCAAGGAGATACGAAAAGGAGATTGGACAAGAACAGGCGCGTGGTCGGTGCTCGATCGGAGGGAGACGCGGAGATTCGGTAGAACCTCAGGGTCTTTCGGCCCCAATTTGCCGGCAGCTCCGCGAAAAACCGGCCTTGCACACGTTTTCGTGCAGCTCCTTCGCGCGCGCCGGGTCCGTAACACCTCGCTCACCGGTCGCCGCTTCCCATCCGACCAGGGCTGAGCGTGATGCGCGGCCCGATCACGGGCAGAAGCATCCAGAGGAGGAGCAGCCTCAACGCGGGATTGTCTGGTGCGTAGGTCAAATAAACGCGACGCCCTCCGCCCCCTCGATGCATACCGCAAATTGATTGCACGTCGATATGCCAAGCCCGGCACATCGCCTAACGACGTACAACCGCCTGCTGAAGGTGGAAGTGGCTGAGGAATCGACTTCCAAGCCGTGCCCGGCGTGCCGCCCCTGCACACTCTGTTGTGGATCAAGGCTTGCTGAACGTCCTGGTCACATCCGTATAGAGCATGAGCCTCATGCCGCGGAGGTCGCCACAGAGAGATGCACGCACAATGGCATCTTGCCTGTGTGTGTCCGGGTCGAGCACCACCGGCAATCCGGCCGCGCCTCAATGAAAGAGGAGGAAGCCCATGTTTAAGTCATTGTTAGTGATTACCATCGGCGTCGTGTCATTGGCCTCATCCGTCGCTCGGGCGGATTGTTCGCGTTTCGTGGTACCAGGGACGACGCGCTATGTCTGGCATGGAGGACCAGGCAGGTCAGAAGATGGGCAGCTCCGCATCCACAATACGTTTTCATGCGGGGCAGAAACGTGCTTTACGGGATCCATCCATTTCCAAGGATACGATGATAGCATCAGTGGTTCGTACAGTGGAACGAGCATATCATTCCGGCGATTCGTCACGCGGGACTCTACGGTGCAGAACTGGTCTGGCACGTGCGGCAGTACAATCTCCGGAGAGTGGTACTACCCGAGCGAATTGTCCAATCGCGGGCCTATGTACATACGTTAGCGCAACCCTGCCACTGATCTACTCGCCGGAGTTCCCGCCACCACTGCTTTTGATGGACATGTCGCCACGGTGACGTGCGGAACCAGTCACCGGACCCATTGGCCCGCCAAGTAAACGGCTTGCGCACTGCCCATTCCCGGAGCGCGGGGATAACTATACCACCGCGACTGCGGACGGCGGGTGGTCCGCGGTTCACGCCGGCTATAGCTTCGCCCGTGTGGAAGGGTATGTCTATCCGGCGGATCGCTGCTAGCTACCTCCAATCGAAAGCGAGGAACACGGCCGGGCCCCCGGGGTAGCGCTCGGCGCGTGGTCGCCGACGGCCTCGATGAGCAACGGTCGCGCGGGGCATTCGGCCACGCTGCTACTCGACGGGAGGGGGCTCGTTGCCGGCGGGTCGGCGGTGCAGGCGTACATCGCCAGCGCCAAGCTCTACACCGGCCCCGCGATCGTCACCTGCACCCAGGCGGCCGATTGCGCGAACGGTCTCTGTGTCGACGGCTATTGCTGCAACACCGCCTGCGGCGGCGGCGCGGCCAACGATTGCCGAGCCTGCAACGTCCCCCGCGCGCTGGGCGCGTGCACGCCCCTCGCCCAGGGCGCGCTCTGCCGCGCCGCCGCCGGGCTCCGCGATGCGCCGGAGATCTGCAGAGGGCCGGCGCCGAAAACGAGACGCGGCGGAGGAGAGCTGCGAGCGCGGGAGAGGCTACGAATTCCAGTGGGACAACGGTTCGACCCGGTACATCGATTTGAAGGCGCTCTGAGAGGGTGCTCTACAAACGTCGTCGGCCCCAGAACCTCACCCCCCGACCCCCTCTCCGCGCGGCGGAGAGGGGGTGAAAGGCGCTGGATCGAGCCGGAAACGCCCTCCCTCTCCACACCGTGGAGAGGGAGGGTTGGGGTGGGTGAGGTCCGGAAGTTCTCTCTCCCCTCACCGCGCCCCCAGCGCCAACGAGAACGCAGCCGACGTCCGGAACATCCACGCATACCGCCGATAAGGCCGGAGCATCCACCCACGCGATCACACATCACACGGCGTGCCGCGCTCGGCGCAGCGGATCGGGCTTGCGCGCTCGGCGCGGTCGTGCTCGACGGCGCATCCCTCGGCGCGTGCTCGACGTTCAGAACGCTCGTACTCACAGCGCAGCCCTCGTATGTCGTAGGAGTCAGAAGCTAGACAGAACGCTCCCTACCCCGTACGATACCGAAGGCCGAATGCAAAGCAATCGGTGGGGAGGCTACAATATCAAAGCGAATCCGCGATAGAAACTGCGTGAGAATGCGCAAATGCAAATAATGGCGGAGCGTAAACTCACATTTGTCGAAAACGGCACAGGGCGCAGGCGCGTTGTGCGCGTCCGAATCGGGCTCCCGCGGCGCGACGAGCGCGGCCCTGATTGGGTCGTTGAATACGAGATCATCGGTCCCGGCCGGGACCGTGTCATACGGCGGCGTGTGCTAGGTATCGACGCCATCCAGGTCCTCGTTACGGCATTGAACGTCATCATCCCAGCCCAACTGGAAAACCTTGCGGATTTCGTCGGGGGTCGTCTGTTGTTCATGAAAAGCGACGATCTCGGATTTGTCGTGCATACGTCTACCGAACGAAAGCCGTAACGGGACGGCAGAATCCTCGCGAGGCTCGATGCGACGCGCGGCGCAGCCGCTCCCGCTCCCGCCTCCGCTTCCGCTTCCGCTCCCGCTACCGCTTCCGCCTCCCATTCCTTCACCAGCGCTCCTCGGCCGCACGCGCCGACGCTGCGGGGCACGTAGCCAAGCATACGCCTTGAATGGCTCAACTACTTCAACGCATCATCCCGCAAAGTTTGGTAGGCTCGTTGTTTCGCTCGAGCGGAGGGCATCGCCCCGACCTGCCCGAGACGTTTCCTCGGTCACTCTTCGGTGGTCTTCTTGATGCTCGACATTGCAGGGTATACAGCCTTCGAACGCGTGGAAGTAACGCCGTTCGCGAAGACGTTTCGCGCGCGGCGGGTGCATGACGGCCTGCCCGTCGTGCTCCAAAGCCTGTCCATCGGACGCGCCCGGAGCGCCGAGATCGCGCGATTCAAACACGAGTACGCGCAACTCGTGCAGCTCAGCTCGCAAAGCCTCGTCTCCGTCCTCGGCGTAGAGGCGCGTGAAGACAGCCTCGTCGTCATACGCGAACACTTCCCAGGCCAAACCCTCGCCCACACCCTCGCCGCGCGCCCAGGCAACAAGCTCCCCGTCTCCGAGGCCCTCGCCATCGCCACCGCGATCGCCGAAGCCCTCGCCGCCCTGCACGGACGCGGCATCACCCACCGCGACGTCCGCCCCCAGAACATCCTCGTCGGCGATGCAGGCGCGCTCAAGCTCACCGGCTCCGGCGTCGACGCCGAGGTCACGCGCGCACACGAGCGACTCTACGCGTACGAGGTCCTCCACGACGTCCTGCCCTACACCGCGCCCGAGCAAACCGGCCGCATGAACCGCAGCGTCGACCACCGCGCCGATCTCTACGCCCTCGGCATCATCCTCTACGAAGCCCTCACCGGTCGTCGCCCCTTCGAAGCCCGCGAGCCCATGGAGCTCATCCACGCGCACCTCGCCCTTCAGGCCAAACCCCCCGCGCACATCGACAGCTCGGTGCCCGAGACCCTCTCGCGTCTCATCCTCAAGCTGCTCGAGAAAAACGCCGAAGACCGCTACCAAAGCGCCGAAGGCCTGCTCGTCGACCTGCGCCGCTGTAGCCACGAGCTCAAGACCCTCGGCACGATCTCCCTCTTCACGCCCGCCGAGCACGACCACGAAGGCGGGCTGCGCATCCACCAGAAGCTCTACGGTCGCGAGCGCGACATCGACGCGCTCACCTCGACCTTCACACGCTCGCTCGGCGGCGAACGCTCCATCGTCCTCGTCTCCGGTTACTCGGGCATCGGCAAATCCGCGCTCGTGCACGAGATCCTCAAGCCACTCGCCCGCGCGAAGGGCTACTACACGAGCGGCAAATTCGATCAGTTCAACCGCGACACCCCCTACAGCGCCGTCATCCAGGCCTTCGACGGCCTCGTGCGGCAGATCCTCACCGAGAGCACCGAGCGGATCCAAGCCTGGCAGCGCGCATGGCTCGAGGCGCTCGGACAAAACGGCCAGGTCATCTGCGACGTCCTGCCCTCGATGGCACACGTGCTCGGCCCGCAGCCAGTCGTGCCCGCGCTCGGACCCGTCGAGGCGCAAAACCGCCTGAGCCGATGCTTCGTGCAGTTCGTCTCGGTCGTCGCGCGCAGGGCCCACCCGCTCGTGTTTTTTCTCGACGACTTGCAGTGGATCGACCTCGCGAGCCTCGACCTCCTGCGCGCCCTGCTCGCCGACGACTCCCTCGAGTCGTTCTTCTTCTGCGGCGCCTACCGCGACAACGAAGTCTCCCCCGCCCACCCGTTCATCGCGGCGCTCGAAGAGCACAAACGCGCAGGCCTCTCCGTCTGCGACATCGTCCTCGGCCCGCTCGAGCGTCGGCACATCGTCGACATGCTCAGCGACAGCCTGCGACGCTCGGACACCGGCCCGCTCGCCGACGCCATCCTCAAAAAAACCGCCGGCAACCCCTTCTTCGTCCGCCGCTTCTTGCACTCGCTCGGCGACCACGGCGTGCTCACCTTCAAGCCCGGGACGGGTTTTTACTGGGACCTCAAACGACTCGACGAGCTCGCCTACAGCGAAAACGTCGTCGATCTGATGGTGCGCACCATCGCCCGCCTGCCGAAAACCACGCAGGAAGCCCTCCGCCTCGCCGCCGCCATCGGGAGCGAGTTCGACCTCGGCGTGCTCGCCACCGTGCTCGAATGTACGCACGAACAGGCCTACGGCCGCCTCGAGCCCGCCGCCGCTGAAGGGCTCATCATCCCGGGCAGGAGCGGCTACCGCTTCGCTCACGACAAGGTCCAGGAAGGCGCGTACGCGATGATCCCGGTCGCAGGCCGGCCCGCGTTCCACCTGCGCATCGGCAGGCTGCTCGCCGAGAGCACGCCCTTGTCCGAGAGCCGCAACCTCTTCGACGTGGTCGGCCACCTGAACAGCGCGCTCGAGCTCATCGACGATCCACACGAACGCGAGACGCTCGCCCGAATGAACCTCGTCGCCGCCACGCGAGCCGAAGAATCCGCCGCGTTTGGCGCCGCGCGCAGCTTCCTCGAACTCGGCCTGCAATGCCTCCCCGAAGATGCCTGGACGTCGAAGCATCAACTCCGCCTCGCCTACGCGAGGAAGCTCGGCGTCACGCTGTCCTTGCTCGGCCATCACGATGACGCGCTCGCCGCGCTCGGAGAGGCCCTTGAGCGCGCCACGACGAGGCTCGCTCGAACCGAGATCCTGCGGCTCAAGATGAAAGCGCAGGTGCTCAAGAACGACCTGCCCGCGGCGCTCGCCGAGGGGCTCGTGGTGATGCACTCCTTCGGCCTCGACCTGCCCGCGTTCCCGGACGAAGCGACGCTCGAGGAGCAGATGCGCGTGACACTCGACCTCGTCGTCGAGCGCTCGCCCGAAGCGCTACTCAACCTGCCGCCGCTCGAGGACCCCGAGATCGCCGCGCTGCTCGAGGTCCTGGAGGAGCTGTTCGCGCCGACGTACTTCCTCGCGACAAACAACTTCAGCATCAGCATCGCCAAGATCCTCGAGCTGTCCTACCGCCACGGTTTGTCGCGAAGCACGACCTACGGCTGTATCAATTTCGGCATGCTCTTGTGCGTCCGCGGCCATATCAAGCTTGGCTACGAGCTTGGCCGCATCGCTGTCAGGCTCGGCGAGAAGCTCGGCGACAAGAAGAACGAAGCGATGATCCGCAACATGTGGGGTGGCTTCGTCCAGTACTGGGGAGACGGCTACAGCGCTTGCTGGGACACGCTGATCAGGGGCAAGGACGCGGGCCTGGAGACAGGCCAGTACATCTGGTCGTTCTACAACACGGTCAACGCCGTCACGAACAGCTTCATGCGCGGTTTGCCCATCGAGGACATCATCGCCGAGGCGAAGAGCTACCAGCCGATCCGCAAGCTCGACCGCTTCGACGCGATCACCTGGATGGCCGGCGCGGCCGGACAGATCGCCTACAACCTCTCGGTCGAGACAGACGACCCCTGCCGCCTTGTCGGGCCCCTCGTGGACATCGAGGAGGTCATGGCCGCGTGTCGCCGGATCAAGAACGAAAGCGCGTTCTTCTTCGCGCAGCTCTACATCGTCTTTTTGCTCGTCTTCCAGGGCGCCTTCGAGGAGGCGGCGCGCGTCGTGCTCGAGTCGAACCCCGAGCTCGTCAGCATCGCGGTCTGGCACGGCACGCCTGTTTTCCGCGCCTACGCGGCCCTCGCGCTCACGCGCGCCTCGACGAGCGCCGCGCCTGAAGAGCGCGCGGTCATGCTCTCGCGCGCCGCGGCCTACGCGGAGAAGCTCGATGCTTGGGCGGAGATCTGTCCGGAAAACTTCGCCCCCCGCGCGGCCTTGGTTCGCGCCGAGCTCGCCCGCGCCCGCGGCGAAGACAGGTTCGTGACGGCGGAGCTCTACGACACTGCGATCTCGCTCGCGCATCGCGGCGGCTACATCCATGACGAGGCGCTCGCGAACGAGCTGTGCGCGAGGCACTGGATGGACGCCGGGAAAACGACGCTCGCGCGCGCTCACCTCAGCGAGGCGCGCCGGCTCTATGCCCGCTGGGGCGCAACCGTTGCCTCGCGCCGCCTCGCCCGCGCCTATCCCGAGCTTGTCGCGCGCGACGAGACGTTCGACGCGCCCTTGCCGAGCACGCCTGCGCCTTCGGCGGACGCCCTGGACATCGGGTCGGTGCTCAAGGCGGCGCAAGCGATCTCGGGCGAGATTGCGCTGCCCCGACTGATCGACGCCCTCTTGCGCGTGGCGCTGGAGAACGCCGGCGCGCGGCGAGGGGTCTTGCTCCTTTTGCGGGATGGCAGCCTCGTCGTCGAAGCGGAGCAGCGCGCGTTTGGCGAGGAAGACGCGCCTGCATCGACGGCGATCGAGCGAGATCTCGGGCAACGCTCGGATCTGCCTGCGACCGTGCTCGCGTACGTGGCACGCACGCGTGAGAGCGTGCTCCTGGAGGATCGCGCGCTGGATGGCCCCTTTGGGCGCGACCCTTACCTCGTGGACGCGCCTCCGCGCTCGGCGCTGGCTGCGCCCATCATCGGCAAAGGTCGGCTTTCGGGCGTGATTTATCTGGAGAATGACCTCGCGCGGGGAGCATTCACGCCTGCGCGGGTCGAGGTGGTGGGGCTCATCTGCACGCAGGCTGCGATCGCGATCGAGAATGCGCGGTTGTATGGGGAGCTGGAGCGGCAGGTGGAGGAGCGGACGGCGGAGCTACGGCACGCGAATGAGGCGCTCGTTCGTTTGAGTCGCGCCGAGCAGGAGCGCAGGGAGCAGGAGGCTCTCGACCAGCGCGCGGTCATCAGCCAGCAGGAGGAGGTGATCCATGCGCTGTCGGCGCCGATCATCGAGGTCTGGTACGGGGTTATCGCGGTCCCGCTGGTGGGGGTGCTCGACGCGCGGCGGGGCGAGGAGATCATGGAGCGGGTGCTGCATCGGATTGGCTCCGCTTCGTGCCGCCAGGTGATCCTTGATTTGACGGGGGTGGAGAGCGTCGATTCCGAGACGGGCGAGCGCATCATGCGGATTGTCGGCGCGACGCGGCTGCTCGGGGCGAGCGTGGTGATCACGGGGATTCGCGCGGCCGTTGCGCAGACGATGGTGGCGTTCGACGCGGGCCTGAAGGAGCTGACGACGCGGGCGACGCTGCGGGACGCGCTGCGCGCGTATATGCGGTCGGAGGGTGCAGGGGGATTTTCGACGCGGAGGTGAAACACGCTCGCGGAGGAGTTTTTCCAGCTCGACCTGCGAGAGATTCAGGTAAGGCATCGGCGCCTCGAGGTGCTCCCGGTATTTCTCGCCGAGCCGCTGCGCTCCCGCTCCCGCTCCCCTCACCGCGCCCCCAGCGCAAACGAAAACGCAGCCGAGGTCCGAAACATCCACGCATACCGCCGATAAGGCCGCAGCATCCAGTCGTCCGGCCTCTGGAAAACCTCTCCCGCGAACGTCTCATAGAGCCCCGGCGAACCCAGAACCACCCGACGAAACCGCGGATCCGGCTCGCCCAGAAGACGCGCGAATGCATCCGCCCAGGCGAGCGCCCCCATCACGTCCGCCGCGTGCGCGGCTCCGTCGTGATCGGTGTGCGTGGAGCCGTCCGCGCGAATCAGGTAATCGGGCGTGACGAGCCGCGAGCCGTCCGGCTGCGATCGCACCTTCGAGGCCGCGGCGAGCATGGTTCCCATGCGCACGATGAACCGGGCAATGCGCGGGTCGTCCCAGGACGAATGAACGCGCACCATGGCATCGACGAGCAGCGCGGACATCCACGGCGAAGCGACCAGCTCCTCGCCGGCCTCGTCCGGATCGTGTTGCGTGCCGAAATGGTAAAGCCCGCCGTCCACGACCTCCCCAGCCCGCGCGAAAAAGCCCCCGGGGCGGCTCTGATCCTGATGCCAGAGCAAATCCTCCACGATACGAACGACCCGCGCGCGGTCCTCCTCCCGCCCCCGAAGCTCGAACGCGATTGTCGCGGCGAGCAGCTTGAACGCCACGTGCCTCTCCGTCCACGCCTCCCGCAGACGCTCGCCCGTGCTCTTGCGGACGGGCGCATACGCGGGCGACCAGCGCGAGGGCACGTCCTCGAAGGCCGCGATCACGGCGTCGAGTTTATCGAGGATACGCGGATCCCCCGTGAGCCAATGCGTGAGGGCGAGACACTCGGCGTACGAGTATTTCGGGTCCCAGGCGGGCTCCTTGGCCGCGTCCTTCGGGTCGGGCCTCGGCTTGCGCCACGAAAAGAAGGCCCCGAGAGGGCTTGCTTTCGCCGATGGATCGCCCCGATGTTGCCGCGCGAGCACGAGGAGCCGCTCGTAAAAGACCGACGCCCGCACGGCCTCGCGTAGGACCCGAGCCGACCCGCCCCGGAGGTACAGGACGAACATCGCCGACGCGCGATCGTAAAGCCACGCCTCGCCGTTGTTGTCGAGGTTCGTCCGATAGGGATTGTCGCCGACCGGCTCGTTCAGGAGACCATAAAAATAGTTTTTTTGAGCAAAGTCGTACACGAGCGGCCACGGCAGGCGCCGGCCATGGAGGAGCGCCGGGGGATCCATTTCCTCGCCGACGCGATCGTCGAGCGGCACGAACGGCGTGCGCAACGCCCCTTGCGAGAGGAACGCCTTGGGCAAAACGACGTAAACCTCGGGCTCGGTCACGAGGTCCTCGGGCGCGAAGCTGCCTCCCGTCACGGAATGAAATCCACGACGCGGCTCGACGAGCTCGGCGACATCGCGCGTGCGCTCCGAGCTGCCCCATTCGACGACGACGGACTCGGGCGCCGGGGGGCTCGTCTGGAAGGTATGGGTGAGCTGGATCCGCGCGACGCGGACCCAGCGTCCGGAGCGCTCGGGATCGGTGATGTCCCGATAAGGGGTGAGCTCGTCGACGTGCGCGGGAATCTCGACGCCGTCCCGGAGGATACGCACGGTCGAGAGGCCCGAGCGCGTGAGCGATTCCGGCGGCAATGGGAGGCCGAACGTGACGAGGTGGGGCCCACCCGCGCGGACGCCGGGCGCGGGCACGAGCGTCGCGGAGACGCGGCCGACAGGGGCGCCGGGCGCATGAAACGTACGGGAAGGCAGGAGAGGCGTGCACGCGATCGAGGAAAGGCCGAGGAGCAACGCGGCGAGCGGTTTTACGCGCCGGAAGAAAGGCAGCCGAGACGGAAAGCGCTCGAGCATGATCCCCTTTGGATGCCGAAGGAACGCTTGACATCACGACGAATGAGATGTCTTTAGGCATCCGCTGGCCTGGAGGACGACGATGACCGAACGTTACGCCATTCCGCCCGTCTCGACGATGACGCTGCCCGATGGCCGTCGCCTCGCCTGGTACGAATACGGCGAGCCCGCCGGGCGCCCTTGCGTCTACATGCCGGGGAGCCCGGTGTCGGGCGTCGCCGGGCTCCTCTACGACGAGGTGGCGCGCGCGCAGGGCATCCGGCTGATCTGCCTCGACCGTCCGGGCCTCGGGAAGAGCGATTTCAAGCCCGACCGCGTCCTCGTCGACTGGGCCTCCGATGTCGGGGCCCTCGTGGATCACCTCGGCGTGGATCGATTCGCCGTCCTCGGCGAATCCGGAGGCGGGCCACACGCCCTTTCCGTGGCGCACGGTCTGCGCAATCGCGTGACGCTCGCGGTCCTCCTCGCCTCCCCCGGCCCCATGGCCGAGCCCTGGTACCAAAGAGCGCGCCTCGTCCGAGGCTTGAATCGCCCATTGTTCTGGCTCGCGGTCCGCTCGCCGCGCCTCCTTCGGGCGATGATGGGTCGAATGATGGCGCCTTACCTCGGGGAGCGCGGGTTCGACAAATGGCTCGAGAGCACGCGGCGGATGATCAAGAAAACCTCTCCGGACGCGGAGCTCCTCACGAACCGACGGCTCCAGGTGGCGGGGTTCGAGGGGGCGACGGAGGCGGCGCGGCCGGGGCCGCGCGGCGGCGCGGACGACTTCCGCGTGCTCGCGAGCCCCTGGGGGTTCGTCGTGGAAGACGTGATTGCGCCGGTCGCGTTGTGGCATGGCACGCGTGATGGCAACGTCCCCGTCGAGGTCGGCCACGCGCTCGCCGCGCGGCTGCCGAGCTGCGTCACCCATTTCGTCGAAGGCGCGGGGCACGCGCTCGGCATACGCTGCGCGGAGGAGGTCCTTACCGCGATCGCCGCCTCCTTCGGCCCGGTAACTTGACGCGGCCCGGCGCCGGGTGGATCATGGCGCTCCTCCTTCATTTCGGAACGGAAACGATACCGATGCACCGCCCCCTCGCGATGGCTCTTGCCCTTGGCTTCAGCGTGGCTTCGTGGACGACCGCGGCCATTGCCGACGTCGTCCACGACATGCCGATCACGTGTCCGAGAGGCACCGAGAAGCACCTGAGCCACAACGGTCCTTATTGCATCCCGCCGATGCGCGCGGATTGCCCGGCCGGGTACGTGCCGAAGGTCCGCCACTCGACGTCCTATTGCGAGGCGCCTCCCCCCACGCCTTGCCCCAAGGGTCTGCACTGGGAGTCGGACGGGCCGAACGAGGCCTCGTGCCAGCTGAACTACAGCTGCGAAAAGGTGGGCGAGACGTGCGACAACGGCCAATGTGAGCGGCTCTCGTTCTGCATCGAGCGCCGGCCAACGCACCGCCACATCATACAAGTCGCCCACGGCACGTGTCGAACCCAGGCCGATTGCGCCGGGACTCCGGGCACCACGTGCGAAAAACGATTGACCTGCACCGACTCGGCGTCGCGGAAACACGAGGCCGCGCGCATCGAAGCCGCCAAAAACGTGCCCGCGAGCGCCGTCCCCGCGCCGTACGTGGCGAGCCCGATGGGCGGCGATCCGCCGCGATATCGTCTTCTCAAGGACGGCCAAAACCTCCCGGCCCTGCCCGACGTCCCCGAGCCGCCCGACGATACGCCGCAGACGCCCCCCGCCCCCGAAGCGCCCGAGGATGCCGGCGCGGCCCCCACGCCCGCCGATCCCGGTCCCGGCGATACGAAGCCGGTCGACGTGCCACAGGCGTCACCCAAACCGCCGAGCAGCGGCGGATGCGCGGGGTGCGAGGTGGGCGGGTCGGAGGACGACATGGTCGGCTGGGCCGCGCTCATGTGCCTGCTCGGCGTGGGAATCGCCCTGCGTCGAAAAGGTGGAGGAGGCTGACGAGCCGCCCGGGCACGTGAAACGCTACGGGTCTTCCTCTTCCGGAAGGCTGTTGTCGATGTAGGTGAACACGCGGGGGTCGCGTTTGTCGAACTTGACACAGAGGAAGTTGTCATCGTTGTTGTCGGTACCTCGGATGGCGTCCTCGAATCGCGGCGCCGCGAAGTTGACGAGCTTCCGAACCGTCCAGAGTTCCCATCCCGGGGGGCAGCTTCCCTCGGGTTGGGCCGCCATCGACGGCGGCGTCCCGAGCACGACCCAACCCAGGGCTGCGCCGAGCGCGAGGACGTGAGACCGGAACTTGGCTCGCATATCGTTCCCCTTCCCTGTCGGCAGCTCGATGCCCGATGAAGCCAACGCCCGCACAGCGCGCGAATGCGCTGCGCCCTGGCCCCGCTGACCGATGCGCGCAGTCTAGCCCTGGAGCGCACAGCCACGCCGTACGACCAATGCTTCGAATCCACGCGGGAGGCCCCTCGAATCGATGATGGTGGCGCGCACGCGGAAGCTCGTCGTGTCTCCTTCCCACGTGTTCTTGGTTTCCCTCATGGCCCCGCTGGACGAAACGACCGTCGAGGACGCGTGGAGACGCGCCCGTCCCGCCTCCGCGGGACTTGACAGCGGCGACACCATGTCACTATGACGGACACCCGTCCGCCATGGTGGACAAACTCGCCCACAGGAAGAGGAGGTTCTCGTCATGAGCCTGCAGCTTGGAAGCATCGCCCCTGATTTCGAGCAGGAGTCCACCGAGGGGACCCTCCGGTTCCACGCGTGGGCCGGCAGTTCCTGGGTGATCCTGTTCTCCCATCCGAAGGACTTCACCCCCGTCTGCACCACCGAGCTCGGCACCGTCGCCAAGCTCGAGGGCGAGTTCGACAAGCGCGGCGTCAAGGCCATCGCCCTCAGCGTGGACGACGTCGACTCGCATCGGCGCTGGATCAGCGACATCGAGGAGACCCAGAACACGAAATTGAACTACCCGATCCTCGCCGACGTGGACCGCAAGGTCTCGCATTTGTACGGGATGATTCATCCGCAGGCGAACGACACGCTCACGGTCCGCTCGGTCTTCGTGATCGATCCGAACAAGAAGGTCCGCGCCACGATCACGTATCCGGCGAGCACCGGCCGGAACTTCGACGAGATCCTGCGGCTGATCGACTCGCTGCAGCTCACGGACAACCACTCCGTCGCGACGCCTGCCAACTGGAAGGACGGCGACGAGGTGGTCATCGTCCCCTCGCTCCAGGACCCGGACGTCATCGCCAAGAAATTCCCCAAGGGTTACAACGCCGTGCGTCCCTACCTCCGCCTCACGCCGCAGCCCAACAAGTGAACCGGCTCGCGTGAACGCAGCGCGTAAACTTGGCGTCAAGGCGCTTGCCTCGTCCGTTAACACATCGTAATATCCGTTTTAGCGGACGTCACGACAGAGGTCGCTTTCTTCCTTGCCTCGTGTTGGGACGTCGAGGAGCGCTTGCATGAAGAATTCGCGAACAAGCTCGGTTTTCGCCCTGGGTTTTGGCTCGTTGCTCGCCGTGGTCGCACTGGCTGGCATGACCGGTTGCGGCGACGACGAGAAGACGGGTGACACGACGTCCAGCAGCTCGAGCTCGGGTTCGGGCGGCACCGGTGGTGCCGGCGGCGGCACGGGCGGCGCAGGCGGCCAGGGCGGCGCAGGTGGCGCGGGTGGCCAGGGCGGCGCAGGCGGCGCAGGCGGCGCGGGCGGCGCGGGTGGCCAGGGCGGCGCCGGCGGGCAAGGCAGCAAGTAATCGAGGCATGCCCGTGAGCACGGGGGGCGCTTTCTCGCGCCCCTCGCCGCTCGATCTCGCACGAGTCATTTCGAATCGAAATAGACCCCGCGGACCCACCGCGCGCCCGAGAAGGCCGTCCTTCCGTGCAGCATCCGGTGGTTGTCGTAGATCACGAAATCCCCGGGTTCGAGCCGGAGACGAACCTGGTGCCGCGGATCCCGTACGATCTCGGCGAACCGGGTGTACGCCCGGTACCAGGCCTCCATTTCAGCGAACGAGGCCTGAAAGGGGGCGAGCGTGAAATACGAATACCGCACGAGAAAGCCGCTCGGGCCCTTCATCGTGAGCAGCGGCGAATCCACGATCCGCTCGAACGATTTTTGCTTCCGGTGAAATCGCACAGGGAGCGTCGTCAGTCGCTCGAAGGCCGTCGCGTCGATCGACGCGACGTACCGCGCTGCGGCGAGCGCATCGCAGAAAAAGCTCTCTCCGCCGGCATCCGCCGTACGGATGCATTGGAGGAGCTGATAACGCGGCGGCACGTCGAGGAAGGGCTGATCGGTGTGGAGCTCGATCCCCGCGTCGGTATAGCCGAGCTGATCGGTGTTCTGGTTCGTCGTGTTGTCGGTGCGCAGGTCCTCCACGCGACCAAAATGCGTGCCGACAATGGCGAGGCCGGCGGTGGAGAACGCCTCGATGAGCGGCTCGGTATCGTCCTCGGGCGAGCGCCCCCACGCCACGGACGAACCCTGCACCACGCAAAGCCCCTCGTGACGCAAACGGTCGAGGCACGCATTCACGAGCGCGGCGACGTTCGGGAATCGACCGGCTTCGAGCGTCACCCGCGCGAGGTCCGAGGGCGGCGGCGCAACCTCGACGCGGCCCGGCGCATAGGCATGGACGCGGAGCCATTCGAGGTCGTAGCTGCTTTGCCGGCCGGAGGGTTCGTCCCAGGTGACGAGCACGCGGCGGCGCTGCGCATCGAGCCCCACGCTCCGCGGGCGAATGCCGAGCGGGACCTCCGACGCATCGAGCGTGCGCTCGCCGGTCCGCGGATGCCGATCGACGTAGCATTGGTGGCGTAGCCAGAACCAGTGGAAATCGGCGTGCGCGGGGCTCCCGCCGCCGAAATGGACACGCAGCCACCCCTCGTGGGCGACGAGCGAGGGGCCGGTGTCCGGTCCAGGGACGAGGTCAAGAGGAGCTGGCAACATGGCGGACACCCATCCACCATAGCGGACATCGGTCACCTCGGGAAGAGGCATTCGGCTGGGCCCCTCCGCTTTCGCCTCCCGCTCCCGCCTCCGCCCCCGGAGCGATACGTTCGCATCGGGAGGGCATATGAAGGCGACCGATCTGCTGCGATCCCACCATCGCGAAATCGTCGAGGTTCTCCAGCGCTTCCACAAGAACCTCGGCACGCCCGAGATCGAGCCCCTGCAACGCGAGCTCGCCACGCTGCTCGCCGCGCATTTGCGCGCCGAGCGGGAGATCTTTTATCCCGAGTGCGCAGAGGCGCTGAACGACCTCGACGTCATGCGCCCGCCTTACCTTCGGCAAGTCGACCTCGTGAACAAGCTTCGGAGCGTCGCGACGTCCAAGGGCGACGTCGATACCGTGCGCTCGCTGGCCCGTGAGGTCGAGCTGGCCCTTCAGGACCATTTCGCAGAGGAGAGCGAGTTTTACGTGAGAATCGAGGCCATCATGGGCGAAAAGGCCCTCGAAGACCTCGGCGGTGAGCTCGAGACCGCGCACGCGGAGGGGATGGAGCAGGGGTTCGAGCCCTTCCTCGCCGAGGGCGCCGTGGAGGAGGGCGATCTCGAGCGGTACGCCTTCCAGCGCCGCGAACGCGCAGCCCGCCGCACCGTGCCCATGAAGGAGCCCGACATCCATATCCGGAAAGACGCGCCGGCGGCGATCCGACACGCCGCGGCGAACGTGGCCGAAGACCAGGAACCGTCGAGCGGTCACCGCAGCAAACTCGCCGAGACCACCGAGGAAGAAGGCGCGCGAAAGGCGGGCGGGAGCCGGTAGCCCGCTCCTCGCAATCGAATCCGACGAGACGGACGCAACGCAACGGAGTTTTTTCCGCGGCTCCGCTCGAATTCGACATGCGTTTGATCTCGAACTTGGCCATCCGTGCGACCACAACGGTTCCATTCGACGCGGGAGGTGTCCAATGCGTCATACGAGGCTGTGGACGGCGTTCGGCGCAGTGATCGCCCTTTCCTTCGCGGTCCTCGGTTACTTCGGATTCGAGATTTATCGCAAAGCACCGCCGGTGCCGGATCGCGTCGTCGTGGCCTCGGACGGTCGCACGCTCTTCACGGGTCAGGATATTCGTGATGGTCAGAACGTCTGGCAATCGCTCGGCGGCCAAGAGGTCGGCTCGATCTGGGGGCACGGCGCGTACGTCGCGCCCGACTGGTCGGCGGATTGGCTGCACCGCGAGGCGACATGGATCCTCGACGTGTGGGCGCAGGGCGAGAAAGGGACCACCTTCGAAAACCTCCCCGCCCCGGAGCGCGCCGCGCTCATCGAGCGGCTCAAGGCCGAGATGCGCACGAACACCTACGACGCGACGTCTGGCACGCTCACAGTGAGCCCGCTCCGCGCCCGCGCGATCGAGGCGGTATCGAAGCATTACGCCGCAGTGTTCGGCGCCGATCCCGCGATGGCCGAGCTACGCGACGCTTACGCCATTCCCGCCGAGACGATCAAGGACCCCGAGCGCCAGCGCCGCATGAACGCCTTCTTTTTCTGGGCGGCCTGGGCGTGCGCGACCGAGCGGCCCGGGGCGAGCATTACGTACAGCAACAACTGGCCCTCCGAGCCGCTCATCGGCAATCACCCCTCGGGCGCGGTCGTCGTGTGGTCGGTCGTGAGCTTCGTCCTCTTGCTCGCCGGGATCGGCGCCCTCTCGTGGTATTTCGCGGCGCAGCGCCACCGCCCGACGGAGGACCCCGTCTATCCCGAACGTGACCCGCTGGTCGGCCTCGAGGCGACGCCCTCGATGCGGGCGACACGCAAGTATTTCTGGGTCGTCGCCGCGCTCATCGTCGCGCAGATCGGGCTCGGCGCGGTGAGCGCGCATTACGGCGTCGAGGGCTCGGGCTTCTACGGCATCCCCCTCGACCGGTGGTTGCCTTATGCCGTCACGCGCACGTGGCACGTGCAGCTCGGCATTTTCTGGATCGCCACGGCGTGGCTCGCGACCGGCCTCTTCATGGCGCCGGCCGTCGGCGGCCACGAGCCGAAATTCCAGCGCGCGGGCGTCAACGTCTTGTTCGTCTGCCTGCTCGTCATCGTCGTCGGCTCCCTCGCCGGCCAGTGGTTCGCGATCCAGCAGAAGCTCGGGCTCGAAGCGAATTTCTGGTTTGGCCACCAGGGCTACGAATACGTCGACCTCGGCCGTTTCTGGCAAATCTTCCTGTTCGTAGGCCTGTTCCTCTGGCTCTTCTTGGTCGGGCGCGCGATGTGGCCGGCCTTCAAGAAGGGCGGCGAAAACAAGAATCTGCTCGCGCTCTTCCTTCTTGCCTCCGCGGCGATCGGCCTCTTCTACGGCGCGGGCCTCATGTGGGGCCGGCAGACGAACCTCGCGATGGCCGAGTACTGGCGCTGGTGGGTCGTTCACCTCTGGGTCGAGGGCTTCTTCGAGGTCTTCGCCACGGTCGTGATCGCATTCCTCTTCACGCGCATGGGCCTTTTGCGTGTCGCGACCGCTACCTCGGCCGTGCTCTTCTCGACGGTGCTGTTCCTCTCGGGCGGCATCATCGGCACCTTCCACCACCTCTATTTCACGGGCACGCCCACCTCGATCCTCGCCCTCGGCGCGACGTTCAGCGCGCTCGAGGTCGTGCCGCTCGTCCTCATTGGCTTCGAGGCCTACGAAAACCTCACGCTCACGCGCGCGAGGCCGTGGGTCGCGGCGTACAAGTGGCCGATTTACTTCTTTGTGGCCGTCGCATTCTGGAACCTCGTCGGCGCGGGGCTCTTCGGCTTCTTCATCAACCCGCCGATCGCCCTCTATTACATGCAGGGCCTGAACACGACGCCCGTCCACGGCCATACCGCGCTCTTCGGCGTCTACGGCATGCTCGGCATCGGCCTCATGCTGTTCTGCCTGAAGGGTTTGTCGACGCACCGCGCGTGGAAGACCGGCGCGCTCTCCTTCGCGTTCTGGTCGATCAACATCGGGCTCGTGTTGATGGTGCTCCTGAGCCTCCTGCCACTCGGACTGCTCCAGACTTGGGCCAGCGTTGAGCACGGGATGTGGTATGCGCGCTCGGCCGAGTTCCTGCAGACGCCGCGAATGGACACGTTGCGGTGGCTGCGCGTCATTGGAGACACGACGTTCGCCGCGGGCGCGCTCGCGCTCGGGTGGTTCGTCCTGGGGCTGAAGACGGGGTGGTCGCTGCGCGCCGAAGGCGATCCGGGCCTCGAGCGCGAGCGCGAGGCGCTCCTGATCGGGCAGCCGGCCGAAAAAAAGACCTGACGAAACCCTCGCCTGGCTACGACAAACCGCCCCGCCTCCGCACGATCCAGTGCACCCCGACGAGCATCGCTGCCCCGAGCGTCCACGCCCAGGGCGGCAGGAGCGGCGAGACCCGCCTCTCCGCCGCGATCTGCGTCGCCGCCGGCAGCGGCAGGCTCCCGATCTGATCCACCGTCACGCTCTTGCCCCCGGTCGCCGCCGCAATGGCCGCGAGCCGCTCCGGATCGGGACGCGTGTCCGCCCACTCGTCGCCGCCGCGCTCGCAGGCGAAGTCCCGACGGGTCGTCGGACCGCGCTGCGCCGAGGTCGCGCCGTCCGAGAGCGCGCCCGTCTCGCTCGGCACGATCTCCACCGTCGCCGAGTAGCCGCCCGGCTGCAATTTGCCCGCGTCGAGCGAGAGCGGCTCGCCCTTGCCATCGAGCTTCGCCGACAGCGTGCGCGCCTCTTCGCCCGTGCCGAGCTTGCGGATCGTGATCTTCGCGTCGCCCTTCTGTCCGGGCAGCGGCCGGAGCGTGAGGGTCGTGTCCTCCCCGGCGATGCACCCGTCCGCGAGCTCCACGACCGCGGGCTCGAAGCGCGGATCCCGCATGAGCCAGCCGAGCAGCGCATCCCAGAACGCGCCGTGCGCCCGGCCCGCCGCGTTCGCCGCGAACGCGCTGAAGAGCAGCCGGTGCGAGCCGTCGATGGCGAGCGCGATCGTGCGCCCACTGCCGTGCTCACCAAGCGCGAGGATCGGCATCGGCCCGCCTTTCGGCGTCCTGCGCGTCGGGTGCTCGAGCAGCACCGTCGCGCCCGGCCGCGCGTCGCCGACCACGTTCGCGCCCGGCATCTCGGGCCATTCCTCGCCGATGAGATCCCGGAGCGGCCCGAGCACCGGCGCGGCGCGTCCCGCCTCGGTCGTGCGCGGGACGAACGAGGCCACGTCCACGCCCTGCGCATCCGGCCCACGATCGAGCCCGACGGGCAGGACCTCGGCGAGCGGCGTGCCCGCGTAGTTCCCCGGGACGAACGCGTCCGGGCCGCCGACCATGATCAAGCCGCCGCCCTTGTCGACGTACCGCGCGAGCGATCGCAGATGCTTCGCGAGGCCATACGGCGCGGCGTTGAAGTCCTGGAGCACCACGGCGTCGAAGCTCGGGAGGTGCTCGCTGAAGAGCTCGTCGACCGGGAACGGGATGAGCGCGAGCTCCTCGGACGGCGCGACCACGTCGTCGGTCGGCGTGCGCAGGATGAAGAAGGCCACGACGTCGACCGACGCATCCGCCTTGAGCCACATGCGGAGCGCGCGCACGTCGTACGTCGGCCGCCCGGCCACGTGCAGCACGCGCACGCGATCGCGCGCGACGTCGATCGTCATGTACCGCGTGTCGTTGTCCGGCACCGCGTCGCCGTCCGGCGCGTCGATCGACACCTCGAGGATCCGCGCGCCGGCGCGGTCGAGCGTGACTTCGAGCTCCAGTGTCGCCGATCCGGAAGACGCGTTCGCCTTGCCCGACGCGAGGAGCGTCGGCTCGCCGCTCTCGCGCAGCTCGCGCAGCGACACCGGGATCTCGTCGCAATCGAGCCCGCCCGCGCAGCCGATCTCGACCCGCAACGTGAGCGGCTGATGCGCGACCGCCGCGCCTGCCGCTCGCACCGCCCGCACGCTCGCATCGCGCGGCGCCTCCGTCGCGAGCGAGACCGCGTGCACCGGCACCGTCAGCGTCCCCAGCGCGGCGCGGATCGCCTCGCCGGCCTGCGCCTCCCCGGGCCGATCCAACCTTCCATCCGAGAGCACGACGATCGCCGCGGGCCGCTCGTCCGCCGCGCGCGCGACCGACTCGATCGCGCCGGCGAGATCCGATCGTGGCATCGGCCGCGCCGCGAGCAGCGCCTGCCCGAGCCGACCTTCCGGCCCGGTTGACGCTCCCTCGGCCGCCCCATTCGCGAGCGCGGCCGTGAGCGGCGTCGGCGCTCCTTTGCCAAACGCGAGCCCGTAGAGCCGCACCTCGGCGCCGTGCTTCGAGAGCTCGCCGAGCGCGCGCACGGCCTCCTCCCGGCGCGTCTTTCCCGCGGGCCCGGGCAAATCGATCGAGCGCGACGCGTCGGCCAGCACGACCACGCGTGGCCCCACGAGGCTGCCCTTGCTCTGGATCGCCACCGGCCGCAGCACCGCGCAGAGCAGCCCGAGCGAGGCGAGGGATCCCGTGGCGAATGCGAGCAGCCGCGAGCCCCGCGAGCGCTTGAGCTCGAGCGCGAGCAGCACGATGCCGAGGACCGTGAGCAGGGCGGCGAGGAGCTGGTAGGACGGCGCGAGATCCCCCGACGGCGCGAGGCTCGTCGTCATGGCGAAGGCTCCGCCGCGCGGCGTCGCATCAGGAAGGGCGCGTGCACCTGGTCGTCCTTGTAGTTCGAGCAGAGCACGAACATCGCGACGTTCACCGCGAGCCGTGCGGCCTGCTCACGCTGCGGCTCGCCGTTCGGCACCACGACGAACGGATGCGTCCCGTTCGCCGCGCGGGCGAGCGCGCCGAGCACGTCGTGCTTGGCGAAGATCACCTGCGGCACGCCGCCGCGCAAAATCGCTTCGAGCTTGGGTTCGCCCTCGACGCGGCCAACGGCGCGGCGGAGCAGGTAAAACGATCGGAAAAGCACGTTCTCCGTGCCGATCGGGATGGGCGCGCCGTCGGGCAAGACGCGGGCGAGCTCGCGCCGCGCGGCTTTCCCGAACGTGCCCGACTCGGGCGCGAAGTCGTCGACGAAGAGCACGCCGCCGAGTGCGAGGAAGCGCCGGATGCCAAGCACCTCGCGCTCGGTCAGGGCCGGCACGTCGTCCTCGCCGCCCCAGATCGCGAAAGGCTCGGCGAGCAGCGCGGGCGCGTCAGCGCGCACCGTCGTGGGCGAAAGGCGTGCGGGCGCGCTCGTGCGCCGCGTCAGCTCCTCGGACCAGCGCGCGGGTCCGGTCGTTCGCGCGCCCTCCCATCGCGCCGTCCCCGTGAGCAGGATCCGCGGGTTGAACGCCCCTTCCTCCCCGAACGCCCGCGACGGCCGCGGTACGAGCGCGACGAGCAGGAGCGCCACGATCACGAGGAGCACCGAGCTCACCCGCGCGCGCATCAATCGAAATCCTCCACGTGCCACACGCCCGCCTCGCGACGCAGCTTCACCTCGTGGCCGCCCGGCACCTGCACGGTCGCGCGATCGCCGGAGACCTGAACCTCGAGGCCCTCCGGGTGCTCGAGCCCCTCAACGAGCGAGCGCAGATCGTTCTCGATCGCGCTCCGCGTGGACGGCGAGAGCACACGCAGAAGGCCCGCATAACTGCGCCGCGCGAGGACACGCCGGAGCTGTTCGAGCGCCTGCGCGGGCGTCTTCGCGCCTGCGGGGAGCGCGTCGGCAGCCGAGATCCGGAAGACGCCGCCTTCGAGCTCCAGCGTCGCGTCTTCGCCATCGGCGTAACGCATGCGGGCGTGGGCTTTGATCGTCACGCCGGGCGCGGCGAGGGCCTTGGCCTGATCGGCGAGCTCGCTGCGCTCCTCGGCCACGATGCGGCGCACGTCCTCGCGGGACAGGCTCCGCTGGGCTTTCGCGCTCATCATGCCGTGGATCGCGTCGGCGTCGCCGCGGGCGGCTGCGTCGGCGTAGGCCTTCACGGCGTCCTTCGGGTCGGGCATGTCGGAGCCGCCGCACGCGGCGAGGGCGAAGGCGAGGCACGCGAAGGTCACGAACCGGGGCACGGGCGGAGCCTAGTACAAAACGGACGACCCGGGGCCTCGACCTCGCGGCGGACGACCTCGACCCCTGTTCTCCTTGCGATGGTTGGGGCTCCGCTCGGCAAAGCCGAGCACTGCCTCCAAACCCCCTGGTGACTTGAGCCGGAGCGCTGTACACGTTGGAGCGGATCTCGCATGTCGGGCCGCCCTTTCATCCGCCTCGCGGACCTCACGGACCTCGACGGGTTCTCCGATCACATCGTCCGCCACTCGGCCGAGAGCGGACGCGAGGGCTCCTTGCATTTCGCGATCTCGCGTTCGCCCGAGCGCGCGAGCGTCCGCGAGCATGCGCGACAGCGCTGGGAGCGCGCGCTGGAGGAGTCGCTCTGGGGCCGGTGTTTCCTGCTCGTCGAGCCCGTGCGGGGCTGGGTCGTGGGGCACCTCGAGCTGCGCGGCGGGCGCTTCTCGGCGGAGATGCACCGGGCGATCCTCGGCATGGGCATCGAGCGGGGCTACACGCGCAAGGGCCACGGCCAGCAATTGATGGAGGCCGCGATCGGATGGGCGAAACGCACGGGCAAGATCGCCTGGATCGACCTCGGCGTCTTCGAGCACAACCTCCCCGCCCGGAGCCTCTACCAGCGGATGGGCTTCGTGGAGAACGGCAAGCGCAAGGACGCCTTCCGGATCGATTCGGGAATGCACGTGACGGACATTTCGATGTCGCTCCGGATCGGCTGACACGGATTCGACAGCGAATTCGACGTCATGAATGCTTTGTGTCCGAGTCGTACACTTCCTGCGCTCCACTCCAAGCGTACGAACATGTAATGGAACGTTCGTCGAAGGCGGTACGAAAGTAGTACGTGCACCTACTTGACGAACGTCTTCCGGTCGTGAACGACTACATTCTGTATGGGGGGAGAATCGCGGATTCTTTTGGTCGACGACGATCCGATGTTCGGCGCGGAAGCCGTGCGATGGCTCCGCGCCGCGGATCTCGACGTCACGTTTCATCAAGGGCCTCTCGGCACGCTCCAGGCGGTGAAAGCCACGCGTTGCGAGCTCGTCGTGATCGACGTCAACATGCCGAAGGTCGATGGGGGACTTCTCGTGCGAATGATCCGGGACGCCTTTGGCCTCGGTCGTACCCGCGTGATGCTCTGCTCCGACATGCGGCAAGACGTGCTCACGGCGCTCGCCAAGGCCCTGCAGGTGCCTTCTGTCGCGAAGAGCGCGGGCTTCGAAGTGCTCGTCGAGAGCGTGCGTGCGGCCCTCCGCGAGCCGCGCGTTCGTGGGCCCGACGCGCCCGACGAGGCGAACCCCGCCTGCGACAGCGACACCTCGTGCGTCCCGTCCTCGGTTCGTCCCGTCACACCCGAGGTGGGGCGTCGTCGACCGACGCCGCGCCGCGTACGTGGTCGTTGATTGCATCCCGCGCGGTCCCGGAAGCTCATTCTGTAGGCGCAAACCCTCGGATGAGCGTACGCCACGTCGAAAGCACGCGCCCGAGCCAGGGCAGATCGAACACCGGCGAGACCACGGTGTACGTGGTCAATCGATCCAGGAAGAACCACGCGAGCGAGGCGCCGAATGCAGCTCGTAATGCCTCGTCGTCGAGGCCCGGCGCGACCATCTCGGCGTGGACACGCACGAGGGCAAACGCCTCTTCGGCGGTCGTGTCCGGGGAAAGCGTCCAGCAAAGAAGCTCCGCGAGATCACGCGTCCCAGGGCCGAGCGCCGAGAGCTCCCAGTCGTAGAGGACGATCCCCGCGTCCGAGGGTCCTCGTCGTAATGCGAGGTTCCGCGGATTGACGTCATTGTGCAGCAGCGTCGCCGGCACCGCAGCGAGCGCATCGGCCCAACGGACGTCGTCGAGCAGACGCGCCGCCAGAGCTGCAACGTCCGCGTCGATGCGCGTTCGCGCGTGCCCGAAGAGCGCCTCCCAGAGCGGCACGAGCTCCGCCGCGACGGTCCCGGCGGCCCGCGCCCAGGGCACCACGGACAGCGCCGCGGCAGGGCCTTGCAAATCCGCATGCAATCGAGCGAGTCCCCGCACCGCGCGCCGCACCGCATCGAGCGGCCAGGGCTCGGCGACGGCGTCGAGCGCTTCCACCTGGTCGCCTTCGCGCAATCGTTCGAGGATGAGCGGAGCGTCGATCGCGTCGTCGTGCGGGGAAAAACAGCGAGGCCGCACGCGCGCGAGCTCCGCATGGTCGAGGCCATAGAGTGCACGTTCGCGTGTATGGGCAGATGCGACGTCGAGCCAATGGCCGTGCATTTCCAGCGCGGCGGCGAGCGTGGGGCTCGAAGCGCGCGCCACGTCGGTGCAAAGGGCGCGGAGCTCGTCACCGCGGGCCGACGCTTTGAGCACGACGTCGAGCTCGCGGCCATCGTCGAGCATCAACATCGCGGGGTAAACGCCGACGGGGCGATCGCAAAAACCACAAGCGAGGCGGCTCAACAGACCGCTGCCCGTGATCGCGGGCATCACGCGGGCCGAGGTGACCTCGCGCGATACGCCGTCGACGACGACCCGCCGAGGTGCCTCCGGAAGCGCGCGGGACGCCGCGGTCGCGCGCGCGCGGCGCCGGGGCGGGAGCGGAAGCGCGGAGGCCGCTTGCCACGCGGCGACGCGATCATCGAGGAAAGCGGGATCGACGGGCTCGGTCCCGCGATAGGCGGGTGCGATCGATATCACGGCGCGCCGCGCTCGCTCGTACGTTCGCAATGTGCCGGCGCGGAAAAACGGCCACAGCCCTCGCAATCGCCCCCGGCGATGAAGGCCTATTCCTTCGACGCGGGCGAGCCATGCTTCCCACGGAATCAACGCGACATCATACCCCGCGAGCGCCAGCCACGCGACCACCTCCCGGAGCGAGCGTGACTCGTCCCCCACGTGGACGAGCAGAGGCCCCGCATCGACGAGATCCGCGAGGACCCGGGCGAGGTGGTCCCGTGGGCAAACCGAAAACGGCAAATCGAGGTCCGGGGCCGCGCCCGCCTCGATGCACGCGCGGAGCAAAATGGCCACCACGTCGTCCACGCTCGCCTCGCCGTCCTTCCCGCCGAGCACGAGCGAAGGCCGCACGATCGTGGCCGAGAGCCCCTCCTTTCGCGCTCGATCCACGAGGAGCTCGGCCACGGCCTTCGAGGATGCATACCCGAGCGGCAACCGCGGGAGCCGCGCGCGAAGGGCCGAGGGCGGCTCGTCGTCGCCGAGCACGGCCCCCGGCGCGGCCGCGCCGTCGTGACACACGATCTGCGAGGATACATGGACGAGCCGCGCCCCCGCGGCGGCGCAAAGGGCGATCACCTCGGCCGTCCCGCAGGCATTCGTGGGCGCGAGCGACGAATACGGCAAGACCCAATTCACGGCCCCCGCCACGTGCACGACCACGTCGAGCTCTCGGGCGAGCGCACGATGACGCTCCTCCCCGAGCCCGAGGTTCGGCAGGCAGACGTCCCCGGCCAAACCCCGAGCGCCGTCCGCGCCCCTCGCCAGCACGAGCACTCGTTTGTCACGACGCACGAGCTCGGCGACGACGGCGCGCCCGACGAACCCCGTCCCGCCGGTGACGAGAATCACGCCGCCGCCCGATCGACGTGGTTTCGGGCGCGGCAGGGGGTGCTCCAGATCCTTTATCCAGGGCGCATCGAGCGCTATCGTTCCCTCGACGAGGGCGCGCAGGGACGGCGCGCCGCCCCACACGTCGAGCGAAATCGTGCGACCGAGCAGATCCCCGAGCACGGCCGCGGCGTCTGCGGCCTTCAGCGAATCGAGCGGCAACCGCGCGGGCGGCTCGTCGATGTCGATTTCGTCGAGCGAAAGGCCCGTGACCCTCGCAAGCATGAGATGCGCCGCGCGCAGCCGACTCCCCTCCCCTGGCGACCCCTCCAGCGCCGGCGGCGGACGAACGGGCATTTCGATTTCACCAGCGCGCAACATGGCCTCGGTCGCCCGTCGCTGGAGCTTGCCCGAAGACGTCTTCGGCAACGTGTGTTTCGGGACGAGCGCGACATCCACGAAGATCCCGTGCTCGAACGCCACGGCGCGATGAACGGCGGCCCTCACCGCGGCGCGGCCGGCGTCGTCGAGCCGACCGTCGACCTCGCAAACCACGACGGGCCGCGGCTCCCCTCCCCCCGCGACATCCTCGAGCAACACGGCGCAGACGCATCCCCGCCGAATCGCCGGATGCGCGCCCTCGGCCGCACGCTCGACGTCGTGCGCGTGATGATTCTCGCCGCGGACGATGAGCACGTCCTTTTGCCGGCCCACGAGGAAGAGTTTGTCCGCGCGTCGATATCCGAGATCCCCCGTCCGCAAAAAGGTCTGCTCCGACCCCGCGAGCGTCGCGCCAAACACCCCACGTGTCGCCTCTTCGTCGCCCCAGTACCCATCGGCGACGCTCCCGCTCTGGAGCCAGATCTCCCCGATACGCCCGTCCGGGAGCGGCCGCTGCGTCTCCAGATCCACCACCCGCACCGTGACGAGCGGCGGGATTTCTCCCACGCAAACGACGTCGATCGCGCGCTCGCCGCCCGCCTCCTCGGCTTCGCCACGCGCAAGGGCAGCGGCCGACAGGCGCTCCACGGTGTACGGCGCGTGCGTGCGGCACGAAGCGAGCACGGTATGCTCGGCGAGCCCGTAACAGGGAAACCACGCAGCCGCGGAGAAACGCGACGGCGCGAACGCCTCGGCGAACGCCGCGAGCGTGCTCGCGCGAATGGGCTCGGCGCCGCAATACGCCTGGGCCCAGCAGGAGAGATCGAGCTTTTCGCGCGCGGCCGGATCGATTTTTCGCATGCATAGATCATAGGCAAAGTTCGGCCCGCCGCTCCGCATCGCCCCGAAGCGCTCGATGGCCCGAAGCCACCGCAGCGGTCGTTCCAGAAAAACCCACGGCGGCATCAACCAAGCCGGCCAGCCGCCGTCGAGCGGGAGCAAGATTCCCTCGATGAGCCCCATGTCGTGAAATTGAGGGAGCCAGCTCACGGAGGCGCGCGGAATCATGGGCGCGACGCCATGAATGACGTGCAGGTTGTGCGAGAGGTTGCTCCGCAGAATACGCACGCCCTTCGGCGCAGCCGTCGATCCCGAGGTGTATTGGAGAAACGCGAGGCCATCCTCGCGCGGCTCCTCGACGCGGCGGCCCGCGCGTGGGACCTCGGTCACGTCGATCCAGGGCAAACACGCGAGCGCGGGCACGGTCTCGTCGAGGATCGGGCGATACGGCAAAATCACGGCCGTCGTGAGCACGCCCGCGGGCGCTGCATTCGCGACGAGATGGCCAAGCCGCGCGAGGCTGCGCGCCGGCTTGTGTGGATCGGGCGGGATCGCGGGCACCGCGACCCTCCCCGCGCGAAGGCAAGCGAGGAAAGCGACCACGAAATCGAGCCCCGGCGGGAAAAGCAGGAGCACCCGCGCGTCCTCGGGAAAACGCTCGACCAACGCAGCGGCCACGTCGTCGACGCGCGCATCGAGCGCGCCCAACGAGAGCGAGGCCGAGACAACCTCGCCGTCGTCGAGAAACCCGAGCGCGTGCTCGTCCCCCCGCGCCTCGGCGCGCCGGCGCAATTTCAGGGGCAGGAACGTGAGCTCGCCGGTCACGCCGCTGCTCGCTGGTTTGGCGCGGCAAGCTCGGCCTCGAAGGCCTGGAAGATGCCACGCACGTGGTCGGCGTGCTCGCGGGCGGTCTCGGGCCGCCAGCCGCTCGTGTCGATCTCGGGCAAGACGTGCACGATGACCTTCGTCCGCGTCATGACCCAGCTTTTTCCGGGATTCTCGGCCCGCGGAATCTCGAGGTACACCGGCACCATCGGCGCCCCGAGGGCCGCCGCCAGGTGAAACGCGCCCTTGTTGAAAGGCCCGACGCCGCCCGAAATCACGCGTGTCCCTTCCGGGCTCAAATACACGGCGTCGCCCGTCTTTCGGAGCACCTTGCACGCGGCCGCGAAGAGCTTGCGTCGTTTTTCGGTGTACGTCTGCGGCACCGTGAAAAACGTGCCGACACACACCGCCACGAGCGCGCCCGGCGGAAACACCCACGCGCCGCGCTTCATGAAGAATCGCGCTCGCGGCAGGCGTAGCGAGAGGAGCACGAAGAGGTCGATCGACGAGGTGTGGTTCGAGACGTACACCACGCGGCGCTCCGGGAGCGGAAGCACGGGAGCACGCACCTCGACGGAGACGCCGGAGAGGCGAAGCACGACGGAAGCGGCCCAGGCCCCGAGCCCTTCGGCCACGGCGCGCCGGCCGAGGAGGAGACGCACGAGGACGAAAAGCGGCGAGAGCGCCGTGACGAAGACAATGGTCAAAAGGAGGGCGACGAGGCCCCGAATACGCTTCAGGCTCACGGCGAAGCCCCCGACGCCGGCCGTTCGAGGACGATCGTCTGCATGGCCAGGTTGAGCTGTTTCTCGAAGAGCAAGACCGGGGAGAGCGCGAGTTGTCCCGCGAAATACGGGCCGATCGCCTTGCCCACGTCGAGCCCCTTGCCACGCAGCACGTGGAACGCCGTGCCCGCGAAGAGATAAAAATAGGCCGGGAAGGCGCCCCAGGGCACGTGGTCAACGATCGAAAGGCCGCTCTTTTCGCACATCGCCCGGAGCGTTTGCCAATCGAAGAGCACCGTGTGTTGCGGCGCCTGGAGCCCTGGCCAGCGATCCTTGAAGAGCCGGAAGCTCACCGAATCGAGGCGCGGCACCTCGATCACGACACGTCCCCCGGGCGCGAGCAGGCTGCGCGCGCGCGTGAGCGTCTGCAGCGGCTCGTAATCGTGCTCGAGGAAATGCCACATCGTGATCAGATCGAAGCGCGCGTCGCCGAAGTCGATGTCGGAGAAGACGCCGAGACGAAAATCGACGCCTTCGAGCAGCGGATTGTCCCGGAGATCCTTGAAATCCACGCCGGTCACGACGGCGCCGTGCTTCCGGCGGAGCATCTGCAGGAAGCTGCCCACGGCGCAGCCGATGTCGAGCACGCGCATGCCACGCCGCAGGGAGACGTACCGACCACAAAGCTCGACCTTGCGGCGATCGTGGCCGTTCATGCCCCATTCATAAAGAGGCGTGAACACGCCCCAATCTTTCTTTTTGCGGTGGGCGATGTACTCGGAGTCGTAATAGGCGCCGATGTCGTCCTGGAGGATGCGCGGCCGCTGATAGGCGAGGTCACACGAGCAGCAGCGCACGAAGCGGAACCGGCCGGGTTTACCGGTGAGGTCGTCCTCGGCTTCGATCAGGAAATCGGCGTCGCGCCCGCCGCAGCCTGGGCAGGCATTGTCTTCCATGCGGTGCTTCGTCTCCGGGAGCGTGGCCTCGATCGTCATCGTCGTGTCCTTCAGGGGAAAATGCGGTCGTGAAGCAGCCAGACGGCGAGTCCGGCGCAGAGGCAAACAAGGTCGACGAGGGCAAGCGCGAGCGCGAAAGGCGAGCGGCGCGCCTCCGCGTCGTGCAGGAGCTCGTAGGAGCCAACCACGCCGTAAAGCGCCAGAGCGCGGCCGAGAACCACGCGCGGAGGCATGGCGGGGAACGCGAGCGCAATCGCGAGCGCGGGCACCTTGAGCAGAATCACGTGGGCGAAGACCACACGCAGGTGGGGCCACACCGAGCGCGCTTCATAGACGCCCGCCGCAGCGGCAAAGGTGGCGCCTGCGAGAGGAGCGTACTCACCGCCGAGCACGAGGGTGGGGACGCAGGAGGCGACGAGGCCGACATACGCGAGGCTCCGAGGCCCTTTCGAAGAAGGGAGGCGGCAGAGCACACGCATGGGGTAGTGACGGCGATCGTGCGCGAGGTCCTCGACGTCGTCCCACAACCGAAGCGCGACGATGCACACGAACGCCACCAGGCCGCGGACGAGCATGTTCCTTGCGCCGCCCGCGAGCGTGATCAGGAGCGCAAGAGGCACGAGCAGATACCACGACGCGAGCACGCGCTCGCAGAACCAGTCCCAGGCCCACGGGCCCACGTCGAGCCGCTCGTGTTCAGGGGAATCGGACATGTCCCGTGTCTCCATCGACGACGATGTCGCGCCCGTGGGAGATCCGCGTGGTCGCCTCGGGGACACCGACGACCGAAGGAATGCCGAGCTCCCGCGCGAGGATCGAACCATGCGAGAGCATGCCGCCACGCTCGAGGACGAGGCCCTTTACCAGGAAAAACAGCGGTGCCCAGCCGGGATCCGTTTGTCGCGCGACGAGCACGTCGCCGGGCGCGAGCCTCGCCGCATCCGCGAGGCCTCCGAGCACCGCGGCGCGCCCCGAGACGCGGCCACCGCTCGCCGGGACGCCGCGCAGAACGCCGTCGTCGGTCGAGAGATCGGGCGCGGGTGCGGCAGACGTTTCGAGCGCGGAAGGCGCGACGAACGTGCCCGCGGCGAGGGTGAAGACGTCGGGTAGATCGAGCGCGGAGAGCGCGGCATGTTCGTCGCGGCGCGTCGCGACGAGCACACGCACATCGCTCGGGGAAGCGCGGTCCGCCGCGAGATCCGCGAGCTCGTCGAACCGAAAGAAAAATACGTCGTCGACGGCGTCCGTGATGCCTGCCGCGACAAGCCGCCGGCCGAGGGCGAGCGCGACGCCGCGCAGGCGCGTATACAGCAAGGCCTGCCGAAATCGCGCGCGCTCGCGGAGCTGCACGGAGGTCTGCGTCGCGAGCACGAGCGCGTCGAAGAGCGGTCGCAAGGCGCGACGAGGTCCCGTGAGCCGCGCGCGAAGCCGCGCTGTCTCGCGCTCCCGCTCGGCCCGCTGGCGCTCGAAGGCACGCGCGGGGCTCTCGATGCTTGGATCTCCAACGGCTTCCACGTACCGCGAGAGCAGCAGCAAGAGGCGGTCGGGCTCCTCCGCGAGCGAGGGCTCGGTGAGCAAGAGCTCGCCCGATCCGCGAAAGCCGAACCGATCGAGCCATTCATCGACACGCGCGCCGAGCTCCGGATCGAGCGCACCGCGAAACACGGCAAACCTCCCGCCACACGTGGCGAGCGCCTCCCGCGCAGGTGCATCCGCGTGCACCACGACCGCAAGCTCCCAGAGCGAACGCAGCGACCACGCGCCGGCGACGTCGAGCCCCTTCAGAAGCGCATGATGCCGCGCCGCAGGATCGTCCGTGCCATGCACGCTCGCGCCCGCGTCGTCGCGATCGATCACGCGAAGCAGCGCTTGCAGCGCCCGGTACGTGACGGCGGCCGCGCAATCGGCGAGCGAGGCGTCGACCCAGCGCCGCAGCCGCACGTCGAGGATCGCTTCGAGTCCTTCGGCAAGCGCGCGCTCCGGCATCGTCGCGACCTCGCGCGGATGAAAACGCGACGCGACGTCGTCGACCGCACGTTCGAAGCGGGCCACGCGCGCCGGCAGATCACGATACGCGCGCGCCACGTGCGTGATCACGCGGCCGAGCGCCGTGATCTCGTCGGTCACGCGCCGCCCCTCGGGCGAGGAAGCGCCTGCACCGACGAAGACGTCGAAGCTGTCCACGAACCAGTCGCCGAACGGCATGAGCCGGAGGACCGCGTGGATGTGCGAGAGGTTGTAGTAGAGCCGCGCGCCGAGCGCGTCGACGATGCCCCGGAACGCCTCGTCGTGGGCCGCGATGCGCGCGTCCTCGATGCCGAACTCGCGTGCCAGGTTGCGGAAGTACGCGTCGTACCCCGCGCGGGCGAATGAGACGACCAGCGGCGTCACCGGCGCCGGGAAGTTCTCGCTGATGTTCGCGTTCGACCAGAGGAACGTGCGCCGATCCGTGACGGGCCGCGCCTGCACGATCCAGAGCGCGCCCTCGGGATCGACGGCCCACTCGACATCGAGCGAGAGGCCTCGCCGCCGTTCGAGCGTGGTCGCGTGTTTCACGAGCTCACGCGCGGCATCGTTCGTCAGCGGAAACGGGCTCCCGTCCTCCGGCAAACGCTCCACGTGCGCGATGCGCCGCGTGCCTTCCGAAGCACGGCGATCCAGGCGGAAAGCGCCCGGCGTGATCGCGCCGTCGACGAGCGCTTGCCCGTGCCCGCGGCACCATTCGCCACGAAGCATGACGCCGTCGGTGAAAAGAACGCCGGCCGCCGCGCTGGGAACGAGCCGCTGTACGACGACGGCGACGCCCTGCAAACGCACCTTGCGGGCCTCCTCGTACGCGCGCACGCGAAGCGCCGCGCGCGAGGCCACAGAGCGCCGTACAGCCGCGACGAGCGCCGCAGAATCCGCGCCGTCGACCGGAAAGATCGATTCGAGAAGCCCCGCAAAAGCCGCGGTCGTCCCGTCCTCGCCGACGGCCGAGCTCCGCACGATCAGCGGGCCACCGCCGAGCCTCCGGCGCACCTCGTCGAGCGCCTCCACGCAGCGCGCAGGCACGGGTTTGCCCTCGTCCGTCAGCGCCGCGGAGAACGCGGTCGTCAGGATCACGCCTTCGGGCACTGGTGCCCCCACGGCGCGGAGCTCCTGCAGCGATCGCCCCTTCCCGCCGACGAGCGCGACGTCGTCGACGCCGTCGAACCCACGCACGAACGGCCGTCTCCGCAGCATCCCCTCGATCCCCCCGCGCCCCTTCATCCTGCCCTCTTCTTCACGCCCAGCACCCACAAAAGGGCACTGAAAAGCCCGTGGATCGGCGGCCCGATCAGGAGGCAGTAAAACGCCGTCCTCCAGGATAGTTCGACCACCAACGATGCGCCGACGAGCGCGCCCACGACCGAGTCCAGCCGATCCGCCACGGCCGAGATCACGCGTCCCACGCGATGCTTCGGCGGCGCGCCGGGCTCGACGTCGAGCTGACGTTTGACGAACGAATTCGGCAGCTCCCCGAGCATCAACCCGAGCGCCGAGACCGCACCGAGCAGAAAAAGCCCGGACAACGAAAGAGGCCACACGGCGAGGCCGAGGCGCGGAGCCGCGGTCCCGAGGCCGGCCATGGCGAGCGCGGTCGCGGGCACGATGACCACGAAGCCACGCGTGGTCTTGTTGTCGCCGAAGATGCGTCGCCCCCGGAACGTGCATCCGCCGTCGAGCGGACGCGTGAAACGTTTCGAGAGCGGGTGCGCGAACCACGCGGACTGGCAGGCGCCGCCGAGGACGAAGCTCCCGACGAGGAGCCCGGCACAAGCGAGCGGAGAGAGCGCCACGGGTTCCACGGGTCTAGATCGAGAGGCCGGAGGTGCTCCGGTTCTTGAAGAGAAAAACCTCGGCCGGGACGGCCTTGGCCGCGCGAATCCAGGCCCACGCGGGCGCCTCGTTCGGCGGCGTCCACGGGATGTTCCGAAGGCGCGGGCCCGGCACGAAAGGAAAGACGTGGTGCAATTCGTGCGCGTCGAATCCCGTCAGCACGAACGTCGAGAGGAACCACGAAAACCGCAGCGAACGCGTATACGGCGCCTGCTCGGGCGCGGGAATCGGCGCGACGTCGGCGCCGTGGGAGAGTTCGAGCGGGATGTGCGTGTGCTGGCTCAACATGATGACGTCCATCCACGCGAACCCGAGAAAGAGGCCGAGCCCGAAGAGCCGTAGCATCGCCAGAGGTCCAACGAACACGAAAGCCGCGGCATACAGCGCGAGCAAGGCGATCGCATTGACGACGAAGGCGCGGCGGGCGCGTGCATCGGGGAAGAGCCGGAAGAGGCGCGGCAGGTGCCAGAAGCTCTGTGCCCGGTAGAGGAACGAAAACAGCGGGATCCAGGCTCGCCAGGCGATGTTGATGGCGGCGCGCTCGAAGGCGCCGAGCGGGCGCGGGACGAGCGAGGATGTCGTGGGATCCTTGTCCTGAAAGCCGGTCCATTTGTGGTGCATGCGATGGATGGCTTTCCAGCTCGTATACGGGAGCACCGAGATCACCGAGGCGAGGTGGCCGGCGAGGGTATTCAGGCCCCGCGTCGCGAAAAGCGTGTGGTGCCCGGCCTCATGCAGCAGGGAGAACCATTTCACGAAGGAGATCGCGAACACGATCTGTCCGCCGAACCACGCGGCCCACGACGAACGCGAGGACAACCAGATCCCGGCAGCCGTGAGAAATACCGCGACGAACGTATGCAGGGCGCCCTCGGCGTCCCGCGGCCGGAGGATCGTCACGGCCGCGTCGCGCGGAGACGGGGGGCGGGCGGAAGGATCGCTTCGGGGAGCCATACCGAAATCATTCGTCAGAACTGGCCGACGAGCGACAAACCCTTTGTATCGCTGTCGATCATCGGCACGACCCCGAACGAATGGATCAGGCTCGTGCTCTTGTCCTTCGATTTCGGAGCCTCCTCGTAGCTCAGCGCGACCGTATCGACGATCGGCCAGCCCACGATCGTGATGAGCCCCGCCGCAATGAGCATCTCGGTCGATCCGGTCTCGAATGCGAGCGCCATGCCCGCGAGCGGCAGGGTCGCGTTGAGCCCGAGGCTCAGGAAACCACGCCCCACGTTCCCGTGCGCCCAGTGCACGATCGGCGAGGTCAAGCAATGCCCGAGGACGCCGGCGACCATGAGAAACTCGAGGTCGTTGTCGAAGGTGCTGAACGCGAAGAGCGCGTGCGAGGGAATGACCCCGATCAGCGATTGCCAGCCGTACCACGTCCGCGCGTCCGTCTCCTTCGACGGCCGATCCTCTTCGAGCCTCCAGCCAGGATAAAGCCCATAGGCCGGCGGAGGCGGACGCCACATCCACGGAGGAGGCGCGGCGCCCGGAGGCGCTGGCGGCGGCGCGGCGAGAGGTGGAGGCGCGGAAATGGAATCGGGCGCGGGCGCAGGCGTGGCGGGCGCGGGCGCAGCGGCGGGTGCGGACGCTGCATCAGGAGCAGCAGCCGGCGTGGCCGGGGACGCTGGCGGGGGGCTCGACGCGGGCGGCGGCAGCGGAGGCGCCGCGAGCGCGGCAGAAGCGCCTACAGCGACGAACGCGAGGGAAGCAAGAGACAAGAAGGCACGCGGCGGCATCGATGGCTCCGGTCCGTCGGGCAGAACGCTACGACGGAAAACGCGGACATCGTATCACCTCACGTGTACTTGACGCTCACGATCTCCATCTCGATGTCGCCCGCCGGACGACGCACCGTCACCACATCGCCCGGCCTCTTGCCGAGCAGCGCCCGGCCCACCGGCGACTTCCAGCTGATGTGCCCAGTTTTGCTGTCGATCTCGTCCTCGCCGATGATCCGATAGGTGTGCCGCTTGCCGTCCTCGTCCTCGACCTCGACGGCCGCGCCGAAGAAGACCTTGTCCCCCTTCTGCTCCTTCGGATCCACGACGACCGCGCTCTCGAGCCGTTTGGTCAGGTAATGCATGCGGCGGTCGATCTCGCGCAGCTTCTTCTTGCCGTAGATGTACTCGGCGTTCTCGCTCCGATCGCCCTGCGCGGCCGCGTCCGCGACCTCCTGGACGATCCGCGGTCGGTCCACCGAGCGGAGCCGGCCGAGCTCCTCCGAGAGCCGACGCGCCCCCTCGGGCGTGATGTAGTTCGGGTTCGGCACGGCCGCGACCTTAGCAGGCTCGGAGGGTGTTCCACAGGCGTAGCGAGCGGCTCGAGGCTAGGGAGGCCGAGCGAGGCGTACACTGTACGTCGAGCGAGGCCGACCGACGCATCGAGCCGCGCAGCAGCCTGTGGAGCACCCTCTCAGGGCCGCGTGGCGTCGATGATCCAGGCGACCAGAGGCAAGGTCGCCATCGAGGCGAGCGACGCCAGAGTGCAAACCGCCGCCGCAAGCGGACGATCACACCCCGTGAGCGCGACGATGATCACGCTGGCGAGCGCCGAGGGCATCGCCGACTGCAGCACGGCAACCGTGGCGAGCGGCTCGGACACCGAGAAGACGCGGACGCAGAGGAGCGCCACGGCCGGCGCGAAGAGGAGTTTGACCGCGCAGATCGCGATGGCCGGCGCGACGCGGCCCGAGAGAGCGCGCACGTCGAGCGAGAGGCCGAGCGAGAGGAACACGAGGTACGTCGTGGTGCGCCCGAGCCCTTCGAGCGTGGTGAGCAAGAACGGCGGGATCGGCAGGTGAAGCGCGTGCACGAGCGCGCCGAGCGGGACGGCAAGGACCAGCGGCTTCTTGAAGATGCGGAGCGCGGCTTTCGCGTCGAAGCTCGCGCCGCGGCCGAAGCGCTCGGCGTACGCCTGGCCCAGGGTCCAGAGCAGGATCGTCGTGATGACGAGGTCGATCATCATCGCCGCCGAGCTCGCGTCCGCGTCGCCCGGGAACAACGTGAGCAGGAGCGGCAAACCGAGGAAACCCGTGTTGCTGAAGGACGCGACGATCCCCGCACTGCCGATCGCGCGCGCATCGAGGCCGAAGCCCCGCGCCACGGCAGCACCCACGCCGAGCGAGGCGAGGAGCGCGATCGCCGACCACGGCAGCACGCGCGCCGCGCCCCACGCCATGCCGTCCCGCGCGAGCACGGCGAAGAGCAGCGCGGGCATCGTGACGTCGACGACGAGCCCATTGAGCACGTCAGCCTCGCGCGCGCCGAGGCCCCGCACGCGCGCGAGCACGAAGCCCAGCGCGAGCACCAGCGAGAGCCCCCCGAGGAGCGGACCGAGCGCTTGTGTCATCGCGCCGCGGGCGAGACCTTTCCGCATTCGGCCACGAAATCACGCGCCGCCGCCTCGATCGGGCGCGTCGCGCCCTTTGCGTCCTTCCGCGGGTCCCACCCCGTGAGCTTCGCGAGCGCCTCCATCGCGGCTTCCTGCTTCCGCTCCCAGGCGTCCGAGGAAGGCCCCTCGGGACGAGGCGTGTCGAGCAGTCCGAGGATCGACGGCACGAGCGATCGTGCCCCGGCGCGGCCGGCGAGCTCCAGATGAGCAGCACGCACCCACCACGCGTCCTGCGCCGGGGACTCGACCATCGCCGCGAGGAAGCGCTCCTCGAAGAGCTCGAGCTCGTCGCCCGATGCCGGGCCGTCCTGCCACGGAAGTTTGTCGACGATCTGCCGGATCTCCGCGTCGGCACGCAGGAGCGGCAGGTACTGGCCCTGGCCGTCGCTGTCGATCGCGTCCGAGTATTTTTTCTCGATCGATCGCCCCGCGGCATCCTCGATACGCACGAGCGCGTGCATGGTCGACGACGAGCCGAACGCCGCGTACCCGGTGAGCCCCGACTTCGGCAGGACCTCGCGCAGCGTCGTCCGGAGCGCCGCGCGTACGAAAGGCATTCTCGCGTGCACCGCGTCGGTCGGGACCTTTGCGCGCACGACCTGGAACGGAGGCGTCTTCGGGTTGCTCATGAACGGCGACGGCTCACGGATCCCGATCACGTCGTACGACGCGGCCGCGGGATCCGAACGGGAGATCTGCACGATCTCGAGCTGGTTGCCGTGCCCGGCGCCTCGCTCGTAGACGAGCTTCGCAATGGGCTGATCGAGCCCGTCACATCCGAACGAGACGTCGAGCGTGCTGCCCGGCCGCGTGGGCTTGAACTGCGCCCGCATCTCCGCGGCGACCGAGCTCTCGGCCGCCTTGTCGCTTGCGCGGCACGGGAGCGGCGTAGGCTCTGTCGCGGGCTTCGGCGTCGCCGAGAGCGCCGGAAACGGCCCACCCTTCGCGCATCGGTTCGGCTGCTGCGATTCGGGTGCCTTCGGGATCGCGTCCCCGGCTTCGCCCGCGCCTTTCGTCGCCTTCTCCGCAGAACCCGCCGTCGTGGTCACGGGGTTCGCCCCGCCGGCGCCCGGCGCGCCGCCGCACGCCGCGACTCCGAGGACGAGCACGACTCCCACGTGTCTCACGTTCCGCATGGGAGGGTGCGTATCACGACGCTCCGCTCCCGCACAAATGGGAGGTCGAGCTTCGGGTGCAGGCGAGCGCGCGGAGGGCGCGCGAGAGGCGCAGAAGAGCGGGTGATTCGCGTTCGCGAGCTCAGTCCACCGGAGGCGGCTGGGGCCCCGGGACGATGCCGGCGATGTCCGGATCTTCACCCGGCGCGTGCGTATCGCGCGTGTCCTTTTCCTTGCGACGCTCGAGTTTGTTCGCGGTCTTCTCGCGCTGCTTTTCCTGACGCGCGCGTTCCTTCTGGCGCTTCAGCGCTCCCTGCCTCTGCATGCGGCTTTGCCTTTCGCTTGGGGTTCTGCGCGTCCCGAAGGACGTGGGGGATGTAAAGACGCATCGGCGCGGCGGTGCCTTCTGGCAACCGCCGCGCCGCTCGTGGCCGATCGGCCGTTACCGATCAGTAACGATCGCGCCCGCCGCCGCCACGACCGCCGCGGCCACCGCCGCCGCCGCCGTAGCCGCCGCGGCCACCGCCGCCGCCGCCGCCGCCGAAGCCGCCACCGCCGCCGCCGCCGAAGCCACGGCCGCCGCCGCCGCCGCCGCCACCCTCACGCGGGGGACGCTCCTGGGCCTCGTTGACCTTGAGCGTACGGCCGTCGAGCATCACCCCGTTGAGCTGCGAGATCGCGTTCGTCGCCGCGCTCGCCGAACCCATCGTGACGAACGCGAAGCCGCGCGGCTGACCGGTCTCACGGTCGGTCGGCATCGCAATCTCGCGAACCTCACCGGCAGCCGAGAACGCCTGCTCGAGGGTCTCGCGGGTGGTGCTGTAGGAGAGGTTGCCTACGTAGAGACGATTTCCCATGACATGATGCTTTCACGGCTTCCTTCGCGCGCTGCGCGCCATCTCTGCCGACCATTCGACGAAGCCGTAGCGATCGAACGGGGACGTGCCGCGCGGGTCAGTCCGCGCCAGCACACGCTGCGTCTGCCAGTCGTTCGAGGCGAGCCCGTCCCCCTCCGAGTGGAGGGAGGAAAGAAAGCGTCGTGTCGAGGGCCAGTGACGTTCGTGAGGCACCTACCGTACCCCGACGCGGAGGCGGTCGCAAGCCTGTCGCCGCCTTTTCTCGGGGACGCTGGAGGCCCCGTGCGGACGGAGATCGCAGAAGACGCGAAAAAAAGAGGTGCTCGCGATCACGCGAGGAGGCCGCGTCGTGTGCGGGCTTCCGGGTTCGTCCAGGAACGACGTTCGTCACGCCAATCCCAGCCGCTCCCGCGCCCCCTTCACGCCGAAGATCGTGCCGCCACCCGGCGGGACGATCGGCGCGAGCAGGATCGACGCAAGGATCGCGGCGAGCGCGAGCGGCGCGTCCGGATCGTCTCCCGCCGCGACCTCGCTCGACACCTGCCAGACGCGCCTGCCGCGCTGAACGAGCACATCCATGCCCGCGCCGCCAATCGCCGCCGCGCCCGCCTCCGCAGAGACGCGCGCCTCGGGCGCCTCCTCCACGGGCACGGTCACGACGAGCACACGTGTGGCCGCGCTGCGCCCTTTGCGCTGCACGAGGACGACGGCCGCGTCCGCCGCGGGCGCCTCGCCGTTCGGATACGCCTTCGGCTGGAGCAGCTCGAGCGCCACGCCGAAGAACGTGCGGGCCTTGTGCGCCCAGACCGCGATGTCGACGCGCGCCGAAGGATCGGGCGCGAGGAGCGTGTACGCGCTCGACACGGGGAGCGGCGCAACCCGAAAGCTCGCCCACCCATTGCGGTCGACATCCATGCCCGCACGATACGCCGTCCACGGCGGCCAGGGTATCAGCATTACGACCGCAACGTGACCTCGTCCGCCCGCGTCCGCGCGAGGAGACGCTCGATCCGCGGGGTCATGACGTTCGGCAGAGTCCGCCCGATTTCGAGCGCGCGCTCGAAATGGCGACGCGCGTCGGCCGCGCGCCCGCGACGGAGCGCCGACAAACCGCGGGCCTCCGTCACCTCGAGGCGCTCCTGCCCCACGGAAAACTCGCGCGAGCGCGCTTCGAGCGCGTCCCACGCCGCGTCGTCCGCGTCGCTGGTGGCGAGCTCCAGCATGACGCAAAGCACGTCCTCCGCCGGCACGGGCAGCGTCGGGCCTGCCTGCTCCCGGATGCGCGCCGCCGCCTCGCGCGCGCCCTCGAGGTCGCCACGAAAGTACCGCAGGCGGCCGTCGAGCAGCGCGATCACGGGCCGCGGCGCGCCGCCCGTGTGACGCACTTCGAGCGCGAGCGCGCGCGCCGCGTGGGGCTCGGCCGCGTCGAGATCGTCCCAGAGGTAGAGGTACTCGCCGAGGTTGTGGTGCGCGGCGATCTCCAGCCAGTCCTGGCCAAGCTCGCGGCCGAGCCAGGCGACCCGCTCGAAGTCGGCGACCATGCGCGCCTTGTCCCCGACGAGCGCCGCGAGAAACGCCCGCGCGTTGATCACGCTGGCGAGGTGGAGGTCGTCGCCGTGCGATTCGCAAAGCTCGACCGCTCGTTCGATCGCCCGCTCGGCATCGACGAGGCGGCCGAGCGCCGGCAGCACGAAACCGAGCATGAAGAGCGCGACGATGCGAGGCTCGTACGCCTCGTCCCCGATCGCGTCCGCGACCTCGATCACGCGCTCGAGCAACGGGACGGCCTCGTGCTCGCGGCTGAAGCGGAGGAGCGACAAACCCTGGCCGAGCAGGAGGCGCGCGAGGAGCGCGGGCGGCGGCGATTCCGGGAGGATCGCGAGGACCGAGACGACACGCGCGCGCGACGCCTCGTAGTCGGCCATCCAGTCGAGGACCGTGGCCTGGTCGAGCAGGATCTCGGCCTCCGCGAGGTGATCTCCGGCGGCGGCGTCACACGCGAGGGCGAGGTCGTCGAGCGCGTCCGGATACCGGCCGAGCCGGTAGCGCATGAGACCCCGTCCCCGGAGCGCACGCTGACGCAAATCGAGAGGTTTGTCCGGGGCCCCCGCGCTCGCAGCCGACGCCTCCAGGGCGCGCGTGTAGCAGCGCTCCGCGTCGAGCCAGTCGTGCCGCGCCCGCGCCGCGTCGGCGAGCGCGAGATACGCCCGCTCGCCGAGGGCGCGCTCGCCCGCGTTCGTCGCATGGTGCGCGAGCTGCGCGAGGTGACGCTCGTCGCCGCGCGGAGGCGAGCGGCCGTCCCAGCCCGAGGCTTGCTGCAAATGTGCCGTGGCCGCGAGATGAATGCGGGCGCGCTGGGCCTCCGGCACCGACCGCGCGATCGCCTCGCGCACGAGCGCGTGCCGGAACGCATACCGGCCCGGTCCGTGGCGCGCGAGCAGCCCCGCGGCGACGAGCCTCTCCGAGCCGACCCGCGCGTCGAGCGGAAAATCCCCGCCCGCGCTCATCCGATCGAGCCGACCGAGCACGCCTTGCATCTCGGCGACCGTGACCTCCGCGCCGAGGACGGCTGCGAGGCACGCATGCGCGCGCGCCGCAGGCGGCAGCGCGTCGAGCTCGCGATGCGCGAGCCACTCGATGAGCGGAAGATCCGGCAGATCGTCGAGCTCGTCGGTGGCGAGGAAATACCCGCTGCCCGAGGGGTGCTTCCGGACGATCCCCTGCGCCTTGAGTCCTCGCACGAGCTCGACGAGCAGGAGCGGCACGCCCTCGGCACGCGCCGCGATCCGCGCGACCGCCGACTCCGGCACGTTCTCCGCGGGTCGCAAAAGCTCGCGGCAGAGCGCGGCGGCGCTCGCGGGATCGAGCGGGCCGAGTCGATGCACGGTGCGGCGATGTGCTCGCGCGCCCCACGACGGGTGGTCTTCCTCGAACGAGGGTCTGCCGAGCACGCATACGAAGAGCGGCGCGCGCGCTTCTGCCCGCGCGGCGAGATCCAGGATCGCGAGCGTCGCGTCGTCGGCGAAATGCGCGTCGTCGAGGATCACGCAGAGCGGCTCCTCGAGCGCCCTGCGCCGAAGCGCCTCGCCCACGCTCACCGTGAGCAGCGTCCGGAGCGCGCCCGGCGCGGCCTCGATCGCGTGCAGCGTGGAAGACCCCGTGATCGTCGCGCCGTTGCCCTTCGAGATCCACCCGAGCGAGAGGGCCACGCTCGCGCCGGCCTCGGCATGACGCGCGGGGCCGAGCGTCGCCGCAAGCAGCTTCCGCCCGCCGTCCTCGGGCGCCTCCGCGGGCAAACCGAGGGCGCGTTGCAAGAGATCGCGCACGCTCCCCGCCGCGCCGTGCACCGGCTCGTGCGCGGAGAACACGATGAGCCGCGTCCTCGGTAAAACCTGCCCGAGCCGCTCCAGAAGTGCGCGCTTCAGAAAACTCTTTCCGCAGCCCGCCTCGGCCAGCACGACGGCGACCGCAGGCAGCGACTCCTCGATGGCCTGCCGCCCGAGCTCCGTGAGCGCGTCGAGCACGCGCTCGCGCCCGGAGAGCGGGATCGAGATGCGCGACGGCGTGGCCTCCGTGCCCTCGCCCGACGACGTCGGCGGCGTCTCCTCGACGCCGAGATCGAGGTCCACAGGCAGGGGATCCGGCGCGACGCCCGAGGCCTCGAGCACGGCGCGCGCGGTGGCCGAAAGCGAGACGCCGCGCGGCGACGAGGGCTTCGGGAACCGGTCATCGCGGGCGATCCGCGGCGCCAGGATGCGGCGTGATCCATCGGGCCCGAGGTGGACCGCGACGGACGCGAGATCGAGCGCGACGCGCTCACACGCGCCTTGCTCCGTGAGCGCGCGCGCGGCTTCGAGGGCGCGCCGCGCGGGGTTCTCGTCGACCTCGTGGCCGAAGGCCGCGACACACCGGCCCGCGGAGGCATGAACGATCTGCGCGCCGAACGGCTCGAGCGCGCGCCGGAGGGCGATCGCGTCGAGGCTCGACTCGAAGCAGGCGATGCACACGACGCGCCGCTCGGCGCTCTTCGGCGGCTTCGTGCCGGGCGGCGGCTCGCTCATGGGCACGGCGAGCACGAGCTGCTCCTCGTCAGGTAATGCGAGCGCGGCGGCGAGGGTCGCGCGCAGGTAGGCGGCCGATGGGGGCCGATCGGCCGGGGCCTTGGCGAGGCAACGGAGCACGAGCTCCTCGACCAAGGGCGGGATCGATCGGGCGAACGGCGGAGGCGCGACGGCCGAAGGGGGCGGCGGCCTCTGGCTCGCGTGGCCCTCGCGCACGAGCGGCGCGGGACCGAAGAACGGCGGGCGCCCCGTGAGCATCTCATACAACAAGACGCCCATCGCGTAGATGTCGGCGCGCGTGTCCTCGCCGTGGTGCCCCTCGCACGACTCGGGCGCCATGTACTCGCTCGTGCCCACGATCGCGCCTGCGGCGGTGAGCGCGGGGGCCGCCGGCCAGACCGCGTGTGCGAGGCCGAAATCGAGCAACACGGCGCGTTTGCCTTCGGCGTCGACGAGGATGTTCTCCGGCTTCAGATCGCGGTGCACGTAGCCCCGCGCGTGGATCGCTTCGAGCGCGCGCAGCACGGCGAGCCCGAGCGCGATCGCCTCGCGCGCTGCAAGTGGCCCCGCGCGGGCGAGCAGATGGTCGGCGAGCGTCCGCTCCGCGACGAGCTCCATGACCATGTACGTCCCCGCGGAGGCGTGCTCTTCGAGCGCGACAAACGCCGGCACGTGGGGCGGTCCGACCGCGCGCATCACCTCGACCTCGCGCACGAGGCGCGGCGCGGCTTCGGCCATGTCCGGATGCGCGAGCTTGATGGCGACGCGCTCGCCGCCTGCGATACGCCGTGCCGCGTACACCACGCCAAACCCCCCGCGGCCGAGCGTGCCCGTGACCTCGTAGCCGGGAAACGGCGGCGCGGGCAGCTCGACGCGCTCGGGCGTGCTCGAATCCGGCGGCTTCGCGCCATGCTCGGGGCAACCGTCCACGGGCACGCGCCGCCCGCACGCGAGGCATCGCATGCCTCGCCTCGGGCCCAGGGAAACCGGGCCCGGGTCGAGCGGCGCGCCGTGGACCAACGTCATTGCAGGAACACCGTCACGACCTCCGTGGTCTTTCGAGGGGGGCTCACCGTTGCATCGTAAACGCATTTCGGACGAAATCCATTGTTCGAATCGAGCGAATCACAAACGGCATCGCAGGAACCGCGGCGCTCGATGATGCCGCAGCTCTCGATTCCGTTCGTGCCGATGTGCCCCGCGGCGCAGTCCCGCATGCGGCTACGGACGTAATCTGTGTTCGGGACATACACGCAGGAATGCAGGTACGGTGTCGGCGCGAACAGATTTCCCCAGAAAGCCCCCTCCTCTTTTGGATAGCTATATCGCTCGACGATCCCCGCGTGCTTGATGGCGTCGTGGACGGCGCGCATCGAGAGCGTGACCGTCACGCCATACCAGTTCGTCCGGGCCGCGATGCAGGCCGAGACCCAGCGTTGCCCCGTCTCGTCGAGCGGCCCGGTCGCCCATGACGGCGCGAGCCCGAGCTGGCCGACGTAAATCTCGGTCCGCGTGACGCCCAGCTCGTCCGTCCACGTCACGGTGAACGACTGCGACGGCTCCAGCGCGCAGCCCACGGCATACCGCACGAATAGCCGGGACAACTGCCCTGCCTCGCCTGGGTCCCGCAGCGCGGCGAGCGAGCTCGGGCTGAGCGTCGACGGCGCCAGCGCGTTCGGCTGGATCGCGTTCGGCTGGATCGCATTCGGTTGAATGGCATTTGGCTGGATCGCGTTCGGCTGGATCGCGTTGCCCTCGACGATGGCTTCCGCCACTTCCTCGACGGCCCCTTCCTCCTCCTCGTAGACACCCTCCGCGTCTCCGCAGCCCACGAGCGTCCCCAACGAAATCATCAGCAAAGCGAGCGTGTTGCGTTGCATGTTTTCTTCCCCCCCACCCCTGCACGAACATGAAAAATATGAAATCAGGAAGAAAGCCGGCGCTACTCTAGCATTCGAAAAGAGTGCAGAGACTGAAAATGCAGCGGGTCGAAAAAGAGGTGCCCGAGCACACCGCCGCTCCGTCCGCGACACCGCCATTATGAAATCGCTCGTAGACGCAGGAAAATTCCGCTCGTGGACGCGCGGAGCCGCGCGGGACGTGCTATCCTGATTAATCTCCGTTTTCGCTGATTCCTACGAATTCAGGCGCACTGTTCGAGGACGGAGAGCAGGGGGCAGGCCATGGGGGGGAAGAACGACAAAACCACGCTGCCGCACGGCAAGGTCCGAGAAATCGGGCGCTCGGGCGAGCTTCGGGCAGGGACGATCCTCGGGGACCACGTGATCGAGGAGCTCGCGTCGTCAGGCGGGCACGGATCGGTGTATCGCGCGCGTCACCGCATCCAAGGCGGGCGCGTCGCCATCAAGGTGATGCACCCGGCGCTCATGGCGCTGCCGCGCATGGCCGAGCGATTCGTGCGGGAGGTCGAGGTCATTCTACGTCTCCACCACCCGAACATCGTGAAGGTCCACGAGCTCGGCACGTTGTCCGACGGCACCCCGTATTACGTGATGGAATACCTCGAAGGCACGACGCTGCGCAATTACCTCGGCGCGCGCGGCAGGCTCGCGCCCGAGGAGGTGCTCGCAATCCTCGAGCCCGTCTGCGCCGCCCTCGCCGTCGCGCACGAGGCCGGGATCGTGCACAGGGACGTGAAGGCGAGCAACATCATGATCTGCGAGGGCCCGCCGCGCGTGGTAAAACTCCTCGATTTCGGGATCGCGAAGCTGCTCGCACCCGAGCCGGGCCGGGCCGGGCTCACCTCGATGGGCCAGCAGCTCGGCACGCCCTCGATCATGGCGCCCGAGCAGATTCTTTGTGGTCCCATCGACGTGCGCACCGACATTTACGCGCTCGGCGCGCTCCTGCACGTCCTGCTCACGGGACGCGCGCCTTTCGAATCGAATGCGCACGAGGGCCTCGTCGAGCAACACCTCGCGGCGCCGCCGCCACGCCCGAGCCAGCGCGCCCCCGTGAGCCCCGCGCTCGACGCCATCGTGCTCCGGTGCCTCGAAAAAAAGCCCGATCGCCGATTCGAATCCGTGGGCGCCTTCCTCGAAACCCTCCGCGAAGCCGTGCATGCAGGCCGATCCGAGGAGACGGCCCGCGCCGAGGCGGAGCGGCGCGCGGTCGGGATCCATGTGGATCTGCGTTTCCCCGAGGGCGCGGACGAGGCCGACGAATCGCTCGTCACGGCCCTCGCCCAGACCCTCGAACGCGCCGAGGAATGCATGCGCTCGGGCGGCTTCCTGCTCGCCACGGTCACGAGCACGCAGCTCCTCGGGCTCAAGCTGCTCTCGGCCGATCCGGTGCACGCGAAGACCGAGCGCCGCTCCGCCGTGCAGTTTGCCCTGACGCTCCACGCCGCCCTGCAGCAGCAGGACGAAGGGAGCGCGGTGCACGCGAACGTGGCCGTGCACGTGGACGCGGTGAACGTGCGCCTCGCGTCGGAGCTCGACATTGCTTCGGGCAACCTCGCGCGCACGGAGGCGTGGGCGCCACGCGGCAACGTGGACGCGCTCGCGGCGACGGACGCCGCCATCGAGGGCCTGAGCGGCAGCGCGGGCGGCTTCTTCCTCGAACCGGGGCCGCCCGGCTTGACGATCGTCCGGCGGGCCTCGACACGCCGCTCGAAGCCCTCGCTCACGATGGTCTCGGGTCAGGGCAGGCCGGACGCCTGAGCGGCGGCGCCGAGCTCTCGGCGCGGCGGCAACCTCCAATCGATTTCGGTTTTTCCAATCGAGCGCAGCGCCGCGTTGATGGCGGAGAACGGCCTCGTCCCGGAAAAACTCCGCACCGAGAGCGGCGAAGGATGGCCGGTCTTGATGATCGGGTGCCGCGAGGCGTCCACGAGGCGCGCCTTTTTCTGCGCGTGCGCCCCGAAGAGCGCGAAAATGACCGGTTCTTTTCGCGCAGAGAGGGCCGAAATCACGCCGTCCGTGAATGTCTCCCAGCCCTTGCCGCGGTGGGATCCCACCTCGCCCGCCCGCACCGTGAGGATGGTGTTCAGCAGGAAGACGCCCTGCTCGGCCCAGGGCTCGAGGCAGCCGTGGTCGGGCACCTCGAAGCCGGGAATGTCCTCGCGCAGTTCGCGGAACATGTTGGCGAGCGAGGGCGGGATGCGTTGGGAGTGACAAACCGAAAAGCAGAGCCCGTGCGCCTGCCCTTTGCCGACGTACGGGTCCTGGCCGAGCAGGGCCACGCGGACCTTCTCGAACGGGGTTTTCTTGAACGCATTCCACACCTCGTCCTCGGGCGGGAAAACCTCGTGGTTTTTCCGCTCCTCGTCGACGAACACGGCGAGCTCGGCGAACGAGGGGCGCGAGAGCTCGTCCGCGAGGACCTTTCGCCAGGAGCGGGGCAAATCGATCTTCATGACGTGAACACGTCGCATCGTAAGGCATCGCGACGGGTTTGGCCAGGTGGAACCGCCTCGAACCACGAAAACGCGCCGCCGAAAGGGCCCGCGGGCAGGTGCGCCCGGACGAACCCTGCCATTTTCTGCGGAATGCCCGCGATCAAGCCCGCCTGCCTCCCGCGGTCTGCGTGACGAGCCACAAGATCCCGAACACGAGCGGCCACGCCGCCGCGCCCACGCCCACGGCCCGGCCGAGCGGGAGGAAGACCCCCGCGATGGCGCCCGTGATCCCGCCCAACAACGCGCCGAAGAGGAGGTAGACGAGGAATGACACGCCGGATTTCACGCCGTGCGGGTGCTGGTGATGTGCCACGAGGATCGCGAGCACGAAGCCCTCGATCACGCCCGCGAGGGCCGAGAGCAGCGCGGCGAGAAAGGGGGCGTGTACCATGGCGAACCCGAGCGATCGTACAGCGATTGTATCGCGCACGGCGCCGTCCTTGCCGAAACATCGAGCCGTCCGGTACGATGACCCTCCCCCGCGCTGCGCCAACGCGATGTCCCAGCTCAAAGCCCTGCTCGAGAACCTCCTCCGGCCCGACGTCACCGAGATCGCCCTCGCCACAGGCCGAAATCCCTGCGTCAAGATCGGCGGCGTCTACGAGATCATCGATCGGAAAATCCTCTCGTCCGACGACATCCTGCAGATGCTCACGACGGCCGGAGGCAGCCGCCACGTCGACAACCTCGGCCCGAAGCCCGTGCAGTGGGGCTGCCGCGTCGACGGCATCGGCCCGATCGCCATCGCGGCCGTGCGCAACCCGAACGCCGTGCAAGCACGGCTGACGCGGCTCGCCCAGGATCCACGCACGGTAGCCGCCTCCGCCGTCCCCGCGCCGAAACCCACGCCACTCCAGCCCGTCCCCGCGCGCCCCGCGCCCGCGAGCCCGTCGAAGCCGGGCGCACCTCCGTCGGAGTTCTCGTGGAGCGACCTCAACGAGGATGCGCCTCCGCAGGCGCCCGCGCAGGCCACGCTCCCGACCGCGGAGAAGATCACCGCGGCGGCGCCCGTGATCACCGCGTCGCCCTCGTTCGAGCTCGATCTCGACGACGACCGCCCGCCCGCGCCCGCGCGGACGCGGAAAGACACGCCGCGTCCGCACAGCCTCGCCATCACGCTGGACGATCCGGCCGACCCCACGCTGCTCGCGGCCGCGGCGAGCGCCGCCCATTTCGCAGCGCTCGCGCTCGATGACGTCCTGCTCCGGGCGCGCGCGGACGGCGCGAGTGATGTGCACCTCGTCGCGAGCCGGCCGCCGCTCCTCCGCATCGGTGGAAAGCTCCTGCCGCGGGGCCCCGAGGTCGAGCCGCAGGCCCTCGAGCGCATGCTGGAGTCACGTATCCCCGAGCGCCTGCGCGCCCAGCTCGCGATCGAAGGCTCCTGCGATTTCGCGCTCGACGATCCACGTTTCGGCCGCTCGCGCGTCAACGTCACGCGCCAGCGCACCGGCCTCAAGGCGTCGTTCCGCCTCGTTTCGCGGGAGATCCCGACGCTCGCCGAGCTCGGTCTGCCCGACGCCATCGCGCTGGCGACGCGCCATCACCAGGGCCTCATCGTGATCACCGGGCCCACGGGGCACGGGAAAACCACGACCCTCGCGGCCATCGTCGACATCATCAACAGCGAGACCTCGCACCACATCATCACGGTCGAGGACCCGATCGAGTACGTCCACCCGCGCAAGAAGGCCATGATGAGCCAGCGCGAGGTCGGATCGCACACGCGGGACTTTCAATCGGCCCTCAAAGCATCGCTGCGCGAGGATCCGGACGTCATCGTCGTGGGCGAGCTGCGCGACACGGAGACCGTGCGCATGGCGCTCTCCGCGAGCGAGACCGGGCACCTCGTGCTCGGCACGATGAACACGCCGAGCGCGGCGAAGACCATCGATCGGCTCATCGACCTTTTCCCGCCCGGCGATCAGCAGCAGGTGCGCGTGACGCTCGCCGGCGGCCTCAGGCTCGTCGTGAGCCAGCGCCTTTTGCCGCGAAAGGACGGCCCCGGCATGATCGCCGCCGCCGAGATGCTCCCCGGATCCGTGCCCCTCTGGAACCTCATCCGCGAGAGCAAGACCTGGCAGATCCCGAGCTTGCAACAGCGCGGCAAGGGCTTCGGCATCGTGCGGCTCGACGACTCGCTCGCCGATCTCGTCCGCGCCGGCAAGGCCTCGCTCGAAGACGCGCTGCTCGTCGCCGAAGCCCCGGACGAGCTCGAAGCCGCGCTCGCGGGCAAACGCGCGTCGGCAGTTCCTCAGGCGGCGCCCGCCGAGCCGCCCAAACCCGCCGAGCCCGAGGCGAACAAGGGCCTGCTCGGGCGCGCCGGCGCGCTCTTCGGCAAGAAGGGAGGCGCGTAGTGGCCCGCATCGACCGGCTCTTCGACGAGCTGCTCGCGAAAAAGGGCAGCGACCTGCACCTCGGCGTCGGGTATCCGCCGCTCCTCCGCGCGCGCGGCGAGCTCGTGCCACTGCGCGACGCGCCGCTCGACACGGCCGAGATGGAGGAGCTTCTCTTCGAGATCACCTCGGCCGAGGAGCGCGAAAAGATCACGAACGAGCTCGACCTCGATTTCGCCTACCAGTACGAGGACAAGGCGCGCTTCCGGGCGAACTATTTCTACAAGATCACGGGGCTCGCCGCGGTCTTCCGCATCATCCCCACGAAGATCCTCACGCTCGACGATCTCGGCTGTCCGCCGGTCGTCCGCAAGCTCGCGGACAAACGCAGCGGGCTCTTGCTCGTCACGGGCCCGACGGGCAGCGGCAAGTCGACGACGCTCGCGGCGATGATCGATCACATCAACACGACGCGGCCCTGCCACATCCTGACGATCGAGGATCCGGTCGAGTTCGTGCACCCGCCGAAGACGTCGCAGGTCACGCATCGCGAGGTCGGGCCCCACGCGTCGAGCTTCGCGGCCGCGATCCGCAGCGCGGGGCGCGAGAACGCGGACGTCATCCTCATCGGCGAGCTGCGCACGAACGAGACCATGAAGCTTGCGCTGCAGCTCGCGAGCTTCGGCGTCCTCGTCTTCGGCACCGTGCACACGAACAGCGCGGCGGCGACGATCGACCGCATCATCAACGCCTTTCCCGCCGACGAGCAACCGCAGGTGCGGGGCATGCTCGCCGAGAGCCTCGTGGCGATCGTGGCGCAGCAGCTCCTCAAGACGGCGGACGGCAAGGGGCGCGTGGCCGCGCACGAGATCCTCGTGGGCTCGTCGGCGCTCGCGGCGATGATCCGCGAGGGCAAGACGTTTCAGATCCCGAACATCATGCAGGCGGGCCAGGCGCAGGGGATGCAGACGATGGATATGGCGCTCGAGCGGCTCGTGCAAAAAGGGACGATCTCGCCGGAGGTCGCGCTCGAAAAGGCGATCGACAAGGAGAGCTTCCAGAAGGTCGTCGCGCAGCGGCTCGCGGGAGGATGATGGGAATCTCACGGAGAATGGGGGCATTCGCAATCGTGGCGGGCTCGCTGCTCGCGCCGGCGGCGGCGTTCGCGCAGCAAGTCACGCCCGCGCCCGCGCCCATGCCGCCGGGGCCGTCGCAGGCCACGTACATGCGCTACCGCGGGCGGGAGGTCTACTGGGGCACGCTCGGATTCGGCCCGCGGTTCGCGACGCTCTACAACATCCCGCGCGGGAAATTCGCGATGGGCGGCGGCGCGGTGATCCGCATGCATCCGATCTCGTATCCGTCGAGGCCGGCGAGCTACATGCCGCTCGAGGTCGAGTTCGACATCGGCTACGACCGTTATCTCGGGACGAACCATTACGAGCTCAGTTATGGCGGGTCGTTCCTCCTTCACATGGCGTCGGGGAAGTGGCAGCCGTACATCCTCGCCTCTGCAGGCCGGTCGCTCGGTCAGGTGGACGCGGGGCGCGACACGCGGTGGCACCTGGGCGGTGGATTCGGCGTCGGGTATCGGACGAGGACGTTTACCGTGGGCGCCCAGGTGAAAGGCGGCGGGTACGTCGTCCCGGGCCCGCCAGGGGGCCCCCTCGGGGCCGAAGGGTTCGTCGAGGCGAAGCTCGTGGGGGTCGTTTATGTCTTCTGAGCGCCGCCGTTCCAGTTTCTGTGTTCGCCTCCTGCCGGCGGTGATCGTCGTCTCGGTCGCGGCGACGAGCCAGATGATCTCGGTGCCCGACGTGCATGCGACGGGGCCGATGGGCACGGGGATGAAGCCGCCTCCGCCGCCGCCTCCGCCTCCGCCTCCGCCTCCGCCTCCGCCTCCGCCTCCGCCTCCGCCGCCTCCGCCGCCGTGGACCACGCCGCCGCCTCCGCCTCCGCCGCCCCCGCCGCCGTGGACCATGCCGCCGCCGCCCCCGCCGCCGCCTCCGCCACCGCCTCCGCCGGTCTATACGCCGCCGGTGACGCCTACCACGCCGGCGAAGAGTGGCCCCCCGCCGATCGGCGGGTACGGGCCGAGATTCGCCATGTCCGGGCGGTTCTCGTCGCTCTGGATGGTCAACCGCAATGAATTCGGGATTGGCGGCGGGGGCGGGCTCCGCTTCTACGGAGGGTATCTCGAGCTCGAGCTCGAGTTCGGCTACAACAGCTATCTCGGCATCGATCGCAACGACATGCCGCTGCTCTTCAACACGTTCATCTTTTATCGCGAGGACAAACGCCTCCAGCCGTACCTGGTCCTCGCCTCGCTCGGCGTGTCGTTCTCCGAGGAGAACAAGAAAAAGGACATCCTCTTCCAGGGCGGGCTCGGGTTTGGCCTTGCCTACCGCCCCAAGAACTGGATCGCCTTCATGGGCGAGGCGCGCTTCAGCCTCGCCGATTCCGCGGAGCCGACCGTCGCCGGCGACGGGATTGCGGAGTTTCGGCTGTACTCGGTCGTCTATCCGTTCTGAGCGTCAGGGCTCCTTCGCGGGCGCGGGCGAAAGGAGGCGCTCGCCGCGCACCGGCGCGCTGAACGTCGGGAGCTGGAACTCGACGCGGAAGATCGGGACGACGTCGCTCCAGACGGCGCCCTGGCCCTGCGAGGAGTCGAGCGAGATCTGCGTGCGGGGCCCGGAGCGCGTGCCGGTGTCGCTGTATCGCACGGCGTACGTGAACGTCCCGGCTTCCTTGCCCGGCTGCTCGCCGAGGCCGTATCCGTTCATGCTCATTCCTTCGAGCTGGTCCGTCGAGCGATACACGGGGCGTCCGCCGCACGTCACCGAGAGATCCACGACGCTGCCCTTTTCGCCGTTGCCTTCGAGGGTCGAATCCACGTCGCAGGCGGCGCCGGCGCCGAACGGCAATCCATTCGCGCGGGTGACCTTGCCCTTCCAGCGCGCCGCGACCTGACGCGCGGGCGCGGGCGGCGGCGCAGGGGGCGCCTCCGTTCCAGGCGGTTCTCCGGGAGGGGCGGGCGCGGTGACGACCGCGGGGGGCGGGGCGATACGCTCGTGTGGGCGCGGCGGCGGCGCCTTGTAGACTATGGCGAGGAAGGCGCCGCCGAGGGCGAAGAGCGTGAACGTGCCGCCGATGAGGAACGGCAACACGCGGGCGCGCTTGTTCGGCGGCGGCGCTCCCCGGAGCGAGGCGAGCTCGCTCCGCAGGGCTTGCAGATCCTGCTCGGCCTCGCGCATGCGGCCTTCGATCTGCTCGATGCGCGCGCGTTTCTCCTCGGCCGTCTGCTGGGACCTGCGGGCTTCGTCCAGGTCCTGCTCGAGGCCCTGGATCCGCCCGCGGAGGGCATCTCTTTCATCACGATAGGTCATGCCTGCGCTCCTCGGAGGACGAGATTGTACGCTTTGCAGCGCGGCTCGTCACCCCGAGGAGCACGAGGGCGGCGATGCTCAGGGGCACCGGCCGGCTTCGTAATAATTCGGGCCGGTCTTGCGGATCCAGGTGGGCAGCACGTTGTTGAGGCCGAGGTTCTGGTTCGAGCCGACGGCGCACGCATAACTGTTGAATGCGCCGCACACGACCGCGCGCCCCTTCTGCACGTGGTAATAGTTTCCCTCGTAAAACTCCTCGCAGACCGGGGCGGGGTCGCCGCCGCTGCCGCCGCTGCCGCCGGTCCCGCCCGTTCCGCCGGTCCCGCCCGTGCCCCCAGCGCCGCCCGTGCCGCCCGTGCCACCGGTCCCGCCGGTCCCGCCCGTGCCGCCCGTGCCGCCGGTCCCGCCACCCGGCACGCCCTGGTCGAGGCCGAAGAATTGGCCAATACGATACGTCGAGCAGAGATTGACGTCGAGAATGTACGCGCCCGCGGTCCCGCAGCCGCCCGCCGCGGCGAATCCGGGGTCGACCGGGGTCCCGTGGCCCATGTTCGGGATCGACCAAGATTCGACGACCGTCTCCCCGTTCGCGTCGCGGTATTCCTTCCGCGACGCGCCGTCGACCGTCCACGTCGCGTCGGCCGTCGCGTCGACGCCGTGCACGTTCGTCCATTGCTCGACGAGCTCGGTCGCGTTGAGCGGCTTCACGACGATGTCGCTCGTGCCGTGCCAGATCGAGACCTTCGGCCGCGGACCGACGTAACCCGGCACCGCGTTTCGCACGGCGTCGCCGTGGACCGTCGCCGTGCGATCGAAGCCGCCCATGCATTTCGTGAGATCCGCCGAGCCCGCGGCACAGCGGTACGGAATGCCGCCAACGATCGCGCCGCCCGAGAACACGTCCGGGTACGTCGCGATCATGACCGCCGTCATGGCCCCGCCCGCCGAGAGGCCCGTCGCGAAGACGCGCTCGTCGTCGATCGAGACCTGGCCTTTCATCCAGTCGACCATCTGCTTGATCGAGAGCGCCTCGCCCTGACCACGCTGAATGTCGCCGAGCTCGTACCAGTTGAAACAACGCGTGCTGCTGTTTGCCGTTTGCTGCTCGGGGTAGATCACGTGGAACTTCCACGTGTCCGCGAGGCTGTTCCAGCCTGCCTTGACGTAATCGAGCGCCGATTGTGTACAGCCATGCATCACGACGACGAGCGGCGCGTCCGCGCCCACGCCCGCCGGGGAATACGTGTACATCTTCAGGTTGCCCGGGTTCGTGCCGAAGCTGGTCACGGTCGTGAGGCCCGAGGCGTCGGTCGCAATGGGACCGTCGAGCGTTTCGCCGTCGTCCGAGGGGGTGCCGAGGCAACCGGCGCCGAGGGTGACGAGGGCGAGGGCGAAAAGAGCAGAGCGGGTCATCGAGCGCGGCATGGGTCGTTCTCCTTGGTTTCCGGGGCGGTCGGAGACGACCCATGAGCAGGCGGCATGCCACGACGCAGCGCCGCGGTCTTCGCGAAAATTCGCGGGAAATGGCCCGGGGGGGCGTCACGCGCGTCGCACCCGGTCCCGGCAGAGGGGGGCGTCACGCGTGACGCAGGCAGGTCGAGGTCAAAGGGCGCGGGCGCTGGCCGGACTCGAAGGCGCGCTCGTGCCGCGAGAGTTCGCCGCAGCCACCACGTAAAAATACTGGGTACGTGAGACCACGTTCGTATCGACCCAGCTCGTGGCGGAGACGTTCGCCAAGACGTTGTACGGGCCACCGTTGACCAGGCTGCGCCGAACCTCATAGCGGCTCGCGCCATTCGAGGCGACCCAGGACAACGTGATGCGACCCAGGGTCGCGGCGGCGGCGAGCGAGGTCGGCGGCGTGGCGTCCGGAATGGGAAAGGTCCGCGTCACGGGGGTGAGCCAGAGGAGCGGGTCGCGCGCCTCGCGCTTCTGCTCGACGTGAATGAAGGCGCCGCTGGCGGCCGTCGCGGCGGTGCTGCACACCTGGTTGATCACGACGCCGTTCAAGAATCGCCCCTCGACGTTGTCGGTGGCGTTCAGCCCGCAGGTGCCGCTGCCGGGCAGCGTGACGTTCCACGTCGGATTCGTGGCCTTGGCCTGGGCCTCGAGCGTACGCACGAGAGCGTTCGCCGCGGGCGCGCTCGCGAGGCCTGGCGAGATGTACGCCGTGACGCCCGGGCACGTGTCGGTCCCCATGCCGTGCCACTGCACCTGGTGATGCGAGCGAGAGCCGTAAAACGCGGAGATCTCGCGCGACGCCGCGTAGAACAGGCCCGCCGTGTCGTGCGCGCAATCCGCCTTCTGGTAGTCGGCATCGCAAGCACGCGTCGCATTTGCATTGCGATGCGCGCCGCAGAGGAGGAAGCTCCGCGAATCCGTTCGCTTGAAGATCTCGATGGCCTCGATGTCGGTATCGAGATCCGCGAGCGGGTGCGGCGCCTGGTGCGAGACCTCGCGCGAGGCGGTGGGGTCGACGATGAACGTGCCCCAGCCTCGATCCACGACGCCGTCGCCGTTCGCGTCGGTGTCCTCCAAGAGCACGCAATACGTCTTGCCGTTCTCGACGTCCCTGAACGTCCGGAGATCCATGACCGGGGCGATGCTCGCCCCGAGAGCAAAATCGCAATGTCCGTTCAGCATGCGCGACACGGCCGTGCGGAGATCGGCGAGGGCCGTGGCGGACGGCGCGATGTACCCCTCGGACCCCGATCTCGGCATCGTGTCGCGGATACACGTGGCGAGCTCGCGCAACGTCTCGGCCGGGCGGCACCCGATTTCGACCGTCGCGATCGCGGACGTGGCGACCCCGATGGCATGCGCATGGGCCGATTCGTCCGTCCGGACGAACCAATCCTCATACCCACACGAAGCCAGGAACATGGTCACGACGCATGCACCCGTCCCCTTGCGAATGGAACGCATACATCCCTCCCCTCGAACACACCATCTGCCACATCGTCGCAGGATGTGCTCGCCGCACGGAGATTCGCGCCTGTCGGGAGACCCGTTTCGCTGCGGAACGGATACGTTTTACAGGACGAACAAGTTCAAGGCGTGCAGTACGGACCCTGGCCGCCCACGATGAGGCACATCCCCGAGACCACGACGGAGCAGCCTCCCGCGCACGACGGTTTGCAGTCGGCCGAAAGGAACGCTTCGACCGCCGCGGCGAAGCTCTGCGCCTCGGCGCTGCCGCCGGCCTTCACGAACGAATGGCAGCCGCATTCGTCCGTGACCTTCTCCGCGCACTGCCCCGAGGCGCCGAGGACACACGACTTCGCCGCGATCCGCGCGGCGTCGAGGTCGGCCAGCAGATCCGCGCAATCGGCGCCGCCGCCGCCGCTGCCGCCCGCGCCGCCCGTCCCCGGGCCGGCGTCCGTCGACGCAGGCGCGCCGACCTCCCAGTCGTATACGCAGCTCGCCACGAACGCAGAAATCGTGGCGCAAAGGACGATCACGCAGCGCGTTATACCAGGGACGGGGGACACGAACGGGCAGGCTACCAAGAGAGGCCCGCCGCCGCCAAGCGTTGCCACGGCAAACGTTTATCCGGGACGCTCTGCGCACCGGGTCTTGTGGTAGGCTCGGGCCCTCATGCGACGCGAGCGCTCGCACGGCCGGATGACCTTTGCCCTCGCCGCAGCCGCGCTCATGCTCCTCTGCGTGACCACGAGCGGAGCGGCCGAGCCCGACGCCGCGACCGAGGCGAAGGCGGCCTACGATCGCGGCGCGGCCGCCTACGAGCGCGGCGACATGGCGACGGCCGCGCGGGAGCTTGCCCGCGCCGACGCGCTCCTGCCGAACCCCGTGGCGCTCGCGTCGGCGCTGCGGGCCGCGATCGAAGGCGACGAGCCGGTGCTCGGAATGGAGCTCGCGGCGCGCGCGTCCGCGCGGAGCGAGGATGCAACGCTCGTCGAGCTCGCGCGCACGGCACGCGCGCGCTTCGGGGCACGCGTGGGAAAACTCCGCGTGATTTGTCCGGGGGCATGTCGTGTGTCCGTCGACGGCGCGCCTTTCGAGGCGAACGAGGAACGCTACGTGCGCGCGGGTCCGCGTGTGGTGACGATCGAGCAAGGCGCCGCGCGTGAGGAGATTGCGGCGGAGGTCTCCGCCGGCGCATCTCTCACGGTCACGCCGAAACGTCCGCCCGATACGCAGAAACCCGCGGATGGATCACGTCGACGTTCGCCCGTGTGGTTCTTCGTGGGCCTCGGCGCGACGGTGGCGTCCGGCGCGGCGCTCACCGTGTCGGGCCTGCAAACCAAGGGCTTGCACGACGACTTCGTGGCGCGCGGGTGTCCCGGCCCCGCGGCCCCGAGCGATTGCCGTGGGATCGCGAGCGACGGGGAAGGCGCGCAGGTCCGGACGAACGTGTTCGTCGGTCTGACGGCCGTCTTCGGCCTCGCGACCATCCCCCTCGGCCTCTTCTCGTTCGGCGGCGGTGACGAGCCGGCGTCCGCTCGTTTGTCCTTTGAAACCCAGCCCGGCGGCGGCGTCGCCAAGGTCTCCGTATCCCTGCCGTGAGCGCCCCTCGTTACGAGCCGCTCGTGAAGATTGCCTCCGGCGGCATGGCGACGGTGTACGTCGGCGTGCTGCGCGGGCCGCTCGGCTTTCAGCAGCTCGTGGCGATCAAGCGGCCGCACGAGCACCTGCTCGAAGACCCCGGCTTCCGCGAGGCGCTCGTCCGCGAGGCGCAGATCGCCGCGCGGATCCACCACGCGAACGTGGTCGACGTGCGGGACGTCGAGCTCACGGGCGCGTCGATGAAGCTCGTCATGGACTACGTCGAGGGCGCGTCGCTCGGTCAGCTCATGGCGGCCGCGGGGCGCGCCGGCCAAAGGCTCGCGCCGGGCGTGGTCGTGCGTATCGCGCTCGACGCGTGCGCGGGGCTCGCGGCGGCGCACGCGCTCGCGGATGACGAGGGCAGGCCACTCGGGCTCGTGCATCGCGACGTGTCGCCGCAGAACATTCTGGTTGGCCTCGACGGGGTCTCGAAGATCACGGATTTCGGCGTGGCGAAAGCGGAGGACGATTCCCGCGCGCCGACGACGGTGGGCACGCTCAAGGGAAAGGTCGGGTACATGGCGCCCGAATACATCCGGGGCGAGCGTCCGGACGCACGGGTCGACGTGTTCGCGATGGGCGTGGTGCTCTGGGAGGCGCTCGTGGGCAAGCGCCTGTTCAAAGGCCAAAACGAGGGTCAGGCGCTCGATCGCGCGCTCAAGGAGGAGGCGCCGCTCATCAGCGTGGTGTTGCCGGAGATGGGGGATGCGCTCGACGCGGTGGTGCGGCGGGCGCTCGAAAAGGATCCGGCGGTGCGATTTCAGAGCGCGGACGAGTTTGCCGCGGCGCTCGAAGAGGCGGCAAGGCGCGCGGGGTATTTCGCAAGCGCGGCGGAGGTGTCGCGGGTCGTGCGGGAGACCGTCGGCGACACGCTGGCCGAGCGGCGAAAGGAGGTGCGCGCGAGGCTTTCGGAGCTCGGTTTGCCTTCGGTGCGCGCGCCGTCGGCGTCGATGTTGGAGGTCGCGACGCCGCGGAACGAGGTGGCCGTCGCGGAGACGACGACCCACAAGATGCTGGCGCGGGAAATCGCGGCGATGCCTGCGAACGAGCCGCGGCGCGGGATCGTTTTGGGGGTGGCGGGGGCGGTGTTGATGGTGGCCGTGGGCGGAGGCGTTTTCCTGTTTGGAAGAAAGAACCACGAAGAAACGGGGACCGCGAGCGCGACCGCTTCCGTGACCGCGAGCGCGACCGCTTCCGCCTCCGCTTCCGTGACCGCTTCCGCTTCCGCTTCCGCTCCCGCTCCCGCTTCCGCTCCCGCTCCCGCTTCCGCTCCCGCTCCCGCTTCCGCTTTCGCTCCCGCCTCTGCGCCGAGCCCCGCGCGCCCGAAATCCACGGCGACCGCCACCGGCAAGACCAAAAGCCGCCTGCCGCCGAACCCCTACGCAAAGTGAGAGCCGCATGAGCGATTTCGACGATTTCGAGCAAGGCTCCACGACGCGTGTCCCGGCGCCGGTGACGGGGCTCAGACTTCCGTCGGTCGACCTCGTCGTCGTCGAGGGCAAGGACCGGGGCAAACGGGTCACCGTACAGGCCTCACTCTCGCGCATCGGAACGGCGGGCAACTGCGACCTCGTGCTCACGGATCCCACGGTGTCGCGCATGCATTGCGAGCTCCGCGTCCGCGCGGGGACGATGACCGTGAAGGATCACGGCAGCACGAATGGTACGTACGTGGGCGGGGCGCGGATCCGCGACGCGGACGTGCCCGCGGGCACGGTGCTGCGCGTGGGGGCGACGTCGATCCGGGTGGACGTGGGGGACGCGCCTTCGTTCGTCGAGGTCTCGCCGCGAACCTCGTTCGGCGAGCTCGTGGGCGCGAGCCTGCCGATGCGGCAGCTTTATGCAGTGCTCGAGCGGGTCGCGCCGATGGATACGACGCTACTCGTGACGGGCGAGACCGGAACGGGCAAGGACGTGGTCGCGCGATCGGTGCACGCGATGTCGCGGCGGAATGCGGGGTCGTATGTGCCGATCGATTGCGGCGCCATTCCGGAGGCGCTCTTCGAAAGCGAGCTCTTCGGGCACATGCGCGGCGCGTTCAGCGGCGCGACCTCGGATCGGCGCGGCGTGTTCGAGGAGGCCGACGGAGGGACGTTGTTCCTCGACGAGATCGGCGAGATGCCGCTGGCGCTCCAGGCGAAGCTGCTCCGGGCGATCGAGACCCGCACGGTGAGGCGTGTCGGGGGCAATACGGCGAAACGCGTCGACGTGCGGATCGTGGCCGCGACGAACCGGGATCTTGCGCGACGCGTGAACGAGGGGACGTTCCGCGAGGATCTTTATTATCGGCTGGCCGTCGTCGAGGTCTCCCTGCCCTCCTTGCGCGAGCGCCCGGAGGACGTGCCACTCCTGGCGCAGCATTTCTACGACAAACTCTCCCCCGGCGCGGGTCCCTTGCCGCAGGATTTCTTGCGCCTGCTCGCCTCGCGGAGTTTTCCGGGCAACGTGCGCGAGCTCCGGAACTTCATCGAGCGAAGCGTCTCGCTCGGGTTCGTCTCGCCACACGGGCCGCCCTCGGCGCCTTCGCCCTCGGTGGAGCGGCCGCACGCCGAGCTCGATGACCTCGTGCCGCTGCACCTGCCGCTGAAAGACGCGCGGCAGGCGTGGACCGAGCGGTTCGAGGAGGTGTATCTGCGGGCGATGCTGAAAAAGACGGGCGGGAACGTGACGCGGGCGGCGGAGCTCGCGGGCGTGAGCCGGAGGTTTTTGCAACGGCTCGCGGCGCGGCTCGGGATCCGGGCGAGTGACGAGGGGGCGTGATGGAGGAGGCGCAGAGAATCAGGAGGGGCGCCGGCATTGCCGCAGCGGTTTTGCTGATTCCTGCCTTTGGGGCCGGCGTTTGGGTCAGCCGTACGATGCTGGAGCGGAGGGAGCGGAGCGCGCCGACGACGAAGACCGAGACGAAGCGGAAGACCGGGCTGGAGCGCGCCGCGGAGGAAGCGGATCGGCAAGATCTGGCTGCGTGCCGAGAGAAAGTGGCGGCTCGTTCGGGGGCGCGTGGAACCTCATCGGCCCCTGCGGCGCCTCCGGGGGATACGCCAGAAGACGCGGGCGAGCGAATCGCCACGGCCTTGGAGCTCGAAGCCGAGCTCGCGCAGTGCAGAAAGAGCGAGGTCGTGGTGAGCGCGGAGGTCTGCGTCGCGGCCGCTCGTCAGTACCGCGCGCTCCTGTCCTTGCCGCAGAATGGAAGGTGGTGCGGGCCCAAGTCGAGGGCCGCGGATCTCATCGAGGAGAACTTCGAGCATTGTGCCACCTTGGCAGACGTCCCAGAGGACTTTCGATCGAATGACCTCACGAAGGAGCAGTCGAGCCTCGTCTCCGAGGCGATCCGGATTCACAAGACCCTTCCGGAAGACGAGGTGCTCCGCCGCCTGAAAGAGTTCGTCTGGACGTGCACCGAGACGCCGAAGAGCACGACGGAGCCCGAGGCTCCGAGGCCTTTATGAGGTTGGCATGAATGAACGCCCCAAGAGCGCGGGCCTTCGGGTGCCTCTCCTCGCGGCGGCGAGCGTCTTGACTCTCGCCTTTGGTGGCGGCGTGCTTTTCGGCTGGGCGACGCGGGAGCGCAAGCCGAAGGCCCCGGAGACGAGCGCGGCTTCCGCGCCGGATCCGCAGGAGGTGAAGAGAGAGCTCAAGGCGTGTCGGCGCGAATGGGCGGAGCTCTCGAGGCCTCGCGTGATCCCGACCGTCGTTCCTACGGCGGGAGAAGCGAACGACGCGGGGGCGGAGAGCCCCGCCAAGGTCGAGGCGCTGGAAAAGGAGGTCCAGGAATGCAGGGTCCGCGCGACTTTGGTCAATGCCCATGTCTGCGGCACCATGATGGACCATATCACCATGCTGAGCGTCTTCATGAATCACTCGGGATGCGTGGAGACGGGCGGGGTCGATGAGTACATGGTGAATAGTTTCGACAAGTGCGCCGAGTTCGAAGACTTCCCGGGGCATTTGGATGAGGACGAGATCAACAAAGGAGAAAGGATTAGACTCGCGGAGTCCGAGAGCAATCGGCGCCTGATGAGCAGAGAAAAAATGGAACGGTGGAGGGATAGTGTTGTCAGTGAATGCCGCAAGCGAAATGTGTTGCCCAGCGAATAGACGAATTGGTCATAACGTCATTTCCCAGGGCGTCTGGGTGGGTGGGGCGGCTTCGGCGGGCGAACGGACCAGATCGAAGCGAGGCGAGGCGTCATGCGCTCCATGGAAGCGGTCATCCCTCCCATCGTTCATTTCGTCGAGCAAGAAGGTCAAGGCACCCCAGAGCCGCCATCGGAAGGGCGTGGGGGCGCTGGCCAGCTCGATGGGCGAGCGAAACTCGAAGCCAATCGCCACCTTGTAGCCCCATATCGCGAGGTCGCTGACCCGAAACGCGAGGGAGGGGACGAGCATGACGGCCGCGTTGCTACCGCCGATCGTCATCCCCAGGTTCGCTTGCGTGTGCCTACCGTGGAGAGGATAGACCCGTACCCCTCCGAGATACGCGAACGACAGGGGAATATCCGGCGATTGCGGCACGATCGCCGCGGACACTGCTCCCGTGAGCTGGATCAACGGCAGCGGCGTCTCCCAGAGGTTGATGTGGCCGGCCGTGGCGGGCGCCCCGGTGATCGTCCCCCGGACGGGATCGCCCGCCTTCTGCGAGCCCTGTCCTTGGGCGGCCATTTGCAGGACCCACCCACCTCGACGGTTGTTGAATAGCGGGATTCCAACCATGACGCTCGCTTGGCCGACCCCTGGGGGCAGTACAGCCCTCCCGCCGCCGCAGGTCGAATACCGTATCTCCCTGTACGAGAACCGCGCCGTAGCGAGGACTGGAATCCCCGCCACGCGCTTGCTCACCTGGACCTGACCCCCGCCCCAGAACCCGTTGTATGGCTTCACGGGTGCCGCGCAGGGATCCTCCTGGGCGACGACAGCCGAGGTACCGGTAAGGCCGGCGATGACGGTGAAGGTCGCAAAGGTACGGGCGCGGTAGACCACGATCTCGCTCACTCCTGGAAGGTGAACTCGATTCCTTCCAGTGGATGTGCCGCTTTCTGGCCCCTCGGCGGGCACACCGAGAGTTTCAACCCCGAATACTCGCGGGTGCCATCAGGGTTGATCTTTCTTATGACGTCGGGCGGGTAAATGACCGTGCATAACCCCCCTTCGAAGTGGGCAAATTCCTGAATGCACTGGTTCCAGTCCTCCCTCATCAGGTTTTCGTACTCCAGGTACTCCGGCCTGTTTTGGTAGGTGCCGCATTCTTGGGCTATGACGGATCCCCCGTGGAACAGGGGTGTTGGACTCCAATGCCACCCATTGCAGCACTCGCGTAAGCACTCCACAGGGACGCAGTTGTCCTGCGGCCAGTTGATGACGCTGCTGGGGGGCGCTTCCATCGGCTCATCGCCGAACGTGCACCCCGCCAGGGTGAGCGCCGCCACGGCCGTGGCGCTCACCATCCCCGTCCCTCGAACCACGCCCCCCACGTCCCGCCGGCTCATCTCTCCACCCGCTTCCCCCTTGACTTCATCCGCGTCTGTGCTCTCGGCCACCTCGCCTCACGATCGACGGGACGACGAGACCAGGGAGATCCTACCAACACGCCTCCAACGTGTGCGAAGGCGGGCGCTGCGGCCGATGCAACGCGTCCGAAAAGGACACGGGGATCCCTGGGCGGCTCCGGGCCGTCTCGAAGCGGCTTCGGGCCGTCTCGAAGCGGCTCCGCGCTGTCTCGAAGCTGCTTCGGGCCGTCTCGAAGCGGCTTCGGGCCGTCGAGGGAAACCCGAGGGGCCGTCTCGAAGTGGCTTCGGACCGTCTCGAAGTGGCTCCGGACCGTCGAGGGAAACGCGAGGCGCCGTCTCGAAGCGGCTCCGGGCCGTCAAGGTACGGCTCCGGGCCGTCAAGGTACGGCTCCGGGCCGTCGAGGGAAACGCGAGGCGCCGTCTCGAAGCGGCTCCGGGCCGTCAAGGTACGGCTCCGGGCCGTCAAGGTACGGCTCCGGGCCGTCGAGGTACGGCTAGCGGCGGCGCCGTCTACGAGCGCAGACGGCGCTGAGCCTCAATCGCTCCGCCCGGCGACCGCCACGAACGAGACCGGCACGAATCGCTCGCCGTCCCATTTCATGAAGCGATACCGCGGCGAGCTCAGGGGCTCCGGGAAGGTGAAGCGCACCTTCAGGACCTCCCCCGCCGGCGAGACCTCCTCGATCGTCGCGCGGTGCGTGCCGGGCTCGAAGACCTGCCCCGCCCGCCACGGTTTGCCCGTCGTGTAGAGCTGCTCGAAGAGCGTCGGGAAGAAATGGCCCTGCTTCGGGCGAACCGCGATCTCGTACTCCGAGAGGACCTCCACGTCGACCTCGCCCGTCACGTACGACAGCGAGTAGTAATGGATCCGCTCGCCGCCGAGGCCCTGGTAAAGCTTGTCGACGTAGGAGATGTTCGGGTTGTGCGTGATCGGCTTGTAATCGGTTACGCCCGTCGGGAGCACGCGGCGGAGGTAGAGGCCGTAGAGCGCGGTCATCTCGCGCTGGTGCCAGTTCAGGAAGTAGACCTCGAGCTTGTCCTCGGGCAAACGCCGGTAATCGATCGACTTCGCGAGCGAGTCCGAGATCACCCGGAAACGGCCGTCGAACGTGGCGACGATGTAAATGCACACCTGGCAGAGCACGGGCGCGAGCACGAGGTGCAAGAAGACCAGCGTGCCAGCGACGGCGCGATACGGGCGGCCCTTGGGGAAACGCGCCACGGCCTCTTCGAGGACACGCGCGACCATGTAGGCGAAGCCGATCGAGGGCAAGAAGAGGTTGCGCGGGTCGGGGAAGCTCGTCGTGACGATGACCTGGCCCGCGACCATCGTGAGCACGAAGAAGCGGAGCGGCCTGTCGTTCCGGAGCCAGCGCCACGCGAGCGTCCAGAAGCCGACCGTGACCACGCCGAGCGCGAGCGCCGCGAGCGGATAGTCACGCACGGGCGTGCTCGAGAGCACGTGCAGGGGCACGCCCGTCGCGAGGATCACGGCGTGGAAGAAGCCGGACCGGAAGAAATGCTCGGCCCAGAGGCCCGGGTTCTTCAGCGGGTTGATGTAATAGACCGAGTTCGCGCCGTGCCCGAGCACCACGAAGTAGAGGACGATGAACGCCACGCTGACCAGGAAAAACCCGGCCAGCATGCCGAGGTGGGGGCGAATGCGCGCGAAAAAGGGTTGTCCGGGGCGCTCAGGGAAGACCACGACGTGCGCGAGCACGAAAAGCGGGAGCACGAAGCCCGACTCCTTGGAGAGCAGGGCGCAGGTGTACGAGAGCAGCGAGAGGCCCGCGAAAGCGCGGCCCGATCCCTCGCGGTACCGGATGAATGAGAGCAGCGACGCAAGGACGAAGATCGCGCCGACGGTCTCGTTGCGGTTCGCGCTCCACACGATGTTGAGGGCGTGCGCGTCGTCGAGCGCGAAGACGGCGACCGCAAAGACGAGCGGCCAGCGGGACGGCGAGAGGTAACGCGCGAGGAGGCGGTGGACGAGGAAAACGGTGACCGTGTAAAACCCGATGTTGATGAGGTGCGCCGCGATCGCGCTGTGGCCGAAGAGCTGGTACTCGAGCCAGTGCGTGATCGACGGGATCGGGCGCCAGAAGTTGATCCGCATGTCCGGATCGGTCCACCAGGGCGCGAGGCCGAACTTCTTGAATGCGACGACCTCCTCCGTCGAACGGATGAGGCCAAAGAGGTTCAGGTGCTCGCGGAAGATGTCCGGGAACTGATCGAGCGCGAGCCGGTGCAGCCAGTCGTCCGCGAAGAAGCCGCAGCGAAGCGAGGGGATGTAGAAGATCGCCGTGAAGAGCGCGACGAACGCGACCGCGCGCCGCACCTTCGCCCGCGCGAGGGACTCTTCCGAGGGCGCGGCTTTCTCCTCCTGGGCCGTGAGCGCCGTCGTCACGAAAGGACCTCGCCAGGCTCGGCGTGACTCGCAAGGACGCGGCGCTCCCATACGGTCGCGAAGAGGGCGATCAGCGTGAAGACCACGATACGAAGCACGAAATAAACCTCGAAACGATCGAGCACGATGGCGAGGACCATCAGATCCATGTGCGGGGCGTTGCCGCAGAGCGCCCATAACCGCATGGGCGCGCGGTGCGTCGCGACGTACGTCTTGCCGAACGCGTCATCGGCCGGTCGCTCCGAGAGGCGCACGCCAAGAGGGCTCACCTTGGCGAGCAAGGATTGACGGTTGCCGAGTTGCCAGACGAAGACCGTCATGAGGACGCGCTGGAAGAGCGAGCCCCCCTGCCGCACGTTTTCCAGCGTCTTCTGCGCCCGCTCGCGATCACCGCCCTGGTGTTTGCCACCCGAGTAGAAGCGCAGATAGAGGGCGCAGTGGAAATCGTAGAGCATGAGGTGGTGCGCCCACGCAAGATGCGCGCCGAGGCCAAGCGCCGCCGCGAGCAGGGGGCGGCCCGAGGTCTGCCCGAGGTGGTAGATGGCCGCGAGGGTCGTGGTGATGTTGACCGCGTAGTCCGAGGCGCCGTCGATCGCGTGGCCCGTCTCGGACGAGGTCTTTTTCAGCCGCGCGATCATGCCGTCGACGCCGTCGAGGATGGCCGACGCGAAGAGCAGGAGCGCACCCGCGAGCCGCACGTAGAGGCTGCCCCAGGCGATGCAAGCGGCGGCGCCGAGGCCCGCGCAGAGGGACAGGAACGTGACCTGGTTCGGCGTGATGGAGGTCTTCACGAGCGGCCGCGCGAGCAGGAGCTGGAGCGGCCGGTGGACGTGGAGGTTCACGGGGTCCTCCACGTCGGGAGATTTGATCACGTCGCTGAGGCGGATGGTCATCGCTTGGAACGCAAAAGAAGGAGAGGTCTGCCGCGCGCCCGGGGGAGGCGCGAGCGAGGCCCCATTTGGCATGAAGGACGACGGAAAGAAACCGTCGCCGCACGGCACACGGTGTGAACGTGGTTCACGCCCCCGAGGACGGTGCGTAGGCAAGGTAGCGGCGAGCACGTTCTCCGCCGGGGCTTTCCGGCCCGCGGGCTTGCAGGCCCTCTCCGGCGTGCACTATCCTGCCGCGTCCGGCGGCCGTGGATCCCGCGCCGAGACGCGCTTTTCCAATGCACGAACGTACCTCCCCCCGGCCTCTTCGCGCCCTCGGTCGATTCCAGGCGCGTCGGCCTTTTCTGGTCCTTCTCTTCGCCCTGCTTTCGCTCGTGCCGACGGGCTTCTTCGCCACGAAGATCGGCTTTCGGCCCGACTTCTCGGAGTTATTGCCCGACAACAAGGACAGCGTGATCGAGATGCGCCGGGTGTCGGCGCGCCTCTCGGGCATCACCACGCTGACGATCACCGCCGAGATCGCGGACGGGAAAAACGAGGCGGCCCTCAGGGCATTCGTGGACGCGCTCGCGCCGAAGCTCCAGGCGCTCGGGCAACCGTGGGTCGAGCAGGTCGACTGGAGCGCGGGGGAGACGAAGAAGTTCGTCGAAGAGAACAAGCTGCTCTTCGCGGATGTCGCGGACCTCGAGAAGGCGCGTGACGAGGTCGTCGCGAGGTACGAGTACGAGGTCCAGAAGGAAACGGGCCTCCTGCTCGACGACGCGGATCCACCGCCGCCGATCACCGCCGCATCGCTGAAGGAGCGGCTGACGGGGAAAAAGGCGGGCGAAGCGCCGGCAAAACCGAAGAGCCAAGCGGAGATCGATCGAGGCCCGCACCCGAACGGGTATTACATGAGCGCCGACGGCAAGTTCGCCGCCGTCATCGCGCGGACGAGCCTGTCGAAGAAGGCGGATCGCGAGGAGCTCCGGCGCAAGGTCGAAGGGATCGTCGCGGAGATCGACCCGAAGAAGCTCGATGCGACGATGGAGGTCGGATACACGGGAGATCTCGTCATCAGCGGCGAGGAGTACGACGCGATCGTGCGTGACCTCGGCGAGGTCGGCGTGGGCGGCGTGCTCGGCGTGCTCGTGCCGGTGCTCTTGTTCTTCCTGCGGGTGCGCACGGTGCTCGTGATGGCGGGTAGCCTGCTCGTGGGGCTCGTGTGGACGTTTGGCCTGACGTACTTCACGATCGGATACCTGAACAGCTCGACGGGCTTTCTGGTCACGATCATCGCCGGCAATGGCATCAACTACGGCATCATGTACATGGCGCGGTATCTCGAGGCGCGCCGTGACGATGGGGCCGACGTCGAGGGGGCGATCGAGGCGGCGCACAAGGACACGTGGCTGCCGACGCTCTCGGGCTCGGCGACGACGATGCTGGCGTACGGCTCGCTGATGCTGACGGATTTCCGGGGCTTCAAGCACTTCGGGGTCATCGGCGCCTACGGGATGCTGCTCTGCTGGCTCGCGACGTACCTCTTCACGCCGGCCCTGCTCGCGGCGACGGAGCGGGTGCGCCCGGTGTATTTCCCGAGCAAGGAGAAGACGAAGGCGCGCGGGTATTACGGCGTGCTGTTCGCGAAGCTCGCGCAGGCGGCGCCACGCACGCTCGGGGCGATCGGCGTCGTGGTGGGGCTCATCTCGGTGGGGCTCACCTATCGGTATTTGACGAAGGATCCGATCGAGTACGACATGCGCAACATCCGCAGCGAGCGGCGCGACAAGAGCGCGGCGCTGTCGCTGTCGGTGCGCGTGGGGTACATCGTCGGGCGGATGTCGCAGGACGGAATGGCGGTCATGACGGACCGCCTGGATCAGGTCCCGCTGCTCGAAACGGAGCTGCAAAAACGGCTCGATGCGGCGCCCGCCGACGCGAAACCGTTCGAGAAGGTGGTGACGATCCATTCGCTGATCCCGAAGGAGCAGGAGCGAAAGATCCCGCTCGTCGAGGACATCCGGCGCATCGTGCAAAAGGCGCGGAAGCGGAACCTGATCTCGGACGCGGACTGGGCCGAGATCGGGCCGTACATGCCCGCGGAGAACCTGAAGCCGATCGCGATCGCGAATCTGCCGGAGACCGTGGCGCGGCCGTTCACGGAGAAGGACGGGACGCGCGGGCGGATCGTGTACATCGTGCCGAAGCAAGGCCAGAGCGTGTGGGACGCGCATTACCTCATCCGCTGGGCCGATAGTTTCCGGTCGACGACGCTGCCGAACGGCGACGTGATCAAGGGGTCGGGCCGCGCGGTCATCTATGCGGACATGATCCAGGCCGTGGTGGAGGACGCGCCGAAGGCGGTGGGGCTCGCGGCGATCGGGGTCGTGGTGATCATCCTGATTGCGTTCCGGGGCAGCGCGCAGTCGCTCGGGGTGTTCGTCCCGTGGCTCTTCGGCGTGTCGATGCTGCTCGGGTTCCTCCATCTGCGGGGCATCAAGCTCAATTTCTTGAACTTCATCGTCCTGCCGATCACGTTCGGGATCGGGGCCGAGTATTCGCACAACCTGATGCAGCGATATCTCTCGGAGGGCGGTGAGCGGCTCGATCGGGTCTTCACGGAGACGGGCGGCGCGCTCGTGCTCTGCTCGATGACCACGTGCATCGGGTACTTCGCGCTGATGTTCTCCATCAACAAAGGGATCGCGAGCTTCGGGCTGGCGGCGGCGGTCGGGGAGATCGCCTGCTTGCTCTCCGCGGTGCTGATCCTGCCGGCGTTCCTCGTGTGGCTGGACCGCCGGCGCAAGGCGGCGCAAAACGCGACGCCTTCGGCCGAGGGCAGCGGCGGTCAGGCGGCCTGAAATGCGTATCGTTTATCTCGCCCCGAACATCCCGGTCCCGGGCACGCATGGCGGCTCGACGCACGTGACCCACGTGTATCGCGAGCTCTCGAAGCGCCACGACGTGCTGCTCTATTGCCGCTCGGGCTCGACCGAGGAGGGCGCGCTCGCGCGTGGATTCAACCTCCACCCGGTGCTGCAAAAAGGCTTCTTGCCCGTGGCGTTCGCGCGTGTGGTCGGGGCGGTGCGGCGCTTCCGGCCCGACGTGATCTACGAGCGATACTCGGCGTTCGGGCTCGGGCCCTTGCTCGCGCGGGCCACGGGCGCGCCGTGCGTGCTCATGACGCTCGACCGGGACGCGAGCGCGCTCTCGTTCCGGTACTCGGATCGTATCGTGGCCACGAGCGCGGAGTTCATTCCCCAGGAATACCGGGACAAACTGCGGATCGTGCACTGGGGCGTCGACGTGGACGGGCTCGTCGGCAAGAGCGGCGAGGCCGTGCGGGCGCGATATGCGCCGCGCGGGGAGCGAATCGTGCTGTACACGGGCAGCTTCCCGGACTGGCACGGGGTCGAGGTGCTGGTCGAGGTCGCACGGTCGTGGGCGGGGCCGGACGTGGTGTTTTTGCTCGTCGGGGATGGACAAGACAAACGGCGCGTGGAGCGGCTGGCCGCGGCGCGCGGGGCCCGAGGGCGGGTCGTGTTCGCGGGGCGGGTGCCGCACGGGGAGATCGGCGCGTACATCGACGCGGCGGACGTGTGCGTCGCGCCGTATGCGCCCTCGAAGCACCCGATTTTCCGCGTGTACGGCATGAACCGGGACCCCATCAAGGTGCTCGAGTACATGGCGCTCGGGAAGGTGGCCGTGACGATCGATACGCCGCGCATGCGGGAGCTTTTCCGCGCCGATGACGAGGTGCTCCTTTACCGGGCCGAGGACCCGGATGCCTTGCGGCAAACGCTCGAAAAAGTGCTCACGGACGGGGATCTTCGCGCGCGTGTCGGCGCGGCCGGCGCCTCGCTCGTGCGATCGCGGTACACGTGGAGCCACCACGCCGAGGAGCTCGAAGCCGTGTTCGGCGAGGTCGTTCGGCGCTGAGCGTTTCGCCCGGCGAAAGACTCAGGGCGCGCCTTCGTCGACGATCGCTTGGGTCGCGTCCTCCAGCCACCGGCGGGCGGAAGCGATGCGCGTGTCGTCGAGCGCCTGGATGGGCAAGAGTCTCCAGCTCGTGAGAAAGCCGCTCCAGAGAATGTGGAGCCGCGCCGCGCGCCACTCGCCGTCGGGGGGTCCGAGCCACTCGGCCAAAGGCGTGAGCACCTTCGTCTGAAGCAGCTCGACGCTCGTCGCGTGGGCCTCGGGATCGGCCGCGGAGAGGATCATCATCGCGAGCGGGCCCCGGGCATCCGGCGTGTCGCAGAGGGCCGACACCATGTCCGCGCAGAAGCGGCGCCGATCTCCTTGGAGCACCGGCGTGATGTCGAGCACGGAGTCGAGCGCCGCTCGGAACAGCCCCTGCTTCGAGCCGAAGTAGCGGCCGACGAGCGAGGAGTTCACCCCGGCGAGGTCCGCCACGTCGCGCACGCCGGTGTTGGCGAAGCCTCGCGTGGAAAACAGCGTCCTCGCGGCGACGAGGAGCGCGGCGCGCGTGCGGTCGGCATCGCGCTGGCGCGCCAACGTCTCAGGCTCGGTCGGGGGTTTGTACACAACTGTTTACTTACGACGGAGGATGAGGTACGTCCAGCCATGTACACAGCCGTGTACTACGGCGACAGAGTCGAAAGGATGCGTACCGATGGATGCGACGACGAAGGGCGAGGTCACCTTTTCCCCGGAAGCGCTGAAAGAGAAGTACCGGCTCGAGCGCGAGAAGCGGCTGCGCGCTGACGGCAGCACCCAGTACATCGAGCTCAGCCGGGTCTACGCGGACTTCGACAAGGATCCCTACGTCGAGCCCGGCTTCACCCGTCCGGCGGTGACCGAGACGATCGACGTGCTCATCGTCGGCGGTGGCTTCGGCGGCATGCTGGCGGCGGTGCGGCTGCGCCAGGCGGGGGTGCATTCCTTCCGCGTCGTCGAGAAGGGCGGCGACTTCGGCGGCACTTGGTACTGGAATCGCTATCCGGGCGCCGCCTGCGACGTCGAATCCTACATTTACATGCCGCTGCTCGAAGAGACCGGCTACATCCCGACGGAGAAGTACGCCAAGGCGACCGAGATCTTCGCCCACTGTCAGCGGATCGGTCGGCAGTTCGATCTCTACAAAGCGGCGCTGTTCCAGACCGAAGTCGAGCAGATGGACTGGGACGAGAACGAGCGGCGCTGGATTGTCACGACAAGCCGCGGTGACAGGCTCGCGGCGCGGTTCGTGGTCATCGCCGGTGGCATCCTCCACAAGGCGAAGCTGCCCGGCATCCCGGGGATCGAGACCTTCAAGGGCCATAGCTTCCACACGAGCCGGTGGGACTATTCCTATACCGGCGGCAGCCCGAGCGGCAACATGACCCGGCTCGCGGACAAACGCGTGGGCATCATCGGGACGGGCGCGACCGCGGTGCAGGCGATCCCCCACCTCGGCGCTTCGGCCAAGCAATTGTACGTCTTTCAGCGCACGCCCTCGGGCGTCGGCGAACGGAACAACCAGCCGACGGACGAGGCCTGGGCGAAGACGCTGAAGCCCGGCTGGCAAAAAGAGCGCATGGAGAACTTCACCGCGATCGTCTCGGGCAACCCGCAGAACGTCGATCTCGTGCGGGACGGCTGGACCTACATCTTCGATGATCCCGCGACCCGCGGCGCCACGACCCCCGAGGAGGCGGCAAAGCTTCGCCAGATGGCCGATTTCCGCAAGATGGAGGAGATCCGCACGCGGGTGACCACCATCGTCGAGGATCCGGCCGCGGCCGAGGCGCTCAAGCCCTATTACAACCAGCTCTGCAAGCGGCCGTGCTTCCACGACGAATACCTGCAGACGTTCAACCGCCCGAACGTGCAGCTCGTCGACACCGACGGCAAGGGCGTGGAGCGTATCACGCCCACCGGCGTGGTCGTGAATGGCAAGGAGTACGCGGTCGACTGCCTCATTTACTCCACGGGCTTCGAGATCTCGAGCGAATACACCCGACGGCTCGGCTTCGACATTCGCGGGCGCGGCGGCAAGTCCCTGCGCGAGAGCTGGGCCGACGGCCCGGCGACGCTCCACGGCATGCAGACCCGCGGCTATCCGAACCTCCTGATGTTCAGCCCCACCCAGAGCGGTTGGGCGATCAACTTCGTCCACGTCATCGACGAGCAGTCGAAGCACGCCGCCTACATCATCGAGCGTTGCCTCACGCGGGGCATCGAGACCATCGAGCCGACGGAAGAGGCGCAGCAGAAGTGGTGGGAGGTGATCCTCGGTAGCCTCATGAAGAGCACCATTCACTTCGGCGGCCCGGAATGCACGCCCGGCTATTACAACAACGAGGGCCACCTCAGCCCGAGCTTGGCGCGCTTCGCCGCGTATGCGGGCGGCACGCTCGAGTTCTTCGAGATCCTGCAGAACTGGCGCAAGGCCGACGATCTCGCGGGGCTCGAAGTGACGCGTGGCTGATCGGTCGAGCATGAGCGCCTGAGCCCCACCCGGAGGTCCCCACCCGTGAACCGATTCCTCTCCAAGTCCCTGTTCGCCTTGCTGCTTTTGGGATGCCAGCCCTCGGCCGCGCCTCCCCAGACCCCGCCCGAGACGCCTCCGCAGGCTTCTGCACAGGCGTCTCCGCAGGCGTCTCCACAGGCCCCTCCCAAGGTGTATCGCAAGGAGGTGGTCGTGGCCGGTTCTCCCTTCCAGGGCGTCCATGGGATGGCCGTCGATGGCAAGGGACACCTTTTGGCCAGCAATCTGCTCGGCCAGACGGTCCATTCCGTCGACTTGAAGAGCGGCGCGGTGTCCACGTTGGTGGGGCCTCCTCTCGGCGGCGCGGATGACGTGACCCTGGGGCCCGATGGCTCCGTCTACTGGACCGGCTATTTCTCCGGTCAGTTGATGCGGCGCACGCCGGATGGCAAGACGCACATCATTGCCAAGGATCTGCCGGGCCTCAACTCGCTGGCCTTCCGCCGCGACGGCCGGCTCTACATCACCCAGCTCGGCCGGGGCGATACGCTGTGGGAGGCGGATCCAGAAGGGAAAAAGCCTCCGCGCAAGATCCTCTCCCCGGTCGGCTTCCTCAACGGATTCGAGTTTGGCAAGGACGATCGGCTCTACGGCCCGATCCTGCTCAAAGGGCAGATTGTCCGGATGGACGTGGACACGGGGAAAATGGAGCCCGTGGCGGAGGGCTTCGCCATGCCGACCGCCGTCAATTTCGACGCGCGCAAGGAGCACCTCTACGTGGTCGACGCGGCGCGCGGCGAGCTCGTCCGCGTCCGGTTGCCCAAGGGAAGCAAGGAGGTCGTCGCGAAGCTGCCCACCGGGCTCGATAACCTGGCGGTCGGCCCCGACGACCAGGTGTACGTGTCGAACATGGTGGATAACGACATTCGTGTCGTCAATCCCGCCGACGGCTCCGTCCGGCCCCTCGTCGAGGCTCGATTGAGCGTGCCCTCCGGGCTCGCCGTCGCGCCGGAGGATCCGGACGAGCAGCTTTACGTGGCGGATGTGTATGCCTTTCGCCGGGTGGGAGGGCGTGATGGGAAAATCAACCAGACGACCCGCGTCCTCTCCACCCGGTTGAATTTCCCCATGAACGTGAGCCTGAGCGCGAAGCACGTGGTGCTGAGCACGGCCTACCTCGGCGGGCACAGCAGCGTGCAGGTGCTGGATCGGGCCTCGGGAGAGCTCCTGCGGACGATTCCCACCCCGAATGGCGCCCAGGGCGCGCTCGAGCTGCCCGATGGCACGCTGCTCATCGCCGAGGCGAGCACGGGCAAGCTCGTGCGTATCGATAACGCCGAGCCCGCAAAGACCACGGTGCTCACCGAGGGCCTTTCGGGGCCGGTGGGGCTCGTGGCAGACACGGAGGCGAAGGAGCCGGCGGTGTACGTCACCGAAGTGGGCTCGGGGAAGGTGACCCGGGTGCGTTTGTCGGATGGATCGCGGCAAACGGTGGCCAGCGATCTTCGGGCGCCCGAGGGGATTGCCCGGCATCCCGACGGCGGATTGATCGTCGCCGAGGTGGGCCGAAAGCAGCTCGTGCGCATCGATCCGGCCACGGGGCAGTCGACCGTGCTCGCGAGCGACCTGCCCATCGGTTTGCCCGAGAGCGAGGGCCTGCCGCCGGGCTACATTCCCACGGGGGTTGCCGTGGGCCGCTCGGGCACCATCTACGTGTCGTCGGACATCGAGAGCGCACTTTATCGATTCGTGCCAGCGCCCTGAAAACCGATTTCGAAGGAGTATACGGCCATGAAGGTCCGGAACAAGGTCGTCGTCGTGACCGGCGGCGGAAATGGCATCGGCAGAGAGCTCTGCCTCGGCCTCCTGTCGAAGGGCGCGAGCGTCGCAGCCGTCGACGTCGACGCGTCTGCCCTGGAAGAGACGCTCGCGCGTTCGGGGAAGAACCGGGACAGGCTCGGCACCTACGTCGTGAACATCACGGATCGGGCCGCGGTGGACGCGCTCCCGGCCGAGGTCATCTCCCGCTTCGGCGCCGTCGACGGCATCATCAACAATGCGGGGGTCATTCAACCGTTCGTCCGATTGAAGGACCTCGACTATGCGGCGATCGACCGGGTGATGAACGTCAACCTGTTCGGGACGCTCTACATGATCAAGGCGTTCCTGCCGCACCTGCTCGCGCGGCCCGAGGCGCACATCACGAACGTCTCGAGCATGGGAGGATTTTTGCCCGTTCCGGGACAAACGATTTACGGAGCGGCCAAGGCGTCCGTGAAGCTCTTGACGGAGGGCTTGAACTCGGAGCTCCAGGGGACGAACGTGAAGGTCACGGTCGTCTTCCCGGGAGCGGTTCACACGAAGATCGTGCAGAACTCGGGAGTCAGCGTGGAGACGAAGGGCGGAGAGGGGTCGGCCAGGATGCTTCCAGCCGACAAGGCCGCGCGGATCATCATCGAGGGCATCGAGAATGACCGTTACCGCGTCCTCGTGGGCCCCGATGCCATGCTCATGGATGCCCTCTACAGGCTGGATCCGCAACGCGCGGCGCGGTTCATCTACAAGCAGATGGCCGGCTTGTTGCCGAAGTAGGCGCGGGCCGAGGAAGGCGCCTCGGCTGGCAAGGAATGAGTCGAAAGGGCGCCGCAGCCGGGTAGGCCTCGGCGCCCGGCGTTCGCTCTAGCGGGCGGAGTGGCTATCCCAGCACGCACCGGGCTGGACGGGCAGCGCGGCGAGGTCCGATTTCCCACGGATGGCCTGCCGATACGCGATCAATCGCTCGTCCATCGCCGCCAGGGCTCCCGACGGGTGCTCCTGGCGATATGCGGCCGTCGCGGAGACCGCCAGGCGCTTGGCCTCGCCGCGCGTCGGAGGCGGCTGAAGGACGGCGCGCAGGACCTCGGCATCCCGGACAGTCACCACGTCGTCACCCACGCGGGCCACGGTGCAATCCGGCTCGTCATGGGGCGCGCTGCGCGCCTCTGCGCAACCGGAGGCGAGCGCGAGGAGCCCTGCGAAAACCACGCGCGCTCCGGAGACCCACGTCGAATCAAGGCGACGCATCGTCGTTCACCCCCGCGTAGTAACACATCGCCTGCACGGTCACGCCCTGGGTGGTCACGTTTTCGGCCTCGATCTGCACCTCGACGCAGCGATTCGTGAAGGTGAAGCCCTCGAGCGCGGCGACTTTCTTCGTGTCGAAGTTGTCGCTGATCCTCGTCGCCGTCGCGGTGCCCGTGCAGGTCGACCCCGCGGTCGGCCGGACGCGCACGGACAGCTTGATCTCGCTGATGTCGCTCTTGTCCGACATGTCCTCCGCCTGCATCGCGACGCACTTCACGAGCTCGATTCCGTCCGGCATCGGGGACGTGCCGAAGGGGTAATACGTCACGGTCTGCTGCGACGTGAACGTGTACGTGGCGAAATGGTTGGCCCACGGGCCGAGGTCCGTGCCTTCGAGCAGGCGCAGGCGCGCGCGGCCGACCCCGTACCACTTGTCGGGCGTGGCCGCGATCTGGTCGGTCCACGTCGTGCCGCTCGAGGGATCGGCGCTGAAATGCCGATCGCCCATCGCGAGCATGATCGTCTGCAGGCGACCCGGCGAGTTCACCCAGCTCTGACCATTGTGCAGGTACCAATCCTTCACGACCGCCGCCATACCCGCCACGTGCGGCGCCGCCGCGCTCGTGCCGACGAACCGTCCGGTGTTCGCCGCGATTCCGTCGCTGCTCGTGGTGACTTGCGTCGTATAATTGGTGACGTTGTTGGGCCCGACGAGGTCCACGATGGACACGGCGTCGGTTTGCAGGCCGCGCCCTGCCACGACGACGTTCCCGCCGCCCCGCGCGGAGCAGCCAATGATGTTGCCCGAGGAGTCCTTGCAGTGGTCCCTGTCCAGGAGGCAACGCGTGGACGGCGTGTTCAGGCAATCGGTGGTGTTCCCATCGAATGCATTGACGGCGAGCGCCTTCGGGGTGTCCCCGGGATCGCTCATCGTGCAGGAGGTCGCGTCGTCGCCGTTCTGGTTGCCCGCTGAGAACACGACGAGCATCCCGTCGTCGTAGGCGTTTTCGATCGCATCCTCCGTGGACGAGATCGCCGCGATGTCGCAGTTCGGGGAGCCCCAGCTCCACGAGTTGCTCGAGATATCGAGGCGGAGCGTGGTGGACTCCTCGAACATGGACGTGAAGCTGCTTTCTTTTGCCGTCCCGGGCAGGGTGATCCCGAACAGCACGGCCCTGGCCTCGGGGGCCATTCCCGTACGCGCATCCTCCCAGGCGGCGCTGTGGGCGCAGAGGCCGGCCTCGCACGGCTGGCCGACGCAATCCGCGCTCGACGTGCAGGTATTCGATGCCCAGGTGTCGCCGAGGGCCTTTCCATTGCCCTGCCCGTCCGTGTAATCGCCGAGGGCGATCGAAGCCGTCATGGTGCCGTGGCTATCCGTGCAGCCGTCGGAATCGCAGAAGTTCGTCTCCACCGGGTCCGGCTGGCAGACGGTCCCCGTGTGGTCGCATCGGTAGGTCTCGATGATGCGGCTCGCGCCCGTGCAGCCTGCGCCCTCCTTGAATGCGCACGCGCCGCTCTCGAAGCCCCCGGGCTCGTTCACGCCGATGACGATGTCCCCGAATGCGTGCCTCGCCGCGTTCGGTTGCTCGCCGAGATATCCGGCCGCATGGAACCTGTCGACGTCGAGATAATTCGGGTCCCTGCCCCCGCCGAGGCTCCACGTCGGCCCGCCGGTCTTGCCGTACGGCCCGTCGATGCGCGCGAGGGCGGTGTTCCTCGCCAGAGAATCGAACATCGCGAAGGGCACCTCGACGCTCAACCACCCGGTCTTTTTGTGACGCGCGACGACGCGCCCGCCGCGCTCCGTCACCTCCGCGACGATGCCCGCGGCCATCCTGTCGAACAGCGCCTCGCGCTCCGCCATCGCGCGGGAGCGCCGGTTCGTCTGCGCCTCGACGTCGGCAGGAGCCATGTCCTCGGCGCGCGGCGCCAAGGGGATGTTCCACTCCGGAAAGTTTTGGAGCTTGAGATCGAGCTCTAGCTTCCCCTCGGCCTTCGCCTCCGGCCTTTCGACGAACTGCGCCACATTGTCGTTGATCTTCGGCGGGCCGGATTTTCGCTCGGCTCTCAAGGGCGTCGTATTTTCGTGCCGCCAAACCCGATAGCCGCGCTCGGTCACGCCGTCCTTACCGCCCTTGGACCACGCCTCTTCGGCATACAGGTAAGGCTCGTCGACGAACCGATAGGGCCGCGCGACGCGATCCCGCTGGTCCTCGTCGAGCTCGCCGACCACGTCGGTCCTCACGACCTTCTTTTCGGCCGTCTCCTCGACGCGCGATTGGAAGACGAGCTCCATCCTCTCTTGCTGCGGAGCCTCCACCGCGGCCTTCGCGATCATCGGCGCCTGCGCCTCCGCCGCGGCAGCTTCGAGCCGCGCCTCTTCCGGGTCGCCCTGCTCGCATGCGGCGGCGCCGAGCGTCAAGACGCCGAGCGCGAGGGCGCTGCAGAACGTCGGATTCGAACGAGATCGCCCACGTAAAGAATGCAAGAAATGCCAGTGCATGTTGGCCTCCGCCAGGCATGCAAAGCAATGTGCTTGCCAATCGTGATCCACCTGCGTGCGCGGTACCGCGGAGAGCGGTGTCACGCGGCCATGTCAGTCGACTGTCACGTGGCCATATCACCTGTCGCGGCCACGTGACAATCGATCGCTCCCTGTCGTTACCCGCGCGTCGCGAGCGCCACCTGCGCGAGCGCATCACGCAGCGCCGTTTTCGCATCGATCGGCGGCGGCGGCGCGCGCCACGCGACGTAGCCGTCCGGCCGCACGAGCGACGCGCCTCCTTCTTCGAGGCCAAAGGACGCGCACACGTCGGGCAGGAGGACCTCGACGGTGACGTCGATGCCGAGGGCATCTCGCGCGGCCGCGGCGGCGGCGGACCAGCGCTCCCCTTCGCCCTCGCCCGTGACGAGCACCCAGCCTCGGCCGAAGAGGTCGAGCGTCGAGAGGCGTGCGCCGTCTCGCTCGAGCCACGCATGCGGCGCGCGCGTGCCGGGCTGGCCACGCCACGCGTCGGGATGGCGCGCCGGCGGGAGATCGGGACCGGCGCCGAGGACGGCCGCGGATCGATAGAGCTGGCCGAGCTCCATCGCATCGTCGTCGTAAATGGGCGCCGCGCGGGCGGATTCGTCGGCGAATGCCTTGAAGTCGTCGCGCGCGAAGATCTGCTGATGGCGAAGCCACGCGATGGGTCGGCGCTCGGCGTCGTACGTGTCGAGCAGCGCGGGGGAAGAGACGCCGTCGATCACGGACGCGAGCTTCCACGCGAGGTTGTGCGCGTCCTCGATGCCGGTGTTGGCGCCGAAGCCTCCGCGGTTCGGCGGCAGCGCATGCGCCGCGTCGCCCGCGAGGAAGACGCGGCCTGCGGAAAAGCGGTCGGCGATGAGCGCGCAGATCTCCCAGCGCCCGGTGGCGACGATCTCGATGGGCATATCGTCGCGGCCGATCGCCCGCATGATCATCGTGCGGAGGTCGGCCTCGTCGCGGTCGACGTCGTCAGAGAAGATGAGCACCCAGCGACCGTCGCCGTAGCTCGCCAGGAAGGCTTGGAAACCGGGCTGGTCGATCGAGAACTGCACGATGCCCTCGCGGAGGTACGCGTCGAGCGGAGCACGGAAGAGGACGCTCCGCGCCGTGCGCAGGTATCCGCGGCCGCTTCGGCCGATCCCGAGCGCGTCGCGGATCGTGCTGCGCGCGCCGTCGGCGGCCACGAGATGAGCCGCGCGCACGGTCGTCTCCGTGCCGTCGTGCCCGCGGAGGACCGCGGTGACGCCCGCGGCGTCCTGCTCGAACGACACGAGCTCGGTCCGCGTCCGCACGTCGGCCCCGAGCTCGATGGCGCGCGCGCGGAGCATCGGCTCGAGGCGATCCTGCGCGATGCCTGCCGCGTTCACCGGCGAGCACGGCGGGCGCTCTTCGGAGGGCGCGGGAGCGGCTGACGACCACGACGACTCCTCGAACCACGCGCCCGCGAGGCTCCGCACGCGCACGCGACGCACGCGGTGATCCCGAGGCGCTTGCGGGATGGCGTCGCCGAGGCCGACGCCACGGAACAGCTCCATCGTCCGCCGCGTGTAGCCGATCGCTCGCGGATGCGGCGAGCTACCGGCATGCCGCTCCACGACGATCGGGCGCACGCCGCGCGCGGCCAGAAACACGGCGGCAGAGAGCCCCACCAGGCTCCCGCCGACGACGAGCACGTCGGTCTTCTCCAGGTTCATCGTTGCTCCTTCCATCGATACACTGTATCTACAAGATACAGTGTATCGTCTAGAGACATTGTCAACCACGCGCAAGACGGGCAAGACGAGCGCGATGGCTGCACGCACGAAAGCAGAAGGAGCTGCGCTTCTCTGGGAACGCCCCGAGCCGCCGAAGCGACCCGCGCCGGAGCCGCTGAGCCGCGAGCGGATCGTGACGGCTGCGATCGCGCTCGCCGATCGCGACGGCCTCGAGGCGGTGTCTTTGCGCAACGTCGCGGCGGCGCTCGGCGCGGGACCGATGCGCCTCTACGGCTACATGGAGTCGAAGGACGAGCTGCTCGAGCTCATGGTCGACGCGGTCTACGGAGAGATGAACGCGGCGGGCGCGCCGAAGGGCGACTGGAAGACGGCGCTGCGCACGCTGTCACATCGCACGCGCGACGCGAGCAAGAAGCATCCGTGGTTCGTCGAGCTGCTCGGCGGTCGTCCGCAGCTCGGCCCGAACGCGCTCGCGCATCTCGAAGCCGGTCTCGCCGCGCTGAGCGGGGCGAAAGGCTTCGATGACATCGACCACGTGGTCACTGCGCTGGGCACCGTGAACGCGTACGTCGTCGGCGCGATCCGCAGCGAGGCGAGCGAGCTCCTCGCCCAGCGTGCGACGGGCATGACCGAGAAGGAGTGGCAGGAGGCGACGGGTCCGTACATCGAGCGTCTGATCGCAACGGGCCGCTTCCCGACGCTCGCGCGTGTCGTCCACGATGCGAAGCATCCGCCGGCAGACGTCGTGTTCGAGCAAGGCCTCGACTGCGTCCTCGACGGCATCGCTGCCAGCGTGAAGCGCGCCCGATGACGAAAGACGGGCTTTCACGCTGCCCGCTCCGCGGAAAACACCCCTAACGCGGCGCGTGACCCGGGAGAATAAAAAGTCAAGGCGCGCTAAAAGAAACTTGCACGTGTGTCACCGTCCTGTAACAATCAGTCCTTCGACTTGACATGGAGGCGGCCATGATGCGCGAGCGCGTTCACCAAGTTCTGAAGTTCGTGGGACTGGCCCTTGCCGTGGTCTTCCTCGGCCCGGGCGTGGAGATCACGTCCCAGGACGGCCAGGGTTGAAGCGGGGACGGGCTCCGGAAGGCCGGGGCCCAAGATGACCAGGACGTGCGGGCAGGCCCCGCACGCGATGGTCAAACGTATCCGTCGCAGACGAGCTTGACCCTCGGGGAGGGTCGACGTACGAGCGCGGAGAGAGTCGACGTGGTGGGGGCGAGGGGTCTCAGGCGCCGGTGAGCGCGGACCACGAGACCGTGAGGGTCGGGGCGCATCAGCTCGCGTTCGAGCCGCCCGATACCGCGCTCGTGCGATTCGTGGGAGATGTGACCGACGCGGATGTCGAACGCATTCTGGATGCGTTCTCGGCGTTCGCGACGGCGTCGGGGCGCGCGTATCTGCTGATCGACGTGGCGGACGTGGGGCGCGTGACCCCCGAAGCGAGGCGCGTCGCGGCGATGCGGCAATTGCCACCCGCGTACGCAGGGCTCGTGGTCTTCGGGGGGACGTTCCAGCAGCAGCTCGTGGCGAAGCTCGCGACGACGGCAGGCTGGTTTCTGCGGGGGCGAGCGCTCGGCAAGCCGATGCCCGTCTGCGTGAAGGATGAACGCGCGGCGCGGGCGTGGCTCGCGGAGCAACGCCGCGCGCATTGAGGCGCGCGCAGCCGGCCACGCTGGTGTGGATTTCGAGGGCAGCCCGAGTGACGATGGCGGCCCATGAAGACCCGGTGGACGAGCTTGATCGTGGCCATGGCCCTGCTCGGCGTGGCGTGCGGCAACGGTGAAGGAGGCGCGGGCGGCAGCGGCGGAAGCGGCGGCGCCGGCGGCAGCGGTGGCGTTGGCGGCAGCGGTGGCGTTGGCGGCAGCGGTGGCGCGGGCGGCAGCGGCGGCGCGGGCGGAAGCGGCGGCGCGGGCGGCAGCGGCGGCGTTGGCGGAAGCGGCGGCGCCGGCGGAATGGGCGGCGCCGGTGGAATGGGCGGCAGCGGCGGCGGCGGCGGCAATGGATTCGCGGCGATCGTCTCGAAAGAGGTCTACGACGCGATGTTCCTGCACCGGAACGCTCTTTACGCGTACGAATCGCTCGTCGCCGCGGCGGAGACGTTCCCGGCGTTCTGCAACGAGGGCAGCCTCGACGACCGGAAGCGCGAAGCGGCCGCGTTCCTCGCGAACATCTCGCACGAGACCACGGGCGGCTGGCCCGCGGCCCCGGACGGTCCATATGCGTGGGGCCTCTATTTCACGCAGGAGGTCGGCTGCGAGAACGGGGGCTGCACCGGTTATTGCAACCCGACCTACCAGCAATGGCCTTGCGCGGCCGGAAAGACGTATCACGGGCGCGGGCCCATCCAGCTCTCGTGGAACTACAACTACGGGCAAGCGGGCGACGCGCTGGGGCTGCCGCTCCTGACCGATCCAGATCAGGTGATTTCGAATGGCACGGTGGCCTTCCGGACGGGCGGGTGGTTCTGGATGACGCCGCAATCGCCGAAGCCGTCCTGCCACGACGTGATGACCGGGAAGTGGACGCCGTCGTCGCAGGATCAAATGCTCGGCCGCGTGCCCGGGTTCGGGATGACGATCAACATCATCAACGGCGGGCTCGAGTGCAACCAGCCGACGAACGCCAAGGTCGAGGACCGCGTCGGGTTCTACCACCGATACACGCAGCTACTCGGCGTGGATCCCGGCCCGAACCTTTATTGCGACACGATGAAATCGTATTGAGCGAAACTGGTCGGGGAGGTGGGATTTGAACCCACGACAACGAGCACCCAAAGCTCGTGCACTACCGGACTGTGCGACTCCCCGGACGCCGCCCGCTGTCGGGCACCGCGCGGCGGCACTCTAGACGACGTCCGGGTCCAGAGCAAGGGCCTCGAAGGGGCTCGGCGGAGCTCGTCCGAGCCGAGTCCCCTCCCCTGCAGGACGCCTAGAACATCGATCGGTTTGACAACCGCTCGATGTTCTAGCCTTCTTTCGTCCCGTGGGGGACGCCTCGCGTCCCCCTCTCGTCCGGGCAAAGCCCGGCCGATTCACCCCCCGAGGCGAAAACCGCTTCGCGATCTCGCAGAGCGCCGAACTGTTCGGCGCTCTACCGCAGGTTCTCCACGAAGTATTCGATCGACCGCTGGGTCGCGTAGAGCTTCGCAGCCGGCGCCCGGTAGCCGTGGCGCTCGCCGGGGAACACGAGCAGGTCGAAGCGCTTGTTCGCCGCGACGAGCGCGTCGATGAGCTCCGCCGTGTTCTGGAAATGCACGTTCTCATCCATGAGCGCGTGCAGGAGGAAGAGCTTGCCGCGGAGGTTCCCCGCGAGCTTCGTCAGGTCCGCCGCCTCGTACGCCTTCGCGTCCGCCTTGGGGTCGCCGAGGTACCGCTCGGTGTATGCGCTGTCGTAGAGCCGGAAGTCCGTCACGAGCGAACCCGCGACGCCCACGTGGAACCGATCGGGCGCCTTGAGCAACGCGAGCGTCGCCATGTACCCGCCATAACTGTGGCCGATGATTCCGACGCGGCTCGCGTCGACGTACGGGTGCTTGGCGACGGCGTCGAGGCCGGCGATCTGGTCCTCGAGCTCGACGTGGCCCACGTTCTTGTAGAGCGGCGCCTCGAACGCCGGGCCGCGCCCCGCGGTGCCGCGGTTGTCGAGCTGGTAGACGACGAACCCGCGATCCGCGAGGTGCTGCCACAGGAGGTACGGCGACCACATGTTCAGCACCGTCTGCACACCCGGGCCGCCATACACCATGACGATGACCGGATACTTCTTCCCGGGCTCGATCACGCGCGGCGGAAGGAGCGTGCCATAAAGCTTCACGCCGCCGGGGGCGTCCACCGAGAAGATCTCGGGCGTACGCACGCCGAGCGAAGCGAAATCGGCATCCATCGGGAACGTGAGATCGCCGATCACGGCGCCCCCGAGCTCACGAATGACCACCTTCGGCGGCCGATCCTTCGCCGAATGGATGTCCATGACGATCTTCCCGTTCCGATCGACGCCCGCGAAATGCACGCCAGGCTCCTCGGTCCAGCGCTTCGTCTCTCTGCCGTCGAACTTCACCGAATAAAGGTTCCGATCGAGCGGCGCCTCTTTGCTGTCCGCGATGTAAAAGACGCGCCCGTTCGCCTCGTCGACGCGGCTGAGGAGATGCACGTCCCATTCGCCCGAGGTGAGCTGCTTGATCGGCGCGCCCGTGGCGGCGTCGCGGACTTCGAGGTGGGTGTGCCCGCCGATGTCGCGCGTCCAGAGGAACCGCTTGGAATCGTCGAGCGGCTTGAACGAGGCCGGATCGAGCCACGTGGCCGAGGTCTCGGCGAAGAGCTCCTTCGTCTCGCCGTTCTTCGCGTCCACACGCACGAGCGCGAGGCGCTTCTGGAGCCGGTCGAGCGTCTGCAAATAAAGCGCATTGCCGTCGGGCGCCCAGTGGAAGCGGACCATGTAGCGCTCGGCCTCGGCGGGCCATTTCAACCAGGTCGTCTTCTTCGTCTTGAGATCGACGATCCCCGCGCGGACCTTGGGGTTCTTGTCGCCCACGGCAGGATACTTCTGCATCATGAGGTCGGGCTTGTCGCCGCGATACCCGAGCACCGGATGCTCGGGGACCTCGCGCTCGTCGACCTCGAGATACGCAATCTTGTCGCAGCCCGGGGACCAGAAAAACCCGTGCGGCTCGTCGAACTCCTCCTGGCCGAGGAAATCACTCTGGCCGCGCGTCGTGCCAGCAGGTCCGCCCGTCGTGAGCCGCGTCTCCTTGCGCGTCGCGACGTCCACGACCCAGAGGTCATCCGACCGGACGAACGCGACACGCTCACCCGTGGCGCAGATCTGCGGGTCGAGCTCGGGCTCCTTCGTCTCCGTGAGCCGCGTGATCGTGCCCGCCCCTTGCCGCACGAAGACGTCCCCCGACGAAGGCACGATCATCACGGGCGCCTTCTCGGCCCACTGGTACGCGACGATGCCCATCGTCTTCTGCCGCTGGCGCTCGCGTCGGAGCTCCTCCTCGCGCGAGAGCGGCTTCGAGCTGCCCGGCAGATCCGAGGCGCGGAGCAACACCTTCGACGTGCGCGTCGAAAGGTCGAACCCGTAGAGCGACATCGTCATGTCGCCCGACTCGCTCGCGAGGTACGTGACGAGCTTGCCGTCGGGCGAAGGCTGGACCGCGCGCGGGATGTTCCACCCGGGCTCCGGCATCTTCACCAAACGCTCGTACGTGATGGCGCTCTTCTCGGGACCGAGGATCGCGCCGCGCGTCGGATCGGCTTCTTGCGCCGCCGCCTTGGGCGCGCCCTCCGCCGCGCGGTCCTTCGTCATCTCGTTCAAGAGCGGCCGCTTCGGCCACGGCTCGCCGGCCCCGCCACAACCGGAGAGCACCCCCGCGAGCACGAGCACGCCCGCCAAACCCTGTGCCTTGTGCATGCCCCCGGTTAGACCGAGACCGAGCGCGAGTCCACTCCGGCCATCAATCGGGTAACACGCCGCCGTCCGCCTCGGCCGCTGAAGGCGGCGGCGGCGGCACCGACTTGTCGGTCGTGACGATGCGGACGCGGCGCACGCGCCGGCCGACGACGTCCGTCACGACGAGCGTGTAGCCCTCGCACTCGACACGATCCCCAGGCTCGGCCGGATGTTCGAGACGCTCGAGGATGTAGCCGCCCACGGTCTCGACGGTCTTCGCCTCGGGCAGGAGGACGATGCCCGCGTCGCGCTCGAGGTCCGCGAGCAGGACGCGGCCGTCGACCTCCACGATGCCCGGACCACGGCGATGGATCGGCGGCACCTCCTCGTCGTTCTCGTCCCGGATCTCGCCGACGATCTCTTCGAGCACGTCCTCGATCGTGACGAGTCCGACGAACTCGCCGGTCGGGCTCGTCACGATCGCCACGGGGATCTGCTTGGCCTGCATCTCCAGGCGCAGGCGCTCGACGGAGGTGGTCTCGCGGGCGAAGATCGGCTTGCGGAGGAGCTCGGCGACACGCGCGGCCTTGCGGCGTCCCGAGAGGACGTCGAAGAGGTCGCGCAGGTGCAGGTACCCGAGCACGGTGTGGCCCTGGGCGTCGAGGACGGGATACCGCGAGTAGCCGGCCTCCGCGACGATCTTCACGGCCTCGTCGATGCTCATCGCGGCCCGCAGCGTCGCGGCCTCGCTGCGCAGCGACATGACGTGGCGCGCGGTGCGGCGGCGGAGATCGAAGATGCGCACGAGCATGCTGCGCAGCGCGGGATCAAGGCCGGCGGGGCTGCGCGTGAGGAGGATGCGGAGCTCCTCGGACGTGTGCGCAATCTCCTCCTCGTGCGCGGGCTGGAGGCCGAAGAGCCGGACGAAGCCGTTCGCCGCGGAGTTCAAGACCCAGATGATGGGCCACATCAGGACGAAGAAGACGTGGAGCGGCTGCGCGGCGAAGAGCGTGACCTTCTCGGTGCGCTGGATGGCGAGCGTCTTCGGCGCGAGCTCACCGATGATCGTGTGCAGCGACATGATCAGGGTGAAGGCGACGCCGAGGGCGATCGCGCGCGTGGCCTCGGGGCCGACGCCGAACCGGAGGAGCGCAGGCTCGAGGAGGTGCGCGACCGCAGGCTCGCCGATCCAGCCGAGGCCGAGGCTCGCGAGCGTGATGCCGAGCTGATTCGCCGAGAGGTAGGCGTCGAGGCGCTGCGACATCGTGAGCGCCCGTTTGGCCCGCGCATCACCGCTGCGCACGAGCTGTTCGAGCCGCGAGGGGCGCATCTTGACGATGGCGAACTCGGAGGCGACGAAGAACGCGTTCAGCAGGATGAGAAGCGCCGTCGCGAGCAGATAGAGAATCGTCGACATCGTCCGAACCCCGTCCCCCAGAAGCGAGAGAGCGCGCCGAACGAGGGCTCGTTCTCCCTGCGATGGCGGCTCTAGATGCGAGCCCGCACGAGGATCTCGCTACGGAGATCCGAGTCGGCGGAGAGCCCCTCGACGAGCGCGTCCGCGGGACACTGGCCCTTCTCGATGAGGCTGCCGAGGCGCGCGAGGTGCACGCGTTCGTCCTTGCCGTTGCGCATCCGAGCCCGCCGCGCGAGCCCGCCCTCGGCGATGACGAGCACGCGCTCCGCGAGCGCTGCGAGCTTCTCGCCGCGGAACGTCGCCCCGAGCCCCTTCTCGGCGAGCGCCGGACGGAGCGCTTCGAGCTCGGCATAGGTGAAACTCTCGGTGAGTGCCTCGGCTTCGTCGAGGGCGCGCTCGTCGTAGAGGATGCCCGTCCAAAGCGCAGGCAGCGCACACGTGAGCGCGGCCGACTGCGAGTCCGCGCCGCGGACCTCGATCGTGCGCTTGAGGCGCACCTCGGGGAAGAGCGTGTTCAGGTGCGTCTGCCAGTCCGTCGAGGTCGCGCGGTGGCCGCGGAAGCCGTGCTTCAAGAAGCTGCGGAAGGACTGCCCCGTGTTCTCGAGGACCGTGTCGCCGCGCTTGATGAGGAACATCGGCGCGTCGAGCGCCCACTCGACGTAGTCGACGAAGCGCTTGCCGCGCTCGAGCACGTTCTCGAGCAGCCCTTGCCGCGCGGGATCCACGCTGAGCCACGTGAGCGCGCGCCGGCTCTTGCCGCCCCAGAGTGCGCCCTCGACGAACGGGGAGTTCGCGAACATCGCCGTGGTGACGGGCGAGAGCCGGAGCGAGACGCGAAGCGCGCGCATCGCGCCCTCTTCGCTCGAGTAGTCGAAGTTCGCCTGCACCGTGGCCGTGCGGCGCATCATGTCGAGGCCGCCGGTGCCGCGTGTCGGCAGGTAGCGGCGCATGATGCCGTATCGAGACTTCGGCACCCACGGCAGCTCGTCCTGCCGCGCGAGCGGATGAAAGCCGACGCCGAGCCAGCTCAGGTTGAGCTCGCCCGAGATGTCGCGCAGCTCCGCGAGATGACCGCTCATCTCCAGGCAGATCTGGTGGACGTTGTCGAACGCGGCGCCGGAGAGCTCGAGCTGGCCGCCGGGCTCCAGGGTGACGGAGGCGCCCGCGCGTTCGAGGGCGATGATCGGGCCCGTGGGCGACTCGCGATCGATCTTCCAGCCATGGCGCTCGACGAGCGCTTCGAGCACCGTGAGGACGCTGCGCGGGCCCTCGTAAGGGAGGGGCGCCCCGGTCGTCGTGTCGACGCCGAATTTTTCGGCTTCCGCGCCGATACGGTAACGATCTCGCGGCTTCATCGCCGCGTGGAAGGGGATCAGGAGGTCATCGATGCCGCGGATGATCTCCGCCTGATTCGAAAGGCTCGCTTCGGCCATCGTTCGTGGTTCTCAAACTGTTCGGGGAGTTGGGGGGCGCAGATCAGGCCTAGACGGCCTGCGGCCACATCGGGGAGCGCTCCGAGCCGGATCCCTTCGGACCAAGCACACGCGCGAGGACAGCGACGTGTTTTGCCGTGGTCCCAGCACCACCGCCGACGAACCTCGCCCCTGCGTCCACCAGACGTTTGCACGCCGCGGCCCACGCATCCACCGATGTCGTGGTGTCAGGTACGCCATGTTGGCACTCGGGGCTCGCCGCGAGCAGAACCCCGACGCGAGGAGCCCCCGCGCGCGTCACGATCTCCAGCGCAGCCTTGGCCGCGCTCTCGCTCGGGACGTCGACGAGCACGGCATGCACGCCCGCCTCGACCGCAGCGCGTGTCCCCTCTTCCAGCGAGTCCCCATCGACGACACGCTCGCCGTCGGATGTTTCGAGCAGCGCCCACGTGGGGAGTTGCGTCGCGCACGCGCTCACGATGGCCGAGAGCCGCGCCATGCGCGCCAGCTGCGTGCCGTGCGGGAAAGCCTCCGGCGAGAAACCACGCGCGATGATGAGCTCGCAGCCCGACGTCGACAGGCGCGTCGCGTGCATCGCGTACTCTTCGGTGATCCGCTCGGGGAGCGCCGGAGCTATCCAGCGCGCGCCGAGCAGGCCCGCCACGACGACCGGACGATGCGCGGTGCCGACCGCTTCGATCGCGAGATCGACCGCGGCGCCCGTGAGCGCGGCGGAGCGGAACGCCATGCCGATCTGCGCGAGCGCCCGCGGCATCGTCTCGTCCGTGACCGCGACGATCACGTCCGATCCGGCCGCGATCTCCTGGCGGTAGTGCTCGGAAACAGCGCCGGGGTTCTCGCGCACGGCGCGACCGAGGGGCGCCGCGCCGGAGGTCTCCACGCCCCTCGCCACGAAGGACGAGACCGGATCGCCACCCAGGACGAGCGGGCGCCCCGCTTCGAGGCGGGTCAGGAGGGCATCGAGAGAGCTCACGTCATCACGCAGGGGTTCGAGGGCCGAGCCGGGAATCCAAGATCGGCCGAAGGCCGTCGACAACAGGACGAACCTTCGTCCCCTTCTACCACTTCACCTGGAAACACGGAACCCGAGACGCGGCTGCCACGTGCATTTCCCGTCCGGGTCGGCGAGCAAGCCTTCACGTGCTCGTCACAACGCTTCGCTCCACGCATCAAGCCCCTCGCGCAGAGGCCGCTTGCCCGGACGGGCGCGCCCCACGCTTCGGGAGGAACTTCCGATCGAACAAGCGGACGCGACGGACGAAGAGGTCGAGGAGGAAGACCACGATGGCCGCATACACGAAGCGCGTCCAAAGCTCCTCGTGGTACGTCACCTTCTCCCCGCCGGGGTCGAAGATCGCCTGCACGGACGCGGGATCGACGGCCGCACCCGTGGCGAGGGCCGCCTTCTCGAGCGTCGGGAGATCGGCTTCGAAGCTTGCGTACTCCTTCGGATACGGGTTCGACACGTGGCCGAAGCTCACGGCGACCTGCTTCATCGCGCCGCCCTCGGCCTCGCGCATGTGCTCGGCCCTGAGCAGGAACGAGCCGTACTTGTCGAGCGGCTCGTCGACCTCGTAACGACCGGGCGCCGTCTGCCGGAAGTCGACGACCTTCGTCTCGCCGCCCGGCACGATGATCGAGAGCTTCGAGGTCAGGTTGTTCTCGAAGCGCTCGTCGGCCCCGAAGGCATCGACCGACGCGCGCAACCGCCCGCCCACGACGTCGGCCTTCATGTCGAGCTCGCGCCGGTGCTTCTGCCGCATGTGCTCGTGCACGAGCTGGCCCCAGAAGCGCTCGAAGCCCGGCCACCGGAGCCACTCGACGGCCCAGCGCGACTTCACGTCGCTCGTCCACGCGAGTGTCCAGCCAAGGCCCACGCGCCAGCGCGCGAGGATGGGCTCCTGCGTGTCGCTCTGGAGCAGCTCCACCGCAGGCGGCGGCTTCATCTTCGTCGAGACGTAGCCGTGCAGGTTCGGCGCGGTGCGCACGTCGACGCCGCGCAGGAAGGCCGCGTCGCCGACCTGCGTGACGGGGAACCACTCCTCGACCGCGGCCGCGCGCGCGATCATCTCCGTCTCTTTCGTGAAGATGCGCGGCAGGTTGTTCGCGTCCGCGACGGCGTGATAACGGCCGCCGCCGACGTCCGCGATCATCTTGAGGAGCTGCTCGTCCACGTCGCCGCCGAGGCCGACGGTCGTCACCGTGATCGACTCGGCGATCATGGCCGAGACGAGATCACGAATGCCCGAGCTCGACGCCTTGCCGTCCGTCAGCAGCACGACGTGCTTCTTGCGAGCCTGCGTGACCGTGAGGTCCTGGTAGGCCGCGTCGAGCGCCGGGAAGATCTCGGTGCCGCCGCCCGGCTGGATGCGCGCGATGTCGCCCGTGATGCGCGAGCGGTTTCGCGCCGGCTGGAACTTCACGTAACGCGTCGGCGCCGAGTCGAAGGCGATCACCTCGATCAGATCATCCGACGAGAGCACGCCGGCCGTCGCCTTCGCCGCGGCCTTCGCCATCTCCAGCGGCAGGCCGGTCATCGAGCCCGAGCGATCGATGACGAGCGCCAGCGCGACGCTCGGCATCTCCTTCTTGCGCTCGTTGTCCATGCGGACCGGCAAGATCCGCTCGATCGTCGAGTGATACCAGCCGCCGAGCCCATAGCCCGCCTCGCCGCCTGCGAAGAGGAAGCCGCCGCCGAGATCACGGACGTACGTCTCGATGAGCTCCTGCGCCTGCAGCGACACGGCGTCCTTCGGCGTGTCGCTCAGGATCACGAAGTCGAAGCGCTCGATCTCCTTGACCGAGGCCGGAAAGCCCGCGGGCGGACGCACGTCGACGTCGAGCTGCTGTGCCGTGAGCGCGCTCGAAAGCGGCCCCGCGTGCTGCGGCGTGCCCTCGATGTAGAGCACTGCAGGACGTCCGGGGACGTCGATCGTCGTCGCGTACTTGTTGTTCTCCTTGAACTTGTCGGCCGGGATCTCGTCGACCTCGAACGCGTACGTCACCTGGCCCGGCAAGCGCACGACGCTCTTGAAGATGACGTCGTTCGGGCCGGCCTTGAGATCGAGCTCCTTGATGCCTTCGAGCCCGTTCAGCGCCTCGCCCTGGTAGAGCCGCGCGCGCGCCTTCGTCGCCCGCGTCGCGTAGATGTCGGCGTGGATCGCAAACGTCTCGCCGACCTTCACGCGCTCCGGCATCTTGAGCTCGCGCACGGCGACCTCGGGCGGCGCGGGCCTGCGATACGGGATCGTGAAGAGCTTGATCCCGAGCTCCTTGGCGCGGTTCGACTCGGCGAGGATGTCGCCTTCGGTCTGCACGCCGTCCGTGAGGAGCACGGCGCGCTTGAGGTAGCCCTGCGGATAGAGGCCGTACGCGAGCTGGAGCGCCGCCTGCAGGTTCGAGCCCGCGCCGAGCGACTCCGACTGCGCCTTGTCGGCGCTCTCGTGCCGCGTGATCGGCGGTGGTTTTGCGTTTTCCTCGCCCTCGACCTCGGGCACCTCCACGACGCGTGGCCGCTTCGCGAACGTGACGAGCTTGACGACCGCGTCCTTCGGCTTCTCGGCCCAGGCCCGTTGCACGGCCGCGCGCGCGTCGTCGAGCGCCTCGTCCGTGACGGAGTCCGAGACGTCGACGAGGTAGACCGTGCACACCTTCTCGGTCGTGGCCGTGCGCGCGAGGCGCGAGAGGCCGAGCGCGAGGAGCGCGACGAACGAGATGCGGAGCAGCACCGAGAGCACGCGCTGCGGCCACGGCAGATCGGCGAGCGACTGCGAGAGGACGCCGACGAACCACGGCGCGAGCAGGATCGCCCCGAGCATCTTCGGGTTGAGCAGCTCGTAGGTGATCCCGCCGCGAACCCACGTCAGCGTGGGATCGGGGTGCAGGAGGACGAAGCGCCGATAGGCCCAGAAGAGGAGCCCTGCGAGCGCGACGCAGGTCGAGACCCAAGCGATGACCCGGAGGCGCTTGTTCACACCGTCACCCTCCGATGGTACGTGAGCCACTCGATCGCGGTGACGAGGAGCACCGCGGCGAGCAAGTAGATCCAGATCTCGCGCCGCACGCCGACCTTGAACTCCCCAACGGGGCCCGCGGCGCGCCCGCCGACGACGAGCTCAGTTGCCGGTTTGATCACGCTCTCGGCCGGATCGACGAGGTTTGCCGCGAAGGTCGTGGTCTCGTCCGGGCCCGTGGACAGCTTGTAGAAACCCGCTTGCTGGCCGAGGAAGACCGCGCGGCCGTCCTTCACGGGCACCTCGCGCTTCGTTCCATCGGGCAATTCGAGCGTCGCTGTCGCCGCCGCGGACGAGGCCGGGATCTGCCAGACCGTGCCCGTGCGGAACGAGGAGATGTACTGCACGTCCTCCTCGACGAACTCGTTGATCGTGTTGAGCAAAAAGAGCGGCCAGGAGATCCGGAGCGGGAAATCGCTCTCGCGGACGTCGAAGCCGAGCGCGACGAACTTCACCCCCGCGCGGCTGCCGGCGATGAGGATCGGCCCCTTGTAGCTCTTGCCGATCACCTTGTCCTCCTTCTCGCCCTTCAGCGGACGCGCGCGCCCAATGTTGACGTCCGAGAGGACCGTGTAGCGGAGGATCGGGTGCTTCTCGTCGAGCTCGTCGAAGCCGAGCCGATAGTTCGGATCCGTATCTTCGACGGGCTTGCCCACCTCGAACGGCACGTTCTCGCCCGAGGGGTTCAGGTAGAGCAGGCTGCCGCTACCCGGCGCGACGTTCGGCGTCACGCCGTCGAAGATGGTCACGTCGAAGTTGCCCTTGGCCGGGTAACGCGACGGATCGATCGACGTGACCTCGAGATACTCGTCGAGCAGGAGCGCGGCTTCGAGGAACATGTTGCCCGTCGTGACGACCTGCACGCGGGCCCGCCTGCGCTCGGGCAAGAGCGCGAAGGCGTGATCGTCGGCGGGCAGATCGTCGCGGCTGCCGTTCGCGTAGGCGATCTTCGCTTCGAGCGTCTTCGATGCGCCCGAGAGATTCGGATAGAAGCGTGGCAGCCGCTCCTTCGGCCCGAGCCGGATCTGCGAGAGGTCCGTGAGCTGCCCGTCGCCGAAGAGCGAGAGCTCGACGTCGACCGGCTCTTCGTTCGTGTTCGTGACCTCGAGCATCACCTCGTAGCGGCTCTTGTCGAGCGGGTAACGCCGCACCGAGAAGCCCGTGATCGCGACGTTCGTCGCGCGTGATCCGATGGGCAGGTACGAGATCCGCACGTCGCCGAGCTCCACGGGCCCGGCCCCGTCGACCGCGGGGCCGAGCGCGCCGTCGGACACGACGATGATCTCCGGCGAGGAGAGGCCACGCAGCGTGTCGGCCCCGAAGCGCAAAGCCCGCGCGAAGTCGGCGCTCGCGTCCGTGGCCTTGATCGACGCGACGGCCGCTTCGAGATCGGGGATCTCGCTCGTCATCGTGGAGAGCGGCGTCACGGCCGCATCCATCTGCGCGATGAGCATGCGATCGCTGCCCGAGAGGCCGCGGACCATGCGCTTGACCTCGTCCTTCGCGGCATCGATGCGCGACGGTGCGGCGTCCGTGGCCTTCATGCTCGCGCTCGCGTCGACGAGCACGATGATATTCCGGCCTTCGAGGATGTTCGCCGCAGGGCGCGGATCGCCAAGCGCGAGGAGGAGGAGCGCGAGGAGCGCGAGCTGCAGGAGGAGCGAGAGGAAGCGCTTCAACTGCGAGAAGAGGCTCGTCGCCTCCTTGTCGCGCAGGATGCGCTCCCAGAGCTTCTCGAAGGGCACGGCGACGGGACGCCGGCGCAGCTTCAGGATGTAGAAGACGACGACCACGCTGCCGGCGAGGGCGCCGATCTGGAGCAGGGTCGCGAGCGGGACGCCGACGAAATGCATGGCCTACCGGAGGAAGCCGCCGCGGCGGAAGACGCGGAGGATGAGCTCGTCGAAGGACACGTCGACGTCGGCGCGGAAGTAACTCACCTGGCGCGTCGTGCAGAACCGCTGCACCTCGTCCAGGTACCCGTCGTACGCCTGCTGGTATTTTTCGAGCACCTTGGCCGTGACCGTGACCTCGCGCTCCGTGCCCGTCTCGCAGTCGTACACGCGCACGTCGCCCTTGATGTCGGGCCGCGCGTCGTGCGGATCGACGAGATGGATCACGTACGGCTCGAAGCGGTTGAAACGCAGCACGTTGATGCCGCGCTCGAAGCCCTCCGGATCGTAGAGATCGGTGAGCAGCACGGCGAGTCCGCGCCGTTTGTGCTGCGCGACGAACGTCTTCATCGCCGTGCCGAGGTCCGTCGGGCCCTCGGCCTTCACGCCGTTGAGGAAGCGGAAGATGCGGAAGATGCGCGCCTTGCCGCGCGTCGTCGGCATCCGCCCGCTGATCTCGTCCGTGGCCGCGACGATCGCGATCCGATCGAGGTTCGCGAGGCCGACGTACGCGAGCGCCGCACAAAGCCGCTTCGCCTGCCGGAGCTTCTCGCCTTCGCCGAAGCCCATCGACGAGGACGTATCGAGGATGAAGTAGATCGCGAGATCCTCTTCCTCCTCGTAGAGCCGGATCAGCAGCCGATCGAACTTCTGGTAGGCGTTCCAGTCGAGGTAGCGGATGTCGTCGCCGGGCGCGTAGTCGCGGTGATCGGCGAACTCGATGCCCGAGCCCGTCTTCTTCGTCCGCCGCTCGGCGCGCATCGCGCCCGAGAAGACGCGGCGGCTCACCATCGCGAGGTACTCGAGCTTGCGCTGGAACTCGTCGTCGAAGAGGTCGTCTTCGCCGGCCGCGCCGCCGCGGCGCAAGGACGGCTTGTCGGGCCGGAGCCCCAGGAACTCGAGCACACCCATGGCGAGGACGATCCCTACTCGGTATCGGGGAGCTGCTTCATGATCGCGAGGAGGACGTCGTCGGTCTTCACGCCCTCGGCCTCGCCCTCGAAGTTGAGGAGCACGCGGTGCCGGAGCGCCGGCAAGCACACGGCCTTCACGTCATCGACCGACGCCGCGAACCGCCCCTCGAAGAGCGCGCGGATCTTCGCCGCGAGCAGGAGCGCCTGCGCGCCGCGCGGCGACGAGCCGAACTTGACGAAACGCTTCACGAGATCGAGCGACTTGCCCTCCGGATGCGTCGACTGGAGCAGCCGCACCGCGTAGTCCTGGACGTGCCGCGCGACCGGCACCTCGCGCACGAGCTTCTGCATCGCGAGCAGCCGCTTCTTGTCGACCACCGGCTTCGCCTCGGGCGCGTCCATGCCCGTCGTGCGATCGAGGATCGCGTGCAGCTCCTCGCGGCCGGGGAACGGCACGTGGAGCTTGAAGAAGAAGCGATCGAGCTGCGCCTCGGGGAGCGGATACGTGCCCTCGCTCTCCAACGGGTTCTGCGTGGCGAGGACGAAGAACGGCTCTTCGAGCGTGTAGCTCGTCTTTGAAACCGTGACGCGATGCTCCTGCATCGCTTCGAGCAACGCGCTCTGCGTCTTCGGCGTGGCGCGGTTGATCTCGTCGGCGAGCACGATGTTCGCGAAGATCGGGCCCTTGCGGAACGAGAGCGAGCGCTGCCCGCCCGCGCCCTCGTCGATCATCGTCGTGCCGAGGATGTCGGCCGGCATCATGTCGGGCGTGAACTGGATGCGCGAGAACTGGAGCTCCAGCGCCTGCGCCATCGTCCGGACGAGCATCGTCTTGCCGAGGCCCGGCACGCCTTCGAGCAGCGCGTGGGAACCGGCCAGCATGCACGTGAGCACGCCGTCGACGACCTCGCGGTTGCCGACGATGACCTTCCCCACCTCCTCACGCAGCCCGCCGATGCTCTTCTGAAAATCGGCGACCTCGGCGCGCGCGAGATCCTTGTTTTTCTCGGCCATCTCTTCCCCTATCGTTCTACTTGGAAAAACCAATCGTGCCCGCGCGCGCCGCTCACTCCCTGGGTCGAATGAGCTGGAAATAGCGGTGCACGTAGAATCGGTACCCGTCGGGCACCTTTTCTTTGTTGATTTGCTCCTCGGCGACGGTCCTGTACTGCGTGAAGACCTTCTTGTAGCCGCCGCCCCGGAAGCCCTTCTCGGCCGCCGCGAGGATCACCTCGCTGTTCGAAGGACCGCCGCCGGAATCGAGCCCCTGGGCCTGCACGTCCTGCGTCCCCATCTTGGGATCGGTGCGCTTGCCGGCGATGTCGCCGTCGTGCCCCGAGCCGACGCCCTTACCGCCCGGCTCCGTGCCCTGACCGCCCTGCCCCTGGCCCTCGCCCTGGCCTTGCCCCTGGCCCTCGCCCTGGCCTTGCCCCTGCCCCTGCCCACTGCCTTGCGAGAGCACGAGCATCTTCTTGCCGCCGGGGCCGATCACCCACTGTTTGCCCTGACCACCGCTCTGCTGGCCGCCGTTCTGGCCGTTCTGACCATCCTGGCCCTCGCCATCCTGGCCCTCTTGACCGTCCTGACCCTCTTGGCCTTGGCCTTCCTGACCCTGGCCTTGTTGCGGCTGACCTTGCCCCTGCCCGCCCCGCGCGCGTTTGCCGAAGCGAAGCATGCGGGCCATGCGCTGCTTGCCCGATTGCCCCTGCTGCCGGAGCATCTCGCGCAGCTCTTCGAGCCGCTGCCTTAGCTCTTCCTTCTCCTTCTCGGACATCTCCTCCTGCTGCATGCGGTTGATGTCCTCGGCAGCCTGTTCGAGATCCTCGGCGGACGCGCCGAGCTCGCGCATCAGATCCTCGGCCGCCTTCGCGAGCGCGCGATCGAGTTTGTCGAGCTGCCGCCCGAGGCGTTCCTGCTTCTCCGCCTCGCGATCGAGCCGCTCGAGCTCGCGCTCCTTCTTCTTGAGCAGGCGCTCCTCTTGCTCGTCCTGCGGGCCGCCGTCCTGCTCGTTCTTCTTTTGCTTCTTCTTGAGCAGCTCCTCGCGGGCCTCGGCGCGCTTCTCGTTGATCGCGGCGAGCGCCTCCTTCTGCCGATCGGAGGCCTTCTTCAGCGCGTCCTTGAGCCGCTCGAGCGAGGCCTTGTCGGGCTTCTTCTTCCCGTCGCGCAGCCGCTCGGCGAGCTCCTTCAGGTCCTTCTTCGCCTTCTCGAGGTCCTTCTTCTTCAGCGACTCGCCGACGGGCTTCGAGAGCTCGCTCGATTCGAGGTCCTTGCCCATCTGCTCGAGCGCCTCTTCGAGCGCCTTCCGATCGGCCTCGGCGCCCTTCAGAAGGTCACGCTCGATGGCCTCCATCTTGCGGAAGGCCTCGGTGCGATCGAGCCGCTTGTTCGCGATGTCCTCGACGAGCTGGTTGAACCTCTCGATCGCGGCCTGCACCTCGGGCGTCTGATCCTTCTTCGCGAGCTCCTTCGCGGCCTCGCGGAAGAGCTCCAGATCGTCGTCCGAGAGCGCGACCGCGTCGATCGTGCGGAGCTGCGGCGGCGCCTCCTTGATCGGCGTGCGGATCTCGAAGAGCGCGAGCGCGACGGCGCCGATGCCCACGAAAAGCGCCGCGAGATAGTCCGAGGGCAAACGGATCGGCGCGGCCTTGCTAGGCTTCAGATCCCGCGCGTTCTCGACCGCGTCATCGATGGCGACCTCCATCAGCGGCGTGCGCTCGGAGGTCTTGATCGCGTCGAACGCGAGCGCGTTCGTGAGCCGGTCGTGGAGTTTGTGATGGCGATCGAGCGCGATCGTCCCGGCCCGCGGCGGGAGCTTTCGGAGGAGCCCCACGAGCGCCACGGCGACGACGGCCGCGGCGGCGCCGATCAGGATGTGGCGCGCGCGCTGCTCGGAGAGGTGGTCGGGGAACAACTTGCGGCACGCGAGGGTGCCTGCGACGACGGCAAACGCCAGCGTGAGCGCGTTCGGCACGTAACGTACGGCCCGCGCGATGCGCAGCCGGAGCGAGACGATCGCTGCGGCGCGGCGGATGCGAGAGAGCCCTTGGGTACGGTGATCGCTCACGGTAGAAGTCGCTCCGATCGCCCCGGGAGGACCGATCGCCGGGTGGTGAGGGGCGTCATTGTAGCTGTTGACGTTTCGAGCGCTCGTAAGTTCCTAACCTTGGGAACGCGCCGCGCATCGCGATCTTACGCGCCATGTGCCTGGATGATTCCCCCACGGCGCAAGCACGTTCGGGGCTGCCCCCTACCCGCCTCCAGGAACCTCGCAGCTCGCAAGCAGCCACAAACGACGAAGGGCGCTTCGGACGAAGACCGTCCGCCGCGCCCTCCTCGTGCCGGCCCTCGTGTCGTCAGCTCGATCGACGCGCGGCCGCGCGGGGCTTCTTCGCCGTCGACTTCCGCCCCGCCGTCGACTTCGCCTTCGTGGGCGCCGCCTTCTTCGTCGCAGCCGCCTTGCCGCCCGAAGCCTTCTTCGTGGCCTTCTTCGCGGCTGCCTTCTTCGCCGGCGCCGCGGCCTTCGCGGCCGGCTTCTTCGTGGTCTTTGCGGCCTTCGCCGTGGCCTTTCCGGCCTTCTTCGCGGCGGCCTTCTTCACCGGCTTCTTCGCGGCCTTCTTCGCGACGCGCGCGGGCTTCGGCGCGGGCGCGGGCGCGGCTTCCTCGGCCGGCTCCTCGTCGAGGTCGGCGTCGTCGAGCGCGCGGCGCGCCGGCATCTCCTTGCCGTACTTCGCGAGCAGCTCGCCGATCTTCTCGTCGAGCTTGGCGAACTCGAACGGCTTGTCGAGCCACCCGTCGGCGAAGAGCGGCGAGGTCATCGCGTTCATGCTCTCGCCGATCCCCGTGAGCATGAGGACGGGCGTGTTCGCGAGCGTTCCGCCCGCGGCGCCCGGTGCCTTGACGAGCTTCGCGACTTCCCAGCCGCTCATCTGCGGCATCATCACGTCGAGCATCACCAGATCCGGGTGATGCTGCTGCGTCAGGCGCCAGGCGGTCTCGCCGTCGGCGGCATCGTGAACCTGGAAGCCGAGGGTCTTCAAATGCCGCGCCACCAGGCTCAGCATGGCGGGCTCGTCCTCGGCGACGACGACGGTGAGAGGCTTCGTGCTGGTGCTGGCGGACGACATCGTTTCGGGATGAGAGTACGCCGAAGGGGAGAAGGTCAAGGCCTACATGCGCCGGGCACTTTCACCGCAGCGCTTCGGAGCCCCGGCGCAGGCGCCCCGGCCCGGAAGCAACGAGGACGCCTGGACATTCCCGATGCCGTCGTAGAGTCCTGCACCTACACGCGGACGCGCATCGGGGAGCGCCGGACGAACTTCGCCGCGACGTACCTCGTTCCCTCGGACGCAAACTCGGGCGAGCATGGAGGCGCACCATGACCACCCAGGACCTCGCCGCCGTGAGCGGCGCCACGGGATTCATCGGCTCGGCCGTCGTTCGCAAATTGCTCGACGCGGGGCGCAAGGTACGCGCGCTCGTCGAGCCCGGCGCCAATCCGAAAAACCTCGCGGGTTTGCCCGCGGATCGTGTCGAGCAGGTCGAGGTCGACGTCTGCGATGCGAAAGGCATGCGCAAGGCACTCGAAGGCGCGAGCGCGTTTTACCACCTCGCGGCGATCTACAAGGTGTGGATGCCCGATCCGACGCCGATCCACCGCGTCAACATCGAGGGCACGTTGACCTCGCTCCTCGCGGCCCGCGATGTCGGCGTGCGCCGCGTGATCTACACGTCCTCGATCGCGGCCGTCGGCTTGAAGGAGGACGGGACGCCCGCGGACGAGTCGACGCCGTGGAACCTCTGGAACATCGCGAACGACTACATCTCCTCGAAGTACCACGCCGAACGGGTCGTCACGCGCCTCGCCGAGGCGGGTTTTCCCGTGGTGATCGTGAACCCCGCGTTCCCCTTCGGCCCGCGCGACATCGGGCCCACGCCGACGGGCGGGATCATCCTCTCGTTCCTCCAGGGAAAGATGCCCGGCGTGGGGAAAGGCGGGTTCTGCGCGGTGGACGTGGACGACGTCGCGACGGCGCACGTCGCGGCCGAGACGCGCGGGCGGTTCGGCGAGCGGTACATCCTGGGAAACCACAACGTCACGTTCCGCGCGTTCCTCGAGCTCGTGGCCGAGGTCTCGGGGAGGAAGCCGCCGCGGCTACCGATCCCCTCGGGCCTCGCGCGGACCATGGCCGCAGGCCTCGAATTCTGGTCCGATCACGTGAGCCACGCGCCGCCGATCGCCACGTACAAGAGCGTCCGCTACATGCAGGAGTACGCGTACTTCAGCGGCGAGAAGGCGCGGCGCGAGCTCGGCATGCCGTGTACGCCGCTCCGGACCTCGGTGGAGCGCGCGGTCGAGTATTTCCGGACGAACGGGATGGTCTAGGCGGCGCGCGCGAGGGTGATCTTGTCGGATTGTCCGGCCGCGTAGAAAGAGCGAAGCGCGCGGCGCATGCGATCGAAGTGGCCACGCCGCGCGAAGGTCTCTTCGAGCCTGCCGGCGAAGCGGGCGGCGAGATCGTTCGCGAGGCGGTAGCGATCGCCGCGTTCGGTGCCCGGCGGATGGAGATACTCGACGGCTTCGAAGAGCCGCGCGCGGATGCGGGCCGCGCGGTCCGGATCGAAGCGGCGCGCGGCGAGCGGGCCGTGCACGAAGAGCACGTACTTGTCGACCTCGGCCTGGAGCTCGAGCTCGAGCTGCGTGACCGGCAGCTCACGTCGCGCACGCTCGGCCAGGCAGAGGAAATGGCTCACTCCCTCCACCACCTGGCAGAGCAGATCGAACGGGAGGTTCTTCGATTCGAGCGCCGCGCGCGGCAGGTGGAGCAAGAGCGAGACGCCATCCTCGTCCTCGCGCACGAAAAGCACCTCGCGCCCTTCGTCTTCCGACGCGTCGATCGGCCGGATGAAGTCCTCCACCGAGGGCGCCTCCGGGATGCCGTACGTGCCTTCGAGCGCTGCCTGAATGCGCGCGGGCAGCGAGGGCGCCATCAGTGGACGCCCTCCTTTCCACGCACGGGCACGAGCCCACGCGCGCCGAGCTCTTCCGCGAGGCGTGACGATCCCGTGCGCAGCCAGCGCTCGTAGAGCTTGAGCAGCCCGCGCTGGCCTTGCGCGCCCTTTGCGATGGCGCCGTCGGCGACCTCGTTCAGGACCTCCACGAATTGCTCGAATCGGTCGGCGAGCTCCGACAGGACGTCGTGGGTCGCGCGCTGGCCCGGCGTGCGCAGCATGGCCGAGGCGTTGTCGTACGCGGTCGCGCCGACGCGGATCACGTAGCCGCGATCGATGCCGCGCAGCTCGACATGGCTGCCGAAGAAGCCGACCCCGTAGAGCACGCCGTCGCCGAGCGCGCGCAGGCGCCGGAAACGCGTGGCCCCCGAGGCCTTGAGCGCGTCGTGGAGCTGGAAGGCGAGGGGTCGGGAAAAAGCCGACTCGTTTTCCTCGCTAGGGTGGGCATAGTCACAGAGAACACCGACGAGGTAATGAGACGCCGCCGCGGAGGCCTCCATCTTCCGCGAGCGCAGCGCATCGCCAACGGCGCTCATGAAGTAGTCAGAGATACTGGGAGAGATCGCAATGCTGGTTGTACGGCTCACGGGGCACCTCGTCCTGGACGGGGCGCCTCGGGACCGGGATCCAGCAGGCGCCACGCGCCCGGTTGAACAGCTCGTCCTCGAAAGACCGGAGACAGAGGCTTCGCGGACGGCTCGGGGCCGGACGCGGGCCTCATGAACGGAATCTACCGCAGCGGGCGCACGACGCCCAGCGGACGGCAGATGGTTTTACGTGGGATTCCGAGGATTTGTGGCCACCCCCAGGGGCGGCTGCCAGCGATCGCGAAGGCCGTGATTTGCAGCCGCTTGACAGCCGAACGACCATGACTATCTTCCGCGCCGTTCGTTAGCACTCACCCCCCGTGAGTGCTAACAATCGAAAAACCGCAAGCTCATCGGGCATGTGGCGGGGGCGCCCACAGATGAATGCGCGCCCCGCGCCTGCCCATTGCGAATGGGATCTGGTGGCTCTCGGCCACCCCCGGAGGGTTTCACGATGGCGACGAAGATCAGGCCGCTGCAGGACCGCGTGATCGTCAAGCGACTCAAGGAAGAAGAGAAGACCAAGGGCGGGCTCTACATCCCGGACTCCGCCAAGGAGAAGCCCGTGGAGGGCACGGTCCTCGCCGTGGGCAACGGCAAGGTCCTCGAGGACGGCACGGTGCGCAAGCTCGACGTGAAGGAAGGCGACCGCGTCCTCTTCGGAAAGTACTCGGGGACCGAGGTGAAGCTCGATGGGGAAGAGCACCTCATCCTGCGCGAGGACGACATCCTGGGCGTGATCGAGTCGTGACGCGGGCCGTGGCCCCCTGAATTTTGGAGATATCGAGATGGCTGCCAAAGAGATCATCTACAACGAGTCGGCCCGCAGCATGATCCTCGCGGGCGTCAACGCCCTCGCCGACGCCGTGAAGGTCACGCTCGGCCCGAAGGGTCGCAACGTCGTCATCGAGAAGAGCTTCGGCTCGCCCACCGTGACCAAGGACGGCGTCACGGTCGCGAAGGAGATCGAGCTCGAGAACCGCTTCGAGAACATGGGCGCGCAGATGGTGCGCGAGGTGGCCTCGAAGACGAGCGACATCGCCGGCGACGGCACCACGACGGCGACGGTGCTCGCCCAGGCGATCTACCGCGAGGGCTCCAAGCTCGTCGCGGCGGGCCACAACCCGATGGAGATCAAGCGCGGCATCGACAAGGCGGTCGAGGCCATCGTCGCGAACCTCAAGGGCTCGGCGAAGCTCACGCAGGACGCGAAGGAGATCGCCCAGGTCGGCACGATCAGCGCGAACGGCGACCTGACGATCGGCAAGCTCCTCGCGGACGCGATGGAGAAGGTCGGCAAGGAAGGCGTCATCACGGTCGAGGAGGCGAAGAGCGCCGACACGACGCTCGACGTGGTCGAGGGCATGCAGTTCGACCGCGGCTACCTCAGCCCGTACTTCGTGACGGACGCCGAGGCGATGAAGTGCGTCATGGAGGACGCCTACATCCTCATCTCGGAGAAGAAGATCTCCAACATGAAGGACCTCCTCCCGGTCCTCGAGGCGATCGCGAAGCAGCAGAAGAACCTGCTCATCATCGCCGAGGACGTCGAGGGCGAGGCGCTCGCGACGCTCGTCGTGAACAAGCTCCGCGGCACGCTGCACTGCGCGGCCGTGAAGGCGCCCGGCTTCGGTGATCGCCGCAAGGAGATGCTGAAGGACATCGCGGTCCTGACCGACGGCCAGGTGATCGCGGAGGAGCTCGGCCTCAAGCTCGAGAACGTCACGATCTCGGATCTCGGCCGCGCCAAGACCGTGATCATCGACAAGGACAACACGACGATCGTCGGCGGCCAGGGCAAGAAGGACAAGATCAAGGCGCGCCAGCAGGAGATCCGCGCCCAGATCGAGCACACGACGAGCGACTACGATCGCGAGAAGCTCCAGGAGCGCCTCGCGAAGCTCGTCGGCGGCGTGGCCGTGATCAAGGTCGGCGCCGCGACCGAGACCGAGATGAAGGAGAAGAAGGCCCGCGTCGAGGACGCGCTCCACGCGACCCGCGCGGCCGTGGAAGAGGGCATCGTCCCCGGCGGCGGCGTCGCGCTCATCCGCGCGCAGGCCTCGCTCGGCTCGCTCGAGGTGAACGACGAGCAGCGGTTCGGCGTGAACATCATCCGTCGCTCGATCGAGGAGCCGCTCCGCCAGATCTCGGCGAACGCCGGCGAAGAGGGCTCGATCGTGGTCCAGAAGGTTCGCGACGGTCAGGGCTCGTTCGGCTACAACGCCGCGAGCGGCGAGTACGGCGACCTCCTCGCGATGGGCGTCATCGACCCGGTGAAGGTCGTGCGCTCGGCGCTCCAGAACGCCGCGAGCGTGGCGAGCCTCATGCTCACCACCGAGGCGCTCATCGCGGAGCGTCCGAAGGAGGAGAAGGCGGCGGCAGGTGGCGCGCACGCGGGCCACAACCACGACTTCTGATCCGACGGGCGTCGTGACACCCACGACGCAATCGTGAAAGCACAGCGAAGGCCGGCCCTGTGAGGGGTCGGCCTTTTGCTTTCCATGGCGCACGAACCCGACGATGCAGCGCGCCATCGAGGCCGGAGCCTTGCTACAGTGGAGGCATGTGGGATCGGCGGCACCTCTCCGGGTTGGCGAGCTCCGCCTTCCGGGCGCTCGGCCGGCTGGTCCATTACCTCGATCTGCACGAGGCGCCGCGGGCGGCGAGCGCGATGGCGTTCGACGCGTTCCTCAGCATCATCCCGCTGCTCGCCGTGGCCGGCTGGGCACTGCATCGGCTGCGCGACGCCGCGGCGGAGCTGCTCGGCTCGCTGCTCAGCGCGGCCCCGCCGTCCGTCTCGGCCGCGCTCGGTGAGGACTTCTTCCGCATCTCCGACGCGAAGGCCCTCGTGCTCGCGCCGCTCGGGCTCCTCGCCTTCCTGTGGGTCTCGTCGGCGGGCGCGGCGACAGCGATCGGCGTGTTCGAGACGATGTTCGTGTGCACGCCCCGTCCCTGGTGGAAGCGGCGCCTCGTGGGTCTCGGGCTCGTGCTCGGCGCGATCCCGGCGGTCGGGATCGCCACCTTCGTGGGCATCGTGTTCACGCGTGTGACCGGCTCGCTCGGCGACGCGCTCGTGGCCGCGCTCGGGCCTGGGGTGATCCTGATCGCGCTGGTCGCGGGGTTCTTCCGCTTCACGATCACGCGTCCGCCCACGGTGCGGAGGCGCGTCTGGCCGGGCGCGATCGTGACCGTGTCGCTCTGGGCGATCGTCTCGACGTTGTTCTCGGTCTACGTGCGGAGTTTGGCGCGGTACGCGACGCTCTACGGCACGCTCGCGAACGTCGCGGTGCTCCTGTTCTGGCTCTGGCTCCTCTCGATATCGCTGCTCGTCGGCGGTGAGGTGAATGCGCAGCTCGAAGGCGTGCGCGATCCGCACGACGACGCGCCCGAGCGCTGGCTCTCGCCGAAAGCCGAGGGGCCGCGCTCGATTCAGCCGCCTCCGCCGCCGGCGTCGGTCTTGCGACCGAAGAGGACGGCGTCGAGCGAGTAACGGCCGCCGCCCGTGAGGGCGAGCGCGAGGCCGAGGATCGAGAGCAGGAACGGATACTCGAAGGCCCCGCCCTTGGCCGAGCCGAAGTGCGCGGCGTCCGCCATGTGCATCGAGGCCCAGGCGACGACCATGTTGAACGCGACGACCGCGGCCGCGGGGCGCGTGAGCAGGCCGAGCATCACGCAGACGCCGCCGAGGAATTCGGCGAGGGTCGCACACCAGGCGAGCAGCGTCGGCGCCGGAAACCCCTTCGCCGCGAGGCCACCGGCGAGCCCGGCGGGGCCGGCCGTGAGCTTGGAGAGCCCGTGCGCGGCGAGGAGCACGCCCGTCGCGAGCCGGACGAGCAAAAGGCCCAGTGAGCCCGTGCGGCTCGGATCGGGATAGAGGAGGGATCGGAACTTCATGTCCGTGGCGTAGCACGGCGCACGCCAAGCGAGGCGAGAGCCGGGCGAGCTACGCGGCGGGGCGCACGAATGCGACGTGAGGGGAGGACACGCAGGAAAAACGATTGGCTCGAAAAACCGTTTTCTATTTGAGGATCGTCTCGCAGCCGACCTGGATGTCGACCTTCGCATCGGTGGCGGCGCCGAGGCCCTCGCAGGCCTTGCCCAGGAGCTCAACCTTGCCATCCGGGGTGTAGTCCCAGCAGCCGTCCTGCGGGCACAAATCCAGCGGATCCGTGCGCTTCTTCAGGTTTTGTAGCATCCCGTCGAGCGTGAGGTTCACGTTGACCTGGTTCTTGTCGATCTGCTCGCCGGGCGGCGGGGGCGGCAGGTCGTAGATGCAGCCGAGCGCCTTGCCGCGGACGTCGGCGATCGCCTGGGCCAGCGCGTCGGCGTTGAACTGCGCGCCGTTCGAGAGATCGATATGGCAAGGTTTGGCAGGGGCGGCCCCCCCTTGCGTGAAGGTGGCGTCCTTCGAGCAGGCCGGATCCACGGTGTCCGGCGAGCCGCTGACGGCGTAGGTCGAGAGCGCGAGGAGCATGTTGTAGGGCGGCGTGGCGAACCCGTCGACGGCGACGCCCGTGCTGTTCGAGCCGGGCACGCCCACGATGAACGTGAAAATGGGCTTGTTCGGGTCGGTGCGCGCGGCCGCGATCAGCGTATTGACGCTGTCCGGGTACTCCCAGTCGGGGCAGCTGTAATCGTCGGCGTACCCGGGCCGGGTCGGGCTCGCGACGGAGGTGCACGAGAAGCCGCCGTCCGTGATCAAAACGAGCATGCGCCGGGCGATGTTCTCGGATTTCAGCGATTCGTAGCCGGCCCGGAGAGCGTCGTAAATCGGGGATCCGTCGTCGCCGTTGCTGAGCGGCGGATGGGCGACGAGCCAATCGTACATCTGGCGGCGCACGCCGGTCGGGGCGTTCGTCTTGTCTTTCCCGGCCGGCGCGACGGGCACCTGCGGCAGGACGGAGACGCCGCATGAGACACCCGGGGCGAGGAGGGCATTGCACGTCGCCTGATCGAGCCCCACATAGGCGCAAACGCAAGGCGGGGGGTTGACGAAGCTCGACGGAAAGACCGTGAGGCCGAGGGACATCGTATCGAAGACGTCCTTGTCGATGGCCGATTTGACCGCGAGTTGCGCCGTCCCCCACTTGGACGATTTGTTCATGCTGGCGCTCGCGTCGAGCACGGTGAGCATGGCCGCGGGCGCCTGCGTGGCCTCGGCCGTGAACTTCGCGCAAGCCGGGCCGCCGCCGCCCACGCCTCCGCCGAATCCACCAACGCCGCCGCCTCCAGGCCCGACAGGACCATTGCCCGATCCCCCCGAGCCATCCTCGCCGCCTTCTCCCCCGCTGCCAGGCCGACTGTTGCCGCCCGCCGCGCAGCCTCCCCCGAGCCCGATTCCAATCGAAACGAAAAGCCCCAGGCTCACGCCGAGCCACCGCAGAACGCGCCCCATCGTTTCCTCCTCAGTCGTAAGGAAAACGACCCGAGCGTATCAGAAGCCAGACCTCGAAATCGACCACGACGAGCGCGCTGTGAACGAAATGGGCGGATCGCGTCGCGACGCCCAGAACACACGCCAAAGAGAACGCTCGGCAGCGGAACCCCCCCTTGCGCGGGAGGTAACTTGGCCCACCATTGCTTGCTCGATGGCGACGGCACGCAGCGCTCCGGATTCCTCGCCCCTCGGGACGCCTCCGGCCGAGCAATCGGCGCACGCAGGGCCGTTCACGAGGACGCACATCGACCTCGCCGCAGCCCGCGCCGGCGGAATCGCCCGCGGCGGGGTGCGCGAGGGCGAGCTCTGCTTCCTGGGCTCGCTGCACGAGCTCGTCGCCATCGGGCTCTACCGGCCCGCACTCTCGGCGCTCGTCTCGGGCACCGGGACGCCGGCCCGCCCGCCGATGGATCGAGCCTACCTGCTCAAGATCCTCGATGAGGAGGTGGGCCGGCAGTTCGGCCACCCGCTGCGGCCGGTCGTCGAGCTCGTGCTGAACGCGATCGACGCGACACCCGAGCACCCCGCACGCGTGGACGTACGGGTGCGCGAGGGCGTGGTGACCGTGACCGACGATGGGATCGGCATGGATCTGCGGACGATCCTGTCACGTCTGCTCGTGCCGTTCGCCACCGACAAGCGGCCAGGCCTGGACCTCGGGCGCTTCGGCGTGGGCTTCTTCTCGGTCATCGGCCTGGGGCTGCCCGATCCGGCCAGCCTGTCGATCGAGGTGGAGACGGGTGACGGTGCGTCGGGCTGGTCGCTGTCGGTGCTCGCCGACGGACCGGAGCCTTCATCGCTCATCTGCGCGATCCGCAGGCTCACGCCGCGCGCCGGGACGCGCGTGCAGGTGCGCTCGTCGCTCATCGAGGCCGAGTCGCTCCGCGCGTACCTGCGCGACGCGCTGCACTTCTTCCCGAAGGAGCGCGCGATCGTGAACCTCGACGGCGTGCCGTTGAACGACGGCCGTTACCTCTCGGGAGGCACGCACTTCACCGACCCGCTCGCGCCCGAGGATCCGAGTCGCGTCGCGCGCTTCTACGTGGGCGGCCGTTCGCTCGTGACGGGGATCTGCGCCGCGACGTACCACGCCGGCGTGAAGGTCGAAGGCTGCCTAGCGATCCCGGAGCTCGCGCTGATCGACTTTCCCTCCGCGGTAGAGCTCACCGAGGGTCGCGACGCGCTCAAGCCTTGCCGCAACTTCCGCGCGACCGCGGCGGCGTTCTACCGCAAGCTCACGGACCTCGCCCGCGCCCCGGGGACGACCCGCAAGACAGCCGATCGCCTCGCGGAGGTCGCCGCGCAGATCAGCGCGCTGATGCTGCAATCCGCGGCGTGGAACGAGGTCGCGCCCGAGCTCGCGCGGGCCTTGCTCGGCCCCGATCGGTACCTCGTCGGGCCGGAGCGGCGCGAGCCTCTCATCGGCTTCCTCGGCAGCAACGTGGAGAGCCGGCTCTTCGTCCCCGAGAGCTTCTGGGCCGAACGCGAGTGGCAAGGGTTCATCCCCGGCGAGCGGGAGCTGCTCGCGCGCGAGCTCGAGATCGATCACGCCGAGAGCCTCTCGAGCCTCGCGCGTCGCCGCCCAGATCTGCCCGGGATCCTGGAGCTCGCGCGTCGATCCGAGCGGCCCGAGGCCGTCCCCGTGGCGCTCGCGCGCGGCCGCAAGAACGCGCCGGGTCCGCTGCCTTGCCTCGGGACACGTCATGCGCTGCTCGTGCGCGAGGACGCGCCTGCGGTCGCGCGGCGCGTGGGCTGGGCGGAGCAGTACGCGCTGCGCGTCGCGTTCGATCGCGCGACGGGCATGCGTGAACCGGATCTCGAGCGCGAGCTCATCGTCAGCGAGCCGATCGGGGTCATGGGAGCGGCGTAACCGAGCGCGCCTCGGACGGTGGGGAAATCAGGGGGGAACCGATGACCGAAGTCTACGCTGGCCGTCTCTCGGACCTGCTCCTCGTACGCGTGCATGGTCGCTCCGCGGCCTACCTCGCGGCGAGTCGCGCGGCCCGCCCGGGCATCGTGGAGGCTTGCCGCAGAGAGGCGACGGTCCCCGATCTCGCCGAGCGGATCCTCTCTCGCACGATCTACGCGCAGAGCGCCTCGCGCATCGCGCCGCTGCGTGAGCTCGTGCAGAACGCGCTCGACGCCTCGCCGCGCGGCTCCGCGATCGACGTGCAGTCGGGCCTCGGCGGCACCGAGATCATCGTGACGGATCGCGGGCGCGGCATGACGGCCGACGAGGTCCTCGGCGATCTGCTCGTCCCGTTTCGCAGCGGCAAGGAAGGCGAGGAGCTCGCGATCGGCGAGCACGGCATCGGCTTCTTCAGCGCGCTCGAGATCGCGCCGCGGCTCGAGGTGAAGACACGCACGCGCACCGAGGGCCACCTCCTGCGCGTCGAGCCACTCGGCAAGGGCCCGCCCTACGCCGATTTCGCCTGGTCACTTCGGCCGCTGCCGCACGTCGAGGGCTGGACGGGCACGTCGGTGCGGCTCCTGCTCGACGAGCCGATCAGCCGCTCGGTCCTCGCCTCGGAGGTCGCTGCGGCCGCCTCGTTCGTCGATCCCGCCGTCGCTCGGATCTACGTCGACGGTGTGCTCATCAACGTCGCCCGCACGCGCATGCGCCGCGTCGCGCGCGCGCACGTCGCGGGCCCGCTCACCGGCCCACTTGGCGAGCTCTCGATCTGGGTCGGCCGCGGCGACGGCGCCTTGCCGCACGTCACGATCACGCAGCGCGGATTGCTCGTCGCGGTCCGCCAGGATCTCTTCACCGCGCCCGAGCTCTCGCTCCACCGCGACCTCGCGCGGGCGATCGTGTCGGCGGGCTTCGGCATCGTCGTCGAGCTGCCCGCCGAGGTGCCGCTCAACAAGGGTCGATCTGCGGTGGCCGCGCATGCATCCGCGGCCGTCGAGTCCGCGCTCATCGCGGCGTTCGAGCGCTTCGTGCTCCACGACGCGCTCTACGATCGCGAACTCCTCCGCGCCGTGGATCATCGCCTCTCGTCGGTCCTCGATCGCCTGCTCTGTGCTGCGCTCGCGGGCCAGCCCACGCAGCCTGCGACGGCGAGCGCACCCGAGGAGCTCACGGAGGCGACCCGCTCGTCGAAGCCCTGGCCGCTCATCACGCCGCCGAGCTCCGTGCCGCCGGAGTCCGAGCGACGACCGCAGCGGCGCCCCACGGTGGCCGCGCCCGAGGAGGTCGTGCGGTTCGCGGACGCGCTGCTCGACACGCCGGCCATCCGCGTGCTCACCATCGACGACGAGCACGAGCAGCACCCGCGCATCGTCACCTTGCGCCATCTTCTTGGCGCTTACCGTGCGGGCACGCTCCGGCCTATGGGCGAGCCGCAGCTGCCGGGTCGCACGTACATCTCGCTCGACGATCCGCTCGCGGACGCACTCTGGCGGCGGCTCGTCGCGACCTCCGCGGCGGCGGCGGCGGCGAGCTCGCAGGACCGTCGGGGCCGACGCATCGGCGCGCTCGCGATGCAGCGCATCGATCGGGAGACCTTGCTCGCGACGGCGAAGGCGGTGCCGGGTGTCGATGCGCTCGCGGCGGCGATGACGGTGCTCGAGGGGATCGACGCGGCGATCTCGATCGCGGCGGAGCTCACGCCCTCGCCGATCTCGGTGCATCAGGATCTCTACGGCCCGGACGAGATGGCGCACACGGACGGCAGCGGCATCAGCGTCAACCTCGCGTCGGCGCGGGTGCGTGCGCTGCTCGTGTCCGTGCTGCAGCAGGACGATCCGGCGGCGTTCGGGGCGCTCGTGGATCTGATGCTGCACGAGAAGACGCACGTCTCGCTTGCGAGTTACGTCCCGCATGCGAACGCTGAGCACGGGGCGAGTTTTTACCGGCGCAAGGATCTCCTGCGGCGACGGCTCCTCGAGTCGATGGCGCGGGGCCTCGTGGGCGATCCGTCCTCGTGGCTCCCGGCGGCGCGGCGTGGACTTTCGTCGGTTGCCCTACCTGCGCCCGACGTCCTTGCTGCCACGTTCCAGTCCGTACCTTCGGTCGCTGCCTGACGGTTTTTCCCGTCCGCCCCCCTGGTCCTCGCCCTTCGGAGGCCCAGTCTCACACAGTCCGGCACATGGATGCGCATGTGCCGGCGATCCAAATCAGCATCTCAATTCACACAATTAGATCACAAGAGTCATCCGAAGCGAGATGACCCACTGTTCGTCCGGTTTTCCGAGCGGGTCTGTCGGACCTGATCGGCGAGCTGGATGCTTTCTTGTGATCGCGTGCGATGCCGCGTATCCTCGCGGTGCCCGGAGCCCCTTGGCGGGGATTTCTTGGCTAGCATCGGGGTCCGTTTCAGTCTATCCTGCCTTGGTTCAAGGTATTCTGCGGAACCCGGGGCGGGTCCATGGACCGCACCCGGCCTCCGCGACCTCGTAGGCACACGCCCCGGGGTGCAACGTCAACGCTTGGATTTCCCGCCGATTTTTCACGCGATGGTCGAACCGACGGTACACTCTGCTTCTACCCCGCCGAGCTGGCACGTGGGTTCGCCCGCTGTCCTGCCTGTGCGAGGGCGTGTGCAGACGGTGGGTGGCGGGTGTCCCCGCGCCGGCCGCGCAGGGTTGGGTCCGCATCACAGGGAGGTTGGTGTGAGTCCAGGTCAATCCAAGGACAATGAGGTGCTCTAATGGGTCTCATCCAAGAAGTCGCTCAGACCCACAGGCCGATTCTGGGAAACGACATTCCGCTGTTGGTCTTTCGCGTGTTCCGTCACTTCTCCGCGGGTTACGTGGAGGAGGTGCTGGGACGCGGGGCGGCGGTCGTTTTCCAGAACGGTGGTAGGGAGCTCGGCAAGGAAGCCGGCCAGATGCTGTACAAGCCGAGCACGGACGAATACCTCAAGGAGGTCGTCCAGTTCGTGCGCGATTCACGTATTGGCATTCTCATCCCTCGCCAGCTCGACGACAAGCTTCTCGTGGTGGACCTGGACGAGTGCATCACGTGCGCGGGCATGGCGAGCATCTCGAAGCGTATTTGCCACTTCGAGGTCGGCTTCGTCGCAGGGATCACCGAGGTCCTGATCAAGAAGAAGCCGAAGGCGTACGAGACGAAGTGCGGCGCCAACGGCGAAGGTACGTGCCAGGTGACGGTCGAATTGGGCTAGACGACGCCGCCACGTGGTGGTGGCGGCCTCGCCCACTCACCGGTTTTCCGATAGGCCCTCGGCGTAGGACGGTGGCCCGAGGGATTCCGGAGAGCAGTGCGAGAGGGCAGAACATGTCCCGGACGCGGCGCCCGGGTTGATTGATGAGCTCGAGCACGAACTCGGGCTCGGCTTGCCCGCACAGGAGGAGACGTGGCAGCTGGAAGTCGAGTCGAAAAAATCCAGGAAATTCTTCGCAATCTTCGTTCGGTATCGCCCGACATCATCGGGTCGGCCATGGTGAGCACCGACGGCTTCATCATCGCCTCGCTGCTCCCGAACGAGATCGACGAAGAGTTGGTGTCCGGTATGGCCGCCGCGCTCCTCGGTGTCGGTGAGCGTATCGCCCACGAGCTCATGGGTGGCGCCATGGAGCAGACGTACGTGCGTGGCCGTCAGGGCTACGTCATCCTGAACGCGGTCGGCGCGGAATCGCTGCTCATCGTGCTCACGACGCCGGACGCGAAGCTCGGCCTCGTGTTCCTCGATATTCGCCGGCGCGTGACCGAGCTGTCCAAGATCGTATGACGGCGGCCTGATTTGTTATGGCTAACTCGACTGGAAACGCTCGGCTGGCCTTTGGTGGGCTGCTGCTCCTCGGTCTCACGGACCTCGGGCTGATTAACCTCAAGCTCGCGCCCGAATACGCCGAGGAGCAAGCGAAGCAGGCCCAAGTGACCGGGGCACGGCCGGGGGGAACGACCTCGGCGCAGGCCTCGGCGCAAAGGCCTACGGCCACGCCTGGCCCGAGCGTCGCCGTCGCGCCGCCTCCACGACCGACCCCCACGCCCGAGCCGCCGACCACGGCGCCCGAGCCCACGGCGACGACCTCCGCGCTGCCGGTGGTCTCGGTGGCCACAGCGACTCCGCCGGCCCCCACGGCGGAGCCCGAGCCCACGCCCCCGCCGACGAAGCCCACGCCCCCGGCGGTGGCTTCCGGCGACAAACCCGCGGCGGTCTCCGACATCCTCTTCGAGATCGATTCGAATCTCTTGACGTTGTCGGCCAAGAGCACGCTCGACGAGGTCCTCAAGCAGCTGAAGGCGAACCCGAGCCTGCGCATCCATCTCCGGGGGCATTCGGATCAACTCGGATCGCGCGAGCACAACCTGGAGCTCAGCCGCAAGCGCGCCGCGGCGGTGGAGAACTTCTTCCACGCGAACGGCATTCCGCACTCCAGGATCACGACCGAGGCCGTGGGCGGCATGAAGCCCGCAGATGCCTCGAACACCCCCACGGCCTGGAGCCTAAACCGGCGCGTCGAGATCGAGTGGCGGTAGCCGAGGACTTGAGGAAGGAATGGACCTGATCCAATCGATATGGCTTTCTTCCGCGGCTGGAGCCGGGCTGTTTTTCGGGGCCGGCCTGCTCGTGAGCAGGGCGTTCCCTTCGAAGAACGGCGCCGCCGCGGATACGAGCCTCGTCCAGGCCGAAAAAGAGGCACGCCAGCAAGCCGAGACCCAGCTCGCGACCCTGCAGCAGCAGAACGCCGAGCTCTCGCGCTCGGCCTCCGAGGCCGCGGAAAGAGCTCGCTCCGAGGCCGCGCAGAAGGCGCAGGGTGAAGCGCAGAAGCTCCGCGAGCAGGTGAACCAGCTTCAGGCCGAGGTCAACCGCGCGCGCGCCGCTGCGAGCGGTCCTTCGCCTGCGGAAGCCCAACTGCGGCAGGAGAACGCCGAGCTCCGGCAACGCGTGGCCGCGGCCGATCAAGCCGCGCAGGCCTTGCAAGCCGAGCGCACTCGCGCCCACGACCTCGAGCAACGCCTGCAAGCCGCGATGGCCCAGGCGCAAGCGGGTCGCGGCGATGATGGCGCGCGGCAGGATCTCGAGCGCCGTCTCGCCGAATCGAACGCGCAGGTGCAGGCCGCGCAGGCGCAGCTCCGCGAGGCGCAGGCGCAAGCGAATCAGCTTCGCGCGTCGGCGCAGCGGGTCGAGCAGCTCACGGCGGAGAACGCGCAGCTCAAGACGCGCCAGGGCGGCTCGGACAAGCTCTCGGCGGAGCTCGCGACCGAGAAGGCCAAGGTGCAGCAGCTCCAGACGCAGGTCGCGGCGCTGCAGAAGACGGCCGAGAGCACGAGCAAGCTCGCGCAGGACATCCAGGCCGAGAAGACCAAGGTGCGCGACCTCGAGCAGAAGCTCGCGGCGGCGCAGAAGTCGACGGGCGACGCGGGCAAGGTCGGTCAGGAGCTCGCGGCCGAGAAGACGAAGGTGCAGCAGCTCCAGGCGCAGATCGCCACGTTGCAGCAAGCCGCGAACGAGGCGGCGAAGCTCGGCATGGAGCTCGGCACGGCGCGCGCGAAGGTGCAGGACCTCGAGGCGAAGCTCAAGGCGGCCTCTGCCAGCGCGCCCGCGGCGGCGAGCGGCGGCGGCGCGAGCGCGGCCGAGGCCGACAAGCTGCGCAAGGAAGCCGAAGCGCTCAACAAGAAGAACAACGAGCTCTCGCTCCGCGTGCGCACGCTCGAGCAGAAGGCCGCAGAGCTCGACTACTACGCCAACGAGAACAGCGATCTCCGCAGGCGTGTCGAGGAGCTCGAGGCGATCGCGATCGAGGCGAAGAACATGCGCCGGCGCATCATCGACCTCGAGGCGCAGGCCTTCGCCATGACGGCGGCGCGCTCGATGGAGAAGGCTCCGCCGAGCCAGGCGCCGATCAGCACCGCTCCGATCAGCTTCCGCAACACGGACAAACGCCTGGAGACGCTGCTCGAAGAAGGCATGAGCTCGCTGCTCCGCGAGGACACGGGTGGACGTGCGGTCGTGCTCGCGGATACGCGTGGTCTCGTGATCGCGGCAGCTGGCGAGGTTCGGTACCAGAACGAGCTCGCGGCCGCGGCTTCGGTCGTGTCCGAGGTGAGTGATCGGGTGAGGAACCTCCTGCCGATCGCCGAGCCTCACGTGATCCACATCCTCGACGTGAACAACGTGGTCATGCGGACGCGATGGCTGCGGTGGTCAGACGAGACGCTGGCGCTCAGCGTCCTCGGCTTCCGCGACGAGGCGCCGGATCCGGCCGAGGAGAAGGTCGTGAAGACGGTCACCAAGCTCTTTGGCTACGGTTGACGTTCAAGCCGCGGGGGTGGCGCGAGCGTCGTAGAATGGACGATCGCTGCGCCTACGCTGCGCCTCCCCCCTCCAAACCATGAGGAAAAACCGTCCCAACGTACCGTTTTCATCGGGGACCACCCTGCTCGACGAGATCGGGGTGGGTGTCGTGATCGTGGACGAGGGGGGCGAGGTCGTCGTGACGAACCGCGTCGCCGACGACCTGATCACGCGACGCGCGGGCGGCGCCCCGCTGATCAACAAGATCTTCGAGCACGTGGAGAACGTGCTCGGGCGCGACGGCCCGCCGCGCACGAAAGAGCTCACGGTCGAGGCCTTCGACGAAGCCGGCAACAAGACCATCGTCGGCTACCGCCTCATCCGCTCGAACCGGCTCGGCACGATCATCTCCATGCACGACGTCACGGAGACCGAGCGCTTCCAGGCCGAACGCAGGCAACTCGAGCGACTCTCCGAGGTCGGCAAGGCATGCGCGATGGTCGCGCACGAGATCGGCAACCCCCTCGCCGCGATCAAGGCGACGATCCAGTCGATTGAGCACGAGGCCGCCGAGGCCGGGCTCGGCGATTCGCTACACGCGGTAAACCGCGAGATCGACCGGCTGAACAACATGCTCGGCCAGCTCCTCGGCTTCGTGCGCCACCGGCCGCCCCGGCGCACCAAGGCCGATCTGCCGACCATCGTGAACCGCGCGCGCGGCGCGGCCGAGGGGCGGCTCAACAACATCCATTTCAGCACGCGCTACGGCCTTTTGCGCCCGCTCTGGATCGATCAGGACCAGCTCCAGCAGGTCCTTTTGAACCTCTTCATCAACGCGGCGGACGCGATGCCGGAGGGCGGGGAGCTGAAGGTCCACGCGGGCATCGAGGACGAGCGGATGGTCCTGCACGTGGAGGACACGGGCAGCGGGATCCCGGAGGAACTCGTCGACAAGGTCTTCGACTCGTTCTTCACGACCAAGCCTACGGGCACGGGGCTCGGGCTCTCGATATGTTATCGAATCGTGACCGACCACGGTGGCTCGATCACGATCGGCGGACGGAGCGGAAACGTCTCGGGAACGTGCGTCACGATCACGTTGCCCATCATGACCGGCAGGTAGAACAGCCATGGCTCAACGACGCCACAGAGTGCTGATCGTCGACGACGAGGACGGGATCGTCCTCGCTCTCCATCGGTTCCTGTACCAGGACAACCATCGATACGACGTCCTCCTAGCCAAGAACGCCGAGGTCGGGCGGCAGATCCTGCGCGAGACGCCGATCGACGTCCTGGTGACCGACGTCCACCTGCCGGGCATGAGCGGCATGGACCTCGTCGTCTGGGCCGCGGTGGAGACGCCGGACACGCGGGCGATCGTGATGACCGCGTTCGACGTCGCGACGATCCGCGACAAGGCGCACGCGGTCGGCTGTCTCAAGCTGATGCGCAAGCCCTTCGACCTGCACGAGCTCCGCGCGGCGCTCCTGCAGGCCATGGAGACGCGTGACAGCCTGCTCGGGAGCCTCTCCGAGCTCTCGGCGGTCGACGTCATCCAGATGCTCTGCCTCGGCCGCAAGACGACCGCGCTCCGCATCGCGCGTGGCCAAGTCTCGGGCATCATCCTCATCCATAACGGCGACATCGTGCACGCCGTCTGGGACAACATCGTCGGCGAGGAGGCGGTGCACGAGATGATCGCGGTCGAGGACGGCGTCTTCAACATGGCGCCGTTCCCGCCGGACTTCGAGCGCACGATCAACGGCGACTACCAGCACATCCTGATGGAGGGCGTGCGCAAGCTCGACGAGAAGGCGCGCTTCGGCCCGTCCGACGACGATGCGCCGCGTCCCTCGGTGCGGCCCGGCCGCATCACGCAGCAGCAGGGCAGCAAGGACGACTGGGACTTCGGGCCGGACCCCGGCTTCCAGCAGAAGGCGCAGATCCCGACGAACGCGCGTATGCGCCTCGACGCGCTCAACGCGCCGCCGGTGCCGCGCGAGCTCTCGTCGCAGGCGTTCCCGCCGCCTCCTCCGCCGCCTCCCCCGCCGCCTCCGCCTCCGCCGCCTCCCCCGCCGCCCGAGGAGACGCCGGAGGAGATCGCCGCGCGCCTCAAGGAGCGCGAGGTCGCGACGCTCATGGATCAGGGCTTCACCGCGCTGCGCAACGGCCAGCGCGAGGACGCGCGCAAGTTCTGGCAGCAGGCGCTGGAGCTCGACCCGGGCAACCGCCGCATCGAGCTCAACCTGAAGAAGCTCGACCAGGATCCGACGAAGCGATTCTGACGGATCGCTTCGGGCTCGAACCCTTGGGCCCCAAATGAAGAATGGCCCGGCTGTTTCGGCCGGGCCATTCTCGTTTTTGCGCCCCAGGCGGCGCGTTTACTCCTCGGCGTCGGCGACGGCCTGCGCCATCACGCCTTCTTCCTTGCGCGGGGCGGGGCGAGCCGGCGGGGGCTCGTTCTGGTAGGCGCGGCGCGTGAGGCCGTAATCCGTGAAGGCCAGCATCACGAGCTCGCCGTCGCCCGTGTTCTGCGTCTGGTGGAGCGACCAGCGGGGCACGAAGACCGTATCGCCGGCCTTCACCTCGACGGTCGACTCGTTCACCTGCACGCGGCCGGTGCCCTCGGCGATGTGGAGGACCATCTCGTGGGCGTGCTTGTGCCGCTCGTTGACCTTCCCGGGCGGGATGCGGACGATGCGGGTGTCGAGGATCTCCGACTTGAAGGGGATTCGCTCGACGGACTCGTTTTCGTAGCTCGCGACGCCGCGCTGGCCGGAGGCGAAGCGGATCTGGCTGGACTCGGGGAACTGGGGGGCGAGGGAGCGGCGCGCCTGGATGCGGCTCAGCACGCCCTGGAGCTTCCGACCCTGGATGGCGTCGTAGAGGCTCTCGAAGAAGCGGTGGCGCAGGCTCAGCGCGTAATTCATCGACGACAGGCACGTGTTGTACCAGTCGGGCGTGTGCATGTAGGACAGCATCATGTCCTCCAGCGTCGCCGCGTGCTCGTCATCGCATCCGATGTGAATGCGGAAGAAGGTCAGGAACTCCTCGGAGATCCCGGCCTTGAGCATGCCCTCGACCATGATCGTATACATCCGCGAGACGATGCCCTCGGTGCCGAGCGACAGGAACGAGGAGCCCGCGGCGGGGTGGGAGCGCAGGCAGAAATCGAGGAATTCGCGCACGAAGAAGCGCGAGGCGTCGAGATAGTCGGTCTTATCGATGTCGATTTCGAGCCCATCGCGGAGGAACTTGCGGAAGATCTCGGCGTGGCGTTTGTCCGTCTCCTGGCCGCCGCCCTCCTCCCACAGGTTCTCCGACAGCCGCGCGCGATGGTAATCGTTGTCCGAGTTCGCCATCAGCGCGGCGAGGTATCGGGTGAAGTTGCGGTTGTAGAGGTAGTACTGGCCGAAAAAGAACTGGAAATCGGCCTTCGTGAGGTGCCCGGCCGTGCACGCTTTGAAGAAGCGGTTCCGCCAGAACGGGTGCTCGGCCTGGGCCAGCTTGAGGTTGTGCAGCGCCGCCTCGGCGCCTTTCCGATCGGGGTTGTTCACCCCCTCCTGCGTGGTCACGAAGGCCGGCGCGCGCGACGAGGGCGGCATGGCATCCCAGCCCACATTATTGGTTTCATGCTTCGCCTCTCCGGACATACAATTCTCCTCGATCGGCCAGGGTTTGGCGCCGCAGCGCGATATACCGTCGCGCGCTGCGATGCGTCAGGCGGCTCGCCCGCCGAAAACATATCGGCAGGGACGAATAGATAAGATCGAATCTATACCGTTTCCGGTCGCCGAGCGAGGCGTTTCACGACCTTACACCAAGAAATGGCCACGCAGCTGGAACGGGCCCTCAAATGCATGGGATCCCATTCAATTTTAATCCATGGGATCCCATGTATTTAAATGAATGGGATCCCATTCTTTTCACTGACAACGCACAACTCCACGTACCGCCAGCGGCCTGGCGCGAAAAACAGATGTGGTGTGCGTGGAACGTTAGAATCGTGCCCGCGCGGGTCGGAGCACGATTCTGGCAATCAGACGGGGCGCTGGGCAGCGATCGTGGCGTCGGCGCGCGAGAGTTTCGCGTTCGTTCGCGATTTGTTGTCGACAACGCTGACGACGTGAATGCCCTGCGGGGTCAGTGACAAGGACACCATGCACACCATCGTCGCCGTGAGCCCCTCGCCGGCCACGGCCACGAGCGATCCGGGCCTGCAATCCGCCGCCGAGGGGCGGATGCGGCTCCCGAGCGGCGTGTCGCGGAACGTGCGCACGACGTTCACGAGATCGGCGGCCGTGCCGAGGACGACGATTGGGCCCTTCGGTTCGAAGTCGGCGAGCCATCCAGGGCCGAAGGACTCGACCACGCGCGCCGGCGGCAAGCGGCGCAGGAGCATCGTGTTCGCCTGCACGACGAGCCGGTCGACGATGCGACCATCCGCCGAGCCGCGCCACTTCTCGAGCGTCTCCTCGACGGGCTTGCCCTGTTCCAGGCGGATGAGGCGACGATCGATGACGCCGCCCAGCGTGGCCGCGCCAGAGTGCTCGACGATTTCCACGGTGCCGAGCTGGCTCCACGCCGTGCGCGTTTGAAGCGCGCGCGCGAGCTCCTCGGTCCAGGCGAGGGCGGTGGGTTCGAGGTCCGTGGCGTTCGTCATCAGGGCACATCCTATCCAGGTTCGGGGCGGATGGCGCGAGGTTCCGGCGTCCCCTGGGGCCGGATGTCGGGTGCCCCCCGCCTTACATGCTAAGACTGCCGGCCATGACCGTCCTTCAGGTCTCCGGACTCGGCTTCGGGTACGGCGCAAATCAGCTCTTTCAGGGGGTGACGTTCTCGCTCGCCCCGGGGGAGAGGGCCGCGCTCGTGGCGCCGAACGGCGCGGGAAAGTCCACGCTCATGCGGCTGATCGCGCGGGAGCTCGTCCCGGACGCGGGCTCGGTCGTGATCAAGCGGGGGACGCGGGTCGCGTACGTCCGGCAGTCGCACGAGCTGCCGAAGGTCGGCACGGTGCTCGAAGCGTTCCTGTCGGGGTTCGACGAGCTACTCTCCTTGCGGAAGGAGCTCGACGAGGCGTCGCACGCGGCCGCGAGCGGGACGAAACAAGCGCTCGATCGGCTGGCGACCGCGACGGACAAGTACCACCTGGCGGGCGGGGACGCGCTGGAGCGGCGGGTGGAAATGCTCGCGGCGCACCTCGGCTTCTCGCACGAGGACATGGGCCGCGCGCTCGGGAGCCTGTCCGGCGGGGAGCGAGGGCGGCTGCACCTCGGCGTGGCGCTCGCGAACACGCCGGACCTGATCTTGCTCGACGAGCCGACGAATCACCTCGACATCGAGACGATCGCCTGGCTCGAGCGGCACCTCGCGGGTCTGCCGAGCGCGATGCTCGTGGTTTCGCACGATCGCGCGTTCCTCGACGCGCTCTGCCCGATCACGATGGAGCTCGGGCGGCGGAGTTTCCGCGTGTATCCGCTCGCGTACTCGCGATACGCGGAGGCGCGGGAGGAGGATCTCGAGCGGGAGCGCGAGCTCGCCGAGCGGCAGGAGGCGTTCGTCGCGAAGACCGAGGAGTTCATCCGGCGGAACATCGCGGGGCAGAAGACGAAGCAGGCGCAGAGCCGGCGGAAGATGCTCGACAAGATGGAGACCGTCGACCGGCCGGAGGACGTGTGGGCGCGGGCCGAGAAGGTCGCCTTCCGCTTCGTACAGGCGCCGCGGAGCGGGGACATCGTGCTCGACGCGCGCGGGCTCGCCGCAGAGCGAGGCGGGCGGCAGCTCTTTTCGGACTTCGATTTGCTCGTGCGTCGCGGGGAGCGGATCGGGATCCTCGGGCAGAATGGGTGTGGCAAGTCGACGCTCTTGAAGATCCTCGCGGGCCGCGGCGCGGAAGACGATCAGGGCGAGGTCAAGCGCGGGACGAACCTGTGCGAGGGGTACTTCGATCAGCACCTCGGCTCGCTCGACCCGAACAAGACCGCGGTCGAGGAGATCCGCAGCGTGCGCGGCGACATGAACGTCGACGCCGCGCGGCAGTACCTCGCGCGGTTCCGGTTCTACGGCGACGACACGCTGCGCAAAGTAGAAGGTTTTTCCGGCGGCGAGCGGAGTCGGCTCGCCCTGGCAAAGCTCCTGCTCGAACCTCGCAATCTGCTCTTTCTCGACGAGCCGACGAACCACCTCGACATCCCTGCGGCCGAGATCCTCGAAGAGGCGCTCGCGAGCTTCGAGGGATCGGTGCTGCTCGTGTCGCACGATCGCCGCTTCCTCGACGCGGTGACCACGCGGATCTGCGCGTTCAACGGCGGCAAGATCGAGCTCTTCCCCGGCGGATACCGCGACTTCCAGGCGAGTTTGTCCCGGCCGGCCGCGCCACCCGAGGAGGACGACGACGCGCGCGAGGATGAGCGTGCGCAGGATGATGGGCGCTCGAAGCGCGCGGTGAAGCGGAGCGCGTCGACGGTCGTGGCGCAAGCGAAGGGGCCGGAGTCGCCGCTCGACAAGAAACGCGCGTTCGAGGCGGAGAAGGCCGCGTCGCGGGCGCTCGAGCGAAAGCGCAAGCGCGTGAAGGAGCTCGAAGAGGAGATCGCGAAGGGCGAGGCCGAGCTCGGGCGGATGCGCGAGGTACTCAAGCAGGACCCGGGCGGGGACTGGGAAAAACTCGCGAAGATGGTGGCCGAGGAGCAAGCGCTCGCGAAGCGCGTGGACACGTCGATGACGGAGTGGATGACGCTCGGCGAGGAGCTCGCGGCAGAAGACGTGGGGAGGACGGCGTGAGGCGCCTCCGCGCCGTGGCGATGCTCGCGCTCGTCACGCTGGCGAGCGCGGCCGCGTGCTCGACCAAAAAGGAAGACGACGGCACGACGCCGCTCGCGACGACGGAGGAGCTGCCGGCGCTCGCGATCGGCGAGGACACGCCGAACCTCCTGCTCACGTGGATCGACGAGAAGGGCGACATGCACGTGGAGCTCAAGCCCGCGGACGTGCCGGCGGAGGGTCGATCGCTCGTGCGTGTCGTCGTGAGTGATCGCGAGGAGGGCACGAAAAGCCTGTTTTACGTCGTCGATCTGACGAAGAAGCGCGAGGACGGGACGTACGCGACGCGGACGATGACGCGGCGCGCGTGGGAGTCCGAGGTGGAAAAGCGGCGGAGCGCGTACCTCGCGAAGATCGCCCCGCCTCCGCCGCAGCCCTCGCCGACGGGCGCGCCGAGCGCGGCGCAGGGGCCGAAAAAGGCGGACGAGCCGCCCGTCGTGGCCTCGGATCTGACGGTGATCGTCTACGGCGCGGACTGGTGCAAACCCTGCCACCAGGCGGAAGATTATTTGCGCTCCAAGGGAGTGCGTGTCGTGAAGAAGGACGTGGAGGCGAGCCCCGAGGCGGCCCTCGAGATGCGCGACAAGCTCGACAAGGCGGGCCAGCGCGGGGGCAGCATCCCGGTCATCGACATCCGCGGGCAGATCCTCGTGGGCTTCAGCACCCACGCCGTCGACCGCGCGCTCGCGAAGGCGTCCGCCGGCACGGCGCTCTGACAGCGGAAGAAGCCCAAGATCGTCGCTCTGCGCGTGCGCCCACGTTGCCCTCGCCAGGCGCCGGGCGTATACGAGCGGCCCCCCCGCAAGCCGGACCCGAAAGCGCGGGGATTTCCAGGAGCGAACTCCATGATCGACGTAGTCATGCCCCAGCTCGGTGAGAGCGTGGCCGAGGGGACGGTGACCAAGTGGCTCGTGCGTGTAGGCGACTTCGTGAAGCGGGAGCAGCCGCTCCTGGAGGTCGCGACGGACAAGGCCGACACCGAGGTCCCCTCGCCTACCGCGGGGCGGGTCGCCGAGATTGATGCGGCCGTAGGGGCGGTGGTCCCGAAGGGCGGGCTGCTCTGCCGCATCGACGAGACGGCGACCGCCGGCGCAGACGTGGTGCGCCCCGTCATCCCCGCGCCGGCCGAGCCGCAGGCGCCGAAAGAGACGAAGGCCGAGGCCGCGGCGCAGCCGCTCGGTTCGCCCTCGACGCGCAAGCTCGCGCGTGAAGAAGGCGTCGATCTGAGCCAGGTGCAAGGCACGGGCGAGCACGGGCGCATCACGCACGACGACGTGCGCCGCGTGGCCCATGCCACGCCCCCGCCGGCGCCTGCCGCGCCCGCGCCTGCCGCGCCTCCGCCGGCCCCCGCGGCCGTGCCCGTCGCCCCGATCGCAGCCGCGCCGGAGCTCGCGCAGCTCGTGCAGGCGGGCGGCGGGTTTGTCCCGCCGATCCCGGGTGTCGGGTACGGCGCGTACAAGGTGCCGCCGTACACGCCGCGACCGGGCGACGAGGTCATTCCGTTCTCGCGCCGCCGCCGCATCACGGCCGATCACATGGCGTACTCGAAGATCACGTCGCCGCACGTGGTCACGGTGGCCGAGGTCGATCTGCAGGCGACCACGAAGCTGCGCGAGCAGCACAAGGATCGCTTCAAGAAGGAGGGCGTGCCGCTCACGTTCCTCGCCTTCATCTGCGCCGCGACGGTCCGCGCGCTGCGCGAGCACCCGCACCTCAACGCGCGCGTGCTCGACAACTCCTTCGCCGTGCTCAAGGAGATCAACCTCGGCGTCGCCGTCGACACGCCCGGCGGCCTCATCGTGCCGAGCATCAAGCACGCCGATCAGCTCTCGCTGCGGGGCGTCGCGGCGCAGATCGACGATCTCGCCACGCGCGCCCGCGCCAACAAGATCACCGCGGACGACCTCGCCGGCACGACGTTCACGGTGTCGAACCCCGGCCTCAAGGGCAACCTCTTTGGCGGCGCGATCATCTCGCAGCCGAACGTGGGCATCTTGCGCATGGGCGAGATCAAGAAGCGGCCTGTCGTAGTGACGCGCGACGGCGAGGACGTGATCGCCATCCATCCGGTCATGTACATGGCGCTCTCGTACGATCACCGGATCGTCGACGGCGTGCTGGCGAACTCGTTCCTCTGGCGCGTCGCGGATCTTCTGAGCCGCGGGGAGTTCGAAGTCGGATGACTGCCGTGACGACCAAACCCGAGGGCCATCGCCCGCTGTCCGAGGTCGATCCCGAGATCGCCGAGCTCATCCGCCGCGAAGAGCGCGCGGAGGCCGACACGATCCGGCTCATCGCGAGCGAGAACTACGTCTCGCGCGCGGTCCTCGAGGCGACGGGGTCGGTCCTGACGAACAAGTACTCGGAGGGCTACCCGCACAAGCGGTACTACGAGGGCCAGCAGCAGATCGATCAGGTCGAGGAGCTGGCCAAGAACCGCATGAAGCAGGTGTTCGGAGCCGAGCACGTCAACGTGCAGCCCTACTCGGGCAGCCCTGCGAACCTCGCCGTCTACCTCGCGTTCGTGAAGCCCGGCGAGACGATCATGGGCCTCGGCCTGCCCGCGGGCGGGCACCTGACGCACGGCTGGAACGTCAGCATCACGGGCAAGTTCTTCACGAGCGTGCCCTACGGCGTGCGCGCGGAGGATCACCGCATCGACATGGACCAGGTGCGCGAGCTCGCGAGGCAGCACCGGCCGAAGCTCATCTGGTGCGGCACGACGGCCTACCCGCGCACGCTCGACTTCCCCGCGTTCCGCGCCATCGCGGACGAGGTGGGCGCGATCCTCGCGGCGGACATCGCGCACATCGCGGGGCTCGTCGCGGGCGGGGCGCATCCGTCGCCGATCGGGATCGCGGACGTCGTGACGATGACGACGCACAAGACGTTCCGTGGCCCGCGCGGCGCGGCGATCCTGTGCAAGGCCGAGCACGCCTCCGCGATCGATCGCGCGGTGTTCCCCGGCCTGCAGGGCGGCCCGCACAACCACACGACGGCCGCAATCGCGGTCGCCGCGCGCGAGGCGATGGAGCCGTCGTTCAAGCAGTACGCTGCGCGCGTGGTGGAAAACGCGCGGGTGCTCGGCGAGGCGCTGGAAGCGAAGGGCTTCCGGCTCATCACGGGCGGCACGGACAACCACCTCCTGCTCGTCGACATGACGCCGAAGAACATCGGCGGAAAGCCGTACGCGAAGGCGCTCGATCGCGCAGGGCTCGTGGGCAACTACAACGCGATCCCGAACGATCCGCGCAAGCCCATGGATCCGTCGGGGCTCCGCATCGGCACGCCGTCGATCTCGTCGCGTGGCATGGGCCCGAAGGAGATGGGGCTCATCGCGGGGTGGATGGCCGAGGTGGCCGACCATCCGCAGGACGAGGCGCGCATCGCGCGTATCGCCGGCGAGGTGAAGGAGCTCTGCACGAGCTTCCCCGCGCCCGGCATCCTCTCCTGACAAACAGCCGCACAAAACACCACGGGGGCGCCGCTCGATCCGTCGAGCCGCGCCCCCGCGCTTTTCGCCTCGATCCGAGGCTACGTCATTTCACTTCGAGTAGAGCTGCGCCGCGATGACGCCCGATCCACGCGTCGCCTTGATGACGTACTTGGCCTGCCCCGCCATCGGCCACGGCCACTTGTAGCAATTGCCGCCGCCGCCGAGCGAGGCCTGCTGGCCGCTGCCGCTGTCCTGCGCGAGGACCGGGCTCATGCCGGGCACGGGCGTCGTGGCGACGAGCTGGATGTCGACCTCGCTCGGCCCCGCGCCGACGGCGAGCACCGTGTAGCACTTGCCCGGCTGGAGGTTGACGGGCTCCTCGAGGATGCTGCCCTCGGAGAAGTTCGCCGCGGCGACGTTGCCGTCGCGCTGCATGCCCGGGGCCGACTGCTGGGCGAACGCCGTGAGCGGCAAGGTGGCCGCGCCGGCGAGGTTCGGGTCGATGCGCTGCGCCTGCGCGCCGCTGCTCGTCTGGGTCGTGCCGCCCGTCGTCGTGGTGCCGCCCGGGGCGGGGAAGCCGGGGATCGTGGGGAACTGGAAGCCGCCCGGCTGCTGCGTCGTGCCCTGCGGGGCCGGCTGCTGAGGCGCCGGCTGCTGCTGCGGGTACGGCTGTTGCTGCGGGTACGGCTGCTGCTGCGGATACGGCTGCTGCTGCGGGTACTGCCCCTGCGGGTACTGGCCCTGCGGGTACTGCCCCTGCGGGTACTGCCCCTGCGGGTATTGCCCCTGCGGATACTGCTGCTGCTGGTAGGGGTTCTGCTGGTTTGCGGCCGTCTGGGCCGGCTGAGAGTCGTCGGACTTCTCGCAGCCGGTCGCAAGCGCGAGCGCGACGAGCAGCGCGGACGAGATGACGATGGTTCGATTCAAGGCGACCTCCTCGGGAGTCGGGCGAATGCTGGGTCCTACCCTATCAATCAACGCGGGCAGCCCGTGAAACTTACGACTGCCTTCCCGACGGATTGGACGGGCGTCAAGCAACAGCGGATCGGCCAAAGCCGTTTTTCGTCCCCACGCTCCCTCGCCCGCCGCGCACCAGGCCCCTGCCCGCCTCAGCAAAGTAACTTTAAATACTTGTTCATGAGCGACAGGAGCGGGGGGTCGAAGGGGACGGACGTTCCGCCCGGAACGTTCGGGCGCTGGTTCCTGGACGAAGAGCTCAAGCCAGGCGCGGGGATGGGGATCGCGGCGGAGCGCGCCGAGTACCACCTGTGTCGGGCCATCGCGAACCTCGAGCGCGGCATGCTGCGCGAGGCGCTCGACGACGCGAACACGGCCGCGCACCTCGACGCGTCGCTCCGAGCCCGCGCGCTCATCGTGGCCCGCATCTGCATCCAGCGAGAGATGGAGGAGCTCGGCGTCCCCGTGCGATGACCGAGGCGGAAGCCGCCCCGAGCGGCCTCATCGATTGTGGCCCCGCGTAGGCTTCGGGTGTATGAGCGCGACTCTGTCTCGCGCGGCGCACCTCTTGCGCCCCTCGAGCCTCGAGGAGGGTCCGATGACGCGTTCGATGGTGTGCATGGGGGCCGCTGCGGCGGCCGTGTCGATGATGGTCGTGGTGATGTCGGCGGGCTGCGGCAGCGAGCCCGAGACGCCGCCGCAGCCGGGTCCGGATGCCGGCTTCATGCCCCCGCCGCCGCCCCCGCCTCCCCCGCCTCCCCCGCCCCCGCCGACGGTCGCGGCGTGTGATTCGGTGCAGTCGCTGGCGCTGACGACGATGGTGGAGGGGCGCGGGAAGGTGGAGGCGCCCGGCATGAAGCCCGAAGGTGGGCAGCTCTGCATGGTGGTGCCCGAGGGGCAGACGGCCTCGACGCCGACGATGATGCTCGAGCCGGGCTTCTGTTACACGGTGATCGGGCAGGGCGCGGGCGGCGTGACGGAGCTCAACCTGGCGCTGACGCTCGACATGGCGACGGCGCTGCCGGCGCAGCTCGGCGCGCTCGCGGCAAACCCGACGCTCGCGGTGGATCAGGAGGCGGGTGCATCGGCGTCGATCGGCCAGAAGACGAGCTGCTACGCGTGGCCGTGGCCGGTGCCGGCGATGGTGAAGGTCAACGCGACGGCGAAGACGGGCACGGGGCCCGTGGCCATCCAGGTCTACAAGAAGAAGAAGTGAAGCGTCCCGCGGCGGCGCGGCTCTCCATCGGGTGAGGGCCGCGCCGCGCGTCGGCCCGGCGAATGGTTGGAGCCCCAAGGTTCGCGGGCTCGTTTTTCGAGCGCACAAAAAACGAACGGCCCACGCGCATCGCGAGGGCCGTTCGTCGCGCGCTGCTGCCGCGACGGGGAGCAGCGGTTTATCAGGCGAGAGCGTCCTTGATCGCCTTGATCGGGCGCGCACGCACCGACTTGCTGGCGGGCTTGGCCGGGAAGGTCATCGGCTGCTTGGTGAAGGGGTTGATGCCCTGGCGTGCCTTCGTCGCCGGCCGCTTCACCACCCGGAACTTCGCGAAGCCCGGCAGCGTGAAGACGCCCGACTTCTTCAGCTCACGGTGCCCGACCGTGACCAGAGACTCGAGCACACTCTTGACCTGCTTGCGGGAGATCTCGTCCCCAGCAGCCTCCGTGATCGCCTGGATCAGAGCGCTCTTGCTCAACGACTTCTTCGCCCCGCCCCCAGCACTCTTCTTGGTCGCCATTGCAAATTCCTCCGAGCTCCGCGTCGCGCGCGACCCCTCGCCGCGCGCTCAGCTCGGGTGAACCATACACGGCGTGCGTCGCGAAAAAAGCGAAATCTTCGGGGGGAAATAGCGATTTCGCCGCGGAGAGTCGCTCTACCAGGCGGTGAACCGGCCGAAAGAGGGGCGAGCAGCCGAGGAGAAGGACCACAAAAAGGCCCGAAAACCGCCTGAAAACAGGCCTCGGCGAGAGTTCGGCGCAGCAGCGGGGATGAAGGAGGAGGAGGGCGCGCGCCGCGGGGGTGTGCGGCGCGCGGTTCCAGAAGGGCGGAAAATGAGCCGGATCAGCCGCTCGCGAGCTCGTCCGCGAGGTCACGCGCGGCGTCGAGGTTCGCGTCCTCGGCGAGAGCCTTCTCGACGAGGAGGCGCGCCTTGCCGCGATCCCCCTGCGCAACCGCGAGCCTTCCGAGGTGGAAATACGCGAGCGCGCGGCCTCGCGACGTCGTGCCCTCGGCCGAGCCCGGCGTCGTGATCTTCATCATCGTGACCGCACGAAGCGCGCGCGAAGCGACGTCGTGCTCGCCACGATCGACCGCGAATTGACCAAGCTCGAGCGCGATCTCGGCGCTGGCCGCGTCGTTGTCGAACGCCTTCGAGAGCTGCTCGAACGCGGCGTCGTCGTTGCCCGACGCGCGCTCGACGTGCGCGAGCGCGCGGTGCGCAGCCGCGAGCGTCCTCGACCGACGGCCCTCGTACGCGGCGACGGCGTTCGTGGCGAGCGGGCGCGCCTCGTCGACGCGACCCGCCGCGACGTACGCCTCGGCGAGCACGATGACGGGCTCCCACGCGTCCGGCTGCCGGCGACGCGCATCCTCGACGAGCTCGACCGCAGCGCTCGCGCCCTCGGGCGTCGCGAGGAGCAGGCGCGCTGCGTGGAGCAGGAGCTCGACCGCGGCCACGCCCTCGACGTTCGCCGCCGCCGAAGCGATCGAGGCCGCCGCGAGCTGGTGATCACCCATCTCGCTTTGAGCCCCAACGAGCTCGGCGACGAGGGCGCGATCGAGCGGGTCGATATCGAGCGCGCGCTTCAGGATCTCGATGGCGCCCGGGAGATCCTGCTCCTTGTCGCGGAGGATCGCGGCGGCCTTGCGGAGGCAACCGACGCGGTCTTCCTTCGAGGTCCGGCCCTCGGCCTCGATCTGGTAGACGTCCGCGACCTTGCGGAAATCCTCCCGCGACTCGAAGCGCTCCTTCAGCTTGACGCCGAGGACGGTGCTCGTCTGGAACGCCCGGTAACCCGCTTCGAGCGCGCGATCCACGCCGTCCTCGTCGCCCTGCTCGGCGCGGATCGCGGCGAGCCGCTGCGCCGTGGCTTCCGCAGCCTCGCCCTTCTCGGCGCCGAGGAGTTTTTCGAGGGCGTCCGCGAGCTCCGAGGGATCCTCGGCCTTCTCGCAGATGCGCACGATGGAGCGCAGCGCGTCCAGATTCGTCGCGTCCCAGTCGAGGATGCCGTGGTAGGCGTCGCGGGCGCGGGCGGACTCGCCTTGCTGTTCGAGCAGCGCGCCGAGCCGCATCGAGAGCGACGCGACGCCCACCGTGTCCTCGCGATCCTTGGCGAGGTCGATGCGACGCTCGAGGAGCGAGGCGAGATCCTCGAAGCGACCCGCGGCCGAAAGCAAGTCGGAGAGCAGCGTCGCCGCCTCCTCGTTCGCGGGATCGTCGTCGAGCAACTCCGTGAGGGCCGAGATCGCCTCGTCGGCGCCGCCTTCACGCTTCTGCGCGAGGCGCGCGCGTTCGAGGCGCATGCGCGAGCGATCCTCGACCGTCTCGAGCAGCGGGACGACCTGCTCGATGAGGCGACCGAGGGACTCGTCCTCGCCGAGGCTCCGGTAGAGATCGGCGAGCGGACCCCAGAGGTCGCGATCGGCAGGCTCACGCTCGAAGAGCTCGGCATAAAGCCGCGCGGCTCCGGCGAGGTCGCCGAGTTTGTCGCGAGCGATCGACGCGGCCGCGAGCAGGTGGCCTCGCTCATCGCCGGGGGCGGACACGCGCGCGGCGCGCTCTTCGAGGGCACGCGCCTCGGCCCAGTCCTCGGCCGCGGCGCGCACCTTGGCGAGCGCGACGAGGGCCCAGAGGTCGTCCGAGGTATCGGCGACGCCCTCCTCGCGGGTGAGCGCGCGCCGCAGGACGGACTCGACGAGCGCCGTGTCCCCGAGCCCCTCGGCGACGGAGACGGCCTCGCGGTAGAGGTCGGCCCCGCGCTCGGGCGCGAGCAGGACGAGCGCGTCGACGAGCGCACGGGGGCGCTCGTGCTTGCGCGCGAAGCGCTCGAAGACCGGGGCGATCAGGGCCGCGTTCTCCTCGCGCTGAAGGCCGAGGCGGAAGATCGCCTCGGCACGATCGGGCGACGCGTCGAGCGAGAGAGCACGCTCGAGCGCGGGCACGCCGCGCGCCGCGCCGCCGGGCTCGCGCAGCGCGAGCTCGGCGAGGCGGTAGAGGCCATCGGCCAGCTCGGCCGGCGGAGCGCTCTCGCTCGCGGCAGCGATCCGCTTTTCGAGCAGAGCGATCTGCCCCTCGCGATCACCGCGCTGCTCGCAGGAGGCTTCAAGCGCGCGCCAGACCTCGTGGATCCGGCGATCGCCCGGCCGCTCCAGCAAGAGCGCCTCGGCGCGCCGGAACGCCTCGTCCGCCTGGGCCGCGTCGCCCCCCTCGCCGGAGAGCGCACGACCGAGGTGGAGGAGGAGGTCGACGAGCGGAGGATCGACGGTCGTCGCGGCGACGAGTTTACGCAGAGCGTCGAGGTACCTCTCGACCGCGCCGAGGCGGCGAGCAAGCCCGAGCGCCGAGCGATGCGCGTCCGCGGAGGTCGGCCGCACGGCGAGCGCGCGCAGCCATAGCGAGAGCGCGTCCTCGGCGCGGCCGAGGTGCTGCTCGTAGAGCGAGGCGAGCTCGGCGAGGACGGGCGCCGTGGCCGCCGCGTCGCCGCCCGCGCCCTCGAGCCGGAGCTCGAGCGCGCGCGCGAGGAGCGCGTGGTTCTGACGGCCGCGGAGGGCGCGCACGAGGCGATCGGCCTCGTCCGGGCTCTCGCGCGAGGCCTCGAACGCGGACTCCACGTGCTCGGCCGAGCGATCGGGATCGCCCTGGCGATCGGCGATCTCGGCGAGCGCGATGAGCACCTCGGTGCGCGTGACGGCGGGCGTGCCCTGCTCGTCGCGCAGGCGCCGCACCATCATGAGCAGCGAGCGGTACGTGCGCTGCGCCCGATCGAACTGGCCCTCGTCGAAGGACAGGCGCGCGAGCGCGAGCAGGATCTCCGGGTGCGTCGGGTCGATCTTGAGCGCGACGTCGAGCTCGGCGAGCGCGGCCTTGCGATCCCCCGACGACAGGAAGACCCGCGCCAGGTAGTAGTGCACGATCGCGCGGTCCTTCGGCCGACGGCTGCCGTACGCGTCGATGATCTGGCGAAGGATGTTCGAGGCCTCGTCCGAACGACCCGCGGCGCTCAGCGCGTCGCAGAGCGAGAGCTTGATCGCGCGATCGTCGGGCGTGAGCTGTGCCGCCTGCTCGAGCAGCGGGACGGCCGCCTCCGGCTTGTTCCGCTTCGAGAAGTGCAGATCGGCGGCCTCGCGAAGGAGGGCCGTGCGCTTCGCGGCGTTCTCGGTGTGCGCGGCCTCGATGGCGATGAGCTCGGCGAGCGGGCCCCACGCCTCCGCCTCGCGGTAGAGGACGGAGAGGCGAGCACGAAGCGGCGCCGGGTCGGCGACGCGGCCTTGTGCCTCTTCGAGGCGCTGCTGCGCGAGCGCGGGCTCGCCCGAGGCGATGTAGGCCTCGGCGAGGCGCAGGACCGGGTGCGGCGAGGCGTCGGCCGGCGCGTCCGTGCAGATGGTCTCGAGGACCTCCGCGGCGGCCGCGTGATCGCCGCGCGCCGTGAAGAGGCGCGCGAGCGCGTCGAGCGAGGCCATGTCGCGGTACCGCGCGGCACGGCGGTAATCGCTGATCGCGCGGGGGAGATCCCCGACGCGCGTCTCGGCGATGATGGCGGCCCGTCGCCACAGCTCGGCGGCCGCCGCCGTGTCGCGATCGGCCTCGCGTCGCGCCGCCTGATCCTCCCAGAGCGCCGCGAGTGCGCCGTGATCACCACGCTCGCCGAAGAGCTCGGCGAGTTTGTCGACGGTGGGCGCGTGCGAGGGGCTCTCTTCGAGGTTCTTGCGGAGCGACCCGATCGCGCGATCCGCGTCGCCCGACTCGACGAGCAGGAACGCGAGGTCGACGCGCAGATCGACGCGCGCGAGGACGTCGTCGGTCACGGAGATCTGGCGCTCGCGCAGGGTGAGGAGCTCGGCGCGGCGCCCCTCCTTGCGATAGAGCTCTTCGAGGCGCGAGCCGACGAGCTCGTCGGTCGGATCCTCGCCGAAGAGCTCCTCGTAGATCGCGATCGCCGGCTGCGCGTCGGAAATCTCGGCGGCAGCGAGGCGAAGCGAGCGGCGGCGCGAGGACTCGAAGGGCAGCTTCGCGCCGTCGAGGCAAAGCGCGACGACACGCGCGAGGTCACCCTCGTCGCGGCAGATGCGCACGAGGACGTCGAGCGCCCACGCGGCGAAGGTCGCGGCCTCGCTGAGCGGGTCCGAGCCCTCGCCGAGCCAGCGCGCTTCGGCCTTCTGAAGCATGGCCTCGGCGATGCTCTTCGCGAGGCTCGGGTCGCCCACGTGGTCGCTGGCGACCGTGACGGCCTCGCGGTGGAGCGGGAGCGCGTCCGCGGAGACCTCGCTGAGGCGCAGCAGCGCGTCGACGAGGGGCTTGCCGGGCGTGTGACGACGCAGCTCGACGAGCGCCGCGAGCATCTCGGCGTTCGTCGGGTCGTACGTGAGCGCGCGCTCGATGGCGATCTCGGCGGCGCGCGCGTCCCCGCGGCGATCGCGGTGCCAGAGCGCGACGCTCCACCAGAGGGCCCGCGCGACGTCGGGTGGGACATCGCCTTGCGCCTCGATCGCCGGGAACGCGTCGGCCACGTCGGCCCAGCGGTCCGCGGTCGCGGCGAGGCGCAGGACCTCGGCCGAGAGCTCGGGCGTCTTCACCGCGGCAAACGCGCGCCACACCGCGTCGAACGCCGCGGAGGGGTCGCTCCGGCGGTGCTCGTGCAGCGACGCGGTCTCCGTGAGGATCGCCGTACGATCTGCGGCGGACGTCGCGGCGGCGAGGCGCGGCTCGAGCAGATCGATGGTGCGCTGCCAGTCGCCCGAGGCCGCATACGCGGACGTGAGCACACGGACCGCGGCCGCGAGGATGGGCCGACGCGCCTCGTCGTCGAGGTCGATCAGCGAGAGCAACGATTCGAGGCCGGAGAGCGCGAGGCCACCCGGATCGGCGCAACGAATCGCGGCCTCGTAGCTTGCGACGGCCTCGGCCCACTGCCCGGTGCGATCTCGCTGCACGTCACCGAGGCGGCGGTAGAGCTCCGCCGCGCGGGCGACGTTGGTCCCGGCCTCGTCGGCCTGCGTGGCGCTCGTGCGGAGCAACTCCACGAGATCGGGCCAGCGTGCTGCCTTTTCGAGGAGCCGGGCGAGCGCGTCGCAGCTCTCGTCGTCGGCATCGAAGCGGGCGCGCACGCCTTCCCACACGGTGATCGCGCGGGCCACGTCGCGGAGCTCCTGGTCGCAGATCGCCGCGACGCGCACCAGATCCTGCCGCGCGGCATCCCCCTCGGTGAGCTCGGCGCGGCGCTCGAGGACCTCCGCGAGCTCGCCGAAGCGGCTCTCGGATTCGAGGTCGAGCGAAAGGCCGCCGAGCGCGTCGAGGTCACGCGGCTCGTCCGCGAGGCGAGCGCGATACGCCGCGATGGCGCGCGGTTTGTCGCCGAGCTCGCTCGACGCGATGCGCGCGACCTCGAGCAATGTGGCGCGGCGCGCGTCGGGATCCTTTTCGAGGCGCGCGAGCCGTTCGAGGACCTCGCAGCGCTCCGCCGAGCGACCCTCCTCCGCGAGGAGGCGCTCGAGGTCACGCGCAGGCCCGACCACGAGCTCGGGGTGCTCCGGTTCGAGCGAGAGGATCGTCCGGCCGAGATCGATCGCGCGACCGCGATCGCCGAGCTTCTCGACGTAGATCGCCGAAGCGCGCGAGAGGAGTTCGATCTTGAGCGCGCCCGGGGCGCCCTCGGAGACCGTGACGAGGACCTCGGCGAGCCGATCGAAGCGATCGACGCGCGCGGCGAGGCGTTCGAGCTCGACGCGGTGGCTCGGCTCGGCGGGCTCCAGCGCGACGAGCGCGGCGAGGCTCTCCAGCGCGCTCGCCGGGTCGTCGAGGACATCGGCGCGCAGGGAGACGATCTCGCGCAGGAGCGCGCCGCGCGCGGTCGGATCGACCGCGGCTTCGAGGCGGACGGCGAGCACGCGCGCGAGGTCCTCGTGGCGCTCCTCGTTGCGGTAGCGCCGTTCGAGGACGACGGCCGCGCGCTGGCGAGCCGTGTTCTCGGCCTCCGCGCTCGGCCGGATCGAGAGCGGCTCGGCCGAGCCCGTGGCGGCGAGGACCCGCTCCAGGAGGTCGAGCGCCTCGGCACGCGACGGCTCGACGGAGAGCATCTCCTCGACGACGCGGAAGGCGGCGTCGGGCTCGGCGACGCCGTCGAGCCACAACGTGGCGATCCGCGCGCGGAGCTTCTGCGCCGCCTCGACGTCGAGCGAGGCGAGCTCGTGCGAGAGCAGATCGATGAGCGGGCGGTGACGGCCGAGGCGCTCGTAGAGCCGCTCGAGCGAGGTGCGGATCTTCTTGTCGCGCGGCTTGAGCGGCAGGAGCTGCTCCAGGTACTGCACGGCGCGATCCGGATCGCCTGCGAGGTCCTTCGCCGACTCGGCCGCGTCCTCCAGGAGCTCGACGCGCGCGAACTTGTCGTCAGTGCGCTCGATGGCCTGGTCGTAGAGCGAGAAGAGGTCCGCCCAGCGCTCGTTCTGGTTGTACGCGAGCTTCAAGCGCTCGAACGCCCAGAGCGCGTCGGGAGCGACGTCCACGACCCGACGCAGGAGCTTCATGACGGCGTCCTGATCGTCGAAGAAGAACTCCTCGTGATAGTCGACCGAGCGCCGCCCGAGGTCGTCGAGCGTGTCGGGATCGAGCTCGCGCACGGAGTCGGATTCGAGCTTCTTGCGGTAGGCCTCGGCGACGAGGTCGGGCCGATCGGCGTCGCGGCCGAGCTGCTCGGCGCGATCCCACAACGCGGCGTCGTAGGGCAGCTCCTCGACCGCGCGCACGGCGAGGTCGAGGGCGATCTCCGGCGCGGCGCCGGGCCTGTCGAGCAGCCGCGTGAACCAACCCGCGCGGAGATCCACGAGGTCACTCGCGTCCGCGGGCGTCGCGATGAGCAGCTTGAGGATCCGCGCCGCGATCGACTCGTCGTCCGTCGTGTCGCAGGCGCGCTCCAGCAGCTCGGCTGCGCGCCGGCGGGACTCGGGCCGCGCGAGCGCACGCTCGAGGAGCACGAGCGCACCCTCGTTGCCCGGCTCGGCTTCGAGCACCGGCTCCACCGCGGCGAGCGCCTCGTCCACGCGGCCGAGACGATCGAGCAGAAGCGTCGCGAGCTCGAGCTCGAGCGCCGTCCGCTCCGCGCCCTCACGCAGATCACGACGCGCGGCCATCATCGCCGCTGCGCCCTCGACGTCGCCGACGTCCAGAAGGAGCCTGCCGCGCGCTGCGAGCGCCGCGTCGTTCTGCGGATCCTGCTCCAGCACGCGGGCGTAGAGGTCCGCGGCCGCGCGCGGATCCTTGAAGACGTTCTCCTCGGCCGCCGCCCACGCGAGCAGCGCCTCGATGCGACGATCGCCCTCGGCGCGCTGCAGACGGAAGCCGAGCACCCAGCGGCGATCCTCGAGCCGCGCCTGCGCAGGCGGGCTCTGATCGAGGAACGCCTCGAACGCTTCGACCGCGGTCCAGGGGTCGGACGCGCCCTGGATCATGCTCCGGTACGCCGCCGCGGCGTCCTCCTGGCGATCGGGGTCGGCTGCGAGCACACGCGCCCGCGCCGCCTGGAGCGCCTCGCGCGGGCCGACGTCGAGCGCGCCCTCGTCCGCGAGGAGCGCGTCCGCCGCGCCCACGAACCGCGTCGTCGCCTTCGCGTGGATGGCGGCGTCCTCGAACGCGAGCAGTTTGTCCGCGCGCTCCGCGGCGTCGGCCGCGGTGCGGAAGAGGACCTCGTAAACCGCGGGCAGCTTTTCCCACGCCTCGGAGCGCCGATAGAGATCGACGAGCCGCTCGGCCGCCTCGCGATCGTCGGCCGAGAGCGCGAGCACGCGTTCGAAGAGCCGCTCGGCGAGCGCGCCGTCTCCACCGCCGTCGGCGAGGTCGCCGGCGCGCCGGTAGTCCTCGATCGCGGCCGCCGTGTCCCCGAACGCCTCGGCCTTCAGCGCGGCGAGGTGTTCGAGCCAGCGCGCCTCGGCGAGCGGGCCGTCCGCGGTCGAGATGCGCCGTTCGAGCAGCACACGATAGAGATCGTTGTCGCCTGCTTTCCGAGCGAGCTCCGCGATCCGATCGAGCGTCTCGTCCGAGAGCGTGGTGCCCTCGTCAAGCAGGCTCCTGTAGTGCTGCCGTGCGCGCTCGATCCACCCACGCGACGCGGACAGGTTCGCCATGCGGAGCGTGATGGCCGCACGCTCCTCCGCGTCGGCCGCGCGCTCCACGCCGGAGGCGAGCGCCGCGTAGAGGCCCTCTGCATCCGAGCCTTCCTCCAGCACGTCGAGCAGCGCCTCGTACGCGCCCCGATCCCCCGCATCCTCTTCCAGCGCGCGACGGTACGTGGCCGCCGCCGCTGCGAGGTCACGCAGACCGCGACGCTCGATCGTGCCGATCGAGTGGAAGATCTGCCGGCGCCGATCCGGATCCGTCGTCGCGGCGAGCGCGCCCTTGTAGAGCGCGAGCCGCTCCTGCGCGTTGCCGTGCTTCTGCAGCAGGGCGTCGATGCGCGTGATGAGGTCGGGCGACGACGGCTCGAAGGCGAGCGCGTTCCGGAACACGGAGAGCGCGCCGACGAAGTCGCCGTAAATCGCGAGCGCCTCGCCCGTGGCCTTGGCGAGCTCCGCGATCGCCGGATGATCGACGTTCCGGTTGCCGAGGGCCTGGATCAGGATGCCCGCGCGGCGCGCGGCGTCGTCGCCCGCGAGACGCTCCACGACCGACAGCCACTCGGGCACGTCGTCGGCCATGTCGTTCGTCGCGATGCGCAAGCCGAGGCCCGCGAACTGCAACGCGCGCTTCGTGTCTCCGAGATCCCCCTCCGCGAGCTGCGCGGCCTCACGCAGCGCAGCGAGCCGATCGGAGGCCTCCTTCGCGACGTCGCCGCGCACTTCGAGGATCTTGAGCAGGCCCTGCGCGGCGCCCTCCTCGCGGTAGATCGGTTCGAGGACGTCGGCCGCGCCGAGCCGATGATCGCCACTGCCGAGCATACGCTCCACGGCCTGACGGCACGTCTTGTCGGAGCGATCGAGGTCGAGCGCCTGGCGATACGCGTCGAGCGCGCCCGCGCCGTCGGCGAGACGGCTGAGACGAACCTGCGCGAGCTTGGCGAGGATGGCGATGCGCTCCTCCGACGGCGCGAGGCCCGCCTCGGCGTCGAGCGTCTGCGCGAGCTCCTCCCACCGCTGCTCGCGTTCGAGCAAGGGCAGGATGCGCGCGTGAATCTCGCGCGTCGGTCCGTACGTCTGGAGGAACCTGCGCCAGCCGTCGAGCACCGCGCCGAGATCGTTCGAGCGCGCGGCGCGGAGATCGGCGGCGCGGAACGCGAGGTCACGCGCGGCTTCCCTGTCGGTCTCGAGGGCTGCGCGACGTTCGAGGACATCGGCCAGCGAAACCTCGTCCCCCGCGGCCTCGTAGAGGCGTTCGAGCGCGGGCAAAGCGTCGCTCTCGAGCGACGTACCGACGAGCTTCCGGTACGCGGCGATCGCACCCGGTGCATCTCCGAGCGTCTCCTCGCGCAGTCGCGCGAGCCGCTCGGCCGCGCCCGCGCGCGCGTCCGGCTCGGGCTCGATGTCGCTCAGACGATCGAGCGCCGCGGCGAGCGCGCTCCAATCGGAAGCCTGCTCGCATAGATCCACGAGGGCCCGCGCCGCGCGCACGCCCGCGTCCTCCGCGAGCCCCGCGTCCACGGCGCTCTGGAACGATGCACGCGCGCGCTTCGGATCCCCCGTCTCCAGGAAGAGCTCGCCGAGGTCGGCGGCGATCTTCGCCCGCACGAGCGGATCCTTCGCGCCGGCCGACGCGCGCGTGAGCACGCGCGTCACGTCGAGCCTGCGATCGAGCGCCGCGCCGATCGAGCGGTACCGCGCGCGCACCTCGTCGTCGTTCGGATCGACCGTGAGGATGCCCTCGTAAAGCGTGAACGCGGCGCCGAGATCGCCGAGGTGCTGGTACTGCAAGGCCGCGAGCCGCTTCTGCGCTTCGAGCCTCCGCGGGCCACGCACGCTGTCGATCTGGATCGTCAGCATGCGCGCGGCGTCCTCGTACTGCTCGCGCGACATGAACACGTTCTCGATGGCGGCGGCGGCGCGCGCGGCGAGCGTCTTGTGCGTGAGGAGCTGTTCGCACGTGCGCCACGCGAGCTCGCTGTCGGGGTTCTTCTTCAGCACCTCCTCCGCGTGCGGCAGCGCCTTCTCGATCTCGTGCAGGCTGACCGAGTAGAGCTCGATGGCCTGTTCACGCAGCGCGAGGAGATCTTCCTCGGCCGGCGGCGGGTCGGCGGCGATGGCTTGCTCGTAGAGCTTCGCCACGTCGGCAAAGCGGCCCGCGGCGATGAACCGCTCGGCCATCGCGTTGCGGCTGTCGGCGTCGGTCGGGTCGAGCCGGAGGATCTGCTGGTGGAGCTTGAACGCCTTGTCCTCCTCGCCCGGGAGCGCGGCGAGGATCTGCACGGCGGCACGGAGGAACGCGAGTTGCTCCTGTTTGTCCGGCCGGTGCGCCGCCATCTGCGTGTACAGCTCGGCGAGCTTCGTCCAGTCCTCGCGGTCGCGCAGGATGGCTTCGAGGCGCTGGAACGCGTCGACGTTGCCCGGCGAGAGCTGCATGACGCGCTCGAGGTGCGGCTGCGCCGTCGCGCCGTCGCCGGCGTAGTCGACGAGGAACGCCGAGGCGCTGAGCAACAGCTCGATCTGCGCGGCCGGCTGCAGCAGGCGAATCTTCCGGTCGCGGCAAATCGCGTCGTAGGCAGCGGCGAGCTCGGCGATGCGGTTGTCGCGATGTGCCGCCTGATGGAGCATGTCCCAGAGCTCTCCGGGGCTCGCGCCCTTCGCGAGGGCCTGAGCGAGCAAATCCAGGAGCGCGGGCTCGTTCTCGATCGTCTGTTCCAGGGCCGAGGCAACGGTGTCCAGCTGCGGTACGGCGCGACCGGTCTTCGATTCCTGCATGTCCCTTCCCGAGCCGCCGGGGAAAATCGGCGCGGCGGAGAACGTATCAAGGATCGTTCGGACGGATCGCATTGATCTGAATCGGTCGCGGGCAAAATCCCGAAATGCAGCGGGAACCGGGGTGACCGGTCGGCCAACTCGCCCCCCGGGGTGGCCCCGCGCAGGGGGCGTGGGTTACGCTGCGTCACCGTGCGAACGACACGTCGTGCCTTCCTGATCGGCGCCTCCGCGGCGGCGTGGACGCTCGGCACGACGCGACGCGCCGAAGCCGAACGAACGAACGATCCCGGTGGCCCGGATCTCGACGTGCGCGATCTCGATCTTCCCGGCGATCGCGCGCTCGGCCGACGCATGACCCTTTCGATCCCGCGCGGCCTCGATCCCACGAAGGCCCCGGCGCCGCTCCTCGTCCTCTTGCATGGCCTCGGCGAGACCGGTGACGAGCGCATGGGCGCCTATGCCTGGCTCGAACGGTACGGACTCGCGACGGCGTACGCGCGTCTCTGCCGTCCGCCCATCGCGCGCACGTCGAAACGGCTGGACTTCACCGACGAACATCTCCGCGCGGTCAACGAAGAGCTCACGCGCGCGCCGTTCCGCGGCTTCGTGATCGCTTGCCCCTACACGCCGAACGTCAACAAGGCGGCGAACCCGAAGGCCGCGCTCGACGGATACGCGCGCTGGATCGCCGAGGTCGTCGTGCCGCGCGCGCGCCGCGAAGCGCACGTGGCGACCGACGTCGCTCGCACGGCCCTCGATGGTTGCTCGCTCGGAGGCTACGTCGCGCTCGAAGTCTTTTCGCGCCGCCCCGATGCTTTCGGCGCGCTCGGTGTCGTGCAGACGGCGATCGGCGAACATCGGGCCCCGGGGTATGCCGATCGCCTCGCCTCGATCGTCACCGCCCACGGCGCGCGCGGCGTGCACGTCGAGACGAGTACCGCGGATCCGTTCCGCGCGGCCAACGTCGCTCTCTCCGCCGAGCTCACGAAGCGCAAAGTCCCGCACGACGGGATCGTCTTGCCCGGACCCCACGACCAACCTTGGCTCCGCGAGGTCGGCACCCTGGAGATGCTCCGCTGGCACGACCGCCGCTTCCGGGGTTTGTCCGCGCCGAACCCCTGAACACGCGGCGTGTTACGCCTCGCCCACGCTCCGCATCGACATCATCACGGCGGGCGTGAGTCCGTGCAGCGCGTAGGCGCGCTCCCATCGTTCGTCGACATTCACGTCGAAGAGGACGCCCTCGTCGAGCGGCGTGGGTAACCACGCGCCCGTCCCGATCTCCCGTTCGAGTTGCCCGGGCCCCCAGCCGCTGTAGCCGAGCATCACCATCCGCCGCTTCGGATCCGGAGCGCCCGCGAACGAAAGCCGTTCCTGTACGAGCTCGTCGAACGCCATCCGGCGCGACGTGATCCGGATCCGCGCGTCCACCGCGAGCACGCCCTCCTGCTCCGCGTCGAGGCCTGGATCCACGCAGAGGATCCAGCCCATCGTCGGCGCCACCGGGCCCCCGAGAAACACGGGGCCCTCGTCCTTCGACTCGGGACCTTTGTAGCCCGCAAGCTTCAGCACCTCGCCGAGCGACATCGGGGCGACGCGGTTCACCACGAACCCGAGCGCGCCGTCCTCGTTGTGCATCGCGAGCAGCACGACCGTCCGATCGAAGTTCGGATCTCCGAGCGGAGGCGAAGCGATCAAGAACCCGGGCGCGAGCGAGCGTTGGGCTTTCTTCATCCGTTCTCATCTTAATCGAATTCATGCTCGCGCGGGCGCCCGCACCTTGCTCCTCCGCGCGTGCCTCGCACCACGCGATGGGCGACGCTAGGCTCCGCACCATGCGCGACCGCACGGAAGGACCTCGCACACGGCCCTGGGTCACCATGCACTTCGCGCAATCCCTCGACGGGCGCATCGCCACCGCGACCGGCGATTCCCGCTGGATCAGCGGCCAGGAGACCACGCGCTTCGCCCACGCCCTGCGCGCCGCCGCAGACGCAGTCCTCGTCGGATCCGGCACGGCGCTCGCCGATGATCCGCGGCTGACGGTACGACATGTACCGGGAAAACAGCCCTTGCGTGTCGTGCTCGACACCCGAGGCCGCGTGCCTCCCGCCGCGCAGCTCTTCCGCGACACGACGACACGCACGCTGCATGTCACGCGGCAGCCGCCGGGTGCGGCGCTCCCGTCTCACGTCGAGCGTTGCTCGCTCCCTCTCGCAAAAAGCGGCGAAGGCATCCACCTCGACGCGTTGCTCGTCGCCCTCGCGGAGCGCGGCACGCGCGAGCTCCTCGTCGAAGGCGGCCGCGGCGTGATCACGTCCTTCCTTCGCGAAGGTCTCGTCGATCGCCTCGTCGTCACCGTCGCGCCTCTCGTCATCGGCGCGGGCATCGAGGCCGTCGGCGATCTCGGCATCCGCAAGCTCGATCAGGCCATGCGCCTCGCGCTCCGCAGCGTCCTCCATGTCGGCGGCGACGTGCTGCTCGAGCTCGCCCGCGAAGGCGCGCCGCCCTTGCCGCTCTCGCTCCCCGCTCCCACCGCGGTGGCCTCGTGACCCGAGCACGCGCGATCTGGTTCGAGCGCCCTGGCGTCGCGGTTCTGCGTGACGAACCCCTCCCCGATCCGGGCCCGCGCGAGGCCCTCGTCCGTACGCTCGCGTGTGGCGTCAGCGCTGGCACCGAGCGGCTCGTGCTCACGGGCCGCGTCCCGCCCGACATCCGCGCCGTCATGGCCCTGCCCACGCAGCGCGGCTCGTTCGATTTGCCGACGAGTTACGGCTACGCGGCCGTCGGCGTCGTCGAGGCGATCGGCGCTGGCACCTCGCCCGATCTGCTCGGCCGTACGGTCTTCGCGCTCCACCCGCACCACGATCGTTTCATCTCAAACGAACAAGCCCTCCGCTGTTTGCCGGGCGGCATCCCAGCACCTCGCGCGACGCTCGCGGCAAACCTCGAAACCGCGCTGAATGCCGTGTGGGATGCGGAAATCGCGCTCGGAGAACGCGTCGTCGTCGTGGGCCTCGGCGTCGTGGGTCAGCTCGTCGCGCGGCTCGCCATGCGCGCCGGTGGCCGCGTCGTGTGCGTCGACCCGGACGAACGTCGCGCCTCCCTCGCCCGCGAGCTCGGATGCGCCGCGGCCTTCCCCTCGATCGACGCCGCGATCGTCGCCGAGGCCGACGTCCTGATCGAAGCTTCCGGCTCCCCCGAAGCCCTCGCCGCGCTCGTCGCGTCTGCCGGGCACGAAGCGCGTATCCTCGTCGTCTCCTGGTACGGCGAGCACGGCGTCACCTTGCCCCTCGGCGGCCGCTTCCACCCGAACCGCGTCACCATCCGCTCCAGCCAAGTCGGCGCGATCCCGCCCGCGCGCCGCGCTCGCTTCACCTTCGAGCGACGCTTCTCCGTCGTGAACGAACTGCTCCACGACGAACACCTCGATCGCCTCGTCGGACCTCTCGTTCCCTTCACCGATGCGCCCCGCCTGTACGCGTCGCTCGCTGCCGGCGACGCCTGGAATCCACCGCATCGTGTGCTCGATCCGTCGCGTTGATCTGCATCACGTGCGGTATCCTTGGGCGCATGTACACGGTCGGCGTTCGTGATCACATCATGGTGGCTCACCGTCTCGACGGTGACTTCTTCGGCCCCGCGCAACGCATGCACGGCGCGACCTACGTGGTCAGCGCCGAGGTCGAGCAGGAGGAGCTCGACGAGCATGGCGTCGTCTGCGACATCGGCATGCTCCGCGCGAAGCTACGCGGCGTCCTCGAGCAGCTCGACTACAGAAACCTCGACGAGCACCCGGGCTTCACGCCTGGCAAATCCACGACCGAGGTCATCGCGCGGTACATCCACCGCGAGCTCGGACACGTGCTCCCGCTCCGCGCGGGCACGATGCTCACCGTCGTGCTCGACGAATCTCCGAACGCATGGGCCAAGTACCGCGGGCCGATTCGCCATGCGTCGACCATGCCCGGCGCGGAGATCGGGGTTGCTTGATGGGGCACGCGTCGCATTCGTCGTCGATGGCGCGCTAGATCAACCGACGGGCGGCTACCTCTACGATCGCCTCGTCATCGAAGGCCTGAGAGCACGCGGCTGCGACGTCGATGTCGTGAACCTCGACGTGCGTGGCCCTCTCGCCTCGCTGCGCGAGAACACTCGCCTCCTGCGCCTCCTCGCCCCGCGCGCCTACGACGTCGTCATCATCGACGAGCTCTGTCACCCGCGCGCCGCCTTCGCTGCGGCGCTCCGCGCCCGCTCATCTGCTTCACCCCGCCTCGTCACATTGCTCCATCACCTCGCGGCGAGCGAACGAACGGGCGTCTCTGCAAAACTCCGCCTCGCCCTCGAACGCACACTCCTCACCGCCTCCGATCACGTCGTGGTCACGAGCGAGACCACTGCACGCGTGGCCATCGCTGCCGGCATCGCGCCTGATCGAATCACCGTCGTACACCCCGGCCGCGATCGGCTCGGCGCTCGCGCCGCGCCGCCAGCACGCACGCGCGGCGCCCCCGTGCGCCTGCTCTTCCTCGGCGCGCTCACACCTCGCAAAGATCCGCTCGCGTTGCTCGAAGCGTTCCCCGCTGTCGCCGCGCGCGCCGTGCTCACGCTCGCCGGACCTGCCGATCGCGACCCGCTCTACGCCGCGCGCGTGCTCGCCGCGGCGTCACGTTACGGCACCCGCGTGCGCGTGACGGGCGCCCTCACCGACGCCGCGCTCGCAGACGAGCTCGGTGCGCACGACGTCCTCGTCCTGCCGAGCCGCTACGAGGGCTACGGCATCGTGCTCGCCGAGGCCGCCTCCCATGGCCTCGCCATCGTGTCGTGCGACGCCGGCGCGATCCCCGAAGTCGTCCGCCACGGCGAAGAGGCCCTCCTCGTACCACCCGGCGATCCTCGCGCCCTCGAAGGCGCGCTCGTCCGCGTCGTGCAGGACGAGCACCACCTCGACGCCATGCAGCGCGCCGCCCTCCGCCGCGCGGCGACGCTGCCCACGTGGGCCGACACCCAGGACGCCTTCTGCCGGGCAGTATTCCCGACATCGCGTTGACTCCCCCCGCGCCGCGCCCGCTTTTCGCGGCCCCGACGAATCCCCGAAACGCGCCCGCCTTCCGTTCTAGAATGGCTCAGGTTCGTTCGGATAGGCCACGCCATGCACGACGATCACGCCGCACAGACCTCGCGCTTCGAAGGCGCCGTGGAGGAGGCTCTCGCGGGGGTCCGGGGCCTCTTCCGCCTCATCGTGGAGAAGACGAGTGAGCTCGTCGTCGTGCACCGCGGCGGCAAGATCCTCTACGCGAACCCCACGCTCGTCGCGTGCCTCGGCCACGAGAGCACCGAGGCGCTCTACGGCCGCCCTCTCGGCGAGATCCTCCATGCCGAAGACGTCACGCGCGAGAACCGCCGCGTGCGCGTCATGCTCGCCACGAACGAGGCCGCGCCACTCTACACCTATCGCCTCATGCGCCGCGACGGCAGCGTGATCACCGTCGAGGTCGCCTCCGCGCCCGCGCCCTTCGAGGGCGGCATCGCCATCATCAGCCTCTGCCGCGACATCACCACGCGCATCGAGACCGAGGCGCGCGTCTACCAGGCGAACCTCATGAACTCCATGGGCACGCTCGCCGCTGGCGTCGCCCACGAGATCAACAACCCCCTCGCCTACGTCACGCTCAACATCGCGCTCGTCACGAAGAAGCTCGAAGATCTCGCGAGCGCCTCGGGCGCGCGCGGCGACACCGAAACGCAATCGCTCGCGCGCGAGCTCCTCGGCTTCTGCGGCGAGGCCCTCGACGGCACCGACCGCGTCGCCCAGATCGTGCGCGACTTCCGCGTCTTCTCCAGCGCGAACCAGGAAGAGCGCCGCCCCATCGACGTGCGCCGCGTCCTCGACGCCTCCATCAAGGTCGCCGACAACGAGATCCGCCACCGCGGCCACCTCGTCCGCAGCTACGGCGAGGTCCCGCTCGTCCACGCGAACGAGGCTCGTCTCGGGCAGGTCTTCTTGAACCTGCTCGTCAACGCCCTCCAGGCCTTGCCGCAGGGATCGGCGCAGACGAACGAGATCCTCGTCGTCACGGCCACGCACAAGGTCTCCGGCAGCGCGCTCGTCGAGATCCGCGACAACGGCCCCGGCATCCCGCCCGAGATCCTGAACCGCGTCTTCGAGCCCTTCTTCACGACCAAACCCGTCGGCGTCGGCAGCGGCCTCGGCCTCTCGATCTGCCGCAGCATCGTGAGCGCGCACGGCGGCCGCATCGAGATCGAGAGCGAGGTCGGCAAAGGCACGGTCGTCCGCGTCACGCTCCTGCCCGCCGAGAGCATCGATCTCGGCCAGGAGCCTCGCTCCGAGATCCCGAAGCGCGCGCCCGTGCCGCGCCTCACGGTCCTCGTCGTCGACGACGAGCCCGCGCTCCTCTCGGCCATCGTGCGCCAGCTCGAGCGCAGCCACGACGTCGACGGACGGACGAGCTGGAAGGGCGCGCTCGAAGCGCTCGCGGACAAACCCTACGATGCCGTGCTCTGCGACGTGATGATGCCCGGCGTCTCCGGGTTCGACATCCACCGCTCGCTTTGCGAGCGGATGCCCGAGTCCTCCGAGCGCATCGTGTACATGACGGGCGGCGCCTTCACCCAGGATGCCCGGAGTTTCCTGGCCCAGGCCCCGAACCGGTGCCTGGAAAAACCCTTCTCGCCCGCGGACCTCGAAGAGATCCTCCGCGCAATCGCCCCTCGCCCGCGCGCGCCTTCCTCGGTTTGAGCTAACCTCCGCCCCCGAGATGATGAGCGACGGCCTCCGCCTCGCGTTCCAGGGGGGTACGGTGCGCCTCGACGGCCTCGCGCAAGACCACGCGACGAGCCTGCCGCCCGCCTGCGCCTGGGACGCGCGCGAGAACACCTTCCGCCTCCCCGCGTCTTCGTACGCGGACATCGTCCTCTGGCTCCGCGCGAAAAAGCTCACGTTCAACGACGAAGCGCGCGCGTACGACACGCTCGACATCGAGCCCACCGCGCGTCACGAGCCCTTCCCGTATCAGCGCGAGGCGCTCGACGCGTGGGCCGCGCATCGCTTCCGCGGCGTCGTCGTCCTGCCGACGGGCGCGGGAAAAACCTACGTCGCGACCATGGCCATCGCCGGCCGCAAGCGCTCCACGCTCGTCGTCGTGCCCACGCTCGACCTCTTGAACCAGTGGTACGACATCCTCGCCGCCGCGTTCGGCCGCGCGATCGGCGTCATCGGCGGCGGCTACCACGAAGTCGAACCGATCACCGTCACCACCTACGACTCCGCGCACCTCCACATGGATCGGCTCGGCGGACGCTTCGGCCTCGTCGTCTTCGACGAGTGCCATCACCTCCCGAGCCCCTCGTACCAGCTCGCCGCGCGCATGAGCATCGCGCCCTTCCGCCTCGGCCTCACGGCCACGCCCGAGCGTACGGACGGCCGCGCGTACGACGAGCTCATCGGCCCGATCGTCTATCGCAAGGACATCACCGAGCTCTCCGGCGAGTACCTCGCTTCTTACGAGACCGAACGAATCAGCGTCCCTCTCTCGCCCGAGGAGCGCGAGGCCTACGACGCCGCCCGCGGCGAGTACGTCGCCTTTCTCCGCGAAGAGGGCATCCGCATGTCGGCCCCCGACGGCTGGAGCCGCTTCCTCTACCTCTCCTCGCGCAGCGAAGCGGGCCGCCGCGCCTTCCTCGCCTACCGCAGGCAACGCGCGCTCGCGCTCGCCGCGCCGGGCAAGATCAACGTCCTCGCCCGCTTGCTCCACAACCACCGGCACGACCGCACGATCGTCTTCACCGAGGACAACGCGACCGTCTACCAAATCTCGCGCCGCTTCCTCCTGCCCGCGATCACCCACCAGACCCGCGTCAAGGAGCGCAGCGCGATCCTCGCGGCCCTCAACGCCGGCGACCTCACGGCCGTCGTCACCTCGAAGGTCCTGAACGAGGGCGTCAACGTCCCCGAGGCGAACGTCGCCATCGTTTTGAGTGGCAACGGTTCGGTCCGCGAGCACGTCCAGCGCCTCGGCCGCATCCTGCGCAAGGGACAGGACAAACGCGCGCTGCTCTACGAGCTCGTCGCCGAGAACACGGCCGAGCAGTACACGAGCGACAAGCGGAGGGAGCACGTTGCTTACAAGTGATCTCCTCCGCGTGCGCCGCAAAGGCGGACGCGTCCTGCCTCGTTACCTCCGCGGCGACGATGCCGAGCTCGCCAAGACGCTCGCGAAAGACTTCGTCCGCATCCTCGGGAGCTCCATCGGACGAAGCCGCGACGAGATCGAGGCCGCGCTCGACGCGGTCCCCGTCCCCGCCGACGCGCGCCTCGTCGGCGACGGCCTACGCAAGGTCCTCGACGGCCAGTGCACCTGGACCGTTCCGACCGGCGTCGATCCGGAAGAAGTACGCCGCGAGGTCTTCCTCGCCGCTGCAAAAGCCCACCGCGCGCTCGACGTCCGCAGCGAGTTCGATCGCGACGGCGTCCTCGCCGAGCTCGCCCCGCGCCTCGGAAAAACCCCCGCGGAGATCGACGCCGCGCTCTACGCCGATCTGCGCGAAAACGAGCAGCTCGAAGCCTTCCGCCCCATCGGCCCCGACGCCCTGCTCGAACGGTACGACCTCGGCCTCGCCCAGGCCGTCTTGCTCAAGGCCACGCGCGTCACGATCCGCATCGCCGACGAGAGCCCCGATCGATACCGCCGCCTCTTCCGCGCCGCGCGCTTCCACGGCCTCATTCATGTCGTCGAGGGCTCTCCGCAGGAGGGCTACACGATCACGCTCGACGGCCCGTGGAGCCTCTTCGACGCGGTCCAGAAGTATGGCCTGCGCCTCGCCATGTTCCTTCCGCAGGTCCTCGCGTTCCGCTCCTTTCACGTCCGCGCCGAGCTCGCGTGGGGCAAAGCCAGGACACGTGCCGTCCTCGAGATCACCCCCGAAGACGGCCTCGTCTCGCACGTCGCCGAGGCCCCCTCCACGGGCCCCGATCTCGACGTGTTCAAGCAGGCCTTCGAACGCCTCGGCTCCGAGTGGTCGGTCGCCGAGAACGATCACATCTTCGCCCTCCCCGGCGAGATCGCCTGCGTCCCCGACCTCGTCTTCCGCAGCGAGACGACCGGCGAGGAAGTCTTCCTCGAGGCCTTCGGCTTCTGGAGCCGGCAGGCCGTCTGGCAACGCGTCGAGCTCGTGCGCAAGGGTTTTCCTGCGCGGTTCCTCCTCGCCGTGGGCAAACAGCTCCGCGTGAGCGAGGAGGTCCTCGGCGAGGACGAGGCCGGCGAGATCTACGTCTACCGCGCCACGATGTCGCCGCGCGCCGTGCTCGAACGTCTCCGTCGCAAGGGCTGACACGTCAATCGCCGGGCAGCGCCGACTCGTTGCCGATGAGCGAACGGACGAGCGGCGGAATGGCGAACCCCTTCGCCGTGTGCAGCGTCGAGCTCGGCCCTCCGCAGTCGTAGCTCGGCTGCACGCTCGACCATCGCGACGAACAATGTTTGTCCACATACGAAGTGGTCGCGCCGCTCGTATCGCCGTGCCACCGCGTGTGCTCGATGCAGCGCGCGCCCATCGGCGTCCACTCGGCTTCGAACGCGAAGTCCGTCACGACGGAGGCCTGGATCCCGAAGTCGTCCCACACGTCGACGATCGTCCCGTCCTGCGTGTGCGGCACGCCGTCGCCGCAGTAATCGGCGCGCAGCATGCGCGTGCATGCCTGGTGCAAGAGCACGCCCGGGATCTCCTTGCATATGCCCGGCGCGACGCACTCCTTCACGCCGCCCCACGGCTTGTATCCGAGCTCCACGCACTTCGCGATCGCGTACGGCCTGCACGCGAAGGTGAAGGTCGTCTCGGACGCCAGGTGCATGCCGCTCGTCGGCTTCCGCTCCGAGTAATCCCAGGTGCCCGCGAGCGGGATCGCGCGGCGCAGCGTGCCGCTCGACGTCTCGCCACAAAGGCTCTTCCACGCGCCCTGGCTTGGGCTCGACAGGTACGCGACCTCGTACAAGAAGACATCGGGTCGCGTCGACGCCACGCGATCCTCGATCCGCAACGTGATCGTCTGCCCATTGCTGAGCGTGCCCGTGAAGGTCGCGCCGACGAACTCCTCCGGCTTCATCGGCTTGCCCGACGCCTTCTTCCCGACGAACGTCGTCCCCTCGATCGACACCCCGTTCAGCGCGAGACCATTCAGCGAGATTCCGTTCAGCGAGATCCCGTTCAGCGCGAGCCCGTTCAGCGCGAGTCCGTTCAGCGCGAGCCCGTTCGTCGTGCTCAGCGCCTGGACCGACGTGATGACCTCTCCCTCTTCGTCGTCAGGATCGCCCGTCGGTTCGGTACAACCCGGGCCGAACAGCATCCCCAGGAGGATCGGGGCCCATACCGCGGCGCGTCTCCATCCAATCTCGGACGTGCAGGACATCCACGAATGCATGTTTCTTCCCTCTCTCGAAGCGAAGATGCCCAGGCGCGCGGCCGCGTTTCGCCGGGGCCGGAGGGGAGCAACAAACCGTCGCCTTTCGATTCGAGACTCACGGTTCGCGGCGGCGGTTTCCGATCCAGCCCTTCCGCCAGTAGAAGACGAAGAGGCCCGCCACGCTGAACAGCATGAACGCGATCGAGGCCGGATAGCCGTACCGCCACTTGAGCTCCGGCATGTTGTAGGGCGACACGTCCGTGTCGAAGTTCATGCCGTACACGCCCGCGATGAACGTGAGCGGCAGGAAGATCGTCGAGATGATCGTGAGCACCTTCATGATCTCGTTCATCCGGTTCGACACGCCGGAGAGGTGCAGATCCATGAGGCCCGAGGCGATCTCGCGGAACGTCTCGACCATATCCATCACCTGCACCGCGTGGTCGTACGTGTCGCGCAGGTAGAGCCGCGTGTGCTCCTGGATGTGCGGCGATCCGTCCCGGAGGAGCGAGTTCGCGACCTCGCGTTGCGGCCAGATCGTCCGGCGCAGCGCGAGCAGATCACGCTTCACGTCGTGGATCTGGCGCGCCGTCCCGTCCTTGCCGGAGAGTGCATCGAGCTCGATCTCGTCGAGTTTGTCGCCGAGCTTCTCGAGCACGGGGTAGAAGCCGTCGATGATCGCGTCGAAGAGCGCGTACGCGAGGTAGTCGGCGCCGCCCGTCCGCATGAGCTGCCTTCCTTTGCGGATGCGCTCGCGCACCGGTTCGAGCACGTCCGAGCTCGGCTCCTCCTGCACCGTCAGCACGAAGCCCTTGCCGAACACGATCGCGATCTGCTCGGTCACGAGCGCGCCCTTCTTGTCGGACTGCGCCATCCGGCAGATGAGCACCTGCTGCCCCGGGTACACGTCGCTCTTCGGCCGCTGCGGGACGTTCACCACGTCCTCCAGCGCGAGCGGGTGGATGCCGAAGATCTCCCCGAGCCGCTCGAACGTCGGCTTGTGCCCGATCCCCTGCACGTCGATCCACGTGACGCTCGGGCGATCGTCCGTCAGGTAAGGCACGGCCTCGTCCACCGAGTCGATCCACTTCTCGACGATGTGCTCTTGGCAGTAGTCGATGAGGTAGATCTTCGGCTTGTTGGGATCCTCGACGAGCAGCGTGCCGGGCGGCGCGCCGGGCGTGGGCTCGTTCGAGAGGATCAAGCTCGGCCGGGGTCGCTTTCGAACCGAGGGCAGGTTCTTCGAAGAAGGCGGCGGCTGGGCGTCGTGGGTGTCCTGCACGGAGGACATCCTACCGAAGGCCTTGCCTCGATTCGCCGCTCGCTTGCGCGGACGCGGCGAGACCCCTCGCCATCGGCCGGGACTCTCGCTATGGACTTCCTCCCATGCCGGTCCCCGTCATCTCCGAGCAAGATTTCGAACGCGAGGTCCTGCGCAGCGAGCTCCCCGTCCTGATCGACTTCTACGCCGACTGGTGCGGCCCCTGCAAAACGGTGGCGCCCGAGGTCGAGGCGCTCTCGCGCGAGCTCGAAGGCAAGGCCAAGTTCGTCAAGGTGAACATCGACCAGAGCAAGCGCCTCGCGGCGGCGATGCGCGTGCAGGCGGTGCCGACGTTCATGGTCTTCTTCCGCGGCCGCCCCGTCGCCGGCGAGCAAGGCGCCGTGCGCAAGGCGCGCCTGCGCGAGCTGCTCGATCCCTTCCTCCCGCGGGCCGAAGGCGCGATCCGCGCGATGGAGCTCGCGCAGGCCCTCAAGCAACATCAGGTCGTCCCCGTGGACACGCGCGAGGCCGCTGCCTACAACCGCGCGCACATCCCGGGCGCCGTGCACATCCCGCTCGAAGAGATCGAGACGCGCCTCGCGGAGCTCCACATGCTGCCGGGCGAGCCCGTTCTCTACTGCCGCGCCGGCGACAAGTCGAAGACGCTCGCCGAGACGCTCGCGAAGAGCGACGTGCCGATCGCGTTCCTGGAGAACGGCTTCCTCGGATGGGAAGCCGAGGGGCTTCCCATCGAACGACCGGATTGATCGGGCCGACTCCCCTCTCCCGCGAGGGAGAGGGGCTGGGGGTGAGGGAGTCTCTCAGATCGCCAGCGCGGCGAGCGCCGCCTGGACCACCTCGCGCAGCGCCACGCCGTGCGTCTTCGCCGCGGCCGCGCAGTCCTCGAACTCCGGCTTGATCTGCGGCGGACCAAACGGCCCCTCGCTGATCTTCACGCGCACCCGCCCGTAGGCCGTCTCCACCGCCACCGTACGCCGCGGCCGCTCGGTCCGCGTCACCGGGATCTTCCGGATCCCGATCGACGTCGTCTCGCGGAGGAGCGTCGCGCCCACGGCGTCCGCTTGCGGAGCCGGCGCGAGCGCCGCGATCGTCAGCGCCGGCCGCCCCTTCTTCATCGTGATCGGCACGGCCCACGCGTCGAGCGCTCCCGCCGCGAAGAGCGCCTCGATCGCGTGCGCCGCCATCTCGCCCGTCATGTCGTCCACGTTCGCCTCGAGCACCACGTGCGACGCGCCGACTTGCGGCTCGTCCGAGACGCCCCCGCGCGTCCCGAGCACGACCCTGAGCAGGTTCGGCCGATCCGGCAGCTCCCGCGACCCCGCGCCCCAGCCCACGCGCTCCGGCGCGAACGAGGGCCACCGCTCGAAGCGCCCTGCCGCCGTCGCGACGATCGCCGCGCCCGTCGGCGTTACGAGCTCCGCGTCGAGATCCACGCCGTACGTCGGCACCCCGCGCAGACACTCCACCGTCGCGGGCGGCGGCAGCGGCAGGATCCCGTGACGTGCCTTGACGAACCCGCGCCCCATCGGCAGCGGCGCGCCCCGCACCTCGGCCCCGAGGTACACGAGCGCCGCGGCCGCGCCCACGATGTCCACGATCGCGTCGACGGCTCCGACCTCGTGGAAATGCACCTCGTCGAGCGGCATCCGATGCACCGCGCTCTCCGATTCACCGAGCCGCCGGAAGATCCGGCGCGCGAGCGTCCGCACCTCGGGATCGAGCGGGCTCGACGTGAGCATCGCGTCGATCGACGCGTACGTCCGCTCCGGCTGCGACGTCTCCACGTGCACCTCGAACGAGGTCGCCACGATGCCGCTCCGATGCACGTGCCCGCGCTCGAGGAACACGCCTTCGAGCGGCAACGCCGCCACCGCGTGCTCGATCACGAGCAGCGGCACGCCGAGGTCGAGCAGCGCCGCGATCGTCATGTCCCCCGCGACGCCGCTGAACGCGTCGAAAAAGAGGATCTTGCCGACGCCCGATCCCTGCTCCAGCAGCGGCGTCCTCACCGGATGCTCGTGCCCGCGGCCGTGCTCATGCCCGTGCACGTGCGCGTGATCGTGCGAAGGCCCGGGCGCATGCGCGTGCGTATGCGGGCGATCGTGCGTATGCGCGTGCCCGTGATCGTGCGCGTGATGCACGTGGCCGTGCGCGTGATCGTGGTGATGGTGATGGTCGTGATCGTGCCCGTGGTCATGGTCGTGCCCGTGGCCATGCCCATGCCCGTGATCGTGTCCGTGTCCGTGCACGTGCTGTGCTCCTTGCTCAGCCTGCGGTCTTCGGCTGCTCGGTCGCTTGCGAGGCTTTCGGCATCATGCGGTGCACGGCCATCGCCGCGCCGAACCCATTGCCGATGTTCACGACCGAGACCCCCGACGCGCACGAGGTCAGCATCGCGAACAGCGCCGTGAATCCCCCGAGCGCCGTCCCGTACCCCACCGCCGTCGGAACGGCCACGACCGGCGTCGAGATCATCCCGCCCACCACGCTCGGCAGCGCCCCTTCCATCCCCGCACACACGATCGCCGCCGACGCGCGCCGCAGATCCTCCATGCGATGCAGAAGCCGATGGATGCCCGCGACCCCGATGTCGTAGATCCTGAGCGGCTCGAGCCCCAGCGCGGACAGCGTCTCCGCCGCCTCCTCGGCCACCTCGTTGTCGCTCGTCCCGGCCGTCACCACCGCGACCGGCGCGCACGGACGCTTCGGGGGCGGCGCGATCTCCACGCTCCCCGTCCGCGCGAGCGGCGCAAACCGGAAGCTCGGCACTCGCTGCCCCACGATCGCCGCCTTCTGCGCGTCGATCCGCGTCACGAGCACGTTCGTCCCGGCGCGCACCATCTCCTCGGCGATCCCCGCGATCTGCTCGCCGCTCTTCCCTTCGCCGAAGATCACCTCGGGCACGCCTTGCCGGAGCGCCCGGTGATGATCGACCGTCGCGTACCCGAGGTCGCGGAACGGCAAACTCTTGAGCGCCTCGACCGCCTGCTCGACCGTCACGTCCCCACGCCGGACACGATCGAGCAGCTCTTCCACGCGCCTGGGATCCATCGCGGGAGCCCTTAGCCCGGTGGCAGGTCGCGCGCAACGCACCCGGGACTCCACGTCCCCGCGCTCACTCGCGGCCGCTCGCTCATGCGCGTGCGAGCGTGATCTCGACCCCGAGAAACTCCTGTCCGTCGGGCGTGATGTTGTACATGCGGATCGTGAGCTTGTCGGCCTGGGCGTCGTCGACGACGGTGCGCCACCCCCAGCGCGGGTGCCCTTCCGCCGCGAAATAACTGCCCCGTACGTCGATGTCCGTCCCGCTGCCCTCGGACACGAGGATCATCGTGCCCGTGTGGAAGCTGTCCACCCACGAGGTCCGCCAGAGTTTCTCGCCCGACTCGAACGCGATCAGCATCTCCCCGGCGATCGGCTTCTCCTCGACGCTCGATCGATACGTGAACCGGACGAACCTCCCGCCCAGGATCACCGCGATCCGCCCTTCCCAGGCCGCTTCGAGAGGCTCCGCGCCCGGCCCCATGATGGTCCGCGCCGTCCCTCGCCACACGCCCGCGAGCCGCGCGAGACGCTCGTGCGCGCTGTCGTGCTCGTAAGGCCCTGTCCGCTCGGTTTCCAGGTCCACTTGTTCCATACGACGCAGCATAAACGAACCCCCCGTGGACATCCCAGCTCACCCGCGCTAGCCCGGCTCCCTCCGCGTCTGCCATGCCCGCTCCCCTCGCCCCGCTCTTCGGCTTCACGCTCGGCGTCCTGCTCGCATGGCTCGCGCGCCCCGAGGACGGCCCCGACGAACGCCCCGGCGCCTCGTCCTGGGATCGCCCGACCGTCGCCGTCGCCCTCTACGCCCTCTTCGTCTACGCCCCGGTCTCGGCCTACTTCACCGTCTTCGCCGCCGACTGGTCGTTCGCTTACCTCGTCGACGGCCGCGCCATCCCCTCGGCACTCGAGCTCCTGCTCGTCCTCCTCGACGCCGCCGCTCCCGTCCTTGGCTTCCTCGCGGGCCGCCGTGCCCTCGCCCGCCGCTCCCTCCCCGCTCTCGCATGGCTCGCCGCGCTCCCCCTCGTCGCCGGCCTGATCCCCCTCGTCACGCTCCACGCGCGCTTCGGCATCGACGCCACCTACGACCAGGTCCAGAGCGACTTCGGCACCCGCCCGCTCCCGGGCAGCCCGCTCGGGTACGCCATCTTGTGGATGGACGCGATCCTCGTCGCCGGGGCTGTCTTCACCGCGCGGACGTTGTCAACCTTCGACGTCTCCGCCGTGCTCCCCGCACGCCCTGGACGGGCTGCGCCGCCGGTGCTGCCGTCCGAGCCCACCTCGGACGAGCCGCCGCGCTTCCTCGGTCGACCCCGGAAGCCACGCTGATTGACGAGCGTCCGGTTGTCCACCACGCTCTGCCCCCACGATGACCGCGCCGAACCGGCTCGAGACCGAGATCGAAGAGTTGAAAAACCTCGCCGCGGACGTCGTCCGCCGCGCCCGCGCGGGCGGTGCGGACGTCGCCGAGGCCATCGCGCGCTCCGGCTCCGAGCTCAGCACGAAGGTCCGCCTCGGCGAACCCGAGCTCGTCGAGGAGGCCTCGCACAAGAGCCTCGGCATGCGCGTCATCAAGCAGGGCCGCGTCGCCCTCACCTCCACCTCGGACCTCACCGCGCGTGGCCTCGATCGCTTCGTCCGCGACGCCCTCGAGCTCGTCGACATCTCCCAGGAAGACCCGTTCGCTGGCCCGGCGGATCCCTCGCTCATCGCCACCGGCCCCTTCCCCGACCTCGAGCTCTACGACCCCAAGGGTGGTGACGTCACCGCGGCCGAGGCCATCGACATTGCGCGCCGCGGCGAGCAGGCGGCCCGCGACGCCGACCCGCGCATCACGAACAGCGACGGCGCCACCTTCAGCCGCACCGCCGGCGTCTTCGCGCTCGTCCTCTCGGGCGGCTTCACGGGCGGTTATGCCGGCTCGTACGCCTCGCTCGTCGTCTCGCCCGTCGCCGACGACGAGGGCGGCAAGAAGCGCCGCGGGTTTCACTGGACGGCCAAGCGCCACCTCGACGCCCTCGACGCGCCCGAGGCGGTCGGCCGCGAGGCCACGCGACGCACCCTGCGCAAGCTCGGCGCCCGCAAGGTCCCCACGTGCGAGGCCCCGGTCGTCTTCGACCCCGACGCAGCGCGGGCCATCCTGGGCCTGCTCGCCGGCGCCATCATGGGCAGCTCCATCTGGCGCAAGTCGAGCTACCTCGTCGGCCGTGAGGGCACGCGCGTCGCGAGTGACCTCGTCACCATCGTCGACGACCCCTTGGTCCTCCGCGCCCCTGGCTCTCGTCCCTTCGACGGCGAGGGCCTCGCGGCGCGCAAGAACCTCGTCGTCGAGCAGGGCATCCTGAAGACCTACCTCTGCGACAGCTACAGCGGCCGCAAGCTCGGCCGCGCGCCCACGGGCAGCGCCTCGCGTGGCGGCGGCGGCGGCGTCGGGCCTTCCACCTCGAACTTCATGCTCCTGCCCACGCAAACGAAGGCCGCCGACATCGTGAAGAGCACGCAGCGCGGCCTCTACGTCACGGAGATGATGGGCTTCGGCTACAACTCCGTCACGGGCGACTTCTCGCGCGGCGCCTCGGGATTCTGGATCGAAAACGGCGAGCTTGCGTTCCCTGTCAGTGAAGTGACCATCTCGCTGAACCTCGATCAGCTCTGGCAGCGCATCGACGCTGTCGGCGACGACCTCGACCTGCGGAGCTCTACGGCTTCGCCCACGCTGCGAATTTCTTCGATGACAATCGCCGGCTCGTCCTGAGCCGACCAAAATCCCTACAAAGCACGTTTGCGCGCGTAAATTTGACGCGCACGGACGTGGAATTTCTCGTAGTCTCCGACCTTGGAGGTTGGAGAATCGAACGATGAGAACGCTTTCTCGAACTTTGGGTCTGGCCGCCCTCGTGGTGCTGGCCGGCACTGGTCTCGGGTGCGCTCCGTATGGCGCGCTCTGCGAGGACGAGATGCTATGCCGCGACGGCAACGACGCGGACATCGACGCCTGCATCGTCGGATACGAGTCGCGGGAGGATGTCGCCTCGATTTACGGCTGTGAGGACCGCTGGGACGACTACCTCACGTGCCTGGAGCTGGAGCTCCGCTGCGACGGCGGCAATACCTGGACGCATCGGGGCGACTGCGACGACGAGCGAAACCGTTTCAACGATTGCGTCGGAGATTAGGAGCGCGATGACCATGCGAACGCCCTGGATTCTTCTTGCCTGCCTCGCGCTCACGCCCCTCGCCGCCGGCTGCGGCAGCCTCTCCGCGGACGTCTGCGACCTCGCCTGCGATTGCACGAACTGCAACGACCGTCAGTATGACGAGTGCATCGTCGAGGCCGACGCGGCCGAGGAGACGGCATCCATTTATGGCTGCGACGTCGAATACGAGGATTTCAGCGTCTGCGTGATCGAGGAGTATCGGTGCACGGCCGGCATTTTCGGCCCCGACCCGGGCGATCTCCTCGCCTGCGTCAGCGACGCGAACGACCTCGCCGAGTGTCGCGACCGCGGCTCGCGTCTTTGATCGATCCTCGATCGACGAATCCACGGTATTCGGGGGCCATGCTCGGCTCGTACGAGCACGGCCCCCGAATCACGAATTCGCCCTCCGTCGGACAGCCGAGCGGAGCTTTCGTCCCTTTACCGTGACGAACCGCCTGCGGCGCGCGGCGGCAGCTCTTCCTGGGCGGCCGCAGCCGGCTCGTTTGCATTCGCGGCGGCGGCCACCTGGCCCGGCACAGCGGCCGCGGGCGCCACGGGCTCGGGCACGAGCAAGGTCCGCAGGCCTTGCGCGTCCGTCCGCCCTACGCGCGTCGCGAAGGGGGGCAACCCCGTCGCCTCGTCGCTCAGCACGACGAAGCGCGCGTCTCGACACGCCCGCTCGAGCGCTTCCATCCAGTGCGCCACGTCCACGTCCGCCGCGGCCGCTTTCGCGTCCACGATGAACACGTCCGGCGGGTCTGATCCCGCGAGGACGAGTGCATCGTATGGATGCTTCACGTCCCTGAGCGGCATCATGTCCCCGAGCGCGCGGGTGACATGAGCGAGCGTGTCCTTCGAGCCCACCACGAGCCCGCTTTTCGCGCTCGCCCGCGCGAGCTCACGGGGCACGCTGTAGCCCCAAGCTCGCAGGAACTCCGCCACGTCGGCCGCGCGGAAACGCAAATGCCGCCCTGGCGTGCGAAAATGTGCGATCCGGCCACGATCCACCCAATTATGGATGGTCTTCAGATCGACCTCGCACAGCGCTGCGAGGTCGGACGCGGTCAGCAGTTTCTCTCCCCGTACTCCGGCCATCGTCCGAACTCCACGCGAAAGGTGTGCCAACCCGTCCAGCCCTCCGGACCAGCAGACCACACCAGCGGGTGGCCCCCCACCCTGTTGCTCTTTGTATCCAAACCTAGCACTTTTTTGCGAAGGTGCGGGCTTTGTTAACTAGCCCACCCGAGGCCCTGACTCCAGTCCACTTCGCTCGGGCCTCCGGACTCGCTGATTCAGCAAGGTTGAGGCCGCTGGCTCCGATGTAGGAACGACACCGCTTGCTCGCTCCTGCGGACGTCCCCGCCCGTCTGTACAGGCAAGGAACGTTCGCTCTTGTAGGCAAGTAAGACGCCTTCTCCATCACGGCCACCTCCGAGCACGGTTTTTCCGTAGTCAAAGGAATGACGCTGTGTTCGCACTCCCCGGTGTGGGTTCCGCAAGCTGGAAAGAATCGCGCACTCCATCTGGTGCGTCGGGTGACCGCCGTACCACACTTTGACCAGCCTTCGGCTTAGGAATGGCTGGAAACCTGGAAATCGTGCGCCCACGCTCATCGAGCAGCCGCACGATCTCGCCCCCATTGCCAAGTCCGCTTTTCCCGAGCGCGGGGACACGCACCAAGAGAGCATCCTCGGCCGGCGGCACGTCGATCTCATCATCCACGACGAACGTCTCGTTCACGATCACTGCAAAGCGCCCAGGCGGCAGCATTATTTCCGGCAGCACGGTTTCGCCCCCGATATCGCTGATCACGAGCTCGCCGAGCGCCGCCTCCACGGACCCGTCATTGTAGAGCTCGACCCACTCCTGATCCGGCTCCGGCCCGAGCGGATTCGCCATCACCTCGTTCAACACGACGTGTGGCATCGGCGTCAGGGTGGTCGCGGAAAAGGTCAGGCGCCGCTGCCGTCCGTGCACGTCGATCGTCGCGACGTCGAGGGAAACGTCCTTCCCCGCAGGCAATCCCTTGAGGACGAACCGCTCGTTTTTCCCCGTCGTCATCACCACGTCGAGCCCCTCGCCCGCGATCCCCCACAGCATCGCCGCCGCGGGCGCACGCCCGAGCAGCCGATCGTCCTCGACCTCGACGCAGCCCGGCCCGAACGGAACCTCGAACGCCTCGCATTCGAGCCGAGCCTCGTCGAGCGGCCCCTCGATCGCCTCGCCGAGGTCCTCGTTCCCCGCGCCCCCGAAGGGCCGCGGATCCACCCGCAGCGGCCAGGGCAAGCCTGGCAGCCACACGACGGGCGGCGGCACCCAGGGCCCTCCCTCCGCGGCGAGCCCTCGACCCACGAAGCGCAGGCACGCGCCCCCCGCGCCCGCCGGCGCGACGCCCCGCCCGAACGCGCCGAGGGGACCGTCCGGCGCGAGCGTGGCCTCGAACGACACCTCGGGCAGCGTCACGTCGCCGCAGTAGAGCCCGAACAGGCCTGCGCCGCTCGCCTCGGCCGGCGGCCACGCGCGTACGAGCAACGGCGCCGCCTCGGCCGGCTCCACCACGAACGCGACGCTCGCCCGCGGCTCTCCGCTCGCCACGGCGTACGTCTCGTCCGGGTCGAGCGGCACCGTCGGCGCGAGCACCACCGAGCCATCGTCCGCGCGCCACCGGACGCTCGGCACGAACCGCTCGGCGAGCGCCTTCGAGATGTCGTCCCGCTCGATCTGCCGGAGGTGGCTGTCGCGCAGCTCGCCGCGCACGAGGAAGAGCCGCGCCTCGTCGAGCGATGGCTCTGCGGCCACGTGCACGCGAAGCACGCGGGGCGCCGCGGTGACCGGCGCCTCCGGCTCGAAGGCGACCGTGATCCCGGCCGCCTGCGTCGCCGGCCGAAGTCCGGCTTCGGGAATCGGAAGATCAGGCCGACAGGCGACGACGACGAGGGCGAAGAGAGGGCATGCGACCTTTTGCATGCCGGTACATCGACCGGGGCCCCCGCCGGTTGCGTGAAATTGATAGGTTTACGCGCCGATGACGCCCGATGACATCAAGGCGCTCCGCAAGGAGCTCGATTGCACGGCGAAGGAGCTCGCGGCGGCGCTCGGACTCGAGCAGGAGACGGTGCTCGCGTGGGAGAAGGGCGACCTCTTCCCGACGAAGCGCTTCGTCACGAAGATGGAGGAGCTTCGGAGCAAGGGGAAAGGGGCGATCGTGCGCAAGCCGCGGCGCGGGGCCGTGGCGGCGTCGCCGATGGCCGTGCTCGCGGATCCGGAGACGTGGAAGCTCGTGCGGAAGCTCGTCGCGCACGCCGAGCTGCGCCGCGAAGTCGGCAAGCTCGCCGAGGCCTACCCGGACCCCGCCGAGGAATCCGGCTCGACGTGACGTGACCTGACCAGGCCGAGGGCTACTCGTCCTCGTCCTCGTCCTCGTCCTCGTCCTCGTCCTCGTCCTCGTCCTCGTCTTCGTCTTCGTCCTCGTCTTCGTCCTCGTCCTCGTCCTCGTCTTCGTCCTCGTCCTCGTCCTCGTCCTCGTCTTCGTCCTCGTCCTCGTCCTCGTCCTCGTCTTCGTCCTCGTCCTCGTCTTCGTCCTCGTCCTCGTCCTCGTCCTCGTCCTCGTCCTCGTCCTCGTCCTCGTCCTCGTCCTCGTCTTCCTCCGCGGCCAAACGCTCCTCGACCTCGTCCTTCTCGTCCTGCTCGTCGCTCGCTGCTTGCACGTCGTTCATCGCTTCCTCCCCGCCGCTCTCCATCTGTGCCCGGTCCTCGTCCGTAAATGCAAATTCGTCACGCGTCTCGCTCTCCGTATCGCCAGCCGTCTCCGGCGGCACGACACGAGCGCCAAAGCTTCCTTCGCCGCCCATCAGACCGCCATTCGCTGCGGCCGACGTGTCCGTGAAGGCGACCGCCGCGTCCGGCGGCTCCTCGCCCATCTCGCGCTCGTACGCGCGCCGCGACTCGTCCGAAAGCTCGGTGAACTCGCGGAGCGTCGGCAGGTCCGAGAGCGTACGCAGGCCGAAGAACTCGAGGAACTGCGCGCTCGTGCCGTAGAGCATCGGCCGCCCCGGCTCTTCCTTCTTGCCGAGGATGCGCACGAGGTCCCGCTCGAGCAGCGACTTGAGCACCGCGCCCGAGTCCACGCCGCGCACCTCGTCGATCTCGGGCCGCGTGATCGGCTGCCGGTACGCGACGATCGCCAGCGTCTCGATCTGCGCGCGCGTCATCTTCACCGGCTTCTTCGCGACCTGCTCGCGCACGAACGGCGCGAACGCAGGGCTCGTCCGGAACACGTACCCGCCGGCGATCTCGTCGAGTCGGATCCCGCGGTTGCGGTACTCGGCCCCGAGCTCGCCGAGCAGCGACACGACGAGGCGGTGCTCCGCCTTCGCCACGCGAGCGAGGTCGCGCGACGTCATCGGGTGCTCGGACGCAAAGATCAGAGCCTCCAGCACACCCTTCAGATGCGCGCGGGCGACCGCACCGCTCGCCTGTACGGTGTTATCTTCGTGCCCGTCGGGAGCGCCGTCCGGGGCGCCGCTCGTCGCGGTCGCGGACACCTTGCCGACGAGGCGCTGCGCACGGAAGAACGCGGCCGCGAGGGACCGAAACCGCTCGACGGGCGAGAGCGGCGCGGGCTTCGGCTTGCGAGGCGCGCGCTTGCGCTTGGGCTCGGCCGTCTCGGCCGATGCTTCCGCGGCCGGCGTGGCTTCGGCTTCCGCTTCCGGCGCCGCTTCCGCTTCCGCCGCCGCGACCGCTTCCGCTTCCGCCGCCGCGACCGCTTCCGCTTCCGCCGCCGCGACCGCTTCCGCTTCCGCTTCCGCCGCCGCGACCGCTTCCGGCGCCGCGACCGCTTCCGCCTGCGCCTCCGCGGCCGGCGCAGCCTTCGCCTTCCCCTTCCCCTTCGCCGGCTTGACCGGCGCCGGCTCCGCGACGGTCTCCGCGACCGGCTCCGTCTCCGCGACCGGCTCCGTCTCCGCGACCGCTTCCGCCTGCGCGACCGGCTCCGTCTCCGCCTTCGGGTGGAACCATGCCCAGGCCGCGCGGCGGAGCCGCTCGGGTGAATCGCTGTCCGGCGGGGCCTCCTCTTGCGGCTGCGGCGGCGGCACGAGCCGCAACTTCCCGCGCCGCTTCGATCCGCCCTCAGTCGCCATCGTTCACCTCGGGCTCGTCGCGCTCTTCACCCGTGTCGTCAAGCTCTTCACGAGTGTCTCCGCGCTCTTCACGGGCCTCGTCGCGCTCTTCACGAGTGTCTCCGCGCTCTTCACGGGCCTCGTCGCGCTCTTCACGAGTGTCTCCGCGCTCTTCACGGGTCTCGTCGCGCTCTTCACGAGTGTCTCCGCGCTCTTCACGGGCCTCGTCGCGCTCTTCACGGGCCTCGTCGCGCTCTTCACGGGCCTCGTCGCGCTCTTCACGGGCCTCGTCGCGCTCTTCACGAGTGTCTCCGCGCTCTTCACGGGCCTCGTCGCGCTCTTCACGAGTGTCTCCGCGCTCTTCACGGGTCTCGTTGCGCTCTTCACGGAACGGGTTGTCGTCCTCCTCCTCGCTCGTCCCCGCCTGCACCGACAGCTCCAGGTGGATCGTCGCGAGCGGATCCGACTGGTAGATCCGGAGCAGCTTCATCCTCGCCATCTCCAGGATCGCGAGGAACGTGATCACAATGTCGAACTTCGTCAGCGGCGCGCCTTTCCGCGCCGGATCGTCGAGCACGAGCTCCTCGAACGTCGCGCGCCGCCGCCCCGACAGCCGCTCCGTGAGCTGCACGATCCGGTCCGTGATGGTGATCCGATCGAAGTTGACCTGGTGCTCGATCTTGATGTTCGTGCGCTTGAGCAGCTTCTCCAGCGACTCGAACAGCGAGAACACCCCGACCGGCGCGAACGGCGCCGGCCCCTCCGGCACGGGCTCCGGGATGCCGCGCGGAAATATGTCCTTGCCGAGCGTCCCGCGGTCCGCGAGGTCCGCCGCCGCGGCCTTGTACTTCTGGTACTCGAGCAGCCGCCGGACGAGCTCCTCCCGCGGATCGACCTCCTCCTCCGGCAGCCCATCCCCGTCCTGATCCTTGGGCACCACCGGCAGGAGCATCTTCGACTTGATGTGCGTCAGCGTCGCCGCCATCACGAGGTACTCGCTTGCCAGATCGATCGTCAAAGCCCGCATGATCGAGAGGTACTCGAGGTACTTCTGCGTGATGAAGCTCACGGGGATGTCGAGGATATCGAGCTCGTGCTGCTGGATGAGGTGCAGCAGGAGGTCGAGCGGGCCCTCGAACTGGGGCAGCGCGATCCGGTAGGCGTTGTCGTTGTCTTGCGTCTCGGTCGCCGCGGGCATCGCCTCGCGGATCGGCGTCGGGGCCTCGGGCTGCTTGCCACGCGGCTCGCGTGTCTTCGCGGGCGAGGACGAAGGGGCGGCCTTCGCCTTCTCCTGGGTCTTCCCCGCCGCGCTCGCCCTCGCCTTGCTCACCTGGGCCCGGACGGTAATCCGGAGGCCGCGTGGGATCCACGCGTTCCTGCTACACTCGTCCCGCCGATGACCCCGTCCCCCACGAAGAGTTGCCCGTCGTGCGGCGAGCGCTACGACGCGGATGTCCTCTTCTGCCCACAGGACGGCACGCCCCTCGTGAACGTGAAGGGGCCCTCGCTCTCGAGCCCCGAGGTCGACCCGTACGCGGGCCTCGAGCTCGCGGGGCAAATCCGCATCAAGCACCTCATCGGCATCGGCTCGATGGGCCGCGTCTACCGCGCCTTCCAGGCCGGCATCGATCGCGACGTCGCCGTGAAAATCCTCCACCGCGAGCTCAGCGGCAACGCCGAGCTCGTCGGGCGTTTCCACCGCGAAGCCAAGATCGCGAGCCGGCTCGCGCACCCCGGCGTGGTCTCGGTCCTCATGACCGGCACGATCCCGCAACGCGGCGATCCGCGCACGGGCGGCGAGATGTACCTCGTGATGGAGTACCTCGACGGCATGTCGCTGCTCTCCGCGCTCGCGGCGGCGGGCACGGGCGGCGAGCCCTCGGCGCTGCCTTTGCCGCGCGCGATGCACATCGCGCTGCAGATCTGCGACGCGGTCGGCGAGGCGCACGCGCAAGGCATCGTGCACCGTGATCTCAAGCCCGAGAACGTGATGCTCGTGCGTCGCGGCGACGACCCGGACTTCGTCAAGGTCCTCGACTTTGGCATCGCGCGGCTCGACTGGGCCGATCGCGGCGGCTCGATGGCCACGCAGGCGGGCCTGATCTTCGGCACGGCGAAGTACATCTCGCCCGAGGGCGCCGAGGGCAAACCCGTGAGCCCCGCGGCCGACGTCTACTCGATCGCGACGATCCTCTACCAGTGTCTCGCCGGCCGAACGCCGTTCGAAGGCGAATCGCCGGTGCAGCTATTGATCCAGCACACGCACGACGCGCCGCCCGATCTGCGGAGCATCCCACGCGCGAGTTACGTCCCCGCGCCGCTCGCCGCGGTGATCATGCAGAACCTCGCGAAGAAGCCGGAAGCACGCGCCGAAGACGCGCGCGCGCTCGGCAAGGATCTCTACGCGGCGGCGCGGCAGAGTGGCCTCGATCCGGACGAGCTCACGCGATCGAGCTTGCTCTTCGCGCGGCAAGGCGCGGTGAAACTGCCCTCGAAGGAGCGCACGAAGTCGCTGGAGCTCTCCACGGATCTCGCCTCGAAGATCGGCGGCGTCCCCGCGCGCCCCGACGCGACCCCGCTGCCGATCTCCTCGCGCATCGAAGGCGATCCGGAGAGCTCGCCCGCGCCGTTCGTACCGCCTCCGCCCACCTCGTCCGTGGGCCGCGCGGTGTCGTCCTCCGCGATCTTGGACGACGAGGACGAGACGACCGCTGCGCCTCCTTCGATCCAACGCGATACACGCATCGACGAAGACGACGAAAGCGAGACCCAGGATCTCGACGCGCACGCCTCGCCCGCGGCCCCGTTCGCGCGCGAGTCGACCATGCAAGGCACGGAGACGCCGCTCTCCTTGCCTCCGCCGGCCGACACGAAGCGCCGCGCGCGCCTCACGCGCATCGTCGCGATCGTCCTCTGCCTCGCCGCCGCGCCGCTCGTGATCGTTATGGGTGGCAGGCGCCTCGGCCTCGTCGGCGCGACCTCGGCCGACTCGCTCGATGGACGCCTCGAAGCCGCGCGCGAGGCCATGAAGCGGCAGGCCTGGGACGCTCCTCCCGGCGACAACGTCAAAGAGATCCTCGAGACCGCGCACGCGCGCTGGCCCGGCGACGCGCGCGTCAAAGAGCTACGCCGCGAGGCCGCCGAGCGCCTCGTCACGAGCGCGCTCGGGCGCAAGTACGCCGGTGATCCCGCCGAGGCCTTGCACCTCGCCCGCATCGCCGTCTCGCTGAACCCCTCGCTCACGACCGCGCAACACCTCGTCGCCGAGCTCGAATCGAAGGCGCCCGCGGACCTCGCGCCCGCGACGAGCAGCGCGCCTCGCGCCGTCCCCACGGATCACCGCCCGAACGGCCGCTTCCCGGCGCCGCGCCCCACGGGCAAGGACGGCAAACCACTGCCGAGCGCCTCGGCCGCGACGCCGCCCGGCCCCACGGCGACCCCCACGCCGACGTCCACGACGAAGGGACCCGCGGGCGCATCGACGGGCCCCGACGGCCCCGTGCTTCCGCCCACGCCGCCGCCCTTGCCGACGACCGATCCGGCGCCCACACCCACCGGTGGACCATGGCTCTGACGCGCGCGACTCGCCGCCTGCACGTCGCCCTCGCGACGACGTCCGCCGCGCTCGTCGCGCTCGCGGCGTGCCCTTCGAGCGCCCACGCGCAGAGCCAGGAATCCGCCGCCGCGCGCCGTGCCTCCGCGGCCCTCACGCAGGACTACACGCACACGCTCGTCTCGGTGAACGCGGGCCTGCTCAGCCTGCCCGCGGCGAACGTCTGCCCGCGCTCGCGCACGAGCTGCGAGAAGGGCGAGACGAGCGTCTCGCTCGGCGTCTACAACCAGTACCACATCGGCCGCTTCGGCCTCGGCGCGAGCATCTCCTGGGCGCGCTCGCTCCTCAGCGGCACGGCCCCGGGCGCGGCCGAGCTCAATCGCGAGCACGATCGCAGCTACTTCCTCGTCGAGGGGCAGCTCCGCTACTACGGCATCCAGAGCGACAAATGGGTGTGGTGGGGCGGCGCGACGCTCGGCGCGGTGATCATCCGCGACGCCTGGACCGTGGCCACGGATCGTGAGCCCGCGGCGGACACGGCCTTCGTCGGCCCGCGCTCCGCGACGCTCTCGACCGAAGGCCTCGCGGCAGGCCTGGCGATCGGCGGCGAGTGGACCGTGGCCCCGAACTGGTCGCTCGGCACCACGCTGCGGTACGCGAGCTGGTTCCTCCCGACCGAGCCCGTGCAAGCGCCCACGGGCGACAGCGCGTCGCTCTCGGGCCGCGTCGACATGCTGGAGTTCGGCTTGCTCGTGGCGTATCGGCTAGCGCTTTGATTGGTCTCATCGCAAACCGCCGCGCCGGGGCGCTGCCCCGGGCCCCGCGGGGGCTGTTCGCCCCTCGACCCGAACCAGGGCAAGCCCTGGACCGTTCGTGGAAGAACTGCGCATCGCGCAGTTCTTCCAACAGGCCGCTGGCAAGACCATGAAGGTGCGTTCCACGCTGGCGACGGGCACGTTGCCCGTTGAATCGTCAACGCCGGCAGGGTCGTCGTTGGTCTTGACCTGGCCTGTTCGATGAACTGCGCATCGCGCAGTTCATCGACCCCGGGTCCAGCGCTTGCGCTGGTCCAGGTCCAGGGGCGGATAGCCCCGGTGGGGCCTGGGGCAACGCCCCAGCGAGGCGCCTCCCACGACAGACAATTGACGCGTCCGCGCGAGATCGGTACGTGTCCCCGACTCGATCCTTACGGAAGGCGCAATGGCCCTCGATCTCTCGAGTCTTGGCTCCACCACGGAGCCGAGCTCGCTCCCCTACGACTGGAAGACACTCGCGCTTTACGCGCTCGGCATCGGCGCGAAGCGCGAAGAACTCGCCTACCTCTACGAGGGCACCGAAGGCGGGCTCAAAGTTTACCCGACGTTCGCCGTGATTCCGGCGACGGAGCCCGTGTTCAAGTCGCTCGCGCGCACGGGCGGCAACTTCGCCATGGTCGTCCACGGCGGCCAGAAGATCCGCGCCCTCGCGCCGATCCCGCCCTCGGGCACGCTGCTCACGACCGCCACGATCCGCGGCATCTACGACATGAAGAAGCTCGCGCAGGTCGTCATCGACACGACGACCACGCTCGAAGGCGGCGAGCGCGTCTACGAGACGACCTGGTCGATCCTCTACCGCGGCGAAGGTGGCTTCAGCGGCCCGCGCCCGCCCTCCGATCCGGACGAACCTTCGATCCCCAAGGATCGCGAGCCGACGTTCACCTACGAGGAGACGACGTCCCCCGAGCAAGCCCTGCTCTATCGCCTCTCGGGCGACATCAACCCGCTGCACGCCGATCCGGCGCTCGCTGCGTCGGTGGGCTTCCCGCAGGGCCCGATCCTGCACGGGCTCGCGACGTACGGGTTCGCGGCGCGGGCCGTGGTGAAGGGTCTCCTCGAGGGAGATGCCTCGCGCCTCAGGGCTTTGTCCGCGCAATTCCGCAAGCCGGTCTGGCCTGGGGAAACGATCGTCACGAAGGGATACTTGCTCGAAGGTGGAAAGGTGGCGCTCCAGGCGAGCGTGAAGGGAAGACCGGACCCGGTGCTGACGGGCGGATACGCGGAGATCGCCTGACGAGCCGCCGAGGCGCGTGCTAACTCGACCGGACCGATCACAGGGTCATCGCCGCCCGCGCGGCAAGAACGGTGGGGCAAAGCCCTCTCTCTGAAGAAGTCATCATGAGCAAAGAGACCAAGAAGCAGCCCAAGGCCGAACAGGATCCCGAGCTCGACAAGGAGCAGGCGGAGGAAGAGGAAGAGGACGAGGAGGAAGAGGGCGCGGAAGGCGAGTCCGACGACGAGGAAGAGGACGAAGAGGAAGACGAAGAAGAGGACGAAGAGGAAGACGAGCACGCGCAACACCAGGGCCACGACGCCGCCGCGCACGGCGACGACGAGGATCCCTACTGGTGGACGCCGCACGTCGTCCTGGCCGTGCTCGTGCTCGTCGGCATCCTCGGCTTCTTCGGCATGTTCAACAAGCCGCTCGGCTTCCTCGCCGCGAAGCCCCAGGGCGGCGCCGCGCACACGGAGACGGCCGCGACGCAGCCTGCCACGCCGGCGACGCCCGCAACCCCGCCTCGCCCCACGGCGCCTGCGCAGCAGCAGCCGCCGCGCGAGATGTTCGGCGCAAAGCACTTCCTCGTGATGTACAAGGGCAGCATGCGCGCGCCTGCGAACATCACGCGCACGAAGGAAGAGGCGAAGGCGCGCGCCGAGGAGGGCCTGAAGAAGGTCAAGGACGGCGCGAAGTTCGAGACCGTCGTCGGGGAGTACAGCGACGAGCCGAACGCGGGGGCCCGCGGCGGCGACCTCGGCCTCTTCCCGAAGGGCGCGATGGTCGGTCCCTTCCAGGAAGCGGTCGAGAAGCTGAAGGTCAACGAGGTCAGCGGCCTCGTCGAGACGCCCTTCGGCTACCACGTCATTTTGAGGACGAAGTAGTTCGTCACCGGCGAAGGGGGACGCGGGAGAACGCCGCGTCCCCGCGCCTCCCTCACTTCTTGGCGATCGCGTCCTTCAGCCGCGCGATCTTCTCATCCTTGCCGAGCGAGACCTTCGCCACCTCGTCGGCCGTCATCCCGCTGCGCAGCACGCGCACCTCGTCGCCGATGCCCACGAGCCGGCTGCCCGTGCGCGCGACGATCCACTCGACCGCGGGCGCCTCGCCTTCCTTGCTCATGAAGCGCACGGCGCCGTCGCCGATCCCCTTCTCTTTCTGCGCCCCGGGCCCCTTGCCGAGCGTTGCGAGCACGTCCTTCGCCTGCTCGTCGTCCACGCGCACCATCACGGCGAACCGATACCGTTTGTCCGCGTCCTTGTAGTAGCCGAACGCGCCGCCGCCCGTGCTCGGGATCCCCAGGAGATCCTTGGTCACCACGCGCACGCCGAGCGGGATCCGGTTCGCCTCGGGCAACGCCGCCGCGGCCGGCGGGAGCGCCGTCTCGCCCGGCAGCTTCGCCCCGATCTCCTTCACGAGCGGCGCGAGCAGTTTGTCCCCGAGCGCCTTGATCGCGGGCTCTGCCGCGGCCTCGTCGTTGTACGTGATCTCCGCGAGGTGCGCGCCACGCCAGAGGTACGCCGTCCCGAGCCCGAGCGCCGCTGCGCCCCCGCCCTCGATGGGCCGCGGCGTGTCCTCGCCCGCGGGATCTCCATCACCGACGACGCGCTTCGTGAACATCGCGTACGCGCCCTCGGTCGTGCCGAACTTCGAGAGGTGCACGTCGATCGTCGCCGCGCTGCCGCTGCCGTCGACGTACCTGAGCTCGACCACGCGGCGAACGCCGAAGCCTTTGTAGATCTCGCACTCGCCGTCGAACATGTCGCAGATCTGATCGAGCGGGAGGCTGCCGCCTTCGCCGTACGTCTTGTCGCCGCCGTTCGGGTCGAGGCAAAAGCCCGCGGTGGTGCGCGGGAAAAACGCCGCGGACTGCGCGTCGGACAGGGTCCCGCCGCCGCCCGCGCAGGCCGCGGGTTTCGCCGCGGGAGGCGGCGGAGGCGCCGCGCCGCGAGGCTCCTCGTTCTTGCAAGCGCTGACGAGGGCGAGGGCGAGGAGGGAACCGATTGCCGCGTGCCGTTGAATCATGGTCGACCGCACATGCAACGATCAGAAGACCGGTGCAAGGGCACGAGGCCCCCGGCCCTCTGGATCCCGCAACTTTTGCAGAGCGTCGCAATCCGTAGCGGCTCGTCCCGCGCCGCACCTCGCATCCGGCCTTGCTCTCGGCCCGTTCCGCTTCCCCGAAAACTTTTTCTTCGAGGCACGAGGCTTGCTACCAATCATGTTGGTGGCTCGTTTCCTTTCTCGCCGGCTTCCCAGGACGCGGACCGCAGGTGCGGCGGATCGGGCGCGTGGCTTCACGCTGACCGAGATCCTCGTGGTCATCTTCATGATCGCGCTGCTCGCCGCGGTCGCGTCGCCTGCGTTCATCCGGATCATGCGCGACATCGGCATGAGTCGGCTCACGATGCAGCTCGCGGAGCTCTACCGCCGCGGCTACGTCGAGTCGTCCGAGCGCGCCACGTTCCTCGTGCGCTTCCGCAATCCGAGCGGCGCCGTGCAGGTCGAGACCGTGCGCGCCGCGCTCGACACGCCCACGCCGACGCTGATTTCGCCGCGCGGCTGCAACACGATCAACTGGGACGACCCCGCCCTCGAGCGACAAACCTATCGGTTCGCCTCGACCGACAAGAAGACGCTCGTCGAAGTCGGCTTTCTCGGCCCCGACAACTCGATCCAGGACATCGCCGACGTCTGCTTCGCGCGCCGCACCGCGTTCGTCCGTTACAACGACGGCGCGTTCGTGCAGATGGTCGGCGCGGCGAAGCTGTCCGTGAAGAACCTCGCGAACGGCCGGATTCGCCGCGTGCTCGTGCCGTCGTTCGGCCTGCCGAGGGTGATCCAATGAAGCGGGCATCGCGTGGCTACACGGTCATCGAGGTCATGATGGCCCTCGCGATCCTCGCGGTCGGCGCGACGGGCGTGATCGCGCTGCAGAAGGTCGCGCTGATCGGCAACTCGAACGCGCGGATCGGCGACGGCGCGCGGCAGGTGGCGTCGACGTGGGCCGAGCGCCTCAAGACCGACGCGCTCCAGTGGAACGATCCGCTCGGCATCTCGGACATCGGCGAGACGCGCTGGCTCGCTGGTTCGGGTACGTACGATCCCGTGAATCCGCCCGGTCCGGCGCAATGGGTCCTCGCGCCCGAGGTCCCCGGCTGGAGCTCGCCCGTGGCCGACATCCACGGCGCGGACGTGCCCATCGCTGACACCACGACGAACGGCGTGTTCTGCACGCACCTGCAGATGGCGCGCGCGGTCCAGAAGCCTCTCTCGCTGGTCGGCGCGACGCACCCGATCGCGGTTCGCGCGCTCGTGCGTGTGATCTGGCGCCGCGACCTCGCGCCGTTCACGGAGTGCCGCACGACGGCGCCCGCGAACATCGAGGAAAACGACGCGCGGTACGGCTTCTATTACCTCTCCACCGTGGTCGGCCAGGAGGAGGCCTCGAACTGATGCGCGCGAAACACCGCATCCTCCGCGATGCCGATCGGCGCGGCTTCACGCTCGTCGAGCTGCTCGTCGCGATCACCGCGGGCGCGCTCGTCGCCGCTGCGGCCGTGCTCCTTTCGAAGAACGCCGTGCGCATCTTCCAGGAGGAAGCGCGCATCTCGTACGCGCAGGTCGCCGTGGCGATGGGCCTCGGCCGCATGGGCACGGACCTCGAGCACGCCGGCCGCAACACCACGCGAAACCCCTTCACGGATCGTCGCATCTGCGCCCAGCCGAGCTTCGTCGACTGGCCGGCCGGCATGCGCAGGCTCGCGCCCGTCGTCATCGAGGCCCGCCCCGATCTGCCGCAAAACGCGGGCAATGACCTGCGCAATGAGCGCATCACGATCGCGGGCGATCTCGACTCCGGCGAGAACTTCGTCATGAGCACGACGCTGCCCGGCGCGAGCACCACGACGATCGTGCTCCAGCCGCAGAGCCGCGCGATCCGCCGCCTCGCGGCGCTCACGCAGAACGGCAACGTCGCATCGAGGCTCGCCGAGCTCTTCCGCGTCGGCCGCATCCTGCGCATCGAGGGCCCGACGCACGACTACTACGGCCGCATCCAGGGGTTTGCCGCGGCGGGCACGCCGATCGAGTCGATTCAGGTCACGATCGAAAACACGCCCCTCGTGCCGATCCAGACCTCGCAGAGCGTGGGCCCCTCGTGCGGGATCAAGGGCTTCGGAAGCGGCTATCCCGTGCACGTGATCTCGCGCGTCCGTTACGAGCTCCGGTCCGTCGTGGCCGACGCGAGCTTCGCCGATTACGTGCAGCCGCTGAACCCCGTCACCGGCGACGTCGATCGCACCGAGCTCGTGCGCGTCGAGCTCGCGCCCGACGACTCCGAGATCCCCGGCACGCTGGAGCTCGTCACCGAGTACGCGGTCGGGCTGCGCTTCGGCATCACCGCGCTCGCCATCACCTCGCAGCCGGACGCGCCGGTCCTCGAGCGCTTCCCGATCACCGATCCCGTGCCGGACGCGCAGGTCTACGCGATCGCGGGCCCGCCCGACGTGCAAGGCAGCCGGCCCGAGGCCGTGCGCTCGGTGCAAGTTCGTCTCTCCACACGTTCCCGCGCGCCCGATCGGCCCACGCAGATCCCTTCGCCCGCGGGTCGCCCGTTCCGCTTTCTCGTGGGGAACGCGAAGGGCGCGGAGCGTTTCGCGCGCGTCCGCACGCTTGAGCGCGAGTTCGCGCTCGTGAACACGCGGGGAGGTGGGTCGTGAGCGTGATCGTCCGCAAAACCCCGAGCGCGATCGCGCGTCGTCGCGCGCGCGGCGGCGAGTGCGGGGCCACGGTCTTCGTGGTCGTGCTCGTCATCGCGATGCTCACGGGCATCGGCCTCTTCGCCGCGCAGGCGAGCACCATCGCCACGAGCACGAGCGGCATTTCGCGCGTCACCACGCAGAGCCGCTACTTCGGCGAGAGCGCGATGCACGCCGTCACCGCGAAGCTCTCGCGCGACCTCGGCGCGCAGATCGACTTTCTCGCGCGGCAAAACTCCACGGAGTGCCTCGGGATGTCGGGCGACCCGTACTACCAGAACTGCACGCGGTTCGGCCGGACGTACCTCGAGCAGGAGCTCCGCTTCGCGCTCTTCCAGCCGTACGACGCGCAGACCGGGCATCACGGCACGCTCGGCCGCAGCGAGAACGCGACGGCCGATCTGCTCGTCGAGATGAACGACCTCTACCGCATCGATCGCCCCATCGCGGGCTTCGACTACACCTCCGCGGGCGCGGCGAACGTCCACTTCATGAGCGTCATGCTCCATGGAACGGGCCGCATCCGGCTCGCGCCGCCGAACGGAGTCGCGAGCACCCTCTCGAGCACCACCTTCCGCGCCGAGCTCGTCGTCGGACCGATCTCCGGACCTTGAAGGAGGACCCATGCGAACCCTGACCCGCGTCCTCTCCCCGCCCATCGCCGCCGCAACGTTGCTCTCGATCGCGTCCTTCGCGCCGGTCGCCGAGGCGCAGATCGACATCAACCCGCCGCTGCCGAACGTGCTGCTCGTCATCGACACCTCGGGGTCGATGGAGAACATGGCGAGCGGCAAGCGCCCCGAGGAGGCCGGCGCGACGTGTGTCCCCGGCACGGCCACGCCGCTGAACCGCTGGGCCACGCTGGTCACGGTGCTGACGGGGACGATCCAGAACTTCTCGTGCTTCGCGCAGGATCGATCGTCGACCTCGTTCCTCAACGAGTTCACCCTGCCGAGCGGCCCCGAGCCCTACGATTCCAAGTACTACCTGCCCTTCCACCGCATCCTCTCGAACGGCTGCACCTACGGCCCGGGATCGATGGGCCCGGCCTGGTGGGACTGGCCCGCGAACGCGCTGAAGACGCACGCGTGGAACAACACGAACCAGGCCTGCGCATCGCCGGGCTTCCAGCAAGCGAACGACGGCTTGCTCGACACGTACCGCGATCGCGTCCGCTTCGGCCTTATGACGTTCGACACGCTGCCCGATCCCGGCACCGGCGCGAGCGGCTCCGTGCCCACGCCGAACGACGGCACGAAGGGCATGTGGAGCTACTACCCGAACTGGAGCTCCGGCGGCTCGCCCGCGGACGGCAACCCCCCGAACTGCGCGAACCAGCCGTTCGAGGTTGGCGCGCGAAACCCCGCCGCGCCGCCGTGGGAAGGCCGCCTCCTCGGCTTCGGCGCGCACGACGCGCCCATCGCGCAGGTGCAGCAGACGAACGATCGCATCCAGGCCTCGCTCCTCGCGATGCGGCCCTACGGCGCGACCCCGATCGCGGGCATCCTCGCCGACGCGCGCGACTACCTGATCAACGACGGCTCGGACGATCCGGCCACGGGCAAACCCTTCGGCCCGAAGAACGATCCGTACTTCGCGGGTCAGTGCCGCAACCAGTTCATCATCCTGCTCTCGGACGGCGAGCCGAACCTCGACCTGCGCGAGTCCTGCGCAACCGGCAACGGCAAGTGCCCCTACGCGCGGCCGCACGAGATCGCGCACCAGCTCGCGACGCTGTCGAACCCGATCAAGACCTTCGCCATCGGCTTCGGTTTGTCGCAGGCGGGGGGCACCGACTGCAGCACGCTCACGCAGAACGACATCGTGAGCCCCGGCGGCCTCTGCTCGAACGCGACGGGCACGCTCAAGGCGTGCTGCACGCTCTCGCGCATCGCGTACGAGGGCGGCACGACGCGCGCGTTCTTCGCGAACGACCTGCCTACGCTCAAGACCGCGCTCGATCAGGTCCTCGCCGTCGTCTCGTCCGGCTCGACGAGCCGCACGCTCCCCGTCTTCTCCACGGCCAGCGCCACGAGCCAGGGCAACGCCCAGGCCAAGGGCTACCAGTTCGTCACGTCCTTCGACGCGCCGGTCGGCTCGCTCTGGACCGGCAACCTCGAGCGCAAGCGGTACATCTGCGAGAACCAGTCCGGCGTCCTCAAGCCCGTGCTCGCGTCGATCGAGCCGGCCAAGGGCGACGACTTCGAGGCGAACCTCAACACGAACACGCCCGGCCGCAAGTTCTTCACGCTCGTCGGCCCGCAGGCGAACGGGCAGATCCACTCGCGCCGCTCGCTCCGGCCGGACGTCACCACGGACGACGGCCTCGGCCTTTACGGCGGCGCGAGCACGGGTCTGCTCGACGGCGCATCGTTCGCTTCGACGCTCGCGGCGACGCCGCCCGCGCTCGACATCCCGTCGAGCCCCGTGCCCGACGCGTGCAAGGTGATCGCCGGCTCGGGCGCGAGCGCGAGCACCTGCGCCGACACGGTGATCCGCTGGGAGGTCGGCATGCCCGGCGTACCGCAGTCGCGGTACGGCAACAGCTTCGGCAGCATCTACCACGCCTCGCCCGTCACGATGGGCGCGCCGAACGAGTACCTCCGCGACGAGTCGTACGCCGCGTTCGCCGCCGATCCCGTGATCAAGAAGCGCCCGCTCGTGCTCTTCGCGGCCACGACCGACGGCCAGCTCCACGCCTTCAAGGTCGCGTCGAACGATCCGGTCGACACGCAGCGCGTCGACACGCTGGAGAACAACGAGCTCTGGTCGTTCCTCCCGCCGCACGTGCTCCCCGGTCTTTTGCCCACATACGGTCGGCAGGCGTTCCTGCTCGATGGAAGCCCCGTCGTGAAGGACGTGATCTTCCAGCGCACGCGTGCGCAGGCGCAGGCCGGCGCGGCGGGCTCGCAGTGGCGGAGCGTGCTCGTCGCGGCCGGCGGCCCCGGCGGCAGTTTTTACTACGCGCTCGACGTGACGAAACCGGCGGAGCCGAAGTTCCTCTGGCAGCTCTCGACGAACACGAACGGCGAGCCGCTCTTCGGGGCCACCACGATCAAGCCTGCGATCGCCACGATCGCCGTCGACGACGGCAACAACGACGTGAAGGAGGTCGCCGTCGCGATCCTCCCGGGCGGCACGACGACGCTCGCGAGCGGGAGCTGCCCGCGCCTCAAGTCGGCGACGAAGGTCTCGTCGTCCGACGCGTACCAGCCCAAGGTCAGCGGCGACGTGGTGCGGTGCTGGCACGACGCGAACGGCAGGGTTGGCGCGGCGCGCTCGCTCTCGGTCGTCCGCCTCGACACGGGCGAGCTGCTCATGAACTTCCGCGGCAAGGCCGACGACGGCCCTGTGCTGCCCTCGACAAAGGTGAAGGAAAACTCCTTCGACTCGCCCGTCACCGGCATCCCCGTCCCGTATCCCGCGCAGCCTGGCCAGGTCTCCGATCGCATCTACGTCGGCGACGCGGACGGCACGCTGTACCGCATCGACCTCACGTCGCCGAAGCCCGACAAGTGGACCGTCGATCTCGCGTGGGACGCGTACTCGTTCGGCAACGACACGGCCGCGACGCGCCAGCCCATCGAGACGCCGCCGATCGTCACGATCGATCCGATCGGCAACCCCGTCGTGCTCCTCTCGACCGGTGATCAGGAGACGTTCACGTCGAGCGCGGGCGTGCAGACGCGCGCCTGGTCGATCCGCGAGGAGCTCACCGGCTCGGGCACGTTCGTCACGAAGACCAACTGGGTCATCCCCTTCGAGAACGGCGTGCGCGTGACCGGCCCGATCTCGCTCTTCAACGGCGTCGCCTACTTCTCGACGTTCACGCCGACCGGCCTGCAAGGCAACGCGTGCGCCGATGGCTACGGCGCCGTGTGGGGTGTCGACTACTACCGGAAGAATGCTTGCAGTGCCAACGGTCCCACGCCGCCGACGGACTGGCCTTGCCCGCGGTACGTGCAGGATCCGGTGAACGCGCCGCAGACGTTGAGCTACTTCGAGAACCAGCCGCCCGGCACGGTCGTGTTCGGCGTGGCCGTCACGCAGACGCCGAGCTGCTACGGGGAGCTCAACTTCGCCGACCCCGCGTTCGGGGCGATGACGGCCGTGAGCAACTCGACGGCGGGCGAGTTCCAGCTCGTTTTCCAGACCGGCCAGGGCGGCACGTCGAGCGAGAACTCGAAGACGAACACCGTGACGAAACGCCTGCCGCCTCCGCGCACCTCGGTGAGGATCGACTCGTGGGGCCTCGTCCTCGAGTGAACCACGCGCTCCTCTGCGCCGCCGCGGCGCTCGTGCTGCTCTCGGCTTGCCGCGGGAGTGACGAACGCCGCGCGCCCACCGGCGCCCCCTCCGCGGCCCCGGCCCCGCGTCCCGATCAGCTCGCGCCCGGCGAGCTCGCCGAGGGCACGGTCGATGCGTTTGGGCTCAAACTACCGCGCGCCATGACGGTCACCGCGCAGTTCCCAGACGCCTTCTTCGCCCGGGGCAGCCTGCGCGCCGAGGACGTCGCGACCTACGTGAAAGAGCGCGTCGTCGCCGAGCGTGTCGAGTCGGCTCCGCCGAAGACGATCTTCCACGGCGCGACCGCGAAGTCCGCGCCCGCGCCCGCGCGTGTCCTCGGCATCGAGGTCCTCAAGCGGGACGATCACACCGAAATCGTCGTGCGCGACGTGACCCGCCCCCCCGCGAAGGATGGCCTGACCGAGGAAGAGCGGTGGCGCGAGCTCGGCCTCACACCGCAGGGACAACCCCTCGACCCCACCAAGCTCGAATAGGCTTTCCGGCCCGATGCGCGGCGCGTCATCGATCGTGCAAGCTGCGATCGTGCGTCCGTGCTGGACCGTACCGGACGACCATCGACTTTGACCCCGAATCGGACTACATCGCGCGGGGTGTCGACCATGGATCAGCCCCAGGTACCGCTTCGCAGGACCCCTCTTTACGATGAGCACGTCGCGCTCGGCGGCCGCCTCGTGCCCTTCGCGGGCTGGGAAATGCCCGTGCAGTACAAGGGCGTCACGGAAGAGCACCGCGCGGTGCGCACGGCCGTGGGGATCTTCGACGTCTGCCACATGGGCGAGCTCGTCCTTTCCGGCGACTACGCGGCGGACGTGGTCAACTACCTCATCACGAACGACGCGAAGCGCCTCATGGACGGACAGGCGCTCTATACCGTCGCGTGCAACGACGCGGGCACGATCCTCGACGACCTCATCGTCTACCGCGTGTCGCAGACCAAATGGCTCATCGTCTGCAACGCCTCGAACCGCGACAAGATGGCTGCGCATTTCCGGGCCGCCGCGGTGAACCACTGCGACTTCGACGACGCCTCCGATCGCACGGCGCTCATCGCGCTGCAGGGCCCGAAGGCCCTCGCGCTGCTCGCGCAGGCGGGCGGCGACGGCCCTGCGCTCGCGGAGCTGCCGGCCTTCCACTTCCGCGACGCCACGCTGGCGAACGTCCCGTGCACGGTGGCGCGCACGGGTTACACGGGTGAGGACGGCGTCGAGATCTTCTGTCCCACGGACGGCGCGGCGCAGCTCTGGCGCGCCCTCGTCCAGCTCGGCGGCCCGCTCGGCCTCGAGCCGGCCGGCCTCGGCGCGCGTGACACGCTCCGCCTCGAAGCGCGCCTCTCGCTCTACGGAAACGAGATCGACGAGACGACGAACCCGCTCGAAGCCGGCCTCAGCTGGGTCGTCAAGCTCGGCAAGGGCGACTTCGTGGGTCGCACGGCGCTCGAGCGCTTCAAGGCTGCGGGCCTGACGCGCAAGCTCGTCGGCTTCGAGATGACCGGCCGCGGCATCGCGCGGCACGGCTACCCGCTCCTCGACAAGGTGGGGATCAAGGTCGGCGTGTGTACGAGCGGCAGCCCCGGCCCCACGGTCGGCAAGAACATCGGCCTCGGCTACCTGCCCACGTCGCTCGCCGAGGTGGGCACATCGTTCGAGGTCGACTGCCGCGGCCGCTCGGTGAGCGCCGTCGTGGTGAAGACTCCGTTTTACAAGCGTTCGTCGTAGCGGAAGCGTCGTAGCAGGGGACAGGAGAGAGCCTTCGTATGAGCAGCAATGATGTTCGTTCGGATCGTCGGTACAGCAAGGATCACGAGTGGGCGAAGGAAGAGAACGGCCGGGTGCTCGTGGGCATCACGGCGTACGCCGTGGAACTGCTCGGTGACATCACGCTCGTGAACCTCGACGTGAAGGTCGGCGAGACGGTCACCCAGGGCAAGGCCTTCGGGACCATCGAGAGCGTCAAGTCGCTGAGCGACCTCTTCGCCCCGGTGAGCGGGAAGGTCGTGCAGATCAACCAGCTCCTGGAGCAGCAGCCGGAGAAGGTGAACGAGGATTGTTACGACCTCGGGTGGATGATCGCCGTGGAGCCCTCCGATCCGAACGAGCTCAATGGCCTGCTCGACGTCACTGCCTATACTGAGCTGCTGAAGACCGCCGGCCACTGAGACGGGCCGCGGCCTCCTCATCATCTCTCTCCACACCCATGCGATACCTCCCTCATACGCCCGAGGAGATCGCTTCGATGCTGGAGGCCGTCGGCCTGCCGTCGCTCGAGGCGCTCTACGAATCGATCCCCGCACGCGCCCGCTACGATCGCCCGCTCGACCTGCCCGCGCCGGTCGACGAGCCGTCGCTCATGCGCCACCTCGAAGAGCTCGCCCGCAAGAACCGCGCGGCCGGCATGCTCTCGTTCCTCGGCGCCGGCGCGTACGAGCATCATTTCCCGCCCGCCGCCGACCAGCTCATCCTGCGCAGCGAGTTCTACACGGCGTACACGCCGTACCAGCCCGAGGTCGCGCAGGGCACGCTGCAGGTCATCTTCGAGTTCCAGACGATCGTCAGCGAAATCTTCGGCCTGCCGCTCGCGAACGCGTCGATGTACGACGCCGCGAGCGCGGCCGCCGAGGCCGTGCTCATGGCGCGCAGGCTCGTCGGGCGCGAGCACACGGTCATCTCCGCGGGCATCCACCCCGAGTATCTGGAGACGATCGAGACGCACGTGCATAGCCTCGGGACGGGCAAGGCCTCGCTCACGACGGTGCCCCTCGCCGCTGACGGCGCCGCGGACGTCGATGCGCTCGCGGCCGCGATCACGCACGAGACCGCGTGTGTCGTCGTCGGGTACCCGAACTTCTACGGCTCGATCTGCGATCTCCGGAAGGTGGCCGAGGCCGCGCACGACAAGGGCGCACTCGTGATCACGGCGACGCAGGATCCGTATGCGCTCGCGCTTCTCGAGTCGCCCGGCGCACTCGGCGCCGACATCGCCGTGGGCGAGGGCCAGCCGCTCGGCCTCCCGCCGCAGTTCGGCGGCCCCGGCGTCGGGCTCTTCGCGTGCCGCGACGACCGCAAGTACCTCCAGCAGATCCCCGGCCGTATCGCCGGCGAGACCGTCGATAAAGCGGGCAACCGCGGCTACGTGCTCACGCTGTCCACGCGTGAGCAGCACATCCGCCGCGAGCGGGCCACGAGCAACATCTGCACGAACAGCGGCCTCTGCGCGACCGCGATGACCATCAAGATGTGCATGCTCGGCAAGAAGGGTTTCGTGGAGGCCGCGCGTCAGTGCCTCGCCAAGGCCGAGTACCTGAAGCAGGCGATCGCGGGCCTCGAAGGCTACTCGCTGCCGTACCGCGCTCCGACCTTCAACGAGTTCGTCGTGCGCGTGCGCGGCGGCGACGCGAAGAAGGTCTGCGACACGCTCGCCGCGCGGGACATCATCCCCGGCTTCGACCTCGGCCGCGTCAGCGCCGATCGGAAGGGCGAGCTGCTCATCGCCGTGACCGAGCGCCACACGCGTGCGGACCTCGACCGGCTGGTCGAGGCTCTCGCGTCGATCTGAGGAAGCCCCCCAAGCTTCAGAAGAACCGCGGCGACGGCCCGAACGAGGCCGTCGCCGCCGGCGTTTGATGCGCCGGATACGGGTTCGGCCACGCGTCGAGCATCGACTGCCGGTAGATCGTCAGGCGCAGGAAATCGATGCCGGCGAACGCGCCGAACGCGAGCGCATCGCCCGTCCCGTAGAGCCCTTGCACGCCGATCGAAAAGCCGAGCGGCAAGCCGAGCGTGAGGCCCCCGGCCACGCCGCGCGAGTAGGTCCCCCAGAGCCTCTGGTAGCCGCCCACGTCGACCGCGACGCCGACCTTGCCCGCCTGAAAGCCGTGCGTGGCGAAGCGCGCGAGCAAGGACAGGTCGAGGCCCTCGTCGACCACGGGCGTGAGCCGCGCGAGTCCGCCGACGATGAACGATCCGTCCGGCGTCGTGCCCACGCCGTAATCGATGTTGAAGGCCGCGCGCGGCGCGAGCGCCGCCGTCCCCTCTTTCCACGCGAGCGCCCCTGCCCCCGCGAACGCCCACGCCGACGCGTCGGCCCGCGCGACGTCCGGCGCGAGCGCGACCCCGAAGGCGAGCGCGACTCCGATCCACGAAGCTTTCACGTTGCGACGCACGAACCCGCACCTAGCACGTTTTTCTGCGGCGGCCGAGGATCCGCCGCTCGACGATCCGCGCGACCTCCTCGTCGAAGAGCACCGTGTTGTGCCCTTGGCCTTCCATCACGATCACCTCACCGCCGGGCAGGGCGTGTGACACGGGCGAACGCAGGACGGCGTCCGCCCTTGCGATGATCGAGAGGTGCGGGACGTTCGCCGTGGCCGACGCGGCGAGACGGATCCTGCGCAGGACCGCGCTGTCCGGTGCGAGATCACGCGCCGCGCCGAACCCGAGCGCGCTCGCCCCGACGACGCCCGCGAACGGGCTCGCCATCGAGATCGTCTGCACGACCCGCGCATCCCCCGCCTCCTGCGCGTAAAACCGCGCCACGACGCCGCCGAGGCTGTGCCCCACGAGGTGCAGGCGCGCCGCGCCGGGCAGCTCCGCGGTGAGCGCCGCGAGCCGCTCGGCGAGCTCCTCGACGCCCGGGCCTGGCGGATACGTCATCGCCGCGGCGTGCACGCCCTTGTGACGCGTGATCGCGCGGCGCATGGGGCGGAGCCCGCCGGCCGTCGCGAAGAGGCCGTGGAGGAGCACCACGACGTCGTCACCGTCCTGTACCTCGGCATGCGGCGCGGCTCCCTCGAGATCGTGCCGCAGGAGCCACGCCTGCCGCCCGAACGCGAGGGCCTCGCGGCCCGCGTTCACGAGCGCGCGGGCCCAGAAGGGACGATCCGCCATGCCGCGAGGATGCCACGGACGGCGCCCGTGATCTTCAAGGTCGTACGAGCCACGCGTGGAAGCTCCGCCACGCGTTTTGCTTCGCCGTGATCTTCACGGAATCACGACCGCCGATGGAGGAAAGCGGGACACGCGCCTCGAACCAAGTCGCCTCGTCCCGCATGGGAATCTCCACGGTTTGCGTGCCTCCCCCGAGGGGCTCCCCGTGCACGACGTGCTCGATCTGGAGCGTGATCGGTCCGCCTCCATCGGTCCGGAGCACGAGCGTCGCGGGGCCTCGCGCGACGTGCGGCGTGACGCGAAACGACTCGCTTTGCCCCTGCGGGATGATGCGGCCTGCGTCGAACCGCGCATGCCCGGCCGCGTCGCGCAACGTCGCGCCGATCACCCACCCGGCCTGCGGCCGCGGGAACGTGTATCCGTGCGCCCGTTCGTCCACGAGATCCGCGACGTCGACCTCGAAAACCGAACCCGCCCGCGTCTCGTCGCTCGCCGCTAGCGTGGACCAGTCCGCCGCGTACACGACCTTCTCCGGCGCGGCGCAGATCACGTTGTCCTCGATCTGCACGGAAAACATTTTCTGCCCAAACGATCGAGCGAGGTCGGGGAACCAGCCCGGGTAGATCGCCATCACGTCGGGCCGCTCGCTCGCCGGCATCCGCTCGATGAGCTCGACGATCGCGGGGATCCCGTGCACCGAGGCGCGGGCGAAGGGCAGGTCGTGATAACCGCCGAGGCCGAGGCCATCGAGCGCCGAAATACCCGAGAGGTAGGGGATCGCGCCCGCGTCACCGACGAGGACGCGAAGCGGACGCGGCGAGAGCGCGGCGAGGCGACGAGCGACCTCGGCTTGCTGCTGCTCGATGTTGCCCGAGGCGCGGGCGAAATGATCGATCTGCCGCGGAAAAAGCCGCGCAGGCGCGAGCGTGGTGACGAGCGCAAGCCCGACCCCGAGCGCACGAAGCACACGCCCCCGTCGCATCAACTCCGCTGCGCCGAGCGCCGCGGCGACGAGCAGGAACAGGAGCGAAGGCACCGCGTACCGGAAGTTCTGGTACCGCGCCGTCGTGTTCAGCGACACGAGCAGGAGCATGCCGATCGCGCCCGCGACGAGCGGAATCGCGAGGAGACGCGTGCGCCGCGCGAAGGCCGCGACGAGCGCGAGGAGCGGCACGACGAACGAAAACGATGGGCCCCCGAGCGCCACGTCGAACGCCTGCGCCCGCAGCACGGCGAGGTTCTTGATCACCTCCACGGCCGCCTCGATCGGCGTGAGATACGGGTTCGTCCCGACGAGCTTACGGACGGCGCCCGCCTGGCTGATTTCCCCGGTGAACACGAGGTTCGCCGACGCCTGCGCGGCCAAGAAAAACACCATGGGCCCGAGCGCTCGGAGGAGCGAAGGCACCGTTCCGAGCGAACGCGCGCCGTACACGACAGCCACGCCGAGCGGCCCGACGAGCGCCGCGGACTCGGGCCGTGTGGCCACGAGGAGCGCGCCCCAGAGCCCGGCGCGGAGCTGCGCGGAGGGACGCTCGTTCGGCGACGCCGTCGTCGCGCGCCGCGCCGCAACGAGCAGGCGTCCGAGGATCCCGGCGAAGAGCGCGGTCTCCATGCCCGCGTACAGGCTCCAATCGACGAGCGGCACCGCGAGGAGCAGGGGTGCCGCGATCCAGGCTGCACGTCGCGGCGCGCCTTCGAGCAAGGCTCGCACCGAGCGGCACAGATCCCACAAGCACACGCATGTGATCGCGGCCGCGAAGTACGAGAGCCGCGCGCCTCGCAGGCCGAGCGCCCACGCAGGCGCGAGCACGAGCGGATACGTGAGGCTCGTCCCGCCCGAGGAGTACCCGTTCTCGGGCAGCCACGCGAACGGATGGCCGAGCGCCGCGGACCGCGCGAATCCGTAGTGGATGTAGACGTCGTCGAGCGGGACCGGGAACACCCCGTCCGTCCGTTCGAACCCGGGCAGCCAGAACGCCAGGCCCACAGCGATCACGAGGATCGCCGCGAAGACCGGAAACAGCGCGGGCTCGCGGGGCCTTTTGACCATCGAGCCGGACTAACCACGAAAAACGAGGTGCCGGAAGCGCTGATCGCTCGCCCTACGGCGCACCGCGCTTTCCGCGCGTATGCTTCGCGCATGGCAACGCAGACCGTGGATGCAGAAGACGCCGCCCGATGGGACGCGGTCGAAGAGGCGACCGAGCTCATGAACGACGGGCGCTTCGTCGAGGCGCTCGTCGCCCTGCGCAACGTCATCAAGGCCGATCCGAGGAACCCCTACGCGTTCCATTTCCTCGGCGCCGCCCTCTTCGAGACGGGCGAGCGCGAGACCGCGCGCGAGGCTTACCGCGCGGCCCTCCGCCTCGCCCCGAACTACCTCGGCGCGCGCGTCGCGCTCTCGCACCTCTTGCGCCAGCTCGGCGACCTCGACGGCGCGCTGTCGCAGGCGAACGAAGCCTTGCGCAGGTTCCCCGGCGACGGCGAAGCGATGCAGGCCGCCGGCCTCGCCTACGCCGCGAAGGGCAACCGCAAGGCCGCGAAGAAGCAACTCGAAGGGTTCCTCAAGTCGAACCCCGAGCTCGAAGCACGGCTCGAAGTCGAGCAGATCCTCGGCATGCTGGGGATCGCGGGCGAGAACGAGTCGGTCGAGTTCGAGTGACACGAAGAGGGGGGTTCCACAGGCGTCGCGAGCCGCGCAGCAGCCTGGGGAACCACACTCTCAAACGTCGACGCGCGTGAGGCATGCTTCGGCGAGGGCCTTGGCGCCCACCGACTCCGCCACGCGCGCGGCCGCGCGGAAGCCCGCGGCGCGCTCCAGGGCCTCGGCCCCGCGACGCGCGCCTTGCACGCGAAACGACACGCTCCGCACGAACGCACGCATCGCCGCGACGTCGTCCCCCGCGGCCGCCAGGATCTCGCCGAGCACGAGCGCCGCGTGCGCGGCCACGGCCTCGCTGCCCGGGTAAAACGACTCGGCCAGCAGCTTCGTGAGCGTCGCGGCGTCCCTCTCCGAGGCCGCCTTCTGCACCGCGATCTCCGGCGTCGGCTGCGGCGCGGGCTCGAACCCGAGACGCGCCTCCAGATACCCGAGCACGTCCCACGCGACCCGCCGGAACGCCTCGAGCCCGTCCGAAGGCGCCTCCAGCACGCCGCCGCCCGCGCGTAGGCCCGCGCGATCGAGATCCCGCACGATCACGAGATCGTCGCGCTCGCCGATCACGAAGAGATCGCCGTCCCAGCCGAGCGACTTCTCCTCCGTCAGCCATTTCGTTGCAGGACCGACTTCCTCGGGGCCGAGCAGGCGCGTGCCGTCGCCGAGCTCGAGCCCGCCTGCATGCGCCCAGAGCGCCGCGAGATCCTCGGGTGGATCGCCCGTGAGATCCCACGCCCCTCGCGCCGGCGGGCGTCGCTTCGTGACTGCTTCTGCGGCGCAAATCCGCGCCGCGCGCTCGCTCGTTTCGTCGTCGGTCACGGCTTCGAGACCTGCCCCTTCGGATCATCGCTCAGGCTACGGAGGAACATCGAAGCTTGCGATCGGGCCTCGGCCACGCGGAAGACCACGAAGTGACCGTCCGAGTCCTCCGGCACCGGCCATTGCGCGAGCACGCCCGTCGCCTTCCCGTCGGCGAGGTTGCCCGAAAGACCCGACGCCGGGATCTCCACCGTGCCCGGCCCGCCCCACGCGAGCTCCGGAATCGGCCACTGCGACGGCAGGACGAGCGGCAGGCCCATCGCGATCGCGTGCGTCTCGATCCCGCGCGTCGGCGAGTAGCTGTCGCCCGAGCCGTCGGAGTTCACGCCTTCGGTCATGTAGATGCTCTTCGGCGCCATCCCGTCACGTGGCGAGAGGACCACACGCTGCGCGTAATGCAACGGATCCGTCGTGTCCACGAGCATCTGCGCGAGCGAGAGCGCCGGATGGAAAAGGTCGAGCTCCGCCTCCTCCTCACCCTTCAGGCTCAAGAACACCGTCTTCACGAGCTGCGCGATGCTCGGCGACGGGCTCGTCTTCTCCAGCAGCGTGATGGCCATGACCGCCGATGAGCCCGAGAGCACGCCACCGCGCGCCTGATCGTCCGAGGCAAGGAAGAGCGGCCCGTTCAGCCCGCCCTGCGAGTGGCCGAAGTACGTGAGGCGCGTGCCGTCGAAGCGGATCGGCTGGCCCGTCACGGAGATCTTCGCGGGCACCTCCATCTTCGACTCCGTGAAGAGCCGCGCGCGCTGCACCTCGTCGAGCGCCGACTGCCGGCTGTTCGTCCGGGCCGCGAGGACGTTGTTCACGTTGAAGAAGAGCAGCGAGATCCGCGAGGGATCGCCGTCCTTGGGCGCGCCCGGCCTGCGGCCGTGGAAGATCTGATCGACCCCCATCGAGGCGATGCATTGCTCGGCCAGGCTCCGCGCGGTGCCGTCGTACACGTAGCTGCGAAAATCGCCGCCCGTGCCGTGCGCATAAAGCACGATCGGGAAGCCGTTCGGCGGCATGGGGCACGCGGGCGAGTTCGGCACGGTGAGCGAGAAGCGCAGGTCGAAGGTGTCGACGACCGCGGGCGCGCCGTTCTCGTACTTGAAGGCGCCTCCGTCGCTCGGCTTCTCGAAGGGAAGTTCGCCCTCCTGGTAGTTCGGCGAGGGCCCGTAGACGCCGAGGTATTCGGTGCGCGCGTCCCACGTGCCGCCGATGATCCACGCGGTCGGGTTCGCGACGGGCGCGGGCACGTTCGCGCGCAGGTGATCCCGCGCCGCGAAGAGCTCCTCGGTCGGATCGTTCGTCCGGAAGATCGCGAGGTGCACGATGCGCGCGCGCTCGATCCCGGCCTTCTCGATCTCCGCCACCGCGGGCGCGAGCTCCTCCTTCGCGACCCGAGCCACGTCGCTCTCGGGGGTTTGCTCGCCGAGCACCTGCGCGAGCTCGTAGCTCTTCGCGATCGTGCCTCCCTCGACCCCGCGCACCGCGTCGGTCACGACGAGCGCGTACCGCGTGTGCGGCCGCAGGGGAAATCCCAGCGTCGGCATGAAGGCGAGCGTGTTCGTCGGGTAATACACGCCCTCTTCCGCGCGGAACTTCAGCGAGACGAGCCTGCGCGTGCCGCGCTCGGGCGATGCGGGATCGATGTCGAGGAGCTGCACTGACGCGCGCGCGTCGAGTGTGAGACCCGGGTTTTTCGGGAGCGAGGCTGGATCGAGCGGGCCATCGAAACGCAGGTAGCCCGTGGCCGCCGGCGAGAAGCCGTCGAGCTTGCGATCCATGAGCGAGATGTACTCGGAGAGGATCGGCACGATGCGCGGGTTCGGAAACCCTTCGAGGGGCACGACGCCGTCCTCGAGGCGCAGATCACTCGGCCACGGATGATCAAAAAAGCTCATGTCCGCGGGCGCGGTGAGCGACGACGGGGCCACCCAGATCGAGGCGGCCTCGGGCGGCGCGGCCGGCTGGGGACCACATCCGGCGACGCCGAGGAGGACCGAGGACGATACGAGAGCAAAAGAGAAGCTCCGAAGGTCGCGCATGACGGAAAAGTATGCATGACGGTAGCCGCCCGCGATAGGCCGGGGACGCCTGCTTTTCGTGTCGCCCGACCTCGCAATTTCCGCGCCCCGCAGCGCCCAGGTCGTTCTCGATTTCGCACGGCGCGTGAATGTCCGCTCCGCGCGGAGCGATCCAGGCCCCGGCGTTTCGTCCTTTCCGGTCCTTCCCCGCCCACGCCCGCTCGGCCGCATTGTACTTTAGATGTGAATCTTTTATACGTGCGCCATGTACCTCGCCGGAAAAAATGCCCTGGTCACGGGCGGTGGTCGCGGGATCGGCCGGGCCATCGCCGAGCGGCTCGCCCGCGAGGGCGCGCGCGTTCTCGTCACAGGCCGCACCCAGCCCGAGATCGACGAGGTCGCGAACGAGATCGGCGGCGTCGCCGTGCGCATGGACGCGAACGATCGCGCGAGCGTGAAGGCCGCGATCGAGGCCGTCCACGCCGTGGGTCCCGTCGACGTGCTCGTGAACAACGCGGGCTTCGCGGAGTCCGTGCCCTTCGACCGCACGACGGACGAGCTCTGGGACAATCTGCTCGAGGTGAACGTGACGAGCGCCTTCGCGCTCTGCCGTGCGTTCGTCCCCGGCATGATCGAGCGTGGCTTCGGCCGCGTGATCAACGTCGCCTCGAACGCGGGCCTCGTGGGGTATGGCTACAGCGTGGCCTACTGCGCTTCGAAGCACGCGATGGTCGGAATGACGCGCGCGCTCGCCGTGGAGATCGCGAAGTCGCCCGTCACGGTCAACGCCGTGTGCCCGGGATGGACGCGGACACGCATGGGCGAGGAGGCGACCTCGCGGATCGCGCAGAAGACCGGCCGCAGCGCCGAGGCCGCGCACAAGATCCTCGCGAACATGTCGCCGCAGCAGCGCTTCGCCGAGCCGGAGGAGATCGCCCACGTCGTTGCGATGCTCTGCGCGCACGAGGCCCGCAGCGTGCACGGCCAGGCCATCCCCATCGACGGCGGCCAGGTCATGAAATAGGGCGAACGGAGATGGCCATGAACGACAAGCTCACTTTCGTGAACCCGGAGGGCTTCTTGCCTCCGAAGGGATACTCGAACGGCGCCCTGGTCTCGGGGCCCACGCTCTTCGTGGCCGGCCAGGTCGGCTGGAACGCGCGGTGCGAGTTCGAGACCGACGACCTCGCCGAGCAGTTCGCGCAGGCGCTCGACAACGTGATCGCCGTCGTGCGCGCCGCCGGCGGGAGCCCCACGGATCTCGCCAAGATGACCGTGTACGTGACGGATCTCGACGCCTACCGCGGGTCGCTGAAGGCGATCGGACAGGCATGGCGCACGCGGCTCGGCAAGCACTTCCCCGCGATGGCGCTGCTCGGGGTCGCGGGCCTCGTGGAGCCACGCGCCAAGGTCGAGATCGAGGCCGTGGCCGTGCTTCGTGGAGCTCAGGATCCCGCGTGAGGCGAGGCGCGCCGACCCGCAGGCCCGTGAGCGCGCAGCCCGCGGGCAAGGGCGAGCAGAACCCCGCCGTGCGCGCGTGGGTGCGCATCCTCGCCGTGCAAAAGGCCGCGCTCGCCGCGATCCGCGACGACCTCGAGCACGAGATGACCTTGCCGCGCTTCGATCTGCTCTCGAACCTGGTGCGCGAGGACGGGCAGACCCTCGCGTCGCTCTCGCGCTCGATGCTGGTGACGGCGGGCAACATCACGGGCCTCGTCGATCGCGCCGCGCGCGACGGGCTCGTCGAGCGCCGGGCCGATCCGAACGATCGGCGCGCCTGGCGCGTGCACCTCACCCCGAAGGGCCAGCTCGCCTTCCAGCGCGCCGAGCGCCGCCACGCCGCGCGCGTCTCCAAGCTCTTTTCCGCGCTCAGCGGCAACGAGATGTCGAGCCTCGTGCGGATGCTCGACAAGGTACGACAAACCATCCGTGGACCCGAGCTCTCGGCCGTCCGCGGCCCGCGCGGCGAGGCACGCCGCACCCCCGAGCGCGGCACGGGCAGGCGCCGCGCCCGCGCCAAATCCGAGGAAGAGACGTGACCCTCTCGCCGAAGACCTTTGACCTCGAAATATCCCGCGGCATCGCCCAGATCACCCTGAACCGGCCCGAGCGCCTGAACGCGCTCACGTTCGAGGTGTACGGCGAGCTCGCCCAGACCTTCCGCTCGCTGGAGAAGGCCGACGACGCGCGCGCCGTGGTGATCACCGGCAAGGGCCGCGGCTTCTGCTCGGGCGGCGACGTCGAAGGCATCATCGCCGAGCTCTTCGCGCGCGACATCACGGGCCTCGTCGAGTTCACGCGCGTGACGGGCGCCCTCATCCAGAGCATCGCGGAGCTGCGTCGCCCCGTGATCGCGGCGGTGAACGGCGTCGCCGTGGGCGCGGGCGCGGTCATCGCCGCGGCGTGCGATCTGCGCATCTTCGCGGAGAGCGCGCGTATCGGCTTCATCTTCCCGCGCGTCGGGCTCTCGGGCGCGGACATGGGCGCCTCGTTCCTCCTGCCCCGCATCGTCGGCCGCGGGAGGGCCGCGGAGCTCCTGTTCTTCGGGGATCTGGTCGGCGCCGAGGAGGCCCACCGCATCGGACTTGCGAACCGCGTCGTGCCCGACGCCGACGTCCTCGCGACGGCCCGCGGCTGGGCCGAGCGCCTCGCGAAGGGCCCGACCTTCGCGCATCGCATGACGAAGCAGATGCTCGAGAGCGAGCACGGCCTGACCCTCGCCGCCGCGATCGAGGCCGAGGCGCAGGCGCAGGCGCTCTGCATGGCGCACCCCGATTTCCGCGAAGCCTACGAGGCGAACAAGGTGAAGCGCCCGGCGCGCTTCCTCGGCGCGGAAATCTGCGATCCGCCGCCGGCCGCGCCGAAGGCCGACGCAGGGAGCGAAACATGAGCTCGCGCTTCACACTCTCGGTCCCGGATCTCGCGCCCTTCTTCGAGCAACGCCACCACGAGCTCGCGACCCGGCTCCAGGGCGAGCACCTCGACGTGCTCGCGACGACCGAGGATCCCGGCGAGATCGCGCGCCTCCTCGGCGATCCCCTCGGCCTCTACGCGTACCTCGTGCCCGAGGCCTACGGCGGCGCCACGACGGGCCGCCCGGTCGACCTCGCGTACATCGACATGCGCGCGCTCGTCCTCGTGCGCGAGGCGCTCGGCCAGATCTCCGCGCAGGCCGACTCGATCTTCGCGGTGCAGGGCCTCGGCACCTACCCGATCCTCCTCGGCGGCTCGCAGGACCTCATCGCCGAGGTCGTGCCCGACGTCGTCCGAGGCCGTCGCCTCGGGGCGTTCGCGCTCACCGAGCCCGAAGCGGGCAGCGACGTCGCCTCCTTGCGTACGGTCGCGCGCAAGGACGGCGAGAGCTGGGTGCTCGACGGGGAAAAGACGCTCATCTCGAACGTGCCCATCGCCTCCCATCACGTGGTCTTCGCGAACGCCGATCCCTCGCTCGGCCGGAAGGGGATCACGGCGTTCTACGTGCCCAAGGGCACGCCGGGCCTGACGCTCGAGCCGCTGCCGATGAGCGTGCCGCATCCGATCGGCCGCCTGCGCCTCGAAGCCTGCCGGGTGCCGAACGAGCACGTGCTCGGGCACGTGGGCGCGGGCTTCCGCATCGCGATGGAGACGCTCGACGCGTTCCGCATCTCGGTGGGCGCGGCGGCGAACGGGATGGCCGCGCGGGCGCTCACGGCGACGCTCGATCACGTGAAACGCAGGCGCCAGTTCGGCGCGCCGCTCGCGGATCGGCAGATCGTGCAGGCGTACCTCGCGGAGATGGCGACGGAGCTCGACGCGGCGCGTCTGCTCGTGGCGCGCGCCGCGCATCGACGCGACACCACGGGCGAGCGCGTCACGAGCCTGGCCGCGATGGGCAAGATGTACGCGACCGAGGCGGCGCAGCGCATCATCGACAAGGCGGTGCAGCTCCACGGCGGGATCGGCGTGCTCGAAGGGAGCGAGGTGGAGCGGCTCTATCGGGAAATCCGGCCGCTGCGCATCTACGAGGGGACGACGGAGATCCAGAAGCTCGTCATCGCGAAGGCGCTCCTCGGCTGAGGAGCGGCCGTCGTCAGGGGTGCTGCGCCTTCCGGATCGTCTCGACCAATCGATTCGCGGCCTCGGCGTCGTCGGCGACGAGCGCCATGTCGTACCAGGTCCCCAGCCTCTCTCGATCGGAAGCCAGTCGGATCCACTCGCGAACCGCCGGCTCGAGCACGCCCAGACGGCGGCTCAGGATCCGGATGACCGTCTCCGCTTGGATCCGTATCTCGCCCGTGGCCTCCCCCTTCGCCTCACCTTTCGAGAAGATGCTCTGGTACAGCTCGCTTGCCATGAGTCGTTCCTCCGAGATGTACATCTTCAGCAGCCGGGTCGGCACGTCTTCCGCCTCGGCCACGAACCACAGCACCGCCAGATAATCCGCGCGCTCGCCTGGACTCAGCTCCGTCTTCGTCTCGATTCTACCACACGCCTCGCGCACCACCTCCTGGTCGGCGCCATTCCGCGTCAACGTGACCAGCGGCCAGAGCGGAAACGGCGCCTGCGAGAGAAGCTCCTCCCAGCCGAGCGCGCGCAAGTTGATCCGCTGGTAAATCGCCTGCGATGCGCTCGTCTCCAGGGACGCGCCGTACCGAAGCCCGCACTCGGTCACGACGGGTTCGTCCGCGGCGCCATAGAGGTCCCAGACCTGCGAGAGCACGGGGAGACGCTCGCGGCGGTAGAGGCGGATCTGCGCCTCGGCGATGTCGATGGAGAGCTCGGTGCTCCCCTGGTGCCGGCGGTGGAACTCGAGGTGCGCCACGGTGCGCGTGCCATCGCGGACGATCAGGTAACTGCCGTCGATGTCGCGCCCGCGCGCGGGCAGATCACTCGGTAACGGGCCGAGCACCTGGATCGTCGGGTCGCCGAGCCCGAACTGCAGGAAGGCCTCGGGCCTGTGCTGCAGCAAATACTTCAGGGACTGGTCGAAGGACTCCATGGTTTGGCGCTGCGAAACTCCACGGTAAAACCCTGCGCGTTGCGCGGCAAATTTGCGACGCCTACCGGTTTTTCCTTGCGCTTCGGCCCGCACGTGGTTCGGAGTCTTTCCTCCCCCATCCCGCCATGTGGAAGCCAAAGGAGCGCATCCGCCATCCCCTCCCCGAGGACCGGCCTCCCATGGCCGACGAGGCCGCTCGCTCGCGCCTCTTCTCGCCGCTCACCCTCGCCTCCGGCCTCACGCTCGCCGATCGCACCTGGGTGCCCGCCATGGTCCCGTGGCGCGCGACGGAGGAGGGGTTCGTCACGAAGGACGTGCTCGACTGGTACGGCCGCTTCGCCGAGGGACAGCCGGGCGTGCTCGTTGTCGAGGCAACCGGGATCCGGGACGTCCCGAGCGGGCCGCTCCTGCGCATCGGGCACGATCGGTTCGTCCCCGGGCTCACCGAGCTCACGCGCCGCGTCCGCGAAACGAGCGGCGGCCGCACCCGCCTCTTCCTCCAGATCATCGATTTCCTGCGCATCCGCAGGCGCCCGCCGCACGAAAAATTCCTGGAGACGCACCTCGCCCTCACCCCGGCGCACCGGAAGAACCTGGAGCGCGAGACCGGCGACGCCTGGTGGGCCGAAGCCCCCGACGCGAGCATCCGCGAGTTTTTGCGGACCACAAGCGACGACATGCTCGATCGGATCCTCGATCCCCGCGAGCTCGAAGCGCTCCGCTTCGGGGCGCGCGAGCGTGTCACCGACGTCCACGAGCCCCACATTCGCGACCTTCCCCGCACCCTGCCTTCGCTCTTCGCCGAGGCCGCAAAACGCGCGAAGGACGCCGGGTTCGACGGCGTCGAGCTGCATTACGCGCACGCCTACACGATGGCCTCGTTCCTCTCCGCCCGGAACGATCGAAAGGACGGTTATGGCGGCTCGCGCGACGCACGCGCCCGCCTACCGCTCGAGGTCCATGCCGCCGTGCGCGAGGCCGTCGGCCGCTCGTATACCGTCGGATGCCGCTTCCTCTGCGACGAGATCATCGAAGGCGGCAGCCGCATCGACGACGCGATCCATTACGCCCTCCTCTTCGCCCGCGCCGGCATGGATTTTATTTCCCTGTCCACGGGCGGCAAATTCGAGGATTCGAAGCAACCCAAGGTCGGCGAGGCCGCCTATCCCTACACCGGGCCGAGCGGCTACGAGTGCATGCCCACCGCCCTCTCCGACGCGCGTGGCCCCTTCGCGCGCCACGTCGAAAAGCAGGCCCGCATTCGCGCCGCCCTCCGCGCCGAGGGCCTCGAAACGCCCACCGTCGCCGCCGGCGGCATTGGCACGTTCGTCCAGGCCGAATCGATCCTCGCCCGCGGCGAGGCCGATCTCATTGCCGCGGCGCGCCAATCCCTCGCCGATCCCGACTGGTTCCAGAAGCACCGCGAAGGCCGCGGCGCCGAGGTGCGACGCTGCATCTACTCGAATTACTGCGAGGCGCTCGATCAGCGCCACCGCCAGGTCACCTGCCAGCTCTGGGATCGTCAGGATCTCGACGATCCGGACGCGCCGCGCAGCGCAGAGGGAAACCGCAGGCTCGTCGCCCCCCGCTGGGATCGGTGATTCGTGTATTCTTACCGGAGCAGCGCCCCGCCCCGCGGGCGCCCTTGAAGAAAGAGTGGCTTTCCATGAATACACGTTGCCTCACCGCATTCGCCCTCGTCGGCCTCGGCGTCCTTTCGGGCTGCAAGGAGACGGTCGACTCGCAGAACGTCAAGACCGGCGGCATCGCGGCCATCCTCTCCGCCACCGCCGAAAGCGATACCGAGACCCGCCTCATCGCCACGCTCAAGGTGGGCGGCGACGAGAGCAACACCTACGTCGACCTCTCGGGCGGCGACCGCATCTTCGCCTCGGGGGGTGACAAGCGCGTCGAGATGCAGACCCAGGATACCGGCGTCTACGAGGCCGAGTTCGACACCGCCGCCGAAGGCACCGAGTTCGCCGTCGACCTCCAGCGCGCGGACGGCGACAACGCGCCCTCGAGCCGCGGCACCTTGCCCGCGCCCTTCACGCTCACCCTTGCCCAGACGTCCGCCTCGCGCGCCGCCGCTCTCGAGGTCACCTGGACCCCGTCCGGCTCAAACGACGACGTGCGCATCGAGCTCAACGGCCCCTGCATCTTCCTCGAAACCATCGACGTCCCCGGCGACACCGGCAAGCACACGATCCCGGCCAATTCGCTGAAGGTCACGGGCACGATGGACCAGCCGCCTCCCACGTGCGACGTCAACATCGAGATGACCCGCTCGCGCCGCGGCACCCCGGACTCCGCCTTCGACAGCGAAAGCTCGTTCGTCCTCCAACAAGTTCGCACCGGCAAGTTCACCTCGACGCCCTGAGCGGGAGTACACTGCGGGCGCATGCCGACGCCCGCCCCTTCCCCTCGCCTCCTCGCCGTCCTCGGAATCGCCGCCTCGCTCGCCGCAGGTTGCAGCGATCCCTCCCCCGCCGAGCCTCCTGCTCCGCCCCCGCCCACGGACGATCGCTGTCCGGGCACCGGCGTGAGCAAGGGACCGTGGTCGCTCCGCGTCGATCGCACCTCCGCCGTCGTCCGCTGGGAGGCGTGCCGGGAAGGCGTCGCGGGCGGGGTCGTCTTCACGCCCGAGGGCGGCGAGGCGCGCGAAGCGACCTCGACCGTCACGACGTACGAGGTCCCCACGACACGCAAAGCGGTCCTCGATCCGAGCGCGCCGCCCGACGAGGCCGGCACCTACTGGACCCACGAGGCCGTCCTTTCGAACCTCACGCCCGGCGCCTGCGTCGAATACCACCTCGCCGCCGATCCCGCGGCGAAAGGCCGCGTCTGCGCCGCCAAACCCGACGGCGCGGATCTCCGCTTCCTCGCCATCGGCGACACGAACCCGGGCCTCAATCGTCTCACCTTGAAGGTGCTCGACAAGGTCCTGCCGATGAACCCCGATTTCACGCTGCACGGCGGCGACATTCAATATTACGAATCCGGCCTCGAGACCTACGCGTCCTGGTTCCCCGCCATGCGCCCCATGCTCGCGCAGGGCGCGTTTTTCCCGGCCCTCGGCAATCACGAGCTCGAGGTCCCCGAGGAATACGAGGCCTATTATCGACGCTTCTTCGGCAACGCCGGGTTCGACGGCGCGGGCGACCATTACCGCTTCGAATCGGGCGGCGTGTGGTTCTTCTCCCTCGACACGGAACAACCCCTCGGCCTCGCCTCCGAACAGGGACAATGGCTCTCCCAATCCCTCGCCGACGCGGCGTCGAAGCCCGGGTATCGATTCTCGGTGGTCTTTCTCCACAAGCCGATCGTCACGTGCGGGGACAAATCCGACGATCCCGCGACACGCGCCGAGCTCGAACCGCTCTTCGTGCAGCACGGGGTGAAGCTCGTGATCCAGGCCCACATGCACGGCTACGAGCGATTCGCTTTCCCCGACATCACGTGGATCACGACGGGCGGCGGCGGCGCCTCGCTCGCGAACGTGGACGAGAACGTCGATCGCCCCATCTGCGCGATGCGCGCCGCGTCGGGCACCGTCCGCCACGCCGTCGTCCTCGACGCAACGGGCACGACGCTCTCCGGCCAGGTGATTGACGACAAAGGGGCCGTCTGGGATACCTTCACCCTCGAAGGCCCCTGACGCATCGCCCCAAAATGTGATCGTCTCGGCGAACGCTCCTTGACGCCGAGAAGCCCTCCTCGATACTAAATCTCCATGCGACGCGGCGTTTGCCTGGGAAAAGCCGGCCTCCTCTCGCTCTCTTGCGCCGCCCTGCTGCTCTTTTCGAGCGCGGCCCGCGCCGACGACGATGAAGATCCGCGGCGGCTCAAGCCGAAGTACGGCCTGGCCGGCATCGGCTTCCACATCGAGGCCGGCGCCGGCGTCTACCAGGTCGTCGGGCAAGGCGGGCTCGTCCCGGGCATCTACCCCCGCGCCGCGCTCGAGCTGCACCTCGGACCGCATTTTTCGATCCCGGTCGTCGCCCGCTTCCAGACGGCCATCGACCCGAACGCCGGCGTGCCCGACTTCGCGCAGCTCTCGGTCGCGCCCGGCATCAACTTCCGTCTGCGCGAGCTCGATTGGCCCATCGCCCTCGTGTTCGGCGCCGCCGTGCGCATCGGCCGCTTCTCCGCGAGCCAAAAGCTCGTCGACGCGGACTTCCAGACGACCCCCGACGCCGGCACCGAGGAAGCGCTCGGCTTTCCCCTCGCGCCCGAGGCCACGGCCAAGCTCGAATGGTGGATCGCGCCGCTGTTCGTCGCCAAGGTCAGCGCCACCTACGCGCCGGTCTTCGTGAACAAGCAGCCGATCCACAACGTCGAGGAAGCCCTGGCGATCGCGCTCGTATTTTGACGCCTCCGGGGAAAGCGAGGGCACGATCCTCGCCCCCTTTCCACGCGGCCATTCCCTTCCTTTCCTCGCGCAGGGCTCGTAACCTCGACGAGCCCCCCATGCCTCTCGCTCCTTCCCAGCAAAACAACGCGCGCATCCTCGGCGCTGGCGACACGACGATCGTCCTCGCCCACGGGTTCGGGACCGACCAGACGGCATGGCGGCACCAGATGCCCGCCCTCGCCGAACGGCACCGCGTCCTCGTCTTCGACAACGTGGGCGCGGGGCGCTCGGACCTCTCCGCCTACAGCCCGCGCCGCTACCAGAGCCTGCGCAGCTACGCGATCGACGTGCTCAACCTGCTGGAGGAGCTCGCCCTCGAAGACGTGGTCTTCGTCGGCCACTCGATGAGCGGCATGATCGGCCTGCTCGCCGCGATCGAAGAGCCGCGCCGCTTCCGCAAGCTCGTCCTGCTCGGCGCCTCGCCCCGCTACCTCGACGACGAGGGCTACGAGGGAGGCTTCAAGCGGGCCGACCTCGACGGGCTCTACGAGGCGATGCAGACGAACTACCACGCCTGGGCCAGTGGGTTCGCCCCGATCGTGACGGGTAACCCCGACAAACCGGACCTCGCCCGCGACTTCGCCCACACCCTGCTCGCGATGCGGCCGGACATCGCCCTCACCGTCGCCCACATCATCTTCGAGTCCGACCACCGCGCGGATCTCCCGAACCTCGAGGTCCCGACGCTCGTGCTCCAGTCGCAGGCGGACGTCGCCGTCCCCATGTCGGTCGGCACGTTCCTCGCGAGCCACATTCCCCGCGCCGAGCTCCATGTCCTCGACGCGACCGGCCACACGCCGCACTGGAGCGCCCCGGAGCAGGTGACGAGCGCGATCCTCTCGTTCGCCGCCTCCGCGTGATGGCCACGAGCACGCCCGAAGCCCTGCTCGCCGCGCTCGGCGCCGGGGAGCCCGACGCCGCGCTTCCCCGCGTGCTCGCCGTCCTCCACGAGCGCTTCCACGCCGACGCGGTCTTCGCGCTCCGCCGGATCGATCCCGTCACGGCCGTCGCGCTCGCGAGCGCCCCGGCCGGCGTCCTGCCGGATGGCATGACGCACGCCGCCATCTTCGCCGGCGCGCTCGAATCCGCCCGCCCCGTCTTCAACACGGTCGTCACCTGCGAGATGGGCTTGCCGCGGAGCCTCCGCGGCAGCCTCGCCATCCTGCCCTGGTCGTCTGCCGAGGACGCGGGCGGCCTCGCCCTCGTCCGCCGCGAGATCGCGCCCTTCTCGGAGGAGGAGCAGCGCGCCCTCGTCTCCGTCCTGCCCCTCCTCCACCTGCTCGTGCGGCACGTGCAGAAGACCGAGCTTGCCGCGGCGGCCTCGGCCCGCTTCGACGCCGTCTTCCAGACCCTCCCGCATGGCCTCGTCTTCGTGGACGACCGCGGGTCCGAGGCGTGGGTGAACGAGGCCGCGGCCGCGCTCCTCGGCCTGCCCGAGGGCGCGCACGAGCCGGCCCGCGTGGCCCGCGCGATGGCCGGCCTCTGGAGCCGCGCCGAGGACCGCGCCGGCCTCCGGCGGAGCGCGCTTGCCGTGATGAACCAGCGGGACGGTGAGCTCCGCGACGCGCGGTGGGTCTTCGCAGGGCCGCCGCGCCGCGTCCTCAGCATCTCCAGCACGGCCACGGGCGAGCGCGAGCACCGCGGCAGGCTCTGGCTCTTCATCGACGTCACCGCGCAGCACCTCGCGAGCGAGGAACTCGAAGCGAAAAACGCCGCGCTCGAAGGAGCGCGCCGGGAGGCGGACCTCGCCAATGCGGCGAAATCGCGGTTCCTCGCCACGATGAGCCACGAGATCCGGACGCCCATGAACGCCGTCCTCGGCATGACGGGGCTTTTGCTCGATACCCCGCTCGGCGAGGACCAGCGCGACGTCGTCGAGACCATCCGTCAGAGCGGCGAGGCGCTGCTCACCATCATCAACGACATCCTCGATTTCTCGAAGATCGAGGCGGGCCTGATGGACCTCGAAGAGCAGCCCTTCGCGCTCCGCCCCTGCGTGGAGGAGGCCCTCGACCTCGTGGCCGTCGCGGCGCGCAAGAAGGGCCTCGAACTCGGCGCCTTCATCGACCCACACATGCCGCCCGGCATCTTCGGCGACGTGACCCGCCTCCGGCAGATCCTGGTGAACCTCCTCGGCAACGCGGTCAAATTCACCGCCGCGGGTGAGGTCCTCGTGGAGATCGTCCCCGCGAACGAGCCCTCGTCGCCCGGAAAACTCGCCCTTCAGGTTTCCGTGCGCGACACCGGCATCGGCATCCCGAAAGACCGCCTCGGGCGGCTGTTTCAATCGTTTTCCCAGGTCGACGCCTCGATCTCCCGCAGGTATGGCGGCACCGGCCTCGGCCTCGCGATCTGCAAGCGCCTCGTCGAGCTCATGCACGGGAAGATCCGGGTCGAGAGCGAGGAGGGCGTCGGCACGACGTTCCATTTCACGATCGAGACCACCCCCGCGCACGACGTCGGGCGGGATCTCTCGGAGGCCCTCGCCATCGCGGGCCAGGATCTCTCGGGCAAACACGTCCTCATCGTCGACGACAGCGCCACGAACCGGCGCATCCTCGCCGACCAGACGCGCGCCTTTGGCCTCACGCCGATGCTCGCCGCGTCCGGCGACGAGGCCCTCGACCTGCTCCGGCGCCGCGCCGAGGTCCTGCCGCCGGACGAGCCCTTGCCGGTCGCCCTGGCGCTGCTCGACGTCGCCATGCCGGGCATGAATGGCTTCGAGCTCGGCGCCGCCATTCGCCAGGATCCTCGGCTCGCGGAGCTGCCCTTCCTCTTGCTCACGTCGAGCGACCTCGCCACGCATCGGGAGGCGGCGCGGCTCGGCGCCACCTGCCTCTCGAAGCCCATCAAACAATCGAGCCTCTTCGACGCGATCATGCGCGCGCTCTCGCAATCGGTCGCGCGCCCCTCGCGCGCCCCGCGGGCCTCGGCGATGGATCCTTCGCTCGGCGAGCGCCACCCGCTGCGGATCCTCCTCGCCGAGGACAACGTGGTCAACCAGAAAGTCGCGAGCCTCCTGCTCCAGCGGCTCGGCTATCGCGTGGACATCGCGGCGAACGGCCTGGAGGTCATCGAGGCCGTCACGCGCAAGGAATACGACGTCGTCTTCATGGACGTCCAGATGCCCGAAATGGACGGCCTCGAAGCCACCCGCCGCCTCCGCGCTCCGGGCCCCTTCCGGGGCAGGCCCCGCATCGTCGCGATGACGGCGAACGCGATGCACGAGGACCAGAAGGAATGCCTCGCGGCGGGCATGGACGATTTCGTCTCCAAGCCCATTCGTATCGAGGAGCTCGTCGCCGCGCTCACGCGCTCGGCCCTCGAACGGCCGAAGACGCTCGCGCCCTCGCAGATCCCGGCCCCACGGGACCCGGACGAGCCTGTCCTCGACGAGGAGGCCTTCGAACGGATCCGGCTCGTCGCGTCGTTCGACGAGGAAAACCCGCTCGCGACGCTGGTCGCCGATTTCGTCCGGGATTCGCGGCGCACCGTGGAGGACATGGCCGCCGCGCTTTCGGAAGGGGACTTCCGCACGCTCGAGCGCCTCGCGCACAACCTCAAAGGCAGCGCCGGCATGATGGGCGCCACGCGCCTCTCGCGCCGCTCCGCCGACGTCGAGCGGGCGGCCCGGGAAGGCCAGCACGAGGGCCTCGGGCGGCTCATCGAGGCGGCCTTCGACGAGCACGTGCGCACAGCGGCGGCCCTCCTATCGAGGTGCTAGGTCCGGTCCCGCGGGTGCGGGAACGATTGCGCAGAGAGCACGCGGGTGCCCTTCGGAATGTCGACGCGCACGCCGGCGGCGCTAGAACCGCGCTTTCGCATGCCCGCCGAGGTATCCGATCGCCATCGTGTACCTGCCATTGGCGACGTCGCTCCGCGAGGTCGTCACCGTCCGCGGCAGGATCCCCTGCGCGCGCGCGTCGGCGTGCAGGTCGAGCCATTGCGTCGCCCGGACCACGGCCCCGAGGCCGCCGATGAAACGGTGCCCGTCCGGCGAGCCCACGTCGATCGTCTCGTCGGGTGAGGCCGGCGATTGATACCCGACCGTCGCCGACATCGTGAAAAGCCGCGAGATCGCGAACCGCCCATTGGCCTCCACCCACACCGTGTCGTTCCATTTCCGCGGCAGGATCGCCCGCACCGAGGGGCCGATCCCGAGTTTCGGCTGCGCGAGCGAAGGCGATCGGGACGTCACGACGAACGCGTCCACGTCCGAATAGGTGACGTACTGGACGAACCCGTCGACGCGGAAGGCGCTCGTCGCCTGATACGACGCGCCGGCCGTGATCCGCTTCGGGAGCCGGAACGCAAGCTCGGCGTCTCCTTCCACGAGGGGCGGATATCGGAGCCCCTGCGCGGCGAGGTCCTGCGTGAAAAACGGATCGTTCTTGTCGAGCGCGAAGCGGCCGCGATAACGCATCTGCGCGCCGTGCTGGTAGGCGAGCGCGAGGCGCACGTCCGCGGAGGGCTGATACAGAACGCCAACATTGAAGGAGACCCCGTGGCTCAGGGCGTTCGTGAGCGAAAAGGGCCGAGACAGCACGTCGAGCTCACGCACGTGGCTAGGCGCGTTCGGCCCGAACTCGTTTGGCTGGCCAATCGGTGGATTCGAGAACGCGTGCTGGATTTCAGGCAGCTCCGCCAGATCTTGCTTCTTGCGGAGGCTCGCGAGCCCGCCCACGTACGAGACGCCCGCGCCGAACGAGAGGTTTGGCAGGACGCGCAGGGCCGCGCTCGCGGTCACGTAGGACGCCACGATGAAGGCCTGCTGGAGCTGCCACGCCTGCGGACCGTTCGCCGGAAAGTCGAGGGCTGCCGCATAAGGCACGTACGCGCCGAGCCCGAGGACGAGCCGGCGCTGAGCCATGGGCAACGCGAAGAAAAGATCCCCTGTCGGCGCGAGGGGCGTCGCCGCCACCTCCTCGGAAAAACCTCGCTTGCCGGGGTCCGTCTCGCCGGTCGCCATGGGGCCGCGCAATCGCAAACTATCGGGCGTCTGGTAAACCCCACGCCGCTCGCGACGATACCCGACCCTCCCTGCGACGAGGCCCGCGCCGCCGAAAAGCTCGGGGCGCTCGATATCGGCGAGCGCCGCGGGGTTCCAGTGGATGGCTGCGCCATCGGAGATCGTCGGCCCGGATTGCCCGCTCCCCACGAGCGGCGCGTCGAGCCCGGAGGCGCTCGCGCTTTGAGATGCGACGAGCGAGCCGAGGACGAGGGGCAGGGACGCGATACGCAGCGGACGACGTGACATGATGCTCTCCCCCTTCGATCGATTCACGACGCGCGCGTCACGACGAGCGCGAGCCTGTGCAGGCTCGGCTTCTCCTCCGCGACAATCTCGAAGACGCGCCCCTCGGCGTCCTTCACGTAGAGCCGATCACCCGGCTCGATACGCACCTTTTCGTGCGTGGTGTCCCCGTCGAGCTCGACACGCGAGGAGACCTTCCGCGTGAGCGCGGGATCCGCGAAGAAACCCGGGGTCGTGTAAGCATACGGTCGGACGGGTTTGCCCTCCGCGTCCTTGCGGATGTCCTCGGGCGCCACGAAATAGAGCCAATCCTCGGCGGTGCCCTCGGGCTGCACGTAAAAGAAATCGGCGTCGCCGCGGGTGTTTTGCGTCAGCGCCTCGGCCATGTCCCGGAGCGCCGCGGGGTTCGTCTCGATGTTCTCCCGGATCCGCGCGACGACCTCCTCCGTCCGCACGCCGACGGGCACGTCGTGCACGGGCATCACCACATTCGCCTCGCCCTCCACGAGCCCGCCGTCGTGCATGCGCGCTTGCGCGACTTCGAGCAGCATGTCCCAGTAATAGGATGGCTGCGGCGGCGGCACTGTGAGGATCACGCTCGGATCCACGTCGATCTTCACCCAGCCTTCCGCGTCGATGCACACCCGTACGGCCTCGAAGGGATCGGAGACCTCGCCCGCGGGCGAATACGTGGTGCAATGGGGCGAAATCCGCGCCGCGAGGCGCCGCCCCGTCTCGGCGAGGACCCGCTCCTCGGCCCACGGCGCTGCATTCCAGACCGGCGAATTGCCGAGCGGCCGCGGATCGCGGCTCGTCCCGGGCGCGAGGTAGGTCGGGTCCTCCGCGATCGTCATCGTCATCTCCCGGATCGAGAGGTCCTCCGCGAGCCCCTGAACGTCGAGCCAATGGGGATCCGAGAAATCGAAGGCGTGGCCCATCTGCCCGCCGATCGAGTTCACACTGGCGACGCGGGCGTGCGAGGCGTCAATGCCCCGGTACGGCAGCGCATTCACGTCGAGTCGCACCGTCATCCGGAAGCCACCCTCGGCGGTCGAGAGGCCGGAGGCGGACCGGAGAAACCCCGGGTGCGCAGGGCCCTCCGGACGCGCCGGATCGAGCGGCGCCCGGCCAAACCGCTCCGAGAGGGAAGCAAAATCCGTGGCCACGTCGTAAAGGGTCAGGGCGATCTTGCCCTTCTCCACATCGTAAAACCCCTCGGGGTGATCGGCGGTCACCGGGCCACTGCGGACGCGCGCGCGCGGGTGCGTCGCGACAACCTGATCGAGCACGACGTCGGTGACGGCCGAGGGCGCAGCGAGCGGCTCGTTCGGCCCCACGCCCGCGAGATCCGCGAGGATCCGCGACGGCGAGATCCCGACCGCCTCGCCTACGGCCGTGAGCCCGGCGAGCGATGTGCCATCGAGCCGCGCGCTCGCCGGCGTCATGTTGAGCAGCGCGAACATGTTCCACGCGGGCTGCGGCAGCGCCTTCGCCTCCTCCAGGGGAAGCCGCGTGAATCGATCGAGCGCATTCTCCACGAGCGGCCGGAGCTCCATGTCGAAGAGCCAGGTTTCTTCGAGCGTTTTTCGCGGCAACCGACGCAGCTCCTCCGGGCCGAGCGTCTGCGCGAAATCCTCCACGTCGAGCCGCAAGAACCGCAAGGTGACCTCGCGGCTCTCGCCCACGGCGAGCTCGCCTTCGGGCGGGGGCGGCGCGAGCGTGACGGGCTCGACGCAGCCCGCGGCCGAGGCGCCGAGGAGGGCGAGCAGGGCAGCGCATCGTTTCGTGGTCATCGCGACCTCCGCGAGGCGACCTTCTCGAAATCGACCACCATGTCGCGTCCCTCCTCCTCGGGCACCAGGATCCGGATCTCGTAGACGTCGCGCGTGTCGTCCTGCGCATAAAGCACGAGCTCGCCCGGCGAAAGTGGCACCTTCTCGTGCTCCGTATCGAGGACGCCCGGAATTTGCCGCCTGGAAATGCGGCTCCCCTCGGCGAGATCCGGGCTCGTGAAGAACCCGGGGCGCTCGTAGGCATACGGCTTCGGACGATCGAATCCTGCCGGATCGGGCTTTCGATCGGACGGCGCCACGAAATACAGGAGCGGCAGCCCGCCTTCCGCGCCGCGACGCACATAAAAATCGAGGTCGTGGTTGTTCTCCCAGAACCTGCCGACGATGACGTTCGCCATCAGGTCCGCTTGTGATTGCAAGGTCGGACGCATGGCTCGCACGAGCTCGGCGCCGCTCGGCCCGATCGGCACGTTTTGGAGCGCGAACACCGGCCGCGCGGCGCCCTCGGGGATGTCCGGCGTGCCGTCGCCCGTCGGATCGTGGAGCGAAATCTGCGCAACCTCCGCGAGCAGATCCCACAAGAATCGTGGCTCCGGCACGGTCACGCCCCGGATCGCATTCGCGAACGTGATCCACCCCGGCGGCGCGCCGCCCTGCCCGATCTCCACGCCGACCAGGCATTCGCCGTTCAGCTCGACGTAGCAACGATCGTACGAACGCCGGCCATACGCGCGCCGCGCGCCGCTCGTCACGATCGACTCCAGGAAAAACGGGCGGCAGCGGGGATCGGCCTCGCAAGACGGGATAAAAGGGTCCGCCTCGACGGTCGCGAACCGCATGTCGACCGTGGGCACGTCCGCGACGCCCTGGATCACGAGCCGCTCGGGATCCTCGAAATCGAACGAGAGCGGCGTGCTGCCTTCCATCACGAACATGTCGCCGCCGCCGGACGAGAGGTCGACGCCGCGCACGCGGCGCAGGTGCGATTCGGCGACCACACGCATCCGGAAATCGGGGCCGAGCACGTCGCTCCGCGTGGCGAAAAACGCGTCGTCCGGCACGAGCACGCCGGGATGCGCCCCCGGCACGGGGCCGAATTTCTCGGGCAACGTCGAAAGGTCTTTCAGGGCGTCATAGAGGGTCACCGGGAGTGTTCCGGCGGAATTGTCGATCCCCGGATGCGTGCCGAGCAGGTTCTCCTGGAGCGCACGAACGAGCGCATCCGTGGGCACGACGGGATCCGTGCGGCCGATGCCGAGGCTCTCGGCGAGCACCTGGGGAAAATCGAAACGGAACGTGCCCGGGTTTTGCTCGACGAGCGCCGCGAACGTCTCGAGGCTCGTCCCCGAGAGCTCCGTATTCGCAGGCGTCATGCCGAGGAGCCGCACGAGGCCGAATTCGGCCGAGGTCCGCCACATGGGCCCGAACGTCCGGCCGAGCGCCGTTTGCGCGCAATCGTATCCGGGGTTTTTCCGATCGATCCTCCAGCCCGTGCCGCAGGCATCGCGGATGCTGTCGAGGACGTGGCCGAGCAACGCCGTGGAGTCGACGTCGAGAATACGAATGCGCCGCGCGGCCTCCTCGCCGAACATTTCGAGCGCCTTTGACTTGTCGAGCTCCAGCGTGATCTCCTCGGTCACCTCTGGACCAGGAAGGGCGAGGAGGAACCGATTCGCGAGAATTTGCGGCGGCTGTGCCTCGTCGTCCTCGGCCGGCGGGTCGACGCCGAAAACCTCGCTGTTCGCGGCGCCCCCGCAAGCGACGAGGGGTAGGCAGAGGAGCCAGAAACCGGAGCGTGTCGAGGTCCGCATGGAGCGCATCTCCGTCGGAACGAAAACGAGGTCGTGACCGCCCGAGACACTTTACGCGATGCGGCATAGCCCCGGGCCAGTCCGCCTTCTCCCGTTCCAAACGAGATCGTTGTGCGGCGCCATGCTCCGTCAACGGCAGGTGCGCGTTGCCTGTGTCAGGACGTCCAGAACGCTTGACCTCCAATGATAGAAAGCCATAGGATGCCCATTTCAAGAGGTAACCGCCTCTCCACGGAGCTCCTCATGCGCCGCTTCCTCGCCCCTTCGCTCGCCGCCCTCGCGGCGCTTTTCACCCTATCGGCCGCCCCGGACGCCGAGGCCCAGGCGTACCGCGACGGGCCGCCCCCACAGCACCGGATCGTCTATACCGATTTGACGCTGTTCCGGTGGAATCCGCTCGGCCTCATTACGGACGCCCGCTTCGTCTACCGATACCGCCTTTACAAGAGCGAGAGCACGGCGTTACGGGACAATTTCATCGGCATTGGACTCGCGCCCTCCCTGAGCGGCGCCTTCGCCCGCGGCGGCCCCACCATCCAGATCCAGCCGGCGAGCTTCCTCCAGCTCTGGGCGCTTTACGAGGGGATCGGATACTTCGGCGCGTTCAACTTCCTGCAATCGTATCCCACGGCGGACGCGACGAAGGTGAACTACAGCGACACGGAGCTCGCGCGGCGCGGAGATCTCGAAAAAGGCAATCCCGAGAAGAACTATTCGACGACCGGGACGCAGCTCATCGCCGGCGCGAACCTCCAGTTCAAGTTCGGCCCCGTCGCGGCGCGTAACCTCTTCCGCTTCGGCCGCCCCGACATGAAGCTGCGCCAGGGCGACCGCGTCTTTTACGATATTTTCTACGATCTGCTCGTGGGCGACGGCGGCCTCTGGTACTCGAACGACACCGATCTCCTCTACCAGGGCCTCGACAACCGCCTGACCGTGGGCCTGCGCTGGACGACGGGACGGGCGTTTTACAACGACGAACATTTTGCTCCCGGCGACGACAAGACCCGCGCGCCCGGCGCGATCCATCGCATCGGCCCCATCGCAGCGTGGACGTTCAAGAAGCCGGACGGCGCCGCGCTCGAGCCGACGATCCTGCTCGTCGCGAACTGGTGGCTGAAATCGCCTTATCGCACGGGCCAGGACGTCTCGCAGGCCGTCCCCTACATCATCCTCGCCCTGAACCTCACGGGCGACCTCCTGCCCGCTCCAGAGAAGCCAAAGGACGAGCCCGAGGCCACGAAACCCCTGCCGAGCGAGCCGCCGGCCGCGCCCACGCCTGCGCCCGAGCCTGCCAAGGAGCCCGCGCCCGCGGCGCCTGCCGAGCCCGCGCCTGCCGCGCCCGCCGCGCCGCAATAGCATCCACTCGTCGCTTTCCCCGCATTCGGCTACAGTTGCCGCATGCGATTCCTCCATCCCGAGCGAGACGAAAACCTCGAGCTCGCGCTCGAAGACGTCTTCCTGACGCCAGGGTATTTCGAGGGCGTGTCGCGCCTCGACGTCGATCTCCGGCCGGTCGATTTTCCGGGCGGGTCGCACCCGATCGTCTCCGCAAACATGAATGCCGTCACGGGCAAACGCATGGCCGAGACGATGGCCCGCTTCGGCGGGCTCGGCGTGCTCCCCCAGGACATGGCCCTCGATACGACCGAGCGGATCGTCCGGCACATCAAGAGCGCCGATCCGCGCTACGACACGCCCCTCGCGGTCTCACCACGCGAGAGCCTGCGCGACGTGCAAGGCATCATTCGCAAACGATCCCACGACATGGTCGTCGTCGTGGACGACGAGCGCCGCCCGCTCGGCATCGTCACACACGCGGATTTGCGCGATCGAGACCAGTACACGCCCGCCTCGGCGCTGATGTCCTCGCGCCTCGTGACGATCCCCGCGGGCACGCCGAACCGCGACGCATTCCTCCTCATGGAAGAGGCGCGCGTGAAGGCCGTGCCCGCGCTCGACGCCGAGGGCAAGCTCGTGGGCGTCTTGACGCGGGACGACGCCGTGCGGCTGGAGCTGCTCCGGCCGAGTTTGTCTGCGAACGGCGAGCTCATGGTCGCGGCCGCAGTGGGCATTTCGGCGAATGCGCCGGAGTTTGCCCGGCGGCTCGTCGACATCGGGGTCTCGGCGATCGTGCTCGACACGGCGCACGGCCATCAGCGGCGCATGATCGAGGCCATCCGCGCCGTGCGGAAGGCCATCGGGACCGCCGTGCCGCTCGTCGCCGGCAACGTGTGCACGGCCGAAGGCACGCGTGATTTGCTGGAGGCGGGCGCCGACATCGTGAAGGTCAACGTGGGCCCGGGCGCGATGTGCACGACGCGTATGCAAACGGGCGCGGGCCGGCCGACGTTCAGCTCGGTGCTCGCATGCGCGCGCGAGGCGCACGCGCACGGAAAACAAGTGTGGGCCGACGGCGGCGTGAAATACCCGCGCGACGTGGCGCTGTACCTTGCGGCCGGCGCGTCGCGCGTGATGGTGGGCACCGCGCTCGCGGGCACGTACGAGAGCCCCGGCGACGTGAAAGAAGACCGCGAGGGCGCGCTTTACAAGGAGAATTACGGCATGGCGAGCGCCCGCGCCGTGCACGACCGGACGGCGGACATCGATCCGTTCGAGCGCGCGAAAAAAGGCTTCTTCAGGGAGGGCATTTCGACGTCACGCATTTACATCCAGGAAGGAAAGGAGAGCGTGGGCGCGCTGCTCGTCGACATGATCACGGGCGTGCAATCGGCCTGCACGTACGCCGGCGCGCGGAGCCTACCGGAGCTCCACGAAAAGGCGGTGATCGGGGTGCAGACGCTCGCGGGGTACGGCGAGGGCAAACCCCACGGCGCCGTGCGGCGCTGACGCTCCCGGCGGAGGCGATTTTCGGGTAAGCTTCGGGGATGCGCTCGCCGCTCCTCGCCGTTTTGCTCCTCGCCTCCGCCCCGGCGTGCAGCGAACCTTCCGAGCCGCGCGGATCGACCACGTTCACGCCGGCGGAGCTTTCGCTCTTCGCCGAGCTGCGCACGAACGGCGGCACGGCCCAGGTCCTGGTCACGCTGCTCGGCGACGGGACGAGCGTCACCCTGGAAAACCCCGATCGCTTGAGCCTCGAGGCGCCGGGCGGGCCGGCGCAAACCCTCGTCCCCGGCGGGTTCGGGTACGTGGCGCAGCTCGAGACGACCGCCACGGAGTTCGATCTCGTCTTTTCGCGCGGCAGCGAGCGATTCGTGAGCAAGCTCGTGGCGCCGCCGCCTTTTTCGATCGTGGTCCCGAGCGCGACGGCCTCACGCGCGTCGCCCATCTCGATCCACTGGGACGCGGCGGACGGCACGTTCGAGACGTGGCTCGACGTGACGGCCCCGTGTTTGTCATGGCCGATTTCGCGGTACTTCGTGGAGGATCCCGGCGTGTATGCGATCCAGCCCGCGGATCTCGCGATCGAGCCCGGAACGATGGATTGCGATTTCCGCGTGTGGGTCACGCGGTCGGCGTCGAGCGGGACGATCGCGCCCGGGCTCGGCGCGGCGCCCGCGCCCGGCGGGATGCAAACGCGCTCGATTCTGATCCCCACCTCACCCTGAGGACGACGCCATGAACAAGAGGCAACTCGAAAAACTCCTCGGCATGATCATCGCCACGACGGCGCTCGGGGCGCGGGGGATCTCGTGCGGGCCCTGTCCAGACAACGTGGCGCAGATCCCGGTCCTGCCACCGAGCAGTGACGGCGGCGTCGAGGACGCCGGGGACTGGCTCGCCGACGAATGCCAGCGCAAATGCCCGAACGGGATCTCGTGCGTGCCGACGTCGCTCCCGCTCGAAGACGGCGGGTCGATGCCCGCGATCGAGTGCACGCAGATGGCGGATTGCAGCGCGGGGCGGCGGCCGCTCGGGAAGGGCGGCCCGGAAAAACGTTGGGACACCAAGGGTCTCGGAGCGGCGGGCGAATGGCTCGTGCACGCGGCCGCGCTCGAAGCCGGGTCGGTGATCGCCTTCCGGGAGCTACGGCGGGATCTAGCTGCGCTCGGAGCGCCGCGAAGGCTCCTCCGGGCGGCTTCGCGGGCGGCCGAGGAGGAGCAGAGGCACACGCGGCGCACGCGGGCGCTCGCGCGGCGGTACGGGGCGCGTGTGCCGGGACAAACGACGGGCGTGACGCGACGCGCTTCGCTGGAGGAGCTCGCGACGCACAACGCAGTCGAAGGTTGCGTGCGCGAGGCGTTCGGCGCCCTCGTGGCGCGGTGGCAAGCGACGTTCGCGGAGGATCTGGAGGTGCGTACCGCAATGGCGCAGATCGCCGACGACGAGGCGCGCCACGCGGCGCTCGCCCATGCGATCGACGCCTGGGCACAGCGGCGGCTCGGCCCTGCGGCGCGGGCGCGCGTGGAGTCCGCGCGCCGGGAAGCTGCACATGCACTCTTGGCCCCGCGGGCGCGGGATGCCGGGCGCGAGGAGGCGCTGCGGGTCCTGGGTTTGCCTGGCGCGGCGGAGACGGAGGCGCTCGCGAAAAGGTTCGTCGTGGCAATCGGGCTCGACGCGGCGGCCTGAATCAGCCCTTCTTGCGGCCGTGGAGGACGATTCCGAGGGCGAGCGCGCCGATGGACGCGAGGAGCGGCGCGGTCCCGAGGGCCAGGCCGACGTCCTTGCAACCGTCGGCTTCGGCATACCCCATCTCTTGGATACGCGCCCTCTGGGATGCGTCGATGTAATCCCCGGCAAGCGCCGTGTCCGTCCTGGATCGGCCCAGCATCGCGCCGACGGGCCCCATCCCGACCGAGCCGAGCGACACGAGGATCCCGACCCCGCCCACGATCGCGCCACCGAGCGGCTTCTTCATGAGCGAGAGCAAAAAGCCGAGAGCCGCGAGGCCAAACCCCACGAACGCGAAGAGCAGAATCACCCACGCGGGCCAGCCGCACATCTGGAACGTTTCCACGGGCGCCGATGGGACCGTGCGAAACGCAGAAAGTCAAGGTCAGCGGGGCGGGCGATCCCCGGCGCGAATACGCCCCTCGGCGACGGCCGTCGCGTACGGCGGCGCCTTGCCGGCGCGGAGCGAGTAAACGTCGAAGCGCATCGTCGCCGCATCGGGATAACGCGCCTCCTTGTGAAACGCGAGCGCAATGTCGACGACGCGGCACACCGGCGCGGGGATGTGCGGCGCGAGGGACGCGAGCGGCGGCGCGGGTCGCGTGGCCGCCGCGACGAGGAGGACCGCACCTTCGAGCTCACCGTGCACGTAGCGGCCGCCGAGCAGACGGAACATCGTCGCGCCGAGTGCGAAGATGTCGGTCCGGCCGTCGAGCTCCTGGTTTCTCCCCATGGCCTGCTCGGGCGCCATGTACTCGTAGCTGCCGATGGCGACGCCCGTCCGCGTCGCCGTCTTCTCGGGCAGCTCCGCGGTGCCCTCGGGCAGCGTGTCGACGCGGGCGATGCCGAAATCGAGCACCTTGATCCGCGCGTCCCTACCGACGTGCAGGTTCTCGGGCTTGAGGTCGCGATGCACGATGCCGAATGCATGCGCGACGACGAGCACGTCGAGGACCTTGTGCGCGATCCGTAAAACCTCGTCGACGGAGAGCACGCCCTTGCGCGCCATGCGATCGAAGACGGTCTCGCCGTCGAGCAGCTCCATCGCGAGGAACGCCGCGCCGTCCTCGGCCACGCCCGACTCGTAGACCTGCGGCAGTCCTTCGCAGAGCGGGCCGACGGCCGCGAGCGCGCTGCCGATGGGCCCTTCGCGGAGGAAGCGCTTTCGGAGCTCGCGCACGTCGAGCAGATAAGGGTGGAGGACCTTGATGGCCGCGACGCATCCATCGGCGCGGCGGCCGAGAAAGACGCTCGCCATGCCGCCGATGCCGATCACGCGCTCGATCATCCAGCTTCCGATCGACGTGCCGATGCGCCGCGCGGCGATCTCCTCGTCCGATTCCGACATCATGCGCGGCCGAGGCTACCACGACCACGCCGCGAGCGGGTTACACTGCGGCCATGCTTTCGCGCCCAAGCTTCCTTCCCGGCCTCTTGCTCGCGGCGATCGCGCTCCCAGTGACCGCCTGTTGGCTCGACCTCGACCGCCTCGGCGCGGGCCTGCCGAGCGCCGCAGCCGGCGGCGGTAGCAATGTCGGGAGTAGCACCATGAGCGGCACCGGCGGCGGCGGCACGGGCGCGCCTGTGCTCGAATGTGATCCGTGTCCCGAGGGAGGGTGCAGTCCCGAACCCGTCGCGGAAGGGCCGGCGTTCGCGCTCGGCGCCGTGGATCTCGTGGCCGATAGCGACGGCGTGTACTGGGTGAACCAGGAGGGCGGCGAGGTCATGCGGTTCGTCTCGACCGCGGATGCGCCGGAGACGCTCACGACCGCGGTCGCGCCGCGTTGCCTCGTGGTGCGGGGCGGAAATGTGTTTTACGGGGACGACGAGGGGCTCTGGTCCTGTTCGGCGGACGCGTGCATGCAGACGCGGCAGAAGGTCACGTCGTCCGTCGCGCAAGGCACGATCGGGCGCATCGCGTTCGACGGGGCCTCGGTCTACTGGACGGATCGCGGCACGGCCGAGAGCGACGGCCGCGTGTACGGCTGCGCGCCGGGCGACTGTACGACGCCGAAGGAATATGCCACGGGGCTCTTCCGACCGGACACGATCCTCGCGAGCGGCGGCCAGCTCTTCTGGGTCCAGTTCGGCAATGGCAACGCCAATGGTGCGATCTATCAGGGTTCGCCCGGGGGAAGCGCGACGACCGTCGCGAGCGCGCTCGCGTTCCCCTCGTCCGTCGCGGTGGACAACGACTCCTTTTATTTTCCGTCGTGGCGGCCGGGCGGGACGGTCCACCGTTGCCCGAAAAGCGGCTATTGCAGCGAGCCTCCGGCGATCAAGCCGGCGGAGGCCGGGGAAAAACCTTTCGACGTTGCGGTCTCCGGGGGGCGCGTCTACTGGAGCGACACGGCGGACGGCGCGATCCGGAGCTGTCCCGCGGCCGGGTGCGGGGCCGAGGCGCCGCGCGTGCACGTGAGCGGACGGACGGGCCTTTCGCGTTTCGCGCTCGGAAAGGCGTGTATCTTCTGGGTGGACGCGACGAACGGCGGGAGCGTGATGAAGGTCGGTCGATGAGCCGCGTTTTCCCGCGGTGCGCGCCATAACGCTTGACACGCGGCGTGACTCGTGGCAGCGGGCGAGCGCGCGAAAGCGTCTGTGCCGGCGCCGGAGGGGCCCGGCAGGAAGGTATGTCGTCGTGCTCGGTCTCCGGGAATCGTGGTTGCGTGCGTGGGGCATGTCCGCGGCGCTGCTCGCCTTCATGGTCGTGTCGCCGGGCGAGGCGCGGGCCGGGGACACGCCGCGCTGCTCGACATGGCGCGCGGCCGGCAAGGGCTACGAGAAGCTCGAGCTCCGGACGTGCGCGCGGCCCGAGGGCGACGAGAGCGAGGGCGAGAGCGAAGGGGACGACGAGGACGCGGCGTCCACCGTGGAGATCAAGAGCGGCTACGAGGACGCGCTCAAGGTCCGCATCGAGCTCGTGACCAAAGGCGGCACGGTCGAGCAGCTCGACGTGAAGCTGAAGAATGGCGAGAACGCGGCGGGATCGTGCAAGGCGTGCCGCGGCCACGACGACGTGAAGAGCTTCCGCGTGACGACGCAGGACGGCGCCGGCGAGGGCAAGGACCCGACGCCCGAGCCTCTGCAGAAGGTGGCGGGCACGAACCACATGGAGGTGCTCGCCCGCGATCTGCGCCTCACGGACACGAATGCGAAGCGGCTCGAGCGCATCGCGGCGCGGTATCACAAGGCGACGAAGAAGCGGCTCGTCGTGACGGGCGGGACGCGCACGCCGCAAAGGCAGGCGCAGCTCATGTACGACAAGCTGAAGCGCGGCGACGACGTGGTGGCGCTCTACGAGAACAAGGCCGCGGCGACCGAGGTGCAGCGCGCCTATCGCGAGGCCGCCTCCCGCGGGGAGAAACGAAAAGGGACGATCCGCGCGATGCGCGAGGTGATCGAGGCGCAGATCGGGCGCGGGACGTACGTGTCGAAGCACCTGAAATCGGGCGCGGTCGACGTGCGGTCGTGGAACATGGACGGCGCGCTGGAGAAGGCGTTGCGCGAGGCCGTGAAGCAGGAGCCGGGCGTGACGCTCATGGACGAGCGGGACGGGCCGGAGCCGCATTTCCACCTGAATTTGCTCTGATCGACGAGGCGAGGGGGGCCCGGCCTTGACCTCGCTCGCCTTTTCGTTTATAGGTTGGTCAACTAAACAACGGAGCGACCGATGGCCCGACCGTCGAACACCGAGGAGCGCCGGAGGCAGATCGTGGAGGGGCTGCTCGCCGTGATGGCGGAGCGCGGCTACGAGCGGGCCACGATCCAGGAGGTCGCGCGCGCGGCGGGGCTCTCGCCGGGGCTCGTGCACTACCATTTCCACGACAAACAGGAGATCTTGCTCGTGGGCGTGAACGAGCTCGCGGCACGGGCACGGGCGCGGGTTTCTGCGCGGGTCGCGCGGGCAAACCACGCGCGGGCGAAGGTCGACGCGTTCCTCGATGCGTATCTCGCGACGGGGAAGGACGCGGATCCGGCCGCGGTGGCCGCGTGGGTGACGATCTCGGCGGAGGCCGTGAAGCAGCCGGAGGTGCGCGCGGCGTACGAGAAGGTGGCGCGGGAGGATCTCGAGCGGCTGGAAGGTTTGGTCGCCGAGGTGATCGGCGCGCGGCGGGCGCGGGGCGTGGCGGCGGGGCTTTTTGCGACGATTCAGGGGTATTTCGTGCTCGCCGCGGCGGCGCCCGGCCTCACGCCCAAGGGCTCGGCCGCGGCCACGGCGAAACGCATGGCGAAGGGCCTGCTCGACGAGGCGGCCGAAGATACGAAGGAGGCCGTGTGACGATCCCGAAGAGCACGCTGACGAAGCTCGGATTGCTGTCGAGCCTCTATTTCTCGCAAGGTTTGCCTTATGGTTTCTTCCAGGACGCGCTGCCGGCGATCCTCAAGACGATGGGTTTGTCCTTGCCGGCCATTGGCCTGACCTACCTGCTCGCGGCGCCCTGGGCGCTGAAGTTCCTCTGGTCGCCCTACCTGGATCGGCGCGGCGCGGGCCGGCTCGGGCGGCGGCGCGGCGTGATCCTGCCGATCCAGCTCCTCTCGGTGTTGCTCGTCTTCGGCGTCGCCGCCGCGAACGGCGGGCCGACGATCACGTGGCTCCTCGCCTCCGTCTTTTTCGTCAACCTGCTCGCGGCGACGCAGGACATCGCAACCGACGGCCTCGCCGTGAACCTGCTCGCGAAGCACGAGCTCGGCTGGGGCAATGGGCTCCAGGTGGCGGCCTATCGCATGGGAATGGTCCTCGGCGGCGGCCTCCTGCTCCGGATCTTTCACGCGACGGGCTTCCGGGTCACGCTGACGGCGCTCGGCGCGCTGCTGCTCGTCGCCACATTGCCGATCGCGCTCTTCCGCGAGCCGGAGAGCGCACAGCCCCCGGCCCGCGAGGCGCCGAGTTTGTCCTACTGGCTCACGCGTCCCGGCGCATTCGCGTGGTTCGGGCTGCTCTTCGTCTACAAGGCCGGCGAGCATTTCGCCACGGCCATGCTGAAGCCTTTCTTCGTGGACGAAAAGGGCGCGGGGCTCGATCTCACGCAGGTGAGCACGCTGAACATCGTGGGGATCACCGCGGGGCTCGTCGGCGCCATGCTCGGAGGCGGGCTCGTGCGAAGGCTCGGATATCGGCGCGCGCTCCTCGGGTTCGGGACGCTGCAAGCGCTCGCGGTGCTGCTGTATGCGCTCGCGGCGAGGCACTCGCCTTCGATGTCGACGCTCGCGGTGGTGTGCGGCGTCGAGCACATTGCGGGCGGCATGGCGACGGTCTCGCTGTTCACGGCGATGATGAATTCATGCCGCCCGGAGCACGCGGGGGCCGATTACACGGTGCAAGCCTCGGTGGTGGTGGCGGCGAGCGGCTTGGCGGCGGCGGCGAGCGGGTTTTCCGCGAAGGCGCTGGGGTATGCGGGGCATTTTACGCTGGCCGCCGCGCTGGCCGCGCTCGCCGTGGTCTTCGTGGGGCTGGTGTTCCGGAGCGGACGGGGGCTCGAGCCCGCGGTGGCGCGAGGCTGATGTCCGCAAAGCTCAGGGCGCCGGGAATTGCGGGTGCTTCTCGATGAGTGAGACGATCTCGGCGATCACCGGATCGGCGAGCTCCGGGTCATACGCGAGGGCCGCTTCGCGCGCCTTGGTGAGGCTCTCCTTGCCCGGACGCTTCAGGGCCTCGGCATACATGACGATCACCCTGCCCTTCGGCAGCCCCATCTTTTGTGCGGCGAGGAGCTCGCCGATCGTCGTCGTGACCTCCGTCGTCTGCTTGGCGTAGGTGATCGGCGTGGTCCAGACGGCGCGAATCGTGACCGGATCGCTCGGATTGACGACCATCGGGTCGCACGTCTTGAGGACCTGGCTGAAGATCATCGCGTCGTTCGGCGCGAGGTGCTGCGGCGCCACCTCCGTCTTGTCCGTCGCGTATTCCTCGCCGTAAAACTTCTGCATGTCGAAGTACCAGGGGAGCGTGAGCTCGACGCTGACGCTGCGGGCCGCGATGTCCATGGTCTCGTCGAATCGCTTGACGAACATGTTCGTGGCCTCGTCGGTGGAATCGAGATACACGTACGCGCCGCGGCCCTTGTCGGTCAGCGTGTCCATGATCGCGTCGTTGTGCGTGAGCGCCGGGCCCGTCGCGATGCCGAGGAGATAAATGCCCTCCTTGTCGGCGTCTTCGGCCGCCATCGCAATGCGGTCGGCATCCGTGACGCCGACGTTCGCGCCGCCGTCGCTGATGAGGACGACGCGGTTCAAGCGCCCCGGGGCATAATGCTTCTGGGCAAGGTCGTAGCCCGCATGGAGGCCACTCTTGAGATCCGTGCCGCCGCTCGCCGTGAGGGCGTCAGTGACGGCGAGGATCGCCGGATCGTTCGGGCCTGTGGCCACGTGATCGGCGAGCAGGACGTTGTTCGCCGCGCCCCACGTGACGATTCCCACGAGGTCGCCGGCCGCGAGCTGCGACGCGATGGCCGAGACCGCGGCCTTCGCCCGCGTGAGGCCCGGGCCCTGCATGGAGCCCGAGGTGTCGACGAGGAACGTGATGTTCATCGGCTTCCGCGGCTCGATCGCGTTGAAGGAGCGGAGGGCGACCTGGAAATAGAGCTGCTCCGGGGCATCCTTTTCGGCCTCGAGCTCGGGAAAGAGGGTGAGCTGGCCCGTCGGGGCCGCGGGATACAGGATCTGGTAGTAATTCAAGAATTCGTGCGTGCGGATCTCGCTCGGGTAAGGCTCCATGCCCAGCCGGAGCAGGTCGCGGGCGTGGACCGGCGACGCCATGGAGTTCGAGTCGTCGGCCGAGACGAAGAAGGTGGTCGGCTTGGACTGATCGACGCCCACGCAGCCGATGGGCCTGGGAGCCTCGATGATCTTGACGAGGGTGTCGTCCGGGTGGGGCGGCGGCTCGTCGGGACCAGGGCCGGTGGTGGTGCCTCCCGGCGGCTCGCCGCCAGAGCCGTCCTGCTGCTTGCCGCCGCTGCCCCCATCGCCGCCGGTCGGCTCGCCCGGCGCCGAGTCGTCTGCGCACGCGGCGAGCCCAAGGCCGATGCCACCGATCCAGGCAGCGCAGAGCGCAGGGAAGACGAAGGGAAGAAAAGACGATCGCTTCATGCAAGACCTCCAGGCGAAGGGAAGCGTGGCAAGGTCCGTGCCCTTCCGCGCCCCGGCATCTCTGCCGCGAGCCCCAAAAACGAGCCGCGCCCCGGCCCAAGATGACACAGGTCCCGGGAAAAAAGACAGGCCCACGCGCGAAGCCAGGGCCCGGCCGGCCGCGATTCGCGTGCGTGGATGCGCGGGAGCTGTGAGGACGGAATGGTTCGTCCTGTAAACCGGTTTTTTGGGAGGACGCTTGCCTACCGCGCGAGCTGCGCCGGGACCGCGAGCCGAATCGTGCCCTTCGGGACCACGAACTCGAAGAAGGCGCCACGCCGATCCGCGATCCCCATGCGGAGGAGTCCGTCCTCCCGCACGAGCGCATAAGGCGCGCGCGCGAGCGGCTCGTCCTTGCCGTCGGGCGCGACGAAGACGAGCACGTCGTCGGTGCCCGGCGCACGCACGGGAAGACGCGCGCAGCGGTTCGCCACGGTGGCGTTGCGATCCTCGCCCGCACATCGCGCGAGCGCACGACGCTCGAGGTCCTTGCCCGTCTGCGCACGCGAGACGTCACGCCAGATCGCTTCAGCGGCCGCGAGGCGTACGGCCTCGGAGCGATCCCGTTGCAAGAGGCCCATGACGAGCCCCGGCTCGCACGAGGCGCCCGCAAGCCCGAGCGCGACGACGGCGTTGGCGCGCACGTAGGGCCGGGGATCGGTGGCCGCACGGCAGAGCGAGGCCTGCACGTCGGCTGCAGCGCCCTCGCGTGCCGCGACGCGGCCGAGCGCGCCCGCCGCATTGCCCGCGACCGCGACGTCGGGATCCGTCACGGCACGCGTGAGCGTTGCCACGGCGTCCTTCTTGCCGACGGCGCCGAGCGACCAGGCAGCGTTCGCGCGCACGCCGGGATCGGCGTCGCCGAGCAGCGGGACGAGCACCGTCGCGGCCTCCGGATGCCCCGCGAGCGCCTCGGCAACCTTGCGTCGATCGTCGATGCCAGACGCGACGAACTTGCGCAGGACCTTGCCGCTCGCCTCGCCGCGCATGCGGCCGAGGCCTTCGAGCAAAGCATCACGCGCGACGTCGGGCGACGACGGGAGAGCCGCACCAACACGCTCGGCGAGAGCTGGATCGGTGGCGCGCGAGAGCGCCCCCGCGAGCGCGAGGCCAATCGCCCCGCGGTCTTGCTCGGCCGCGACCTGGAGCCGCTCGAGGAGCTTCGCCGCGGCCGAAGGGCCACCCGCGCGCGCGATAGACGCCGCCGCCGCGAGCCGCACGTCCGCCGCGTCGTCGGCGATCGCGTCGAGCAGCACGGCCTCGACCTTCGGCGGCGCGGGCGCGTACGCGCCGAGCGCTTCGAGCACCGCGAGCCGGAACGCTCGCGACTTCGTGGTCGCGAGCGGCAAGAGCACGTCATGCGCGCGCGGTGAGCCCGTGCGGCCGAGGAGGCGCACGAGCTCGATCTTCTCGTCGGGCGGGGTCGCCGCGTCGAGCAGCATCGCGCGCGCCGGATCGACCGCGCGCCCATCGGGCCGCGCCGGATCGAGCAGCTCCGAGGCCGCGCGAATGGCCTCGCGTCGCACGGTGGGATCGGCGTCGGAGAGGAGCTCGAGCACCGCGGGGAGAGCCTCGGACGAGCCGAGGAGCGCGAGCGCGCGGAGGCCATGCTTGAGCGGGAGGACGCCGCGCTGCATCGCGCGCACGGTCGGATCGAGCCCCTCCTTCGCGCCGAGCGCGCCGAGCACGAGCGCCGCGCCCGCCGCCGTGGAGGGCGAGGGCGAGCCCGACAGCACCGCGACGAGCTGCGGCGCCGCGCTCTTGCCCGCCATGACGAGCGCCTCGCGGACCGGAGAGCGTGGCGCGGAGGGATCGTCCTTCGCGAGCGCGCCGATGAGCGCGCGCACCGCGCTCTCCGAGCCGATGCGGCCGAGCGCTCGCAGCGCCGCCGTGCGCACCTCGCCCGCGCCCGCGCTCCCCTGCCCCGGCCGCACGCCGGGCATGCTGGGCGCGAGGACAGCGTCGCTCCCCGATCCCGCCTCGAGGAGCGGTGCGATCGCTGCCGTGGCCTCGTCCGAACGCAGCTTGCCGAGCGCGGTGACGGCCTCGACGCGCACGTCCTGCGAGCCGTCCTGGAGCGCGATCATGAGCGCGCTCGTGGCCCGCGCATCCCCGAGCTCGCCGAGCGCGCGCGCGACGGCGCGACGCACCTCCGGCACCGCGTCCTGGACCTTGCCGATGAGCGGCACGACTGCGCGTGGATCGGCGAGTCTGCCGAGCGCGCGCGCCACCTCGACGCGCACCTCGAGCGCGCTGTCGTCGAGGTGCCCGAGCAGCGGCGAGACCGCGTCGGGCAAACCCGAGCTGCCCATGGCCGACGCCGCTGCGACGCGGACCTTCGAATCCGGATCGCCGAGCACGCGGCCGAGCGCCACGACGCTGCGATCCGTGGGCGAGGAGCGGATGACGTCACAGGCCGCGAGCCGCAGCCGCGCGTCGCCCTCGCCGAGCCAGCCGATGACGAGATCACCGGCGCGCGACAAACGCAGCGCGATGGCCGCCTCGGCCGCCGCGAGCCGCACCTCGACGTCGGGATCGCCGAGCGCGCGTTGCGCGAGCGGAACACCAAGCTCCGAGGGGAGCTCGCCGATCCGTTGCGCCGCGGCGCGCCGCTCGGAGACGTCGGGCGAGGCGAGCGAGCGAGCGATGCGCTCGGGCACGTTGGGCCAGACGAACGCCTCGGCCGCTCCGCCCGAAACGAGCGAGAGCGAGACGGAAAGCGAGAGGAGGCCGGCTCGGACGAGGCTACGCATGCGGATCGAGCGCGTGACCGAACGCACGACGCGCACCGTACCATGTTTTGTGGATCGAGCCGGCGCCTCGCGAATCGTGAGGCTCAGGAAAGCGGAGGAGGCGGAGCACTGCTACGCGCGGCGACGGGACGCACGCTCTCCTGTTCACGCACGGGCGTACTCGCGCTCGAGCCGACCGAGCTGGCCGAGAGCTGCGGCTGGGCGGCCGCCGTGCGCTCCTTGGGGCGGGCCTTTTCCGGCGGCGGCGCGGCCGCGCGCAGGTTGATGAGCTTGTTCAGGAGATCGAACCAGAACGGCGCGCCGAGCGCGATCGCGATCGCCGTGAAGAGCCACCCGCCGAAGCGACGCCCGAATCCGCCGAGCGTCGCCGGCACCGCGCGTCGATCACACGTGACCTCGGCGGTTGGCGTGCAAAAGAACCCGCGCCCCTCGGGCCAGCCCATCGGCAACGTGAGCTCGTCGAGGCCACGCTTGACCGCGACGACGCGCTTGCGCACGAGCTCCTCGGTCTTCTTTTCGTCGACGAAGACCTCGGGCGGCTTCGCGTTCGCGTTCGCCTTCTGCTCTGTCGTGACCTCCGAGGCCGTCTTCACCACGGCCGATTCGGACTTCACGCTCTCGGCCACCGCCGACGCCACGGACTCGCGCAGCACGGCGTCGCGATTGAGGCTGTCGAGCACGAGGAACGTGTCCACGTTCAGCACGACGGCCGTGAAGAGCCCCACGACGGAAATCAGGGTGTGCGCCGTCCGCTTGTACCAGCCGGAGACGCTATCCATCGCGCGATCGAACCACGCGGCGATCTGCTGGGTCGCGTCCTCGAGCGTCTTGACGCTCGCGTCCGACACGAGCGCCGTGAGCGCGACGCGCGTGTCCTCCTCGAAGTCCTGGGCCTCGGCGAGGCGCTTCTTGAAGTCGTCGAGGCTCACCGCGGCCTTCTTCGTCGCGCCCTCGCCTCCGCCCTCGGCCTTCGGCCAGAGCCTGCGGAAGAAGCCTTTCAGCGCGCGGAGCGGGATGGACAGGATGCCGCGAAGCAGCCCCATCCGCTCCGGCCTTCGCGATCGATCCGTGCCGTCCTTCCAGCCCGCGACCGCGTCGACGAGCGCGCGCGCAAAAAGGTCCGACGGGATGTACGAGGGGTCGCTGTCGTCGTCCTTCGTCAAACCGTCGATGAGCGGATGCGCGTAGACCTTGTCCGTCAGCGTGCGGTCCTTGAGGAGCCGCTCGACGCCCTGCCGCAGCGTGACGGAGCGCAGCGACAGGATGCCGGAGATCGCCTCGGTGACGGCCGAGGCGATCACGCTGAGCAGCATGAAGACGAAGGAGATCCCGATCGCGACGTCGAGGATGGTCGATATGGACACGGCTACCTCCTCGCCGGCGGGACGCCCTGCCGCGGGCCTCCCGGCGCCCCTGCCCCCACGCCTCGGGCGCCGAGCCGACACGCTCATGGTCTCAGAGGATCCACCCCCACGCAATCGAGGCCGGACAAAGAAAGGCCGGCTTGAAAGGTCGCCTTCGAATCGACCGCCTCTCGCTTGGCCAAGGATACGAAACTCGTGGTACGACGAGGCGTGGCCGACCATCGCGCCCGCCCCACCGTCCGCCCCCAGAGGCTCGCGCTCGGCGTCCTTGCTCGCGCTCCGATCGCAGGCACGGCGAAGCCTCGCCTCTCTCCACCGCTCTCCCCCGAGGCCGCAGCGGAGCTCTCGTCGGCGCTCCTCGGCGACGCGCTGAACATGCTGGCCATCTTGCCGATGGCGTATCGCGCGGTGCTCAGCGTATCCGACGAGGAGAGCGCGGTGCTGCAAAAGCTCGTGCCCGGGCGATGGCAACACGTCGTCTCGGCCGGCACGATGCAGCTCGAGAAGCGGCTCGGCCACGGGCTCGAGCACCTCTTCACGACGGGCGCGGAGGCGGCGGCGATCGTCACGACCGACGCGCCGTTCATGCCGATCGACGAGGTCTTCGAGGGTCTGCTCTGGCTCGCCGCCAAGCGAAAGCGCGCTCTGCTCGGACCGACGGGGGCGGGGGGCCTTTACCTCATCGGCACGACGCACCACGAGCCTGCGCTCTTCGACGGCGTGGACTGGACGTCGCCCGGCGTGCTCGAACGCGCGACGAAGCGCGCCGCGGAGCTCGGCCTGGAGACGCTGCTCCTCAAGCCGACGTACGAGATCGACACGCCCGCGGATCTCGATCGTTTCGCGCGTGATCTCGCGAGCGGCACGGGAGGACCGGGGATGGCCGTGCCCGCGTGCGCCGCGTTCCTGGCGCGCGCGGGCCTCCGGCCCGTGAACCGCTGAGCGGCGGGTTTTACTCGGCGTCCGCGGCCGGCTGATACCCCGCGGCCCACGAGCGGCTCACCGGCGCCACGCGCTCGGAGGGCCGCGGATACACGTCGCGATCGAGACCGTCGCCGAACATGCGCAAAAGCAGCTCGGCCTGCTCCAGCGCGGCCGGCGTGTCGACATCGATCCAGCGCGCGTCGCCCGCGTCGCACGCGAAGAACATCCCTTCGTCGGCGAGGGCGCGTACGCCCTCCGAGAGCGAGCAATCGCCCTTCGCCGCGTACACGCGATCGAGCGCCTCGACGAGCGAGGGGCCGATGCGGAACACGCCCGTGTCGAGCGCGTCGTACGCCGGGATCTCCTTGCCGATGTCCACGATGCGCCCGCGCTCGACGCGCACCTTCGTGGCGTCGTCGAGATCGAAGCAGCGCGGGATGTCGTAATCGACGGCGAGCGCGGCCGCGCGACTCGGCAGATCGAGCGCGGCGAGCCGACGCACGATCGCCGGCGCGTACAGGTGATCGGCCATCGTGAGCAGCGTCCCCGGGACGACGTGCTCACGCGCGGCGAGCAGCGACACGCCGTTCTTTCGCTCGTACTGCGTGTTGCTCACGAACGAGATCGACAGGCCGAGGGAGCTCTCCGCGAGCGCGCCGCGAATGAGCTCTTCCTTGTACCCCGTGACCACCACGACCTCGCGGATCCCCTCTGCGCGCAGCGTCCGGAGGATGCGAACCAGAAGCGGAACCCCGGCGACCGGCTTGAGGGGCTTGGGTGCGATCTCGCCACTCACGAGGCGAGAGCCGGTTCCTGCCGCGAGCACGATCGCCCGCTCCATCGTTTGTTTTTCAAGCATGGAAGGTGCGGTGCCCAATCCGAAGACGCCCCTCGTAGCACGCCTTCTGCCTGCGAAACAATTCCCATCGGTCCGCTTTTAAAGGCGGTGTTCCGGCGCCTCACAGTGTTGCAAAAGCGCAACACCCGCCCGACTTCGACACGCGAAGCCGAGCTGCATCGCCACGTACATCCGACGGGTATCGGCGTGCGAGGCGCGGGAGACGCATCTCCATTCAAAGCAAGCCGGAGGCCAGCGGAGCCGCTACCGTGCCTTCGCACCTCACGCGTGCGCCTCCAGAAAATCGCGTTGAAACTTCGCAGGAACGTCGTTCACGAGCACGCACACGAGCGAGGTCGAGCGTGCGCGTGGCGCGACAGTGCGACGTCGTTGCCAGACCCCGTCGAACGTTCGCGTCGTCGCGCGAGCGAGCGTCGTGAAGCGCGCGGCCAGCCGATCCGAGCCGCGTGAGCCCGCGTCCGCAACGTGACGCTCGCCGCGACCGCCCCGTTCGGGTCAGACCCCGCGCGCCGTGGTCGTTCGTGTCTTCGCGTGGATCGCGCAGATGCCGTGCACACGCCGCGCGGCACGTCATGCTCCGTGGGCCGACGCTTGCAGGCACCGCTTGAGTGTCCTGTCGCGTTGGCCTAGACATGCCCCCCCTCGGGGCGATCGACGGGACATACGGAGGAGCGGGAGTGAAGCAGCCGAAAGAAATCACGAAGGCAGAGGGCAAGCTCGGCGTGCTCCTGCCGGGGCTCGGTGCGGTGGCGACGACGACGATCGCCGGCGTGATGCTGGCCCGCAAGAATCTGGCGTTGCCGATCGGATCGCTGACGCAGCTCGGGACCATCCGGCTCGGCAAGCGCACGGACAATCGCTCGCCGCTCATCCGCGAGTTCTTGCCGCTCGCGTCGCTCGATCAGCTCGAGTTCGGCGGCTGGGATCTCTTCCCGGACACGGCGTACGAGTCCGCGAAGCACGCCGAGGTCCTCGAGCAGCGCCACCTCGATCAGGTGCGCGACGAGCTCTCGCAGGTCACGCCGATGAAGGCGGTCTTCTACCCGGAGTACGTCAAGCGCCTGCACGGCCCGCACGTCAAGACGGGCGCCACGAAGGCCGACATGGTCGAGCAGGTGCGCGACGACATCCGCACGTTCCTGAAGACCAAGGGCTGCTCGCGTGCCGTCGCCGTGTGGTGCGGCTCGACGGAGGTCTACTTCCCGCCGGGCGACGTGCACGCGTCGATCGACGCCTTCGAGGCCGGCCTCGCGCGAAACGATCCGGGCATCTCGAACTCGCAGATTTACGCGTGGGCCTGCCTCAAGGAGCGCGTGCCCTACGCGAACGGCGCGCCGAACCTCACGGTCGACTTCCCCGCCGCGTGGGACCTCGCGAAGAAGCTCGAGGTGCCCATCGCCGGCAAGGACTTCAAGACCGGCCAGACGCTCATGAAGACCATCATCGCGCCGGGCCTCAAGGCGCGCATGCTCGGCCTCTCGGGCTGGTTCTCGACGAACATCCTCGGCAACCGCGACGGCGAGGTGCTCGACGACCCCGATAGTTTCAAGTCCAAGGAAGTCTCGAAGCTCGGCGTCCTCGAGTACATCCTGCAGCCGCACATGTACAAGGACCTGTACAGCAAGCTCTACCACAAGGTCCGCATCGAGTATTACCCGCCGCGCGGCGACGCGAAGGAAGGCTGGGACAACATCGATCTCTTCGGATGGCTCGGCTATCCGATGCAGATCAAGGTGAACTTCCTCTGCCGCGACTCGATCCTCGCCGCGCCGATCGTGCTCGACCTCGCGCTGCTCATGGACCTCGCCTCGCGCGCGGGCTTCTCGGGCACGCAGGAGTGGCTGAGCTTCTACTTCAAGAGCCCCATGACCGCTCCGAACCTCTACCCGGAGCACGACCTCTTCATCCAGTCGATGAAGCTCAAGAACACGATGCGCTGGATGATGGGCGAAGACCTCATCACCCACCTCGGCAACGAGTACTACGACTGATCGCTGCGCGCCGGGGGCTCGCCCGAACGAGCCCCCGGCTCCTCCTTCGCGCCCACCAGATAGATCACGCCGAGCAGCACGAACACGAGCCCCGCCGCGCGCTTCACCCAGATCGCCGGCACGTGGCGGCTCACGACCTCCCCGAGGAGCACCGCGACCGCGCTCGTCGCGCACAGTGCGAGCGCCGAAGCCGCGAAGACCACCCAGCGCGACGAGCCGCTGCCGGCCAGCGTGAGCGTCGCGATCTGCGTCTTGTCGCCCATCTCCGCGAGGAAGATGGCGGCGAACGTCGAGGCGAAGAGCTTCCAGTCCATCCGCCGAGCGTGACGCGGCCCGGCGCCACGAACAAGCGCGCTCGCGCCCGCTAGCCCCGCGGCGGCGCGTAGAAGTCGACGATGCGGATCGGTTCGGTCAGACGAACCCGCACGCTTTGACGATCGCCTCGCACGTCGCCGCCGATCTGGAACGCCGTCGGCGGGTCCATCTCGATCGTGATGTCGTCGACGAAGAAGTCGAACGTGTTCTCGAGGTTCTCGTACTCGCCGCGCCAGATCGTCTGGAAGTTCGACACGAAGGCCACGGGCGAGAGGTTCGTCACGCGGAGCTGCATGCGGTCCGGCCTGTCCTCCGCGTACGGGAACATGCGGAAACCGAAGCCGTAATACGGGATCGTCGCGACACACGCGAGCTTCGCCGGTCCCTCGTAGATCACGCCGCCCTTGCGGATCGGCGCGCCGAGGATCGCCCCCTTCTCGCCCACGCGCACGGCGTCGCTCCCCGTGTTGATCACGCGGCAGTGCGGCGTGCGGCGCACGAAGTAGCTCGGCAAGGTCTTCGTCGTCGCCGCGATCGCGTACGACACGATGCCCGGCGCGATTCGCTTCAGGGGCCCACGCGCGAGCAGGCCCTTCACCCGCGTGTAGTCCTTGAGCATCTCCGCATCGATGCCGAAGCCGCAGAACGGCGAGAGCACGCCCTCGGCCTCGACGAGCCGAAGCCACCGGCTCCCCGCGTCGGCGCGCAGGCGCGAGAGATCCACCGCGAGCCCGCGGAACCCGCCCGAGCCTTTCTCGCCCGCGCCGCTCGCGCCGAGCACCCACGCGAGCGAGTTGCCCGTGCCGAGCCGCAAGAGACCGAAGCGCGGCATCGGCGCGTTCCTTCGCTTCGCTTCGTTCACGACGGCCGTGACGACCGACGTGAACGTCCCGTCCCCGCCGCCGGTGAGGATCGTCTCGTAGCCGCGATCGACGAGGGTCCGCGCGATGCCCTCGCTCTCCTCGACGCTGCGCGACACGAAGAGATCGCCGCTGTCGAGGATCTGATCGAGCGTCTCGATGACCTCCGCCGTGACGCTCTTGGCGTTGCCGTTGACGACCACGGCGATGCGGGGCAGGGCCGGGCCGGCGGACCGGGCCGGCCCTTCGGGCCTCGACGAGGTGGCCTCGAGGTCCGTTCCGGGGGGGAGGGGCGCGTCGGTGCGAGAGGCCATGGGCGGCGGATCTAGCACGAAAACGGCCTCTTCCCCGCCTGCCCCCCCCGTCGCCGGAACCGCTTCGCCTAGCCTTGCCCGCCCGCCCGCGCGGACACAAACTGACCATACGTCCGAAGTTTCTGGACGGACTGGCTCAAATTTTGGTAAGGCGACGGGCGTATAGCCTTCACGTGCACTTGACAGCCGTCCGGCTCGAACCGTACGGCGCGCCCCAGTTCGCGTGACGATACGCGTGGGACGGGGATTATCGCAGAAGCGGGACGCAGCGACATGGCGAAATCGACAAAGACGAAGAGCTCGGAGAAACGCTCCGCGAAGAAACATTCGAGCTCGCGCGCGAGCGGCGACGCCCCGAAATCCGGGACGAAGGCCCGGGAGAAGGACGACGACGCCAAGGGCTCGAAGCGCAAGCTCGGTCTGCGGGGAGCCGCGCCGTGGGCCGCTCGCCACGCGGCCAAGCATGCCGCCGAGGCGCGGGCCCGGGCCGCCGAGCCTGCCCCGCCGGGCAGCGCGCGCGCCACGATCCGCGTGCCGGAAGGGGCCGACGCGATCAAGGCGAAGATCGCCGAGCTCCACAACCAGACCACGAAGATCCGCACCCTGCGCAAGCGCATGGAGAAGGGGTTCTTCGACATCGGCCTGGTCCTCGCCGAGATCCAGGAGCAACAGCTCTTCCAGGCGAAGGGCTACGGCTCGTTCGAGGCTTTCCTCGAGCGTGAGATCGACTTCGGCAAGCAGACCTCGCTGAAGCTCGTGAAGCTGTCGAAGGTCTTCCAGCGCGAGGCCGCCCTCGACCACGGCATGGACCGCTGCATGCTGGCCCTCGCCGCGCTCGACGGCGAAGCCGCGCCGAAGGCCGCGCCCTCGACGCCGGGCCCCATGGCCGCGCTCCCGCTGCCCCTCAAGCCCCCGATGCGCGCCGCCGGCGGCTGATCCGAAGCGGGCCGGCCCTCCCGGCCCTCGCTTCGAAACCACGACGTCCCCCTCCCCGGCGCGCGCTGGGAAGGGGGACGTTCGTTTTTACGTTCGGCCGGGTAGGCTCAGGGGGTCGAGCCGGCGCGCTCCAGCGCGATCTTCCTCCGCGCCGCGAGCGGGTGCTCCGACAGGCTCCGGTGCCGGTCGAGGCCGATCAGCTCCAGCACGCGCCCGTTCCGCTCGAACTCGCCCCGGAGCTCATGGAGCTTCTCCATCACGGTGTGATCCACGAGGCGGGCATGGTCGAAGTCGACGACCACGTGCTTCGCCTCGTGTTTCGCGAGCTTCCCCTTGATCGAGAGGTAGTTGCTGAACACCGCGGCGTGCCGGATCCGGAGCACGACGCGATCCTCGAACGAACGCTCCTCGATGTCGGGCCGGAACAGGCTCTTGATGGGCGCCCCGTTCACGACGTGCACGACCATCTTGATCACGATGCCAGCCGCCACGCCGACGAGCAGGTCGGTCGCGATCGTCACGACGGTCGTCGACACGAACACGAGGAGCTGCTCGCGACCGATGCGGAACGTCTTGACGAACTCGTGGGGGGAGGCGAGGCGCGTGCCCGTGTAGATCAGCATCGCCGCGAGGGCCGCGAGGGGGATGCGGTGGATGAGGCCGGGCAAGAACGCCACGAAGAGCAGCAAGAACAGCCCGTGGAAGAAGTTCGACAGCTTCGACCGCGCGCCGTAGCCGATGTTCGCCGAGCTGCGCACGATCTCCGAGATCATGGGCAGGCCGCCGATGAGGCCCGCCACGAGGTTGCCCACGCCCGTCGCGAGCAGGTCCTTGTCGAGGTTCGAGCGGCGCTTTTCCGGATCCAGCGCGTCGACGGCCTTGGCGCTGAGCAAGCTCTCGATGCTGCCGACGAGCGCGAACATCGTGATGTACTTGAGCGACGTCCCCGAGAGCACCGCGCTGAAGTCCGGCGTCGTCACCGCGGCGAGCAAGTTTCCCGGGAGGTTCACCAGGAAGTTCGGGCCGATCTTGTAGTCGTGGTGGTTGATCGAGAACGTGTACGTGTGCTCGTGCTCGAGGTCGAACACGTGCGCGAGCGGCACCGCGAGGGCGAGGACGAAAAGCGGGGCGGGGATCTTCTTGAGGGCTGGGACGCGCTTCGAGACGACGGGGAACAGGAACAGGATCGCGAGGCTTGCGACGCCGATGATCGCGATCTCCGGATTCAGGCGCCCGAGGCTCCGCGGGATCTCGAAGAGCAGGGGGAGCGGCTCCTTGGCCTCGGGCGTCACGCCGAGCGCCACGTGGACCTGCTTCGAGCAAATGATGATGCCGATCGCCGCGAGCATCCCGTGCACCACGGACGAGGGGAAAAAATCGCCGAGGGCTCCGGCGCGCGCGAGGGCAAACCCGATCTGGAGCACGGCGGCCACCACGATCGTGGCGAGGGCGCGTCGATAACCGACCGAGCCGTTACCATTGCCGAGCTCCGTGACCGCGCCGAGTGCGATGACGATGAGCCCCGCGGCGGGCCCCTTGATGGTGAGCGTCGCGCTGCCTATCCATGTGGCGATCACGCCGCCGATGACGGCCGTGATGATGCCCGCCACGGGCGGAAAACCGCTCGCCATGGCGATGCCGAGGCAAAGCGGTAATGCGATCAGAAAGACGAGAAATCCGGCGACGAGGTCGTTCCGGATGGAAGGCGCGCCCGTGGGCACACCGGCGCTCTGGTCCGGCTTGTCCATAAAACCCTCTGCGGATCGGTCACGGACATCGAAATTCCGTACCCCACGACCTCGGTCGTGCGATCCGATCCACAAGACGGATCGAGGCGACCGACAGGTTCCCGGGAACCAACTCGGAGCTCGTCCCGTCCCACGACGCAAGCAGCACACGCAAGGACGCCCGTCCCTGCGATAGCCATTGTTTTATGCCAAGTCTCCTCTTGACGATTTTCCCGCCCTTGCTCGGCGCGATCTTCGTCATTCTGCTTCCGCCCGGGAAAGCCCGGATGATCAAGGGCGTCGCGCTCTTCCACGCGGCGCTCGCATTCATCGCATCGTGGAGCCTCGTCCCGTCGTTCGACCGGACCACCTCCGCGCTGCAATTCGTCGCGCCATTCCCGTGGTCCCCGGATGCGGACGGCTCCGCCGCGCTCGGCGTCGACGGAATCTCCTTTCCGATGGTGCTCCTGACGACGCTCGTGATGCTCGTCGCGCTCGTCGCCTCGCTCCACGGCACGCACCGGGTGAAGGGATATTTCGCCTGGTTTTTGCTCCTCGAATTCGCGGTCCTCGGCGTCTTCACCTCGCTCTCGTGGTCGCTCTTTTACGTCTTCTGGGAGCTCACCCTCGTCCCTCTGTTTTTCCTGGTCAGCGTGTGGGGCGGGAAAAACCGGTCGGCCGCGAGCATGAGCTTCTTCCTGTACACGCTCGCCGGCTCGGTCCTGATGCTCGTCGCCATCCTCGCGCTGCACCTCTCGGTGCCGAAGCACGGCTTCGGGATGGTCGAGATGCAAAACGCGAGCGCCGGGCTCGGCCGGGCGACGCAGGTCCTCCTCTTCCTCGGCCTCTTCGCGGGCCTCGCGGTGAAGATCCCCGTTTTCCCGCTGCATGGATGGCTCCCGCTCGCGTACGTCGAATCCGAGCCGCCCGTCAGCATGGTCTTTTCGGCCGTGCTCGCGAAGATGGGCGCGTATGGCCTGCTCCGCCTCACGGCGCTCTTGCCTGCCGGCGCGGAGTCCCTCGTGCCGCTCCTCTTCCTGCTCGGCCTCGTCAATATCGTCTACGGCGCGCTCCTCGCGTTTCGCCAGCCCGATCTCAAGACCATGGTGGCCTATGGCTCGATGAGCCACATGGGCTTCGTCTTGATCGGCGTCTCCTCCCTGAACGACGCCGGGCTCACGGGCGCCACGATGCAGATGTGCACGCACGGCGTCTCCAGCGCCGCGCTCTTCCTCCTCGTCGGCGCGCTCGAGCGTCGCACGAAGACCCGCGATTTGCGCCAGTACGGCGGCCTCGCGAGCGTCACGCCGCGGTTTTTCGTGGCGCTGTCCCTCGCGCTCCTCGGATCGATGGGTTTGCCCGGGCTCGCCGGCTTCGTCAGCGAGCTGTCCACGCTCGTCGGCACGTTCCAGCGGTACGAATATTTTGCTGGAATCGCGACCGTCGGCGTCCTCATCACGGCCGGATATTCGATGCGCGCCATTGGCCGCCTCTTCTTCGGCCCCTTGAATCCCCGCTGGAAACACCTCCGGGACCTCGAGCCGCGGGAGCTCCTCGCCGCCGCGCCGCTCGGGGTGCTCATCGTCGCGCTCGGCGTCGCCCCGCGCGCCGCTCTCGACCTCTTCGCCGCCACGGTCTCGCACATGGCGACGCTCTTCCACGGATGAGACTCGTATGCGCGCACTGCCTTCCGCCGTCACGCGCGGCATCTCGGTCGAATCGAGAAAACACCTCGAACACGAGATCCACCACATCGCCCACGTTCTGCCCGGACAGGGGCCGATCGAGACGTTCATCCACCACAATACGCTGCACGGCTTTCAGCACCTGCATTTCGAGGAGGCCGTCCTGGAGGCGCGCCGCGTGCTCGGCGGGCGCGGATATCTGCCGCTCGACGAGTACCGGCGGCTCTACGCGATCGGGCGGATCACCGATGAGGACCTCGAACGAGCGCGCCGCGAGCGAAATGGGGCGACCGAACCCGAGCCTCTGATCTGCATCGGCGATCGGACGATCACCACGCGCGACGTCGAGCGCCTCGCTTTGCTGCACGGCCTCGACCCGCTCGAACCCGGCGAGAACGCCGAGTCGCGCTTCGGGCCCGATTTCTTCTCCGTGCTCCGCCCCGAGCTCTCCAAGGAATCCCGCGAGCGCCTGCTCGCCACGGCGAAACGCGAATTCGAGGCCGCGCTCGCCCGCGTCGGTCGCGATTTCACGGTGGCCGATCTCCTCGCCGATCTCCTCGCCACGCCGGTCCCCGCGGCCGTGCTCGAAGAGGCTTGCCTCGAAGGCCCCACGGACGAGAGCGCCGATCCCGACGCCGTCACGCGCGCCCTCGACGCGCTGGGCATCCCGGAGGAGACGCGGGCCGGATACCTCGACATCGTCCGCGACAAACTCTCCGCGAGCGCCGCGAAAAACCGCCCCGAGCGCTGGCTCGAAGCCGAGGTGCGCAAGGTGCGCCGGGTGCTGCTCGCGCATTTCGGCGTGGAAGGCACGCTCCCCGCGCTCGCCGAGCGCGTGCGACGTGATCCCGAGGGCCTCGCCGTCCTCTCCTTGCTCCGCGCGAGCCTCGCGAGCTTTGGTTTGTCCGACCCGTTCTCGCCGATTCACGCCGAGCACCTCACGCCCGAGGAGCCCGTGGGCGCGCGGATCGAGGCGCTCTTCGAGCGCATCGAGCACCTCGAAGCCTGGGGCGGCCCGGCCATTCCGCTCGACGCCAAGCTCGCCTCACGCATCCGCGATACCGTGCGCGCGCACCTCGAAGAGCGGGACGGCGCGCTTGGTCCGCATGCGGGCGCGGCGACCAGCGAAATCGCGCGCCTCTGCCTCACCGTCGTCCACGACCTCGGCCCGGATCACCTGCGTCGGCGCGGGTTCGAGGCGCTCCGGGCGCTCGAATCCGCGTTCGGCGGGCCGCCGTCGAGCGAGAGCCTGATCGCCGAGCTCACCGCGCGGGATCCGCGCCAGCAGATGATGGAGCACGCGGCGCGCCGATTGGAAGAGCACATCGGCAAGGTCGGCCCCGAGACGTGCCACCGCGATTTGCTCCTCGCGCTCACGGGCGAGGACATCCACGAGAAGATTCACCCGCAGATCATGCGCGTGACCATGGCGTTCCTCGACGAGGGCCTCGCGGCCTGGCACGTCGCAGGCCGCTCGCTCGGCTTTTACGACGCGTTCCGCAAGATGGCCGAGCACGACCGATTCTTCGAGCTCGAAGATTTGCCGGGCGCGCGCGACGCGCTGCGGGAGCTGCCGCCGCTCGCCGTCGACGCGATCCTCCAGAGCCTCGAGCGCCTCGGCGTGCCCGAGCCGCACTGGGGGCCGTATCTCCGCCGCATTTGCGTGGGTTTGCCCGGGCTCGCGGGCATGGTGCACTGGCGCGAGACGCACCCCAACTACCCGGCGCAAAGGGCGCATCCGATCAACCTCATCCAGTTCCTCGCCGTGCGCCTTTTCTACGAGGTGCTCTTCGTGCGGCGCGCGTCGCTCCGCGCTTTCGGGCACGACGGCGACATCGACGCCTTCCGCCATTCCTTCTCGAACCACCTGCCGGAGCTGCTCGTCCGGCACGCGCTTTTCCTCGGCGAGTTGCCCGATTTCCTTGCCGAGCGCGCCCGCGCCCTGTTCGAGGCGCGCTCCGCCTCCGCCGCGGCCGGCGACGCGGGGGTGCTCCTCCGCCTGGCCGACATGGTCTTCGACCTGAAGCAAAGCGCCGAGCACGTGAACGCCGGGCATTCCGCGCGGCACCACGCATTCCGCCTCTTCTTGCTCGCGCAGCACCTCGGCGTCTCCCCGGGCGAGCTCCGCGCGACCTCGCTCGAAGGGGTCACGCGCCTGCTCGCGACGCTCGACGCGTGCGAACCCGACACCATCACGCCGATCTGGCACAACGCCTACGAGATCCATTACCGCGACGCCGTCCTCGAGGCGCTCACCACGAACATCCGCGCGCAGAAGCCGTACGTGGGCCGGCGCGAAGCGCAGATCGTCTTCTGCTTCGACGAGCGCGAGGAATGCATTCGCCGGCACGTCGAGGAGCTCCGGCCCTCGTACCAGACCTTCGGCGCGGCGGGCTTTTTCGGCGTGGCGATCGCGTACGAGGGGCTCGGCGCGCGCGAGGCCGTGCCGCTTTGCCCGATCGTCGCGACGCCCGCGGCAGAGCTCTGCGAGGTCCCGCGCCCCGAGGCGATGCCCGCGTGGGCCTCACGCTCGCTCCGCATGCGCGCGCTCGCGGCGCTCCGCGACGTCATCCGCGAGGTCACCCGGAACCCGGTCTCCTCCTATTTCGTCATCGACATCCTCGGGTTCTTCTCGCTCTTCCCCGTCCTCGGCCGGCTGCTCTTCCCGCGCGCGTTCGATCGCATGTCGCGCCGCGCGAAGGACGCCGCGCTCCCCGCCGTCGAGACCGAGGTGCCGCTCGATCGCGAGCGCGAAAAAGGTTCGGAGCCAAAACAAGGCGAGCTCCAGAAGACCCATTTCACCCTCGCCGAACAGGCGGATCGCGTGGCGTCGCTCCTCCGGATCATCGGCCTCGTCCGCGACTTCGCGCCGCTCGTCATGCTCTCGGGTCACGGCTCCGAGAGCCGCAACAACCCTCACCTCTCCGCGTACGACTGCGGCGCCTGCAGCGGCAAACACGGCGGCCCGAATGCCCGCGTCTTCGCGCGCATGGCGAACAACCCCGAGGTCCGCACGATCCTGCGGGAGCGGGGCATCGACATCCCGGACGACACCTGGTTCCTCGGAACCGAGCACAACACCGCGACGGACGAGATCCTCTATTTCGACCTCGTCGACATCCCGCACGCCTTCCGCCCCGCCGTGGACAAACTCCGCGGCGTGCTCCAGAAGGCCCGGGAACGCTCGGCGCACGAGCGGTGCCGCAAGTTCGAATCGGCCCCGAAAAACCCCACGCCGGCGCGCGCGCTTCGGCACGTGGTCGGCCGCACCGCGGACCTCTCGCAGGCGCGCCCCGAACTCGGCCATGCGACGAACGCGTTCGCCATCATTGGACCTCGAACGATCTCGCAGGGCGTCTTCCTCGACCGCCGATGTTTTTTGATCTCGTACGATCCGTCCATCGACTCCGAGGGCACCATCCTCGAAGGCATCTTGCTCGCCGCCGGCCCCGTCGGCGCGGGCATCAGCCTCGAGTATTACTTCTCCACGGTCGACAACACGACGTACGGCTGCGGGACGAAGGTCCCCCACAACGTCGCGGGCCTCATCGGCGTGATGGAGGGCGCCTCGGGGGATCTCAGGACCGGTTTGCCCCGACAGATGATCGAGATCCACGAGCCCATGCGGCTCCTGATGCTCGTCGTGGCGAAGACCGAGATCCTCGGCAGGATCTACGAAAAGCAGCCGATCGTCCGCGAGCTCGTGGGCAACGCATGGGTCCACCTCGTCGCGATGGATCCGGAGACGGGCGAATGCATGTCGTTCCTGCCTGGAAAGGGCTTCGTCCCCTGGGAGCCGCAGGGCCTCCCGGTGAAGACGGTGAAGAGCTCCGCGGCCTGGTATTCGGGCACGCTCGATTTCCTCCCCCCGGCGTTCATTCGTCCGGACGAACGCCCGGCGCGTTCCCCGGTGGCCCATGCTTGAGCGTTTTGCCATTCTGATTCCGCTGCTGCCGCTCGTCGCGGCGACCCTCATCGGCCTCTTCGCCCTCGGCGGGCGCCCGCTCCCGGAGCGCACGACGAGCCGGCTCGCCCTCGGCGCGGCTTTGCTCTCCTTCCTCGGCGCCGGAGCGCTCCTTTTGCGCTCCACGCTCGGCGCCGCGCCCGCGACGCTCTTCGTCGCGCCCTGGATCGAAAGCGGCTCGTATCGCGCGCCCCTCGAGCTCCTGCTCGATCCGCTCTCGGCGTCGCTCGCGCTGCTCGTCAGCGGGTTCGGCGCGCTCGTCCTCAAGTTTTCGACGAATTACATGCACCGCGAGGCCGGCTTCCCTCGGTTCTTCGCGGTGATGTGTTTTTTCCTCGCCTCCATGTTGCTGCTCGTCCTCGGCGGCAACTTGGTGATGACGTTCGTGGGCTGGGAAGGCGCGGGCCTCGCGTCGTACCTGCTCATCGGATACCATTACCAGCGCAAGGCGCCGGCGCGGGCCGCAACGTACGGGTTCGTGACGAACCGCATCGGCGACGCGGCCTTCCTCTGCGCGATCTTCATCGCCTGGCACGAGCTCGGCACGGTCCGCTATTCGTCGCTCTTCCACGTCGCGGAAACCGCGAACCACGGGGCGCTCTCGGCTCTCGGGTTCTGCCTGCTCGTCGCGGCGGCCGCGAAATCCGCGCAGCTCCCATTTTCGCCATGGATCTCGCGCGCCATGGAGGGCCCGACGCCTTCGAGCGCGCTCTTTTACGGTTCCGTCATGGTCACGGCGGGCCTCTTCCTCGTCCTGCGCATGACCCCCGTGCTCGTGCACGCGCCCGACGTGCTGCGCGCGATGGCTGCGATGGGCGCCGCAACCGCGCTGTATGGCGGCCTCGTGAGCCTCGTGCAGACGGACGCGAAAAGCGGGCTCATCTTCTCCACGGTGAGCCAGCTCGGGCTCATGTTCCTCGCGGTCGGCCTCGGGGCCCGCGGCATTGCGCTGTTTCACCTCTTCGCGCACGCGCTCCTCCGTGGCGCGCAATTCCTCACGGCGCCGAGCACCCTGCTCCTCGTCACGCGCGACGAGCCATCCCGTGAAGAGCGCCCCGTCGCGGGCGAGGTCGAGCCGGCCTTTTGGCTCTTGCTCGCGGGCCTGCTCGGCGTGCTCGCATTGCCCTTCCTCACGGAAATCTGGGCCGGCCCGGACGCACCGCTCTCTCCCGGCGCATTCCTTTCCGCGGCAGGCGCTGGAATGGCGCTCTTCTGCGGCGGCCATTATCTCCTCCGGTTCGCGCAGCGTGGCCTCGCGAATGCCGGCAAGGGCGCCGAGTGGAAGACCGTCTCCTCGTTCGTCGAATTCGGCCCGGCGTGGATCGCCCCCGCGGTCGTCGGCGCCGTCAGCCTCTCGCTCGGCCTCGCGCCCGGCGGACGGCCGCATGGCCTCTTCCACCTCGTCCTCGATCCTTTGCTGAAGCGTGGTGGTCTCGGCCGCGCCGCGCATCCGTTCTGGGCCTTCGGCCTCATGCTCCTGCTCGGGTGCCTGCTCGTCGCGGGCTGGGCGACGGCGCTTTATTTCCACCGCGCCGCGCCCGAGCGGCCGGGCATTCTGCCGACGCGCCTGCGTGGCCTCTACGTCACGGCGCTCGCGCGATTCTGGCTCGAACCTCTTTACGAGCGCCTCCTCCTCGCGCCCATTCTCCGCCTCGGCCGCGCGCTCGACCGCCTCGACGCCTCGCTCCTCGACCGCGCCTTTGGCCGCCCGCTCTCGCCCGAGGACGCGCCCGCGCCGCTCGCGACGTTCCAGGAAAAGGTCCTCGCCGGTGAAATCGACGACGCCGATCCTTTCGCGGCCGTACGCGCGGCCCTCGAACGCCAAACCACGGGCGGCGCCGCGATCACCCACGGCGAAGAGCCACCCCCGGCGCCCAGCGCCGATGACGATTTCGCGCGGGGCCGCGGGATCGCGGGCCGGCTCCTTCAATACGCGGCGACACTCGCGCACCTCGTCGAAAAACACATCGTGCGGCGCGCGATCGGCCGCGGCATTCCGATCACCGGCGACCTCATCGGACGCACCCTCGATCACGTCGAGGCGCTGCTCGAAAGGCCGGTCGTCGTCGGGGCGCTCGTCGTCCTCTCCCTGTTCGTCGTCGTCCTCTGGGCCGTTTGACCATGAACGAGATTCCCTACTCCTCGGCCTTGCCCTTCCCGGTCCTCGGCGCGCTCATCCTCGTGCCGCTCCTCGCCGCGGCGTTCGTCCGTTCCCTGAAACACGCGCGCCACATCTATGCCATTGGCCTCGGCGGCGCCGCGCTCGAGCTCGTCCTCGCCGTCATGGTCGTGGCCCGATTCGAGCGGCACACCTCCGCGCTCCAGCTCGTCGAGCGTGTCCCGCTCTTCGGCAACTTCGCCTATCACGTCGGCGTCGACGGCATCAGCGTCCTCTTTCTGCCGCTGACGGCGCTGCTCGCGCTGCTCGTCATCCTCCACGCGCAGGTTGCATCCAAAGAGCGGCCCGGCCATTACCTCGCCGCCATCTTTTGCCTCCAGTCGACGCTCATGGGCGCGTTCGTCGCGCTCGATCTCCTGCTCTTCTGGGCGTTCGCCGCGCTCGAGCTCGTGCCCGGCACGCTGCTCGTGCGGAGCTGGGGCACGGGGCCGGGGAGGCACGCGGCGGCGCGTCGGTATGCGGCGCTCAATGCGATGGGCGTCCTGCTCGTCCTCGCGGGCGCGCTCGTCCTCGGCCGCGTCACCGGTGGTCGATTCTCCTTCGACGCGCTGCTCGACATGCCCGCGCCGGCACGTGCGCAATCCCTCGCGTTCTGGCTCTTCGTCCTCGGCTTCGCCATCCGGATCCCGCTCTTTCCTTTCCACGGATGGCTTCCGCCCGTCATGGCCGAGGGCCCGGTCGTGGGCGTGAGCGTCTTCCTCGTCGGCGCCAAGCTCGGCGTGTACGGCCTTCTGCGATTCGTGGTCCCGCTCCTCCCCGTCGCCGCGCATCGACACGGTTCCATTCTGGCGATCCTCGGCGTCGTCGGGATGCTCTACGGCGCCCTCCTCGCGCTCGTCCAGACAAACCTACGGCGCCTCGTCGCATTCGCCTGCCTCGCGCACACGGGCGCCGTGCTCGTGGGGCTCTCGGCGCTCAACGTGGAAGGACTCTCGGGCGCGCTGCTCGTCACGCTGAACGTCGGCCTGAGCGCGGCCGGGCTTTATTTCGTCGCGGGCTTCTTGCACCGCCGCCTCGGCTCGACCGAGATCGAGCGCGCCGCGCGGCTTTCGCATCGCGCGCCTCTGCTCTCGTTCACGTTCCTGCTCGTTGGCCTCTCGACGATCGGAATGCCGGGGACGAGCGGCTTCGAGGCCGAGCACCTCGTCGTCGTGGGCGCGCTCGGCGCGCGGCACGGCATCATGGCCATCGCGGTCGGCCTCGGCAGCTTGCTCGGGGCCGCCTATTTGCTGCGTTATTTCCAGCGCGCCTTCCTCGCCCCCGCCGCGTCCCCGCCTGGCTCTCCCGCGGCCGAGGCGAAATCGACGCGCGGCAAGAGCGTGCGTGACCTGAGCGCGCGTGAGCTCGTCATTGCCGGCGCGGTCGGCGCGATCATCGTGGGCCTCGGGCTCTTTTCTCACCCCTTGCTCGAGGTCGTGGACGGCTCGGTCCGCGCCATGTCCACGCGGCTCGAGCACGCCAAACCGCATTCGTCCCTCGTGATGCACGGGGAGGGCGCCCCGTAAGGGCGCTCGGGAGGCGTTTCGTCGTGCAAATTCGCGAGATCTTCGCCGCAGATCAGGTCGGTTTTCCCGTCCTCTCCACGCTGATCTTCCTCCCCCTCGCCTGGGCGATCCTCGTCCTCGCGATCGGCGACGAAAGACGCGCGCGGTGGACGGCGCTCACCGGCGCCGTGATCGAGCTTTTCCTCTCGCTCTTCGTGCTCGCGCGGTTTTCGCCCGGCACGCCCGACGTGCAATTCGCCGAGCGGCGCCCGTGGATGCCCACGCTCGGCGCGAGTTATCACCTCGGCGTCGATGGCATGAGCGTCCTCTTTTTGCCCGTCGCCTCGATGCTCACGGTGCTCGTGCTCGTCGCCTCCTGGCACGACGTGAAGACGCGCGCCCGCGGCTTCTGCGCGTCTCTCCTCGCGCTCTCCGCGATCGTCGTGGGCATCTACGCGTCGCTCGACCTCGTCCTCTTTTTCGTGTTCTGGGAGGCGTCGCTCGTCCCCATTTATTTCCTCGTGAGCCTCTGGGGCGTGGGCCCCGAGCGCCGGTATGCGGCGATGAAGTTCGTGCTCACGATGCTCGCCGCCTCGGGGCCGCTCCTCCTCGGCATCATCCTGCTCGCGGTCGGGGGCCGGCAAAACCCGGCCGATCCGTACACCTTCGACTGGCTCGTCCTCCGCGCGCGGCCGGTCCCGGCGGCGATTGGCCCGATCGTGTTCTTCACGATGCTCACCGGCTTCGCCGTCAAGGGCCCCTTCGTCCCGCTCCACACCTGGATGCCCACGATGCTACGCGAGTGCCCCGTGGGGATTGGCGTCCTTTTGACCGGGCTCAAGCTCGGCAGTTATGGGGTGCTCCGCTTCCTCGTGCCGCTGCTCCCCGAGGCCACGGCGCGTTATGCGTGGCTCCTCGGCGCCATCGGCGTCACGGGCGTCGTGTACGGCGCGCTCGTCGCGCTCGTCCAGCCAAACCTGCGGCGCATGCTCTCGTTCTCGTGCCTGAGCCACGTGGGTATCGTCCTCGTCGGCATCTCGTCGGGCAAAGCGGAGGGCCTCTCCGGCGCGGTGCTCGCGATGCTCAACCTGGGTTTGTCCGCGACGGGTCTGTTTTTCCTGACCGGCTTTTTGCAGAGCCGCGTGGGCTCGTCCGAGGTCTCGGCGCTCGGCGGCGTCGCCCAGAAAGCGCCACGCGCGGCCGTGATGTTCTTGCTCTTGAGCCTCGCAGGCATCGGCGTCCCCGGCACGAGCGGCTTCCCCGGCGAGCACCTCGTCCTGCTCTCGGCCTACGAAACGAGCCTTCCGCTGCTCGGGTTCGCGCTCCTCGGCACGATCCTCGGCGCGGCCTACGTCCTCCGGGTCTTCGAGCAGGTCTTCCTCGGCCCCGTGACGCGCCCGCGCGTCGCCTCGATGAAGGACCTCCGGCCCCTCGAATGGGGCGTCGTCGGGTGCCTCGCCATTCTCGTGCTCGTGGTCGGCCTGTATCCGCGGCCTTTGCTCGCGATCGTGGGCCCGAGCGCCGAGGCCCTCGCGCGCCCGGCGACCTCGGCCGTCGCCGCCCACCCGTGATCACGCGCCCCGTCGCGCCCGCCCGGGAACCCGGGCCGAGCTCGTTCCGTCCCACTCCGGACATGCGCGCCACCTCCGAATCACCGGCGTTCTCCGCGGAAGGACCCATCTTCCGCTTTCCGGGGGTGGCCCCGCGTCTCGACTACGCTAGAGTGGCCCCGTCGTCGTCGCCCATGCTCGACGGGTTCTCCATGGCCGCTCCGCAATCCACGTCCCTCGCGGAAGGCCGCGCGCAGTTCGAGGCGGCGGTTCGCCCGGTCCTGCCACGGCTCTATCGATTCTGCCTCGCTCTCTCGGGCGACAGCGACCGCGCCGACGATCTCTTTCAGAACACGCTCATCAAGGCTTACGCGAACGCAGCCTCGTTCGAGGGCCGGAGCGACCTCGTGGTCTGGATTTGCGGGATTGCCCGGCACGAGCACCTGGAGGCGCGGCGGACCGAGGCGCGGCGGCGCGGGCTCTTCGAGCAATTCGTCGATGCTTGCGCGTCGGCGTTCGGGTTCGGCGCGGAGGACGAGCGAAAAAGCCCCGAGGCGATGGTGATCCAGAACGAGCACGCGGGGCAGCTCCTCGCGTGCTTGCAGACGTTGCCCGAGGAGTTCCGCACGGTGGTGGTCCTCTGCGACATCGAGGAGCTCGGATACGATCGCGTGGCCGAGATCCTCGGCGTCCCCAAGGGGACCGTAAAAAGCCGACATGCCCGCGGGCGCGCGCGTCTGCGCGTGGCCTATGAAAAGCTCGTGGCGGCGAAGCCCGAAACGCCGGCGAGGGAGGAGGAGGAGGAATCGACATGAACTCGAAAGACCTGCCCCCGCTCCCCGAGAAGCTCGAGGAGGAGATCCGCGCCCTCCGCCAGGTCAAGCCTCCGCAATCGCTCGTCGAGCGCACGTTCTCGGGTCTGCCCGAGCGCTCGACCTCCGAGCGTCGCACGACGAATGCCCCGGCCAAACCCCGCCCGAGCGGTGGCTCGGCCTTCGTGCGCCTCGTGCCCGCGATGGCCCTCGCGGCGGCGCTCGTGTATGGCGTCTGGGGACACGTGCGCTCGAAGGGCAACGAGGTCGTGCTCGTCGAGGAGCGCGCGGTCGCCTTGCCAGAGGCGGGGCATGCCTGGACCGAGCTCCACCTGCAGACGCAACACCACGACGATCAGCCGGCGCTCGTGAGCCTCGAAGTGCCCACGCACGTGCGCGTGCAGCTCCCGTCGGAGAGCGAAGCGAAACTCGAACGGCATTGTGTCGAGGCGCGCTGTGTGCACAAGTTCACGCATCACAATGGGAGAGGCGTGCCTTTGCGGGTCGCCGTCACGCACCCGGGCCGCTACGAGATTCACGTCCGGCACGAATCGAAGAAGGCCGCGCTCCGCGAGCAGTTCGTGCTGACGGCCAGCCGCGATTGAAATACTGCGGCGGCGGGGAACACCCCGGCGCCGCATTGATTGAAAGATAACCATCCGGGCCCCGGGGTGCCGCGCCCTTTTGCGCGCCGCCTCCGGCTCGTCCTGCCGCGCCAACCCGGGTTTGGCGGCGCGCTCGTTCGTCCTGGTACGTCCGCGCTGCGGACCGCTGGAGGTATCGTGTCTCATCGCATTCGCGCGCTCGCGAGCGGCCTCGCGTCGCTCGCCATGGCCTCTTTTTTCGCGCTCCCCGCCGCCCGCGCCGACGCGCCCGCGAAGAGCGACAAGTTCGAATTCCACGCCTCGCTCGCGGACGGGCTCGGATTCCGCACCGAGCAGGACAAATTCGTCCTCGACGCGGGCGTGCTCAGCCAGACGCGCTTCGATCTCATCTCGAACAGCGACGGGCTCTCGAGTGATGGATTCAACGTGGCCGTCGTACGCCCGTACATCCGGGCCCGCGCATTCCACGATCAGGTCCGCTTCTTCGTGCAACCCGAGTTCGCCACGGCCACGCCGAAGCTGCTCGACCTCGAAATCGCCTGGCAGCCGATGCCGGAGCTCGGCATCAAGGTGGGCCAGTTCTTGACGCCGTTCAGCCGGGCGTTCTTCACGCCGGTGCCGATCCTCCAGTTCCCCGATTTCTCGCGCGTGAACGAGAAATTCAGAGCGGGACGCGACACCGGCATGATGCTCTTCGGCTCGACCGGCAAGGGGCGTCTCGAGTATTACGCGGGCGCATTCAATGGAAACGGCATCGACAAGGGCGGCAACGACGACACGTCCGTGATGGCCATCGGCCGCCTCGCGGTGAGCCCGGTGCGGGCCATGCCGTACGACGAGACGCCTTCTTTGCGTGGCGCCGTTCCTTTCGGGATCTCCATCGGCGTCAATGGCATTGCCGATCGCGCGCACCCGACGAAGCAGCAGACGGACCCCGCGACGGGCCAGCAAACGACCGTGGCCTTGCCAGCCGAGACGCGCCTCACCGCGGGCGCGGACGTGTTCATCGCCTGGGATCGGTTCACGTTCCTCGGCGAGGCGTATGCAAGGCAGGTGCAGCCCGACGAGGGCAAACGAATCCAGGGATTCGGGGGATATGCGCAGGCGGGGTATTTCGTGGTGCCGAAGCGCTTCGAGATCGCGGCGCGCGCGGGCGTGATGGATCCGGACACGTCGAAGCCGGACACCGAGCGCAGCGTCGAGGGGCTGCTCAATGGGTACGTCGTCGGCAACCACCTCAAGATGGGCTTGCGTTACATGTGGCTACGCACCGACGCGAAGACGGCCGACGGGTACGCGGCCGGTACGAACCACAAGCTGACCTTCCAGATGCAGCTCTGGATCTAGGGGGAGATGGAGTCCGGGACCTGTGGCTGTGCCCCCCAGCACGATCTCGACCGTAATTGAAAACGATTTTCATTGTCATGTTCATCAACGGCGGGTAGAGTTCGGCCTCAGAGGGTGCCGACCATGCCCGAGATGCCTGCTTTTCTTGCCAATGTCCTGGAGCCTCGCTTCGGCCGCCGCGCCGAGGTGACGGGAGTAGCGGACCTCGCGCCGAAGCTCCGCAAGGTGCGCTTCGAGGGGGAGGCGCTCCGAGGCGTCACCTTCAAAGCCGGCCATGAGGTGGAGTTCCGCGTGAGTGATCGGGCGTTCCGGCATTACACGCCCTCCGCATTCGACGCGCGCGCGGGCGCCATGGAGGTGGTGTTTTTCCTGCACGGGCAAGGCCCAGGCTCGCACTGGGCCGCGAATCTGCGCCGCGGGCAAACCACGAACGTGCTCGGGCCGGGCGGGAATTTCGTGTTGCGGGACGCTTCCAAGCACGTGCTGCTCGGCGACGAGACCGCGCTCGGGCTCTTCGCGTGCTTCGCGCGCGCAGCGCCGGGGCAATGCATCGGCGCGGTCGAGGTGGCTCGCGGAGGAGGCGGCTGGCCCGAGCTTCTGGGTCTCGATCTCTCCGCCGCGGAGAGGACGGGGGAACGCGGCGACGCGCTCTTGCAATGGCTCGAGGCGAACGAGCCCGCGCAGAGCGCGGACGTCTGCTTTTACCTCGCGGGGCATACAGGCTCGCTCGTCCGGATACGCGAGTGGCTGCTGCAACGAGGTTTTTCGCGTCGGAGCATTCGAACGAAGGCTTACTGGGCGGACGGGAAGCGGGGGCTGTAGACGCGGGGTCCGCGGCTTGCGCCACAAGAGGGATCAGGGGGCGCGGCGAAGGTCGGCCCGCCGATCCATGAAGCGGCGCGGCAAGAGGGGGTTCGTCGCGATCGCCTTGTCGAGCCATTCCACGGCGAGCCGCGTGTCTTCGGCGCGGGCGCGCTGGGCGAGGAGGACCCCCTTGGCGGCCATGGCGAGGGCCCATTTCGGGTTGTGCCGGAGCGCCTCGTCGGCGGCGGCAAGGCCCTCCGCGAGGCGTTTTTCACGCGACGCATCGTCCACGGTACGGCTTTCGGCGCGGAGCGCGAGGAGCTCGGCGAGCGCGGCGTGGAGCGGGGCGTGGCGGGTATTGATGCGCAATCCCTCGCGGAGGACACGCTCGGCCTCGTCGAGCAAAACCGAGGCGTCCTCGCCGCGAAGCGCCGCGCGCCGGGCCATGGCCATCGTGAGCAGGCCGAGCTCGAGGCGAATGGCGGGTTCCCGCGCGTCGAGCTGCGCGGCGCGGCGGAGCTCGGCGCGGGCATCGTCGAGAGCTTTTTGCGGATCGGCGTTCGTGCGGAGGAGGTAGAGCGCGCGCACGTGCTTCGCAGCGCCCATGCCGAAATGGGTGTCGGCCTCGTCCCTGTTGAGATCGAGCGAGGCCTGAAAGCTCGCCTCGACACGATCGAGCGTCGCGATGGGATCCGCGCCTGTCGCCTCCTCGTATTGCGCGGCGACGAGCTCGGCCCAGCCGCGGTTGTTCAGCATGGGGAGCCATTTCGGGTTGATCTCCGCGCCGCGCGCGCAAGCCTCGACGGCGCGCTCCACGGACGGGCGCGGATCCTGGCCGATCGAGAGCTCGTAGCTCGCGCGGATGGAAAGCACGAATGCCGTGTTGGAATAGGACCCGATGTACGTCGAATCCTCCTTCGCGGCGCGCAGGAATCTCTCCACGGCACGATCGATGGAAGGCCTCGGATCGATGCCTCGGTCCCTCTCGTGGTCGGCCCTCACGAGCAACGCGAAACCGGCGTCGTTCCATGCCCACACGAGCGTCGGCTCGATACGCGTCGCCTCGTCGAAGCTCTTCATGGCGCGCTCGAGGGAAGGAATGGGATCGAGCCCGATCTTGCGCTCGTGCTGCGCGATGTACGTATAGGCATTGCCCACGCCGTCGTCGGAGATCGCGTCCTCGGGCGAGAGCCGCTTCGCGGAGAGCCAGATGTCGATCCCAGACTCCAGCGTGGGGCGCGGATCTTCCCCGCGGCGAAGCTCGGTATTGCCGACGTGGAAATGAGCGCGCCCCTTCTTCCGGAGCGCGCTGACGCTCCTCGGATTCGACGCGAGTGCCGCATCGCAGGCCGCCAGCGCTGCCTCGAACGAGGCGCGGTGCGAGCGCCCCTCCCAGATGTCGAGGAGGAGCCATTGGTTCCACGCTTCGGCGAGCGCCTCGTGGACGACCGCGTCGCTGCGGGCCATGGCCGACGCCGCCTGATATGCATCGATCGCCATGGCAAACAGGCGACGCCCGTCCTCCTGGCGTCCGCTCTCGCTCGCCGTGATGCCGGCCTCGAATCGCGCGTCCCCTTCGAGCTTCTTCGCCTCGTAAAGCCAGGGCGACTCTTCCGCCGCGAGCCGCGCCTGCGCCGCGGCGTCGTCATAACGCTTCTCGTAAAGCGCGACGAGCCCCTCGATGTAGGCCCTCGATTCGACCTCGGTCCCGCCGCTCTCGCGGAGATGTCGCAACGCGGGATCGCGGAAGCTCGCCTCGGCCCTCCGGATCGCAGCCTCACGCGCCGCCCCGTCCTCGATGCGACGCGCGCCGTCGAGCTCCTCCTGATAACGCCCGCCGAGCGCAAGCCCGAGCGCATAATGCACCTCAGGCTTCGTGTATCCGGCGCCGAACGCCCGTTCGAGTTGCTTTCGCGCCGTCTCGTACTCGTGCAGCGCGAGGTGCCCGCGGCCGAGCGCGTAATGGCCCGGGCCCTCGCCGACGCGCCCGGCCGCCGCCATCCTGCGCTCGATTTCGGCGAGCCGCGCCCGCACGACGCGGTGCTCGCGCTCGATGTCGTGCGCGGGAAAACCATATGCGCTCCGAAGAAAGAGCTCGACGTACTTCACGTCTTCGCCGAGCTCCCGCGCGAGCCTCGCCCGCTCCGACGCATGCCGCGCGGCGTTCACCCACATGCCCCCGAGGACGAGCGCGACCGAGAGGCCAATGCCCGCGACGAGGACCACGGCCCGGTTTTTCCGGGCCTTCGCCCAGAGGACATACGTGACGGAGGCCCGCTTCGCCTGGATCGGCTCGCCGTCGAGGAAACGCTGCAAATCGTCCCCGAGCGCCCGCGCGGATTCGTACCGGCGCGAAGGATCCCGCTGCAGGCACGTCATCACGATCGTCTCGAGCTCGGTCGGCACGCCCCGCCGGATGCTCCCGAGCCCCGGCGCGTCCTCGAGGATCACCTTCGTCAGAATCGACATCGCGTTTGCTCCGACAAACGGTGTCCGACCCGCGATGAGCTCGTAAAGCGTGGCGCCCAGGCTGTAGACGTCCGTGCGCCGATCGAGCAGCGTCGTGTTTCCCTCGGCCTGCTCGGGGGACATGTAGGACGGCGTGCCCACGATGGCGTTGTTGAGCGTCTCCCCGCTGCTGCTCGACACCTCGCGGGCGAGGCCGAAATCGACGACGTAGGGCTTGAACGAACCGTCCTCGGCCGTCGTCACCATGATGTTGCCGGGCTTGACGTCGCGATGGGCGAGGCCGAGCCGATGCGCCTCGTGCAACGCCGCGGCGACCTCGCGAATGACCTTCACCTTCTGCTCGAGCGTCATCTCGGGGTGCGCGCGATCGAGGGGCACGCCGTCGATGAGCTCCATCGCGATGTACGGCTCGCCGTCGGCCTCGCCGACCTCGTACACGCGACAAACGTTGTCGTGCTGCACGCGCGCCTGCGCCCGCGCCTCCGCCAGAAAACGCCGCGTGTCGTCGGGGTCGTCACTCTTCAGGAGCTTCAGCGCGACCGCGCGGCCGAGGCGCGGATCCCAGCCGCGGAACACGGTGCCCATCGCGCCTTCGCCGATGAGGCGGAGCTCCTCGTATCGCTCCCGCAGCGCAGCGGGTGGGACGCGGTCCTCGCCGCTACCGCCGGCGCCGAGACGCGTGTGGCTCTTCGCCGCACGCGCGTCGAGCGTGTCCGCCATCTCGTCGCTGCGCGCGCCATTCATGCTTCGAAAAAAGTTACCACGGCCGCTCGCACGGCTGCCATGCACGTTGGCGGAGTCATTGCGTAAGCGAACGCCCGTCTCTGGTCGGGCGTTCGCCGCGGGAGAATGGAATCACTGCCGATAAACGGTGATCACGTTATCGAACCCACCGCACGACTTCCAGCCGGCCGACGGGTCGGCGCCATCGACCGCGACGCAGTTGTCCGCGCAGGTTCCGTCTCCGGAAAATGGATTCGTGTATTGCTTCTGCCCGGACGAACCGATGCGACCCGCGACCGGCGACGTCAGGGCGCCTGCGCTGTTGCAATAATGGAACTCCGGCGGGTCCTTGAAGATGTTGCCGAAGAACGCGCCCTCCTGCGTCGGATACGTCGGGCTCGTGTCCGGGCCGATGGTGGGGAACTCGGCCGCGTTTGCGACGAGGAAGATGGGGACGTGCGTGCCGGTCGTGTTGAGGTGTGCGCCGAGGCACGCGGTCATCCGCTCCTGGCAATCCGCGTCACAAGCGTCGTTCTCCCACTCCGGGGCGACGCCGAGCAGGCCTTCGAAGGTGTGGCTCGTGAGTGTCTCGTCGTTCTTCATGATCGTGCGGCCCGCCGGGAGCGCGCACTTGACGATGTACTCGACGGTGTTGCGGCCCTGCGCCGACGCCATCAACCCGACGCCATTCTGCAGGCCGTTGCTCGTCCCAAGGCCGTTGCTCGTCCCGAGGCCATTGCTCGTCCCGAGGCCGTTGCTCGTCCCGAGGCCATTCACGACCGCGAAGCCATTCGTGCTGCCGACCGCCTGCTCCGCCGCGGCGACATCGGCTTCGTCCCGGTCATCGCCCTCGTCACCGCCGCACCCAGTCCCCGCCACGAGGATCGCTGCATACCATGCAATATGACCCAGCTTCATAAGCTTCTCCGGCGTTAGGGAGCAAAGAGCGCCACCATGTTTCAGGATAGCGAAAACCGGCAACTCTTGTCAATGGCGCATTAACGCTTTCCGCCGAAACAGGAGGATGAAACGAATCCAGTATGAGCGGTTCTCCACGTCGTGGGAACGGAATGGGAGCGGGCATACCGCACCGGCGACGCGCGCTCGGTGCGGCACTGTAGGGCCAGCGTTGAGGCCAGAAGGCTTTCCCTGACGCGCGCTGTCCTGACGGACCGCGCGCGCTTAGCCCCTCGGCAAAATCACTTTGACCGTGGTGCCTTCGCCCTTTTTCGTGTCGACGACGACGCGGCCACCATGCTGATCGACGATTTTGCGGACAATGGCGAGCCCGAGCCCGGTCCCCGCGGCCTTTGTCGTGAAAAACGGGTCGAAGATCTCGGCGAGGATATTGGGGTCGACGCCCGGACCGGTGTCGCCGATGGAGAGCCACGCCTCGCGCTCGTCCGCGCCCACCCGCGCCCGCAAGGCGCCGCCCTGGGGCATCACGTCGAGCGCGTTGACCACGAGGTTCAAGACGACCTGCTTGAGCTTCTCGACGTCGCCGAGCGCAACGACGCCCGCCGCAAGCTCACGCACGAGCTCGAGCCCATGCGCGGCGATGGCCTCGGCCTCGAGGTCGAGGACCTCGTCGACGACGCGGCCGAGATCCAGCGGCTCGCGCTGCGGCGCCCGCGGCCGCGCGAGCTCCAGGAAGTCCGTGAGCAACCGTTCGAGGCGTTTGATCTCGCTCTCCACGATGCGCACGCGCGCCCGCATCGGATCCCGCGCGGCCGGCGCTTCGAGCCGCTCGATGCCCCGCGCGAGCAGATGGAGCTCGAGCACGGCGGCGTTCAGCGGGTTTCGGATCTCATGCGCGAGCCCGAGCGCGAGCGGCGCCATCGCGTTCAAGGCCTCCGCGTCGGCCGCGCGTCGTTCGAGCGCGCGCCGCTCGGTCACGTCGATCCCGATGCCGTAGACGAGCTCGATCCGCTTGCCCGATCCACGGACGGGGCTCAGGTGCCAGCGAACGCGCCGGATCGCGCCCATGGCGTCGCGCACGCCGACCTCGATCTCGTTCGCACCGCCGCCATCGCGGACGGCGACGAACGCCTGGCAGAACTTCTTTCGCGCGTCCTCGTCGATGATGTTGTCCGGCAAGGCACCGCCGAGCGCGGCCTCGGTGGAGACGCCGGTCATGGCCGCGAGGCGCGGGTTCCAGAGGGTGACGTCACCCGAGGCGTCGAGGCCAACGATGAGGACGTCCGCCGCGTCGACGATGGCGCGGTAGCGGCGCTCGAACTCCTCGCGCTCGCGCTTCAGGGCGATCTTTTCGAGGGCCTGCGCGACGGTGGAGATGAGCTCGGCGGGGCGGAAGTTCTTCAGGATGAACGCGAAGGCGCCGGCGCGGAGGGCGGCGATGGCCGTGTTGACCGTGGCGTTGCCGGTGACGAGGACGATCTCGCCGTGGGGGCAGGCCTCGCGCAGGGGGCCGATGAGGTCGACGCCGCTGCCGTCGGGAAGCTTGACGTCGACGACGGCGACCTCGAACCCGTCCTTCTGGGCCCGTCCGAGCGCCTCGGCGCCGGTTTCGGCGAGCGAGACCTCGACGTCGAGGTCCGGATCCCCCGAGAGGACGTCCCGGAGGTTCTTCGCGAGGCTTTGGTTGTCGTCGACGATGAGGATCCGTGCCGCCAATTTCCTCTCCTCCGCTGCCCGTATCCCTATCATTGTGGTAGAAGCCGCGCCGCCATGCGGTTCGTCGACGAGTGTAGGGTCAAGGTGGTAGCAGGCAGCGGCGGCAACGGGTCCGTTGCCTTCCGCCGGGAGAAGTACGTGCCCTTCGGGGGCCCCTCGGGCGGCGACGGCGGCCGCGGAGGCGACGTCGTGCTCGTCGGCGACGAAGGGATGAGCACGCTGCTCGACTTCGTCTACGCGCGGACGATCGAGGCGGAGCGGGGCGAGCACGGTCAAGGTTCGGACTGCCATGGGCGCGGGGGCGCGGACCGCGTGGAGCGTGTGCCGCTCGGTACGCAGATCTACGACGCCGAGACGGGCGAGCTCGTCTCGGACGTGACGGCGCATGAGCAGCGTGTGGTCGTGGCGCGCGGGGGCAAGGGGGGTCGGGGCAACATCCACTTCAAGAGCGCGGAGGAGCGAGCTCCACGGCGCGCGGAGAAGGGAGACCCGGGCGAGGAGCGAGAGCTTCGCTTGGAGCTCAAAGTGCTGGCGGACGTGGGGCTCGTAGGCTTTCCGAACGCAGGCAAGAGCACGTTCGTCGCGTCGGTGTCGAAGGCGCGGCCGAAGGTCGCGGACTACCCGTTCACGACGCTGACGCCGACGCTCGGGGTCGTGGAGATCGGCGGCGGGAGGCGGTCGGGCGGCACGCATTTCGTGATCGCGGACATCCCGGGCCTCGTGCCGGGCGCGAGCGAAGGCGTGGGGCTCGGGACGCGATTCCTGAAGCACCTCGAGCGGACGGGGGCGCTCTTGCACCTCGTGACGATCGATCCGGGCGAGGGGCGGGATCCGCTCAAGGATTACCGGGCGATCCGGAAGGAAATCGCGAAATACAGCGAGGCGCTCGCGGCGCGGCCGGAGATCGTGGCGCTCTCGAAGGCGGACCTGCCCGAGGTGAAAGAGGCGTACCCGGCGATCCGGAAGCGCTTCAAGCGGGCGAAGATCGACCTGCACCTCGTGAGCGCGGCGACGGGGGAAGGGATGCCGGAGCTGATTGCGGCCTTGTGGCAGATGGTGAGCGAGGGGCGGCGCTCCGCCTGAACGAGCGGCGCGTTTTTCGGACCATCACATTGAGCCGTGCCCCTCACCCACCCACGACACGACGCCCCCGCACGTACGTCTCCCGGACGGGCGTCGTGTCGCTGCTGAAGACGATCCGCGAGAGCACGTCGTTTCGCTCCTGCACATAGGCCGGGAGCTCGATCACGCAGAAATCCGCGTCCTTGCCGGCCTCGAGGCTGCCGGTCTCGGGCGCGATCCCGAGCGCCTCGGCGCCGCCGAGCGTGCCCAAGCGGAAGAGCTCCTCCGGGGTGATCGGATCGCCGATGCACATCGCATTGTCGTACGTGGAGGACATGATGCGCCGCAGGTCGAAGGTGCGACCCGCAGCGACATCCGTGCCGAGGGCGACGGGAATCGAGCGGGTGCGCGCCTCGTCGAGGCGCATGCGGCCGCTGCCGAGGAAGAAGTTCGAATCGGGGCAATGCGCGATGCGCGCGCCACGCGCCCGGACCCGATCCCATTCGTCCGGCGAGAGGTGAATGGCGTGCGCGAGGAGCGTGCGCTCGCCGAGCAGGCCGGTGCGGTCGTAAATGTCGAGGTAATCGGTGGCGAACGGGTGCACGGCGAGCGCCGCCCGGCACTCGTCGGGGTTTTCCGAGACGTGCGTCTGGACGAACAGGCTGTGATCCCGGGCGAGCCGGCTCGCGCCTTCGAGCAAGGCGCGCGAGCAGGTGGGCGCGAAGCGCGGGGTGATCACGAAGGAGAGGCGGCCTCGATCGTAGCCGTGGTAGGCCTGGACGAGCTCGGCGCAGGCGGCGAGCGCGCGATCCGCATCGACGCGAAGGGGTTCGGGGCAATGCTGATCCATGAGGGTCAAGCCCGCGAAGGCGCGATGGCCGCTCCGCGCGAGGGCCTCGAAGAGGACACGCGTGGCCGCAGGGTTCGAGCTCGAATAAAGGACGGCCGTGGTGGTGCCGGCCGCCGCGAGGCGATGCGTGAGCTCGGCGGCGACGGCGGAGGCATGGCGCTCGTCGAGGAAGCGCGCTTCCTCGGGGAAAACGGTGCGCTCGAGCCAAGGCAAGAGTGGGCCCGTGGCGCTGCCGATGACGCGGGTCTGCGGGTAATGCAGGTGCGCGTCGACAAACCCGGGCACGAGGAGGAAAGGACGAACGTCACGCACGAGGGTGCCATTCGGCGCGCCCGCCCAGGGCTCGACGGCCTCGATGCGACCGTCTTCGCCGATCACGAGGACGCCGTCTTCGAGGAACCGGAGGCCCTCGCCGCCCGAACACGCGGTCATGATCCTGCCGCGAAATGCACGCTTCATGATCGCCCCCCTCTCGCGCCGCACGTCATGGAAAGCTGAGAATCGTCAACGAATCGCAAGCTGACTCCTCTGCATCCACCCCATGAGCACACCCTCGGCGCCGGTTTGCAAGACGAGAACCCACTCGCCCTGCTCCCGGACGACGAAGACCGAATCCCCGACGTTCACCTCCCCCGTCGGATCGGCGTCCTCCGCGGCCGAGAGGCGCAAGGTCGCCTTGCGACGCACGACGGCAGGCCGCATGCGGCCGCGCGGCGCGCCCTCGTCGGGCTGCTCCGCGGAATCCGAAGACCGGGCCGAGGCGCGTGGTCCGTCGCGGAGAGGGTCGAAGCGCGGGCCGAGGAGCGGGTCGCTACCCTGATCGTCGTCGTCCGCGTCCTCCTCGGCGAGCCCGGCCCCGATCGGGTGCGGCTCGGTCGCGGGTCCTCCCAAAGGCGCGCGGAGCATGCCCGAAGGGCCAAACGGCGCGAGGCCGGCGGCGCGGAAAAGCGCAGGCGTCGCGGAGACGGCGACGAAGCAAGCGGTCGCGACGAGGAGGAGCGTGGTGAGCGTGTCGATCCAGCGCCCCGGGCGCGGCGCGGGAGCACGGCCTTCGGGGGAAGGAGGCGGGGGCGCGGAGGAGGTCGTCACGAGGTCGAGGATAAGCCAGGGCGGGCGGCGCGGCAGGTCCCGCGGCTACTTGAGCTCCCGCGGCAGGGGCGCGACCGCAGGATCCGCGCTGAAACTCTTCGCCTCCAGCGTGGTCCCGACCCCGGCGCAGCAGCGGAAGCCCTGCTGGTAGAAGGTGTGGTTCTCGTCGTGCGAGCGCGTGGAAGGCCGGCAGCGCGTGCGCACGGGGCCCCAGTAGCCGCCCTTCAGGATGGAGGCGTGAGCCTCCCAGCTCCGGACGTTCTTGGTCCACTCGTCGACGTTGCCCGTCATGTCGTAGAGGCCGAACGGACTCTTGCAGCGCGGACGCGAGCCCGAAGGGACGCCCTGCCAGAGGCGGTCGAGCTCGTTCATGGCGGCGAGGCCGTCGCGGGGCTGCATGGCGCGCTCGTTGTAGGGGCGCCACTTGTTGTCGATGACGCACGCCTCGGTGTCGCGCACGTAGCCGTACGGATAGGGCTGCGCCTCCTCGCCCTCGCAGGCGAACGTCCATTCGAGCTCGTCACAGAGGCGCTTGCCCTGCTCGGCGCAAAGCTCGTTCGCCTCGTGGAAGTTCACCATGATGACCGGATAATCACCCTTCCGGTTCGGGTACTCGAAGCGATCCATGCAGAAGTGCATGGGCTTCGTGGGCAGCTCCTTCGAGAGCGCGAGCCACTGGTCCCGGTCGAACTCGGCGCAGCGCTCGGGGTAGTCGCGGTTGATCCACTTCGTGCAGGTCTTCTTCTGCAGCTCCTCGACCGATTTGCCGTCGTAGGCGGCCGTCGCCGAGGGGTCGACCTTCATCGTGCCCTTCACCTCGACCATGCCGCCCGGACAGGCGCCGCGGTTTGCCTCGAGCATGTCCGTGGTCTCGGTCGGCTCGACGGAAGGCGCGACGATCTGCCAGTGCTTGCCCCCGACGAGGCGCCACTCATGGGTGGGCTTGCGCGGGACGATGCCGCGGATCGCGCCGAGCGCGAGCGAGAGCGGCAGCTCCTGCTTGGCGGCGAACTTGACGATGCCCACGGCGGAAGCAACGACGCAGGCAAGCACGCTCGCGCCGACGACGGCATGAACGGTGCGTGATCCGCGCGGGGTCGGCTCCGGGGCAGGCGGCGGGGACGAGGTTTCTGCGGGCATGACGGTTCGACGCGCCTCGCTAGGGTGATGGTGCAATCTCGGCGGCGAGCTTCACGAGCCGGGCCACATCGTCCGGACGGCCTTCCGAGAGGTCTTTCGTCTCGCGCGGGTCGGCCCCGAGATCGAAGAGGAAGTTGCGGTTCTGCTTCTTGCGCTCGATCACCATGAGCTTGAGGGGCCAATCGATCAAGGCGACCCGCTTCGAAGCATACGCGAGAACGGGAGGACGGCGCGCCGCGCTCGGTTCGAGGCGCGCGTACGGCAGAAGCGAGACGCCCGAGACGCCGTCGAGCGGCGCATTGCCCAGGGCGAGCACCGTGGGAGCCACGTCGAGCGTGCTGACCGCGCCGTCGCCGTATCGACCCGGGCGTCCCCCGGGCAGCGCGACGACGAGAGGCACGCGGATCATCTCCTCGTAGAGCGAAGAGCCGTGCCCCTTGTCGCCGTGCTCGTCGAAACCCTCGCCGTGGGAGCCGTGGACGATCCACGCGACGCGCGAGGCGCGGCTCCACTTCGACACGAACGCCGCGATCTGCCCGATCTGCTTGTCGACGAAGGCGATCTCGCCGTCGTAGAGGCCTTCCTGGCCGCGGCCGAAGCGCAGACCCGCGTGCTCGAGGTAACGCTCGTGGGCGTCGAAGAGGTGGATCCAGAGGAAGATCGGCGCGTCCTTCTTGCCGAGGTCTTCGAGGACGGAGAGGGCCGCACGCGTGGCGAGCGCGCCCGTGACGCTGCGCTCGGGGTGCTCCTCGCGATAGACGGGCTCGAACCGATCGAACCCCTGCGCGAAGCCACGATCCTCGCTGAGCCACGTGAACGAGACGACGGCGGCCGTCGCATACCCGGCCCGCTTCATGCGTTCGGCAACGGTGTCGATCTCGTCCGCCAGCGTGGGCCACTCGCGGCGGTTGTGCGGGGTCTGCGAGAGGGGTTTGCCCGAGACGAGCGGCGCGAGCGCGCGCTGGGTGTCGCTGCCCGTGGCATACGCATGCTCGAAGAGGACGCCACGCGCGGCGAGCTCTTCGAGGTGCGGCGTGGTCTTCTGGTCGTAACCGTACGCGCTCGTATGATCGGCGCGCACGGTGTCGAGCGTGATGAGCAGGATGTCCGGGCGTGAAGGATCGAGGGCCTTGCCCGCAGGCTCGGGCGCGGACGGCCGAGGCGCGGGCGCAGGCGTTGCGGACGACGGAGGCGGCGCGGAGCTGGGTGTGGCCGCGGGGGCTTTCGCCGGCGCGTCGGGACGAGGCGTGTCGGCGCCGCTGCAGTCCTGATCGATGCCGTCGCCGGGCACGTCCTCGGCGCCGGGGTGGCGCCGCGGATCACCTTCGTCACAATCGCCGCCGCCGAAATGCGCGCCCATGCCGTCGCCGTCGCGATCGGTCCAGCGCTCGAGGGCCGAGAGCATCGTCGCCGCGAGTCCCCCGCCCGCCTGCACCGCGCGCCCGAGCGGCGGCGACGATTCGAGCCGCGCCGAGGCCGCGATCATGAGCACCGCGGCGAAGGGAACGCCGAACGCGGAGGCGAGCTTGAGCAGCCTGTCGCTGAGCTCGATCGAGGCGACGAGCGCGGTCGCGAGGACGGCGATGGCGAGGTCGACGAGCGCCGCGCTGACGGACGCGGAGCCCGTGCCGCCCGATGCGCGATACAGCCAAGCCGCGACGACGAGCAGCGGCAGGACCGAAACGACGGCGCCACCCGCCGCGACGTGGAGCGGGCGAACGCCGCGCGCGACGAGCCCCTGGCCGATCTCGACCATGCGGCGCGCGACGAGCGCGCAGGCGACCACGACGAACGCGCCGAGCACGCCGAAGGTGGCGCCGCCGAGGCCACGATGATGCGTGAGGGCCTTGAGCAGGCCCGCAAGGACCGCGAGCGCCGGGAGCGCAAGTCCAATCCAGAGCGCGATCCCGAGCGCCGCCGTGGGCCCGGCGCCCGCGCCGAGCACGCCCCGGAGGCCACGCCCTGCGGCGCGCAGGAGCACGATGGAGAGCGTGACGAGGGGCAGGAGCGCTGCCGTACCCACGAGCAAGCCGTCGAGGAACGTCCCGCCCGCGCCGCTCGTCCGGAGCGCGGTGGGAACGGCCGAAAAAGCCGCGACCGCGAGCGCGAGCACGCACGCCTCCCCGAGGCGCATCGTCCAGCCGGTCTTCGTCATGCGAGGCGGAGGTGGGTGCGGAAGGGGCCCATGACGGCGAGGGCGTAGCACCAGGCCACGGAGCCGAAAAGACGAAACCGGCGCGGCCCGAGGCCGGAAAAACTCAGGGCCCCGCGGGGCACGAAAGACCACACACGGCGGCGACTTGCCCGACGCAGTTATTGTCCCAGGTATCGCAGCAGCAATAGGGGTCGTTGTCGCAGATCGCCTGGATGCACTGGATCTCGACCGCGCTTTCGGCGCAGCTCGTCGGGGTCAGGGCTTCACCGGGCTGGCAGATGCCGTGGTTGCAGCCGGCGTTCTTGCAGCAGGACCCCCCCCTGCAGATGCCTGCGCAGCAGTCCGTGGCCTTCGAGCAGAAGCTACCTTCCTGCCTGCACTGGCCGCACTGGCCGTTGATGCACGAGCCGCTGCAGCAGGTGTAGCTCTCGTAGCAACCCTCGCCGTCGTTCGCGCACTGGCACGTGCCCTGGCAGTGAAGGGTGCAGCACTCGTCGTCGTTGTCGCATTGCTGGCCGGTCTCGGTGCACGCCGAGGGCTCGACGCAGCGCTCGATGCCGGGCTTGCAGAAGAGGTCGCCGCAGCACGGATCGGGCCCCGTCGGAGAGCAGGGTGCGGAGAGCGGCAGGCAGCCCGCGCTGCCACAGATCCCGAGCGTATCGTCGCAGCCGGCGGCGTTGCAGCAGTCGCCGTCCGCGAGACAAGGCGCGTCGTCCGGCGTGCACTTGGGCTGCGTGCAGATGCCTCCGTCGCAGAGGCCCGAGCAACAATCGACGTCGCCCATGCAGTTGAAGCCGTCGGGAAAACAGGTGTCCGCGCTGCACACGCCCGAGGCGAGGCAGACGCCGCTGCAGCACTCGAAGCTGTCGGTGCAGGGCTCTCCGGGCACGACGCACGGGGTGCCGCCGCAGGTCGGCGGATCGCCTTCACACTTGCCGGTGCAGCAATCGACGTCGGCCTTGCAGGACGAGCCCGTCGTCACGCAGCAGCTCTGCCGGCTGCAGACGGAGGCGCCACCCGAGAAGCCGCAGCACTGCTCGTTCGTCGTGCAGCTCTGCCGGGGGTTGCGGCAGATCGGGGGCACGTCGAGGCAACGGCGCGCGCTCTTGCAATCCGTGAGGCAGCCGGAGAGACCATCGAGGAAACTCGCCTTGCCCTCGGCAGTCGCCACCGCGAGCTGCGAGCTCACGTGCCCCTCGCACTTGGCGAAACCCGCGTCGCCATAACAACGCCCGAGCAGATCGCAGAGCGCCTCGGGCGCGGAGGCGTAGCCGTCGAGATCGAGGACGCCGAGGCAACTCGCGGCGCCGATCGAGACGAGCGCGGCGAGGAGCGCCGAGAGCACGCGGCGAGGCCGGCGCATGGCGCTTCGAGAGGACAAAGGTTCGGGGTGCGGCGCTCCGGCGTGCACGTTCGAGTCCCCCTAAGGTTTGTCGCCGAAGCACGTGTCGAGCGGGGCCTTGCAGTTCTGCTCGAGGCACGTGTGGCACGTGTCCTGCGGATCGGCCGTGAGCAGCTCGATGTTCTGGCAAAACCCCGTGCAGTCGTTGGTGCACACGGTGCACGCGCAGTCCCGGAGCTCCTTGAGCCGCCCCCGGCCGGACGCGCACTCGTACGTCATCCCGTCGCCCTGCTCGGTGGCGATCTGGAAGCACGTGCGGCACGTCTGGCAGGTGTCCGAGGTCGAGCACATGAGCACCGAGTCGTTCCACGGACAGCACTCGCACCCGGGCTTCTCGCCGTTGCAGCCGGGGATCGCGGCGTAACACTCGGCCGCGTGCTCGCAGATCGTGCCGCACTGCTTCTTCTCGAACGTGTCGAGGAACGCCGTGCGCTCGGCCTCCGACGCGGCCGTGATGCGCGCCTGCGCGCGCGTCGCGCACGACGTGACTTGTTCGAAGCCGGGGCACGTGCAGAGCGCGGCGGCGGCGTCCTGGTAGCCCTCGAGATCGAGCACCGTCGCGCACCCGCCGACGAGGCCAAACGCGACGAGGATCGCGGCGATCCTCACGCCGAGGGGCCGCTTCACAGCGCGCCCCCCACGACGAGCCCGCCGCCGTTCGGCCCGGCCCACGGGGCCACCCACACAGGGCGCGGAACGACGACGCCCGTCGCGGGGCGAGGCGGCGGTGCCGCTGGGGGCGCCGTGAGGAGGAGCGTCACGCCGACCGCGGCCGCGACGATGCCGCCGAGGCCGATCCACTGACCGGCTTCGGCGAACGCCTGCGCCGAGGAGATCGCGGCGAGACCGTCGGGCGTGCAGAACTTCTCCACGCAGGCCGACCTGTCGCTCGCGGCGCCGCGCTTGGCGAGCGCCACGCCTTCGAGCGCGCCCGCGGCGATGAGCCCCGCGGCGCCGAAGCCGCCGACGACGAACCCCGCGAGGCGCTGCTTGCTCGACCCCGGCGGAGGAGGAGGAGGCGGCGGCTCGACGACCTTGACCTTTCGCGGCTTCGCCTTGTCGAGCGCCTCGATGTCGAGCGTGATCTCGGTGCGATCACCTTCCTTGGTGACGCGAACGCGCTCTTCCTTGAGCTTCATGCCGTCGTCGCGCAGGACGAGGAGGTCGTGCTCGGCCGGGTCCGCGGGCAGCTCCACGCCGAAGACCGCGGGCGCGAGCTTGACCTGATCCCACAGGATGTCGACGCCCGGGACCTCGTTCTGCACGTTGATGACGACCTTCGGCAGCTTCGGGAAGAGCGCGTCGCGACGGCTCCGGGCGAAGTCGGCGCGTTTGTCCCCGTCGCGCAGCGCCTTCTCCATGGCCTCGCCCCACGTCGACCACGCCGTCGCGGTGCGACCGAGCTTCTCGTAACAGTCGGCGAGGTTGAGGAGCGTGCCGAGCGTCGGATCGAGCCTGTAGCTCGCGTCGAACTTGGGGCAGGCCTCGAAGTACTGCTTCTCGCTCATGAGCTTCTTCGCGGCCTGGAACAGAGCGTCGGCGGCGGCCGGATCGTTCGCCCGTGCAACGGACGAAGAGATCACGAGCCCGACGCCAAGGGCTAGGGCCGAGCCCCCGCGCAGCGCTGCACCGCGCGCGCGTGACGCGCGTGGCGTTGTCCGACCAGGCAGAGGGCCCTGCATGCGAGAGTGTTCCATCCGAGAAGACCGCCCCCATGGGAGCAGCATCGTTCGCACTTCAGCGTACCCTATACCCCAGCTCCCCGGGGAAGCCGAAGAAACGGCAGGGGCGTCTCAGTGCCGGCCCGACAGCGGATCGAACGACTTGTTGTTGCGCGGACCCACGGTCCCCTTGAACGGATAGGTCGTCGTCGTGGTGGGATGGGGAAACGGCCTCGTGGTCGCCGTGGGCGCCGCGTCGCTCACCCCCGCGTCTGCGATCTGCGTGTTCGCCAACGTCGGCGAAGGCGAAGGTGTTGGATTCATGACGGTGTGCTGCGCATCGTTCATCGGCACGACCGTGGGCGGGTACGCGGATGCGGTCGTCTTCACGTCGGGCGAGGCAGGCCGCATGCTCGGATCGTCCGTGCTCACGGGCGGAGGGCGCATGAACCAGAGCATGGCGCCCCCGAGCGACGCGCCCACGAGGAGCGCGACGGCCGCGGCGCGGAGCACTCGGTTCTTCCGGGACGGCGCGGTGCCGAGCTTCATGCCCGTGAGCGTGAGCGGCCCTGCGGAGCTCTTGCGCTGCGTCTCTTGCGGCGTGAGCGTCGGCGGCGGCGCGGGATCGGTGGGCGGAGGCTCGCCGAGCAAGGTGAGCTGCGAGGCGCTGAGCGTCGCGGCCGCCGCCGTGGACGGGGGCGGGGTGAGGTGCTTCGCGTCGATGATGAAGCGACCGGTGATCCGATCCGGCCCGCTCCCCGGGCCGGGGAACGTCTCGATCACACCGAGCGACTTCGCGAGCGCCGTGACCGCCTCGCCGGCCGAGGCGTAGCGCACCTTCACGTCGCGGGCGCAGCACACGGCGAACCAGTCGTCGTAGTCGTGGCCGAAGGGCGCGCCGTGCTCGCTCGGGATGGGCATCGGCTCGTACGCGATCTGCGCGATCAGATGGGTGATCGTCTCGGCCGTCCAGATGTCGCGGCCCGTGAGGAGACGGTGCGCGATGAGCCCGAGGGCCCAGACATCCGTTTGACCACAAATCTTGGACGACTCGCCCTTCGCCTGCTCGGGCGACATGAAGAGCGGCGTGCCGAAGATCTGCCCCGTCGTGGTCGCGGCCGCGCGGACGAGCTCGCGCGAGGCCTCGCCGGTGAGCTTGGCGATGCCGAAGTCGAGGATCTTGATGCAGGGCGTGCCGTCCTCGCGCGTCGTGAGAAACAGGTTCTCGGGCTTGAGATCGCGATGGACGATGCCGAGGGCGTGGGCCTTGTCGAGCGCGCGGGCCGCCTGGCGCAGGTAGAGGACCACGTCGGTCGGCGGGAGCGGCCCGAGGCGCTCGATGCGCTGATCGAGGTCCTCGCCGCGCAGGTACTCCATCACGAGGAAGGGCGCGCCGTTCAGGTTCGCCGCGACGTCCGCGTCGGTCACGCGGACCACGTGATCGCTGTTGATCCGCGCCGGCGTGCGCGCCTCGCGGCGGAAGCGCTCGAGCGCCACGGCGTCCGAGATCACGGCCGAGTGCAAGATCTTGAGGGCGAGCTGTTCGTCCGTATGGACGTGCTCGACGAGGAACACCGAGCCCATGCCGCCGCGCCCAAGCTGACGCACGACGCGGTACCGATCGGCGATCACGGTGCCGGGCTTGATGTTCTCGGCGGGGTTACTCACTTGCGCCTTGGTTCCTCCGATCCCTGCCTCCCCTGAAATTACACGGATCGCAGGGCAACCGCTACCGCGCGGTGCGTACCGACGGGCGGGGCCTCCGTCCCGGGCCGAGGACGCCCGAAAAAGCAGCGATCACTTGCACTTGGAGGTTGCTTCGAGGGCCGCTCGCGCGAGCTCCCGCACGTTGCGCGGGACCTTCGGATCGAGCAGCGGCGCGAGCCTCGCGCGGAGATCCTGCGGTTTTATGTCCCCAAGCGCCGCGATCCCCGCCGCGCCGAGGGTGCGCTCCCCTTCGCTCATGGCAAACGGCGTTTTTCGCGCGAGCTTCGTCCACGTGTCCACCTGGGAACGGTCACACATCGCCGCGAGCGCCAGGATGGCCCGCGCGCGCACCTCGGCCTGCTCCTCGTCGTTCCCGGCGAGCTCGCGGATCGGGCCGAGGTAGGCCGTCGCCTGGTGCATGCCGAGACCATCGAGCGCGCGGCCACGGACCTCCGGCGAGGCGTCGCCGAGCGCCGCCGCGAGCGCCGCGTCCCCCGCCTTCGTGCTCGGCATCTCCCCGAGGCTCCGGGCCGCGTTCGTCCGTACGAACGTGAACGGGTCCTGCGCGAGGCGCTTTCCGAGCGCGGTCACGAGCGCCGCAGACGGCGCCTCGTCCGTTCGCCCGCGCGCGCCGAGCGAAAGGACCGCGGCGTCGCGCACGCGCACCTCCGGATCCTCGGAGGCTTCGAGGAGCGAAGGCAACACCAGCGGCGCGCGATGAGCGACCTCGGCGGCGCGCAGCCGCACGTGCCGATCGGGATCCTTGCGCAGCGCCGTGACGAGGAACGCCTCGGCGCGCTTGTCGCCGGCGCGCGCGAGATCGGCCGCGGGGCCGAGCAGGAGGTAACGCGTCCGGAACGGAGCGCCTTCCGTCGCGAGCGAAGCGAACGCGTCGCGCGCGCCCGGCACGAGATCGATGCGCGCACCGAGCGCCCGCAGCAGATCGATCCGCACGACCTCACTGCGCCCCGCGAACCGCTCCTTTTCGAGCTCCGCGCCGAGCGCCGCGAGCGCGCGATCACTCTTGGCCGCGTGCGCGAGCGAGCCGCGGAGCTCGCGCCGGAGCGCGTCGTCCGGGGTCGCGAGCGCGTCGACGAGGACGGGGATCGCCTCGGCCGGCGCGAGGAGCGAAAGCTCGGACGCGGCCTCGATCCGGACCTTGCCTTCGCCCTTCACCACGAGCTCGGCGAGCGAGGGTGCTGACGCGCGCCCGCAGCGGCGCAAGCGATCACGCGCGTGCACGAGCACCGGCTCCTCGGGGGCGCGCTTCGACCCCTTCTTTTCGAGCTCGGCTTGCATCACGCGTGTCCAGAACGGCGCCTGGTCGGCGCACGGGGCCGCGTCGATCACGCCCTCGGCGAGCTTCTTGCCGGCGTCGTCGAGCTTGTCGTAGCCCTGGATCGTCGCCTTCACCGCGGCGCTCCCGCCCCGCGCGAGCAGCGCCGCCGCGCCCTTCGATCGATCGCTCCCGCCCGCGAGCGCGCCCACGAGCGCCTCGGGCGAACTCTCGTCGAACGCCGTGCGCGCCGTAATCTCGGCGATCGTCACGCGCGCGTCCGCCGCGCTCTCCGGCGCGTACGCCGTGTCGAGCACGACCGACAGACACGTGGCCGTGATCGGCTCGGGGAGCTTCACCTCGTACCGCGCGCCGGCCTTCTTGAACGCGTCCTCCGGGAAGCTCACCTCGTAGAGTTTTTCCGGCGTGGCGAGGTAGATCGTCTTCGGTGCGGCGCCCCCGGACACCTCGGCCTTGGGCGGGCGCACAACGAGGTCGAGCGACGTGATCGGCACCTCGCTCGCCGACGAGAACGTCACGAACTCCCCGCGCCCCGCCCCCGTCTTCGCCTCGGACCACGCCGTCTCCGGATCCCCGTCCGTGAGCGTCGCGAACGCTTTTCCCACCGCGCTCGACGCCGTCCGCGCCACGAGCAGCGGCACGAGCGGCCGCGGTTTGTCCCCGGAAACCGGGGTCGCCGCGAGCTTCGTCGCCTCGGCGCGCTCCTTGCCGGAAAGGTTCTGCACGCTCGCGCCGCGCTTCAACGTCATCGTCTGCGGATCGACCTCGCGCGCCGAGACGAGCGCGGGCCTGCCGCACACCGTGACGTCGTCGCGTTGCTCGCCCACCACGAGCCGAACGCCTTTCTCCAGCGGCTCCTCGACCAGCACGCTCGCGCGTTCCTCGCCGTGCTCGCCCTTCGCGAGGCCCGTGAAGCCGGTCCAGAGCGTGATCGGCGCGTCGCCTTTGCCCGCGAGCGGCGCGCCGAGGAGCGCCACGAAGCTCGCGCCGCCCGGGCCCCCGCCGGCGACGACACGCACGACCTGCCGCCCGCCCGCGAGCGTCCTCGTGTCGAGCTCGGCGCCCTTCGCGACGAGCTCGAGCGCCCCCGCGGGCAGCTCGATCGTCGTGCCCGACTCCGCGTTGCAGTTGACCTCTTTCGCGCAGACACGCGCGACGATGCCCGCCTTCGACGCGCGCACGGCGAGCGCCTGCTGACCGGCGACGGCCGGGGCGACGATCGCGTCCTTCGAGCTCTTCGAATCGGGCGCGGCCTCGGACGTCGCGAGGACGAACGTGCCGGTGGCGAGGGTGGCGAGGGCGGGGAGCGCTGTGCGGAGCCGCATGGCCGCATCCTTGCCGCGATGGGGCCAGCGCTGCAACGGCAGAGGTTACTTCGGGACTTCGCTCGACGGGATCCAGAAGCCGCCGTCGTCCGGCGGGACGATCCCGAGGTGCTTCGGCAGGATGTTCGTCCAGCCCGCGACGGTCTCGAGCACGTAGACCTCGCTCTCCGCCTCGATCACGCCGATCGGCTTCGCCTTGTCGTCGCGCTTCGCGCGGATCGGGATCTCCTTCGTGACGCGCACGAGGGGCGGGGGCTTGTCGAACGTGAGCTGCGCGCCGGCGATCTGCGTGGTGGGCGGGATGTACTGGTCCATCATTTCGCCCTTCTTCAGCGGGTCGAGGTCACGGAGGCGCGCCCAGGCGTCGATGGTGAGATCGCTGCGCGACATCACGTGCACGAAGCCGAGCTTCATCTCCGTGCTCCAGAAGAGCTGCCCCGCGCCTTCCATCATGTCGAGCGAGAGGACCACGTCGCCGTTCGGCTTGTCGAAGAGCTCGAGCTTCTGCTTCTTCGTCATGTAACCGCGGCCGTTGCCGGGGACCTCGAACGGCTGCACGGTGCCCTTCGCGAGCGCGAACGCGTCGCAAGGCGCCGTCGCCCGCACGGTCTGGTTCAACGTGCCGCCAACCGGGATCTCCACGGTGAGCGAGTTCAGGCTGGCCTTGACGAGCTTCACCTTCTGCGCGCTCGCGATCCAGACGTGCCCGCCGTAGACCGAGATGTCGCGCGTCGTGAAGAGCGAGATGTCCGCGGGCGCGACGTAACCTTCGAGCCGCATCGCGCCGCTGCCCGCCGACGTCGCGAGCCGCGCTCGACCGGCCGTGGGGTCGAACGGGATTTCGCTGAGCGTCATGGGGATGTACGCGCCGTTCAGCGTGGCGATGAGGTTGCCGCCGCTCGGCGCGTCGAAGAGTTTGGTGTTCTTGGAGGGAGGGTAGGTGCCTTTGATCGAGCAGGTGGGCGCTGTGACCGTGGGCTCCGCTGTAGCCTGCGCCTCGTCCGCGTGGGCCGCGGGCGCGCCGCCGGGCACGGCGAGGAGCCAGATACCGACGAGGGCCCCACCACATGCTAAGAATCCGCGCTTCATGTCCGTCTCCCCAGAGCGAGTTTATCCAAGTCGGATGCAGGGAATGACACGAAGGACGCAACCGAGCGAAGGATGATGCAATCCGTCGAGCTTTCGTTCGCTTCCCCACGGAAGCTGCCCAAACCCAAGGATCTCCGCGGAAACGTGGTGGTCCTGGACATCGCCTTCGCCTCGGAGGCGGGGGGCAAGAGCTTCGAAACGGTAACGTTGCCCTTCATCGAGGCGCTCGGATCGCGGCTTCGTGCCTGGGTCGATCACCACGACAGCTTGCATCACGCGCGTTATGCCGAGGACGCGCGATTCGTGCTCTCCACGAAGGCCGAGCACGGCGCTTGCCCGGAGATGATCACGCCGGAGATCGTCGCGCGCGCCGGCCGTATCGACACGCTCGTCTGCCACGTGGATTTCGACGGCCTGGCGAGCGGCGCCAAGTGGCTGCGCGGCGGTGAGGAGCCGTATCCCGGCTGCGACGCGGACGCTCGGGCGATCGACACGCGGATCGGTACGCCGGGCCCGATCGCGCAGCGCATCGATCGGGCGCTCCGCGCGCGGCCGAGGGATCATGCGCTCTTCGGGCTCATCGTGCGGCACCTTTCGACGGGTCTGACGGACGCGTCGCTATGGCAGCCGATCGACGCCGCCGGCGCGGAGCTCGCGCCGCTCGAGGCGGAGTCGCGCAGGCTTGCGAAGTCGTTCGCGCGGATCGAGCCGGGCATCGTGATCGTCGACGCGACGACGCGGAAAGGTCCGTACGACAAGACGCTTCTCCTGCTCGTTGGTCAGGAGCGAGCGAGCGTGTCGGCCGTGATCGACGGGGACAACGTGACGTTCGCGGCCGCGTTCGACAGCGGGATCAATTTCCTGGAGAAGTTCGGGATCTCCGGCGGCATGCCGACGGTCGTGTCGATCCACCGATCGAAGCTCGCCTCGGCGCTCGAATCGCTCGGCGTGAAGCCCACCGAAGCGTCGCGCTTCAGCTAGATCGCCAGCAAGGCTGCACCGATCACGCCCGCGCTGTCGCCGAGTTTGTTCTTCAAGATCGGCGTGCGGAGCTCGTCGTTGAAGACGATCGCGGCCACGCGATCGCGACCCTCGTCGTAGAGAAGGTTCAAATTCGACAGACCGCCGCCGAGCACGATCGCGGTCGGATCGACGATGTCGATCACGTTGGCGAGGCCCCGGGCGAACGCTTCAAGGAGACCCTCGATCGCGGCCGCGGCGTGAATATCCTCGGCGCGACGTGCGGCGATCTCGGAGGCCGAAAGCGAGCGGCCCGCGCGGCGCGCATAGTCCGCCTCGACGGCGGGGCCGCTCGCGAAGAGCTCGAGGCAGCCGCGATGCCCGCAGTAACAGACGGGCCCGCGGTCGGGGAACACGGCGTGGTGGCCCCACTCGCCGGCGATGCCGTGTTCGCCCGGCCAAACCTGCCCGCGGATGACGAGGCCGCCGCCGACGCCGGTCCCGAGGATCACACCGAAGACGACGCCGCCCACGTACGCCGCGGCCGCGCCGAGCCGCGCCTCGGCGAGCGCGAAGCAATTCGCGTCGTTGTCGAAGGCGATGGATCGATCGAGCAGGCGCTCGAGATCCGGGCGGAAAGGGCCGCCGTTGAGGCAAGTCGTGTTCGAGTTCTTCACGAGGCCCGCGCCCGTCACGCCGCCCGGCATGCCCACGCCGAGCGGGATCGTCTTTGCGTCGAGGCCCGCCTCCGCGGCGACGTCCCGCACGAGCGTCGCGACCGCCTCGAGGATTCCCTCGTAGCCACGCTCGCGTGGCGTGGGGATGCGGCGGCGGAGGTCGACCGCCGGCGCGGCTTTCTCCGCCTCCCGAAGCACGACGGCCTCGATCTTCGTGCCGCCCAGATCCACCCCGATCGCGATCGGCTGGCGCATGCCGGGGATGTACCTGCGAGGACGCGCCGCGTCCATGAACCGCCCGAGGATGCGTGATCCGTGCGAGCATCCTGCCGCCCGTGACGAACGCCCCGAGCTCCTCCGCCTCCCCTGCCCTCTCGCGGCCCCACGCTTGGGCCCTCGCCTTGACCGCGACGCTGACGATGGCCGTGAGTTACGTCGATCGCCAGGCCCTCGCCGCGCTCGCGCCCACCGTCTCGAAGGTCTTCGATCTCTCGGACACGCAGTACGGCTGGCTCGTCTCGGCCTTCTCGGTTGCTTACCTCGCGGGGGCTCCGTTCGCGGGCTGGCTCGTCGATCACCTCGGCGCGCGCCGGGGCCTGCTCGGCGCCGTGGTCGCGTGGTCGCTCGTCGCCGCCGCGCACGCGCTCGCGCCGAGCTTCACGGGCCTGCTCATTTTGCGCGTCGCGCTCGGCCTCACCGAATCGCCTTCGTTTCCGGGCGCCGCGCAGACCATCCAGCGCGTGCTCCCGCCGGCCGATCGCGCGCGCGGCTTCGGGTTCCTGTTCACGGGCAGCTCCCTCGGTGCCATCGTCGCGCCGCAGCTCGCGCCGTTCCTGGAGAAAACCTGGGGCCTCCGGATCGCGTTTCTCGGCACGGCTCTCGTGGGGCTCTTGTGGGTGCCGCTCTGGCTCCTCTTCGCGTGGCGGAGCCCGGCGCGTGAGGTGCTCGACGCCGCACACGCGCCTTCTGCGAACCGCCCGCGTGCACGATCGGTCCTGACGCACCCCGCGGTGCTGCGTGCGACGCTCGCGATCATGGCGTCGGCGCCGGCGACCGGCTTCCTGCTCAATTGGGCCTCCAAGTATCTCGCCGCCGGACACGGCATCCCACAGGCGAAGGTGGGCCCCTACCTCATCATCCCGCTCGTACTCTTCGACGCCGGGGCGATCCTCTTTGGTCACTTCGCCAGTGTGCGAGGCCGAGCGCGCGTGGGCGGCGCGCCTGATCGTCCGCTCTTTGCGATCGGGATCGCGCTCCACGTCATGCTCGCGCTGACGGCGTTCGGGCGTACGCCGGTCGAATCGATGGTGCTCGGCGGGCTCGGCTTGGCCGGCGGCGGCGGGGTCTTCGCCATGCTCACCGCAGACATGCTCACGCGTGTACCGCCCTCGATCGCCTCCGCGGCGAGCGGCGTCTGCGCAGCCGCGCAGTCACTCGCGCTCATCGTCGCGAGCCCGGTCCTCGGCCGGCTCATCGACATCACGGGTGGCTACAGGATCCCGTTCCTGGCGGTCGGCGCCTGGGTCCTCCCAGGCTGCATCGCGTGGCTCCTCTGGTCCCCGCCCCCGCTGCACGAGGAGCGCGCGAGCGCCTAGCCCGCGATCTTCAGGTTCCGCCGGATCCGCGCGTGCGGATCCTCGAGGTTCGGCACGAACGCCTGTCCCGTGATCGTCTCGAACGCCTCGATGTACCGCCGCGCCGCCTCGACGCGCACTTCGTCCGGGATCGTAGGAATCGGCCCGTCGCCCGTGAACCCCGTGCCCGCGAGCCAGCGGCGCACGTACTCCTTGTCGAACGACTCGGGCTCCTCGCCCCGCGCGCGGCGTTCGTCGTACGTCCGGGCAAACCAGAAGCGGGACGAGTCCGGCGTGTGGATCTCGTCGATCACCACGATCCGCCCGTCCTTCGTCTTGCCGAGCTCGTACTTCGTGTCGACCAGGATGAGCCCGCGCTCCTCGCAGCGCTTCTGCCCGAACGCGAAGAGCGCCATCACCATCTCGGCCGCCTCGTCGAAATCGCGCGCGCTGATCACGCCCTCGGCGAGGATCTCCTCGCGCGACGCCGACACGTCGTGCCCGCCCTTCGGCGCCTTCGTGCTCGGCGTCAGGATCGGCGCCGGCAAGCGGTCGTTCTTGCGCAGCCCGTCCGGCAGGTGGTGGCCGCAGAAGACGCGCTCGCCGCGGGCGTAGTGGGTCCAGATGCTCGTGGAGGTCACGCCCGTGACGTACGCGCGCACGACCATCTCCACGGGCAGCGGCGTGCACTCGACGGCCTCGACCACGTTCGGATCCGGCACGGAGATCACGTGGTTCGGCGCGATGTGCTTCGTCGCCTCGAACCAGTGCGCCGCGAGCAGGTTCAGGACCTGCCCCTTCAGCGGCAGCGTGCCGAGCACGCGGTCGAACGCGCTGATGCGGTCGGTGGCCACGAGGAAACGCCGACCATCGCTCGTGGTGTAATTGTCCCGGACTTTCCCCTCGTATTTCGCGCCGAGCGCCTCGAAATCCGTGCGGTCGAGGGTCGTCCGGAGCGCTCGCTTGAGGGTGTCTTCGTCCACCATGTCGCCCGGACCTTAGCGCAAGATTTGCGCGGCGCAGCAAGCCGGTTCTTTTCAGCTCGTCGGGATGCTAAAGGGCCGCGCATGAGCACTCGGAAGAAGATCGCACTCATCGGGGCCGGCAACATCGGCGGCGAGCTCGCGGCGCTCTGCGCCCGCAAGGAGCTCGGCGACATCGTCCTCTTCGACATCCCGGCGAAGAGCGACTTCGCCAAGGGCAAGGCCCTCGATCTCGAGCAGAACTCGAGCGTCATCGGCTACGACGCGAAGATCACCGGCACGAGCGACTGGAAGGACTGCGCCGGCGCCGACGTCGTGATCGTCACCGCGGGCATCCCGCGCAAGCCCGGCCAGAGCCGCGACGACCTCGTCGCGACGAACCTGCCCATCATCCGCAGCGTCGCGGCGGGCGTGAAGGAGCACTGTCCGGACGCGTTCGTGATCGTCATCTCGAACCCGCTCGACGCGATGGTCTACGAGCTCAAGCGCGCCACGGGCCTGCCCCGCGAGCGCGTCGTCGGCATGGCCGGCGTGCTCGACAGCGCCCGCTTCCAGCTCTTCCTCGCGCGCGAGGCCAACGTCAGCATCAAGGACGTGCGCGCCATGGTGCTCGGCGGCCACGGCGACGACATGGTCCCCGTGCTCAGCGCGACCACGATCAACGGCGTCGCCGCGACCGAGCTCATCGCGCGCGAGAAGCTCGACGCGATCATCGCCCGCACGCGCACGGGCGGCGGCGAGATCGTCAAGCTCATGGGCACGAGCGCCTACTACGCCCCGGCTTCGGCCGCGGTCGCGATGGCCGAGGCGTTCCTCCTCGACCAGAAGCGCCTCCTGCCGAGCGCCGTCTACCTCGACGGCGAGTACGGCTACAAGGACCTCTTCATGGGCGTGCCCGTCATCATCGGCGGCCGCGGCGTCGAGAAGATCCTCGAGATCAAGCTGACGGACGACGAGAAGGCGATGCTCGCGAAGAGCGCGAAGAGCGTGCAGGGCATCACCGACGTCGTGAAGAACACGCCGGCCGCGTGAGTGTCCCCATGCGGGACATCACGGTCCCGCTCCTCGATCTGCGCGCGCTCCATCGCGCGATCCGCGAAGAGATCGATCAAGCCATCGCCCGTGTCGTCGAGGCGCAGGCGTTCGTCCTCGGAGAAGAGGTTCGCCTCTTCGAGGAGGCGATCGCCGCGCGCCTCGGTGCCGCGCACGCGATCGGCGTGGCCTCGGGCAGCGACGCGCTCCTGCTCTCGCTCGTCGCTTCGGGCGTGGGCCCGGGCGACGAGGTCGTGACCACGCCGTTCACGTTCTTCGCGACCGCGGGCGCGATCGCGCGGCTCGGCGCGCGGCCCGTGTTCGTCGACATCGAGCCCGACTCCTGGAACCTCGATCCCACGCGCGCGCTCGCGGCGCTCGGCCCGCGCACGCGCGCGATCGTGCCCGTGCATCTCTACGGCCGCGTGGCGCGGATGGAAGCGTGGCTCGACGAAGCGCGGGCGCGTGGCATCGCGGTCGTCGAGGACGCGGCGCAGGCGATCGACGCGCGGCGGGGTGGGCACGCGGCCGGCACGATCGGCACGTTTGGCTGCCTCTCGTTTTTCCCGAGCAAGAACCTCGGGGCGTTCGGCGACGGTGGGCTCGTCTTGACGAACGACCCCGAAAAAGCCCTCCGGATTCGCCGTCTCCGCACGCACGGCGGCGAGAAGATGTACCGGCACGACGAGGTCGGCATGAACAGCCGCCTCGACGCGATCCAGGCCGCGGTTTTACGCGCCAAGCTCCCCTACCTCGACGGCTGGACCGAGGCGCGACGCGCCATCGCCGATCGATATCGCGCCCTCTTCGCCGAGGCGGGCCTCTCCGAATTCGTCCGCCCCGCCGAGGACGATCCCGAGGGCCGCCACGTCTACCACCAATTCACGATTCGCGCCGTTCGTCGCGACGCTCTCCGCGCCTTCCTCGAATCCGCCGGGGTCGGCACCGCCGTCTACTACCCGGTCCCGCTGCATCTCCAGCCTTGTTTCGCGCACCTCGGCCACCACCCGGGCGATTTCCCCGAGGCCGAGCGCGCCTGCCGCGAGGTGCTCTCGCTCCCCATTTCGCCGACCTTGACGCCGGAGCAGCAGCAGTTCGTGGTGGATCGCATTCGCGCGTTCTACTCCTGATCACGTTCTCCCTGCGAAGCTCTCCCCGGTTGCCGCGCCATCTCGCCATCGCGATACTCGGGCATGCTCGAAGACGTCGACGTCGCGATCGTGGGGGCGGGTCCCGTGGGCACGCTGATGGCCAATCTGCTCGGCGGGCGCGGGCTCCGCGTGGCCGTGCTCGAGCGCGAGACGACGCCCCATGGCACCCCGCGCGCATTCTCCTGCGACGACGAGGCGATGCGCGTCTATCAGCAGGCCGGGCTCGATCGGGAGCTCGCGCAGACGATGTACGCCTGCCCGGAGGCCGAGTTCACCGACGGAAGCGGGCGCGCCTTCGCGAAGCTCGTCTTCCGCGGGCTCGATTTCGGCAATGGTTTTCCGGCGCTGAACTTCTTTCACCAGCCCACGCTGGAGGCCATCCTACGGCGAGGGCTCGAGCGATTCGAGGGCGTGTCGTTGCGACTCGGGCACGAGGTCCTCGCGATCGATCAGGATGCGGAGCGGGTGCGGCTGCGGGTGCGGGATCCGAGCGGACAGACGCGCGCATTGCGGGCGCGTTACGTGCTCGGGTGCGACGGGCGCAAGAGTACGATTCGCAAGCTCTCGGGCATTGCTTACGAGGGCCGCCGGTACGAGGAGCCGTGGATCGCCATCTCCGGCGTGATGGACGAGATCCCGGACACGATGCCGCTCGCGCGTTTCGTATGTGATCCGGCGCGGCCCGGCTTCGTCGCGCGCGGGACGGAGAACCAGTGCCGCCTGGAATTCATGCTGCAGGCGGGCGAGACGCGGGAGGCCATCGAGAGGCCGGAGTCGGTCGCGCGGCTGATCGCGCCGTATGTGGATCCCGCGAAGATCCGAATTCAACGAGCGAGCGTGTACACGTTCGAGGCGAAGACGGCGGCGCAATGGCGCAAAGGTCGGGTCTTCCTCCTGGGAGACGCGGCGCACACGATGCCGCCGTTCATGGGGCAAGGGCTCGTGTCGGGACTCCGGGATGCGGCGAACCTCGCGTGGAAGCTCGCGCTTTGCGCCTCCGGGCGCGCGAGCGAGCGGCTGCTCGATACGTACGAAGAGGAGCGGCGGCCGCACCTGCTCGCGATGACGGAAATCAGCATCCGGCTCGGGCACGTCTTTCTGGTGCGCGACGCGCGCGCGGCGGCGGTGCGGGACGCCGTGTTCCGTGGGCTCGATCGGGTGGGCCGCGTGCGCAAATTCATCCGGAACATGGAGTTCAAGCCGAAGCCTACGTGCGACGCGGGAATGATGCGCGGCGGGCGGCGTCGGCGCGGGCGCTTCGACAGAGCGCCGGGCGTGACCCCGCGTTACCCGGAAGGAACGTATTTCCCGCAGCCGTTCGTGCGTGACGCCGCGGGCGCGCGCGTGCGGCTCGACGACGTGCTCGGGACGGGATTCGCCGTGCTCGGCTTCGGGCTCGATCCACGCGAGGTGGTCCGGGACGAACCTTTCTGGGCGGGGCTCGGCGCGCGGTGTTTCCGGATCCTTCCCGCGGGGAGCGAGGCGCGCGAAGGCGCGCTCGTCGACGAGGACGGCGCGCTCGAACGGTGGTTTGTCCGGTATGACGCCACGCTCGCGGTCGTGCGGCCGGATCGTTATGTGTTCGGAGGGTTTTTACGCGCGGAGGTGGACCAGGCCGAGCATGCGCTGAAGCTGGCCCTCCGCTGATCGGCGTCACGCCCCCCAGCGGCGCGTGGTCATGGGCATCGGCTGCCCGGTTTCGAGCAGCGTCTTCAGGCTCGAAAGAATGGCCGGCCAGCCGGCGGTCACGGCCGAGGTCATGGCGTCTTGGCTTTGATCGCCATCAACTTCGCCACGTCTGCGACGTCCTTCTCACGCCCAGAGGCCCGTTTGTTCTTGAGCAACGCTTCGAGCCCGAGGAAAGCCACCGGCAGCCCGTCGAGCGAGCCGCTCACCCGGCTGTCCCAGGCCTCATCGAAGTCGACGCCGGAGATCGACGTCAGCAAATCGATACGGTTGGGCGGACGGCCGAGCTGCACGACCGCGTTAGGCCGCATGAAGTCGTCGGCAGACAACGCGAGCTGTCCAAAACCGAACGTCGCGAGCGCCCCAAGGATTCGGTCGGCGTTCGCCCGCGTCGGCCGAACGAAGAAATCGATGTCCCCGGTGAACCGGGGATGTCCGTGGAACGCGACGGCGTGTCCCCCGACGACGATGAACTCAACACCGCTCGAGTTCAACAACCCGACAAACTCTCTCAAATCCTGCTGCAGCTTCACCCATGGACTCCCGGTAGCTGGCCACGAGATCCAGCAAGAGGTCGACGCGCTCCTGTGGCGTGAGGCTCGCGTAATAGGCTTCGTCGGCCCGCTCGGCTTCCTCGAAGCTGTGGAATACGAGAACGCTCTTGTCCATGGGTAGGCACCCGTCGAGAACCCTCGACAGTATGAAGCCCCCTCCTCCGATCCGGAAGAGGGGGCTTCAGCACGTCACGCGGGAAAGCGCTCAGCCCATGTTCGCGATGATCGCGTCACCGAACTCGGAGCACTTCACTTCCTTCGCGCCCTCCATGAGGCGCGCGAAGTCGTAGGTCACGGTCTTCGCGCCGATCGCGCCGTCCATGCCCTTGTTGATGAGGTCCGCGGCCTCGATCCAGCCCATGTGCCGCAGCATCATCTCGCCCGAGAGGATGACCGAGCCGGGGTTCACCTTGTCGAGGTTCGCGTACTTCGGCGCCGTGCCGTGCGTGGCCTCGAAGACCGCGTGGCCCGTCACGTAGTTGATGTTGCCGCCCGGCGCGATGCCGATGCCGCCGATCTGCGCGGCGAGCGCGTCCGAGAGGTAATCGCCGTTCAGGTTCAAGGTCGCGATCACGTCGAAATCACGCGGCCGCGTGAGGACCTGCTGCAGCGTGATGTCCGCGATCGAGTCCTTGACGCGGAGCATCTTCTTCCACTTGCCGCCGCCGTGCGTGTCCCAGAGCTTGAGCGCCTCCTCGACCTCGGCGCGGAACTCCGCCTGCATGTCGGGCGGCGCCATGTCGTAGCCAGGCTCGATCTCCTTGGCGTTCTGCTCGACCGTGATCTCCGGGTTCTTCTCCTTGTTCCCGAGGATCCACGTCTCGCGCTCGGTCACCACCTTGTTCCGGAAGTCGTGCTGCGCGAGCGAATACCCCCACGCCTTGAACGCGCCTTCCGTGAACTTCATGATGTTGCCCTTGTGCACGAACGTGACGCTCTTCCGGTTGAACCGGAGCGCGTACTCGATCGCCGCGCGCACCAGGCGCTCCGTGCCCTCGCGGCTCACCGGCTTGATGCCGATGCCGCTCGTCGCCGGGAAGCGGATCTTCTTCACCCCCATCTCGTTCTGGAGGAAGTCGATCACCTTCTTCGCCTCGGGGCTCTCGGCCTCCCACTCGATGCCGGCGTAGATGTCCTCCGTGTTCTCACGGAAGATCACCATGTCGACCGCGCCCGGATCCTTCACCGGCGAAGGAACGCCCTTGTACCAGCGCACCGGGCGCAGGCAGACGTAGAGGTCGAGCATCTGCCTGAGGGCCACGTTCAACGAACGGATGCCCTTGCCGATCGGGGTCGTCAGCGGGCCCTTGATGCCCACGAGGTACTGGCGATACGCCTCGACCGTACCCTGGGGCAGCCACTCGCCGAACGTGTTGAACGCCTTCTCGCCCGCGTACACCTCGTACCAGGCGATCTTCCTCTTGCCGCCGTAGGCCTTCTCCACGGCCGCATCGAGTACGCGCTGGCTCGCCCGCCAGATGTCGGGGCCGGTGCCATCGCCTTCGATGAACGGGATGATGGGTTGGTCCGGCACCTGGAGCTGGCCGGACGCGGACATCGTGATCGCTTCGCCCGCAGTGGGCTTCGGGAACTCGCGCATGGCCGCGCAATAAACCAGGGCGACGGCTGCCGCAACGGGGACGGACGATCTCGGGTGATTCGCCCGCGGACCCACGGCCGCACTTGTGCTACGTCGTGCCCGGCATGCGCTCTCGTCAAAGGCTCGTCGCTCTTGGTCTCGTGCTCGCCGCCGCCCTCGCCCAGCAGCCGGCCGAAGCCATCGTCGTCGAGCGAATCGTCGCGGTCGTAGGCGACGACCCGATCCTGCTCTCCGATCTCCGCGCCCGCGCCAAGCCCTCCCTCCTGCAGGTCCAGCAGCGCGTGCGTCCCGGCGCCGAGCAAGCGGCCGCAGAGTCGCAGGTCTTCAAGGACACGCTCGAGGTGATGATCGATCAGAGGCTCGAAGCGCAGGCCGCCGAGCGCGCGGGAATCACGGTGACGCCCGACGAGGTCGAGAACGCCTTCCGCAACATCGCGAACGCCCAAGGTCTCACGACGGCCGAGATGTTCCGCGAGGCGAAGGCGCGCTTGGGCCTCACGGAGCAGGAGTACCGCGACGAGATCCGGCGGCAGATCCTCGAAGGAAAGATGCTGCAGCTCCGCGTGAAGGGGCGCGTGCGCATCACCGAGGACGACGTGAAGGCGATGTACGAGCGCACGCTTCGCGAGGAGCGCAAGCGCCGCGACTACCGTGCCGCGTGGATCGTGCTGCAGATCATGCCGGGATCGAGCCCGGAGGCGATCGCCGAGCGAAAGAAGCTCGCGGCCGAGCTCGTGACGCGGGCCCGCGCCGGCGAGGACTTCGCGGCGCTCGCGCGCGCCTACTCGGACGAGGCGAACACGCGCGACGCGGGCGGCGACCTCGGGATCCGCGCGCCGGCCGGCTCGCCGCAGGCCCAGCAGGGCCAGCGCCCGGCGCTCGCGCCCGATTTCGAGAACGCGGTGATGCCGCTCGACCCCGGTCAGGTAAGCGATGTGATCCAGGTGGAGAAGGGCCTCGTGATCATGAAGCTCGTCTCGCGTCAGCCCTCCCGGTACACGACATACGAGGCGGCGAAGGGCGAGATGGTGCAGCGCCTGCAGACGGAGATCCTCGAGAAGGCGAAGCGCAAGTGGCTCGACGAGCTGAAGAAGCGCACGCACCTCGACGTGCGTTTGTAGTTCGACTCCCTCACCCGCCGCGCCGGGGCGCTGCCCCGGGCCCCGCGGGGGCTATTCGCCCCTCGACCCGAACCAGGGCAAGCCCTGGACCTTTTGTGGGAGAACTGCGCGGTGCGCAGTTCTCCCAGCAGGCCGGTGGGACCGCCCCGCCCGTCGAGACGTCAGCGCTGCTGTCGCCGGTCTCGACCGGGCCCGTTCGATGAACTGGGCGGGGGCGCAGTTAATCGACCACGAGTCCAGCGCTTGCGCTGGTCCGGGTGCAGGGGCGGACAGCCCCCGCTGGGGCCTGGGGCAACGCCCCAGCGCAGCGGCGTCGACATGAGACTACGGCTTCGATGGCTCGGCCGGCGGCGTTGACGCCGGGGGCGCTTTCCCGGTGTCGGCCTTCTCATCCTTCTCGGCCTTCTCGCGCTCGGCGTCCTTGCGCTCCAACTCCTCTTCCTGACCGAGCAGCTCGAGAAGCTTCTTCTCGTCGTCGTCGCCGCCCTTGCCGAGCTTCGACGCGTCGAACGTGAGCATCGGCATCGCGCCGCCGCCGTTCATCACGGGCAGCCTGCCGTTCCAGCGCTCGAGCGCGCGGTACTGCAGCACTGACGGCGTCATCGAGTACTTGAGGATCAGGTTCGACCGCGCCTCGGCCTTCGCCGTGATGAGCTTCGCGTCCGCCTCGCCTTGCGCGCGCGCCCGCGCCGCCTTCGCTTGCCCCTCGGCCTGCGTGACCGCCTGCTCCGCCTCTGCCTTCACCTGGCGCACCCGGTTCTCCGCCTGGATCGCCTGCTGCGTCGCCTCCATCGCGCGGTTGATCGCGTTCGCCACGTTCTCCGGCAACCGCAGCGCGCCGTTGATCGTCAGCTGATCGATCACGAACCCGTCCGGGCCGAGCTGCTCCTGCATGCGCTTCGCGACGTTCTCCACGAGCTTGCCCTTGCCCGCGCCGTAGATCTCCTGCACCGGCATCTGCGAGGCTTGCATGTTGAAGCTCTCGCGCATCGCGTTGCGCACGTAGCCGTTCGCGAGGTCCATCAGGTCCGACTTGCGAAACCGCCCGTAGAGCTTGGGCGCGAGCGTGGGCTCGATGTGGAACGAGAGCCCGACGTCCGCGTTGATGTTCACGCCCTCCTGCGACGAGAACGTGATCGAGCTGTCGCGCGCGTTGCCCTCGTGCGGATCCTTCGTCCAGACGATGTTCTGCACGCTCGTCGGGAACAGGATGATTTGCTCGGTCAGCGGGTTGAAGAACACCCAGCCCTGCACCGTGGGGCTCTTGTCGACGCCGCGCTCGTCGCCGGCGAGCTTGACCTTGATGCCGACGTGCCCTGCGTCGACGCGCGTGACGCACGACGAGAGGGCGATCGCCAGGATCACGAGCCCGATGGCCGCGACGGCGACGCGCTTGATGAGGTTTGCCTGGGGTGGGGACGAGAAGGGGCGGACGGTTGCCATGGCGCTCTCGCGCCTAGCATATCGAAAAGAGGAGAGCTCAGGCCCTCGTGATGCCCATGCGCCGGCGAGCAGCCGCGGCGAGCGCGGCGAGCGCCATGCCGAACGCGACGACGAGCGGGCCGCGTCCGTCGCCGGTCTTCTTGCCACCGCCCGGGATCGGAGCGGCCGAGCCGTCGCCGCAGAACACGTCGACGTTCGTGCCGATGCGGGCCTGGTGCATGTTGTCGACGGTCTCCTGCGAGGCCGCGGGCTGCAGGACGAGATCGCTCTCGAGCGCCGCGCGCGGCAGGTTCGCTTCGAGCCGCGTGAGCCAAACGTCCTTCGGATGCAGGCCGTTCAGCGCGACCGCGAGGTCGTCGAGCGGGCCGCAGGCCAGCGTGCGTGCGTCGATCTCGCCCGACGCGACCTCGCCGCAGGACGGATCGTCGAGCGGCACGCCCGCGGGGCACGGGTTCGAGACCATGAGGCCGCTCTTGCCGACGTTCGCGAAGGACTCCGAGCAGAAGCCGTCTGCCGTCTCGCCGTTCGCGATGCCCTGCTGCACGTAGGCCGCCGCGATCGAGTCGGCGAAGTTGCCGTTGCCGGCGGTCGTGTACGTGCGGAAGCCCTGGAAGCTGAAGAGACCGGGGAGCTGCGAGAGCAGGCCGCCCTCGAACGCGAACGCCGTGAGCCACGACGCGCCGCCGTTCTGCTCGAGCACCTTCGTGCGGAGCTCGCCGTAGTTCGACGACTGCGTCTTGAAGTCCCACGAGAGTAGGTCGACGGGCGCGACGACGTTGTTGAAGTTCTTCGCCTCCCAGCGACCCTCGGTGATCATGAAGAGCGTGATCGCCACGTTCGCGCCGCTGCCGATCGCCACCATGCGCAGGGGCAGCGTGGGGCTGATGCCTGGCTGCACGACACGCACGGGCGTCATCGCCTTCACGTCCTTGCCCGGCACGAGCTTGATCGCGATGAAGTCGAACTTCTCCGCGATGTAGGCGTCGATCACCGGCTGCGTCGAGGGATCGATGTCGTAGCCCGCGACGTCGAGCCACGTGTTCAGCGCGCCGGGCGTGTCCGTGCTCAGCGTGACGGTCTGATACGGGCCCACGGTGCCGCGGTGGACGACCGTGACGCTCGGGCCGCCGCCGCCGTTGCTGCCCCCCTCCGCGTCCGAAAACGCGCGGCCCGCGAGCGATTCGCTGCAGCCGAAGCCGCCGCTGCTTCCGTTGCCGCAGTCGACGGGCGCCTGGAAGATCTGCGTGGTCGTCGCGGCGTCGAGCGTGTCGAACCAGGCGTCGGTGGAGACCTCGATCACCGCGCCCGGCTTGACCGGCAAGACCCACGCGAAGCTCTCGGGATCGCCGTTGTACTGGATCTGATCCCAGAGCACCGTCTGCTTCGGCGAGATCGAGAGCGCCATGCGATGCGCCGAGACGACGGTGCTCTGGCTCGGCGGCGCGAAGCATCCCCCACACGCCTCGGCTTCGTTCGTCGCCGTAAGAGAAGCAAGAAGGGTGGCGGCAAGAACTGGGACAACGAAGCCGAAGCGCATGGGGAAGATCTCCTCTCGGGTAGGAGCCTTAAGAAAAGCAAGCCAAGGCGCGGGCGGGTTCAGCAAAAGCGATGCCGACCCGATTGCCGCCTTTTTCAGGGAATACGCTGCGCCAGAGTGAGCCACACAGGGCGAGGGCGCCCCGGGGCTTTCCTCAACGTGCGGGCGGGGCCACGTCGATGCGGCAGGAGACGGGGAGCGCGAGGCCGACCTGCTCGAGGGAGATGGGCGTCTGCGTGATGGCGCTCGGCGGCTCGCACGAGATGAGGTGGAGGGGCACGGTCTGCGACTCGGCGACGCGGGCGAAGGCGCGCGCGCGCTCGACCCAGCGCTTGACGAGCTCGGGTCGGAACGACTCGGGGTCGCGGAGCTTGATCTCGGGCGAGCCGAACGCGGTCTCGATCTCGGGCGCGCCTTCCCCGGACGAAGGCACGAGCGCGTCATGCTTCTTCGAGGCCTCGACGAGCCCCGCGACGATCTTCGCGCGCGCCCAGTAACCCGCCTCCGCGGCGAGCGGGACCTCGACGGCGCCGTCCACGGTCACGACGAAGCGCGTCTTCCGCGGCTCGTCGTCCTTCACCTTCGAATACTCGGCCGCGGCCGTGGTGTTCGCGCCGAGCATGGCGATCGTGGCCGCGCCGCCCGTGGCCGCGCCGAAGCGCTCCTTGAGGGCGAGCGTGGCTTTCTCCAGAAGATCGAGCCCGGCCTTCGGATCGCCGAGCTCGACGCGCAGGACGAAAGGAACACACGCGAGGTCCGGGCGCACGACGAGGGCGCCGCGCGCGTCGCCGTGGCTCGGGATCGAGGGGCCGCTCGGCGCGGAGAACGAGGAGGCGCTCCCGTACGACGCGCTCGAGAGGAGCGAAGGCGCGCTCGGCTCGGGGACGCCGGCGGAGCCGCACGCGGTGGCGAGGAGACCGAGCAGAAGCGGGAGGGGCTGGAGTTTCGCCATGGGGCGGCGAGTCTACCCGCAATCACGCGCTGGATCGCTGGCGCGTCCGTCTGCCGCGTGCTCTAACCTCTCCCCCCCGTGTCCCCCGACCGAACGCTTTTCCAGAAGCTCTTCTCGTCCCGCCCCGTGATCCTCGCGCCGATGGAGGACGTCTCCGACGCCGTCTTCCGCAAGCTCTGCCGCGAGCTCGGCGCCGAGCTCTGCGTGACGGAGTTCGTGAACGTCGAGGGCCTCTTGCGCGGCTGCCGCAACGCGCGCCGCAAGATCACGCTCGGCGCGGACGATCAGCCGACCGCCATCCAAATCTACGGCTCGGATCCGGATCGCCTCGCCGAGGCCGCCGAGATCGCCGCGGCGGCGGGCCCTTCGTTCGTCGACATCAACTGCGGCTGCTGGGTGCCGAAGATCGCGGGCCGCGGCGCAGGCGCGGGCTGGCTCCGGAACCCGACGGCGATGGTCGAGATGGCCGCGATGGTCGTGCGCCGCGTGTCCATGCCGGTGACCGTGAAGACGCGGATCGGCTGGGGCCCGGAGTCGGAGATGCCGATCGTGGAGCTCGCGAAGCGGCTGGAAGGCGCGGGCGTGTCGGCATTGACCATTCATTGCCGGACGGCGCAGATGGGCCACTCGGGGGCGGCGGACTGGACCTGGGCGGCGCGCGCGAGGAGCGTGGTCGGGATCCCGGTGATCGTGAACGGCGACATCAAGAGCGCGGAGGACGCCGAGCGCGCGCTCGCGGAGACGGGCTGCGAGGGCGTGATGGTCGGCCGCCGGGCGATCGAGCACCCGTGGATCTTCCGCGAGGCGAAGGCGCTGCTCGAAGAGGGTCGGCGGATCGATGCGCCGACGCCCGAGGAGCGGATCGCGCTCTGCAAGAAGCACCTCGTGATGAACACGGAGGAGCGCGGCGAGCCCCACGGGGTGCGCGTGACCCGAAGGCACCTCGCGGGATATCTGCACGGTCTGCCGGGCGCGGCGGCGCTCCGGCGCGCGCTGAATGCGTGTGACTCGCTGGAAGGGTGCCTCGCGATTCTGGACGAGGCGCTCGCACGGCGGGCGGCCTGATCGACCTTTCGGGGGTGTGAGCGCCCACCTTTGGTGGGTCTAGCCACAAACAGGCGCGTCTCGAAGTCGCCTGCGCGCGTCTCGAAGTCGCCTGCGCGCGTCTCGAAGTCGCCTGCGCGCGTCTCGAAGTCGCCTGTGCGCGTCTCGAAGTCGCCTGCGCACGTCTCGAAGTCGCCTGCGCACGTCTCGAAGTCGCCTGCGCCGTGTCTCGAAGTCGCCTGCGCGCGGCGTGGGGTCGGTTGAAGGCGTCTCGAAGTCGCGTGCGCGCGCCTCGAAGTCGCGTGCGCCGCGTCTCGAAGTCGCCTGCGCGCGTCTCGAAGTCGCGTGCAGGCGTCTCCAAGGCGTGTGCGCGCGTCTCCAAAGAATGCAGCTTGGGCGTGATCCGCCCGGTCCCAACCCTTCTCTCCCTCGGACTCGCCCCGACGACCCTTGACCGGGGCCCCCGATGGCAAGGGGGCCCGGTGCGTGGCGTACTCGGTATCCGGCAAGCTCGCAGGGGGGACCATGCGTTCTGCTTCTGGTATCCGACCGGGACTTCCCACGAATCGCGACGGCGCGACGAAAGACGTGCGGCGCATCCTCGTGGCCGACGACGACGCGACCCGCAGGCGCCTCATCGGCGCCCTTCTCGTCGAGAAATACGCCCCCGCGGTCGCCCTCGAAGCCTCCTGCGTGCCCACCGCGCTCGAAGCCCTGCTCGTCCGGCACCCCGATCTCGTCGTCGCCGATCTGGGTTTGTCGGGGCATTCTCAGGGCGGCTTTCGCCTGATCCTCGACGCGGCCTCGCTCGGCGTGCCCGCGGTCGTCACGAGCGGGCCGATTTCGCGCGCGCTGGAGGAGCGGCTCGCGCAGCTCGGCGTGGGATGGGTGCCCAAGGGTTCGTCGGAGCAAACGTTGCTGGCCGCGATCGACCGCGTCATCGAGAAACCGCGCGTCGCGGAGCGCGGAAACGAGCCCCGGAAGGTGCCCTCGGGGCCCAGGATGCATACGGCGTGATCGGCGCGTCCGTGACGAGCCACGAGCGCTGAAAGCAGGATGTCGCGGGACAAACACCAGGCAGCCGGGCCCCCTTCGGAGTCCGGCGGGGCAGGAGAGCTCGACGCCGCCCTGGCCTCCGAAGGCCTCGACGACGAGCTCTTGCGCCAGCTCGGCCATCTGCTCGACATGGAGCTCGTGGATCCGCCGCGGCGCGCGCGCAAAGAGCCGCTGCGGCGGCGCGCCGCGGCGCACATCGTGATCGCGCGGCTGTCGTTCGAGGCGCGGCTCTCGGATCGGGCCGAGGTGGAGGCGCACGCGGCGCTCGCGCTCGCGCCCGACGACGAGGCGGCCCTGGGGCTGCTCGCGGCGATTCACCACGCGCGCGGCGAGCTCGGCGCTGCAATCACGCTGCACACCGAAATGGCGGCCCGCGCGGGCGGCGAGCCTTCGGCGCTGGCAACGCTCGGACGGCTCTTCGAGGCGAGCTTGCGGGAAGAGTCGCAATCCGCGCGCGGACCGCACGTCGCCCCCGAGGCGGGAGCGACGACGGGTTTGTCGGAGCTCGAGCACGCGTTTCGCGTGGCGTTCGGAGGCAATTTGCAGGGGGCGCTGCGCATCGTGGATCGGGTCGCGGCGCGGGCGCGCACCGAGGCGCGCAGCGTGTACAAGCTCGCGATGCTGGAGCGCGCTTTTTTGCTGGAGCAGGCGCAGGACGTGCGGGGCGCGATCACCACGCTGGAGCGCCTCGCCGACGAGCCCGGGCTCGCGAACGACGCGGAGCGATTGCTTTGCCTGTCGCTCCTGTACGAACGAGAAGGGACGCCGGAGCGGATCCGCCGCGCGCTCCGGGCCGTGCGATATGCCTACCTCGTCACGCGGCGCCCCTCGCTGCTCCGGCGCGTCGCGCGGCTCGTGGGCAAGCTTGGGCATACACGCCTCGCGGAGCTGTTCGAGGCGCGTTATCTGGAAGTCTTCCGCCGCCGCATGCACGTGCTCTCGCTCCGGGAGGCCGCGCGGGCCTTGCCGACCGCGTACGTGCCCCCCGAGGGTTTGTCCGTCTTGCCCTTTGGACACCGCGCCGTCCAGCACCTCTTCGATCGAATCCGGGATCGAAAGCGCCCCGAGCACCGCCGGCGCGCCGCCGCGCTGTCGCTCTGGGCCGGCGAGCCGGCGCGCGCCGAGGCGATGTACGCGGAGCTCGATCGAGAAGGACGAACCACGGCCGTCGATTTGCTTTATTATGCGGATGCGCTGGAGGCGATCGGGGAGCACGAGCGGGCGCGTTTGGCGCGGCGGCGCGGGGTCGCGGGGCTCGAACGGCCGGACGCCGCAGCGCTGACGCGGCTGCTCGGGCACGAGGACGCGCGTCTCGAGGATGCGCGCGAGGCGCTCGGATCGCCGGAGCGGCTCGCGGAGGCGGGATCGGTGCTCCGGGCGCGGCGAAAAGCGCATCCGGAGGATCACGCGGCCGTGCTCGCGCTCGCGCGCGTGGCCGAGGCGAAAGGTGAGCTCGACGCGAAGGCGCGATACGAGGCCCACGCCCGCGCCCTCGCGGACGCCGCGCGCACGCCGCGCCCCTACGTGCTCGCGGCCGCCGCATTGCGCCGCGGCGGCGAAGTGCGCGGCGTGATTCACGAGCTCTGGGCCGACAGCCGACGCACGAAACGCGGCCGCGGCGGCCTCGACGAAAAGGACGTGCTCGGCTCGGTCGCGCCGGACCTCCGCGCCCGCGCGGTCTCCATTTTCCAGGCGGTGCGCGCCTTCGTCCGGGCCCGTTATCCTCACCGCGTCGATCCCGAGCTCGACGATCGCCGGTTTCTCCTCCGTTTCACGAAAGACGACGAGCCCTCGTCCGGCGACAGCGCCGGCCTGCCGATAGCCGTCGCTTTCGCGAGCGTGATGCTCGGGTTCTCCGCGCCGGCCGACGTCGCATTCTCGGGCGCCATGATCTGCGACGCGCACGACGTCCTGTCGCTCGGCCGCATCGGCGACGTCGACGCGAAAATCGAGGGCGCCTACGAGCGTCGCCTCTCGCGGATCGTGCTGCCCGCGCAAAACCGGGACGACGTGACACACGCCGAGCGCGTGCCACGCAAGATCGCCGAGCACATGGTCGTCTTCGCGCGGACGCTCGACGAGGTCCTCGAAGCGATTTTTCCCGAGCTGGTTTGAGGCATTTCGAGCCGAGGCGTATCGCCACGCGATGGAACGCCGCTACGCGAAAACAAAAAAGGTCTCGGCCGCCGTCACGCGAAAGGCGACGGCGGCCTAGACCCCAATGGCGCGTGGAGACGCGCCGGGAGACCGGCCGAGGAGGACCGATCTCCCGCTCAATGGCATCCGATCAGAAGCCGCAGGAGCGACACCAGGCTTCGTACTGCTGACGAGCGATCTCGCGCTGCCGCACGATCTCGGCCGTGAAGGGATTCCACCCCGTCCACGGTGTGGCCGTTGTGTGGCTCAGGCCGCTACGCTGCGCGTAGAACGGGTCGATGCTCGTCGGCAGGCCGCCCACGTGCTGCGGGCCGGTCCACGTCGGGACCGACTGCATCCCGTAGTTGTACGGATACACGCCGTACGGCGAGTGCCCGAGGCCGCCCGTGTAATCCACGGTCCGCGGATCCATGCCCTGCACCGGCACGCCGAACCCGAACGGGGTCGTGCCGAACGGGGTCGCGCCGAACGGGGTATGGGAGAGGCCGGCCATCTCGCGGTTGAAGTCGCGATTGAGGCTGATCCGCTGCGTGCGCGCCAGCACCTCACACGTCTGGGCGAGGTAATCGTTGAGGATGCGCAGGTTGTTGATCTCGTAGGTCTTGGGATCCATGGTCATACCCCCCTTGAATCAGGGCTCGTGCACAATCTCCGCCTCGAGGCCCTATGCCCCGACGCGGCACTACCTTTCCAGCGCTCTGCGCCAGAAATTCTCGCCGGGTGCGGAACGCTCGCAGGCGCCGCACCCGAAAACCTTCATTTCACGTCGATCGGGACCTCGGTCACGTCGTTCCCATGGCCGTCCGTGGGAATCACGACCGTGAGGACGCCGTCCCGCAGCGTCGCCTCGATCCCGTCGCGCCGCGCCCGCGGCGGCAGCGCGATCGTCCGGAGAATCGGCCCCTTGCGCCGCTCTTCCAGCCGCATCATGCCCGCTGCCGATCGCAATGCGCCACGCTCGCCACGAATCGTGAGCGCGTCGCCGGTCATCGATACGACGAGCTGCTCGCGCGTCACGCCGGGCACGTCCACCATCACGCGCACTTCGCGCTCGAGCTCGACGACGTCGACCGGAGGCGCGAACGCAGGCTCACTCTTGCCGCGCGGCTCCGCCGAGGCGCGCGCCTTCTGCTCGAGGAGCACCTTGAACTGCCGATAATTGCTCTCGGCATGGGACGCGGGATCCACCTCCGGCGGAAGCTCATAACGTCCCGGCTTGATGGCGCGCCCGGTGATCGATTGATACACGCCCGCGACCTCGGCGATTGCCTGCTCCACGTTCAACATCGGTCGTCCCCTCCAAGATGAAGCCGCGATGGCCGTCCGGGGCGCCCAAACGCCCGCCGAGACGCGCCGAAGTGCGCAGAAACGCGCCACCTCGCGCATTTCCGATTCGCCGCGACCGCGACGAGAAAGGACACTACGCGGGTCGTCGCCGCCTGTCTGTCGGTTGCGCCAGTGTTATCGATTCAGGAGGTTCCGGATCGCCGGAGGTAGAATGCCAGAGCCCCGACGGCATTTCCCGGATGAACCCGCCATTCCGCGGAAATCTCTTGGTTTTTCGTCTAAGGGTTCGAACGATGGTTCGCCCTGGTTGAATGGCGCGAATATGCCCAGCTCATACGGCGATACGCCCGGACGATACACGGATGCGCCCGCGCCAAACGCGCGTATGCCCAGGCATGATCCGGGGGCGATCAGAGCGCCGTGTTTTTCCAGGGATCGAGATCGGCGAGCGCGCGCTCGGCCATCGCCTCGTAGCGCGCGCGCTTCGTGAGCTTCGACTTCGTGCCTTCGAGCGGCGGCACGTGCGCCCACGTGATGTTCGAGGGCTGATACGAGGGTTGCTCGCGGCCGAGGTGCGTGAGGATGCCGCCGAGCGCCGTCGTCTTCGGCGGCGGCACGAGCGGTTTGCCCGCGAGCCGCTGCGCGAGCAGCACCGCGCAGACAAACCCCGCCGCCGCGCTCTCCACGTAGCCCTCGACGCCCGCGACCTGCCCCGCGAGGAAGACGCCCGGCATCGCGCGCATCTCCATGCCCGGACCAAGCACCTTCGGCGCGTCGACGAACGTGTTGCGATGCACCGAGCCGAACCGCAAGAACTCCGCCTCTTCGAGGCCCGGGACCATGCGGAAGACGCGGAGCTGTTCGGGGTACTTCATGCGCGTCTGGAAGCCGACCATGTTGTACGCCGTCGCGGCCGCGTCCTCGGCCCGGAGCTGGATCACGGCGTACGGCCGCCTTCCCGTGCGCGGATCGACGAGCCCGACGGGCTTCATCGGCCCGTACGCGAGCGTGCGCTCGCCGCGCTCGGCCATGACCTCGCAAGGCAAGCAGCCCTCGAAGTAACGCACGTCCTCGAACTCGCGCGGCGCGACCTTCTCCGCCGCGACGAGCGCCGCGACAAACGCGCGGTACGTCTCCTCGTCGAACGGGCAGTTGACGTACGCCTCGTCGCCACTCTCCTCGGCGTCCTCGGCCATCATCTTGCGGCCAGGCTCCTGCGCACGCTCGGCCGTGCCCTTGCCCCAGCGCGACTGCTTCCAGACCTTCGACCAGTTGATCGATTCGGCGCTCAGGATGGGCGCGATCGCGTCGTAGTACGCGAGGTGCTTTGTGCCGACGGCCTCGGCGATCGCGGCGGCGAGCGCGTCCGCGGTGAGCGGGCCGGTCGCGAGGATGACGGGACGCTCTTGCGGGATCTCCGTGACCTCGCGCGTCTCGACCGTGATGCGCGGGTGCTCGCGCATGGTCGTCGTGATCTCGGCGCCGAAGCGCTCGCGATCCACGGCGAGCGCGCCGCCCGCAGGCACGGCCGTTCGATCGGCGACGCGCATGACGAGCGATCCGACGCGGCGGAGCTCCTCCTTGAGCAAGCCGACAGCGTTCGCGAGCGCCGCGCCGCGGAGGGAGTTCGAACAGACGAGCTCGGCGAAGAAGTCGCTCGTCTGCGCGGGCGTGCGGCGCGCGGGCTTCATTTCGAGCAGGCGCACGTGGTGGCCGCGCTCGGCGAGCTGGAAGGCGGCCTCGCAGCCGGCAAGGCCGGCGCCGACGATGGTGACGTCGTGGGAGCGAGCTTCGGTCATGGTGTCGGGGAATAAGAGGCGCGCCGCGACGAACGGGCGCGCCTTGGGGGAGGGAGGGGTTGATTAGGCCGAGGCTCGGCCGTTGCTCTTCGACTTCGACGCCGTCTTCGTGGCGCCCTTCTTGTCGGCGGTCTTCGCCGCGGCCTTGGGCTTCTCCTCGGCCTTCGCCGCGGGCTTGGGCTCGGCCTTGGCCTTGGGCGGGGACTTGGGCTCGGACGGCGCGTCGGCCTCGGCCGACCCGTCGTCACCCGCGGCGCCCTCGGGCGCGGCGCCGGCGAGGCCGGCCTCGTCCTCCTCGGGCACCTCTTGCTTGAAGCCGCAGTCCTTCGTCGCGCAGACGAGCATCGGCTTCTTGCCGGCCGTGCGGGTCAGGAACTTGGCGCCGCAGGTCGGGCACGGGGTGGCGATGGGCTTCGCCCAGAGCTTGAAGTCACACTTCTGCTCGGCGTTGAAGTTCGAGCAGCCGTAGAACGTGCGCCCGCCCTTCTTGCGCGGCCGGACCTCGATGATGTCGCCGCCGCACTGCGGGCAGGCGACGCCGAGGGGCACGGGGCGCGCGTTCTTGCAGGCCGGGTAGCCCGTGCAGGAGAGGAAGTCACCGTAGCGGCCGGTGCGGATCACCATGGGCTTGCCGCACTTGTCGCAGGTGATGTCCGTCTCGCGCACGGCCTGCGCGCTGTTCGAAAGGTCGCGCGTGGCCTTGCACTTGGGGTAGCGGCTGCAGCTCAAGAAGTAGCCGTTTTTGCCCCACTTCTTGATCATCTCCCCTTCGCCGCACTCCTCGCAGGGGATGCCCGTCTTCTCCGACGGCGGCTTCCACGAGGCGAGCTTCTTCGCCGGCTCGAGCTGCTGGCGGAAGCGCTTGTAGAACCGCTTGAGGAGCTGCTCGCGCTTGATCTTGCCGGCGCCGACCTCGTCGAGCTCCTCCTCCATCTGCGCGGTGAAGTTCGGATCCATGAAGTCGAGGTTCGAGCGCACGAGGCCCTCGACCACGAACTTGCCGAGCTGCGTCGGCTGGAACGCGCCGCCGGGCAGCTTCTCCACGTACGCGCGCTGCTGCACCTTGCTGATGATCTCGGCGTACGTCGAAGGACGGCCGATGCCGCGCTTCTCGAGCTCACGCACGAGCGAGCCTTCGTTGTAGCGCGCCGGCGGCTGCGTGAACTTCTGCTCCGTCACCACGCCGGGCGGCGTCGCGAGGCGGATCACGTCGCCCTCGTTCATCTCGGGCAGGAGCGCGTCGCTGTCCTCCTCGACCGGCGCGGCCTTCGCCGCGGCCGTGGGCTCCGGGGCCTCACCGTCCGCCCCTGCCTCTTCCTCGCCCGCGAAATCACGCTGCCCTTCGGTGACCTCGAGCCAGCCCTTGTCCTTGAGCACGCGCCCCGTCGAGCGGAGCATGTACGACTTGCGCGAGGCATCGCCGCGCGTGGGCTCGGCCTGGATCTCGACCGTCGTCCGATCGTAGACGGCGGGCGTCATCTGCGAGGCGACGAAGCGGTTCCAGATGAGCTTGTACAGCTTGTACTGCTCGTCCTTGAGGTGCTTCTTGACCGAGTCCGGGTGGATGTTGACGTCCGTCGGTCGGATCGCCTCGTGTGCGTCCTGCGCGTTCTTCTTGGACTTGTAGACGTTCGGTTTGTCCGGGACGAAGGACTTGCCGTAACGCTTCTCGATCGCCTGGCGCACCTCGGCGATGGCGTCGTCGCTGACGCGCGTCGAGTCGGTACGGATGTAGGTGATGAGACCGACGGGGCCGCCGTCCTGCTTGAGGTCGACGCCTTCGTAGAGCCCCTGCGCGACCTGCATCGTGCGCTTCGTGCCGAAATGCAGGATGTTCGTCGCGTCCTGCTGGAGCTTCGAGGTCGTGTACGGCGCGGGCGGGTTGCGCTTCTGCTCGCGGCGCGTGACCTTCGCGACCTTGCAGCTCGCGCTCTCGAGATCGGCGCGCACGAAGGCGGCGGTCTCGCCGTTCTTCACCTCGATCTTCTCGCCCTCGGCCGCGGCGAGCTTGGCCACGAAGGCCGCGCCGCTCGGCGCCGAGAGTCCGGCCGAGACGTTCCAGTACTCCTCGGGGACGAACGCCTCGATCTCACGCTCGCGATCGACGATCAGCCGGAGCGCCACGGACTGCACGCGGCCGGCGGACAGACCGAAGGCGAGCTTCGACCAGACGAGCGCGGACACGTCGTAGCCGACGATGCGATCGAGCACGCGGCGAGCGCGCTGGGCGTCGTAGAGGTTGATGTCGAGCGGCCGGGGGTGCTGGACGCCGTGGTCGACGCCCTTCTTCGTGATCTCGTGGAACTCCACCCGCTCGACCCGGAGCTTGTCGTCCTGGATCTCCTCGAGGATGTGCCAAGCGATCGCCTCGCCCTCGCGATCAGGGTCGGTCGCCAGGAGCACCGCGTCCACCTTCTTGGCCGCGTCCTTCAGCTCCTGGAGGACTTTCTCCTTCCCGACGATGACCTCGTACTTCTCGGTGAAGTCGTTCGCGACGTCGACGGCGTTCTGGTTCTTGGGCAGATCCTTCAAATGCCCCTTGGAGGCGACGACGTCGTACCCCGAGCCGAGGTACTTCTTGATCGTCTTCGCCTTGGCCGGCGACTCCACGATGACGAGCGTCTTGGCCATCACCACCTTCTGATGAGCAAATTGCGTGAGGACGAGGGGAAAACCCGTGGGTCCGCTCCGCTCGACAACGAGCAGGTGGGCCCATCTAGCGCTTGCCCCGCCGGTAGGAGCCGGCGGGGCCCTCTACTACTACGGCCTGTAGTGTCAACGTCAAGAGCGCCCCAGCGACCGCAGGAAGAGGCGCCCTGACCGTATCGCAGATCACGTCCAGGTGCGTAGGGGTATCCCCCAAAACACCAAGAACGGCTTTTTCGAGAGGGCCGAAGGTCCCCTCGAAGGGAAGGGGGAGGTCCCGAGCAGGGGGCCTGGGCTCCGTCTCCGTACGCTTTCGGCGAGGAGAGGGGCCGTGACCCACGGCGCCGAGGACGTCCGCCGCACAAGTGACCGCGCGGGCCCCCATGGCTAGCTCCTCGGCGCAGCCCGCGCCAGCCTCGGACCACGGAGGATGCGGGACAACGCCGAGCGGCCGACCGAGCTTGCGCGCCGCCGCAGCCGCCGAACGAGCGCCGCTCTTCAGGCCCGCCTCGACGACGACGGTCGCGAGCGTGAGCGCGGCAAGGACGTGGTTTCGCGCGAGAAAATGCTGAGGACGCGGGGGGCTCGTATCAGGCAAGCGCGAGAGGAGCGCGCCGCCCGCGGCGAGGACACGATCGAAGAGGGGCACGTGCTCGAGGGGATACGGGCAGTCGAGCCCGGCGCCGGTGACGACGACGGTGCGGCCGGAAGCTTCGAGCGCGGCCTCGTGCGCAGCGGCGTCGATGCCGAACGCGCCGCCAGACCAGATCGCGAAGCCAGCGGAGACGAGGTCGCGGACGAGCACGCGGGTGAAAGCACGAGCGTCGGCGCTGGCCGCGCGGCGGCCGACGACGGCGACGCCGGGCAAGGTAGGAAGAGCGCCGCGCAGGTACAAGGTCGGCGGAGCGCGCTCGGGGGTGGCGAGGGCACGGAGGACAGCGGGGTACGCGGGCGCGTCGGGCGCGAGGACGATGGAGGGAGGCACGCGCATCCATCGACATCAGGCGCTCGCGAGTTGCGTGGAATCGTGCAGAGGGTGTTCTCCAGGCGTCGCGAGCGGCTCGAGGCTAGGAAGGTCGAGCGAGGCGTACATCGTACGTCGAGCGAGGCCGACCGACGCATCGAGCCGCGCAGCAGCTTGGGGAACACCCTCTCAACGATCACGCGTGATCGGTCGAAACTGCTGGACGAGGACCATGCCGGAGCCCTTGCGCACGGTGACCGAGAGGTTGCCGATGAAGGGCTCGAGCAAGGGGAAGCAGTCGTCCCTGCCGCCGATGACGGCGGTGGGCCCATCGCGCACGTCCTGCGCGACGATCTTCACGGGCGCAGGTTCGCCCGTGGTGAGGAAGGCGTCGACCTCGACGACGCCGAGGCCGCCCTGCGCGACGACGGTGACGCAAGCGCCAACCGGATACGAGACGGGCACCCACGCGCGCTCTCCCTCGGCAAGCGTCGCGCCGAACCGGGCTCCCTCCGCGGACATGCCCGCCGTTTCGCCACGCACCGATCCATCAAAGGCAAGCGCGAGGACGCGTGAAGGCTTGAGGTCAGGGAGGAGCGGAAGCGACGGCGCGGCGTAACGCTCGAGGAAGAGGCGCGTGGCCTCGGGATCGGGGACGGGCGCGGGCGCTGTGGCAGCGGCGGAGGCAGGCGCGGAGGCGGAGGCGGAAGCGACGACGGGGACGGAGGAGCGTCCGCGGCGCGGGGGGAGCGGGTCGATGACGAGAGGCTGGGATTCGGCGTGGGAGCCGCAGGCGGGGAGGAGCGTGACAGCGCAGGCGGCGACGATCACGAGGCGCATGCGCAAGTTCCGCTTGACATCGTACGCGATCTGCGTGGGGAGGCGGCGGGACGCAAGCGCGAAGTCACCCCTCGCCTGCCGCTCCGCCCTCGACGTCCTCCGCCTCGGTCAAACCTGCCCGCCTGCGCGCCGTGGGCCTCACCCGGTCTGCGAGCTCCCCCTTTCCCGCGAGCTCGAAGAGCCCCGTCAGGGTGTCTGCGACCCCCTGATAAACCCCGTTCCAAGCTGCGGTCGCCGCGTTCCGCCGCTGCAGCGTCACCTGGGCCTCGCGCTCCTCCCGGCGCACGTCGCCGAGCGCCGTACGAAGCGCGTCGACGCGCGCCTTCAGGCTGTCGGCGAGCGCCTTCGGGTCCACCGAGACGCCCTCCTGCTTCGGCGCCTCGGTGAGAGGGCGGTTGCGCAAGAGGCGCTCGGTGGTGCAGGCGGCCTCGATGAGGTGCTCCGCTTCGCTCGGCGTCTCGCCCGAGAGCCCATACGCGCTCAGGATGGCCGCGCCGTACACGCCCGAGAGCGTGCTGCGGATGCCGATCATGCGCGCGCGGAGCTCGTCCTTGGCCGAGTCCCGCGTGGCCCGCGGCTCGGCGTCGTCGGCGAGCTCGGTCGCGTGCGCCTGGTTCGCCGCGGAGAGCTCGTCCACGGAGCGCTGCGCGAGCGCGCCGAGCGCCTGGAGGAACACGCACATCTGAAAGCCGGGCGGCGTGCCCTCCGGAAACAACGCCCGCTCGATCTGCTCGGCGGTCTCATTGCCATGCACGGAGACCGCCGAGGTCAAAGTGCGCGTGATCGCAACCCGGTCGGAGACGAGCTTGGAGACTTCAGCCATGGAGGGTCCTTTCGTTTCAGGGCGGGAGTGTACACGGGCTCACGAGTTTGGAAGGGCGGTTTTGTTTTGAAAGGGGTGTTGGGAAGTGGCTCGAAGAGGGGACGGCGGGTGAAGGGGCCGTCTCCAAGCTCTGAAGGCACCTCGCCGGGGCCACATCAGCGATCGAAACGGTTCGAGGCTAAGCCGAAGCGCCGCGGGTCGCGCGCGGCTTTCTTCCTTCGCGCAGCCGCAAACCGTAGACGACGTCATCGAGCACTTCGAGAGGGCTCATGAACGGCGCAGGGACCTGCAAATCGTCTGATCCCGGGTGCAAGTGCGAGCGAATGCCCAGCGCCTCGTTCTCGTGCCCCGGAAGGTTCACGTCGAAGCGCACGAACAGGGGGCTCTGGAGGTCCGGAAAGCGGATCTCGAAGTTGTAGCCGAGGAGGACGAGCGGCACTCCGGGCTCGTACGCAACCGTGATGGCGAAATCGAACCAGGCTCCGTCGTCCCGCTCGAAGTGCGCGCGATCCCTCGTGCGCTTCTCGTTCTTTTCGCCGCCCGTGATGGCCACCTGTCCTCTCGGCTGGCCCTCCGACGTGCGCTTCAGGAGCCGCATGATCCCTTGCGGCGGCGTCCTCAGCGCGCCCTGGTCGGCGGCTTGCCAGAGGTGCTGGCGAATCTCCTTGAAGAGCGCATCCGGGCTCTCTGGCAAGGGCGGCACGAGCCCCGTCACCCGTTCCTGGAGCGCATGCCTTCGTTCGCGGAGCTCAGCGCTCAAGGAGATCCCCTCGGTCGAGAAGGACCAGCCACTCGGCGTACTCGGGGTCGCGCGGGAGCTCTCCTCGCTGCGCGAGGCTGACGACATCGTCGTTGGTCCTGCCGGACCACGCCTGCAAGGCCCGCAGCCGTGCTTCTCGCTCCTCGTGCGAGAGGATCGACGAGGACCGATCCCAGCGCCAGAGAGAGCCTCCAAGGAAACTCGCAAAGTTCGGCGCAGCCCGCATCAGGCGCGCGAAGGATTGCTCGCCCATCACGAGGACGATCGCGCCGTCGTGCGCGAGACGGGATCGCAACAGATCGAGGTGCGCCCACTCTGTCCCGGTGAACCCATCGACGCCCGAGACGACGACCGGCCCGCTCGCGTGTTCCTGGATGCGCCGCGTGAAGGCCAGCGCGTCCTTGGGCTCGACGCGCAGAGCCGCTTCGTCACCGAATGACGAAATCTCCTCGCTCACCACCGCCGCCGCGCGGGCAACGTCGGCGTCGGGCGCGAGCAGCGTGAAGAACGCGCCGGGCACCGAGCGCGCGACGACACGCATGGCGAGCTCGTCCGCGCCCATGGGGTTCGGCGTGGTGCTCATGGAGTGGTCGCGAGCTGCGCGAGCAGCGGTTCGAGGGTCGGGTGCACGGCGTAGCGCGTGCGCCCGCCCGAATATTCGAGCACGCGGCGCGTGACGAGCAGCGCGAGATCTTTCTCCGAGGCTTGGATGAAGTTGCCCGTCTTGCGGACGCGCTGGAGGACCTCGATCTCGTCGGGCCCGAGGCCGAGCAGGTGCTTGCGGCCGAAGGCATCAGCGGCGCGGTCGGCTTCGGCGGCGGTGATGGTATCCGAGCCCGAGACATAAGCCTCCTCGCAGGCTGACTGAGCGAGGGCTACGAGGTCTCGGAGCACGCCGCCGGACCATGCGGCGAGGCGGAAACACGTGTCGTCGGGGAGAACTTTGGCTGAGAGGCGGGCGCGCAGGATGCTCACGAGGAATGAACGGCCGTCGGGGTCCTGCTGCACGTCGACCGGTGGTTGGTGGTAAAAGTAGTCGAAGCGGTCCGCGATGGGACGATCGAGGCCGTAGAGGGCGCGCAGCGGCCCCGCGACGACGACGCCGATTCCTATCGAACGGATCACCCGGATGACATGCTCCGCGATCTGCTCGAACATGGCCGGATCCGCGAGGCGATCGAGCGAGTCAAAGAAGATGGTTTGGTGTGGCTTTTCTTGGGCCAGCCGCGCATGGAGTTTGCGCAATTCATCGACCTGCTCCGGCAGCCCGTAATTGATGCTGTCGTCGGGCATGCCCCCGAGGGCGCACTCCGCAAGGTCAAGCAGCGCTCCCGGCCGGAGCATCTCGAGGTCGTAGGTTTCGCTGACGTCAATGTACTTCGCCCACGTATCTTCGAGCTCGTTCAGTTGGTTGCAGGCAACAAGGAGTTGCGTGGTTTTCCCCGACCCAACTCCACCTACGAGTAGATGCGTCGAAGCCGGCCGCAGCCCAACCCGGTCCGTGATCTCCTTGCCCACCGACCGCCCGGGGCGCTCCACGTAAAACCCACGCTCCAGCGCGCGCTCCGGGTTCGCCGCGGCATCCAGCCGCGCCATGTACTCCCGGAACGTCTTCAGGCGGCTCGTCACGGCGCGAGTATGCGGAAGGGCGACATCCTTGTCCATCGCCCTCCCCGCCCGCTCGCCGCTAATCCAGCCCCCCATCCGTAGCGACCGCCCTTCCCTCCTGCTCCACCGCTCCGGCGTTGAACGTCATGAACGACCGGATCGACCACCACACCAGGTTGAACCAGGCCGGCGCCGGCAGCTTCCGCGTCACGCCGATCTCCACCAGGCCGAGTGAGAAGAACAGCACCGGCATCAGCGTCCCGAGGTCCGCGCGGTGATCGAGCGCGCTCCGCACGTCGCTGTTGATCTCGGCGAACGCGTGCGCCACGGCCTTCGCCACGCGCGTCGGGCCCGGCAGCGCGTCGTGGCCGAGGTCCGTCAGCTTGCGGCCTTGCTCGTCGCGCTCCTCGGCCACGAGCCGCGCCAGCATCGCGCGCACCGCCTCGGCGTCGAGCGTCCCTTCCTCGCGCTCCACGATCACCGAGCCCGTCCACGGACGAATCTCCACGCGCTCGCAGCTCGGATCCATCATCGCGAGCTTCTCCGCGACGCGCAGGCACGCGTCGCGGTGGCCCACGATCGCCCGGGATCGCAGCCGCACGCGGCGCGGAAGGCTATGGACGAGCTCACTCCACTGCTCGCTGGGTATCACGTCTCTCCTCCCCTTCCCTCTCGCTCGACTTCACTCAGTGCGACGCGGATCCGGGCTGCGCGTTCGCCGCGCCCGGCACGTGTTTGCCGTTGCCCGTGGTCGCGCCCGCGCGACGGCGACGCGGCGCCTCGCGCAGGTGACGCGCGCGCTCTTCCACCTCGGCCCACAGGTCCTCGGCGTGCTCGCGTTGCCGCTCCACGACGGCGCGACCGAGCCGCGCGAGGTGCAGGCCAAGCGCCGCGATCTCCACGACCGCAGGCTTGAGCCGCTGCGCGGTCCCCAGCACGACGACCGCGCTGCCGAATCCGAGAATGAACGATGGCGTGTGAAACTTCATCGACGAGCCTCCTCCTCGAACATCACGGGCGACGACGCCCATGATCCCGGCGCGTACCGATCGGCCCCTTGGATCAGGGTCGATCCCGCCGGCATGTCGCGTCGCTCCACGACGATCGGAGCCTCCGGGTTGAACAGTGCTTTCCCTTCCCGCGCGAGCGTCGGGAGCAGCCCGAGCAGCACCGCGATCGAGAGATCGATCGGACCGAGCGGCGTCGTGCCGAGCACGCGACGCAAGCCGGGCAGGCCGAGCGCCGCCGCCTGCAGGCCGAGGCTCGCCACGAGCGCGCGCTGGAGCTCTGGGTTCGGCAGCGATCCGCTCGATCGACACGACCGCGCGTGAAGGAGCTGCGCCACGACGAGCGACGCGAACGACATCGTGCGAGCCCGCGGCAAGCTCGCGCCGGGCCCGACGGCCCCGATGCCATACGCGGCGAGCGAGATCGTCGCCATCTTCGCGGCCTCGCGCGCGAGCTTCTTTCCACGCGCCGGCCCGAAGAGCGGCGCTTGCGGATCACGCGGGGGCCTGCGCATCACGTCCGCGTCCGCAGGCTCGATCGCCAGCGCGAGCGCGGGCGCGACGTCCGTCAGCATGTTGATCCAGAGGAGCTGCAGCGGGCCGAGCGGCTCGGCGCCGACGACCGAGCCGGCGAGCATGACCATCACCTCGCTCGCGTTCGTCGCGACGAGGTACTCGATCGCGCGCCGCACGTTGTCGTAGAGCCTCCGGCCCTCGCTCACCGCGTCCGCGAGGCTGCCGAGATCGTCGTGCGCGAGCACCACGTCCGCGACCGCGCGCGCGATGTCCGTCCCGCGCTCGCCCATCGCCACGCCGACGTCCGCGGCCTTCAGCGCCGGCCCGTCGTTCACGCCGTCGCCCGTCATCGCCACGATCGCGCCGGCGTCCTGCAGCTCGCGCACGACGTCGAGCTTCGCCTCGGGTGTCACGCGGCTGTAGACATCGGCCGGGCTGATCCCGAGCTCGGCGCCGATCGCCTGCGCGGTCCGCGCCTGATCGCCCGTCAGCATCATCGTCCGCACGCCCGCACCGGCGAGCACCGCGAGCGCCTCACGTACCCCGCGCCGCGGCGGATCACGCATCCCCACGAGGCCCGCGAGCACGAGCGGCGCTTCGTGGGTCCTCTTCGGATCGCCGTCCTTCCGCCACGCGAGCGCGAGCACGCGGAGGCCCCGCGACGCCATCTCTTCGTTCATCGTGAGGAGCCGCGCGCGCTCGGCAGGGTCCACGCTCGCGCGCTCGATCACCGGCTCGGGCGCGCCCTTCACGAGCTCGATCCGGCCGAGATCCGGGTGCTCGTGCACCGTCACCATGAACGGCCGATCCGCGCTGCGTCGCTCCTCGCGCACCCGCTTCGCCGCGCCCCTTCGGCGCCGCACCGGGTAGCCGATCGCCATCGCGAACTCGACGAGCGCGCGCTCCGTGCCGCTGCCGCTCGTGATCTCGTCCCGCTCGTCGAGCTCCACATCCGCGTTCAACGCCGCGATGCGCCCGATCTCCCGCAGCGACGAGACCGACACGCGCCGGCCGTCTTCTCCGATGAGCCCGAGCGACGGAGGCGCGCCGTTCTCGACCGACGTCGCGCCGTACTCGACCCGCACGAGCCCCTCGCCCGGTAGGAACACCTCCGCGACGCGCATGCGGTTCTCGGTGAGCGTCCCCGTCTTGTCCGCGCAAACCACGCTCACCGCGCCGAGCGTCTCGGCCGCCGCGAGCCTGCGGATCACGATGCCCTTGCGGTTCAGCCGCTGGCTCGCGAGTGCGAGCGCCGTCGTCCCCACCGCGGGAAAACCTTCGGGGATCGCCGCAACGCCGAGCGCCACGGCCGAGCGCGCGAGCGCCGCGAGAGGCTGACCACGCAGAAGGCCGAGCGCCGTCACCGCGATCGAGCTCCCGAACGCGAGCGTCGCGACCCTGCGCCCGAGCTGATCGAGCTGCTGCTCGAGCGGCGCTGCACGATCGGCCGTGTGCGACAGCGCGCGCTGGATCGCGCCGAGCTCCGTCGCCCTGCCCGTCGCCACGACGATCGCGCGCGCGCTCCCCGTCGCCACGACCGTGCCCGCATAGAGCATGTCGTCCCGATCGGCGAGCGGAGCGCTCTCGGCCACCGCGGCCGTATCCTTCTCCGCGGGCTCGCTCTCGCCCGTCAGCGTGCTCTCGTCGATCGACAGATCCGAGGCTTCCACGATCCGCGCGTCCGCCGCGATCGCATCGCCGGCGCGCACGCAGAGCACGTCGCCTGGAACGACCTCGCTCGCCGCGACGGTCGTCTCCACGCCGTCGCGCAGCACGCGCGCCCACTCCACGCGGAACTTGCTCCACGCGTCGAGCAGCTCCTCCGCACGCGACTCCGTAAAATATCCGACGACCACGTTCGAGCCCACGACGAGCAGGATCGCGCCTGCTTCGAGCAGATCGCCGAGCAGCACGGACAGGCCCGCGGCGCCTGCGAGCAGCGCCGTCGGCACCGTGAAGACCTGGCCCGCGAGGATCTCGAGCGACGTGCGCGGTGCGACGCCCGCGAGCACGTTCGGACCGACCTCGCGCAGGATCCGGTGCGCCTCGATCGCCGAAAGGCCGCGCTCCAGATCCACCGAAAACGCCTGCGTGAGCTCGTCGATCGAGCGCGCGTGCCATGGCGTCGTCGGGGTCGCTTCCTCCTCGTCCTCGGCGCTGCCGTTCGCCCCGTACGTGCGCATCACGTCGCGCACCGAAGCGGCCGCGCTCTCGGCGAGCCGTGACAGCGAGGGCGGCGGCGGCCCCTGCGAGTCCTCGTGCTGCGCGAGGAGCGCGAGCACCTCCGCGCGTGACGTCTCCGCGTTCGGCGCGAGCACGCAGAGCACGGTGCCCGCATGCTCGTTTGCTCGCGCCTCGGTCACGCCCGGCAACTCGCCCAGGGCGCGCTCGATCCGCCTCGCGCGCACGGGCTCTCCGAAGAGCCCAGCCACCTCGACCCTGAGGCGCTGCTCGCTGTGCACCGCGCGCCCAGAGGGCTTGCCAGCATGTCCCATTGGCGCGCGCCCTCGGGTGAGGGCGCGCCACTTCATGATCGCCGAACGCACTCGGGGGCGCGCACGCAAAGAGCGATCCACGGCGCGATCACGCGCGGTCGTGCGGGCGCGGCGGTTTGGCGGGCGGACTCTACGGAGCTTTTTCGGCTAGTTCGGCGTGAACGAGATCCAGGCGCCGTCGAGCCACGTGTCGTCCTGCGAGAACGCGCCCGCGTAGCTCGCCTTCGTGTCGAAGAAGCCGTCGCTCGGCGGCGTCACGGCGCCCGTCGTGAGCGTCGCCTTCGGCCGGAAATCAGGCGCCTCGCGATCGTAGGGAGCGACAAGCATCGGGTCGACCTCGACGTTGCCGCTGTCGGTGAACCACTTGACCTCGTCGAAGCCCATATCGTCGTCCTTCTCGGAACCTTCGCCTTCGGGCGTCTCCACGTACGCGACGTTTTGCGCGAGATTTCCGTGGAAGATGGCCCCTTCGAGCGACACGGTCGACGCGTCGCGGACATCGATGCCGGCCTCGAAGCCCGTGGCGACGATGTTGTACAGACTCGCCTTCGTCGCGCGGCGCAGAAGCATCGCGTACTGCTGCTTGTCGACGTCCACGTTCTTGCCGACGAGCGTGGCGTTGTAGATCGTGGGCTCCGAGATCGGCGCGTTCGTCGTGCCCATCGCGTCGTTGTCACCCTCGAAGGCGTTCGTGTCGTCCACCGCGGCCGGATCCTGCTGGACCACGACGAACTGGAGTTTTCCGGTATACCCGAGATCCCAGTCGATCCCGTCGTCCTGATTGTACGTGCAAACCAGGTGCTTCGCGTTCACCGTGCCGCCGAAGAACTCGAAACAATCGTCGAGCGTGTAGCGGACCTGGACGTAATCGATCGTCGTTCCGCTGCCGACGCCGGCGAGCGTGAGCCCGTTGATCTCATTGTCCGTCGAAAGGAGAATTCCGCCGAATTCGATCCGCACATATTTCAGCACGCCGCTGTTGTCTGCCGGGTCGGTCCCGCCGTATTCGGTCTCCGCGCTCGCCTCGATTCCCTCGACGTTCGCTTTTCCGCCGGTCACGTTGATCGGCGCTTTGCCGAGCAGGATGACGCCGCCCCAATCGCCGGCAGAGCGGTCGCCGGGCTCGCTGCGGCTCGTGAAGACGATGGGCTCGTCCTTCGTGCCCTCGGCGTGGATACGAGCGCCCGGGTCGATGACGAGCGTGCCGAGCGTGGACTTGTCGCCCTTGATCGTGGTGCCCGGCTCGATCGTGAGCGTCGCGCCCGCGCGCACGTGCACGATTCCCCGCAGGAGCCAATCCTGGTCGGCCGTGAGCGTCAGATCCGACGTGATGTTCGCCGGGATCTCATTGCCCTTCGCGGGAGGCGCCGGGGTTTGTCCGTTCTCGTCCCCGCCGCAGCCGATCAGACTGGCCGCCAAAAGCGCGCTCGTCGCAAGCAATACCTTCGATCGCATGGTCGGTGATTCCTCCGGCCGCGCATTCTGGTGGTACTGCGTGACGCCATTGCAGGGCGCGCGTAACGATCTCGCGACAACCCGTCAATTCTGGAAGGTAGCGCTCAAGGTGAACGTCGCACCGGGCTGGAATTGCTGCACGACGTTCGTCAAGTTGGGAATGTCCTCGTGGGCGACGTTTTCTTGGCTTGGCCCCTGCGTGAACACGACGGGCGCGAGCAGGAGATTCTCCGCCGAGAGCTTCAGGTCCACGTATTTACCGACGCGCTGGGCCACGGTCACGTCGAGCAGGTGGCGCGGCTGCTCGTAGACGTCCGGGAGTCCGTCCATGCCCACTTGCGCGATGCGCCGACCGTAGACGTTATAGAGCACGCGGACGCGCGTCCCGCGCTTGTCGCTCGCGTAATCGAGCCCCGCGTTCACCACGTACGGCGATTGCCCGGCGAGCGGGCGGACGTTGCTCGTCTGCACCCCCTCGCCTTCTTCGAGGGAGACACGCGAATGCACGAGCGTCAAATTCGCAAGCACGCCGAGATCGGCGAGGATCGGGCTCACGAACGCGAGGTTTTTCCGCAATTCGAGCTCGATGCCGGCGTTCTGCGCCCCCTTCGCGTTCCGGTACGACACGATGCCGCGGCTCGACGGCATGATGATCTGCTCGATTGGCTTCGTGAAATCCTTGTAGAACACGCTGATCGCCGCGACCTCGGCGAGCGTCGGGAAAAACTCGAAGCGCAGGTCAGCGTTCACGATCGTGGTGCGGTCGAGATCGGGGTTGCCCTGGTTCTCGCGGGCGCCGAAGTAATCGGTGAACGAGAACGGCGCGAGCTCGCGTAGCTGCGGACGCGCGACCGTGCGCGTCACGGAGGCGCGCAGGTTCGACCGCTCGTTCGTCTTGAAAACGAGCCCGAGCGAGGGAAGCAGGTCCGTCGTGGAGAGCTCGACGTGCTGGGGCACGAGCTTCGACGGATCGATCGTATCGAGCCGCTGGGACGACGCCTCGACCCGCGCGCCGAGCACGACGCGCATCCACGGACGGATCGAGGTGTCCGCCATGAAGTACCCCGAAAACATGCGCTGCGTCGCGTCGTACGAGTCCGTCGTCCGCGTGTACTCCGTCAGGGAGAGGGAGCTCCCGATGTATTCGTTCGTGAAGAGCTGATCCGGCGGCAGCGAAAGCGCCGCGGCCTCTTCCGTCGTCTCCGGCGTCGGGATGTACCGGAAGCGCCGCGCGTCGAAGGCGCGGCTGCGAACCTGCACGAGGCCGCCCACCTTCACGCGCGTCGGCGAATCTCCCTTCCGGATGGGCTGCGTGTAATGCACGGCTCCGCCGAGGGCCGTCTCGGCCTGGCTCGCGTAGAAATGCATTCCGGAGAGCGTCGTGCTTTGCCACGCCTTCCGCCCGTCGTCCGCCAGGTACACGTTCTCCCGCGTATCCGGCTCGTCGCTCGTCGCGGCGGACGCTGTCAGGTTCCATTCGAGCGTCGCGTCATTCGCCTTGCGAATCTTGTGCTCGCCCGCGAGCTGACCGAACGTGAGCGAGCGGCTCACGAAGCGGAGGCGCGTATCGTAGGCAGTGCGCCCCGGGCCGCCCTCCTCGGCGCGCCCAGCGATCTCGCGCGCCTCGTTCTCCGACGAACGGCTGTGCAAGCCGATGAGCGAGACCTTGTGGTCCTTCGCATATCGGTAGGTGAGCCCCGCAAAGCCGCCCCAGGACACGACGTCGAGGCCCGTCTCCACGCGGTAATCGTTCTGCAGGTCCAGCTCGTTCGATATGTTGGTATCGATCGTGAACGTCCGAAGGATCTCGCCGCTCCGGACCTGGAATCGCCGCCCGTACGTCAGCGCCGCCATGTAGCCGAACTCATGCTCGTCGCCGAACCGGTGCGTATTGCCGATCGTGAAGTTACCGCTCATGTTCGGCAACGCGGTCGTGCGCGAGGTCGTCATCGGGCGATTGAGCATGCGTCCGAACTCGTCGGCCTCGCGCTGGGTGACGAGTGATCCATCCGGCTTCACATCGCCCTTCCCGACCTTGTAATCGGTGGGGATGCCCGGCGGCAGCGCCCGCGTCCCGTCATCGATGCCGAGGAAATCGGTCCCGCCACCCGCATACGTGAGCCGACTCCGGAACGTCGTCTCCGAGTTGGCCCCGAGGTAAAACGTACCGCTGATCGTGAACTTCTCGGGCAGCTCGCGCGTCGACACGCGCACCGAACCGCCCGTGAAATCGCCCGGCATGTCGGGCGTGAACGTCTTGACGATCGTCAGATCGCTGAGGACCGTCGTCGGGAAGAGATCGAACGGCACCGCCTGCCGATCCGGCTCGGGGCTCGGCAGCGGCACGCCATTCAAGAGCGCATTCGTGTACCGATCGCCGAGGCCACGCACGTACACGTACCTCTGCCCGACGACGGACGCGCCGACCACGCGCCGCGCCGCGTCTGCCGCATTGCGATCCGGCGTCCGCGCGATCTCCTGTGCGCTCACCGCGTCGCCCGTGTGCGCCGCGTTCTTTCGGAGGAGCGTCTGCGCCGCGGCCGAGGCCCGGTCCGGGTCCGCCTCGATCTCGACCACGATCTCCTGCTTGCTCTCCTCCGTCGATAGCGTGACGTCGACCTTCTCGACCGTGCCGGCCGTGACGCGCACGTTCTGCACGCGTTGCGCCTTGTAGAGCTGATAAAAGACGCGAAGTTCGTAGGTACCCGGCGCGAGCTCCAGCCGGTATCGACCGTCGAAATCCGCGATCGCCTTCTTGTTCGTCCCGACGACCGAGACTTGCGCGTCGATCACGGGCTCCTTCGTCTTCGCGTCCGTCACGACGCCCCAGATGACGCCTTTTCCGGCGGGCGCGGGGCGGGACGGATCCTCCTCGCCGAGGAGCGCTTCGTCCGCCCCTTCCTGGGCCAGCGAGAGCGCCGGCAAGAAGAGCGTGAGCGCAGAGGCGAGTGTCGCAATGGTTTTTCGCATGGGAAAAAGTCAGCCGCCGAGCTTCTCGGTCAAGATTGCAATGCCCTTGGCCCCGCCCCTCTTCGCGATATCCATCACCTCGACGGTGATCCCGTACGGCGCGTCGTCGGCCGCGTCGAAGTAGAGGAGCTTGTCGCCACGGGCCGCGAAGATCCGTGTGAGCCGATCTCGCAGCTCGGCGCGCGAGACCTCGGTCTGGTTGATGCGGATCGCGCCCTTCGCGTCCACCGTGACCACCACGGGTTTGTCCGCGTCCGGCGGCGGCGGCTCGTTCTTCGCGTCTTCGTCCTTCTTCGGCAGGTTCAGCCATAGCTGCTTGTTCAGCAGCGGCGTCACCACCATGAAGATGATGAGCAGCACGAGGACCACGTCGACGAGCGGCGTGACGTTCATCGCCGGCGCGATGGCGCCGTTTTTTCCGCCCGAGGAGACGTTCATCGCCATGGCTAGCTCTCCTCCCCCGCGCCCTTGCCTTTTTGGCTCACGCTGAGCGCGACGCCCGTGTAGCCGGCGCGCTGGCAGGCGGCGAACGCGTCACGCATCTTCGCGTATTGCACCGTCGCGTCACCCTTCAGGACGACACGCCGATCCGGCTCCGTCCCGTGCATCGCTTTCAATCGCGCTTCGAGCGCCGGCACGTCCGCGAGGACCTCTTTTTCAATGAAGAGGTTGCCGCGCGCCGTGAGCGTCACCGTGATCGGGTCGAGCTTCGATTTGTTCTCGTCCGGCTGAATCACGGTCGGCAGCTCCACGCGCTCGCCGTGCTCAAGCTCCGGCGCGATGACCATGAAGATGATGAGCAGCACCAGGACCACGTCGACGAGCGGCGTGATATTGATGTCCGGCTCAGGCTGCTTCTTCGAGGAGCCGCTCTTCACTTGCGCGCCCATGCTGGTTCTCCATGTCGTCGAGCAATTCGCCAGCGCTCCGCTCGAGCGCCGCCTCGACCGCCGTGATCTTGCCGGTCAGGTAATTGAAGAAGAGCACCGACGGAATGGCCACCGAGAGGCCGAGCGCCGTCTCGATGAGCGCCTCCGAAATGCCCGCGCTCACCGCGCCGAGCCCGCCGGAGCCCGTCGTCGCGATGCTCTGGAACGCCGTGATGATACCGACGACCGTGCCGAGCAGCCCCACGAACGGCGCCACCGATCCGACCGAAGCGAGCACCGAAAGCCCACGGCGCAAATCCGCCGAAAGAGCCTCGCGCCTGCGCTCGACCTCGCGCCGCGCGAGCTCGACCGGCGTCAGATTCCCTTCACCCTCGCTCTCCGCGCGGAGAAACCGCCGCATCGCCGAGGAGACGAGCCGCGCAAGCGCCGAGAGTCGATATCGGTCCGAGACCCGGAGGAGCGCCTCCGTATCCCAGGCGTCGAGCAGCGGCTGCGCTTCCTTCACGAAGGCGCGCGTCTCGGCGTTCATGCGCGCGAGCGCGATCACCCGCTCGACGACGACCGCGATGGTCGCGATCGACATGAGCACGAGCACGAAGGCGATGAGCTTCGAGACGAGGCCCATGCTCGCCCAGATGTGCGCGAGATCGAATTGCATGGTTTTGCTCCTTGTCGAACGGTAATGCCCGACGAACTAGGTCTTGATCTTGAAATTGAACCTTGCGTTCTGATACGTGGCCACGGGGCGGCCCTCGACCATGGCCGGCTTGAAGCGCCAGGTCTTCACGGTCGCGACCACGTGCGCGGCGAGCCGCGGATCCCCTCGCACCACGGTCACGTTCGAGACGTCTCCCGATTCGGTCACGACAAACCGTACGATGATCGTGCCCTCGACCCCCTGGCTCTTCAGGTCCTCGGGATAAGGAGGCTGCGGCTTCGATATCGGCGAAGGCGGCGTGCCGTCCTCGCCGAGGACGATGGGTCCCGCCGCTTTGGGCGGCGGAGGCGGCGGCGGTGGAGGCGGCGGGGGCGGAGGTGAGGGCGCTGCGGCCATTGCAGTGCCCGTTCCACCGGGTGTACCGCCCGAGCCCTCACCCGAGCCCTCGCCATAATCGTCGTCGCTCGCCTTTGCCTTGCTCGGATCCGCCTCCTTGGGCATTTCCGTCGGCACTTCCACGGGCACCGCGATCGGCTTGTGTTTCGGCCCGGGCGGCTCCGGCGCTTTGGGAGCCGCGTCCACGGGCGGCGGCGGAGGCGGCGGTTTCGGCGGCTCCACGGTGGGCGTGAGCTCGACGGCGACGACCTCCTCCTCCTCTTCTTCCACGGCGGGCGCGCTCGATTTGATCGTCGCCCCGACGACGCCGACGGCCGTGCAAATGGCAATCGCCGTCGCGTATCCGATCAGAAGCCTCTTGCCACGCCCGGGATCGGTCTCCCCGACGCTCCACGCCTCGAAGCCCATTGCCGTCTTTCCTCGGCCCCCACCTTGACGATCGTTCGTGACAACCTCGTGAACGTCGGGAAACGTTCACGTGCGCGCCGCATGACGCATTTTTCAATCGGGATGCGAGCCGGACAGATCGGGAGAACCGCCGAATCGATACCCGATCCCCCGCACCGTCTGCACGTAGTCGCCGGCAGGCCCGAGCTTGTCGCGCAGCCGCTTCACGTGCGTGTCCACCGTGCGGGTCGTGATATCGACATCCATGCCCCACACGCCCTCGAGCAGCGCGCCGCGTGTCTGGACGCGCTCGCGATTCTCGTAAAGGGCGAGCAGGAGCTTGAACTCGAGCAACGTGAGCTCGATCTCGACGCCGTCGACCCATACCCGGTGCGCCTCGTCGTCGATGCGCAGCCGGCCGAACTGGAGCACACGCCGCTCGGTCGTCCGCGCCTTCACCCGCCGCAAGATCGCCTGCACCCGGAGCAGGAGCTCGCGCACGCTGAAGGGCTTGACCACGTAATCGACGGCGCCGAGCTCGAAGCCGACGACGCGGTCGACCTCGTCGCCCCGCGCCGACACGATGACGACGGGGGTCTCGCGGGTCTCCTCGCTTTGCTGCAGGCTCCGGCAGACCTCGGTGCCCTGGATGTCGGGGAGCATCATATCGAGCAGGATGACGTCCGGGCGCCGCTCGCGCGCGAGCCGGATCCCCTCCTCGCCGCGCGCCGCGAGCAGCACCTCGTGCCCCGCCTGCCGGAAGTTGTAATCGAGCACCTTGAGGAGCGCGGGCTCGTCCTCGACGACCAGGATGCGTGCCATCGCACCCGTGTTTATCCTCTTCCTGTTACGACCCGATGAAGCCCGTGTTGCAGGTTGGCGGGAAAATGCGGCGTGCGTGACGAATTCGTGAATGCGACGTGTCGAAACGGCGAGGCGCGTCCCGCGCGTGACGAATTCGTGAATGCGACGTGTCGGGGGCTTTTCAGCGAGGAGCTTTGGCGAGGAGCGCGACGCGCAAGGTGGCGAGCTCGCGGCGGAGCGGGGCGATGAAATCGGCGCTGATGGTGCGCTTCTGCCCTTTCATCGCGCGCGCGGTGTGCCACTTGCTGAGCGCGAGCCGCGACGCGGCGCGGATGAACGCGCGCCCCTCGGCGCCGCGCCACGAGAACGTGCACTGGATGCGGCCGACGGGCGAGCAGACGAGCTCGAGCTCCTCGTTCGTCAGGTTGCCGATCAGCACCTCGTCGCGGAGGAATTGGCGGATCGTGCGGCCCTTGCGGATGACGAGGGCGATGATGATGCAGAAGAACATCGCCACGAAGAGCAACCAGAAGAGCAGCATGATGACGAACGCGTCGGGGATGACCGTGGGCACGAAGTTCCAGAGCGCGTGCAGGAAGACGCCCGCGAAAAACCCGCCGATCGGCGCGAGCCACCGCACCCACGTCTTGCTCGACTCGCGCGCGATGCCGAACCCGATGCCGGTCATCGACGTGTAGAGCGGGTGTCCCCACGGCGCGAGGACGCCGCGGAGGAAGAAGGTCGTGCCGAGCTGGTCGGCCATGTCCGCGCGGGCGTAATAACTGACGTTCTCGACCGCCGCGAACCCGAGCGCGCAGAATGTCGCGTAGATGATGCCGTCGACGACGCCGTCGAACTCGCGCCTTAGGAAGTAGAAAAAGCCCAGGATGGCGAGCCCTTTGAAGAACTCTTCCGAGAGCGGCGCGCTCATGACGGTCGTCACGAAATTGCCGACGGCGGGCCCGAACAGGCCCGCGAACACGATGTGCACGCCCGTGTTGATCATGCCGGCGAAGCCCGTCGCCACGACCGCGCCCCAGAGGAACGCCATCGCGAGGCACCACCACGGCTCGGGATCGTACCGATCGAGCACCATGGGCACGAAGAGGTAGAAGCCGAGCGGCAGGAACGCGAAGAGCGCGCCCTTCAGGACCGCCGACATCATCTGCCCCGGCGCCTTCGACAGGAAGATCTCGGCCAGCGTGAACAGGATGTTCAGCACGACGCCGGCGATCATGCCGAGGATCCAAATCGCGAGCCCCGCCGCGCGCCGGCGCTTGTCCGGGTCGGGCTCCGTGGTCACGGGAGGCTGGGGCGCGCGGTAGCCTTGCGGTGGATACGGCGCCTGGCCGGGATACGGAGGTTGCTGCTGCGGGTAGGGAGCGTGGCCGTAGGGCCCGGGCGGCGGTCCGTAGGGGTTGTTCATGGCGGAACGCCCGACACGAGGGCCGGGCGTTCGCTCATCCTACCGTCTGTGCCGCCGCGAGCGCGAGGTCAGTCGGCGACCTTCTGCTGGATCACCACGTGCGGCGAAGGCGAGGTCGGCGCGTTCTGTTGCTCGGCGCTCACGATGAGCTCGAAGCTCGTGAGCGGCACGGTCGCCGTGGGCAGCGAGCCCGTCCGCTTGTCCGTGTTGTACGCGAGCGACCCGATGCGCTGCCACTGGCTGCTCGAGTCCTTGCGGGCCCACACGACATACGCCGTGGCGCCCGGCATGAGCCGATCCGGGGGAGCGAGGTGCTCCGCCTCGATGCTCACGGTGGTCAGAACCGTGCTGCTGTTGACCTCGGCCACGATCTTCGCGTCGGCGTCGGGCGCGCGCGGCGTGCCCTTGGCCATGTATTCGAGCGGGCCGCCACACGCCGCGAAGAGCAGCGCAAAGGCGACCGAAAGCATCCCGCGACCCATCCAGCTATGCGCGTTCATCGCACCTCCAAGCACCTGTCGATCTACCAGACTTTCCGCCCCCTTGCATTCTTTCCGACGTCGCGAGCTCAGGGCTTGACGACGCGCGTGCCCGGCGGCGGCGTGAAGTCGAACTCGCCCTTGGGGACGGGCTGGTTGACGACGGGCGCGCTGAAGTCGAACCGGTTCTTGTTGCCCTGCGCGTCGAGGATGAGCACGCGGCGAACCTGGTTCGTCTGCGCGTCGACGTAAAGGAGGACCTTCTGGTAAGCGGGCGTCGCGTCCTTGGGCGTGCCCTCGAGCACGTATCCGCCCTCGAACTTCATCTGCGCGGCGTCGAGCAGCTTGAGGTTGAAATCCTTCACGAGCTGGCCCGTGCCCATCAAGAAAGCGAGCGCCGCCGGGTATTGCGAGTTTTTGACCGGCGTCTCGAACATCTGCTCGTTTTCTTTCTCGTAGACGCGGATCACCTTGCCGTCGGACACGACGCGGTTGCCGTTCGGCGCGTCGTACGCCCAGCTCATCTTGCCGGGCTTCTCGAAGGTGACCGTGCCCTTCGACTCCTTCTTCACGTTCTGGACCTTGATCGTATAGGTCTGCGCGAACGTGGCCTTGAAGGTCTTCGTGGAGTCGTAGAACGCCTGGACGCGGCGGCCGATCTCCTCGGCCGAAGGCCCCTTCGCAGGCGCCGCAGCAGGCGCGGCAGGCGCGGCGGCCTGGGTGTGGCCGTCGGTCGAGCAGAGCAGGAGAGCAGGGACCACCGCGCACGCCGCGAGGAGGGAGGGGATCGAGAGGAACCTTACCTTACGCATCATTTTCTTCCTGTTCCGCGTAGTTGGCCGGACCGAGGGTGCCGCGGGGTTGGACGCAGGGCGCCCCCAGGCGATGCAAGATCAAGGGACGTTCGCACGACGTCGACGCGGGCGGGCGGGCGCGGACGCGGCAAGGGCTGCCTGGAAACCGACGACGTTGCAGTGCGTGAGCGCGATGGCGAGGGCGTCGGCGGCGTCCGACCGAGGCGGCGTGCCGAGCCGGAGGATGGCCGTCACGACCATGGCCACCTGGCGCTTGTCCGCCGCGCCCTTGCCCGCAACGGTGCGCTTCACGAGCGCAGGCGGGTACTCGAACGTCTGGAGTGACGCGCGGGCGAGCCGGAGCAGGACGACGCCGCGCGCATGGCCGAGCTTGGCCGCGCTCTGCGCGTCCTTGGAGAAAAAGATGCTTTCGACCGCGGCGTGCGAGGGCGCGTGCGCTGCGATGACCTCGCCGAGGCGGTCGTCGATGTCGACGAGGCGGTCGGCGAAGGTGCCGTCGAGGTCGACGTCGATGACGCCGTGGGCGACATGCTCGACCCGCGTGCCGACGCGTTCGAGCACGCCCCACCCGAGGTGACGGCTGCCAGGATCGATGCCGAGGACACGCACGCGGGGCGTTCTAGCAGACCCCGTGGCCGCGGCGGGGGAAGATCTTGTGGGGGTTCAGGAGGTGCTTCGGATCGAAGACGGCCTTCAAGCGGCGCTGCAGCTCGATGAGCTCCGGGCCCTGTTCGAGCGGGAGGTACTCGGCCTTGGAGGTGCCGACGCCATGCTCGCCCGTGAGCGTGCCGCGCATGCCAACGACGGCGCGGAAGAGACGATCGAGGCCACGCTCGACACGCGGGCCAGCGTCGGGGTCGTCCCAGAGGAAGTTCACGTGGAGGTTGCCGTCGCCCGCGTGGCCGTAGGAGAGCATGCGGATCGAGGTCTCCTCGCTGATGCGATCGATCTCGCGAAGGAGGTCGGGCAGGCGCGTGCGAGGGACGACGACGTCCTCGGAGATCTTGTAGCGGGCCATCGCACGGGTCGCCGGGGAGAGGGCACGGCGCGCTTCCCAAAGGCGTTCGCGTTGCGCGGCGTCCTGTGCGACGAGGACGTCGAGCGCGCCCTCGACGACACACGCCTCGCCGATGCGCTCCATCGCGGCCTCGCACGAGGCGGGATCGCCGTCGACCTCGATGAGGAGGAGCGCGCCGGCGCGTTCATCGACAGGGACGCCGCGGGCGCGGACGGCAGAGAGGGCGCCCGCGTCGAGGAGTTCGAGGCAACGCGGGACGAGGCCTGCCGCGATGATGGCGGAGACGGCGCGGCCGGAGGCGAGCGCGGTGTCGAAGAGGCCGAGGAGCGTGGCGACGCTCGGCGGCTTTGGGATGAGCTGGAGCGTGGCCTCCGTGAAGACGGCGAGCGTGCCCTCGCTGCCGACGAGGAGGCTCGTGACGTCGTAGCCCGTGACGCCCTTGACCGTGCGGCGGCCGGTGCGAAGGCGCGTGCCATCGACGAGCAGCGCTTCGAGGCCGAGCACGTATTCGCGCGTGACGCCGTACTTGAAGGCGCGCGGCCCGCCCGCGTTCTCGGCGAGGTTGCCGCCGAGGGCGCACATCTTGAGCGAGTTCGGATCGGGCGGATAGAAGAGGCCCTCGGCCTCGACCGCGGCGTGGAAGTCGCCGAGGATCACGCCCGGCTCGACGACCGCGACGAGCTCCTCGCGATCGATCTCTTTGATGCTGCGCATGCCGAGCGTGGTGACGACGATGCCGCCGCCGACGGGCACCGCCCCGCCCGATTTGCCGCTGCCGGCGCCACGCGGGACGATCGGGACCTCGGCTTCGCTTGCGGCCGCGAGCGCGCGGAGAATGTCGTCAGGTGTCTCGGCGACGACGACCGCGTCGGGGATCACGGGCTCCTGATCGGACTCGTCGCCCGCGTACGCCTCACAGCCGTCGGGCGAGGTGATCACCTTCGAGGGCCCGAGGGCACGCTCGAGCAAGCGCCGCGCCTTGTCGACGGCGGCTGCGGAGGGTCGGGGGAAAGGCGCGCGACGAAGCACGATCGATTTCTAGTACGGATCTCGGGCCGCGGCGACGCTCCCCTTTGCACGCCCTGTGCGGCCTGGTATCGAGGGGCCGTGCATCGCGTCATGGTTGTCTTCCTGGGCGCGCTGGGCCTCGCCGGCGTGGGGTGTGGGGACGAGGGGCCCGCGAGCGAGGCGGGCACCACGAACGAGCCGTACGGCTGCTCCGCGGACGCCGCGCCGACCCGAGCGGCGTCGTGCGTGGTCGCGTTCGAGCCCGGCGATGACGCAGGGTTCGGTGAGGATCGGTTCCCCGAGGTCGTCTACGGCGAGCCGCTCGGGAACGGCACGACGTCGGGCGGGCTCGACGTGCTCTCGCTCGGCCGAGGCGGCTCGATCGTGCTCGGCTTCGGGGGAAACGCGATCATCGATGGCGAAGGCCCGGACTTCGTGGTGTTCGAGAATCCGTTCTACGTGTCGGACGACCCGAACAACGTGTACGCCGAGCTCGCCGAGGTCTCCGTGAGCGCCGAGGGGGAGACCTGGCACGCGTTCCCTTGCGCGGAAGACGCGAAGCCACCCACGGGATGCGCCGGGTATTCGCCGGTCTTCGCGAACGGCGATCTGGGCGTCTCCTCCCTCGATCCCAGCGTTTCGGGAGGTGATACGTTCGACCTCGGGGAGCTCGGGGTGGGCGAGGCTCGGTTCGTCCGCATCCGGGATCTCCAGGGCATCGGCGCGGCGCCGAATGCGGGATTCGATCTCGACGCGATCGCCGTCCTGCACCCCAAGGTGCCTTGACGACGAGCAGCCGGGCAGAGCTAAGTTGTTGCAGATCAAAGCATTCGGGCACGCGTCGACCGGTTGGCGGGTGAAACGGGTTGCGACGCGGAGAAGGCCAGCTTAGGAAGAGATCCCGGTAGCCGAGGGGCGCTGCGTCTTCGCAAGGCCCGCAGCTTCGTCGATGCCATCCCTCCCTCCGCATGCTGAATGCCGACGTCGAGCCACGCGAGCTGCCCATCGCAGCCCTGCGCGCCCTCTCCGAAGAGGCGCCCGATGTCGCGATCCGATCGATCCTGCGTGAGGCCGTGATCACCTCGGGCTTCGAGGTGGCCATCGCGTGGCGCCTCGATCGCGAGGCCTTCGTGCTGCGCTGGGCCGGGGCGTGGCAGGATCCGGATCGGCCCGTCGCGCCCGCGTTCGAGGCGGATTCGTCGCGGCGCACGTTCGGATACGGCGAGGGTTTGCCCGGGTTCACCTGGGCGCGCGGCGCGACGGCGTTCGTGCCCGAGCTCGCCGCCGAGCCGCTGTTCCTGCGCCGCGCGGCCGCGGAGCCCGCAGGACTCCGGACGGCGGTGGCGGTCCCGATCCACCTCGGCGGCGAGGTCATCGGGGTGCTCGAGCTCTACGATCGAAAGACGCGCGTCCCGGATGCGCCGGAGCTCGGGGTGATGGCCGCCCTCGAAGCGCCGCTCGCGCTCGGTCTCGCGCGCATCTCCGGCGCCGAGGAGCGAGGCCGCGTGGATGAATCGCTCGATCTCCTGCTCGACGCGGGGCAAGCGCTCGGGAGCGTGACGGAGCTCGGGTCGCGGCTCACGGCGGTGGCCTCGCGCGCAGCGCGCTGGATCCGAGGGTTTTGCCTGGTTCACCTGCTCGAAGCAGGCGGCGCGCGGCTCGCCGCGGTGGATCACGAGGACCCGGTGAAGTCGGCGCTCCTCCGGCAGCCGTGCATGCAAAAGAGCCCGGCGCTCGACTCGACGAAAAGCCCGCTCGCGCACGTGATGCGCAGCGGCGTGGCGCAGGTCATGCCCGAGGCGTCCGACGCGATGCTCGCCGCGACCATCGACGACGACGAGGCGCTCGCGGTTCTGCGCGCGGTCACCATCACGGCGGGGATGCTCGTGCCGATCGTATGGCAGGGGCGAGCGCTCGGGGCCCTCACGCTCGCGGCGAGCCGCAAGGAGCGGCGGGTCGTGAGCACGGATGTGAAGGTCGCCGAGGAACTCGCGCGAAGGATCGCGCTTGCCGTGGTGACGGATCGAGCGACGCGGGACGAGCGCGAGGCGGCGCAGGCAGCGCGCGCGGCGATGGATCGGACGAAGCGGCTGCACTCGATCACGCGGCGGCTCTCGCTCGCACTCACGACCGCGCAGGTGGCCGAGGTGGTCGTGGAGCAGGCGCGCACCGAGATGGGCGCGCATGCAGGCTCGGTGTGCCTGCTCGACGAGGATCGCGGGGCGCTCGTGGTCGCGCGTGCCGCGGGGTATGCGGGCAACATCGTCGAGCCCTTCCAGGTGATCCCGCTCGAGATGCGCGTTCCGCTCACGGACGTCGTACGGGCCCGCCAGCCGATCTTTCTCGCGACGGTCGAGGAGCTCCTCACGCGTTACCCGATCCTCGGCCAGGTGGAGCGCGAGCAGAAGAGCCTCGCCTTCGCGGCGCTCCCGCTCATCGCGCACGATCGCGTGCTCGGGGCGATCGGGCTCTCGCTCGCGGGGACACGGCGGCTCGACGAGGCGGAGCAGCGCTTCTTGGAGTCGGTGGCGGAGCACTGCGCGCAGGCGCTCGAACGCGCGCGCCTCTACGACGTCGAGCGACGCGCGCGGGAGGACAACGATAGGCTCTACCGTGCGTCGCAGGCGGCCGTGCGGGCGCGCGAGGACCTGCTCGCGATCGTGTCGCACGATCTCCGAAACCCGCTCGTCGCCATCAAGCTCGGCGCCACGCAGATCGGGCGGGATGCGGGGGATAACGCGCGGATCCTGAACAAGACCGCGCTCATCCTGCGCTCGGCGGACCGCATGGATCGCATGATCCGCGACCTGCTCGACGCCTCGCGGATCGAGACGGGCGGGCTCGCGCTCTCGGTCGGGCGCGAGGACGTGCGCGCGGTCGTGCGTGAGGCGATCGAGCACTTCAAGCCGCTCGCGACGCCGAAGGGGATCCAGATCGAGGAGTCGCTGCCGGACGAGGCGCTCTTTGCGCAGATCGATCGCGAGCGCGTGCTGCAGGTTCTGTGGAACCTCGTGGGCAACGCGATCAAGTTCACGCCCGAGGGAGGCCTCGTGACCCTGCGCCTCGCGCGGGAAGGAGCGCGCGTGCGCATCGACGTCGCCGACAGCGGGCCGGGCATCCGGAGTGATCACCTGCCGCACGTCTTCGATCGGTACTTCCACGCCGAGACGAACAAGGCCTCCGGCACCGGGCTCGGCCTCTTCATCGCCGACGGCCTCGTGCGCGCGCACGGCGGCACGATCCACGTCGAGAGCGAGCCCGGCGTGGGCACGCGTTTCTGGTTCACGTTGCCGCTCGAAGACGCGGCCTAGAGCAGCTCCAGGAACGCCCGCAGTGCCTCGCGCTCGCGCGCTTCGAGCCCCGACGCGCCCTCGGACGCGCCGTCGTGGAAGAACACGCCATCCGCGGCCCAGCGCGCCCGCGTCAGCAGATCCGCGAGATCCTTCGCCGCGCCGCTCGTCAGGTACGGGCGTTTCTTGCCGAGCCTGCGCAAGGACGGCACACGCGCGCCGCGCTCGTGCACGTACGGGACGACGCCCGTCTTCCGGTATTCGTTCGAGCCCCAAACGATCGGCCCCGCGGGCGTGAAAATCAGGCTTTCCCAGCGGTCGAAGGGCACACGACTGCCCTTCTCGTCGGCCGAGAGACGCGCCTCGTGGCAGCCCTCGCAGCGCGCCTCGAAGAGCTTCGCGCCCTCGTGCTCGAGCTCCGAGAACGAGGTTCGCCTCACGGTCGTCGGGTTCTGCCGGTGCGAGAAGCCCATGAGGAACGTCATGAGTGCGCGGCGAAGCGCGAGCGGCTCGATGACTTCGGCCTCCGATCGACCAAGCGCGGCGAGCACCGGATGCGTCCGGGCGTCGAGCGAAAACCAAGGCGAATGCCCGCTCCCCGCGCCTGCCACGCGGAACTCGGCGTGCGCGACCGAGGACAGATCCGGATCGAGCGCGCGCGAGAAATGCGGGCGATTGTTGAAGAGGCCGACGAGCGGCTTCGTCACGACACGCACCTCGCCCCGGCCCGTGTGATGGATGCGCCCGTCGACGTAGCCCTCGAAGTGGCACGTTTCGCAGGTGAAGCGGCTGTGCGCGTCCTCCGTGCCGTTCTCCGGGGCCATCAGCGTCGTGAAGAAGAGCGCCTCGCCGAGCCGCGCCTCCGGGCTCGGCGGCGCAGGGCCACCCCGATCCACGACGGGCACGATCGTCTCGCGTGGTTCGTCCGGACGCACGAGCACGAACGCATCGAGCAGAGGGTTCGCCCCGACGAACCCGCCTCCGGGCAGCGTCACGAGGTCTCGGATGCCCGGCACCGTGGGGCTCGTTTTCGCCGGGATGGCGAGCGTTTTCCCGCTCGCGTCGAACACGAGTCGCGCCGATGCCTCGCCGCCGTACCCCGTGACGAGCGCCGCGAGCGTGCCGTCCTTCTCCTTCGCGAGGTCGAGCGCCTTCGGCGTGACCACGCCGAGCTCGCCCACGTTCACCGCGGAGAGCAGCCGCGCAGCGCCGCGCTCGACGCGGTACAGGAAGACGAACGAGTCGATGTAGCCGAAGAACCCGCCCTTCCGATCGAGCGGCCGATCCTCGACGCCGCCCGCGAGCACGAACAGCCCCTCGCCGTCGGGCACCGCGGAAAAACCCCAGATCGGGCCGTCGTGGACGATGCGCGCTTCGCCCGCTTCCAGGACGCGACCTGTCTCGTCCACGGGCCGGATCACGAGCGCATGCGCGTGGAGCGCGTCGATCACGACGAACGAGCCCACGCGCTCGACGTGGATCGGCCCGCCGCCGATCGTCGCGACCTCTCCCTGCGTGTTTGGGACGTTGGGCCAGAGCGTGAAGAGCCGCCCCTTGTCCTCCTCGATCGCGTACACCGCTCCCTCGGGCCCCGCGGCGACGTCCCGCAGCCCCCGCGTACTCGTGACCAGGTCGTCGTACCTCCGCGCGAGGTACGGCGCGGTCTCCTGGATCTCGAACCACCGGACGCCAGCGTCGCGCTCGCCCACGACGAACACGCTGCGGCCATCGGGCGTCACCGCGAGCCCGCTCGGCGAAGCGGGCGCGGGCAAACGCGCGAGCTCCCGCATCGACGCGTCGAGCACCACGATCGCGTCCCGCCCGCGGAGCAGCGCCACGAACCGCTCGCCGCCCGGCAGCGCGGCGAGCGCGTACGGATCGGCGCCGAACGTGGCGTCGCTCGGCGGCAGGGCCGCGAAATCGGTCGCGGCCCTTCGCTCCGCCTCGTAGGCGCGCAGCGCCGGCAGCGGATCCGGATCGGCTGCGCTCGTCGCCTCGGCGGGCGGATCCTCCCGCTTGCACCCCGCGCCGAGCGCGAGGCCAAGGAGGAGCAGCGCGAGACGCCGGCGCATCACCCGCGCTTCGATTCCTACCAGCCGCCGCTCTCCCCCGTCGAGGCGGGCTTGGCCGCGGGCGCGGCGCTCGCCGCCGGCGCGGCGCTCTGCGCGGGCTTCGCCGCGGCAGTATCCGCCGAGGGTTTGGCTTGGTCTCCGCAACCGGCGAGGGCAAGCGCTGCAAGGGCGACGAGCACGAGCGACATGGCTTTCATGGGTCTTTCGGCCTCCTCGGACGGAGCGAAGCACGGCGAGCACGCGGTGCGAAGGGCGAAAAGCGCTAGGCGTGCGGCTGCGTACCCGCTCCGTGGAAATGCCCGCTCAGTGCCCGTGTCCGTGCCCGTGTTCGTCCTCGCCCTCGTGTCCGTGCCCGTGTTCGTCCTCGTCTTCGCCGCCGAGATCCCAGGCACGTGAAATCGAGATTTGCGCCATTCCCGGATAATTGAACGCCGCTGCGTCCGTCAGCCGCAAGACCCGCGCCCGCACGCTGCCTTCGAGCCTCCACGCAGGCGTGATCGCCCACGTCGCGCCCACGCCGACGAGCAGGTCGGTGCGCGCATTGAATCCTTCGAGCGCGTACGCGCCATTCCAGATCTCCGCGCTCTCGTGGGCGAGATCCACCGTCGCATACGGCGTGACCTTCCCTTCGAGCAGCGGCACGCCCACGCGCGCGCCGCCAAAAATGCGGGTCGGGGCGCGAAACCCCTGGTCATTCTCGTACACGCTGAAGAGCCCCAGCGCCGAGGCTGAAATCTCCACGGGATCCAGCGCATACGTGAGCCCGACGCCCACGATGGGGACAAACGTCCCCGTCCCGAGCTGTGTATGCTCGTGCCATTCCCCCGCCGCGCCGAGCCGATACGGATCCGGCTCCGTTCGCCCCAGCGGAAACGATAGTCCGAGCCGCGCCGCCGACGAGAGCTTGCCCGTGCTGCCCGAAAAGCGCGCGATGAGCCACGGATCCCCGGGCCCCACGATCGTCCGATCGTGATGGTGAATGTCGTCGGGGACGAGCTTCGGCGTGCCATCGAGCTCCGTGTACGTGGGATACGTATCCACGACGCGCAGCAGCAAACGCGCCTCGGCCGCGAGCCACGGCGTGATTTGGTACGACACGTCCGCCGTCACGTCCGTCATCCAGAGCGCCACGTGGTGGTGGTACGGCACGGGCGGCGGCGTCTCGGCGCACGCCGGCCCGAGGTCGGGGCACTCCGCGAGATGCCCCGCCGAACCGGCGAGCCCGGACGCACCCAGGCGCACTTCGAGCCTCCCGGGCTCGAACGCTCGCACTTCGGACCCGCCGACCGGCAGGTTCGGATTGCTTCAAGCGCCTCAGGCTTCGGCGTAGCTCACGACGGGCCACGCCACAGCGAGCGTGACCACGGCGAGCGCAACGAACCTCATCGACGGACCTCCACGAAGGCCCGCACCCTACCCCAGCCCCGCCGTTCAGGGAAGCGCCGCGTCAAGGGCGTTTCGTGCGCCACGGATGCAGGGCCGCCGGACAGCGTTCGGGTGTAACGGAGCACCCGGTTGCGGACCCTCCCGACAAGGAAAACGGACGCGGCAATGATATGACGGTAAGGGCGATGTCGGCCCCCACGTTTCGAATCGTCATTTTCCTGAACATTTCCTTTCCGCACCCCCACCAGAGCGGCGAGGCGAGCCCTCACGCGCCGCTCGGCCGACGCGCCATGCCCCGCGTCGACGTCCGCCTTTCCGTCGAGGGCGTCCTGCCGTGGCTCTCAAGCAGGCTCATGACCTCGTCGTCCTCGATGGCCCGGAAATCCTCGTAATACTGGCCCACCGCATAGAGGTTCGGATCCTCGATCAGGCAAACCACGAGATCCGCCTCCCCACGGAGCATGTCCGCCCGCTCGGGCGAGGCCACCGGCGCCGCCAGCACGACCGTCGTCGCCCCCGCCGCCCGCGCGGCCCGCAGCGCCGCCATCGCCGTCGCGCCTGTCGCGATGCCGTCGTCCACCACGATCACCGACCGCCCGGCGAGCGAGGGCCGGTGCCCGCCGAAGAGCGCCTCCCGCCGCCGCGCCTCTTCCGATTGATACATTTGCTCGGCTTCGAGGTACTCCGGGTCCACGCCGAGCACCCGGAGCGCGCGCGGCTCGACCCAGACCGAGCCGTCGGAGGTGACCGCGCCAATCGCGAGCTCGGGCTGGTGCGGCGCGCGCAGCTTGCGCGCCACGATCACGCCGAGCTCGCCCCCGAGCGCGTCGGCCACGTCCGCTGCGACGACCACGCCGCCGCGCGGAATGCCGAGCACCACCGCGCCCTCGAGCCCCCCGATGCCCCGCAGGTGCTGCCCGAGCAGCTCGCCTGCCTCTTCTCGGTCCTTCCACATCATGACGCCCTCCCCGCCTCCGAACACATCGTTCCGGGGAGACACACCTGTCAGGGGGAGGGCGACGTTTCGCCCTTTTCCAACGGGCACCCGGCCCCTATGCTGCGCCGCGATGAGTCATCCCGCATCGGACCCCATTGCCGCGTTCCGCGAGGCGTTCGCCCGCGCCCAGGACCACGAGGACCACGATCCCACGGCCATGACCCTCGCCACCGTCGACGAGAACGGCCGTCCCTCGGCGCGTATGGTGCTCTTGAAGGGCGTGGACGAGCGCGGCTTTTCTTTCTACACGAACCTGGAGAGCCGCAAAGGCCAGGCGCTCGCGAAAAACCCTTACGCCGCGCTCTGCATTCACTGGCCGAAGGCCGCCGAGCAGATCCGCGTCGAGGGCCGCGTCGAGCTCGTCTCCGCCGAGGAAGCGGACGCCTACTTCGCCTCACGCGTGCGCGGCAGCCAGATCGGCGCCTGGGCCTCCGAGCAGAGCCGCCCGCTCCACTCGCGCGAGGAGCTCGAAGCGCGCGTCGCCGAGTTGACCACGCGCTTCGAGGGCGGCCCCGTCCCGAGGCCGCCGCACTGGAGCGGGTATCGCGTGATCCCCGACCGGATCGAATTCTGGTTTGGCAAGGACAGCCGCCTGCACGACCGCTTCGTCTACGTCCGCGAAGGCGCCGGGTGGCGCTGCGAGCGGCTCCATCCCTGAGCCGTCATTTCGACGTTCCGGTCACGACCTCGATCCCCACCTCCAAAACCTCGTCGCGCCCCTCGCGGATGCCCTTCACCGTCCGCGTCGCGGGGATGTTCGGTCGCACGCCCACGCCGTGAAAACGCGAGCCGTCGTAACGATCGACGCGCATCCCGGTCCAGTGGATCACGAGCCCGCCGGGCACGGCAAACGAATTGACGTTCCCATTCGTGCCCGCCGTCGACGCACCCACGATCTTGCCGAGCTTGTCATGGTCGACCATGCTCAGCCACGTCTCGGCCTGGCTCATCGCCCGCTCGTCCGTCAGGAACACGACCCGGCCGCGGATACGCGGCGCCTTTGGCTCGACGAACCACCGCTCCACCTCGAACGTCATCCCCTCGCGGTTTGGCCGGACGACCCGCGGGACCTTCCATTCCGGGCCCACGAGCTTCGTCGACGAAAGGTGACCGAGCTTCTCGGGCTCGATCTTCGGATCCCCGCGCAGATCGAAGATCACGCCCCTCGCCTTCGCCAGCGTCGGCAAAGCCGCGTCGAACTGCTCCGGCTTCACCCGCTCGAGATCGACGTACGAAACCCCCGGCGCGACTTCCGCGACCGGCTCTGGCTTCTTCTCCTGCGGCAATCGATCCGTCCATCCGAGCGAGCGCTCGAGGCGCACCGTCACGGGCTCGCCGATCGGGTGCTTCAGCGTCACGGTGGCGACCTCGCCCTTTTTCCCCGCGCGCAATTGCGTCGTCGCAACGCGCCTCCTCCAGCCCGGCGTCGCGGCCGACGTCCGCGGCTCGAACACGGCCATCCACGCGTCGACCGGCTTGTTGTCGATCGCGAGCACGATATCGCCCGGACGAACCTCGGCGCCCGCGCTCGGGTGCACGTTCGTCACGACGAGCTGCCCCTCGACCCAGGCGAACTCGAGCGGCAAGAACCCGCGGGTCGACGCCTCGGGAATGGGCGGTCCCTCGGGCTGCTTCAGCATCCGCACCACATGGCCGTGGCCGTCGTGGAGCTTCGCGATCATGCGCTCCATGGCCGCGACCATACCCTGCTCGTCGAGGGCCGTGGCCGCCTCGGACAAACTCTTTCGCAGGACCGCGGGCCAGTCCGTCCCGACGATGTCGAAGTAGGGATAAAAATGCTGCAGGACGCCCCACGCGATCGTGATGTCGGCGAGGCGCGTCTCCCGGTCCCGCAGCGAATACACGAGCGTCGGGGGAATGCCGCCCGGCGGCGGCTCGGAGGGCGCGGCATTTCCATGCGGCAACGTCCCGCGGTCGTCGGCATACAGCGTGATCGGCATCCGGCACGACACACCACCGCCGAGCTCGGCCTCGTAGACCTCGCTCGGAAGCCGATCCGCGTCGTTCACGCGCTCGCTCCGATAGACCGGAACTCCCATCCGCAGATCGACCCCGTCGTGCCGCCACGCGACGATCTTTGGCTTCGAACCGTCCTTCGGCGGCAGGATCGCCTCGGGCAGGTCTTGACGCAGGCCCGTCGGGAAGACGCGGAGCGTCGGCGCCACGGGGGTGAAGATCTCCCCGAGGATCTGCGCGAGCTCCTCGGCCGACGTGGCCCCTTCGACGCGTTTCGCGCCGTCCACGGCGATCGCGTTCCAATCGGCCCGCAAGGCCTCGTCGCTCGGATGGAAGAAACGCACGTCATTGTAGAGCTGCGTGAATGCGACCACGTTCTCGAGCGCGCGGCCTTCGAGCGGGCGTGAAGGATCGACCCGCGGCGCGGCCATCGTCTTCGCCGCCCCGGGCAGAGCCGGGGGCACCGGCCGCGGCACGGGCATGGGCTCGGGCGGCGGGGCGTTGCCGCAGGCAAGGAGCACGAAAGGGAGCCCGAGGCGGGCGGCGAGGGACACGCGCAAGAAGACCTTCCGAGGCACGAGATCGAGCGCGTGGATCTTGCCCAAGGGCCCGCGCGCCGCCAAGAAGAAGTGTCAGAAACCAGGGGCAGCCGCCGTTGTCCGGAAAGGCAGGAGCCCACCATGAAGATCGAGCGGATCGAGCTCTACTACGTCAAGATCCCGCTCTCCGGAGACCGGCCGGGGTTCTTCGATGATCGGGTCGTCTTCGAACCGAACTGGATCCCCGGCTACCACCAGATCGACCTGCGCTTTTACCTCCTGCGCCTCGTGACCGACGCGGGGCTCGACGGCGTCGCGGCGATCCCGGCGATGGGCCGCGAGCGCGAGTCGCTCGGCGCCTTGCTCGGCGCCTACCTGCTCGGATTGAACCCGCTCGACATGCGCCTCGTGAACCAGCGCATCGAGGAGTTCTCGATCCTCGGCATGCGAAATGGATGGATCGACGCCGCGTTCTGGGATCTCGTCGGCAAGTATCGGCGCGAGCCCTTGTGGAAAGTCCTCGGCGGCACGGGCGGCTTCGCCGTGCCGTATGCTTCGCTCGGCTCGAACCACGATCACGATCCACGCGTCGTGGCAGAGCTCGTCACCGAGCGCCGGAACGAGGGTTTCGCGGGCGTCAAGATCCGCGTGAAGAGCGACGAGCTCGCGAAGATGGTCGACGTCGTCGCGGCCGCGCGCGAGGCGGCGGGCGATTCGATGGAGCTCATGGTCGACGCCAATCTCGGCTGGCCCGTCGAGCTCCTCGAACCGAGCCTGCGCTGGGACGAGGACTTTGTGGCCCGCTTCAGCGAAAGGATCGAGCCGTATCAAGTCTCTTGGCTCGAAGAGCCGCTCCACCGGGCCGATCACGAGGGGCTCGCGCGGCTCCGCGCGCGCTCGAAGATCCCGATCGCGGGCGGCGAGATCACGCCCTCGTGGCGCGAATTCCGATCGATGCTCGACGCCGGAAGCCTCGATATCTACCAGCCCGACGCGGTGCTCGCGGGCGGCACGTATGCGGGCGGCGTGAGCGTCGTCCGCTGGCTCGTGCGTGAGATCCGGCGGCGCAACGCCGCCCGCGGGCCGGAAACGCGGCCGCTTCGATACACGCCGCACACCTGGACGAACGGACTCGGCTTTGCGGTGAACCTCCATCTCTTCGGCCTGCTCCCGCAGGAGGAGCGGGGCCTCTTCGAGCTGCCGCACGACCGCCATTGGCAAATGCCGCAATGGGCGCGGTTCCTTCGCAATGGCTTCGCGCGGGACGACGAGGGCCGGATCCGGATTCCGGACGAGCCGGGGCTCGGCGTGGAGATCGACTGGGAGGTCGTCGCGCGCTTCGGCAAGCGGATCGACGTGATCACGAAGGCGACGCTCGCGGCCTGGACCGTGCTCGATCACGGCTGGCGCGAGGCGGTATATTTGCGCAACAAGAAACGAGAGGTCGAGGACCGGAGCGCGCTCGCCGAGTTCGAGCTTCCCGAGCCGCCCTTCTGAGGTACCATCGCGCGCGGAGGTCTTACCATGAGACGTTTGCTCTTGGCTTCGATTCCCGCGCTCTCCCTCGCCGTGCTCGCCGCCTGCAGCAGCGACGGGAGCTCGAATCCCTCGGGAAACACCGGCGGCGGAGGCGCAGGCGCGACCGGTGGAACGGGCGGCGCGGGCGCGACCGGCGGCACGGGTGGCACCGGCGGCACGGGCGGCATCGGTGGTTCTGGCGGCACCGGTGGAATGGGCGGCGTCGGTGGCACCGGTGGAATGGGCGGCGTCGGTGGTTCCGGCGGCGCGGGGGGCTCGGGCGGCGCCGGTGGAATGGGCGGCGCGGGTGGGGCGGGCGGTTCGGGCGGCGCCGGCGGTGCCGGTGGTGGAATGAACCAGGTGAAGCCCCCCGTGACCCCGTACATCGTCGTTGATCAATTCGGCTATCTGCCGAATGGACAGAAAGTTGCGGTGATCCGGGATCCGGAGACTGGATTCGACGCCGCGGAGTCGTTCTCGCCCGGGGGCACGTATGCGCTCGTGAATGCGCAGACGGGCGCGCAGGTCCTCACGGCGACCCCGGCGGCGTGGAAGAACGGCATGGTCGACGCCTCGTCGGGCGATCGGGCCTGGCATTTCGATTTTTCGTCCGTGCAGACGCCTGGCACCTATTACGTGCACGACACGGGCAAGGACCTGCGCTCGCACGAGTTCCGCATCGCGACGAGCGTGTACCGCGACGTGCTCAAGGCGGCGGTGCGCACGTTCTTCTATCAACGCGCCGGGGTCGCGAAGAGCGCAGAGCACGCGGGCGCGGGCTGGGCGGACGGCGCGAGCCACGTGGGCTCGGGGCAGGACAAGAACGCCCGGCGTTACAATGCGCCGAACGATGCGTCGACGGAGCGGGATCTCTCCGGCGGCTGGTACGACGCGGGCGATTACAACAAGTACACGAACTGGCACGCGCGCTACGTGACCAGCCTGCTCATGGCCTACGACGAGTCGAAGGCCGCGTTCACCGACGATTACGGGATCCCCGAATCCGGCAACGGCGTCCCCGACGTCGTGGACGAGGCGAAATTCGGCATGGACTGGCTCATCAAGATGCAAAGCTCGAACGGCTCGGTGCTGAGCATCGTGGGCGTCGGGCACGCGAGCCCGCCGTCCGCGGCGACGGGCCCGAGCCGGTACGGCACGGCGAGCACCTCGTCCACGCTGAGCGCCGCCGCGGCGTTCGCGTATGGCTCGATCGTCTTCCGCTCGCTCGGCGGAGCGTTCACGGCCTATGCGGACGATCTCGTTGCGCGCGCCGAGAATGCCTGGTCCTGGGCAAACGCGAACCCGAACGTCACGTTCAACAACAACGACAGCTCGAACGGCTCGCAGGGCCTCGGCGCGGGCCAGCAGGAGACGGACGATTATGGCCGTCTCTCCAAGAAGATCGAGGCCGCCGCGTATCTCTTCCACGCGACCAACAAGGCGACCTACCGCCAGTTCTTCGACCAGAACTACACGCAGATCCACCTGTTCCAGTGGAACTACGCCTACCCGTTCGAGGCCGAGCAGCAGGACGCGCTCCTTTATTACACGAAGGTGCCGGGCGCCACGCAGGCCGTCGTGACCGCCATCCGGAGCACCTACAACGACGCGATGAACGGGACCGACAACTTCGGGGCGATCAATGGCGAGTCGGATCCCTATCGCGCTTCCCTGAAGGACTACGTCTGGGGGAGCAACGGGACGAAGTCGCACCAGGGCAACATGTTCCAGGACATCATCGTCTACGGCATCGACCCGGCGAAAAACACGGCCGCGGAGCGGGCGGCGGCGCGGTACATCCATTACATCCACGGGACGAACCCGCTCGGGCTCGTCTACCTCTCGAACATGGGCGACGTCGGCGCGGAGAACAGCGTGAACGAGTTCTATCACACGTGGTTCGACAACGGCAGCGCGCAATGGGATCGCGTGGGCGTCTCGACGTACGGGCCGGCCCCGGGCTTTTTGACGGGCGGCGCGAACCCGAGCTACGACTGGGACGGCTGCTGCCCGAACAACTGCGGCAGCGCCGAGAACAACGCCGCATGCTCGTCGGAGACGATCACGCCGCCGAAGGGACAGCCGGCGCAGAAGTCGTACAAGGACTTCAACACGAGCTGGCCGCTGAACTCGTGGTCCGTCACCGAGAACTCGAACGGCTACCAGGTGGCGTACATCCGGCTGCTGTCGAAGTTCGTGAAGTAAGTTCGAAAAACGCCCCTTGACGCTCCCCGCCCTCCGCGCGACGACGATCGCCGCACATGCGATCCGTCACCGAATACCTCTGGTTCGAGACCAAGCAGCGGCGCGAGCTCGTCAACATCACGGACCGCGTCGAGACCATCGTCTCCGGTAGCAACATCGCCGAGGGCATGGTCCTCGTCAGCGCGATGCACATCACGGCGGGCGTCTTCGTGAACGACCACGAGCCCGGGCTCTGGGAGGACATCTGGTCGTGGCTGCAAACGCTCGCCCCGGCCGGCCCCGATTACAAGCACCACCGTACCGGCGAGGACAACGGCGACGCGCACCTCAAGTCGATCCTCGTCCACCACCAGGTGATCGTCCCCATCACGAAAGGCAAGCTCGACCTCGGCCCCTGGCAGCAGATCTTTTACGCCGAATTCGACGGCCAGCGCAGAAAGCGCCTGGTGGTCAAGGCCATGGGGGAATGACGTGGCCCTCGGGACGAGGCGCCTCTTTCTCGCCGTCGATCCCGGCGACGAATGCCACACGCGTATTGCCGAGGCCGTGAGCCGGGCGCGCGTGCACGCCCCGCGGGCGCGATGGGTACGCACCGAGGGCATTCACGTGACGCTCGTGTTCCTCGGCGCGGTGGAGGAATCGCTCGTGCCCGCGGTCGTGGCGAAGGTGGAAGGCGTCGCGGTCCGGCACGCGCCGCTCACGCTGCGATTCGAGGGCGCCGGGTGCTTCGGCGGGCGAAAGCCGCGCGTCTTGTGGATCGGGGTCGAGGGCGACGTGCCGGCGCTCGGGCTCGTGCATAAAGAGCTCTCCGAGGCGCTCACGGAAGTCGGGTACGTGCCGGAGGAGCGGCTCTTTTCGCCGCACCTCACCCTGGCCCGCGCCGGGTTCGGCGGCACGGACGCGGGGCTCTGGGCCGCGGCCCGAGCGCTCGCCGGAGAATCGTTCGGCGAGGTGAACGTGCGAGAGCTCGTGCTTTACGAGAGCGTACTCTCGGCGGCGGGCGCGCGTTACGAGGCCGTGGCGCGATTGCCGCTCGGCGGGGTGCCGGCGCCGCTGCATTGATACCCGTCCGAACGTCCTCGGCCGCGTCGCGCCGGAGCTCGCCCGCGCGCCCGCGAATTTCGTGCTCGTCGTCGTACGAGATCGTACGTTCAATCAATCTGTCGTACGAGGATCGCGGAGAGGGCCAGCGCGTCGGGTGGGGCGCGCCATCACGGCGGATCGGAAATACGAGCCGTCATCGTTGAAATCGGAAATGTACAATCGGGGTTTTCTGTACCGCTACGGCGTCGCAATCGCCGCGACCGCGGCCGCCGTGTCGCTCTGCCTGAGCTTGCAGGCCGTCCTGGGCGCTCCTGCGCTCCTGCTCCTGCTCGTCCTCGGGGTGACCGTCGCGGCGCACGGCGGTTTTGGCCCCGGGCTCGCCGCGACGGCCATGGCAGCGCTCGCCGGAGCGTATTTCTTCAAGCCGCTCGAAGGCCTCGTCGTCGCCCTGTTCGTCGCGGTCGGCCTCGTCCTTTCGACCCTCGGCGAACGTATGCGCCGGGCCCTCGCGGCGAGCCGCCGGGAGAATGACGCCCTCGAGCAGCGTCTCAGCGGACGCACGGCCGAGCTCGAATCCCTGTTTTTGCATGCGCCTGTGGGCTTCGCCTTTTTCGATCGGGAAACTCGATTCCTCCGCATCAACGAGTGGCTCGCCGCGAACAATGGCCTGCCCGTCGAGGCTCACCTCGGCCGTCCCATTGCCGAGATCCTGCCCAACATCACCGTCATGACGACGCTGGAAGACGTCTTCCGGACCGGTGAGCCGGTCGCGGGCGTGGAGGTCAGCGGAGAGACCGCGGCCCAGCCCGGAGAACGCCGGCATTGGCTGACCGCGAGTTTTCCGGTCCAGGCGCCCGATGGAACGGTCGCCTCGGTCGGTTGCGTCGTCCTGGAGGTCACCGGGATGAAGCGGGCCGAAGAGCAAGCGCGCGCGCGGGCGCGCCAGCAGGCGGCCGTGGCCGCGCTCGGGCACATGGCGCTCGTGGAAAGAAACATCCAGCGCCTCATGGATCGCGCGGTCGAGCTCGTCACCGAGACGCTGGACATCGAGCTCTGCAAGGTCCTGGAATTGTTGCCCGGCGAGAAACGATTCCTGCTGCGCGCCGGCGTGGGATGGGCGACGGGCCTCGTCGGGCACGGGACGGTGGGGACCGATCTGGACTCGCAAGCCGGATACACGCTGCAATCGAAGGGGCCCATCCTCGTGGAGGACCTCCGGACCGAGAAGCGATTCCGCGGGCCGCCGCTCCTCTTCGATCACGGCGTCGTCAGCGGGATGAGCGTGACGATCGCCGGCGAAGAAGACCGGCCTTTCGGCGTGCTCGGCGCGCACACGCGGCGAAAGCGGATCTTCACCCGCGACGACATCATCTTTCTCGAATCGATCGCGAACATCCTGGCGGCCTCGCTGCGGCAACGGCAGGTCGAGCGGGCCCTGCGCGAGGGCGAGGAGCGGTATCGCCTGCTGGTCGAGAGCGTGCGCGATTACGCGATCTACATGCTCGACGCCGAGGGCCGCGTGGAGAGCTGGAACGCCGGCGCCGAGCGGTTCAAAGGGTATACGGCCGCGGAGGTCATCGGCCAGCATTTCTCGCAGTTTTACCCCGCCGAGGATGTCGCGCAGGGCAAACCGGATCGATTGCTCATCCTGGCGGCGAAGCACGGGCGCTTCGAGGACGAGGGGATGCACCTTCGCAAGGACGGCACGCGCTTCTGGGCGAACGTCGTCTTGACGGCTCTGCGGGACGAGACCGGCGCGCTCCGCGGATTCGCGAATCTGACGCGCGACGTGACCGAACGAAAACAGGCCGTCGAGGCGGCGCGGGCCGCCGCGGCGCGCCTCCGGGCCATCGTGGACACCGCCGTCGATGGCATCATCACCATCGACGAACGCGGCACGATCGAGACGATGAACCCCGCAGCCGAGCGGATGTTCGGCTACGGCGCGGACGAGCTCATCGGCCACAACATCAAGATGGTCATGCCCGACCCCTACCGAAGCGGGCACGACATGTACCTCGCGAACTATCTGCGCACGGGGGTGCGAAAGATCATCGGAATCGGACGCAAGGTGCGCGGGCGGCGAAAGGAGGGGACGGAGTTTCCCCTCGAGCTCGCCGTCAGCGAGTTTTTCGTGGGCGAGCGGAGGCTTTTTGCAGGCGTCATCCGCGACATCACGGAGCGAGAGGCGGCGGAGGCGGAACGCGAATCACTCCTCGTGAGCGAGCGGGCCGCGCGGAGCGAGGCCGAGCGAGCAAACCGGATGAAAGACGAATTCCTGGCCACGATGTCGCACGAGCTCCGGACGCCGCTCACCCCCATCCTCGGCTGGATCGAGCTGCTCCGCACCTCCCAGCAGGCCCCCGGGAACGTCGAAAAAGGTTTGTCCGTGATCGAGCGGAACGCGCGCCTGCAGCTACAGCTCATCTCGGATCTCCTGGACGTGAGCCGGATCGTCTCCGGGAAGCTGCGCCTCAACGTGCAGCGGGTCGATCTGCCGAAGGTGATCGATTCCGCGATCGAGTCCGTTCGTCACGCCGCCGAGGTGAAAGGAATCGCGCTTCGCGCGACGTACGAGCCAGCGGATACGACGGTGATGGGGGACCCGGATCGCCTGCAGCAGGTCGTGTGGAATCTGGTCGCGAACGCGATCAAATTCACGCCCCAGAAAGGCCGCGTGGACATCATGCTATCGCGGTCGAATGGCCATTTGCGGCTCATGGTCGCGGATACGGGACAAGGCATCACGCCCGAGTTTCTCCCGCTGCTCTTCGACCGCTTCCGTCAAGCCGACTCGTCCACGTCGCGCCGGTATGGCGGGCTCGGCCTCGGGCTCTCGATCGTCAAACACCTGGTCGAGCTTCACGGCGGGTGCGTGCACGCGGAGAGCGCCGGGCTCGGGAAAGGGGCGACATTCGTGGTCGACCTGCCGACGATGCGCGCCTATGCCCCGGGGCCCGAGCACGAGGAGCTCTCGCACCCCTGGCCGAGCCTCTCCCGCCCGCAAGTCGCCGATACGACGAACCTGGAGGGGATTCGTGTCCTCGTCGTGGACGACGAGCCAGACGCGCGGGAGCTCGTCGAGCGATTGCTGGAGGATAGCCAGGCGAAGGTCATCACGGCGGCCTCGGCATTCGAGGCGCTCGAAATGCTGGCGAACCCCGAGAACGAGCCGGATGTGATGGTGAGCGACCTCGGGATGCCTGGGATGGATGGATTCGCCCTCATCCGAGAGGTGCGCGCGCGCCGCGCCGCAGGGCTCGGCGATCTGCCCGCCGTCGCGGTGACGGCATTCGCGCGCCCCGAGGACAAGGCCCGATCGCTCGAGGCCGGCTACGACGCGCACGTGACGAAGCCGATCGATCCGCTCGGGTTCGTCGCGACCGTCGCCCAGGTGATGAATCGAAAACGAACGCTGTCGTGAAGGTCGAGAGCTCTCGGAGGCGTATCAGCCGAGGACCGGCCCGCCCGGGTCTTCACTCGTCGTGCCGACGGGTGGCGTGACCTCTTCGCCCGTGAGCGCGCGGCTCGTCGGGCGTACACGCTCGGAGAGGTCTTTTCGACCGGCCAGGCGGAAGAGGCCGACGAGGGTATCGGCGATGCCCTGGTGGTCCTCGATCCACGCGAGCACTTGCTGCTCGCGGCGGCCGATCTCATCGGCGAGCTCCTGCTCCTCGCGTTGCATGGTGACGAGCGCCTTGTCGAGGGTCTCGGCCTTCTTGTCGAGCGTCTGCGCAATGGCGGCGCTGTCGAAGGTGACGCCCTCGACGGTGACGAGGAATGGCTTCTTCTTCATCAGCTTGGAGACGCTCTGCACGTGGCTCACGAGCTCGCGGGGCGCGCGCGGCGTATCTCCCTCGAGGCCATAGGAGCCGAGGCCCTCCGGGCCGAGCGCATCCGACACCATTGATTTGATACGCACGGCGGAGCGGACGAGGTCGCTCGCGGCCGCGTCGCGCTGCTCGCGCAGGCCCACATCGTCGGCGCGCTCCGCGAGGACACGATGCTCTGCCTCGTCGAGGGAAGCGGCCGAGGCGGCGAGGGTATCCGTCAAGTATGCGAGGAGGACGAGAAAAACCTCCTTCGTTGCCTTCGTATTCGCCCCTTGCACGGAGACCGCGCGCGCCGCGAGCCTCTCGGCGACCTGCTCCGCGTGTGTCTTCGCCGCGCCGATGACGTGCGCGCTCGATTGAACCCGATTGTCGATCACCTTGGACTTCTTCGCCACGAACGACCTCCCTCACGAAATGCCCCCGAGCCCCCCGACCGGGCACAGAAGCGAGAGACCTTACGCGACGCAGCCTACACTTGTCCAGCCTGGACGTGCCGCGGACGCGTCCCGCAAAAAGGGAGGCACGATCGCGACGGTCGCGATGGCGTTCCGCAACTGAAACGGCGGCGTCGCGGGGTCCGATCCGTGGTTCCGTACACAAAACGGCGGCTTCGCGGGGCTCGATCGGGACGTTCGTTCACGCATCGGCGGCATCGCGAGGGTCGATCGGAGCTTTCGTACCGGCACGGCGGAGGCGCGGGGGTCGATCGGGGAGATCGCTTCGAAGAGGACGGCTTCGCGGGCGTCGAGAGGCGGATTTTTTGGGATGTGGAGGCGTCGCGGGGGGCGCGGAGGGGAGAATTGGTGAGATTTGTTGCTTCTAGGGGTGTGCTGAGCCGCGACCGCCAACATTGACAGGCGGCGAGGGGGCGGGGTCATGAGCGGGAGCGGAAGCGGAAGCGGAAGCGGAAGCGGGAGCGGGAGCGGAAGCGGAGGCGCACGCGCACGCGGAGGCGCACGCGGAGGCGCACGCGCACGCGCACGCGGAGTTACGCGAGCGCGTGCGTCTTCAGGTGCTCCCGGGCGAGGTGCAGGCGGCCGTGGACGGTCTTCGTGTTCAGCCCGAGCGATTGCCATCTCCCGAATCGAACGGCCCTCCAGGTACGGCACCACCACCGCCCGGATGCGTGGGCCGATCTTCCAGCCGTGATGAAGATCTTGCACCACGTCCTCGACGTCGCGGGGAGGGATGGCCTGGCCGAGAAGAAGGCGGCGCAAGAAATCGCGGTGTTCGAGGTAAAGGCGCCCGAGGAGGGCGGGCGCCGCCGTAAAGTTTGCCGGTTGGTTCGTCGCGGGAGAACCCACGATCCGCCGGGAATGGAGCGAGGGGCGTTGGAATGGGAGCCGTGATCCTGCGCGGCTGAAAGTCCCTCACCCCCAACCCCTCTCCCGTCCCGGGAGAGGGGCGAGGGCGGCTTTGCCTTACGAGGCGCGCCGGTAGACGAGGCGGCTCAGGGTGGCGATGACGTGGTCCATTCGATCGAGCGCCCGCGCATCGGCTGCGCCGATGTACCGCATGGCCTGGGCGACCTGGACGCAGGCCAGCACCTCCCGGGCCGAGCCGAGGGCGGAGGCGTAGCGCTGGCGCTTCGTCCCGGCGTGATTGCCCATTCCCTCCGCCAGGTTCAGCGCGACGCTATGCATGGCCTCTGCGTCCCGTTCCCCGTCCGCGCGTGCGTTTGCGCGTGCGCGTGCGCCTCCGCGTGCGCCTCCGCCTCCGCTTCCGCCTCCGCCTCCGCCTCCGCTCCCGTCAATACATCACGGGCACGGGCGGAAGCTGACTAAGCCGCGACGGACTCTCCTCCGCGAGGTCGTCGAATACCTCCCGGATCAGCCCCACCTTGTCGACGCCTGCCAGCACCCCGAGCACCACGTGCTTCGCGGACGCGTACGCCCGCTGCCACCCGTTCCACGCCGCGGCGACGTCTGCTGTCATCGACCGTCGCTCCGCCCTCCCCGCGTGCACCTCGCCGTCGAACGCTTCGAGCGCTGCGCGTGCTTGCTCCACGCGGGCTGACCAGGACGCGTACTCGGGCAGCATGTCGTTCATCTTGTCGATCGCCTCGCGCACGTGCTCCAGCCGCGCGAGCAGCTTCATCGGCGTCCGACGCACCGCCGTGCTGAGCGATTCTCCTTGCAAAAGGCGCGAAGTGATCATGTAGCCCTCGCGGAGGGGCTCGGCATAGTGGACCAGGCTCCGCAGCGTCTCGCGCGCGGCCTGCACCGGATCGGGGCTGCCTTCGGGGGCGCGGTGGAGGAAGAGCTCGGGGACACCCGCGCGGAGGAGCGCGGCTTCGAGCGTTTCGGTGGTCGTGGCCACGCGGCTGGCCACGAGCCGGAGCGTCCCGTCGAGCTCGAGATCGAGCCCGAGCAAGAGCGTGTTGATCTGCGCCGCGGTGAAGCGGCCATAAGCAACGGCCTCGTACGGATCCATGCGGGGGTCGGTCATGAGCGACCTCTCGGTGCGGAGATTTCTGGGGGAGCTGCCCCCCCAGCATTAGTGCCAAAAAACGTCGGGCGTCAAGCCGGACCCCGAAACGGCTCGGCGGTGCGCTCTCGACGGCTCACGTCATGGTGGTCAGCGAGCCGCCCCTCTTGCTCATAACAATGATGGCCGACGCGTGAGCAACAATGATGGCATTGTAATCATCGGGCCCCGCGCAAACGGCGGGCCTTGGGCCGGCCCCCACCACGGTTGGCGCACGAGACCTCCCATCTCGTCCAGTTTCCCGGCTATTCTCCGTCCCTGGAAGGCCCCCTGCCGCGGGCGGGCCGCGTGCCGTGAGCGAAGACAAACCCGAGGGCGAAGCCACCCCAGCCAAAGCCAAACCCGAGGGCGGGACGAGCCGGCGGCGGAAGCTCGTGCTCGCCACGCTCGGCATGCTCGGCCTCGCCGCGGCCGTCGCGGGAATCCGATACGGCGTGCCGCGCTTCACGGCAGCCCGGGACGCGAAACGCTCGGGCGCCGCGCTCTTCCGTTGCCTCTTCGGCGAGCCGCCCACCGCAAGCGAGACGCCGGACGAGCGGCTGCGGAGGATCCTGCTCACGGCCGTTTCGTTGTCGGATCCGGAGCGACTCTCGACGACAGGCCCGGGATGGCCGGGACGATGCGCCGCGCACGCCGAAGCGCTCGCGGATGCCGAGCGACGCAGGGGACGCCCCGCGTTCGCGCCGCCGCCCGATCTCGCGACGCGCGTGATCGAAAAAGCGCGGGACATGTATACCCGCTCGGACCTCCCGCTCCCGTCGCTCTGGAGCCTCTGCGATTCGGACGGCGGGCCGATGGAGGTGCCGCTGCCGCCCGCGCCCGCGTCCCCGGCGGATCTCGACGCGCCGAACCTCGCCGAGCGCATCGCGTTCGGGGACCACTCGGCGGATGCCGTTCCCGGACGAACCTTGCGTCTCGTGTTCCGCGGCGATCGAGGCGGGCCGCCCATGGCGTGCGCGTTTCCGGAAGGCCTCGGCGCGGCCTCGTGCACGCCGCTCGCGCCGCGCGCCCGTTTGCCGCGGCCACACCTCTGGCCCGCGGCCGACGATGAGGGGCCGGCGCTGGTCGCGGATCGGAGCTCGGCCCGATCGACGTTTTACCGGGCGGACACGGGGCAAGTGTTCGGCGAGCCGTACCACGTGATCGGCGGATTTTCGGCCGCGAAGGAGGTCGTGGGCGTCGTCGAGATGGAGCTCGGCAAGCGGGGCGAGGAGCGCGCGCTCTGGATCGATCGGAGCGAGGGCACGCGGCGGCTCGATCGCGTGCGGATCGATCCGCCGCCGCGCGTGCGGTTCTCCAGCGTGTTCGTCCTCGGCGACGCGCTCGTGTGGATCGAGCCGCGCGCGGGCAAACCGCACCTTCTTTTGCGCAGGCTCGGCGCCGCCAAGGGCGCGCCGGGCGCGATCGAGGATGCCGGCGCGCTCCCACACGACACCGTGCACCTCGCGGCGTGCCGCGCGCCGAACGGCCTCGTGATCGTCGCGCGGGACGGCGGAACCGTGTGGATGACGCGGCGAGATGCCCGCGGCGGATCTCCGGTCGTGCGCGCCGACGAGCTGCCGCGTCCCGCGGGCGCGGTCGTGGTCTCCGAGCTCGTCACGTGCGACGACCGCGCGGCGCAGACGACGCTCGTCTTGCGGAACGGCGTCGGCGATACCGCGACCCACGAGGTGCGGCGCGCGTCGTGCACGAAGGACATGTGCAAGCCGATCGTCCTCGCTCTCGACGAGCTCTTCCGGGGTCGAGATCCGATGTCGCGCCCTGCGCCGCCCGCGAACGACGAGAGCCCCGTGCTCGCGGCGTCCTTCGGCGAGCGTCTCCTCGTCGTGTGGCGGACACCGGACGCGGGCGTGCGCGCGCGGATCGCCACGCCCGCGTCGATCATGACCGCGCCCGACATCGTGATCTACGACGAGGCGAGCCAGGACGTGAACGGCGCGGGAAGGCTGCACGCGATGCGGCTCTTTCCGCGGGGAGATGCGGCCCTCCTGCTCCTCCACGCGGTGAGCGGCATCAAGGCGATCCGCATCGGCGCGGACGGGCTCGTTCAGCCGATCCGGAGCACCGGCGGCTGATCTCGCTCAAGGCAGGCGTGTGACCGCCTTGGCGAGCAGCTTCTCGAGCCCCGCGTGATCACACACCGGGCCGACGGTCGTGTCGCCGAGCGTGATCTTCGGGTTGAAGACCTGCACATCGAAGCGACCCTTCACGACCTCGACGTTGAAGATCGGGTGCCCGCCCGCGCCCTTCTTCACGTAGCGACGCGCGATGTCGCCGAGGCCCGAGATCGCCTCGATCCCGCTCACCTCGCCCTCGATGTCCTTGTAGCGCTCCTTCGCCTCGGCGTCGCTCCCGTGGCGCACGACGAGCAGGCTCAGCGTACCCGCATCCTTGCTGTTCCAACGACGGCTGCAGGTGCGCTCGGGACCGATGTCCTCGGTGGGTTGCTTCGAATCGGCCTCGACCACAATCCCGCACGCGTCCTTGATCTCCTCGGGCGTGAGAATCACGTCACAGTCGAGGGGCGGATCGGGCGGCAAGGCCGGGGGCTCGACGACGGCCGCGGAGGCGCTCGGCGCGGGCGCGGCGCTCGCGCTCGCGGGGGGCGGGGCGACGAGCGTGGGACGCGGAGGCGCCGTGGCCTTCGGACGCGCCGAAGACACGGACGTAGGCGCGGGCTTTTCGTTCGCGGGCACCTGGGACGCACGGCCCTCCGGGGTGGGAGACGGCTCGTCGCGGCAGCCGGCGGCAAGGACGAACGATACGAGGAGGGCTGAAGGGCCCACACGGCGGATCAGGGACGGCATGGTCGCCTACTGTACGACGAGTGGATCCCGAAGTGGCGAAGACGGATTCCTCACGGAGGACGTCGTCGCGGTGGTACGATGCCTGCCTCGCATGAAGGCCGGTGACCTGGTCGGCGGCAAGTACCGCCTCGCTCGTAGGCTCGGCCAGGGCGCGATGGGCGTCGTCTGGGAGGCCGTGCACGAGATGACCTCCCGCCACGTCGCGGTGAAGCTCATCGTGAACGCGACGGACAACCTCCGGGCCCGCCTCTTGCGCGAGGCCCGCGCGGCCGGGCAGATCGCGCACCGGAACGTGGTCGAGGTCTACGACGTCGGGCAAACCGCGGAGGAAGATCCCTTCCTCGTCATGCAACTGCTCTCGGGCGACACGCTGTATGGCTACGTGAAGCGCGACGGCCGCATGGATCTCGCGCGCGCTTTGCCCATCGCGCGGGACGTCGGCCGCGCGCTCGCCGCCGCGCATGCGCAGGGGATCATCCATCGCGATCTCAAGCCCGCGAACGTCTTCCTGCACCGCGAGGCGGGCGCGTCGGAGGACCTCGTGAAGGTGCTCGATTTCGGCCTCTGCAAGCCGATGGGCGCCGACGAGATGCTCACCGCGCCCGGAGGCCTGCTCGGATCGCCCGCGTACATGAGCCCCGAGCAGATCGCCGGCGCGCCCGACCTCGATCCACGCACGGACATCTGGTCGTACGGCGTGCTCATCTTCGAGCTCTTCGCGGGTCAGCGGCCGTTCGCGGGCCGCGGCCCGGATCTGATCCACGCCGTGCTCACGGCCCCGATCCCGCGGCTCCGCGACATCATGCCCGGGATCGATCCGGCCCTCGACGAGCTCGTCGCCGGGTGCATCGTCCGCGACAAACGGGCGCGGATCGCCTCGGCCGCGGAGATCGTCGCGCGTCTGGAGACGCTCACCGAGCGAATGCGAAACGCGCCGTCTCATGCGTCCTTGGACGACGGGGACGAGGGCGGGCTCGCGGTGACGATGGTGTATCGGCCGGGGATGTCGGGGCCGCCGTCGGCGTCGCCGCCGGCGAGCCACAAGGTGACGAAGACGATCCCGCTCGCGGCGTTCACGGGAAACCCCATGCCGGGCGCGCCGGCGCCGATGAAGGAGATGCCGGGGCCGCCGCCCTCGTATCCGCAGGGCGGGCCGCCTTCGCAGCCCGAGCCTCCGAAGAGCGGCTGGCCTGGCGGACCGCACCAGACAGCGCCGCTCGGCATGCCGAGCCCGCAGGGAACGGCGCCCTTGCAGCGTTTGCCCGAGGCGCACATGGGGGCGTGGGGCGCGCCGAATCCGCAGGCGCCGCCGCCGAGCTGGCAAGCCATGACGGGGCCGAATCAGGTCGCCATGCCCTATCCGCCCGCGCAGCCGGCGCCGCCCGAGCGACGATGGATCGGCTTCGTGATCCTCGCGATCGGCGTCCTTGCGCTCGTGGGCGTGCTCGGGGGCATCGCTTGGTCCGCGAAACGCACGGCGACCCCTGCGCCGCCTTCCCCTTCGGCCGCACCGGCATCTCGCTGACACTTGCATTGCGATAGCAGCGCGATAACGCTGCATTGCATCAACCACGTGTGAGCACGCGATGCGCACGTCCTGGGCGCTTTGCGCGCTTGACATCCCCTTTTGGCTTGGGTTTGCTCCGCGACCGCCCCGAAGCCAGGAAGTCCCTCTCAATGCAAGCCTTCGCACATCTTCTCGTTCGTCGAGCGACGGCGTGGACCATCGTCCTCGCGGTCGTATTGCTCTCGCTCGCGAGCCTGTTTTTTGCGTCTCGGGTCGATCGCGACGACGACGTGCTTTCGTTCCTGCCTCGGGAAAACCCGGAGGTCGGCGTCTTCTACGACGTGAGCAAGCGCTTTGGCAGCCTCGACGTTGCGCTCGTCGGAATCAGCACGGACGATGCGCTCTCTCCCGCCTTCCTGACGCGCCTGCGCGACCTGACGAAGCGGCTGAACGAGACGGACGGCATCGGCTACGCGATGACCCTCACGAACGTGGACGATTTCGTGGCGGATCCGCAGAAGGGCGGCATCACGACCGATTACCTGATCGCCAAGATCCCGGAGACGCCCGAGGAGCAAGCGGCGCTGCGCGAGAAGGTGCTTTCGCGGGATCACGTGGTGGGCAACCTGATCTCGGCGGACGGAAAGGCCACGCTCCTCTATTGCTTCGCGGGCTACGGGGCGGAGCCGAAGGTCGTGGCGCAGAAGGTCCGCACCGCGGTGGAGGAGGCTTTTCCGCGCGAGGCGAAATACTGGGGCGGGGCGCCGTTCATTTCGACGTACATCTACGACGTCACGCAGGAGGACATGCGGAAGCTCGCGCCGTGGGCGGTGCTCGTCATCGTGCTCATCACGGTGCTCTCGTTCCGCGACTTCATCGGCGCCGGCCTCGCGCTGCTCTCGACAGGGCTCGGCATCGTGATGTCCCTCGGGCTCATGGGCGCGCTCGGCGTGTCGGTGAACGTCGTGCTCGGCTCTTTGCCGGTCATTCTGTTCGCCCTCGGTAGCGCGTATGCCGTGCACATTCTCGCCCGCTATTATCCCGTCGCCCACGAGCAAAAAGATCCGGCGACGGCCATCGTCCGGACGCTCTGCGAGGTGGGACCGCCGGTCATCGCCAGCGGCCTGACGACCGTGGTGGGCCTTCTGTCCTTCCTCGTGATGGACATCGCACCGCTGCGCACGTTCGGCATTTTCACGGCGCTCGGCATCCTGATCACGCTCATCCTCTCGCTCACCTTCGTGCCCGCGGTGATTTACCTCGTGCGGCTCAAGGGAAAGCCGGCCGAAGCGCAGGGCCCCGCGCGGTTCCACGTGTGGCTCACGACGCTGCCGCAGCGGCAGCGCATGGTCGTCGGCGCGGCGCTCGCGGCCGTGGCGATCGCGAGCGGCATCTTCGTGAGCAAGGTCGACAGCCGCATGGACAACGCGGCGTTCTTCTCGAAGAACAGCCCGCCCGATCAGGCCGAGACGTTTCTGCGCGACCATTTCGGCGGCTCTTCGTTCGTGCAGATCCAGGTCGAGGGCGACATGACCGACCCGGTCGTGCTGCGCGAGCTCCGGATCCTCGCCGATCGCATCGCGCTCTTGCCCCACGTGAGCTCGGTGAACCACGTGGGCGCCGTGATCGCGCAGCTCAACGAGGCGATGGAAGGCGACCGGCGCGTCCCGGACACGGCCGCCAAGGTGAAGCTGCTCTACGGCTTCCTCGAAGGGAAAAAGGCCGTCACGCAGCTCGTCACGGACGATCGGCAAAGGGCGCTCTTGCAGGTCAAGCTCGACACGAACCTCGCCGCGGAGACCGAGCCGCTGATCGAGCAGATCCGCGCGGTCACGAGCACGGCGATCGCGGCCACGTACGCGGTGGCCGAGGCGAAGGGGCCGCGGAAGGACGAGGTCGCGGCGCGGGCGCGGGCGCTCGTGACGAGCCGCATCACGGCCATCGGCCGGCAATTCGAGGTTTCCGTGCCCGAGGAGCCGAAGCTCGGCGAGCACCTCGGATCGGGGAAGGCACCCGACGCGCCTCCGGCCACGAAGGCGGCGCTCACGCGGTTCCTCGGCTCGGAGGAGTGCAGCGTGGAGCTCGAAGGCCCTGAGGCGATCGACAAGGTCGCGAGCGCGCTCACCGCGCTCGGCCCGCACCCGGAGGCGGAAAAGCTCACGGAAGCGATCGCGCAGGCCATGGGCAAACCCACGAGCGATACGCTCGTGACCGACCTCGCCGACACGGTCGATCGTCCGCTCGAGGAAATCTGGCGCCGGAGCGAGGCGATGGCGCGGGCGAAGGAGTTCGTCGCCGCGGCGAAGATCACGGCGCCCGAGGGGCCGAAGGGCGAGCGTTTTCATACGGCGATCGCGATGGCGCTGATGGACCTCGACGCCCCGTCGGTCGCGCTCCCGCCGGCCGCGGGAGACGCGGCGCAGAAGCTCGTGGTCTCGGTGACGGGCCTGCCCGTGATGCATGCGGGCCTGTCGCGAAGCGTCGAGTCGAACCAGTGGAAGAGCCTGTTTTTCGCGCTCGGCTGCGTGCTCGTCATCATGGCGGCGCTGTTCCGGTCGTTCTGGAGCGGCCTGCTCGGCATCCTGCCGATCGTGCTGACGATGGCGGTGATCTACGGCGGGATGGGCCTCGTCGGCGTGCGGCTCGACATCGGCACGTCGATGCTGGCGAGCTTGATCATCGGGGCCGGAGTGGACTATGCGGTGCACCTGATGGTCGCGTGGAGCGCCCCCGAAAAGTCCCCACTGACGGAGTCGGCCACGGCGGCCGCGCGGCAGACGGGCCCGGCGATCTGGGTGAACGCCTTGATGGTCGCGGCGGGCTTCTTCGTGCTGACCCTCGGCGACGCGCGTCCGCTGCAGAACGTCGGGGGCCTGACCGCGGCGGCGATGGTCACGGCGGCCCTCGCGACCATGCTGGTGATCCCCCTTTTCGCGCGCAAAACGCGCTACTACGGCGATGGATCTAGAATACCTTCCGCCGTTCCCTCGTCCGAGGCGTCGGACGCAGTTCTCGACACGAGCACGAGCCCCTGAACGTAATGAGGTTCGAGATGAGCAGAATCTTCCGTAGCTGGCTTCCTGCCTCTGCCCCCCTCCTCGCCGCCGCCCTGCTCTGGGCGGGCCACGCGAGCGCCGATCCCCCGGGCGACAAGGCCTTGAAGGGGATGGACGAGGCGATGAACCGCGCCAAGACCCAGTACTACGAGTACGAGGTCGTGAACCAGGAGCCCGGCAAGCCCGAGAAGAAGCTCGCGCTCAAGGTCTGGATCAAGGGCGAAAAGCGCCTCACGGAGTTCACCGCTCCGGCCGACATGAAGGGGACCAAGGTCCTCATCCTCTCGCCCACGCAGATGTACGTGTACCTGCCGGCGTTCGGGAAGATCCGACGCATCGCGAGCCACGTGACCGACCAGGGCTTCATGGGCCTCGCCTTCAGCCAGGACGACCTCGCGAATCAGAGTTACGCGCCGCTCTACGACGCCCAGCTCGCGTCCGACGCGGCCGCCGAGATGAAGCTCGTGGCTACCGCGAAGGCGGGGCAAACGGTCCCCCACGGCAAGATCGAGTTCAAGGTCGCGAAGGACAAGAACCTGCCGACGGAGATCAAGTACTTCAACGCGGCCGGCAACCACGTGAAGACCGAGACGCGCACGACCTACGACTGCCAGGGTAATGTTTGCAGCCCGCAGGAGCTGAAGATGGTCGACCACACGAAGGGCGGCCACTGGACGAAGATGATCCGCAAGGCGTGGAAGGTGAACGAGGAGATGGGCGACGACCTCTTCTCGAAGCGCAGCCTCGAAAAGTAGATTTCGCCCCGCCCGAGATAGAGTAGATACCCGCGCCGCCTCCTCCCTTCACGGGATGGGCGGCGCGACGCATTTCAAGGACCCGAGGTCAAACGAAGCATGTACCGCCACGTTCGTCGGGGCAGCGCGATCGCCTGCGCTCTCGCCCTCCTGCTCGGCATAGCGCCGAGCGCCCAGGCCGACGAGCTCGAGCTCGATTGGAGCGGCCGCATCCAGAGCGATCTGCGCTTCCGCATGCAGCCCGTGGGCGTGGGCGACTGGTATTCACGGCAGGAGCTGCCGGCAGGCGTCGAGCGCAACTGGAATACGCTCGGCCTGAAGCTCGAGGCGGATTACGGGCGGTTCCACGGCGTCGCGGCAGTCGATTTCGTGTGGAGCGGTTATCCCGAGCGAATGACGGCCGTCGGCGATCTCTCGCGGATCGAGAAGGCCGACCCGTACCGCCTCGAAGCGCGCGCGGTCTACATGGAGGCCGAGGGCCTCTTCGTGAAGGGGCTCGATCTGCGCATCGGCCAGCAGGTCGTGTCCTGGGGCGTCGGCGACCAGTTCAACCCGACGAACAATCTGAACTCCGACGATCTGCGTGATCCGCTGCTCTTCGGCCGGCAGATCGCCAATTTCATGGTGAAGGCCGATTACTGGATCTCGGAGGACTGGTCGATCTCCGGCGTGGTCGTGCCGATCTTCAAGCCCGCGATGCTGCCGCTCTCCGGCTCGCTCGCGGTGGCGCAGCTCGATCGATTGCCGTTCGTCTCGGATTCGCTCCGGCAGCGCGTGGTCGCCGAGCAGGCCGCGGCGCAGACGTTGTTCGGGCATCCGACGATCATCGGCAACGTGACGCCCGTGATGCCCGATCCGACGTTCGACAACATGCAGGTCGCCTACCGGATCGCGGGCACGATCAAGGAGCACGACATCGCGCTCTCGTATTACAACGGCCGCACCGATTTCCCGCAGCCGCGGAGCAACCACACGCGGCAGGCGCTCGGGCGGCGCTGTAACCCGACCGATGCGAACGATTGCGTCGAGGGGCTTTTGCTCACCGACGTGACGCTCGAGTATCCGCGGATGCACGTCTACGGGCTGAACGCCACGGGCGAGGTGAACCCGTTCTCGTGGATCTCGGAGGAGATCAACGGCATCGGGTATCGCTTCGAGGGCGCGCTCGTGGTGCCGCAGAGCCAGTCGATCCGGCTGACGAACGACGAGCTCGCGCTCGGGATCCCGCAGGCCGCCGGCGAATACGATTACGACGGCGACGGGCAGCCCGGCGGGCCCGGCGGGCGAGAGCCGCTCGTGGTGGACGACACACCGTTCTTGAAATGGGTGCTCGGCCTCGATTATACGTTCGGTGAGCACGTGTACGTGAACGCGATGTGGGTGCACGGGCTCGTCGACGAGTACGGCGCGGGCGACTGGATCAAGGAAGGGTACGTGGTCCGGCAAAGCGGCACGCTCGACGGGTCGAACGTGCTCGCCTGCGCGCTCTCGAAAAACGGCGAGACGTGCTCGCGGGAGATCCTGCGGCCGCGGCTCGGCGATTACGTGGTGCTCGGGGCCGATTTCAAGTTCGCGAACCAGGCGGGCATGTTCCGGCTGTTCACGATCCTCGACGCGACGCCGCTCGTCGAGGAGACGTGGGACGACGAGCAGGGGAAACGCGTGCGTCGGACGATCTCGCCGCTCAGCGCGGAAGGGTTCTCGATGGTCATCTTCCCGGAGCTCGATTACAACTTCGGCAATGGCCTGGAGCTCGCGGCCGGCGCCCTGCTCCAGCTCGGCAAGCCCTACACGAAGTTCGGCTCCCCGGAGACGGGCGGGTCGACCGTGTTCACCCGGGCCAAATATAGCTTCTAGGTTATTGCTTCCCGACTTTCCGCCGCGGTAAGTGTCGGCCATGCTGCGGCTTGGGGCCTTCGTCGTGCTCACGGCGCTCACCGGTTGTGGTGAGCCCGATGGGCGCGCCTCGCCGCTCACGGCAGCCCGCGGGCTCGCCGTGACGGCGCTGCCGAAAGCCTCCGCCGCAGCGGTTGTCCCGACGAACGATCCGCCGCCGGTGATCGAAACGTGCGCGGATTCGCCCGCGTTCGCGCTCTTCGTCTCGCCGCGCAAGCCGCGCCCTGGGACGCCGCTGCGGATCATCGCGGTCGCAGACGAAGCGAGCGCGGGGGCGCTCGTCGTGCAGGACGGGAGCGGAAAAACGGTCGTTCGCGCGGACGAGCGGCGCGGCGCAGGGCCGTACTTCTGGAACGTGACCGTGCCCGCGCCCGCGGCAGGGACGCTGCGCGTGGTGCTCGCGGAGGCGCAGGCGGCGCGCGCATGCAAGGACGTGACGATCGACGACGCGGACGAGCCGCCGCGCGCCGCGCGCGGGATGTGGCCGATCTCCACGGCGTGGGGGAAGGCGACGGAGAACCTGTATGCGGCGTGGATCGAGGCGCTCTTCGATGCGCCGCTCGGCGAGCCGCTCACGTTCCCGGCGCTGCACGAGGCGCTCCGCGATCCGAAGCGGAATTTGCTGCACGATCACCTCGGCCGCGGCGAGGACGACGCAGGGCCCGACGCGCCGGTGCTCGATCCGGACTGCGCGGATCTGCCGTACGCGCTGCGGGCTTACTTTGCGTTCAAAATGCAGCTCCCGTTCGCGTACTCGTCATGCACGCGGGGCGGCGGCGGGCGGGCGCCGTTCTGCAAGCGTCCGCGATCGAACCTCGAATGGCCGCGGCACGTGCGCACCGATGCGATGGCGGGCTTCGCGGAGTTCGTGCGGACGACGCTGGCGGACACGGTGCACTCGGGGACGGGAAGGACCGCGGGCGACGACGACGAGACGGATTTTTATCCGGTTCGTCTCGACGAACGAGCGCTCCGGCCGGGGACGATCTACGCGGATCCATACGGGCACGTGCTCGTCGTGGTGAAGCGAGTGCCGCAGACGAGCGAGCGTGCGGGGATGCTGCTAGCGGTGGACGGGCAGCCGGATGGGACGGTGGCGCGGCGGCGGTACTGGCGCGGAAACTTTCTCTTCGCGCTTGATCCTTCGCTCGGGAGCCCGGGCTTCAAGCGGTTCCGGCCGCTCGTGATCGAGCGCGGGGTGCTGCGCCCGCTATCGAACCAGGAGATCGCCGCGCACGCGGAGCACGGGGACCACGCGATGGAGCAGTACGAGCACGGCGTGGAGGGGTTTTACGATCGCGTGGACGACGTGCTCTCGCCGCTGCCGCTCGATCCGAAGCGCGCGCTGGTCGAGACGATCGACGCGCTGGAAGAGCAGGTGAAGGGGCGCGTCGTGTCCGTGGAGAACGGGCGGAAATACCGGCAAAGCGGTGGCAAGTCGGTGGAGATGCCCGACGGCGCGAGCATCTTCGAGACGGTGGGGCCGTGGGAGGATTTTTCCACGCCGTCGCGCGATCTCCGGCTGCTCGTGGCGATCGACGTGGCCCGCGCGCTGCCGGCGCGCGTGGAGCGGAGGCCGGAGCGGTACGCGATGCCGCCAGGGAAGACGGCCGCCGAGGTGCGCACGGAGCTCGACGCGACGCTCGCGCAGGAGCTCGAAACACGGCGTTTTACGTACGTGCGGAGTGATGGGTCGTCGTTCTCGCTCTCGCTCGCGGACGTGGTTTCACGGGCCGAACTGCTGGAGGTCGGATACAACCCGAACGACTGTCCCGAGGTGCGCTGGGGCGCGAAGGAAGGCACGGACGAGGCGGCGACGTGCAAGATGCGGGCGCCGTGGAAGCAGCTCTCGCGGATGCGAAAGGTGCGCGCCTGGTTCAAGGAGCGAAGGCGGCCGGCGCGCGGTTAGCGGTCAAAGGACAGCGGCTCGGCTCATCCGCAACAAAAGCTTGAGCAAGAAGGGGCGGCCGGTGTCTGGCTCGCGGACGTAGTTTTCGCCGGACGCGAGGCGACGCTCGGCCGCGATGTAGGCCGGGACGTGGCGGAGTCGGGCGGGGATGCGAGGATAGGCGCGGCGGATCGCGTGGATCGAGGCGTCGACGCGCGCGTGCTCCCGAGGTCCGTACGGCAGGCCGAATCCTTCGCGTAGCGCCTCGGGCAAGAGCGACGCGGTCATCATCGTGTACCAGCGCCACGCGAGGCCGAGCGCGGGGTGCGGCGGCGCGAGGAGGTACTCCGCAAGCTCGCGCGCGGGCGCGGTGACGACGATCGATCCCGAGCGAATCGTGTCGTCGAAGGAGCGCTCGAACGCGGCGTACGAGTCCGGCAGGTCCTCCTCTTCGAGCCCGAAGAGGAGCCCGAAGCGCCGCGACTCCGCGTAATACTCGTCCTTCTCGTGCTCCTCGAGCGGATCGATGACGAGCTCGTAGGCGCGCACCGCGTTGATGATCAAGGTCGTGAAGACCCAGCGCAGCGCGTGCTCGTCGTTCGCCTTGTAACGCGTGCCGGCGGACCAGGAGCCGGCGGCTTCCGTGATCACGCCGGTCACGCGCTCGTGGATCGTGTGCACCCCCCGCGCCGAGCGGAGGGCGCGCTCGAGCGGGCCGAAGATCATCGCGTAGACGTTCTCGAACGTGCGCAGGAAGCGGCCGAAGGTGTCCTCGCGCGTGACCGAGTGCTCGGCGACGCCGTACGCGACGAACGGATGCGCGAGCTGCTGGAGCGCAGCCGCGCCGCCGGCGAGAAAGACGACGCCCTCGCGCGCGATATGCCATGTCCGACTCGCGGGGCCGAAGAGGCCCATGCGCGGCTCGACGACCGAGCTCTTCGCGAGGTCGAGGCAACGCTCGAGATCTGCCCTCGTCACCGTCATGGGTTCCCCCTCACACCCTTGTGATGGGGCCGGAAGCGGGCGGCCGCTAGTTTTTTCCGAAGGTTAGCGACGGTCTTCGAAGGGCTTGCAGCCGATGACCGCCCCGGTCGCTCGCGCCTCCGTTCGGGCCGTATCAAGCGCCTCGGTGAGCCGCTTGCGGTTCGCAGGCGGGAGCGAGGCATCGGCGAGATCGGCGCGGAGCCGCGCGGCGAGCTCGAGCTGGAGATCGTACGTCTTCTGCAGCTCGCGCGCGTGCTGGTCCCGATCCTTGCCCCGCGCGCTCTCGGCCCGCGCCTTGCCGAGCGCGATCTCGGTGAAGAGCGCGGAGGTGTCGCGCGGCGGATGGTAGACGTAGAGGCCCTGGCATCGATCGGCGCGCGGACCGATGAGCACGTGCGCCTGCCGGCCTCCGGCGCGCTTGCGGCGCTCGTCTTGATCGCCGAGGAACGCGATCTTGTAGTTTCGCACCGAGGCCCCGACGATCGAGCTGTACCCAGGCCCGTCGGCGTCTTCCTTGCTCGGCAGTTCGATCCCGACGAAGGCCTTCTCCAGGCACGCGCGGAACGGGCCGGTGTCGCGCTCGCTCCGGCTCTCGCCCGTCGGTTCGAGCGCGGTGACGCGGGCGCTCTCGATGACCTCGGAGCCCGAGATTTCGAGGTCGAGCGTGGCCATGTACTCGCCCTCGAAGCCGGAGGCCTCGTACTCCTGTTCCCAGCACGCGACGACGGGCCTGAGGTGCCCCGGAGTCGCCGCGGCGACGAGCTCCGCCGCGAGCTTTTGCGGCGGGGTGCAACCGAAGAGCCCGCTCGCGAGGGCGGCGAACGCGAGCACGCGGCTCACGGAGCGCGCCCTTCCTTCTTTGCGCCGCTTCCGACGTCGCCCGTGAGGATCGTGCTTTGGATGACGCCGTAATCCGGGTACTGCCGGGTCGCTTCGCGAACGCCGATGTAGCGGATCGTTGTGGCCGCGTTGCGATCGTCGTAATGCTTGGCCATGTCGAGCTCGCGCTGGCACCCGAGCAGGGCAAGCGAAAGAAGCCACGTGGGCCATGTCGATCGAGGAAAGCGACCACTCCGACCCATGACGCGGCGACCCTAGCAGATTTTCCCACGAGCGAACGAGCGTCGTCGTAGACGACGGGTCGCTCCGGCAACTAGGCTGAGGATATCGGTGGAAACGCTTGCGGATCGGATTGCACGTGACGGCCCGTTGAACGAGCTCGACGCCGTCGGCTGGATCATCCGGCTCACGAAGAAGCTCGAGGCGCTGCATTCACGGGGGCAGTCGCACGGCGGCGTGTCGCCCGCGGCCGTCAAGACGGCAGCCGTGCCGCGCACCTCGGTCGGGATGCTCGTCGCCAGCGCCTCCGCGCCGAGCCGCATCGACTGCCACTCGCCAGAGCGGATCCTCAAAGGAACCAAGGCGCTCGCCGACGACACGTGGGCCGCGGCCGCGACGCTCTACACGCTCCTGACGGGCACGAGCCCCTTCCACGCGAGCGACGAGGACAGCATCCGGCAGAAGGTCGTGTCGGCGTCCCCCGCGCCGCTCTCGACGTTCGACGTCGGCGACGACGACCTGCAGCACATCCTCGATGCCGCACTCGAGCGCGATGCGACGCGCCGCGCCTCGACGATCACCGCGCTCCGGCAGGCGCTCGAGTCGTGGCACCCGGATCCGACGGTGAAGGATCTGCCGGCGCTCGTCGATGCGGAGCTCGAAGAGGACGACGACGAAGCGCGCACGGTCATGCGCGCGGTGCCCAACGTGCAAGCGGTGCGCGCGGCCATGGCGAAGCGCGAGCCCGGCCCGGCGCCGTCCTCGCGGACGACAGCGCAGACGGTGCCCAACATGCCGGCGGTCAGCGCGCTCGCGGCCGCGACGGTGCCCGGCGCGCCGCTGCCAAGGGCGCACGATCTGCTGGAAGACGACGACGAGAACGCGAAGACGTCGCTCATGAAGGTCCCGATGGTGCCGGTGCGAAAGCCGGCGCCGTCCGGGCCCAACCTCGCGCCCGGCGCAGCCGCGCCGGCATCCGGGAACGGGCCTGCGTCGGCCGGCGTACGTCCGGTCGGGCCACAGCCGGGCACAGGATTCGGCATGATGGGCGGCCGCGCGCCCGGTGGCCCTGCGGCGCGTGCGGCGGCGCGACCTGCCGCCGGCGCGCGTCCCGCGCAGCCCGCTGCGCCGGCCGCAGCCGCGAAGGCGCCGCTCGCGCCGCCGGTGGGCGGCATCTCCCGCGAGGCGGTCATCGACGACGGCGACGATGAAGACGCCACGGTGATGCGCGAGGCACCGCTCGAGCTGCTGAGGCAGACGAAGCAAGAGGATGGCCCAGAGGCCGATCGCGCGACGCCCGTGAACCCGATCTCGGCCGAGGTCGCCGCGGCCGCCACGGGTCCGGTGATCCGCGACGAACCCACGCCGCCGGGGCCACACGCCATCGACGACGAGGCGACGGTGATGCGCGAGATGCCGGAGCCGCCGCCTGCGCAGGGCCCCGCGCCCGTGCCCGTGCCGGCGCCCGACATGCGCGCGCCCGAGCCGACGATGGTGCTGCCCGAGGAGAGCTCGTCGACGTCGCTCCCCGCGAACCTCGCGGACCTCGCGCCGCAGCCGCAGCCGCCGATGAACGCGCTGCCGGATCTCTTCGCGAGCGTCTCCGACGAGCGACCGCCGCTCTCGCCGGAGCAAGCGATGCGCGCCGCTGCGATGCCTCAGCCTTCGCCGTTCGCTGTCGCGCGGGAGAGCGCACCTTCGCCGTTCGCCGCCGCGCGGGAGAGCGCGCCTTCGCCCTTCGCCGCCGCACGGGAGAGCGCACCTTCGCCGTTCGCCGCCGCGCGGGAGAGCGCGCCTTCGCCGCGCGTCACGCCGCCTCCGCCGCTCGCGCGGGAGAGCGCGCCTTCGCCGCGCGTCACGCCGCCTCCGCCGGTCGTGATGCAGCCGGCGCAGCCGGCGCCGCCGAGCACCGCGAAGGGCTTGCTGCTCGGCGCGCTCATCGCGCTCGTGCTGCTCGCCGTGGGCGCCAGCGTTTACTTCACGCTGCTGAAGAAGTGATCATCGCCGGCCCGGCGCGCGGGGCCTGCCCCGTCGCTCCGGCGCGCGCGTGGGCTCGCGCGAGGAGTCCGGGCCGCGGCCGAAATCGCGCTCGCGACTCCGTCTCCGGTTGATCAGGAGCTGGAGCTCCGCGTCGAAGCCGCCCATGTCGAGGCGCTGCACGAACGCTCGTTCGAGCCCGAGCTCCCGCGCGGCGCGGGCGCTCTGCGCGGGCAGCGGCGAGATCCACGCGATCCGGCCGCCCGGCTCCAGGACCTCCGCGACGTGCGCGAGGAACCGATCGAAGAACTCGTGCAGATCGATCCCGCGCAGCACCCGCCGTCCCATCGGCGGGTTTGTCAGGACGACCGTCGGGGGCGCGCCGCGTGGCACGAACGAGAGCGCGTCCCCCCGCGCGAGCACGGCGTCCTCGATGCCGACGGCCGCGAGGTTCTGGCGGGCCGCTTCGAGCGCGGCGGCAGCCATGTCCGTGCCGAGCAAGCGGGCATACGGGCCGGCGAGCACACGCTCGCAAAGCTCGGTGCCCGAACCGACGAAGGGATCCCAGACGACGTCGTCGGCGCGGACACCCGCGACCCGCACGAGCGCGGCGGCGATCGTCGGGTGCGAGGCCGCGGGCACGTCGCGCTCGCGGTAGGTGAAGCGTGGATCCTCGACGCGCGGGCAGAGCTCGACCTCGATCGCGTGGCGATCGGGAAGCTCGTGCACGAGCGCCTCCCAGGTGCTCTCGGTCGGATCGTTGACGAGCTTCGGGTTCGCCGCGGCGATCGCCTCGGCCGCGCGCCACGTGCTCGCGCGGCGCTTGCCGCCGCCGGCCCAGGCGATCCGGAAGCGGATGGGGCCGGTCGTGAAATGTTCGAGCAAACGGAGAGCCTCGGGCGAGGTGAGCGAGCGCGCGAGGGCCTCGGCGATGTCGCCCGCGGGATCGAGCGGCACGGGCGGGAGCGGGAAGCCGAAGAAGAGCATGGTCCTCGCCTCGAACAGGCGCTCGGGCGGACCGACGAGCGTGGCGAGGACCCGATCTTCGCGGCCGTCCGGCGCGAGGCGTGGCGCGAGCCGGACGTCGATCTCGTCTCGCAGGATCGGCGCGAGACCCGCGCGACAGTGAAGCGCGACGGGCACGGGCGAGGGCGCGGGCTTGTGGACCTCGAAGGTCGAGGGGACCTCGCGGCCGGCGGTCCTCTGCGCCATGAGCGAGGCCTTCGCCGTGGCGCGCGCGAGGAGCTCGTCGTCGCCCGTGTCGAGCTCGCGGAGCGCGCGAGCAGCTTCGTCACCGCCCGTCTTGCCGAGCGCGGCAGCCATCGCGCGCCGCGCGGGAGCATCGTTCTCCTTGGCGAGCGCAGCCGCGAGTGCCGCGGCCACCTCGGGACCACGAAGCTTGCCGAGCGCGTTCGCAGCGAAGCGGCGCGCCCGCGGATCCGCGTCGCCGAGCGCGCCGATCAGAAACGCCGACAGCTCGGGCTCGGCATGCTCGATCGCGACCTTCCCGACGAACGCGACGAGCCGCGCGCGTGGTTTCGTCTCGGCCGTGCGCGTGCGCTCGATCGCGACACGAGCAGCCTCCACACCGAGACGAAGCAGCGATCGTTCCGCGTCGTCCGTGCGCTCCCCTTCCTCTGCGACGAGCTCGACCAGCGCGGCCGCGTCGCTCCGGCGCGGCGAGAAGCCGGGGTCGCGAATCGCCTCTTCCAGACGGAAATCCGGGGCTCTGCGCGCCGTCATGTCCTGGCCTCGCTCGCCTTGCTTGCGCCACGCGCCGCCTCGACTCGCCGTTCGTCCACGGCGCGAGGATACGGCGCGCGGGCTCTTTCGCCACTGCTTCGGGCGCGGGATGCCTTTCCCGACCTCGATTCCGCCGCTACACTCCGCGCATCCGGTGCTCGACGTATCCACGGTCATCCCTCGCACCGCGCCTCCGCCCGAGGTGCTGCGGGCCTCGCTCGATGCGCTCGAGCGAGGCGAACGAGTGGTCGTCGCCACGGTGATCGCCCGGCAGGGCTCCGCGCCTTGCACGCCCGGGCAGAAGCTCGCCCTTTTCCCCTCCGGCGCCGCGATCGGGACCGTCGGGGGCGGTGCGGTCGAGCGCGCGGTCCTCGCTGCGATGGCCGCGTCCCTCACCGCGGACGCGCCTGCTCCGCGCATCGACACCTTCCGCCTCGGGCCCTCGCTCGGCATGTGCTGCGGCGGCTCCGCCGAAATCCTGATCGAGCCCCTCTCCCCCGACCTCTCGGTGCTCGTCGTCGGCGCCGGTCACGTCGGCGTCTACCTCGCGCCGCTGCTCGCCTCGCTCGGGTTCGGCGTGACGCTCTGCGATGCGCGTGAGGTCGCGGCCGATCCCGCGCGTTTGCCGCGATCGTCCGCCAGCCCCGAAGGCGCGGACGTGCCTCGCTTGCGCCTCCTCCAGGCCGATCACGACGACCCCGAGGTCCGCGCTTCGCTCCCCGCGGATCTCGGCCGCGCCGCGGCGCTCGTCATGACGCACGATCACCAGCTCGATCAGGCTGCCATCGAGTGGGCCCTCGGCGCTGGATTCGGGTTCGTCGGGGGCGTCGGCAGCCGCGCGAAGGCGGCGAGGACACGCGCGCGGCTCGAAGCGAAGGGCACTTCGGCGGCGGACATCGCGCGCGTTCGCATGCCGCTCGGCGTGGACGTGGGTGCTCGCCTCCCGGCGGAGATCGGCGTCGCGATCGCGGCCGAGCTCGTTTCGTGGCGCGCGGGTCTCTCCGGCACGCGACGCGGCGCGCGGGGCCATGGGCACGGCGAGGCCGAGAAGGAAGAGGACGCATGACGGACATCGTGTCGATCGTGCTCGCGGCCGGGAGAGGCATGCGCCTCGGCGGTCCGAAAGCGCTGCTCCTCTGGCCCGGTCCCCCCGGGCAAAAGCCGCGGCCGCTCGCGATTGCGCACGCCGAGGCCCGGCTCTCATCCGAGTCCTCGCGGGTCGTCGTCGTCGCGCGCAAACCTATCGTGCAGGCCCTCATCCCGTTCGTCCGTCCGGGCCTCGACCTCGTCGTCTCCGACGCGGCCGACGAGCTCGGCCCGGCGGGCTCGATCGCGACGGCCGTCCAGCGCATCGCGGCGAACGATCGTGTGCTCGTTTGCCCCGTCGACACGTTGCCTGCCCGCGCGGCGACGACGGCGGCCTTGCTCGGAGCCCTCGGTGCGGACGGTGCGCCTCCGCTCGCCACGCGCCCGCGGCACGGCGGTCGCGCGGGGCACCCCGTCGCGCTCCAGGGCCGTGCGCTCGATCGGTATCGCCAGCCGAACCCGCCTCCGCTGCGGGATCATCTCCACGCGCTCGACGCCGATCTTCGTGACGTCGACGTCGACGATGCCGACGTGCTCGTGGACATCAACACGCCGGCCGAGGCAATGCGGTACCTGCGCGCGCCGCCCACGTTCCTCGGCGACGGCCACTAGCTCGGAAAGGACGCCTCGTGGACGAGACACCGCTTGTTTCTGGCTCCCGGCGCGCGTGGGCGCGCGGCACCTTGCTCGGGCTCGCGGTGGGCGACGCGCTCGGCACCACGCTCGAGTTCCAGGCGCGCGAGGCGCCGCCCTTCCCCGAGCTCGCCAAGGGCCCGCACACCGACGTCACGGGCGGCGGACCGTTCCGCGTCACGCCTGGTCAGGTCACCGACGACACGCAGATGGCCACGTGCCTCGCGCTCAGCTTGAAGGAGCACGGCCGGTTTCACGCGGCCGACGTGGCTGCGCGTTACGTCGCGTGGGTCCCGCACGCCTTCGACATCGGCAACCTCACGCACGCCTCGCTCTCCATGATCGCCCGCGGCGTTTCTCTCGGCGAAGCCGCGCGCCGCGCCTGGATCCACTCCGAGCGCAGGACCGCGGGCAACGGCTCGCTCATGCGGATCGCGCCCATCGGCGTCGCGCTCGCGCACGCCCCCGAAGCGCGCCGCATGGCCGCGCTCGCCGACAGCGCGATCACCCACTACGACCCGCGTTGCCGCATCACCTGCGCCGCGCTCTGCGCCGCGATCGCTGCGGCCGGCGCGGGACGAACCTCCGCGACGGACATGTTCGAGACCGTGCGCGCCGAGGTCGAGGCGGCCGCGGCGACGCTCATCGACATCGTCCCCAGCGACGGCCGTGACGTCGAGGCCGCGCGTGCCGAGCTGCGCTGGGATCTCGAGCTCGCCGTTCGGGATGATCCCGAGCTTTACGGCCCCGAGATTCACGTGCATCGCCAGCAAGGGTTCGTCCGCGTGGCGTTCCGGCTCGCGCTCTGGGAGCTCCTGCACGCTCCGTCCTACGAGGCCGCGCTGATCGACGTCGTCAACCGAGGCGGCGATGCCGACACGAACGGCGCGATCACGGGCGCGCTCCTCGGCGCGCGCTTCGGCGAGGACGCGATCCCGGCCGCGTGGCGCGCGCGTGTCCTCGGTGCGCTCGAGGAGGGCCCTCCCAGCGCGCTGCGTGACCACTACCATCCGCGCCGCCTGCTCGAGCTCGCTGAAGGCGTTTGAGGCCGTTCTCCATCGGCGCATTCCGCGGTATCGTGTCGCCTGCGATGACGACCGCCGCGCAAAACGCTTCGTCTGCCCGCCCTCCCTTCATCGGGACCAACGTGCCGCGCACCGATGGTGCGTCCAAGGTGACGGGGCGCGCCGCGTACGTCGACGACCTCCCTCGCGAGCCCGGTGAGCTCTTCGGCGCCACCGTGCGCAGCCCTGTCCCGCGCGCCCGCCTCCGCGGCATCACCCTCGATCCCGCGTTCGACTGGAGCGACGTCACCGTCGTGCGCGCCTCGGATCTCGCGGTGAACGAGGTCCAGTGCATCTCGGCCGAGCAGCCGATCCTCGCAGCCGATCAGATCCGCCACGCGTACGAGCCCGTCGTCCTCCTCGCGTGCGCGGACAAACGCAAGCTCGCGCAGGCCGTGCGCGCCGTGAAGCTCGACCTCGAGCCGCTCACGCCCGTCCTCGACCCCGAGCAATCACTCGCCAAGGTCGACGTCATCTGGGGCGAGGACAACGTCCACAAGCGCTTCTCCATCACGAAGGGCCGCGCCGATCTCCCTGACCCGGCCGGAAGCGCCGCCGCGATCGAAGCCGCGATCGCGAGCTGCGAGGTCGTCGTCCGCGGCCGCTACACGACGCACCATCAGGAGCAGCTCTACATCGAGCCGCAGGGCGTGATCGCCCACTGGGACGAGAAGGGCGTCCACGTCACGGGCTCCCTCCAGTGCCCTTATTACGTGCACAAAGCGCTCGTCCACGGCTTCAAGCTCGCGGCCGATCACGTGCACGTCACGCAGGCCGTCACGGGCGGCGGGTTCGGAGGCAAGGAGGAATATCCCTCGGTGATCGCCCTCCACGCCGCGCTCCTCGCGCAGAAGAGCGGCAAGCCCGTGCGCATGATCTACGACCGCAAGGAGGACATCGAGGCGACCACCAAGCGTCACCCGGCCATCTGCGAGATCGCTTCCGGCTGCGATCGCGACGGCACGCTCCGCGCGCTCTCCATCCGCATCCTCATGGACGGCGGCGCGTACATGACGCTCACGCCCGTCGTCCTCTCGCGTGGCGCCCTCCACGCTGCCGGCGTCTATCGCTGGGACGACGTGCGCATCGACGCCATCGCCGTCGCCACGAACACCCCGCCGAACGGCGCCTTCCGCGGCTTCGGCGCGCCCCAGACCATCTGGGCCATCGAGCGCCACCTCGACCGCGTCGCGGAGGAGCTCGGCCGCGATCCGATGGACCTCAAGGCGCAGAACATGCTGCGCGAGGGCGACACCACGGCCACGGGCCAGACCCTGCGTGGCTCCGTCGGCGTCGCCGAGTGCCTGGAGAAAGCCCTCACGGCGAGCGGGTACCACGACAAACGCAAAGCGCCTCCGGTCGTCCGCGGCCGCGTCGCGCGGGGCATCGGCGCGAGCGTCTTCATGCACGGCGCGGGCTTCACCGGCTCGGGCGAGAAGTACCTCAAGGGCCGCGTCGCCGTGGATCTCCTGCCCGGCGGCCGCCTGCGCATCCGCACCGCCTCGACCGACATCGGCCAGGGCACCGAGACCGTCTTCCGCCAGATCGTGGCCGACGCGGCGGGCGTACGCCTCGAAGACGTCGACTTCGCCGTTCCTTCGACCTCGTACGTTCCCGACTCCGGCCCCACGGTCGCCTCACGCACGGTCATGGTCGTCGGCGGCATCGTCGAGCGCGCCGCGCGTGAAGTCGCCGCGCGCGTCCGCGCCGAGCAGGAGGCTTCCGGCGGCGACTTCGCAGCGGCCGCCGATCGTTTGCTCTCCAAGGAACGCGAGGTCACCGCGCTCGTGCAGTACGAGCATCCCGGCTGGGTCACCTGGGACGACAGCACGTACAAAGGCGACGCGTACCCCGTGTACGGCTACGCGTGCGATGTGGCCGAGGTCGAGGTCGATCTCGACACGCTGGAGGTCACGGTCACGGGCTTCTGGTCCGCGACGGACGTGGGCAAGGCGATCCACCCCGTCATGTGCAAGGGCCAGATCGAGGGCGGCAGCCTTCAGGCGATCGGCTGGGCGCTCTGGGAGGACGTCGTCTGGAAAAACGGCCTCATCCAGAACCCGCGCATGACGAACTACATCATCCCGACCGCGCTCGATGCGCCCCCGATGCACGTCGACCTCGTCGAAGCTCCCTACGCGTACGGCCCCGGCGGCGGCGCCAAGGGCGTCGGCGAGCTGCCCATGGACGGCGGCGCGCCTGCGATCGCCGCGGCCGTCGAGCACGCCACGGGCCTTTTCGCCCGGGATCTTCCCCTCTTGCCGGAGCGGCTGCTCGAGCTCCAGACCATCCGCAAGGGCTGACACAGAGGCCCGCGAACCGACGGAGAACTCACGACCATGCGAATCCTCCACACCATGCTCCGCGTCGGCGATCTCGACCGATCGCTCTCGTTTTACACGGACGTCCTCGGCATGAAGCTCATCCGCCGACGCGACTATCCCGAGGGCCGGTTCACGCTCGCGTTCATCGGCTACGGCGACGAGTCGGAGACGGCGGTCCTCGAGCTCACGCACAACTGGGACACGAAGAGCTACGAGATCGGCACGGGCTACGGCCACATCGCGATCCAGGTCGACGACGCGTACAAGGCTTGCGAAGAGGTCAAGAAGCGCGGCGGCAAGGTCACGCGCGAGGCGGGGCCGATGAAGCACGGCACCACCGTGATCGCGTTCGTCGAAGATCCGGACGGCTACAAAGTCGAGTTCATCCAGCGCAAGGTGGAGGAGTAACCCTTGAAGATCACGCTCACCCTCAACGGCCTTTCGCGCGAGGTCGACCTGCCGCCGCTCGTGCGGCTGCTCGACGCGCTCCGCGGTCCGCTCGGCCTACCGGGGACCAAGGAGGGCTGCGGCGAGGGCGAGTGTGGCTCGTGCACGGTGCTGCTCGACGGCGAACCCGTGAACGCCTGCCTCGTCTCGATCGGCCAGTGCGAAGGCCGCGCCGTCACCACCGTCGAGGGCCTCTCGGACGCCACGCACCTCGGCCCGCTCGCGCGTTGCTTCGTCGATCACGGCGGCGCGCAGTGCGGCATCTGCACCCCCGGCATGCTCATCTCGGCCGAGGCACTCCTTGCGCGCCGGCCCGAGCCGAGCGACGAGGAGATCCGCGAGGCCATCGCGGGCAACCTCTGCCGCTGTACCGGGTATCAGCGCATCGTCGACAGCATCCGCGAGGCGGCGCGCGAGCGCGCGGGAGGGGTGGCGTGAGCCTCGCGGATCTTCCCCTCCACGACATGCGGCGGGCCGCCTCGCTCGACGCGCTCTGCGGGATCGTCGCGGAGCGGCACGCGCGCGGCGAGGCCACGGTCCTGCTCGCGGGCGGCACCGATTGGGTCGTCGAGCAAGAGCTCAAGCCCCCGCGCCCCGACGCCGATCCCCTGCCCCTCGTCGTCGACGTCTCCCGCATGGACGAGCTCCGCGGCATCACGGCGACGCGTGGCCTTTTGCGCATCGGCGCGGCCGCGACGTACCTCGAGATCCGCCGCCACCCCGCGGTCATCGAGCGCACCCCGCTGCTCGCGGCGATGGCCCGGGAGCTCGGCGCGATCCAGATCCAGGCCCGCGGCACGCTCGGCGGCAACCTCGCGACGGCCTCGCCCGCGGCGGACGGCGTCGCGGCGCTCGCGGCCTACGACGCGTCGATCGTCGTGAAGAGCGTCCGCGGCGAACGCCGGATCCCCTTCTCCGCGCTGCAAACTGGCTACAAGCAGAGCTCGCGCGCGCCGGACGAGGTCATCGTCGCCGTCGAGATCGCGCTCCCGCCCGAGGGTTCGCCCTGGATCTGGCGCAAGGTCGGCACGCGGCGGGCGCAGGCCATCTCCAAGGTCGCGCTCGCGGGCATCGCCGTGCGCTCCGAGGATCGGGTCGTGCGCTTCGGCCTCGGCATGGCCTCCGTCGCGCCGGTCACCGCGACCCTTTTGCAGACCCGCGCCCTCGTCCTCTCGCGCCCCCTCTCCGCCATCACGGCCGATGCGCTGGATGCCGCCGTCCTCTCGGACATCGCGCCCATCGACGACGTCCGCTCCACGCGCGAGTACCGCAAGCACGCCGCGAAGGCCGTCGTGCGCGGCTTCCTCCGCGACCTCGGCGCGCCGGTCTGAAAAAAACCGATTGGCCCGCCAAACCTCTCCATGTCCGACGCCATCTCCTTCCGCCCCATTCGCCCCGAGGACGATCCTGCGATCGCCGCGGTCATCCGCACCGTGATGCCCGAGTTTGGCGCGGACGGCCCAGGGTTTGCCATTCACGATCCCGAGGTCTCGGCCATGAGCGCGGCGTATTCCGGGCCTCGCTCCGCGTATTTCGTCGTCGAAATGGATGGCCGCGTCGTGGGCGGCGCGGGGATCGGGCCGCTCGAAGGGGGCGACGCGGACACGGCGGAGCTGCGCAAGATGTACTTTTTGCGCGAGGCGCGCGGCAAAGGAATGGGCGAGCGCCTCCTCCGGCACGTCCTCGGGGTCGCGCGGGAGCGCGGGTACGCCCACGTCTACCTGGAGACGCTCACGGGCATGGATTCGGCGATGCGCCTCTACGAGCGCCTCGGCTTTCGCCGCCTCGATCGTCAGCTCGGCTGCACCGGACACCACGGCTGCAATCGTTTCTATATGCTCGATCTGGTCGCGGCGCACACCACCTGAAACGTGGGACAACGTTGCTCTTGACTTGACCTTTCTCGGGGCCGAGGTCTTTACTTCGCCCCATGAACGGACTTCGAGCGTTTTCCCTCGCCTTCTTGCTCGCCACGAGCGCCGTCGCTTGCTCTGCCCCGAAGCCCGAGCCCGAAATCGCCTCCTCGGCTTCGCAGCCCGGATACGCCCAGGACTATCCGGTCGTCATCCAGCAGATCGTCAAGGATTTCGGCCGCGACGACGACGACGCGCGGACGCTCACCTCCGGTTTTTCCGAGTACCCGAAGGGCCTCAAGGCGCCCGACTGGAGCGTGGTCGGTGACATTCACCGCACCGCGAACGACGCGGGCCGGAGCCACGCGTACGTCGAGCGCAACCGCGAGGTCCAGGGCGCGGCGGCGTTTTTCGTCGCCGAAGAGGACGAGATCGTCAAGAAGGTCGCCGGCTCGGCCACGTATGTGGCCAAGCAAAAGGGCTGCGAGGTCGACCTCTCGGGCACCGTCGGCAAAGCGCTCACCGATTCCGTCGGCAAGCAGCTCGAAAAGCGGCTCCGCGAGCGGAACGAGGCCCACGCGATCATCGACCGTCACCGGAACGAGCTCAGCAAGGAAGACGCGGCCACGCTCGAGGAGCAAGCCGACCAGATCAGCCGCGCGAGTTACCTCGTGCACATTGCGATGGTCGAGGAAAAGGTGCGCCTGCGCGCGCTCATCGAAGAAGCCGAGCAGGTGAAGAAGACGCTCGACGATTACATCGCCCGGGAGCGCGCCTCGCAGGGCAAGGGCAAGGACGTGGACCAGAAGGCCAGCGAGGCCCGCATCGCGCGCGCCAACGAGAGCAAGGCGCAGATCGACGGCTCGCTCACGCAGGCCCGCGAGATGGAGCCGAAGATGGAGGAGCGCGTCGCGGCCGCGCAGAAGCGGCACGCGGACGCGATGACGGCGCTGCTCGCCGACGTGGACAAGCGGGCGAAGGACGCCGGGCAGAAAAAGTAAGCAACTGCCGGGGGTCTCCGGTCGATGGAGCGAGGGAGAGAATCACCTCTCGCTCTCCCAGGAGGTCCCCTCGTGCCCTCGTTTTTCCCCTTCCCCGGTTCAGGACAAACGCTTCCTTCGGCCCCCGCGGCCGACCTCCCGGCCCCGCGGCCTGCGCGGGCGGATCCCACACTGGAATCCGTCCCGCCGCCGGCCGACGAGGCGATGGACCTCGCTTGGGAGGATACGCAGCCGATGAGCGTGGTTCGATTCGATCAATCCGCGGCGAAGCAGTAAACGCGCCCGTTGCCGCCCTTCGGGGCGGTATCGCTGCAGTTGCCGTTGACGTGCACCGAATTCCACGGCCGGTACATCTCGGCGTCGCTCATATTGGGACCGAGCCCATCGCTATGGCCCACCTGGGCGGTCATGGTGGCGTCTTCGGACGTCCAGTCCGCGCAGGTTTGCCCGGGGACGAGGGTGCCGTCGCGCGCCGTGCCGGTGAGGACATCGTGCTGGTTCGGCGTGGGGGAGCCTTCCCACTGACCCGGCACCATCTCGCCCTTTTCGTCGAGGAATACCTTGTGATCGCCGTACCGCGCGTGCAGCTCGGTCAGGTTCGCCGCCACCATCTCGCCCTTCGCGTTGTACCAGGGGCCGGTGCCGATCCTGTCCTTGGCGTGCACGGGCTGGTCGTTCGGGCCCTTCTCGACGCTGAGGTAGGCGCGCCAGGTCTTCGCCCCGGCGCCGACCGCGGCGGCCAGGTCCTGGCACCTCTTGTCGGCCCCGGCGAGCCCGCCCAGGTTGGCCGTCGTGCTCCCGGTGCTGGAGACGAAGAAGCTGAGCCCCTTCGCTTCGCTCCCGCCAGCGCCGCCGCCGCCGCCAGCGCCGCCCACGCCGCCCGTGCCACCAGCGCCGCCCACACCGCCGGTGCCACCAGCGCCGCCGGTGCCGCCAGCGCCGCCGGTGCTACCGGTGCTGCTGGAGCTGCTGGAGCTGCTCGCGCCGCCGCTGCCGCCCTGGTCCTCGCCGCATCCCACGGCGGCGAGCGTGAGGCCGAGACCGAGGAGGACGCCGAAGCTGTGAAGATGATTCATGGAAATCTCCTGAGGAAGGTCGAGACCCCACGATCGCGTACGCGCGGCGTCGCGTCCAGCGTGTCGCTCGCGGCTTCCGCGTCAAAAAGGGCTCGACGTAAGCTCGCTCCGACGCTCCCCTGACGTGGCCGGACAAACGTCGACGAGCCACGGCATCTCGTGCGGCTTCCGGTTCTCCGCGAAGCTCGCCTGGCACGGCTCGCCGAGGCCCGAGCCGATCGCGGCCGAGAGCAAGGCTCCATAAAAGAGCGCCGTCTCCGCCGCCTCCACCTCGAACGGCGGGCGCAACTCGCAATGGATGCGCTTCTGCTCGGACCACGCCGCCCCCTCGATCGCCACGCGACCGAGCCCGGCCCGCGCGAGCACGCCGTCGAGTGCGCCCGGCGCAAGCACCGGCGCGCGCCCGCCCTCACGCGCGTGCGTATCGGCCTCCGATTCGATCACCAGCGCCATGGCGCGCCCCACGTGCTCACCGAGCTCGATCGCGCCGCGCGGCCCGAGCCGCTCGAGCAGCGCAGGCAGCGCGTCGAGTAGCACCGGCAAGAGCCCGCCGATCGTCCCCAGGCTCTTCTGCCAATCGTGACCGGCCTGATTTGCGCCCACCTCGACCACCGGCCGTCGCACCACGGTCATGAAGATCCGCGCCGCCGTGCCTTCCTGCACGAGTGGCAGCGTCACCACGGGCGGCGCCTTCACGAGCTGCACGGCCACGTCCTGCGTCCCGTGCATGAAATGAAATCGAAACCGAAAGCTCTCCGAGAGGCGCGCCTCGTCCTGCACGAGCGCCCGAAACCGCCCGTAAAACGCCTCCACCCGCGTGCAAGGCGCGACCTCCTTGAACCAGTTTTTCCCGACGACCCGCTCGGAGGGCAGGCGCGAAAGAGACGATTCGTAGCGGTTGTACAGCAGAATCGTGCCGACCTCGTCGAGGACCACGAACCCGTACGGGAGATCGTCCACTTCCTCTTTCGACATGGAAGCGAGATGCTCAACGGCGTCGAGCGTGCCGTCCTCCGATACCATCGCGACCTGCACGGCCTTGAAAAACCCCCGGCTCAACGAACACCCCCATCTCGCATTCGAAACGCCTCACCCCATCCCCCCTTGTCGAGCAGTCGCATCAGGCCCCCGAGCATCTCGGGGACGTTGTAACGCTGAAAACGCGCCGCATGAAACATCGAGGCGGCCTCGAAGACGGAAAACACCCACGTGGCCACCGCCTTCGGAATCGCGGACCGCGCCCGCTCCACGCCCACCACCGTCACCAGACCGTCCGCCGAGATCCGAAAGGCATCCATCGCCGCATGCGCCGCGGCCGTGCGCGCCCACGCCGTCTGCATGATCGACGACGCGACCTTCGGCCCGAGCCATTTGCGCGTATACACCGAGCACGCATTCATCACGGCCGCGGCCAGCGCCACCTCCGTCGCATTGCCTTCCAGCATCGCCGGGCGCAGGGACGCGGGCGGCGCCTCGGAGAACGGCGGGCGCGGCGGCGGCGACGAACCTCGCTCGTCGAGCGCGAGCACGTCGAACACCGCGTGGGAAACTCCGCGAAGGGCGGCGAGCGTGACCTCGACGTCGGCGTCCGCCGGCACCCCGTCGGCGCGGGCGCGGAGCACGCGCCCTCGCTCGAGGACAATCTCGCCTTGCCGCTTCGGGGATCGGACCGAAACGACGCACGTCCGGCCCCGGGCGCCCAGGGAGCCGAGCAGGTCGTCGAGCCCTACCTCGTCGAGTTGACCTCGAAGGAGGAGCCGACCCCGCGCGCGATCCGAGGAGACGCCCGCCCGATCGCCCCAACCGGTGTCCGTCATGGCCCCACCGAACCACGCGGCTCCCCCATCCCCGAGGGCGGCGTTGTCGAACATGCGCACTCCCTTCCTTCCGTTGTACATGGTTCGTACAACGTTAGGAGAAGGGCGTCCAGCAGGTTTTTCAACTTCTCCCGTGTGGAAGAGCCAAATAGGTCCGTCCGAGCCCGTCCGATGCTGACCCGCACGTACAAGGTTCGTCCAACGCTACTCTTTCGTGTGCCCGGGCGTCGGGGCGAGGGCCTTCCGGATCGCCTCCTCGCGCGCCTCGCGCGCGTGCCTACGGCCCTCCACGACCGACTCGACGGCGAGGTTCGCCTCGATGTCGTCGGCGAGCTCGTCCGCCGCGATCCGCGCGATCGCTTCGAGCCGCGGCCCGAGCCGCGCCCGGAGCCGCTCCTTGATGGCTTCCTTCAAGATCTCGCGCGCCGCCGCGCGTGTCAGCGCCGCGGCCTCGCTGTAGAGGACCTTCGAGACCTCGAGATCGAGAAAATCCGTGCCCTCGGGCCCCTCGGCCCGCCGCCCCTCGCCGTGGCCCTCGTGCCGCTCGCCCTGCCCGTCCGGCCCTTCCCTGCGATGATCCTGCATGTCGCCTCCGACGTCGCAGCGTAGCGGCGACGTCGAGGCGTCGGAAGGGCCACCCAAGGCAGCCCGCAGGTTCACTCGGGGCGGATCAATCAGAGCAGGTTCAAGAACTTCTTGGCGCGATGCTCGGCGGCCTCGACGAGCTTCGCGGCCTCTTCCGGCTCGATCTCGAGCTTCCCGCAGAGCTCCTGCACGAACTTCTTCTCGCTCTCGTGCTGCTCGCCGTCGACGTAGGTGAGAAGCACGGCGTGCTGCAGGAGCACGCGGCGATCGCCAAACGGCATGTCCCAGACGGGGATGTCGTCGAGGGACTTCTTCTCGGCCGCGTACGAGCGGATCTCGGCGGCCTGCTCCTCGGTCGCCTCGAACGCGGAGATCAGCCCCTCGACCATCTCGCGTTCCTTCGCGTCGTAGTGGCCGTCGGCCCAGGCAACGCTGACAAGCGACTTGACGATCCCCATGTCCTCTTCGCGCATGACCGAAGCTTTTGCCGTCATGAGCGGAGGGCGTCAAGCCCCTCGTCAGCCGGACGGGCGCAATGCGCTCCTCCCGACCCCGACGATGCGATACCTTGCCCGCCCGATGGAGCCCCCCCTCGCCGTCCACCACCTCGCCGTCGTCGTCGCCGATCTCGATCGGGCCGAGCGCTTCTATTCGGGCGTGCTCGGCCTGCCCGTCCTGCGCCGCTGGGACGACGCCGCAGGGCAGCCGCGCTCGGTATGGCTCGCGCTCGGGGGCGGCGCGTTCCTCGCGGTCGAGCGCGCAGGCGCACCGAATGCCCCGCACCGCGAGGACACGGCCCCCGGCCTGCATTGCCTCGCGCTCGGCATCCGCCCGGACGCGCGCGAGCGCTGGCGCACGACCCTCGCCGAGGCAGGTTTTCCCGTCGAACGCGAGAGCCCGTATACCCTCTACACCCGCGACCCCGACGGAAACTTGATCGGCCTCAGCCACTTTCCCGATCCGGCCCCCTGACCCACGACCACCGCAATGACAGGCCTCTCCCACCAGCGCTACCGTTTCGTCGCTCGCCCCGAGGACGCCGGGCAAAGGCTCGATCAGGTCCTCGCCGCGAACGTCCCCGGCCTCTCGCGCCGCAAGGCCCGCGTCGCCATCGACCTCGGCGGCGTCTTCGTCGACGGCGCCCGCGTCAAGGTCGCCGGACGCGCGATCCGGCCCGGACAAACCATCCTCGCCCACCTCGGCGGCGCGCTCGACCGAGCGACCAAGGAAGTCGGCGCCGCCGCGCGCGCCAAAGACGAGGCGAGCCTCCCGCCCTTCCGCGTGGTCTACAAAGATGACGACCTCGTGGTCGTGGACAAACCCTCCGGCCTCGTGACAGCGCCGACGCCCGAGAGCGACCGCGGAAACCTTGCGGATCTGCTCGGCCGTACCCTCGGCGGCACGATCTACGTCGTCCACCGCCTCGATCTCGACACGAGCGGGCTCGTCGTCTTCGCGCGGACCGAAGCGGCGAACCGCGCCCTCTCCGATCGAATTCGCGCCCATGATTTCGATCGCGTCTACCTCGCGACGCTCCTTGGCCTCGTCCCCTGGGACGAGCGGACCATCGAGGAGCCCGTGGCCGGCAAACGCGCCGTCTCCCACGCCACGGTGCTCGAACGCTTCTCCTTGCCGGACAACCCCGGCGCGACGCTCACGCGATTCCGCCTCACGACCGGCCGCACCCACCAGATTCGCCTGCACGCGCTGCACGAAGGCCACCCCGTGCTCGGGGATCGCAAGTACGGCAAGACGAGCCCGCTGGATCCGCCGCGCCTCGCGCTCCACGCAACCCGGCTCGGCTTCGTGCACCCGCGGACGGGCGAATCCCTCGCCTGGGAGAGCCCGTGGCCCGACGACCTCACGCCTTGGCTCGAAGGATTGCGGACGGGTACGCCTGCTCGTTGACGCCCCGCGCGCGCCATTCTATCACGCCGGGCATGCTCGCCCGACGCGCCCTCCTCCTCGCCCTCGCGTCCCTCGCCGGCCTCCTCGCGCTATCCTGCACGAAATACGAGCTCGCCCTGCATGAAAATGCTCCCCCAGGCGCGTTCGGCCCCCTGCCCCCGAACGCCGCGCGGATCTGCGTCGTCCGCCCGTACGCGGTCGCCTCGCTCGTCCCCGCTGTCGTGCGTGACAATGGCCGGCTCGTCGGCATGACCAAGGGTCCGTCGTATTTCTGCTATCTCGCCGAACCCGGGGTTCACAAGATCGTCTCCCGGTACGGCGACGACGTGGACGCGGAGCTCGGCTCCGACACGCTGGTCGACACGACCCTGACCGCCGCGCCCGGAGGGCATTATTTCCTGCACCACGACGTCTCGGCGATCCTGACGCTTTCGGTCGGCTGGGTCGAGGCGGCGAGGGCGAACGAGATGATCTCCGAATGCGACTACGCCGAGCTCGTCGACGTCCCTTCGAAGGAGACCCTGCCCGTGCCCGGTGAAATCGTGCCGGCGTCGCGGCCTCAATAATCGACGCGCAGCCCGAACCGCACCTGCCGCGGCGCCTGAAAGGCCACGGGTTTTTCGTACCGAGGGTTTTTCTTGATCCCCTCCGGGATCTCCACCCGCGTGCCGCCCTCGATGGGAAGAACCGTATCGTACGTGTAGTTCTCGTCGTACGCCGTGGGCGTCCGGCTGTCCGCGAGGTTGTAGACCTCGACGTTCGCGCCGAGCCGGAGGCCCTTGCCCAAGAGCGCCGACACACCGAGCCGCGCGTCGATGCGATGCACCCACGGCGTCAGCCCGACCGAGCCGCGCGGCAAGTAGTACACCTCGCTCGCCCCGAATGACGGGTGCGCGCCGAGCGCGCTGTACGGCGATCCCGAGAGCCCGGTATACCCCGCCCCCGCTTCGAGGATCACCCCGGCCGGCAAGACGACCTCTTTCCCCGCATAAAGTTTGATCGAATGCGTGTGATCCCCGGGCAAGGGACCGGTCCCGTTCGCGTCGAGCTTGGGCGCGTCGAACGCGCGTGTCATGTTCGGATCGAGCTGCCCCGTACGGCTTAGGAAAAACCCCTCGTAATTGCCGCGTAGCGATGAGAGCGTGTAACTCGCGACGCCGACGAACCCGCTCGCGAACGGCCGCATCACCGAGATCGAGAGCGCGTCGTACACCCGCTCCGCCGGCGTCATGAACGCCGAGGCCCCCCCGCCTGGATTGCCGACCAAGCCCCCGCCCGTGAAAAAGGTCGTATCCTCGATCGTGCGGAGGAGCTGGTCGTGCACGTACACGACCCCGAGCCGCACGCCGAGCGGCACCACGACCTCCCCGCCGACGACCCACTGATGATAGGCGGGCCCTTCGATCTCGGGATCGATCGAGGCCTGGCTCGTCCGCGGGTCGGACATGGTGCTCGGCTCGGCCGACGTTTGAAACGGAATGGCCGTATCCGCGGGGCAGCCGCCATACGCGTCCTCGGGCTCGTTGACGTCGCAGCGGCCCCCCATCGTGTGAAGGCTCGAGATCTTGCTCTCCTTCGAGAGCCCGCGCGCCGCCACGTCGAGCGGCACGGCCTGGTAGCGCATCCCGTACGTCGCGAACACCCGCGCCCGCCCCTTCTTCGTGGGGTCCCACGAAATGGCAGCGCGCGGCGCGAGCATGAAAGGCAAGGCGAGCTTCCCCCCGCCGAGCACCTGCGCGTCGTACCGCAGGCTCGCCTCGGCCACGAGTCCATCCAGGATGCGCCATGTATCCGCGACGAACCCGCCCGCCGCATAGGACGTCACCCTCGTCGAGACCGTATCGAACACGACGGGACTATCGGGGCCGCGAAGGTAGCCGAACCGGTCGTTGTGCACGAAACCGCCATTGACGGCCTCCTGGAGGAGGACCGCGCCCGAATACCCACGCACGTACGAGAGCGTCGCGATCTCGAAATCGATGCCGACGCGGATCCGGTGCTCGCCGAGGCCACGCGCCCGCAGCGATACGACGGCGCGCCCCTCGATCCGATCCGCGGTGGACCGCGACAGGAGCCCGGGGCCGCCCATCGCATACGAGCTGACCGGGCAATTCAGGATGAGGTCCGAGGGTTGCCCCGTCGGGACGCAGGCGGTGATCGCCGGCGTGGTGAGATCCTCGAAATCGACGATCGGGTGCGCTCCGATGGCGCCGCCGCGCCGCCAGAGCATGCGCGGCACGTGCGCGAGCGTCCCCTCGCGCCCGATATCAAAGACCCCCGAACCATCCGCCGCCAGCGTTTCGTTCTGGCTGCGCACCCATCCGAGCGCCGCGTCGAGCCGGGCATTGCCACGCGCGAACAGGGACGTCCCGCGGAGCACCACCGCATTCGTGAGGGCCGTCTCCCTGCGGCCGAGAGCGGTCTGCTCCCCATTCAAGTTGTCCACGCCGATCCCTTCGGTCGCCGTATTGAACGGGTGCACCGCGCCGCCTCCGGATCCCGCGAAGGTCCCGAACACGGAGAGCGAGACCTCCCGCGTCTTCGAGGGCCTGTACGTGAGCTTGCCGATCCATTGCCCGATGTCGCCCTGGGCAAACTGCGTGCTTTGCGAGTTTGGCAGCAGCGTCTTTTTCTGGGTGCCGGTCTCCGGGTCGATCTCGGGGACGAGCGAGACACCCCCGAATTCGTCGATCTCCGAGGTCCACGAGAGCGCCCGCAAGCTGCGCTCCAGGCGATACCGCCGCCGGGCGAGGCTGCCGCCCGCGAAAAAGAAGAGCTTGTCCTTCACGATGGGACCGCCCACCGACCCGCCGAGATCCCGCACGCCGTCGAGGCGCGGATCGGTATGGATGACCGTGCCCTCGAAGATCTTCGGCACCCGCTCCCCTTCGAGCGCGCCCGGCGCGAGGCCGCCCCACGTCGAAGCGTGCCACTGATTCCCGCCGCTCTTCGTCGTGACGTCGTACAGCCCGCCCCCCCGGCCGAACGCCGGATCGGCCCCGATCACGGTGATATCGGCGCGCTCCACGAACTCCATCGAGAGCGGCATCTGGAGGATGCCATACGTCGGATTGCCGACGCGAATCCCATCCACGAAAAACGTATTCTCGGGCGAACTCGTCCCGACGAACGACACGCCATACAGATCGGCCTGCGTCCCCGGCAGGAGCAAAGCGAGGTTCTCGAACGATCGCGCGGGCCCGCCGCGTTGTTCCGGGGCGGAAAGCGGCAGGAGCCGAAGCCCGGCCGGGTCGAGCGATTCTCCCCATCGCGTCGTGCTCCCCTCCCCGAGACCACTCGGCAGGGGCTCGTCTGCGTGGGCGGATGGTGTGGCCAGAAAAACCCCCACGAGGGAGGCGGCGAGCGGGATCCGGAGCGGGAACACCACGTTTTGTTCTCCAAACGTTCGTCGGGCCCTCGAGGTCAGAGCGGATCGAGCGGATCGCCCACGAGCACGCAGCGGAGCGTCGCCTCATCACACCGCGTGGCGATCCGCGGGTCGATCCCGGAGCCGGGGTGGAGCCCCGCGAACGTCTGGGTCGGCACGGGCGAGCAGAACACGTCCTTCGGCAGATCGGTGAAGTCGCCGAATTCACCGCAATACGCCGACGGCGAGAGCGCCGCCACCGTGTACTTCACCGTGCACCCCTGCGTGAGATCCTCGACCTCGAGCTCGGCGGCAAACCGCACGCCGGGCACCTCGGGCGCGACGTACATGGCGAGGTTCCGCCACGTCTCCCGGACGTGCCCGCCCCCGACGAAGAACGGGTTGCCGAGGTCGTCGAAGATCTGCGTCGGCGGGAGATCGATCTCCGCCGGCGCGAGGTCGCCCGCGCGGCAGATCCCGTCCGGCCCCGCGCTCTCGGCGAAATCCCCCAGCGCGTAGGCCCGCTGGTCGCCGAGGTCTTTGCCATTGAACTTGGCCTCGAACCACAAGTTCTTCAGCGCCTGCGATTGCACGGCGATGGTCGGCGCGCCCCCGCTCGCCCCGGGATACACCTCGAGCCCCACGTCCTCGCCGAGGCGCGCGCTGCATGGGATGCCGGTCTGCGAGACCACGTCGTAACGAGCGAAGTAGGGCTCGGAGGAGATGATGCACGGCGTGGCCGGCTCGGCGCACGCCGCGGTCGTCGCGAAGAGCAGCAGGGGGGCGGTCCAGCGCAAGAGGGTAAGCATGTGGGGAAGCACCCATGCTACAGGACGTGCGATCCCACGACAATCGGGATTTCGCCTTCTGCCGGTATCGCTTGCGCCTTCTACCGGTGTCGCCTGCGGACTTTACCGGTGTCGCTCGCGACTTCTGCCGGTGTCGCCCGCTCCTTCTGCCGGTGTCGCCCGCTCCTTCTGCCGGTGTCGCCCGCGCCTTCTGCCAGGGTCACGGACGCCTTCTTCCGGCAAGTTGACATACATCTACCGGGAACCGCGTCTCCTTCTGCGGGGGGGTCCCGTGCCTTCTGCGGGGGAGGGAGCCGCGTCTTCCGGCCTTGTGTTCGTGCTTGCTTCTTGTGCCGTCCTTTCTGTAAAGTCCGCGTGTGGCATCTGCTATCTCTCCCCAAATCGTCGCCGCGCGTACGCGCGCGGCCCAGTGCATTTTGACCAGGCCGGAGCTCCTCGCGCTCTTCCAATCCTTTGGCGGGCTCGCCTCGGATCTCGAGCGGATCCGGGACGCGGGCCTCGAGGTCGAAGCCCAGGAGCTGGCCAAGAGCACGGCCGCCGGAGGGGGCGTCGCCGCGACCGCGGACGTGATGCTCCATTTCGCCGAGGTGCAAAAGGAATACGTCGCCGTCATGGGTGTGGTGCGGCTCGTCCGACAGGATCACGAGGACGCCGGGAAAACCGACATTGTCGCGGCCTTGCAGCAGATCATCAAGAATGAAGCGCGGGTGACCGTTCGAACCGTGCAGAGCGAGGAAGGCAAAACGGAGCGCGTCGCGTCGCGCTCGACCAGCACCGAGGCTCTCCGGGCCGAGATCTTGAAGGATGCCCGCGCGCTCGTCGGGCTCCCTGCCGTCCACGAGGCGCTCGCAGCGCGGAAGGTGCCGGTCGAGCGATTGAAGAAGCTCGAGGCGGACGCGGACGCGCTCTCCGAGAAGCTCTCGGACCGGGCGACGAAAAAGGGTGCGACGAAGACCGCGACCGCGGCGAAGTCGGACGCCGTGCAGCGCCAGGCCAAGTGGTGGGGAGCGGCCTATCGGATCCTGGCCATGGTGGGGGAGGCCGATGCGCAGGTGGCCGAGCTCTTGCGCGAAGCCGCGCGGTCGAGAGCGCGCAAGGCATGAATTAGTCCTCTCGCGACGCTTCGTTCTCCCCCACGTCCCACCGGGCCAGGAAGTTCGAGGCCCAAGCGACCATGGCGTCCGACGGTGCGCCGTCACCCTCCCACGCGGCGAGCAGCTCTTCGAACGCGCGCACAGCAGCTTCGAGGTCGCCTTTCGCAGGGTCGCGGGGCGTCGGCGACGACTCGTTGAGCTGGCGAATCCACGCAAGTGTGCCGAGCAGCTCGTCTTTGCGCAGGGTCCCGTCCATCTCCATCTCCACATGGAGCGCGCCACTTCCTTTGCTGCTCAGAATCCACATGATCCGGACGAGCGCCGCCTGGACCGTGAGGACCGCCTTGAACGGCTCCGTCAATTGACTCGCGTCGACCTTCGCGCCGGGCGCCGGCACGTCGGACGGCGAGGGATTCACCCACGTATGATGGTCCGAGAACAGGCAGTCATACAGCCTGTTTTCCCCGGGGAGATGCGGGGTCGCGAGCTCGGGCACGAGCACGGCCCCGATCTCCGGCGGCATGGGCTCGTAGCCGAAGGTCGCCTCGATTTCGCGGGCGATCCACTCCGCATACGGCCGCTCCTCGGGCAATAGATCGAAGGTGACCACGTGCCGCTTGGTGGTGACGCGCTTCAACCGTTCATCGTCCGGGTTCGAGACGAGCCTTGGATCGAACGGACTGCCTTCGACCTGAAAATGGAGGCCCTGAAACTTGACCGTGAAGCAGTCTTTTCGTGCCTCCTGGACGGTCTCGATGTTGCACGATGCGTGGATGAGGTAATAAGGAACCAAAAAGCTCACCTGGCCCCATAACATGCGATCCTGGGCGGCACCGGGCAGGTGGATGGTGAAGGAGTAACAGGCGTCGTCGTAGCTGTCCGTCGGGAGGTGGAGCGAGTGGTTCATGAGCGGCGCCTCGGGAAAGCGCTCCTCGATGCGACGCCGCAAGGCGTGCCAGCGCTCGTCCGTCGCCGCCTTTTTGCGCGCGGCCGCGAGCCGGGCGTGCTCTTCGGAATCGTGGATGAGCTTGACGTCGAGATCGCCGTCGACCATCCCGACCCCGCGGGGATAGTATCGGTAGACGATGTCCAGGAGTTCGTCGAAGGTGTGTTTCATAGATCGGCCCAGGTCCAGACTTCCGAAAAGAGGCAGAGGTAGATCGTCGCCACTCCAAAATAAGCCCTGGGCTCGAACAGATCCGGCACGATTACATCACCGAGCTCCGGCGGGATCGGCTGATAGCCGGGGTATGTGGCCTCGATCTCCCGAGCGACATCGCGCGCCACCGGCTCCTCCTCGGAAATACCGGGGAGGTGGATCCCGTAGTAAGGCCCGAGCAAGGACACGTGGAAGGTCATGGCCGTTTCGTTGGTGAGCCAGATGCGGGCCGAGTAGGCCGGGTCGGTGCCGCCCGAGAGCAGATGGAGCGATTCGTTTTGAAGGCGGTATCGATCCCCCAGGCGGCGGATCATCGCCTTCCAGGTCGGGTACTCCGCTCGCCCGCGGCTCGCGGCTTCCACCAGGCGGCGGTGCTCCTCGGTGTCGTCGTAGACGAGCTCACCGGGAGGCACATGCTCGCGCGCGATGTCCAGCATCTTTCGCGGGTAGAATCGGTAGACCACGTCGAGCAGCTCGGAACGAGTTATCTTCATCATTTCGTCACCCTGGCGCCGAGATACTTATATTTCTCCTTGAACGCTGCCAGCACAGCCATGGGGAACTCGTCGCAGAAGATCCCCTCCGGGAGTGTGAAGTCCATACGTTTCGATGCGATGTTCGTGACCTCTGCGCTGAGGATGGCTGCTTGGCTTGCCGAAATTTTCCCCATCAACTCAGTCCGGAGTGGCATTCGGATGGTGAGAGAGCAGTACCACCTCCTGACACTCAGGTTGTGAATTCTGGTAAACGGCAGACTCGCCTCGGCCATTTGCTCCCCGCCGCCCGTGTCCGTACCGTCATCGGGAATGATGGTGACGAACGGGAAGTCCGATGGCTTGGCTATGGGGATGGTGAAGTCTACCTCCGGCGCCATGCATGGGTTCGGCTCTCCGCCGTAGTCGAGCGGCTCCGCCGCGGGCGGAGTCCCGAAATCGCCCGAGCTCGTCGCGCCGACCCCGGCGCCGATCGGGATCGGCTGCTCATCGTCGAAGCCGCCCGATGTGTTGACCCAGCATTCGTCCGGGTCGACGGTGTTGCACCCGGCCACGAGCATCAGGAGGAGAGAAGCTATCGAGCCAAACAGCGTACGCATGGGAAGAGAGCCTTTCTCATGAGTCAATGGTGAGATCCGAACCGAAAGATGGGCCCCGCGGAGCAGCGCACCGAGACGCCGCTCCACACGGGAGAAGCGCGGCCCGTGATCCAGATGCCGGCACAGTCGACCGAAACGCCGAGGCCTCCGGAGAGGTACGGGCCAAAGACGTCGAGCCGCGCGCTGACCCCTGGGACAAGGCCCTGCACCTGGCCGCAGAGCCGCGGGCCGCAGATCGGGAGCGAGAACGCCGCGAGCGAGAGCCCGGCGCTGACATTCACGCGCTCAGGAGAGACCACCGCCGACGGTGGTCTCGTTGTTGAACCCAAACCGTCCGCCGTTCGCGCCGAGGAACGAGATGGTATCGCGTGCGACGAAAAACCCGCGTTCGCCGCGAAGGCCGAGGCTCGCGCTCGGGCTGATCGCGAACCGGCCCGGCGTGATGCCGGCGGCGAGCACGCCGAAACCAGCTCCCCCCGAGAATTCGACGCCCGGCTCGGCGCGGGCGCTCCCGCTGAACACGAGCGTGCTCGAGAAGATCACGAGCCCAGCCCGCTCGGGGCTGCCTGCCCCGTGCGGTTGACGTCCGCCCCTCCCCATCCCGCGGCCGATCGTACGCGGCGCGGCGCGCCTTCGGAAGGCCTATAAGAGACTCTTCCGATTGCCCAACACCGGCACCCCCGCCTCCCGCAAAAAAACGACGACGGGCCGGAGCGCGTGCGCCGGACCCTTGCCGAGCCGGAGCTCTTCGCCGCTTTGCATGACGAGCAGAAGCCAGCGCGGCTCGAACCCGGGCTCGGTCGATTCCCCTTCCACCCCGGCCACCACGGGCGTCGCCGCGTGGAGGAGCGCCCGCGCGTCGAGCGTCCGGGAAAAACCCCGTCCCTGCTGCACGATCTCGCCGCGCTCGAGGTCGATCCGGAAGCGGCCGTGCTTGCGCGCGCTCCGCCGCGCGATGCGATTGCCGATCGCGGCGGCGGTCGTCCAGACGATCGCGACGAACAGGATCGGGAAAGGCGCCGCGCGCAGCCCGACGATGATGGAGACGAGGATCGACGCCACGAGCGCGAACGGCGCATAAAGCTTCACCAGCGTATCGGCGAAGCCCCCGGGGCAGTCGCAGACGAGCACGAGCGGGCTCTCGGCCACGATCGTGCCCTCCTCGTTCCGCAGCAATGTCTCCCGCTCCTCCAACGAGGCCCTTTTTCCTCATCCCGCCTCACGTGGCAAGAAGGAAGCGGGCGTGCGCCTTCGGCCCTTCAGGTCGTCGGACGCCGGCGCGAGCGCCACTCGCGCACGAGGCGGATCCCGAGCAGCGCCATCGCGAGCCCCACGACGAACGCGATTCCGACCGGCAGCGGCTGGATCTCCCGCCTCACGCCCTCGCTCGCCCCGCGCGCGGCCGAGCGGCTCAGCGCGGCCACGATGTCGCTCACGCACGGCTCGCCCGTGCCCGTGTTGCACTGCGCGAGCTCGTCCTTCGCCGCGGCGATGGCCCCGTGCACCGCCGCCCCGGCCGCGCGCTCGGCGGCGGCCGCCATCGCGTCCGCGAGCGGCCCTTCGGCGTCCGGGCCGAACCAGCCTGCGATCTCGCTGCCCATCGCGCGCGTGAGCGACCGACCCATCTCGCCCGAGACCTCCCCGACGAGCGACGTCGCCTGTTTTTCCCCGTTGTTCATCCCGCGCACGAGCCCCATGGCCGCCTGCTCGCCGGCTCTCGCGGCGGCTTGGCTGATCGGACCGCGCTCATCCATCACGGTATCGACGGCCGTGCGCAGGGACTCCGTGACGAGGTGCCGCACGATCCACCTTTGCTCGGGCACGGTCGCCGTGAGCCCGCGCATCGCGCCTCGCATCATGTTCTCGGAGATCTGCTCGACGCCTGGCGGCGGGCCGGCCGCGAGCGCATTCGTCAAGAAACGATCGAGCAAGAGCCCCATCTTGCGGGCGAGCTCGTCGTCTTCGGGAGGCGTCTCGAGCGCCGAAATCGCGCCCAGCGTCGCATCCCGGGCCGGCTTTCGGACATTCACGCTGCACCCGAGCACCAAGAGCCCGAGCACGATCGCCAGCATGATCGCCTTCATATCGATCCCCCCCGTGCGGGCGCATGCGTGCACCTCCCGCGCCGGGCGCACGTTTCGCGCGAATACGTTCGCGGCAAAAACGCGTTTTACAGGGTGAACGGGGGACGGGACGGGCGCCGGCTCAGGTCGCGCCGTACCAGCGTTTCGTCTCGGGCTTCATCCACATGATGAGCAGCGGGATCGTGATGGGCAGACAGCACGTATTCCACAGCATGTTCAGCCCGATGAGGATGATCCCGACCGTGTAGGCCCAGCGCGCCTTGCCGGCGAAGAGCACGATCGCGTGCGGGATGATGATGAGAAACGACAGGCCCGCGACGAAGAGCCCCATCACCCATTCCCCCGTCGCGGATGGTCCGGACGCACCCCGCATGAGCGGCCCGAGCATCAGGTAAAGCCCAAACGCGAACCAGCCGAGGAGCATGAGGATCATCAGCACCGCATAGATGCGGAAATAATAGACCCCTTCCGGCGGACGATCCTCCTCCATCAAGAGGGGCGTCCCAGGGGGAGCACCGGAGGGGATGAAGTACGGGCCCTGATGGCTCATGACGTCCGGTCATCATCACCCGAGTTCGCCGGGGCCGGCAAGGCCCGCGGTGGACGGTCGCCGTCGCGCCCACACGTGGAGCCTCGAGCCGCTCGGCCTCGCGGCGGAGGGATCGCCCTCGCTCTTGCGACCGGCGAGCCCGCTCGTGACGGTGATCTTCCTGCGGCTGCGCCCGCCCGTCATGGAACCACACACGCCGATGTGACGGCCCGCAAGAGTCGACCTCGCTCTCGTGCTTTGGTATCGTCCCCGGCGGAGAGGAGCTGTCGAGCCATGGCGTCGGACGAAGCGGAGGTCCTTGCTGCGAACGCGGCGTTTTACGCGGCGTTTGCGCGGCGCGATCTCGTGGCGATGGACGACCTCTGGGCCCGGCACGCGGGCGTCGCGTGCGTGCATCCGGGCTGGGACGTGGTGCGCGGGCGCGCCGAGGTCATGGCGAGCTTCCGCGCCATCCTCTCGAGCCCGTCCGCTCCGGCCATCGTCGCCAAGCGGCCGGCGGCGACCGTCCTCGGCGACGCGGCGTTCGTCGTGTGCACGGAGTCCATCGACGGAAATGAGCTCGTCGCGACGAACCTGTTCGTCCGCGAGGACGGCGCTTTTCGCCTCGTCCTGCACCAGGCGGGCCCGATCGCCCGCCGTGAGGCGCTGAAACGCACGCCGCCGAAGGTGCTGAACTAGCCTCCTCGCTACTCCCCTGCACGCTTCCCCTGTTGGCGTGATCGTCGCAAGCGTCGGCCGGCACGGGCCTATCGTCTCTTCGTCGGGGCCCCGGGAGGAATCCATGGATCAGTCGTTCGACGTCTCCACGCAGGGCATGACCTCCACGTTGAACAAGAACGAGGGCAGGACGACGCAGCTCATCGAGCGCCAGACCTCGCGCTTGCCGTCGATCGCGTATCTCGGCCTCGCGTTCGGCTCGATGGTGCTCTCGGCCAGCCTCGCGGCCTCGGCCCGCCCGCAGCGCCGCTTCGGTTACTCCAAGCGCCTCGAGCTCGCGAACTTCGTCGGACAGTGGGTGCCGTCGCTGCTCCTGATCGGCGTCTACAACAAGATCGTCAAGCTCGAGAACGAGATGCTGTCGTCGCGCGGCGTGGTGCGCTGACAAGCGACAGCGAAATCCGTCGACGCGTGATTTCCCACGAGCTCCCGCGGAAAACGCGCCTCCCGTAGACACACGGAGAGGGCCTCGCGTATCGTGCTCGGCTCGGGAGGTCGCTCGACTTGCGGCTTCCGTTCGGAGGTCGCCATGGCAGAGGCCAAGCGCGTCGATTTCAATGCATTGCCGAGGGAGGTGCGGGAGCGGCTCATCAGCTGCATGCAGCACCAGTCGTACCCGTACCCCCTTTTGTCGAGCGTGCCCTCGCAAGGCGCGGCCATCGCGGGGTGGTTCGTCCTCGCGCTCCTCGGCTTCATCGTCGTGGTCGGCACGCTTTTCTACCAGTACGGGCGGGAGCTCCAGCCCATGCCCGTGATGTTCCTTTACTTCCTCGGCACAGCGATCGTCTTCCTGTCGATCCTGTTCCTGGTTCGTCGCGTCCGCCTCGGCTCCTCGCTGCCGTACAAGCCCGGGCGCTTCCTTTTTCCGATGGATTTCATCAACGCGGAGGATCGCCTCCTGCGCGTCGTGCCGATGAGCACGCTCGTGGATTTCCGCGGCGTCCATCAGCACACGAACGGCATTTACAACGGCACGACGCTCACCTTCACGTTCGAGGGCGGCATCACCGAGACGTTCTCGATCCACGGCAAAGAGCGCGCGGAGGAGGTCCTCCGGCAGCTCGGCGACTCGCAACGTCAGATCCGCGAGGCGGCAGAGGCGCGTGACATCGAGACGCTGATGAAGCTCGATCCGCTCTTCGAGGTGCGCGTCAAGGACACCTGGGCCGTGCAGGCGCCGCGCGACGAGGACATGCAGCAGCCGGCCGCGCAATCGATCGGCGCGCTCTTCGCGAAGGGCACGATCCTCGGCGTCTCCGGGGCCGCGGCGGCCTTGCTCGCGCTGCCGATGTGGCACATGCGCAACGTCGCGAGCGACGAGGCGATGTTCACGAACGCGAAGCAGGTCGATCGCGAGTACGAGTGGGAGCACTACGTCCGCGAGGGCAAGCGCCACCTCGACGAGGCGCGCGATGAGCACCTGCCACGCGCTGCGCTCCGCGAGGCCAAGGAAAAGGGCTCGGTCACGGCGCTGCGCGACTTCCTCAAGAAATACCCCAAGTCGGTGGTCGAGACGGAGGCGCGGGACGAGATCCACACGCTCTTCACGAAGACGCTCGGCGAGTTCCGCGAGCAGGCCTCGACCGACGATCCGAAGCTCTTGCCGTTCATGGAGAAGCTTCTCGGCTACCTCGAAAAGAACGACACGGCGCGCTTGGAGGCGCGCTTCGAGGCGCCGTCGACGGAGAAGCTCGACAAGGTCGACGAGCTGCTCAAAAGCAAGCTCGGCGGCGAGATCGCGGGCGGCGGCAACATCGTCCCCGTGGCCCCGCATTTCGGCGAGAAGGTGGGCGTGCAGCGCGAGGCGGAGATCGTGCGCAGCCTGCAGCAAGGCTTCGAGAAGGTCTTCCCGGCGGACGTGATGGCGCTGAAGCAAGGCCCGCGCATCGGCCCCGACGGCAAGCCCCTCGCGGTGCAGCCGAAGGACGATCGCGACCCGTACGATCGGCTGCGCGATGCAGCCAGCAGCAAGGACCCCGCCCAGATGCGCGCGGCGCTCGCCGTGCTCGACGCGCGCGACGGCAAGATCGGGAAGGACCCCGATGCGGGCAACGTCGAGGCGCCGACGATCGAGGTGCGTTACGAGGTCGGCTGGGCCGGCGATTTCTTCACCGAGGACAAGGGCGACCGCAAGTTCGTCGGCATCGTGGTCGACTTTCACGTGGTCATGAAGATCCCGGGCCAGGCGGACAAACTCGAGTTCGACCTGCCCGTGCAGCCGCCGGACCACTTCACGGTCGACTACACGAACCCGATGTACGGCATCGGCGGCGGCCCGAGCGAGGGCCGCGTCTACGACGTCATGGCCGCGCGCGCGTTCGACCAGCTCAGCGACAAGATGCGCCGCGTCTTCTTCAAGCTCGGCAGCAAGGCGTACGGCCCGCTCGATCCCGACGATCTGCAGCAGATGGCCCCCGAGGCGCCCGACAGCGTGCTCGGCGGCCCCGACGACAAGGCCCCGCCGCCGGGGAAGAAACCCGGAACGAAGCTGTAGTCGACGTCAGATCTCCTTCGCCCGTCCCACCTTCGGATCCTCCGATTCGAGCACCGAAAGCGCGAGCGGATCCGATTTCCCGAGCTCCTCCAAAAGCTGCACGAGCCCCCGGCGTGAACCGTAGTAGTTCGACGCTTCGTGGTCGGCCTCGGTGATGCACCCGCGGACGACCGACCTCGAGATCGGCGGGAATCGCAGGGCTTCGAGCGCCATGGACCAGAGGCCGTCGACGAAGTTCTGGTCGGCGGGGAACTCGAGCAGGCCCGCGAGTGTGAGCAGGATGGCGCCGCGCTTGCCCGCGGGCGTGTGCATGGGCGGACCATCGAGCAGGCCCGTGTCGAAGGCGCGCCACATCGCGTCGGCCGCGCAAAGCAGGCGCTTCAGCTCCTTGCCCGCGTGGCTCAGGTGGGCGTGCATCATCACGTCCGCCTGCATGCCCGCCGGGCCTTCTTCCAACGCTCGGGGGCTCCGCTCGGACGAGCCGAGCTCCGCCCCCGAACCCCCGCCACGTACATACCGACAAACAGCCGGCAAGGCCCCGAGCCGCTCGCCGGGCAAACCCCCGGGCACATCGGCCGGCGGCTCGCCTCGGTCGTAGAACCCGCCCGCGTGAAAGATGTAGAAGAGCTCGCTTTGTCCAGGCAAACCCGCCCAGAGATCCGAGTATTGCGTGACGCGGTTCATGCTTCCCGCGGCCCAGCCGAGCCCGGTGGCCGCCTCGCCGCCGATCTGCGAGGGCGCGACGCCGGGATCCCGCGGCGTGAGCGAGGCGCGCAGGTCCTCGGCGAGCTCGGCGATCGTGAGGTCGAGGAAGCCGTCGTAGAGGTCGGCGCGGCCGTCGCGGTTGACGTCCTGGAAGCGCGCGACGACGAGGGGATTGCCGGGCCCGACGAACTGCGAGAAGCCCGGGAAGTGGGCCTGCGCGTGGTGCCATTGCACGCGCCGCATGCGGGCCTCGATCTCGGCGTGCGTCTCCTTCTCGCACATGCCGCGCAAGAGCTCGACGAAGCAATCGACGCCCTCGGAGGCGTTCATCTTGCCGTCGGGCCCGCCGTTCCGGAAATAAGTGCTGTCCCAGGACGAGTAGATGTCGGCGTCGGGGAAGGCGCGCGCGATCGCGAAGCGGGTTGTCAATCCAGCACATTGCGCGTTCATCATGATCTTGTAACCGGCCTGGCGCGCCGTGGCCGTGGCAGCGCGCATGTCGTAGGCGCCGAGCTGGGCGTGGCGGTTGATGAAGACGCCGACGAACGTCGGGTCGGCCATTTCGATGTTCTCGTCGTCGGGCCGCGCGACGCGGGCGTAGAGCCAGACGGGATCGCCGCTCGGCGTGCGGAACGGGGCTTCGAGGACGCGATACGTCGTGTATTTCGGCGGCTTCGGCGAGCCCTCGGGCGCGGGGATTTCGCGGAAGCCGTAGCGTTCGATGAAGATGTCGACCTCGCCCTCGTGGAAATCGCGGGCCGAGCACATGGCGAAGCGAAAGGGTCCGGCGAGTTTGTCGTAAGGCGGCGCCTCGCGCACGAGGCTCCGGACGAGGCTCCGCGCGAGCTCCCGGTCCGCGGCCGAGAGCGCCGGCGCGCGCATCGAGAGGAGCTGAATCGCGTGCGCCCGGAGCGCCGGCATGGCCGAAGGCCCGGTCTCCCCCGCGACGATCGCGAACATCAGGGCCGCGGCCTGGTCGGCCGCCGCGCGGAACTCGGGATCCCGGAGCGCCGTGGCCACGAGGTGCGAGAGCACGGTGAGCGCGGCCGAGCGAATTTGCGCGGCCGCGAGCGGCTCGTTTCGCGCATATTCGGTATTCGTCGCGGCAGCGGCGAGCGCGCTCCGAGCCTGCGCGAGGAGTTCCGCGGCCTGCGGGGCGGTGAGCCGCTCGGGGCGCAAGGGTTCGTCAGGGTGAAACGCGCTCGGCGGGAAGAGGCGTTCGAAGGTCGTGGTGCGGCGCGACGAGACCCAGCGCGCGGCGCGGACGAGCGCGGGGCCCGCGTCGAGGCCACGTGGCGGCGGCCCTGGCTCGGTGGCAAACGATCCATCGGGCAGGAGCCATAACGACGGCGCGCCCTCGCGCCCGGCCGTCAAATCGAGGGCCGCGGCGGCCCCGGGGGCGGCGGCCCGCCCGACCTGCTTCGGCGGCACGACGGCGACGTCGGCGATCCTGCGCCGCACGGGGGTTCGTCCGGGGAAGATGACGCGCACGCTCTTCTTCCGGTTCGCTTGGAGCATCTGGATCGTCGCCTCCGAGGCGGGGGGCGTGAGGCTCACGGCATAATCACGATCCCCTTCCAGCAACACGTGCACGCCGGGCGTGCGGCGCGCGTCCTTCCAGCGCTCGGCGGCGGCCTCTCCCGCGCCGGCGAGGAGGACCGGCACGTCGACGTTTTCACCCGATGTCGCACGAAAACGGAGGAAAATGGGGTCGGGCATGGGATTCGCTCCGGAGAGAAGCGTCCTCCGATTCGGCGGGAGCGATCAACGGAAAACCGCATGGCCTCTGGAGCGTGGCTTGAGATAGGATCGCGCGCATGACGGATCTCGATGGCGACGGAACTGCCGGGGAGCGGGACGAGAGCGATCCGCTCGCCGACCTCGTGGAAGAGGCTGATCGGGCAGGCACGGCGCCTCGGTTGAATCCGGAGAGCTACGTGCAAGGAGTCTACGTGAGGGGAGCTCGGACGGAATGGATGATGCAAAGCGTACGATCGCCGCGATGCACCGTGATCCCCAAAAAATCGTCGCCGCGTTCGAGACGCCGGTGAAGTGCGCGCGTTGCAGCGCGGCGCATGCGCGATTCCGGATGGTGGACCAAAATTTCCCGCGTTGCCTCTCCTGCGGTCGCTCTTTTCTGGCGGACGACGGGAAATTGCCGAAGGTCGAATTCCGCGACGAGCCGGACGCCCCCGCGCATCAGTAAAGCTCGACCTCCCAGTCCTCGAACGGGGGCTCGACGACGTAATCCGGCTCCACGTAACTCCGGATGAACTGAGCGGCCCGGCGCTCGGCCTGCTTCGCATTCAGGACGATCCCCGCATCATCGAATTCGAGCACGTTCATGAAGATCGCGTACGTCTGTTCGAGCGCGCTCGGCTCCTCGAAGATGGCCGAGTAATCCACGCCGTCGAGCAAAGGCAGACCCGCGGTGCCGTTCGCCAGCCAGTACGAAAACAGGCGAACCGCGCCACGGACGGAGGGGCTCACTTTCGGCACGTTCTCACCTCTCGACGTTTACCACGCAGCCTCGACCTGTGCGTTCTGGACGCGGACGCCGATCATCCTTCACCAATCACGCGGCGCGATCGCCTCTTCGATGTCGAATTCGTAGCCGTAGGCGTCGAGGATGAAGCCGATATCCTCCGCGATGGCCTCGCGCGCGACGGTCTCGATCTCGCTTTCCGCTTCGTAAAACTCCTCCTGGAGCTCGTTGAACGCCTCGGTCGTCGCGTGCGTGAGCGCGTAGACCGCGCTTCCTTTGGGCGCCTCTTTCTCGATGCGCTCCGCCAGCGCCGCGAGCAGCCACTGCCCCTTTTCGACGAGGTGCTTCGGGTAGTAGTCGTCCTCGATCATCGACGCGAGGAATTTTCGCTGCGCGACGGTCTGATTCTCGATGGTCATTTTGCCCGCCGCAGCATGCCACCAGGCGGCCATCTGCACAAGCCGACGCAGTGATTCCCTACGAATCCGCGTCCTCCAGCAGAGCCTCGGCGAGCTCCGCGGCCAAGGCTGCAGAACGAAGACGCGCGGGTGAGCGGTCGCTGGCAATCGCAAGCGTCACCGGGACCATGATACGAGCGTGCGAATGCAACAAGGCTCGGAGGTCGCCACGAAGGCCGGTCTCGGGATCGATGCCTTCGAATTCGAACCCGGGCTCGGGCCCGAAGGAGCCCAGGAGGTCGATGAGCACGTCGAGCGTCGTTCGACGCGCAATCTCATTGTCGCTTTCGAGGATCCGGGCGAGGAAGGGTAGCGCCGGCAGTACCACTGGGTAGTAGCTGCCCGAGTGATTGTTTCCGACGGCATAAAGAAATTTGTGGTAGGCGCGGAGGGCCTCCTCCTCGGAAGTGCACGACGAAAGGGCGCGAAGCGCGGATGGAACCTCGTTCGGGTCGTTCCATTCCGGCTGGGCAAAGGACGCCCAGGGGACATTCCGCACGTCGTCCAGCATGGTTCCTCGGCGGGCTTCGGCCTCCTGGCTCAAGGACGCCATCCACGGCGCAAGAGCAATACGCGCAGCCGAACGCGCCCCTCGTCGTTCATGTCGAGGAGCTGCACGGTGGCACGCCCCTCGGCCGTCACCCCCTCCACGGTCCCTTCCGACTCTACGGAAAAGTGCTCTCCCCAAGACTGCCGCCTCGGGTGATAAAGCGGCACGATGGCACTCGTCTCGGGGTCGATCGACGCGATATTCGGCCCCTTCTTCAGGTTGCAGCGAATGCAGCAGAGGCACAGGTTATCGACATCATCCGATCCACGGTGTTGCCTTCCGATGATGTGGTCGACCTGATGGGGCAGAATCGACGCGCTTTGAGGCAACCGACAGTACTCGCACGCGCCCTGGGCGCGCCGCTGGACGAACTCCCGCGTGTCGGTCGAGAGCTTCACGACGCGGCGCGCACGCTCCAGAACTCCTCGGCCTGCAGTTTGAGGAGGCTCAGCGTGTCATTCAGGCGGACGACCTCGGCGTACTCCTGGTGCTCTTCCGGCGTGAGGACGCCGGCGGTGCTCTTCCGCGCGAGCTCCTCGACGCGTGGAGCCAGTTCTTTGCTGACCGCTTCGAGCGCCGCTTCGAGCTGCTCCAAGGTTCGCCTTTCCATGCGTTTCTCCGTCGCCGATGTCTCCCGGTAGCATGCCACCCCTCCGCCGTCGGCACAAGGTCGGTCGCGAATGGGCGGGCGGGGAGGCATGACGCAGGCTCGAGGCGCCTCCCATCAACAGAAAAACACCTTCTCCCCGCGCGCAAGATACCCGACGATACGCGCAAGCAGTACGTGCCCGGAGACCTCGGCGAGTGTCAATCTGCGCAAAGCCTCCCGGAGGTCCCCCTGCATCCGATCGACCCGATCGAGCGAGACATCGATGCCCTCGCGGGTGAAGCCGGGCCATACCTCCACCGGTACGCCGAGCCGCGCGCAGTATTCCACGAGCTCGTGCCAGGACGAATACGAGACGACGTCCATGTCGCCGTCGATGATATCGACCTCCCAGTGCTCCTGCTGGTCGTTCCCGCGATACGGAAGCCTGCCCAACTGTCGGGCGTGGTGCAACGATCCGGGCATGGGGCAGCGAGCGTAATGGTTGGGGCCGGAGCCCTGTCAAGCCCGGTCGCCGCCCCTCCTCCCCCACCCCCCTCGAAATCCTGCTACCGTCCCGCCCCATGGAACCCCGCACCTTCGGCCCCCTCCGCGTCCACGCCCGCGGCGGCGACGATCACCGCGGCGGCGGCGACGGCCCCGCGATTCTGCTCTGCCACGGCTTCGGCGCGCCCGGGGAAGACCTCGTCAGCCTCTGCCGCGTCATCGACGCCGGCCGCGGCGTCCGCTGGTTCTTCCCCGAAGCCCCCCTCGAAGTCGAAGTCGGCCCCGGCATGCACGGCCGTGCCTGGTGGGACATCGGCATGGATCGGCTGATGACCCTGCTCATGCGCGGCGACATCGACGGCGCCATGAAGCGCCTCGACGAGGTGCCCGAGGGACTCGCGCCCGCGCGTGATGCCCTCGCGGAGACCATCGAGGTCCTCGTGAAGGATCTCGGCGTGCGGCGCGATCAGCTCCTCGTGGGCGGGTTTTCCCAGGGCGCCATGGTCACGACCGAACTCGTGACCCACCTCCGCGAGCCTTTCGCCGGCCTCGCCGTGCTCTCGGGGACCCGGCTCGGCGGCGACCGATGGCAGACGGGGCTCGATGCGCTCGGCGAGCGGCTCTCGGCGTTCATCTCGCACGGGCGGCGTGATCCGCTCCTGCCTTTCGGACGCGCCGAGATCCTGCGGGACATGATGACCGCGGCGAAAGCCGGCGTGACGTGGGTGCCGCACGGCGGCGCGCACGAGATCCCCCCGGTCGTCGTGAACGGCCTGGGGACGTTCGCGCAGGCCCGTCTCGGCGGGGCGTAGCGCCCGAGGGCTCCCCTTTTCCGGCTCGCCAGCGTACACTCTTCCCCATGCTTCGACGCTTCCACATCGCCGAGCCTTGCAGCGAGCGCTGGGAGTCGATGACGGGTTCGGAGGCGCGACGGCATTGCAGTTCGTGCGACAAGCAGGTCGTCGCGCTCGCCGAGCTCTCGCCCGAGGAGGCCGATCGGCTGATCGCCTCGGCCCGGCCGCACTCGCTCTGCGTGCGGGTGGAGCACGACGAGGAGGGGAACGTCCTCTTCCGCGAGCGCGAGCCACGTCCCCCGCCCGCTCGGAGTTTGCCGCGGCTGCGCCTCGCCGTGGGTGCGTCGCTGCTCGTCGCGGCCTGCGGCAAGCACGAGCCCGCGCCGACCGCGACGAACGAGATCGCGCAGCCCGAGGCCGCCGAAGCCCAGGCGCCGAGAGCCCCGGCCGAGGCGCAAACGCCGCCCGAAGCCGAGGCGCAGCCGAAGACGTCACCGGACCAGCCGACCGGCCTGAACCCGCAACAGCGCAAGCACAACGCGACCTCGGTCCCGGGAAAACCGAACACGCGGGTCACGACGGGCTGCGCCTGCGCGATCGGCGATCCGGTCTGTAGCTGCCTCTAGCTACGAAGGTTCGCGCGCAGGCGCGGCGTCCGCGGGCCAGAGCCTGCGGAACCCGAGGCCGACGATCGTGCCGTCGCTGCGCTCGACGAGCGCGCCGAACCGGCACTTTTCGATGAGCGTGCCCTCGTCCACGCGACCCTCGTCGAGGTAGCGGATCCGCTGGCCCTCGCTCAGCGTGGCGAAGACCCGCGCGTCGGCGGCGATCGTCACGAGATCCCGCGGGAGGGCGGCGTCGAGCGGGGCGGCCGCCGCGCGACGGGTCCGGCGCACCACGTTCTCGTCGACCCACACGTCGAGCTCGTCTCCCCGGACGAACAGGACCACGCCCATCAGGCGAACGCCGCCCGGCGTGGTGAACGTGACCGCGTCCCCGGCCCCGGGTTCGGTCGAGGCGCGCCCGCCGAGGCGCTTGCGCATGGCATCGACTGTCGGCAGCGGCGGCCGAGGCGTGAGGACGGGGAGCCCGAACTTCCGGACCATCGAACCCAAACATAACGCGCCCCGCCCCCCGCCGCGATCCCCTCGTGCACCCGCCAGACAGCGTGTGCCTCCCTACGGTTTTCCCGCGGACAGGAATATATTTTTCATCGCCTCACTTTTTTTCCGGACGATCGGGTCGTTCGACACATGGAGCTCATTGAGGGGACTCTATGTCCGGTCCCGTAAAACCCCATGCTCGACACGTACGTCCTTCCTGTCTCCCCCGACGAACCCACCACGGTCGCCGAGGGCCTGGCGCTGCTGGAGCACGAACTCGACGAAGTGCCGGATGCCGTTTTTCCCGGTCTGTCAGGACAGCCACCGGAGCTCGACCCATGGGAGGTGGTCGACATTCTGGGAGACGAGATGCGCTCCGGGCGGCTCAAAGGTTTTGCCGGGTACGTGGGAGGTTTTCCCGCGGGGCTCTGCCTCGTCGGCGCGCTCGCGGCGTTCGCGCCCAGCGCCGCCGCGACGACGGGGCGGGTGCCGACGGTGGCCTGCCTGCTCGTGGCCCCGCGCTACCGAACGCTCGGGCTCGGGCGGGTGCTGCTCGCCGAGGCCGAGAGCGCGCTGGCCGCCGAAGGGGTGACGTTCGTGGATGCGTACCCGCCGAAGACACGGCCCGGGAAGGAGATCGGGCCGCTCGGTACGTTCCTGCAGGCAGGGTTCGTCCGGATGGGCGAAGCCGGAGACCGGATTCTGGTGCGGAAGACGCTGGGAACGACGCGGGCGCGGAAGGTGGGGTGAGACGCGAGGGTGTGGGTTGATCGGAGGTCTCTTGATGAGGACTGCTTCCCCCTCTTCCGAGGCCCCAAGAGGGAGGAACCGCTGTAGACTTGTCATTGGATGAACGAGCGGCACGGCGGCCAGCAGCCCAAGAGGCTGGAAAAACGACCGGAGGCGACGACCTTCCAGCTCGACATGCTCCTGGCAAAGGTGCTGGAGGGGCAGGTCCGCGTGCCTCGCTTCCAGCGTGGTTTGCGATGGGAGGACGAAGACCGCCTTCAACTGTTCGACAGCATCTATCGGGGCTACCCGATCGGCACCCTGCTACTCTGGAAGCGACCAGGCCCAGAGGCCACGGTTCCCCTGGGCGCCTTGACGGTCCACGCGCCCAAGCGCAGCGACGTCCTCTGGATCGTGGACGGGCAGCAACGGGTTACCACGCTCGCCGAGGCCCTCCTGCGAACTCCTGAACCCGACGAACGCTCGATCCACGTCGATCTGGACAACGAGGACGAGCCTTTTTCCTACCTTCGCCCCTCGAAGCTACGGAACCGCGAAGCCCCCAGGGACCCGCGCTACATGCCCATCTCGACCGCGCTCGACTCGGCCCACTTGCTCGACTGGCTGATCGAGCACGGGGTGAACCGGGATCGCCGCAACCGAGCGATCGAGATCGGGAAACGCATCCGCGAATATCACGTCCCCGCCTACATCGTCGAAACGGAAGACGACCGCGTCCCCATCACGATCTTCGATCGAACCAACCGGACCGGGCGGAGACTCACCGATCCGGAGGTGTTCGAGGCTCTCTTCGGTTCGATGATCGAGGGGCCCCCGGCGGGACTCGAGGATATCGCCCGGATCCTGGACAGCACCGGGTTCGGCCGACTCGGCCGGGATGACGTGCTCGATGCGCTACGCGCCATCGAGGGCCTGCCCTTCCACGAAGACTTTACTCGCCGCATCGATCCCGAGCGCGTGCCCGATGCGCTGCGTGCGACCGAACGTGCGATGCGGAGAACCGTGGCTTTCCTTCAGCACGACGCCTCGATACCGCACCGCGAGTTGTTGCCGTATTCGCTCCCTCTGACGATTCTTTCGAGGTTCTTTCACTCGTTCCCCGAGCCGCGCATCCGAAGCCGCACGCTCCTCCGACGTTGGGTCTGGCGAGGCTCCCTCGCCATGCAACTGACGGGCGCGACGGTAGGCATCCGACAGCACCTCGAGTGCATTCGCGATGGGGACGAGGAGGGCTCGGTACAGCGGCTACTCGGTCTGGTATCGCCGCAACCGAATCCCGACGTTCTGAACATCGCGGATTTCAACCGGCAGGTGGCCAAGAGTCGGCTTCAATGCTGTGCGCTCGCGTCCCTCCGGCCCAGAGACCTAAGAACGGGCGGGACCATCGATCTGTCGACGCTCCTTTCGACACCAGAAAAAGCATTTCCCATGCTCGTCGCACGCCGAAAAGGTGCGCCCCCCGACGTCTCGGGCCTCGCCAACCGTCTTCTCCACCCGCATCTCTCCCCTGGCGAGCTTCGCGACCTCCTGCGCGACATCGAGGACGAGGCGCTGCTCGCGACGCACGCCATCACGACGCAGACGCGCATTGCGCTCGTGGTAGGCAAGCACGACGAGTTTTTGTCACGAAGGCACCAAAGCCTCCGTGAGCTCATCGAGCAATTTTTCCGGCAGAAGGCCGACCCCGGCGCCGACGATACGCCATCGGTTGTATCGATGCTGGAGGATGATTGATCATGCGTCTCGACGTGCTCCTCCACGATACCGTCGTAGGAACGCTGACGCTGCACCACGGCAACAAGACGACGTTCCGATTCGAGCCCTCGTACCTTGCCATGGCAGACCGACCGGTGCTGGGCCGATGGTTCGAGGACCACCTCGATGAGCACTGGGAGTACTTCTATCCGCAGAGCAGGCTTCCGCCGTTCTTTCAGAACTATTTGCCCGAAGAGGGGAGCGCCCTGCGAACTCTCATCGCGCGTCGCGCGGGAGTGAAGCCGCATCGCGAACTCGAGTTACTGTCGGTGCTGGGAGAGGATTTACCCGGGGCCATCGTCGTGCGCAGTGACGATGTGGCGAGCGGCGCCGAATCAGGAGACGACCGCCCGGCCGACGCCGCGCTCGACGACAGCGCGCCGCTGCGCTTTTCCCTGGCAGGCATCCAGCTCAAGTTTTCGGTCATGCGGAACGACGATCGATTCACCCTGCCAGCATCCGGGAAGGGCGGACATTGGATCGTAAAACTGCCCGACAACCGTTTCCCGTTCGTGCCCCTGAACGAGCATGCAATGCTGACGTGGGCCAAGGCCTGCGGCATCGACGTGCCAGAGTTCGAACTCACCTCCGTGGCCGATCTCGAAGGTCTCCCCCCCGAGCTTTCGTTCCGGGAACCTTATGCTCTGGCCATTCGTCGCTACGACCGCACCCCGACCGGCCGGATCCACCAGGAGGATTTCGCGCAGGTGCTCGACGTCACACCCGCCGAAAAGTACGAGCGCTGGAGCTACAACAACCTCGCGCGTGTCATTCGATCCGTCTGTGGGGAACAGGACGCCGCCGAGTTCATCCGACGACTCGTGTTCACCCTGCTGAGTGGTAACTCGGATGCACACCTGAAGAACTGGTCGCTCGTCTACCCCGACGGGCGACGCGCCCGACTCTCGCCAGCGTACGACCTCGTTTGTACCGTCGCGTATCCTGGCACCGACCCTAGGTTTGCGCTCAACCTGAGCCGTACGAAACACTACACCGACGTGACGACGAACCACTTCGAGCGCCTCGCCGCCAAAAGCGGCATGGATCCCGAGAACGCACGTACGCTCGTGGAGTCGTCCGCCGCCACGATCCGTGATCGATTCCGTACTCTTCGCGACGAGCTTGGCCTCACGAGGGAGACCCTCGAAACCCTCGACCTTCACCTATCCAAGATGAGGTTGTGAGGCCCCTGGGCCCCCCTTAACGCCGCCGCGGCGGACGCCCCCGCTGCGGGCCCGCAGGCGCACGCGCAGGCGGCGACGCGGCCGGGGCCGCCGGCGACGCGGGTGACGGGTTTTTCCCCAGCAAGTTCTCCCGGACAACCTCCGCCAGCAGCACGCTCGCCGCGATCGACACGTTCAGCGACCCGACCGTCCCGGCCCCCGGGATCGCCACGAGCGCGTCGCATTGCGCCTTGGCCCGCTCGGACAGCCCCTCGCGCTCGTGGCCGAGCACCAGGACCACCGGCCGCTTGAATGAATACCCGAACGCGTTCGCCGCGGCGTCACTCTCGCCGCCCACGATCGAGATCCCCCGGGCGCGCAGCCGCGCGAGGGTGTCGGGCAGGTCCGTCGTGCGGGCAAACGCGAGCTCTTCGGCGCCGCCCTCGGCCACGCGCACGGCGTCGGGCGGCAGGCCCGGGTGCGGGGCCGGGGCGCCGAGCAGCGCGGCGTCGAGGCCGAAGAACGCCGCGCTCCGCACGATCGCGCCGATGTTGTAAGGGTTCCGCACGCGCTCGAGCGCGATGGCCGCGCCGCGCGTCCGGACCAGCATGTCCGCGAGCTCGTTCGGCCCGAGCCACGCCCGCGGCCGCGTGTGGAGGCAGAGCCCCTCGTGGTTCTTCGTGTGCGCGATCCGCTCGAGCTCGTCGTCGCGGAGCTCGTGGCAGGGGACGCGGCGCGCCGCGGCCCAGCGGATGAGGGTTTCGAGGTCGCGGCGCGCCTCGCGGCCATAGGAGACGGCGAGGATGTCGTCCGGGCGGCGGGCGAAGACGGCGAGGCCGGCGCGCAGGCCGTGGACGACCTCGGGGGCCTGGGCGCCGAGGGCACGCGGGTCGGGCTTCTGCTTCATGAACGAGGGCAAACCTTCCAGATCAGTTCGGCGTGGGCTCCTGGCAGCCAAGGACGATGTCGAGGTCCATGACCACGCCGTCCTTCAAGCTATCGCACGCCGGGCCGTAAAAGACGACCTGGTTCTTGCCCGGGTCGTAGTGCCAGCCGTCCGTCTTCGTGTCGTCGCGCATGACCTCGGTCGTGTTGTCGAAGAAGACGTAGATCTCGCTCGGGTTCGGCGGGACCGCGTCGAGCGTGTACGCGCAGGAGAGCGTCTTCTTGGCGATCGTCACGAGCGCCACGTCGAGGCTCGCCTGGTCGGAAGCGTCGTAATACTGGTTCGCCCCCGCGGACGGGACGCCGCCGGCGATCGCGAACTTGTTCATCTGCGCCGGATCGATGCCCGCCCCGAAGCCGATCACGAACGTCGGGATGCCGCGCTGCTCGAAGAGGTTCTTGATCTCCATTTCGGTCGTCGCATCCGAGCCGCACGTCTCCTTGCCGTCCGTGATGAGCACGGCATAACTGTCGCGATTCGGATCGTCGAACGCAGGCTCGGTCGTCGATTGCGTGACGGCGGTCTGGATGTTCGTGACGCAGGGGCCGTCCGGGAAATACTTATCGGCCTTCACGAGCGCCGCCGTGAGCAGCTCTTGAATGGCCGCCTCGTTTTCGGGGCCGACGGGGATGGGGATTGCGTCCTGCTGGCAGTTCGGGGTCACGAGGTCGGGGAAAAGCGTGAGGCCGAAGCGGATCTTGCCGGTGTAATCGGTCGTCATCTTGTTGATGGCCGCGACGGCGATGTCCCACTTCGTCACGTCGCCGACGAGCGCCGTCATCGAGCAGGAGCGATCGAGGACGAGCAGCATGTTCGGCGGAATGGACTCGACCTTCGCCTCCTGCGCGCCACATCCGCCGCCCGGCACGCACGTCTTCGTGGCGGTGTCACATGTCATGCCCGGCGAACAGTCGCCGTCGGCGGCGCACCTGCCGGGATCGATACACGTGCCCACGGAGCTACATTTCTGCGGCTCGACGCAGGCCAGATTGCAGCCGAACGAGCCCGCGCCCGCGCCCGCCGATCCTCCGCCGGTCATACCGCCGGCGCCCGACGTGGCGCCCCACGCGCCGCTCCCAGAGGAAGCGCTGGATCCGGCGTCACCACACGCCGACGCCATCACGACGCCCATCACGCCCGCGAGGGCAGCCCAAGTCGAAGAGGAAGATCGATGCAGCATGGATCGAGATTACTCGATCCGCACCTGCAACGATAGTGGCAGCGCGCAGAGTCAATTTCATGGCGCGCGAAGCGTCACGCGCACGAAGCGCGGGAAATAGAGCGAGGTATCGGCGACGAGCGTGGCGAAATCGAGGCTGTTCGAGGCATACGTGACCACGAGATCGGCGCCTTCGAGCTCGGGGTGGCCCTTGCCGGCGTAGACGATGGTGTCTTCGCGGTCGGATTCAGGGGGATGGTAGAAGGTCTCGAGGTCGGAATAGGGGCCGCGGAGATCGTTTGCGGTGCGGAGCGCGAGATCGGAGGCGCCGAAGCCCTCGGTCTGCACGCCGATCCAGAGATCGCGGGCGCGATCGTGGTGCACCGTGAGCTCGGTTTGCCCGTCCTCGAAGGCGAGCCCGAGCGGCTCGGGCTTCGTGAAATCGATATCGCCCGACGCTGGCAGGGGGAAGCGCGTCAGGTGGATGTCGTGCCCGCCGGACTCGTCTGCGCCGAATGCGTAGAGGTGCCCGTCATGCGCGAGCACGCTCGCCGAGCCGACAATGACGCCGTCGTCGTTCGAGGGCATTTCGAGCTCCTTCATGATCCACGTGGGCGGCGCGTCGTCGGGGTTCTCGACGACGAAGACGTCGGCATCGAACACCTCGAAGCCGAGGCCGCCGCTCGCGGAGCGGACGGCCATCATGAAGAGGAAAAGTTTGTCCCCCACCCGCTCGCCGTCGCCGGGCCAGTACCAGATGCCGTCCTTCTCGGGGAAAAAGGAGGTGGGCTCGTCCTTCGGCCCGTTCCAGAAAAACGCGATCGAGGCCTCGCTCGGGTCGTAGCCGTTCTGGATGGCGATGCTGTTTCGCACGAGGCGAGATTCGCTCCGGACGTTCGCCTCGCTCGTGGCGATGAAGCTATCGCCGAAGAGCCAGAGGACGCGGCCGCCGCCGAGGTCGACGGAGTAGGCGTCGTCGGCGCCGAGCCAGCGGGGATCGGCGTGGAAAAGGGCGTCGGCCTCGGGCCAGGCGGTGGCGGTCGCCTCGATGGCCGGCGCTTCGCCGCAGCCCGCGAGCAACGCGCCGAGGAGAGATACAGCTCCGACATGATTCCGCGACCCAGGCATACAGTGATGATACCACCATTGTACGGTTCACGCTGTACCCGGCTCTATGCAAACTCGTTTTCGACCGAGACGATTTCCGAGGCGCAACGCAGCACTATCGTGACCGTTCGTGCTGTTGTCTCCGACTGGCGCGGCTGGTAGCATCGTTCGAATGGACCTAATCGATTCCTCCATGCCGAGCTGGGTGGTCGGTCGTCATGTGGTCCGGTTGGAGCGGCCGGACCTCGTTTCCGTTGCCTTCCGCGGCGCGACGAGCGCCGCGGAGGCCGAAAAGATCCGGGACGTCTACATCGCAATCGGCGAGCAAGTCGGTCGGTTCGACGTCCTGTTCGACGCGAGTGATCTCGTATTCCTGGAAGCCGGCGCGCGTGCAGCCTGGACGCGCGGAGGCAAGGTTTATCCGTTACGTCATGTCGTCTGCTTCGGCGCGAACTTCCCGACGCGTACCGTGATCATGACGGTCTACCGGGCCGGGCGGCTGCTCGCACCTTCAATTTTCGATTTTCACATCGAGTTTGTCCCCACGGAGCAGGAAGCGCGCAACCGTCTCGCCGTACTTGGTCGCCAGGCGAGGCACTCCTGCGCACCCGCGTGAACGTTCGCGTCAAGATTCCCATTTCCGATGGAATTCGCTACCGACGAGCAGGAAGCCCGCGCCCGCATCGATCAGATCCGCCGCGCGACGCGCCTAAAACGCGCCTTCAGCCCGGGGAGGGCGTGAATTCGAGCGTCTCGACGACGACGCGGCCGGGCGCGCGCAGGTCCATCGCGGTGACGGGCTGTTTCTGGGAGACGAGGTCCGTGATCTGGCGCGCGATGGGGTCGACTTCGAGGGCCCGATCCGAGAAGACGACGAAGATCTTCACCTTGCCCTCGCGCGGCGGGATGCGAAAGACGTTGCCGGCGATGGGCTCGCCGGCCGGGCAATCGGGCGAGAGCTTGTCCTCGAGCATCGTGAGGTGGCGGATGGGACCCCCGTCGGCGATGGTGAAGACGAGGCAATAAGGGGGCTGTCCCGCGGCCGGCACGAGCTCGATCTGGGCCGGGCCTTTCTGGACGAGCGCCACGCGCTGCGAGGGCGAGGGCGAGGGCGGCGCGGATTTCTCGCAACCGGCGAGGGCGAGGAACGAGGCCAGGGCGAGGATGGATCCCCTCATGCGCGAGGGTCTACCCCGCCCCGGTCGCGGACGCAAAGATCAGAAAGTCACGACCGTACGGATCGACTTGCCCGAGTGCATGAGATCGAACGACTCGTTGATCTTGTCGATCGGCAAGACGTACGTGATGAGGTCGTCGATGTTGATCTTCTTGTCCATGTACCAGTCGACGATCTTCGGCACGTCCGTGCGCCCGCGGGCGCCGCCGAAGGCGCTGCCCTTCCACACGCGGCCCGTGACGAGCTGGAACGGGCGCGTCGCGATCTCCTGGCCCGCCGCGGCGACGCCGATGATGATGCTCTCGCCCCAACCCTTGTGGCAACACTCGAGCGCCTGGCGCATGACCCTCACGTCGCCGACGCATTCGAAGGAGTAATCGGCGCCGCCGTCCGTGAGGTTCACGAGATACGGCACGAGGTCGCCCTGCACCTCGTTCGGGTTGACGAAATGCGTCATTCCGAACTTCTCGCCCATCTCCTTGCGCGCCGGGTTCAGGTCGACGCCGACGATCATGTTCGCGCCGGCCATCTTCGCGCCCTGGATGACGTTCAGGCCGATGCCGCCGAGGCCAAAGACCACGACGTTGTCGCCGGGCTGGACCTTCGCCGTGTAAATGACCGCGCCGAGGCCCGTCGTGACGCCGCAGCCGATGTAGCAGACCTTGTCGAACGGCGCGTCCTCGCGGATCTTCGCGACCGCAATCTCGGGCAATACGGTGTAATTCGCGAACGTGGACGTGCCCATGTAATGGTACACGGTCTCATTGCCGATCTTGAAGCGGCTCGTGCCGTCCGGCATGACGCCTTTGCCCTGCGTCGCGCGGATGGCCTGGCAGAGGTTCGTCTTGCGCGAGAGGCAGAATTTGCACTGGCGGCATTCGGGCGTGTAGAGCGGGATCACGTGATCGCCCTTCTTCACGCTCTTCACGCCGGGGCCGACGTCGACGACGACGCCCGCGCCCTCGTGCCCCAGGATCGAGGGGAAGATGCCCTCGGAGTCCTTGCCCGAGAGCGTGTAATCGTCGGTGTGGCAAACACCGGTCGCCTTGATCTCGACGAGGACCTCCCCTTCCTTGGGGCCCTCCAGATCAACTTCCTCGATGCTCAGCGGCGCGTTGGGTCGATGCGCAACCGCGGCTTTGATCTTCATGGTCTCGTCCTCCGGCCTCGAACAACGCGGGCTTTCCCGGCGCCCGCGCGCGCATCGTAGCGACGAGGCGTTTCGCCGTCACACGAAAAATCGTCGCGAAGAACCCTTCTCACGCGCTCGTGTCGTCGTCTTGCGAAGCACTTTCGGCCACGCCCCACGCACGCGCGAGCTCCACGGTGCGCGCGTTCTCCGGTACCGCTTCGAGAAACCACGCACGCCAAAGTGGATCACGGATTTTCGCGGCACGGCCTTCGAGGCGCTCGTACGCCGAGACGATCGCCTCGCGCGCCTCGGCCTCGAGCCCGAGCGAAGCGAGCGCCTCCGCCCGCACGAGGCGCACGAGGGACTCGCCCTCTTCGATGCCGCCGAGGGATTCGAGCAGGCGCATGGCTTCGTCCGCAGGCCCGAGCGCCGCGCGCGCGTCGCCGCGAAAGATCGCGATTTGCCCGAGGACCGCGAGCGCGTGCGCGCGGACGGGCGGGTGCGCGGCGAGGAGGTCGATCGCGGCGCGGACCTCGGCCTCGGCCGCCGCGAGGTCGCGGCCGGCGAGGCGGATCATGCCGAGGTAGAGGCGCGCATACCCCTCGACGCGGCGATCGCCCTGGCGTGTGGAGGTCGTGAGCGCCTCACGCGCGAAGGCGTGGGCCTCGGGGAGCTGGCCCTGGCGCGCGAGGGCGAGGGCGAGGTTGAGCTTCGCGTGCGCGACGAGCGCGCCGAGGCCGAGGCGCTCGGCCTGCGCGAGCGCATCCCGCAACGAGGCCTCGGCCCGCGCATAATCGCCGAGCTCGTTCGTCGCAGAGCCGACGTTCGCGCGCTGGACGCAAGCATTGCGGAGATCGCCGACCGCCTCGAAGCGGACGGCCGCAGCCTCGAACTCGCGCACGCTCGTGCCCGCGTCGCCCGCGAAAAGCGCGCGGAAGGCGCGGGCGCGGTGCACGGACGCGGCGACCTCGGGGTCGACGGCGACGACGCGCCGGTCGAGCATGTCGAGGGCTCGGAACATGGCCTCGGCATGGTCGTGATGGCCGGCCATGAGGAGCTGGAGCGCCGCGCGCGCGACGGCGATGACGTGCGGACCGCCGGACTCGCCCTCGGCGCCGAGCGCGGAGAGCGCCTCGAAGATGGCCACGAGCGCGGCGTCGTCGCCGAGGTTGCCCGCCGCGAGCACGACCTCGCCCGCGGCGCTGTACCAGAGGGGGCTGCCGATCGGGAAGAGGCCGAGCGCGTCGTGCCCGGCTTCGAGCGCGGCCCGATGCTCGCCCTTCCACTTGCGGGCCTGCGATTCGAAGAGCCGAAGCGCGCCGCGGACCTCGCCCGCCGAAGCAGCCGCGATGCCCCGCGCGACCCACGCGAGCACAGCGTCGAAATCGCTGGCCTCGAAGGCGGCCTCGGCCGCGAGGCCCGCCCACGGGACGGCGCGATCGGACGCGCCGGCGAGGCTGAAATGCTCGGCGAGGACAGCAGGCTCGGTGTCGCCCGCGCGTTCGAACCACGCACCGACCGCGAGGTGGAGCCGCGCGCGCTCCACGGCGTCGAGCGAGGCATACGCGACCTCGCGGACGATCACGTGCCGGAAGGCGTGCTCCTCGCCCCACGGGGTGCGACCGGCGCGACGCACGACGAGCTCGGCCGCGAGGAGCTCGGCGAGGGCCTTGCGCTCGGCTTGCCACGGCTCCGTGCCCGTGCGCGCGGAGGCGCCGCCGGGCAGGACGGAGAACAAGGCGCCGGGCCAGAAGCGCGCGCCAAAGACGCTTGCAGCGCGGAGGAGGCGCTGTGCGAGGGGCGAGAGCGAGGCGATGGCGCGGCCGACGAGCTCGGGGGTTGGCCCCGACGGCACGTCTTCTCCCGCGCGTACCGCGCGCGTGAGAATCTCCAGGCGAAGCGGACTGCCGAGGCCGCGCTGCACGATCCGCGTGACGAGCGCGGGCTCCGCGGCCTCGCCGAGGCCATGCCGGACGATCGCTTGTGCCGCATCGGAGAGCAGGGCCGGAAGGGGCAAGGCGCGCGCGCGGCCAGCCGCGAAGGACGGGGGCGCGTCCGTGACGAGCAGGAAGAACGGGCGCGAGGCGAGGCTCGACAGCGCGCCTTCAAAGAGGCCGATGCTCGCCGCGTCGGCGCGGGCGAGGTCTTCGAGCACGACGAGCACGGGCCGCGCATCGCATTCGGCGGCGAGCCAGTCCTCGAACGCGCGGCGGACGTGGTCGCCCATGAGCCGTGCGTCCTGCCGCGCCGCGCGGAGCGGGACGCTCGTGTCGTCCGGGAAAGGCACGTCCGTGAGCTCGCCGAGGAACTCGACCACGCGGCCCGCCGACGCGGGCGAGAGGTGCCGCGCCAGGCGTTCGAGCAGTTTGTCGCGCCTCGCGGAGAGTGAATCCGCGCGGGAGAGGCCGGCGGCGTTACGAACGAGGTCGGCCGCGAGGGCAAAGGCGGCGCCCTGGGCGAGCGGCGCTGCCTCGGCGGTGAAGACGGAGACGGGGCGGACGATGCCCTCGGCATCGAGCAGGCCGCCGCGCTGATCGAGGGCGCGGACGACCTCGGCGACGAGGCGGGACTTTCCCACCCCGGGCTCGCCGGTGACGACGAGCGCCGAAGGTTTGCCCGTGGAGACGACCGCGCCGAACGCCCGCAAGACCTCGTCGATCTCGCGCTCCCGACCGACACACGGCGAGGGCCGGCCGAGGAGCGTGTGGGGGACGAGCGTGGTGTCGTCCTCGGAGCCTGCGAGCGCGAGCGCGGCGCCGGGGAGCACCTGCGTCTGCGGGGCGGAGGCGGAAACGCTCTGGCGATACCAGGCGTCGAGGGGCAAGGTCGACGCGCCGCCATCGGGACGCGGGGACGTGTTCAAGGTGGGCACGTCATCGGGGAGCCCGACGCCGGTGACCTCGAAGAGATCCTCGATCGGCGTGGCCGCGCCGAGGCGATGGAAGGGCACGCCGCCCTGGACCCACGCCGTCTCCGCGTCGTCGAGCATGGCGATCTCGACCGCGACGGCCGCGCCGTCAGCAGGCCTGTGCGCGGGCTCGTGCGAGAGCATGCGCGCGATGATTTCGTCGAGCGCGGCGGGCGTGTCGGGACGAACGTCGGCGGGGCGCGGCGGCTCGGGCGCGAGCATCTTGGAGAGCAGCACCATGAGGTGCTCGGCCTCGAAGGCGGGTCGCCCCACGAGGCACTCGTAGAGGACGCACCCGAGCGCGAAGACGTCAGCGCGAGGATCGACGGTGCGCGCGCCGAGGGCCTGCTCGGGGGCCATGTAGCCCGGTGTCCCGAGGAGGATGCCCGTGCGTGTCGCAGGCCGCGTCGCCTGGGGCCGCGCGATGCCGAAGTCGAGGATCTTCACGCGGCCGATGTCGCGATCCGGGAGGAAGAGGTTGCTCGGCTTGATGTCGCGATGCACGACGCCACGCGCATGCGCCGCGCCGAGGGCCTCGGCGACACGCACGCCAAGGGTGAGCGTCTCGGCGATGGAGAGCGGTCCGCGCTTCAAGCGCTGCGCGAGGTCCTCGCCTTCGAGCCACTCCATCGCAAGGAAGAGCTCGCCAGAGGGCGCGGCGCCATGCGCGACGTACCGGACGATGCCGGGGTGATCGAGCTCGGCGAGCACGTAACTCTCGCGCGCGAAGTGGCCGGCAAACGGAGCGCCCGCGGCGTGCAGGACCTTGAGCGCGACACGCGCGCCGGTCGCCCGATCGAGCGCGCGATACACCTCGGCCATGCCGCCCGCGCTGGCGAGCCGCTCGATGGCGAAACGGCCGCCGAAGAGCTCGGCCGGGGTCACGGGCGGCAGCCTACCTCCACGACGCGGGGCGCGTAAAGCCGGCCTCACCTCCATCCCCTCTCCACGCGGTTGCGAGGTCGCTCTCCGCATCCGTCACGACGGCACCGTCGAGGGCCCGACGTGCTGCGCCGTCATTCTCGCGTCGATATGCGCACGACCAGCCGGTCCTCGGTCGTCTCCAGGATCTGGATATCGAACACGAGCGTCTTGCGCGTCAGCGGATCATAGCACTGGGCTCGCAGTGTGCGCTCGGTCAGCGTGGCGAACGTGCCACGGCACAAGTAGTGCGCATCCGCGGGGTGGAGGCGGAGCGTCGAGAAAGAGCCGTCGCGGCCAAAATGTAGCGTGTTTCGGTAGCGCGAGGGCCCGAGGTCGACGCGCTGGGGCACGAAGACCATCCGGTCCTCCGTCGAATTCGCGCGATCCTCGTGCCAGTCGCCGTGGATCGTCGCCCGAAATTCCGCGATCCGGAGCAACGGCAGCGCGTCCTCGGAGACGTCCGCGCGACCGGCAGCGGGCGAAAGGAGCAAAAGGGCGCATAACGCGCGGGACGCGCGCGGCCGACGGGTCGTTGTTTTCACGAATTCCTCCTGGACGATGGCCCAGTCGGGATCCTGGGGCGGGCGGAGGCAGCCGTCGACGGGCGCCGTGCTGAGCATTGGTCTCATCGCAGGCCGCCGCGCCGGGGCGCCGCCCCGGACCCCGCGGGGGCTGTTCGCCCCTCGACCCGAACCAGCGCAAGCGCTGGACCTTTTGTGGAAGAACTGCGCTCCGCGCAGTTCTTCCGCAGGCCGGTGGGACCGCCCCGCCCGTCGAGACGTCAGCGCTGCTGTCGCCCGTCTCGACCGGGCCTGTGCGATGAACTGCGCATCGCGCAGTTCATCGTCCTGGGTCCAGCCCCTGGCTGGTCCGGGTGCAGGGGCGGACAGCCCCTGCTGGGGCCTGGGGCAACGCCCCAGCACAGCGGCGTCGACATGAGACCGAACTCATTCAGGCGGCGGGCCTGGCGGCGGCGGCGGCGGGAACGGGCCGTGTGGCCTTCGCTTGCGCTTCTCGACGAACTCCTGGAAGCGCACGCGCTGGGAGGCGTCGAGGACCTCGACGATACGATCGTCGGTGCTCTTGTGCAGCGCTTCGAGTCCGTCGCGACAAGGCTTCATCGTGCGCTCGAGCTCGCCGTCGGAGTCGCGGAAGATGGATTCGACCCGGACCACCTGATCGGCCGTGAGGTCGAGGTGCCGGCGCATGGACTCGACCCGGAGGTGCGTGCGCACCTCGCCCGGCGGGCCGCCGAAGCGGGAGCGGAGGTCCTGGAGCATGTACGCGCGCATCGCGCCCGCGCCGGCGACGCCGCCGAGCACGAACACGCCCGCGAGCACGAAGGCGGGGAGCAGGCGGGATTTCATTCGTACACCTCGACGGAGGCCACCGACTCGAGGACGGCCGAGTCGTAGCCTGTCTCCGCCGTTCGCGACAGCCAGAGGCCGAGGACCGCGGCCGCCGCGGCGCCGATCAGGGCGAACCGGCCGAACCGGACGACGCCGGACGACCACGGAGGTTCGGCCGGACGCGCGCCGCGGCCCGCGCCTACCTTGGCCATCACGGACGACGCGAAATCCTCGCTCGGGGCGAGATCCGAGGTCTCGCGGGCGATGCGCGCGAGCCTTTCGTTCGGAGGCTCGATGGCGAGGAGCACGGCCTCGGTGAGCTCGTCGGTCGGGCGCAGATCCTCGGTGGCGTGGGCGAGGGCTGCGAGATGCGAAAACGGATCTTGTTCACGCGTGACCATCGGACACCTCCCCCGCCTCGGTCTTCGTGCGTAGCGCGGCCCTCGCTCGCACGAGGCGCTGCTCGAGCGCCCCCTCGCTGCATCCGAGCGCCTCGGCGGCCTCCTTCGCCGAGAGTCCCTCCACGGTCACGAGCACGAGGGCCGCGCGATCTTGTGGCTGGAGGGCCTTGAGCATCGCGTCGAGCTCGTTCAGGGCGACGCGCGCCTCGGCGCGCACGAGCCCGTCGAAGCGGGGCTCGCCCGTCTCCTCGGCGGGACGCTCGCGGCGCTTGCGAAGGAGGTCGACGCACGCGTTCGTCACGATTCGGTAGAGCCAGGTCTCTATCTTGGCGCGGCCATCGTAGCGACCATCCGAGAGGGCGCGGAAGGCGCTGGCGTAGGCGTCCTGGAGCGCGTCTTCGGCGTCGGCGAGGTTGCCGACGAGGCGCGCCGCGAGCCGATAGAGCGGCACGCGCGTGTGGTCGACGATCGGCCGGAAGGCCGCTACGTCTCCACCGGCCACGCGCGCTGCGACGAGCCTCAGATCGACGGACATGCGCGCCGGACTCTACCGCGAGGGCGGCGCCTGCGTCTCGCCGTGTTCGCGTCCGCCGTGCTTGCCGCGGAAATGCGGCGGCATCTGGGGGCCTTCCTCGATCCGCTGAGCGAGCGTGCTCCGCTGCTCGGCGTCGAGCACCGGCACGATGGCGGAGAGCGCCTTCACGAGGTGATCACCCATCTCCGGCCGCATCTCCTTCGAGGGCAGGAGCGCCTCGGCGTCGAATTTTTCGCTTCGGAACGCGTCGAGCCCTGCCTTCATCCGGGTGCGCATCTCCTCGTGCTTCTTCGCCCACGCCTCCCGATCCATCCCCTCGGGCTTCTCGGGCCGCGACGCCTCGAGTGCCGACTTGATCTGCGCGCGTTGCTCGTCGCGGAGGTCGAGCCCGTGCAGGAAGAAGCCCATCGGCCCGTGCTCGCCGCGAGGACCACGCATCGCGCCCTCGGGGCCGCGCGGACCACGCTCGCCGTCCTCGGGACCACGCGGGCCGCGCGCGTGCTTCATGCCTTCCGGCCCGTGCTTCGCCATCCGCTCCTCGACGTGCGCCACGAGCTCCGCGCGCTGGGCCGGGGTGAGCGTCGCGTGCAGCGTGTTGAGCGCCTTCGCGACGGCCGCGCGCCGCTCGTTCGCGATCTTCTCCCCGTCGCCGAGCTTCGCCTTCACGGCGGCCTCGTCGATCTTGCCGGCGCGCACGCCGTCGGCGAGCGCCTTGTGGAATGCCTTCCGATCGGCCTCGTGCGCGTCGCCGAGCGTCGAGAGCGCGCCCTCGATGGTCTTGCGCTGGGCGTCCGTCAGGTCGAGCTCGTGGAGCGCCGTCACGAGCAGCTCGCCGCCGCCGTGGTGACGACCGAACTTGCCGCCGCGCTCGTGCGGGGCCGCCTGGGCTTCCTGCGAGGCTTCCGAGGCCGAGGCGACCTCTTCGTCCGGGCTCGCCGACGCACAACCGCCCAGGGCGAGGGCAAGAGCGAAGGTAAGGGGCGCGAAGAACTTCTGGGTACGGGTGAACATGATGGTCTCTCCTCGGCCTCGCTCGTGATGCATCAGCGAGGTCTCGATCCAACTGACGGGGCGAGCCGGCCGATCCCTACGCGGGAGCGATGTTTTTCTCTCCGGCGGCAAGGGCGGAGGTTCGTTCCGCAAGGGCGGGGTCGTGTTCCGCGACGGCGGGGGCGTGTTCCGCGACGGCGGGGTCGTGTTCCGCAACGGCGGGGTCGTGTTCCGCAACGGCGGGGTTTCGTTCCACTTGGGCGGGGTCCTGTTCCACTTGGGCGGGGTCCTGTTCCACTTGGGCGGGGTCGTGTTCCGCGACGGCGGGGTTTCGTTCCACTTGGGCGGGGTCCTGTTCCACTTGGGCGGGGTCGTGTTCCGCGACGGCGGGATCGCTCGCGCCAAGGGCGGGGTCGTGTTCCGCAAGGACACGATGCCTCGCGCCAAGGACACAACCGCTCGCGCCAAGGACACAGCCGCTCGCGCCAAGGACACAACCGCTCGCGCCATGGACACAGCCGCTCGCGCCATGGACACAGCCGCTCGCGCCATGGACACAGCCGCTCGCGCCATGGACACAACCGCTCGCGCCAAGGACACAACCGCTCGCGCCAAGGACACAACCGCTCGCGCCAAGGACACAACCGCTCGCGCCAAGGACAAAGGTGCCTTTCGTTCCGGCTATAGTCTTCGCCGCGATGCCTGCGCGTGCCCTCGTACGACCGATGCGCTCCCAGATCGTCGGCCCGATCCTGTCGCGTCTCCGGAGCCTCGGCGTCGATCCTTCCCCGCTCGTCGAGGCCTTCGGCCTCCCTCCCAGCGCAGAAACCGAGCCCGACGTCGTCCTGCCGCTCGCGAAGCTCTACGCGTTCCTCGACGAGGCCAGGCGCCTCGCGAACGATCCGTTCCTCGGCGTGCACCTCGCCGCGCAGCTCGAACGCGGCACCTACGACCTGCTCGAGTTCAGCTGCCTGAGCGCGCCGACCGTGCGCGAAGCCCTGGTCCGCGTCGCTCGTTACACGGCGCTGCTGAACGATCTCGTCGTGGCGACCTTCGAGGAGCGCGGCGGTGTGGGGCTCCTCCAGCAGCGGATTCCAGGCGCGCCGCTGTGCCTCGGGAGGCACGCGAACGAGTGCTTCGTGGTCCTCGTGCTCCTTCGCACCCGCGCGCTTTCGGGTGTTTCCGTCGTGCCGGAGCGCGCCTGGTTCGGCCACCCCGCGCCGCGCGATACCTCGGCGCTCGCCGACGCGCTGGGGACGCATCGGTTGGAGTTCGACGCAGGCGCGACAGGGCTCGCGCTCCCCGGCGACGCGCTCGATCTCCCGCTCGCGACCTCGGATCCACGGCTTTTGTCGGTCCTCGATCGTCACGCCGAGCGCTCCCGCGTGGCGCGCGAGCGGCCGCACGACTTTTGCGGGGAGGTGCGGCAGCGCGTGTTCGAGAAGCTGCGTGATGGCGCGCCTGATCTCGAGGTCGTCGCGCGCGAGCTCTCCATGAGCCCGCGCACGCTTCAGCGACGCTTGACGGAGGAGGGCACGACGTTCCAGGAGCTCGTCGACGGGCTGCGCCGAGAGCTCAGCGGCGCCTACGTGCGCGATACGGAGATGCCGCTCGCGGAGATCGCGGTGGTCTTGGGGTACCGCGAGACGGGCGCGTTCTTGCGCGCATTCAAGCGCTGGTACGGCGTCGCGGCGAGCCAGATGCGCGGCGCGCGGGCTCGCTCTGGCGCGCCCTGATCTCATTTCTGGCGCCCGCGGATCTCGCGTGAATCGGAGGGGCAATGGGAAGATCGCCCCGTCACCCCATTCACGAGGAGCCTTCATGCAGAGCCGCGTTGCCATCTTCCTTTTCACCGTCGCGAGCCTCGCGGGCGGCGTCGGATGTGACGCCGAGTCGCAGACGACGAGCGGGAGTTCCAGCAGTGGGACGGGCGGACCGGGCGGACAAGGCGGCATGGGTCCCGGCGGCGCCGGCGGCGCCGGCGGCACGGGCGGCATCGGCGGGATGGGTCCCGGCGGCGCCGGTGGCGATGCCGGAATGGGCGGTGAGGGCGGCGCAGGCGGGAGCGGCGGCGCGGGCGGTGGCGGGAGCGGCGGCGCGGGCGGGAGCGGCGGCGCTGGCGCAGGCGGGAGCGGCGGCGCTGGCGGGAGCGGTGGCAGCGGCGGATCCGGCGGCGCGGGCGGTTCCGGTGGAATGGGTGGCGCTGGTGGCGCGGGCGGCATGGGCGCGGGCGGCATGGGCGGGATGGCCGGCGCTGGTGGCGCAGGCGGCTCGGGCGGCGGCGCCCCGATGTGCGTGACGCCCGCCGATTGCCCCTCACCCGGCACCCCATGCATCGTCGCCACGTGCGAGGCCGGCGCCTGCGGCACGTCGTTCGTGGGCGCGGGGACGCCCACGGCAAATCAGCAAGCCGGCGATTGCCGCGTCGAGCAATGCGATGGTGCCGGGAGCACGATGAGTGCCGTCGATGCGAACGACACGCCGAACGACGGGAACGTCTGCACGAGCGATCTTTGCGACGCGGGCGTTCCCTTGCATCCGCCCCTCCCCGCCGACACGGTCTGCAACGCGAATGACGGCAAGCTCTGTGATGGCAACGGAGCCTGCGTCGAGTGCAACACCGGCCCGCAATGCCCGAGCGGCGTGTGCATGGGCCACGTTTGCCAGCCGGCGAGCTGCGACGACGGCGTGAAGAACGGATCGGAGACGGACGTCGATTGCGGCGGCGGAACCTGTTTGCCCTGCGCCTCGGGGCAGGCCTGCACCACGGCGGCCGATTGCCAGACCGGCGCGTGCATCGGAGGCATCTGCGATGCCCCCGCGGTCGTGAGCACCACGCCGACCGACGCGGCGACGGGCGTGGCCGCGGGCGCGACGGTGGCCGTGACGTTCAGCATGCCCATGAATCCGGCGACGCTCGGCGCGCAGACGGACATCGGCCCGTGCACGGGCACGATCCAGCTCTCGACCGACGATTTCGCCTCGTGCCTCGGCTTCGCCGCCCAGGCGCCCACGATGTCGAACGGCGGCACCGTCGCGACGCTCGTCCCGGCGCCGGCGCTTTCGTACGGCACGACGTACAAGCTGCGCGTGACCACGGCGGCAGAGGATCCGTATGGGAATGCCCTCGGCGCGGCGTACACGCAGATGACGGGCTTTTCGACCGGCGCGCCGCCGTCATCGTGCATCGGCTCCGTGGTGATAAGCCAGGTCTACGGTTATGGGGGCGAGTCCGGTGCGACGTACTTGAACGATTACATCGAGCTGCACAACCGCGGTAAGACGCCGGTGACCCTGAAAGAGTGGTCGCTGCAATTCGCGTCCGGAAACGGGCTCTTCTACACCTCGTCGTACCTGACCAACAAGACGATTCCGCCCGGCGGTTATTTCTTGATCCAGGAGGGTTCCGGGATCGGGAGTTATGGCACCTGGCTCCCGGTGCCGCCGGACGTCACGCACACCGCCTCGGTCTACAGCGGCAATGGCAAGGTAGCGCTCGTGAGCAGCTACACGCAGGTGACCGGCGGTTGCCCCCTTGGCAACACGTCGCTCGTCGATTTCATCGGCTATGGGCAGTTCGCGGATTGCTACGAGGATGTGGACAAGGAAGACGCTTTGCCCGGGCCCTATACGGGCGATCCGAAGAAAGCGGTTTTCCGCGTCGACGACGGTTGCAAGGACACGAACGACAACGGGGCCGATTTCGTGGTCGGCACCGCCGCCCCGCGGAGCACCTACGGCACCCCGGCCCACATCTGCGACTGCGGCGCCGAAGACGCGACCATGAACGAGTCGGACCTGCCCGCCGAGATCGACTATTGCAATTTGCAATTCCCGACGTCGCTCACGGTGGCCGCCGGTCAGGCGACGCCACTCGTCTACGGCCGCGTCTACGAGGCCGACATCACGAATCTGAACGGCGTGAATGCCACGGTGAAGGCCGAGGTCGGGTACGGCCCGGCCAACGTGAATCCCACCACCCAGAGCGGCTGGCAGTGGTTCCCGGCCACGTTCAACCAGCAATACGGCAACGACGACGAGTACCAGCGCTCGTTCACCGCCCCGGCCGCCGGCACCTACCGCTACACCTACCGCGTGAGCCTCGACGGCGGGCGCTGGACCTACTGCGACACGGACGGCGCCGGCTCGAACCCGGGCCTCAGGTTCGACCCGGCCAAGCTTCCGGTCCTCACCGTCACGCCTTGATGATCGACATCTGGCGCAGCAGGATCTCCCCCAGCAGGCGCTCGAGCCGCTGACGGAACCCGCTCTCCCTGCCCGGCGGCGGCGCTGGAAGAGCCTCGAGACAAGCTGTCACATGCGCGCGAGCTTCCTCGCATCGTCCGAGATCCAGGAGGCTCCGTCCGATGAAATAACCTGCGATCCGCAGAAGCCGGCTTTCGGTGCGGCCTTGCGGCATCTGCTCGACGGCTCGGCATAACCGCTCGGCGAAGTCGAGCGCTTCCAGGGGCTCTCCGAAGTCCAGCAAGAACTCACAGAGCCCGAGGTGCCTGTCGTCGACACGGCTCGTGGTGGAGTCGCCTTGGCTCCACGCCTGCACGGCTCGACGCACGAGGGCAAGGGCCTCGTCACGGTGACCCATGGCCTGCTTGCCCTCGAGCCATGAGCTCGCGCAGGTCGGGATCCTCGATGGGCATGGGCTGGCCTTCTCCTGTATCAAGGATGGCAGGGGGCGCGCGAGCCATCCTCCGCGCCCCGAAGCCCATGAGCCCTTTCTCCCACGTCATCGGCGTCGACGACGCGCCCTTCCCGCGCGCGCACCGCGGCGACGTGCCGATCGTGGGCGTCGCGTTCGCCGGAACGAGGCTCGAAGGCGTGCTCTCCTCGAAGGTGCGGCGCGACGGCGCGAACGCCACGGATGTCCTCGCCTCGATGATCAGCCGCTCGCGCTTCGCCGCGCATACACGGCTCGTGATGATGGAAGGCATCGCGCTCGCGGGCTTCAACGTGGTCGACATCCACGACCTCGCCGCGCGGCTCGGCATGGCCGTGCTGATCGTGTCGAAGCGCGAGCCGAACGTCCCGGCCGTGCGGCACGCGCTGCTCGAAAAGGTCCGCGGCGGCGCCCGGAAATGGAAGCTCGTCGAGAAGGCGGGGCCGATGGAGCCGTGCGCCGACCTCTTCATCCAGCGCGCGGGCCTCGGCATGGACGAGGCCACGGCGGTGATCCGACGGCTCGCCGTCCACGGTCGCCTCCCCGAGCCCGTCCGGGTCGCGCACCTCGTCGCCAGTACGCTCGCGGTCCCCGGCGCGATTGACTAGGATGCGCCGCATGACGCAACAAGACGTGTACGTGGTCCTGTCCTGCCTGGGACCCGATCGACCGGGCCTCGTCGCGGAGGTGACGGAGTACCTCACCAAGCACGGGGGCAACGTGGAGGACAGCCGCATGGCCATCCTCGGCGCCGAGTTCGGCATCCTCCTGCTCGCCTCGGGTCCCCCGGAAACCGTGGGCGCCATCGAGAAGGACCTCGGCGAGCTGCAGAAGAGCACGGGCCTCACCGTGCTCGCGCGCCGCACGAAGGCGCCCGAGGAGCACCGGCGCGCCCCCACGATCCCGTGTGCCGTGACGGCCGAGGCGCTCGATCACGAGGGCATCGTGCGCGCCGTGACGCGGGCGCTCGCGCACGCAGGCGTGAACATCGTGTCGCTCGAAGCCACCGCGTACGCCGCGCCGGTCACGGGATCGCAGCTTTTCCGCATGGAAGCGCGCATCGACGTGCCCCAGTCGGTCGGCGTGAGCAAGCTGCGCAAGGCGATGGACGTGGTCGCCGAGGAGCAAAACCTGGAGATCGAGGTTCGCTCGCTCATCAAGTCCTGAGTTGCTCTTGGGGGTGGGGGTGGAGTAAGGCACGGAGGCATGGAGCCGCTCTCCGGACAGGATGATCTGCCGCCGCGCGTGGAGGCCTCGGCCGCACAGGCTGGGCATCGGCCCACGGAGATCAACGCCCTGCTCGGGCGAGGTACCCGCTTCGAGGGCAAGCTCTACTTCGAGGGCCGCGTCCGCCTCGACGGCGACTTCCAGGGCGAGATCCGTGGCGACGACGTGCTCGTCATCGGCGATGGCGCCCGCGTCTCCGGCGACATCCTCGTCGGCGCCTGCATCGTCACGGGGGGCGAGGTCAACGCGAGCATCCGCGCCCGCACCGCCATCGAGCTCTACGCCCCCTCCAAGGTCACGGGCGCGCTGCACGCGCCGGCCATCTTCATCGATCGCGGCGTCCAATTCGACGGTACTTGCAAGATGGCCCCCCTCGACGAGGCCGATACGCGCACGAGCAAGGAAGCGGCGCCGCCTCCCTCGACGCCGGCGCCGCCGACCCCCGCCTCCCCGGCACCGCCGGCAGGGCGGGAGTGAACGAACTGTCACGCCCCCGCAGGATCCGCGCGCCGGAGAACGCCGCGATCCTCTGAAATCCTGCGGTTTTCGTGGGTCACTCCCATCTTCCGACGTGGCCGGCATGCCTCGTGCACTTCGGGAGGGCGACGACGACGACGAATCCACGTTGTCGTTTTCCGGAGACACCCATGATGCTTCGCCTGCGCCACATCGCTTTCGCGTTGCTCACGACCCTGACCACCCTCGGCGCCGTGCCGAACCTCGCGCGCGCGGGCGATGAAGAAGCCGCGCGGCTCGAGGCCCGCGGCAAGGCGCAGCGATACACGCAAAAGACGACGGATCCGGAGAGCTCGATCGACACGGGCGGCGCGGCGATCCTGGTGCACGCGCCGATCGACGAGGTGCGGCGGATCGTCACGGATTACCGGCACTACGAGAAGGTCATCAAGCCCTTCAAGCAGAGCAAGCTGCTCTCGCGGACGAAGGGCGTGAGCGAGGTGTACCTGGAGGTGCCGATCCTGCACGGCGCCGCGACGGTCTGGGTCGTGACGAAGATCGGACAGCCTGTCAAAGACGGGAACGAGGAGCGCATCACCGCGAAGATGGAGCGCGGGAACGTGGACGATTTCCGCGCCACGTGGAGGCTGCGCGCGGTGGACGGGGAGCGGACGATCGTAAAGCTCGAGATCCTCGTCGATCCGAAGATGCCCGTGCCCTCGTCGGTGGTGACGCCGGAGCTCTGCACGGCCGCGGACAAGGCCGTCACGGGGGTGCGTGATCAGGCCGAGAAGAACCACGCGGCGTCCTCGGTCGCGCGCGCCGAGAAGCAGAGCGTCTCCGCCGAGGGCATCTGATCACGAAGCGCGCGCCGCGCCGAGCGCCGCGGCGAGCTTCGACATGAGGCGGGGGTCGTCGACCAGCCGCTCTGCCCACACGCGTCCCAATCGCGCCTGATCCGAAGGCTCGAGCCCGAGCTCGGCGAGGACCTCCGCCGTCGTCCCGCGCTCGGCGGCGACCTGGAGGCGCGCATGCTCGGCGAGCCCAACAGGCAAGCCGAGCCGCTCCTGCGTCGCGTGATAGGCGGTGTCGTAAGCGAGCAACAACCGACGCTCTCCCTGCGTGGCTTCCTGGGCCATCGCGTCGGCCCAGTGCCGCTCCACGGAGGCCCACGACGCGCTGGAGAGAGCGTTCAGCGCGAGGAGCGCGTCGCGACCGTCGGGACGATGGCGCAGCTCGGCGGCGACCGCAGCGCAGCGGTCGATGGGGATCGAGGCGGGATCGAAGGGAACGGGGGAGCTCGATGGCGGAGGATCGGCGGGAGCGGGCGCGGGTGCGGAAGCGGGCGCGGCTGCGGGAGTCGCTGCGGGCGCAGGCGCGGACACGCGCGGGGGCGCGGCGACCTTTCCTCCCTGCACCGGCCCCGGACGCGGCGGCGAGGGGCGCGGGGGGCCTGCACTCGGACCCGCGGGTTTCGCGAGGCGCGGCGCGAGCGGCGCGGGCGGCTTGATCGGCAGCTTGCTCGCCGGCGTGGCCGGCTTGCCGGTCGAAGGCGGCGGGGCGGGCGCGTCCGGAAGCGGCTCGACCCGGCGTCCGATCTCACGCCCCTTCGACGACGGCGGCGCCGCGGCCTTCGGCATGTCGAGCGTCGTGTCCTCGGTGAGCGGCTCCGCGATGAGCTTCGGCGACGGCGACGGCGACGGCGGCGACACGGGCGGCGGCGGCAGCGGCGGCGCCGCGATGGGATCCGGGGGAGGAGGACGGAAGGGCAAGGCGGCCGTCAGGCTCGGCAGGCCGACCTCGTTCCGATCCGTGGGCATCGGTATCGTGCGCGTGCGCTGCCGCTGCGAAGCATCGGGCGGCGCGGGATCCACGAACCGGATCGGCGGCGCCTCCGCCTGCTCCGGCAGCACCATCGTATCGCCGCTCTTCGGGGCGATGAGCACCGCGTCGTGCCGCATCTCCAGGAGGTTCAAACCCGCCTCGACGTCTTCCTCCAGCGACTCGCCGAGGCGCAGGAACCGATCGATCCGCTCGGGCCGGATGCGCTTCCCTTCCGGATGCGCGGCGACCACGATCTTGCCCACGTCGGCCTCAGCGCCGCTCTTCAGATCGGCAAGCCCGCGGAACGTGAGGACCATCGTCTTTTGCTCGGCGTCGATGCAGAGCGTGTCGCAGCGGAGCGCGATCTCGGTGACGCGCCCGCCCTTTGGATCGACGCGGAAGGCGTGGGGGCGGCGCTGCGGCAGGCGCGTCTCGATCCGGCCGGGCATGGGGAGGATGCGGTCCATGCCGATCGAAGCGGCGATGCGAAGCAGGTCGATCCGCTGCTCACGCGGCGCGCACTGGAAGAAGGCGAACTCGAAGCCCTCGGGCGGCGGGCCCGCGGCGAGCGCCTCTCCGGCGAGCACTCCCTGCGCCCAGGCGTACGCCTCGTCGCCGAGGAGCAGCCTGCGCGAAGGCGCTTGCGGCGGCATCGGGCCGCCGGCCGGGAGGATGGCACCTTCGACGGCGACACGCGCCTCGGGGTCGGTCGCGCCGAGGACGAGGACGTCCACGCGGGGCTTGAGCGGCGAGAGATCCTCGGCGCCGCCCTCGGCGAGGGTCGTCACGGGTACCTGCGTCTCCGTGACGGTCGCCTCGCCGCCGGGCACGATGGTGAACGTCGCCTTGACGATCACCGTGAGCGAATAAGCGCCCGGCGCAGCCTGCCAGATCAAGGCCCCGGCGCGAAAGGGGCAGAGCGAAAGGACCTCCACGCGGCGCGCAGTGTACGAAGAGCGAGCGGCGTCGGCGAGGGCTTCTTCGTGGGTCCCCGTCAACGATCCTTCCGCCGAGCCCTTTGCCGGAGGCCCGGGGGCCGCCGCCGGGGCGCACGGCGGAGCGCTTGCCAGATGCGCTCGGGCAGCTCCCGGGCCGCCTCGTCGAGGTCGATCTCGGGGGCGCCGGCGAGCCAGCGCCGGGCCGTCTCCGCGACCGGGCCGATGACGAGCATCTCGATCAAGGGCTCGGGCAGGGCCACGATGCGGCCGGCCTTCACGTGGGGCCGGAGCCACGCGGAGATGGCGGCGATGCGGTCCTGCTTGGAGGCGGCGATCGTGGCTGCGTGGGCGGGCAGGAAGCTCGCATACGCCGAGGCATGCACGAAGCGCGCGGACGCGGGCTGCGCGGCGGTGTGTCGCAAGTAGGCCTGCACCAGGGCCGCGACGCCGGCGCGGGCCCCGCGTACGCCTTCGAGCGAGGCCACGAGATCATCGAGCAGCGCGCCCATGCAGCGGGCATACAACGCGGCGGCGAGGCCGTCGGCATTGCCGAAATGGTGATACAGGCTGCCGAGGCTCACCCCGCTCGCGGCCACGACGGCGTGCACGGTGAATGCCTCGTGCCCGCCTTTCGCGAATACGTCGAGCGCCGCATCCAGCAAGCGCTTCGTCGTATCCTCGCCGCGCTTCTGCTTCGGCGCCATCAACCCGCCTCACCAAGCCCGGACAGCTTTTGCGCCTGCGCCCAGAGCCCGGCCGCGAGCGTTTCCTTCCGCGCGACGGGGTGAAGCTCCGTCTCCATGTCGAGGTGATAGTACCTTCCCGTCACACCTTCGAGCGCCGGATCGAGCGCGAGCTTCACGACGGGCCGCGCGCCCTCCTCGGGTGATTTCCAAAGCCGCTTCACCACGCGCAAGAGTCCGCCGAGCAGCCCCTTCCGATCCCCGAGCCCCGTGCGAATGACGCCCGGATGCAGCGCGAGGATCGTCGGTCCGCGCTCTTTCCACCGCGCCGCGAATCGCGGGACCAAGAGCAAGTTGCAGAGCTTCGTCGTGGGATAGGTCCCGAGCGGATGAAAGTCGTCCCCGGTGGGCGTTTTTTCGAGATCGGGACGACCCTTCACGTAAATGCCCGCGCTCACCTGCACGACGCGGCTCCGGCTCTCGACGAGGCGCGCTTCGAGCAGGTGATTGAGCATGAAGGGCGCGAGGTGGTTCACCACGAAGGCCATCTCGAGCCCGTCCTCGTTCAGGGTCCGCTCGCTCGGCCAGAGCCCCGCATTGTGGATCAACACGTCGATACGCGGACAGGTCGCGAGGATCGCCTCCGCCGTTTCTCGAATGCCACGTTTCGTGGAGAGATCCCCCCAGACGAGCGTGACCTCCCCAGGCCCCGCGCCGCCGAGCTCGTCACGCGCTCGCTCCCCGCGCTCCCGGTCCCGCGCATGCAGCACCACGCGGCACCCGCGCGTGACGAGCTCCCGCGCCACGGCATGCCCGATGCCCCGGTTTCCCCCCGTGACGACGACGGTCTTCATACGCCGAGCGTAGCCCGGAACTGGAACAAGGTTCTAGAACTTTGTTCCAGTTCTTGCCTGCGCCCAGAGGGTGCTCCACGGCGTCGCGCCGGGGTTTCACCCCGGGCCCCACCAGGGGCTGTCCGCCCCTGGACCCGGACCAGCGCAAGCGCTGGACCCGGGGTCGATGAACTGCGCGATGCGCAGTTCATCGAACAGGCCAGGTCAAGACCAACGACGATCCTGCCAACCAAGACAGAAGCGTTGACGGTTCAACGGGCCACGCGCCCGTCGCCAGCGTGCAACGCACCTCCATGGTCTTGCCACCGGCCTGTGGGAAGAACTGCGCATCGCGCAGTTCTTCCCCAAATGGTCCAGGGCTTGCCCTGGTTCGGGTCGAGGGGCGAACAGCCCCCGCGGGGTCCGGGGCAGAGCCCCGGCGCGGCGCCGTTCAGAGCACGAGCCCGATCACCCCTGCGAGGATCAAGGCCCCCGCCCAGACGCGATCGAGGTCGAACCACGCGCGCCGGAGCATCGCGAGCCCGACCTTGTAGTAGACGATCAGCGCCACGATCGCCGAGACCGCCAGCATCGCCAGCGTGTGCAGCGAGATCGCGGCCAGGTATCCGCCGGGACTCGACAGCGAGATCCCCGCGGCGTCGTGGCACGACGGGCCGTGGCAAGGCGCGGGGTTGTCCTCGCCGAGCACGAAGACCGGCAGCAGCATGAGCCCCGCGCCGTGCGCCGTGGCCATCAGGAACGACCACACCACGAGGTCACGCGCGCTCACGCGCATGCCCACCCAGCGCGGGTGCCGCGGGCGCACGAGCTTGAAGATGCCGAACGCCACGAGCACCCCGCCGGTGATCCACGGCAAGATGCCCGTCGGAATGCTCGCCTTGCCCGCCGCGAGCAGCCCCACCGCGAGGCCCACGCTCGCGGCGTGGCCGATCGCGATGGGGACGAGCGCGCGTAGCACGGCTTTTCCGCTCTTCTCTTGCAGCCCGAGCGCCACCGCGAAGAGCCAGCCCATGCCGGGGCTCAAGCCGTGGTAGGCGCCGAGGGCCGCGAGCGTGATCCAGGGCCAGATGCTGGTCACGGGTAGCAGAACGAATCCGAGGAAGCGTCGCCGCCTTCGAGCCGGACCTGGTGGGCCCGGCGCGGCCCGAAGTCCACGAAGAAGTCCGGATCCAGCTCGATCCCGCCGCCTTCCTTGACGTCGACCTTGACCATCCAGCCCTTGAGCCCGTCCGGGTAGAACTGCTCATCCCAGGTCGTGTAGAGGCCGCTCGTGAAATAGATGCGCTTGCCGTCGCGGCTCACCTCGACCATCTGCGGCGCGCCCGTGAGCGGACCGCCCGAGCGCGGGTGCGGCGTGCGCCGCGCGATGCCGCCGATGTGCACCGAGCCCACGTGTTTCGGCTCGTGCGGGTTCGACACGTCGTACTGCCGGAGCTCGCCCGTGCCCCAGCAGGACACGTAGAGGTACTTGTCGTCGAGCGACAGGTTGATGTCCGTCACGAGCGGCGGCACGGCGCCGAAGCCCTTGAGCAGCGGCGGCAAGAGGTCCGCCGAGGCGGGCTCGGCCGGGATCGTGATCACCTTCTTGATCGCCCAGCGCTCGCCTTCGCGGTACCAGAGCCAGACCGAGGCCGAGAGGTCCGCGACGCTGATGACCACGCCCATGAAGCCCCAGGCCTTCGTGGGATCGTGGGCCGGGCGCAGTTCGAGGGCCATCTGGTGCTCGTCGCCGATGTCGAGCGCCTGGACGTGCTTGCGGCGCCTGAGATCCCAGACGTGCAGCCGATGGCCGTACTTCTTGCCGAGGAGCAGCTCCGGCACCACGCCGTTCTCGATCATGTTCGGTGTGCCCCACTCGCTCGAAATCAGCGTGTCGTGGCCGAGGTGCCACCAGAAATCGTAGTGCAGGTGCTGCGGCCCGCGGTCGATCTCCCAGCGGCCGAGCACGTCGAAGCTCTCGCAGTCGAGGACGAAGATGCCGCCGGGGCCCTCGCCCGCGGGGTTGCCGAGCGCCGAGACGTAGATCCCGTCGGGCCCGCAGTGCAGCGTGTGCGGGCGCGAGTAGCCGGTGCGCGAGGCGATCTCCTCGGCCTCGATCGTGCGGACGAGCTTGGGCCTGCGCGGATCGAGCTTCGTGTCGAAGACGTAGATGCGCGACGAACGCAGGGCCGGCAGCATCAGGTAGCGGCGCTCCACGTGGGGGTGCGGCGCGTACGGGCAGAGCGCGGCGCTGCACGCGTTCCAGCCGGAATGATGCAGCTCGTCGCCGAAGTTCGGCACCTCGGCGAGGGCGATGATCTGGCTGTACGTGGGCGACCGCGGGTCGAGGTCGACCGTGGCGAGGCCGTCGCGGAGCGGGTTCGGGCGTCCGAGCACGGCGTTCGCGTCCGGGGCGGCGACGTAGGCGAGCCGCTCGCGCGGCGCGTCCATGGCCATACGCGGCGACGGATAAAACGTGGGATCGGGTCGGAAGGGCATGGCTTCTCCGGGGAGACGGCGCGAGCATAGGGCCATGTCGTGCTTTCTTGAAAGACAAATGATGCACGAAAGGCTGCTCTCATAACGCTGTTTGCCGCGGCAGGCTGCGGCCCGAGCGTCGACGTGGATTCGCCTCCGCACGTGGTCTCGTTCGAAAAACCAGGCGCTGAAGCTCACCGCTCCGCCGCGCGGATCACCATCGCCCCGGCCGCCGCGCGCGCCGCGACCACGGTCATCCCCTCCCCCGCGACCGGCGCATGAAGCTCATCGCTCTCCATGCCCGTCACCACCGTCGCTTCCGCGCCCAGATCCGCCGGCTGCCGGAACAGCGTGGCGGGCGCTCCATTCCGCCATTGCACCCATTCGATGAAGCCCCCCCGCGCCGTCGGCCGCACATACGGCCGCGCCGTCTCGATGTCCACGACCGCCACGTCCGTCTCCCCGGACGCACCCACGTCCCCCACGATCAGCGTATACGCGCTGAACTTCGGCTCCGGGTGCAGCGGCCCCCATTCGAGGTAGACCACACGCTCGTCGGCGCCGAGAAGCGGAAAGGCTTGTTTTCCCGGCCGCGCGCGGCGTGTCGTTCGTCCCGTCCCGCGCTCCATCACGACCACATCCGAAGCGTCGGTCGCATTCTCGTCGAACCGGCCGTCGGCGTCCTCCGCGAAATCGGCAAACGCCACGTACGTATCCGAAATATCGGGAAATCGCTGCTGTCCGGGTCCGCTCGCCACGACGATGACAGAGGCCTTTCCCGGCTCGTAAAGAAAAATATCCGTATCCCCCGCCTCCTCCGCCGAGAGCCAGGCCGTGAACACCACCGCATCCCCCGCGGCGCGAGGCTCCCCCGCGTGATCAAACGGGCCCGTCACCGTCCGCGTCGCTCCCTCCGCGCGCACCCGCACCACGCGCTGCCCCGCCTCCAGGGCTTCCCAGGCCACGACCCCGCCGAACGCCGTGGGCCGCCGCGGCGCCTCGACCGCCTCCGCGAGCGTCTCCTCGCCGCCCCGCGCGAGATCCCGCGCCCGCAGCGATCCATCCGGATGCACGTACACGAGAAGGCAACTCGCCACGGCGTGCGGCGCATATCCCAGCGAATACCCGTTTTCCCCCGAGCCGTCCGTCGCCGCGACCTCGATCCCCTCCGCCGCCGTCGCCGCGCAAACGAGCGGCGCCGTTCCATCGGACGAACCCTCCGCCTCCGCGCCGCAACCCGCGAGACAAATCGCCCCGAAAAACGCCACCCATGTCCGCATTGCATCCCTGCCCATCACGTCCACCACCTACCCGAGCTTTTTCCGCGAAGTGGTCGGCTCGCGCATCCCGAGCCGCACCATTCGTTTCTTCAGCCCCTGCCTCGACAAACCCAAGAGCGAAGCCGCCTGGCTGATGTTCCCTCCCGTCTCCGCGAGGGCCCGCCGGATCGGCGCACGCTCGTCCGCTTCGGGGATCGCCGCGCCCCGCCCCCGGATCGCCCGCGGCAGGTGCGCCCGTTCGATCCGCGACGCGCCGAGCACGCCGAGCCGCTCCATCACGTTGCGTAGCTCGCGCACGTTGCCGGGCCAGGGATGCGCCGAGAGCGCGGCGAGCGCGTCCTCGGCGAACGTCGCGCCCGGAAGGAAGGCGCGGCAGAGGAGCGGCACGTCCTCGGCCCGCTCGCGCAAGGGCGGGACGCGGATCGTGATCGCATTCAATCGATAAAAGAGGTCCTGCCGGAACGTTCCGTCGGCCACCGCCTTTTCGAGGTCGCGGTTCGTCGCGGCCACGATCCGTACGTCGAAGGCGCGCTCCTCGTCGCTGCCGATCGGCCGGAATCGCCGCGCTTCGAGCGCCCGCAAGAGCGAGGCCTGACGGAGGAGCGAGAGCTCGCCGATCTCGTCGAGCAAAAGCGTCCCGCCGTTCGCCTGCACGAGGAGCCCCGTCCGCGCGCGCTCCGCGCCCGTGAAGGCGCCACGCGCGTGCCCGAAGAGCTCCGCCTCGAAAAGCGTGTCCGGGATCCCGCCGCAGTTCATCGCGACGAACGGACCCCGCGCCCGCGGACCAAGGTCATGCAGCGCCCGCGCGAAAATCTCCTTCCCCACGCCGGTCTCGCCGACGACGAGGACCGGCAGATCACTCGGGAGCGCCGCTTCGAGCCGCCCGAGCGCGCGCGTGAGCGCCGGGGAATCGCCCACGATCCCGGGAAAACTGCGGCGCGGCCCGGAGACCGGAATCAACGTCGTCGCGCCCGGCGGATCCGGCGCAGGTTTCCCTGCCAAACCCGGATCCTTCCGGGTCACCGGGCGCGGGGCGAGCGTCTCCTCCTCCGGCTCGGCAGCGGCCGAGAGTCGAAAGACAAGCGCCGCGAGAATGCCCCATCGACGCGCCTCCGCGGCCGTCACGCGATCGAATGCGCCGGGCCGGAATCGATGTTCGACCACGACGATCGCGCTGCCCTGCGGCCCCTCGGGTCCCGCGACGACGAGCCGCGCGCCTCGACCGCCCGCGGTGGGTATGTCCCGCTGATACAATGGCTCCGCGCTGCCGAGCGCCTCTCGCAGGAGGCCCGCGTCGAGCCGCTTCCCGGCCTCCGTGAGGGCGAGCCCGTCCAGATCCGCGCCGTACACCGAGCCGATCCGCACCGCCCCGCAGGCGAGCACCACGAACGCCCGCTCCGCGCCCGCGCGCGAAGCGATGCGCCGCGCGAGGTCGAGGCCAAGCTCCTCGGGAGACGCGCGCGCCGCGCCGGCGAGAAATTCCCAGAGCGCTTCCTCCCCCGCGTCCTCCGCCGCCATGCGCGGAGCATATCGAACCGGTCGCCGCGCCGCGAGCGCACGCGAAAGGGCTTCCCGCGCTTCGGCCTCGCCCTCCACGAGCCGCGCCTCCCGCGCGCGCCGGAGCGCCCCGATCGCGATCCGCCCCGCGCGCCGTGGCTCTGTCGGCAACGTCGCGAGCCTCGCCTCCACCTCCGCGAGTCGCGCCCGCACATCGACGAGCGCATCCCGCGCCCGCGCCTCGGCCGAGAGCTCACCGAGCGCCGCGAGCGCGCCCGCGCCGTCGCCCGCGCGCGCCCGGATCCGCGCGCGCAGGATCAAAAGGTCGGCCCGCACCACCGCGGGCAGCGATTCCCCGAGCGCCCACGCCTCCACGACGAACGGCGCCGCCGCCGCGAAATGGCCGCGACGAACCTCGAGCTCCGCGCGCGTAAAAAGGCACCAGCCGAGCCCCGCCTCTTGCCCGAGGGATCGCGAGAGCAACGTCGCCTCGGCGAGCGCCGCCTCCGCCTCGGCATGCCGTCCCGCGCGCCCGAGCGCCATGCCGAGGTTCATCAAACACGAGCGCATCCCCGCGCGATCCCCGAGGCCCCGCTTCTCCCCGAGCGCCCGCGAGAACGTTTCGATTGCCTGCTCCGCGCGATTCCGATACAGGGCCACGACGCCCGCATTGTGGTGGATCCGCGCGAGCTCCTCGGGATCGTCCGAGCCCCGCTCGCCGAGGATCGCCTGCACGCGGGCGAGATGCTCGGCCGCGTCGGTGTAATCGGCGGAGAACAATGCCACGAGGCCGAGCGTGCCGTGGGCAAACGCCTCGGCCTGCCGATCGTGCGTGCGCCGCGCCGCCGCGAGCGCCTCCTCGGCGAGCGCGCGCGCCTCCGGCGTCGCGCCGGCGCGGGCCTTTTGCTCGGCGCGCCGTCGCAACGAGAGCGGGCGCAAGCTCGCGTCCTGCGAGGCCGCCTCGTCGAGCCAGCGGAGCACCTCGGGATGCGCCCCGGGCAAACCCGCGTCGCGGACCAGCCGCTCGAGGCGGCAAAGCAAGTCCCGTGTGCGCTGCGCCGGGTTTTGCAAAAGCAACAAAAGCGCCTCGATTTCGAGCGAAAGAAGCCCGCTCTCTCGCGCCGCCCGCGCCGCCCGCGCGAGGAGTTCGTCCCGCCGCGTGGACAGCGCCGCCGCCTTCGCCACGGAGAGCAGCGCCGCGGCATCGGCATTTGGCTCGCTCAGCCAAACCTCGGCCACGAGGTCCACGAGCTCCGGTGTAGCGAGCGCCGCCGCGAGATCGGGCCCGAGCTCGGGCGAGGAAAGCACGTACCGCACGTCCCCGGATACCCGACGTCCGATCAAGGACGCCGACAGAAGCTCCGCGAGCAGCGACGCCCCCTCGCCCCCGAGACGCCGCGTGATCACATGACAAACCCCCTCGGGCATGGCCCCGCCCGACAGCGCGATCGCCGCGAGCACGCCCCGCGCCCCCAGAGGCAAACCAGAGGCCCGCCCAAGCGCCGTATCCCGTTCGAGCGGCACCCGCCCGAGCGACGCGAGGAGCCACCCGGGCAAACCCTCCGAGGCCGCCCGCGCGCGTTCGATCGCCGCCGCGTCGGACAAACCGAGCGAATGGCAAAGCGCGACAAACGCCTCCCCCGCGAGCGGCTCGATCCCGAGCACATCCGCGCCCGCAGGCGCGGCGCGCGCCGTCACCACCACGTCGAGCCCCGGCGCCCGTGCGTTGCGGCAACGATACGCATCGAGGGCCGCCGCGAGCTCCGGCGGACCCGCTTCGAGCCCGTCGATCAAGAGCAGCGCCGTCCCGCCCTCCGCCGCGGGCGCGAGCGGCGGCGCCGGCTCCATTCCGCGGAAAAACCCGATCAGACGCGGCACGATCGAGCCCGCCTCCGCGGGCAACGAGACAAGCCGCGCGGCCCGGCCCGCGCATAACGTACGCGTCAAGAGCTCCCGCGCGAGGTGGCTTTTTCCCGCGCCGCTCGGCCCCACGACATAACGAACGGGCGATACGGACGGCGCGGAGAGCGCGGCGATCTCCGCCTCCCGTCCGACAGGCGTTGGCGGCGCCCCGAGCCGCTCGCCCGCCCTTGTCGCCGAGGCCCCGAGGAACGACAGAACCCGACGCGTATCCTCGGGCCGATCGAGCGGGTGCACCTCGACGAGCGCCTCGACGATCTCGGCGAGCGTGGGCCGGAGCCACGGGCACGACGCAGACAACCTCTTTTTCGTATTTCCCAGCGGCGGAGGCGCGCCCGTCGCCGCGGCCCAGGCGAGCGCACCGAGGCCATACAGGTCCGAACGAATCGTCGGCGCCGCGCCCGCCAGCACCTCCGGCGCCGCATACCCGGGCGAGGCCGCGATCGATTGTCCCAGCGCACGCGCCCGGAAAAACACCGCCGCGCCAAGGTCGAGCAGGACGGGCCGCTCGCGGTCCGTGTCGGGCCGCATCCGCACGTGCGCCGGCTTGAGATCCCCGTGCAAAAAGCCCGCGTCGTGCAGCGCCGCGAGCGAGGCCGCGACACCCGCGCAGAGGTCCGCGAGCCGCCGATTGCGATCCGCGTCGCCCGTCGCGCCTCGCACCCATGTCGCCGCATCGAGCCCCGGCACGAAATCCTCCACCAGAAAGGGCGCTCCCGTCCGCTCGTCGTGGCCGAGGTCGTGCGCCCGCACCACGCCGGGCAGTCGCAGCCGCGAGAGCAACGCGAACTCGCCCAGCAAGGCCGAAGGCTCGAACGCGCCCGGCCGGAACACCTTCGCCGTGAGCGAGCGGCCCGGATCCTCCCGATCCACCACGCGCAGTACGATCCCTTGCGCGCCGCGCCCGAGCGGCTCGCCGGCCGCATATCGGGCATGCACGAGAAGCGCATCTCGGTCGCGGCGTCCCATGGCGTCCGAGTCTATCCGCTCATTCGCCCACCGTGGCGCGCGTCTCGGCGGAGGTCACCGCCGCGAGGAACGGCTCGCCCCAGGAAGGCTGGCCGAGCAGACCGAGGGCGCGGCGCAGGCGTGGCTCGGCGAACCGGCCGAGGCCCTGGAAATGAGCCTTCGACGCGACCTCGGTCGCCGGATCCGCGAGGCCCTTCGCTGCGGCGACGTCGCCCTCCTCGAGGTCGGGCGTGATCACCTCGACGCGAATCATCATGACGCGGGTCACGCTGTCCGGCGCGGGGTCGACGGAGAGCGGCAAGGTCGCGTCGGTCCACGTTTGGGGCGCGAGGTAAAACACGCGCAGGCCCGGGGTGCGGAACCATTGCCGCTTCCAGGTCGCCACCATGGCGAGGGATTCGTCGTGGTAGAGCCCCGCGCCGTCGAGCGCGCTCGTCACGGCCTCGCCGAGCGCCTCGGCGAACGCATCGAGCGGCGCGGCGGAGGCGAGCGTCGGGGCGTCGAGGTCCACGGTTTGGCCGGGCGAAACGCCCGCGGGGACCACGGAAAACGCGCCGCCCGCGGGGCCGACGTTCACCACGAAGAGCGCCCCGAGCGCATCGGGTAGGGTGTTCTCGACGCGGACCGCGCCCGCGGCCGCGGTCACGCGCGCGGGCGGCGTGAGGTTGCCGAGGCCTCGATAAAAAAGGAAACGCTCGGCCTCGGGCGAGCCGCTCGCCGTCGGCGCGGCCGTCACGCGCACCGCATTCGCGTCGACGGCGCGCGCGTGGCTCCACGTGAATGCGTCGAGCGAGGCCTCGGGCAGCGGAACGTCCTCGCCACGCGGCAGGATCTCCACCTCGCCCCAGTCGAGCAGCCCCTGCCCGACGGCGCCGTATTTCTCCTGGCAGGTCGGCCCATTCCAGGGAAACGCCGGATCGAGCACCGGATCACCGGCGGCGACGAGGCCCGGCACCGCGTACGCCTCGGCCACCCACGGGTAAAAACTCGCCACCGCGGGGTACCATTGCGTGAGCACGCCGCTCGGGAACGCCACCTGCACGCGCGCCTTCATCGGTTTGTCCGCGTAAAAGTACGTGACGGGCGTCTCCATTTTCAGATGCACCGAGGTCGAGCCCGGCAACGTGCCGGCGCGGACGCGGTCGTAGACGAAGCCCGGGAGATCTTCCTCCTCGTGGTGCAATCCGCGTTGCAGCGAGCCGTCCGAGCCGACGACCACGGTATCGGTGCCCCATTCGTGCACGACGAACCCCTTGCCCGCATAGGCCGCGGGCTCGTTCGAGGGTTCGGGCACGCTGGGCGGGTTTCCCTCGCCGGGTTCTGCGCCTCCGCCGGAGACGATTTCGACAGCGCAGGCCGGTACGAGCGCGAGAACGAGGGGGAGCAGGGCGAGACGGGAACCGAAGGAACGAAGGGTCATGGTAAGCCTCCGCGCCCCACCCGAGCAGGGCACGTGCCATCCGGAAATCCTCGGGTTTTCGGGCCATCACGCGCCGGCAGGTGGGAACCGGTTCCCAGCGCCGGTGGGAACCGGCCCCGGCTGGTTGCCGGCAGACGCGCGAGCGGTCCCCTCAGAGAAATCCCTACCTCATCCTTTCCCCCCTACTCATTGCCCCGAACCATTAGGTCAGTTACTCTGGCTTCCTATTCAGGTTTCCACGGACCAGGGTCATGCGTGTACAGCCGGGCCCCCCGAGCGCAGGGGACTCTCTGCAAGATTGCGAGGTGGAGCTCGCACGTCGCACGTCCAGGCAGCCTGATCATGCAGCCGAAAACCGCGCCCTCGTCGCGCTCGCCGAGACGCTGACCGGGGCCCCGGAGGCCATTCTCCCGAAGCTCGTCGAGCTCGCCCTTTCCCTCTGCCAGGCAGACACGGCCGGCGTCAGCGTCATCGAGCGCGACGGCAACGAGGAGGTGTTCCGGTGGCGCGCCCTCGCAGGAGCGGACGCGGGCAGCCTCGGCGCGGTGATGCATCGGTGGAACAGCCCCTGCGGCGTCGTCGTCGCCCGCAATGCCCCCCTGCTCTTCCGCGACCCCGCGCAGATGTTCCCGCGCGAAGGGGTGCCCGACATGGGCATCGTCGAAGCGCTCACCGTCCCCTTTCACGACGGCGACAAACCCGTCGGCACGGTCTGGGTCTTCACACGCAACGAGACGCGGAAGTTCGACCGGGAAGACGCCCGGATCCTCACGAGCCTGTCGCGGTTCGCCGGGAGCGCCACGAAGGTCCTCACCCTGGCCGAGGAGCGAAAGCAGGCGAACGAGGCGCTCCGCGCGAGCGAAGGCCGCCTTCGGTTCCTCGCGGAGCTCGCCGCCGCCACGCAGCCGCTCACCGATCCCGACGAGATCATGGCCACGACGGCACGCCTGCTCGCCCAGCACCTCGGCGTCGACCGCTGCGTTTATGCCGAAATCGAGGACGAGCGTGTCTTCATCGTCACAGGTGACTACACGCAGGGCGTCCCGAGCATAGCCGGGCGGTGGCCGTTGGACGGCTTCGGGCCCGCGTTCGAGCAGGCCATGCAGGCGAACCAGCCGTACGTGATGGACGACGTGGACCAGGATCCGCGGGCCGCGAACGACCTCTCGGCCTATCGGGCGGCAAGGATCCAGGCCGGCATCTGCGTCCCGCTACACAAGGCCGGCAAGCTCATCGCATTGATGGCCGTCGATCAAGCGAGGCCGCGGCGCTGGACGTCCGAGGAGGTCGAGCTCGTCCGGACCGTCGTGGGCCGCTGCTGGGAGGCCCTCGAGCGAGCCCGGACGGCGCGTAGCCTGCGCGAGCGAGACGAGCGGCTCGATTTCGCGGTCGAGCTCGCCGGGATCGGCTTCTGGCATTGTGATCTGCCGTTCGACGAGCTCAACTGGGACGAACGCGTCAAAGAGCATTTCTGGCTCCCGCCCGACGCCCGCGTGACGATCGACACGTTCTACGAGCGCATTCACCCGGACGACCGGGCGCGGACGCGGCAGGCCATCGAGACCTCGATCCACAATGCAACGCCGTACGACATCGATTACCGGACGGTCGATCCGGAGACCGGGGCCATCAAATGGATCCGCGCGCTCGGCGGGACGGCGTACGGGCCGGACGGGCTGGCCAGGCGCTTCGACGGGGTGACGGTCGACGCCACGGTCCGCAAGCTCCACGAGGAGCGGCTCGCGCGGTTGCTCGAACGAGAGCGCGAGCAGGCCCGGCTGCTCGAGCAGGTGGCCGACGCGGCGCTCACGATTCACGCGACCGCGTCGCTGGACAGCGTGCTCCGGGTGATCACGGAGGAGGCGCGGCGCATCATCGGCGCGCACCAGTCGGTCACGAGCCTGACGCTCGGCAACGACTGGTCCCAGGCGGTCAGCGCCCCGTCCCTGTCGCCGAAGTACGAGGCATTTCGCAATTACCAGGGGGCGCCCACGGGCAAGGGCATCTACGCGCTCGTCTGCCAGACGAACCGCCCGATGCGGCTCACGCAGGCCGAGCTCGTGTCCCATCCGGCGTGGCGAAACTTCAGCGGCGAAGCGGACCGGCACCCGCCGATGCGAGGCTGGCTGGCGGCGCCGTTCATCGGGCGGAGCGGGAAAAACCTCGGCCTCATCCAGCTCTCCGACAAGTACGAAGGCGAGTTCACGGAGCAGGACGAGGCCATTTTGATCCAGCTCGCGCACATCGCGTCCGTGGCGATCGAGAACGCGCGGCTCTACGATGAATTGCGCGATCAGGACCGGCGCAAAGATGAGTTTCTGGCGACGCTCGCCCACGAGCTCCGAAACCCGCTTGCCCCGATCCGGACGGGCCTGACGCTCCTGCAAATGGCCCGCGACGAGGCGCAGGCGCGGCGCATTCGCGAGATGATGGAGCGGCAGGTCGGGCACATGGTGCGGATGGTGGACGATCTGCTCGACGTCTCGCGCATCACGCGGGGGAAGGTGGAGCTGCGCAAGGCGCGGGTGGAGCTCGGGACGGTGCTGGAGAGCGCGCTCGAGACGAGCCGCCCGCTGATCGAGGCGGCCGGGCACGTGTTATCGGTGTCGCTGCCGACCGAGCCGCTGTGGCTCATGGCCGACCCGACGCGGCTTTCGCAGATCCTGGCGAACCTGCTCAACAACGCGGCGAAATACACGCCGGCAGGGGGCCGGATCCGCGTCGCGGCGGAGCGGGAAGGCGCGCACGTGGTCGTGCGCGTGGAGGACACCGGCGTAGGCATTCCGCCGGAAATGCTGCCCAAAGTGTTCGACATGTTCACGCAGGTCGGCCGCTCGATCGAGCGAGCGCAGGGGGGCCTGGGCATCGGTTTGACCCTGGTGCGGCGACTCGTGGAGCTCCATGGGGGCACCGTGGAAGCCGCAAGTGATGGTCCGTCCCGAGGTTCGATTTTCACGGTGCGCCTACCCCTCGGAGCTGCCGAGGAAGCCAAAGCGGTGGGTCCGAGCGGGGATGCGCCGGCCAAAGGAGCGACTGGCGGTCTGAAGGTGCTGGTGGTCGACGACAATGTCGACGGCGCGGAGAGCCTGGCAGAGCTGCTCCAATTGACGGGACACACGACCGAAGTGGCGCACACGGGCCCCTCGGCGCTGGTCGCGGCGCGCGCGTTCGAGCCGGACGTGGTCTTCCTGGATATCGGTTTGCCGGGAATGACGGGCTACGAGGTGGCGCAGCGGCTGCGGGCCGAGGAAGGGCTCGGTCGGGTGGTGCTGGTGGCGCTGACGGGCTGGGGGACGGAGGAAGACCGGCGGCAAGCACGCGAGGCGGGATTCGATTACCACCTGACGAAGCCGGTGGACCTCCAGGAGGTGCAGCGGATCGTGGACGGGGTGGCGGCGAAGATGAAGCGGGTCGCCTGAAGCGGCGTCACTGGCTCTCGCGCATCGTGAGCACGCGCCGGCGCTCGTCGATCCAGGCGCGCGCCTCCGCCTCGGTGCTGGAAAAGACGAGCGGCGGGGTATTCGGTTGAAGCAGCGACGTGGCCTTGTCGACGAGCTTCACGACCACCCGTTGCCGGAAGCTCCCATTGAAGAGCACCATGCCCTTGTTTTCAGGTCGCACCGGCGTGGTCGCGGCGCGCGTGCGCGCTCCGGGTAAGACGGCGCCGAGCCGCCCGATGTCGATGAGCCAGAACACGTGCGAATGCCCGCGCTCGTCGCAGAGCCACGCGAATGCGTCGAAAAGGGCGGCCACGTGGTCCTCGGCGAGATCCCCCCCGGTGCGGATGAACAAGATGCCCGCGTCCTCGCACCGATACGTGTGGCCACCGGTGCGGTACCAACCCTCGGAGCCGAAATCATTCGTCGGGAGGTCCGGACGCATGGGCAGTGCAGATACCACGATTCGCCCACACGAGTGAAGCAACGACCGAAGCCGACGTGAAGCGCCGGCTCGCCCTGGACCACCTCGACGGGCATCCCTCGAAGGCGATCGGGGAAGACGCGACAGCGTCGTTCGACGCGTGCTCGTCCCCCGAAAACGTGTCCCAACACTCATTTTGTACGAAAAACTTCCAACAAAGACGTAAAATTACACCCCTTCGGACGAAATTCTGGCACGCCTCCACACGATCACCTTGACAGTTGATAATGGGTTTCATTATCACTTTCATCAAGATCGCGGTTCTCTGTAGGTGAGGGTAGGCAACGCAACAGTTCGCACACCCCCGGGCGTCCCTGGAGTCTTTTCGTGGCCGATTCCCCCATGACACGGCAAGAGCGCCACCTCGTTTGGCTTCTCGGTGCCGTTCAACTCACGCATACGCTCGATTTCATGATCTTAATGCCGCTCGGGCCGGAGCTCATCGGCAAGTTCAATATTTCGGCGGCGGAGTTCGGGGCCATGGTGTCGGCCTACACGCTCGCCTCGGCCGCCATGGGCCTGCTCGGCGTGCTCTGGCTGGATCGATGGGACCGCAAGCGCGCGCTATTGCTGCTTTATATGGGTTTCATCGCGGCCACGTTTTCGTGCGGCGTCGCGAACGGCCCGACGTGGTTGCTCCTCTCGAGGACCGTGGCCGGCGCCTGCGCGGGCCTGATGAGCGCCGTCGTCATGGCCATTCTCGCCGATCGCGTGCCGGCCGAGCGCCGCGGCCGCGCCATTGGCACGGTGATGTCATCCTACGGAATCTCGGCCGTCGGCGGCGTGCCGCTGAGCCTCGCGCTCGCCAATCAATGGGGCTTTCGTACCCCCTTCTGGGCCATCAGCGCGCTCGCCGGCATCCTGTGGCTCCTTTCGTGGCGCATCCTGCCCGCTGTCGATCATCACCTCACGGGAGCGCGCGGAAAGGGCCCGAACGCTCCCGCCCCGCTCCTCTCGATGCCAGGGCTTCCGCTCGGCTGGGCGCTCACGTTCAGCGTGGTTTTCGCGGGCTTCTTGCTGATTCCCTACCTGAGCACGTTCATGGTGGGCAATCTCGGGCTCCGCCTCTCGGACCTGCCCTGGATCTATCTATGCGGCGGCGCGGCGACGCTCTTCACGTCGCGCTGGATTGGCGCCCTCGTGGACCGTCACGGTCCGCCCCGGGTGCTCGGCATTCTGCTCGTCGCCACCCTGGCGCCGTTTCTCCTTTTCACGCACCTGCCCATCCTTCCGAAGGCGGGCGTGGCCGCGCTCTTCGTCCTCTTCATGACCCTGACCTCCGGCCGCGCCATTCCCACGATCGCATTGATCACGTCCCGGGTGCCGCCTGCGCTGCGCGGGCGTTACCTCGCGGTCAACATGGCAGCGAGCGACGGCGCCTCCGGCCTCGCCGCGTGGACGAGCGGTCTCTTCATCACGACGACCCCCGAGGGCGCGCTGGTCGGCTTCGGCCCTATGGGATTCCTCGCGTCGAGCGTGTCGCTCCTCGCACTTTGTATTCTGTGGGTGCTCGGGCGCAGCGCCGCCCCGCAGCGCGCAGCGCAGACCTGAAAACCGTGAGCAACTTTCGATGATTCACGAAATCGCCATGGGCACGCCGGTGAGGAATTCCTCGAACCACGAGGCCGCCGTGCAGCATCCGCCCGGAGACATCCCGCCCTCGCGCCCGCGCGCGCCTTCGCGTTCGCGCACGAGCGAATGGAGCCCTACGTCCTGGAGATCGAGGCCCGATTCGCAGGCCGTGCGATACGACGATCCCGCCGCGGTCGAGCGCATCGCTTCGCGCATCGAAGAGCTGCCACCGCTCGTGAGCTCGTGGGAGGTGGAGCGATTCCGCTCCCTCGTCGCGGAGGCGCAGCTCGGCCGGCGCTTCCTGCTCCAGGGCGGCGACTGTGCCGAAACCATGCGCGAATGCCGCTCGGAGACGATCGTCAACAAGCTCGACATCTTGCTCAAGATGTCGCTCGTGCTCATCGTCGGCGGCGGCAAGCCGGTGGTGCGCGTGGGGCGTTTCGCCGGGCAATACGCGAAGCCGCGCTCGCGCCCCACGGAGGTGCGCGGCGGGATCGAGCTGCCGAGTTATTTTGGTGATCTCGTGAATGGATCGGAGTTCACGCCCGAGGCGCGGCGCCCGGATCCCGAACGGATGCTCGCCTGTTATCACCACGCCGCGATGACGCTCAATTTCGTCCGGTCCCTCTCGGCCGGCGGATTGTCCGGTCTCGAACGCCCGGATCGCTGGGATCTCTCGTTCTCCGAGCGCACAGATCTGCCCGCCCCCGTGCGCGAGTGCTTCCAGGCGACGACGCGGCAGCTCGAAGACGCGCTTCGATGCATGGACGCGCTCGGCGGCGCGGGGAGCGAGCTCTCGCGTGTCGAGTTCTTCACGTCCCACGAGGCGCTCAACCTGCATTACGAGTCCGCGCAGACCCGCGCGGCGCCGCACCGGGACGAGTATTACGATCTCACCGCGCACATGCCGTGGCTCGGCGAGCGGACGCGGTCGCTCGACGGCGCGCACGTCGAGTTTCTCCGGGGCATCAGCAATCCGATCGGCATCAAGCTCGGCCCGTCGGTCACGCCGGTCGAGGTCCTGCGCTTGCTCGATACGCTGAACCCCACCGAGATCCCCGGACGCATCGTGCTCATCACGCGCATGGGTGCCGAGCGCGTCGACGCCACACTCCCGCCCTTGCTCGAGGTCGTGAAACGCGCGGGCCGGCGCGTGCTCTGGGTGTGCGATCCCATGCACGGCAACACGATCACCACGAGCTCGGGCGTGAAGACGCGTGAATTCGCGGCGATCGTGCGCGAGATCGATCGGACGTTCGACGCGCACGACGCCTGCGGCACCTACCTCGGCGGCGTCCACTTCGAGCTCACGGGCGACCACGTCACCGAATGCATCGGCGGGAGCGTGCGTGAGGAGGACCTCTCCCACGCATACGAGACGGTCTGCGATCCCCGATTGAATCAATCGCAGGCACTCGAGCTCTCGTATTGCATCGCGCGGCGCATGCGGGCGATGCGCCCATGACCGTGGCGCCGCGGCGCGCCCTTTCCGCGAGAGCCCAGGAAGAATTCGTTCATGGCCCCGTCCGGGCCAGCAAGGAGAGTCGCTCGATGACCTCGATTTCGACGCCGGAAGCCTTCGCCGCCACCGTGCGCAGCGGCACGGAGCTCCTCCAGGCGTACAACCAGGAATCGTCTTTCTTCTTCTCGTCCCCGACCCGCACCGTTCTCGCGCAGGGTGTACGCGAGATCGTCGGCGGAACGGCGCACGGCGAAGGCATTCCCGAGCGCGTCGCGGCGGTGCTCGCGTCGCTCGAAAAGTCCGGGCACGAGCGCCCCCTGGCGGTCGGCGCCGTGCCCTTCGATACCCGATCCCCGGCCCACCTCCTCGTGCCGCGAACCACCCGCATCGCCGGCCCCCTGGATGCGGCGTCGATATCGCTCCCCGCACCGCCGCGGGTCTCTGCAGAATGGATGCGTTTGTCGCCCGACCGCGACGGGTTTCTGGGCGGCGTCGAGCGCGCCCTCGCCTTGATACGCACGGAGGCGCTCTCGAAGGTGGTCCTCTCCAGAATGCTGGAGCTGCGTTCCTCGGAGCCGGTCGATCTCGCTCTCCTCCTCGAGCGGTTGTCGAAACGGAACACCTCCGGGTACACGTTCGCGCTCAAGCTCCCCGAGGCGCGCGGAGCCCTCGCGCCCGAGCCGCGTACATTGATCGGCGCGAGCCCCGAGCTCCTCGTGTCGCGCTCTGGGAACACGGTATTCGCCAATCCACTCGCGGGTTCCGCGCCCCGGAGCACCGACCCCGAGGAAGACGAGCGGCGGGCGAGCGCGCTCCTCACCTCCGAGAAAGACCGGCGCGAGCACGCGGTCGTCATCGACGCCGTCGTCGAAGCGCTTCGCCCCTTCTGCAAGCGCCTCGTCGTCCCGCCGCGCGCCTCGCTCTTGCACACGCCGGCCATGTGGCACCTGTCGACGCCGATCACGGGAGAGCTCGCGGATCTCTCGACCTCGTCGCTCGCGCTCGCAATGGCCTTGCACCCGACGCCGGCCGTGTGCGGATACCCTACCACGAGCGCGCGCGCGGCCATCGAAGCGATCGAGCCCTTCGATCGTGGCTTCTTCACGGGCCTCGTGGGTTATTGCGACGCGGCCGGCGACGGTGAATGGGCCGTGACCATCCGCTGCGCCGAGATCGGCGGCGACGCACTTCGCGTGTATGCCGGGGCCGGCGTCGTCGCCGGTTCGTCGCCCGAACGCGAGCGCGCCGAGATTGCGGCCAAGATGCGCACCATGCTCACCGCGCTCGGCCTCGATCCCTTGCCGGAGGATCTCTGATGCGCACGGACGAATTGCGGGAAACGGGGACGCTCGCGGGGTTCACGCCCTGGCCTGCCGATTTCGCCGAGCGGTACCGGCGAGCGGGTTACTGGATCGGCGAGACATTCGGCGATTTCTTGCGCGACCGAGCGGAACGATTCGGTGATCGCACCGCGCTCGTCGACGACCGGCGCCGCCTGAGTTATCGCGAGCTCGATGCCCGCGCCTCGCGCCTCGCGGCCGGCCTCGCGCGACTGGGCATCAAGCCGCGGGATCGCGTTGTCGTGCAGCTCCCGAACATCGTGGAGTTCTTCGAGGTCTGCTTTGCCCTGTTCCGCCTCGGCGCGCTCCCCGTGCTCGCCCTGCCCCCGCATCGGCGGGCCGAGATCTCGTACTTCTGTCAGTTCACGGAGGCCGTTGCGTACATCATCGCCGACAAGGACGGTGGATTCGATTATCGCAAGCTCGCCGAGGAGATCCAGGCCGAAGCGAGCACCGTGAAGCACGTCCTCGTCGCCGGCGAGCCAGGGCCGTTCACCGCGCTGGAGAGCCTCTATGACGAGCCTGCGCCGCTCCCGACGCTCGCGCCCGAAGACGTCGCCTTCTTTCAGCTCTCGGGTGGTAGCACGGGAATCCCCAAGCTGATTCCCCGCACGCACGACGATTACCTTTACAGTGTCCGTGCCAGCGCCGACATCTGCGCGCTCGATGGAGACAGCGTCTTTCTCGTCGCGTTGCCCGTCGCGCATAACTTCACGCTGAGCTCTCCCGGCAGCCTGGGCGTGCTCCATGCCGGCGGCCGCGTCGTGCTGAGCCGGCGCCCGAGCCCGGACGAGGCATTCCGCTGGATCGAAAAAGAGCGCGTCACCGTGACCGCCGTCGTGCCGCCGCTCTGCGCGGTCTGGCTCGAAGCCGCGCGGAATGCCCGGCAGAATCTTTCGAGCCTTCGCTTGCTGCAGGTGGGCGGCTCCAAGCTGAGCGCGGAGGTCGCGCGCCGCGTGCGAGGCACGCTCGGATGCACCTTGCAACAGGTGTTCGGCATGGCCGAGGGGCTCGTCAATTACACCCGCCTCGACGATCCCGAGGACGTCATCATCGAAACGCAGGGGCGGCCCATTTCTGCGGACGACGAGGTCCGGGTCGTCGACGAGGACGACCGCGACGTCGAGGTCGGCCAGGTGGGCCACCTGCTCACGCGGGGTCCCTACACCATTCGCGGATATTACAAGGCCGAAGCCCACAACGCGAAGGCATTCACGCGCGACGGGTTTTACCGGACCGGCGACGTCGTGCGGCGTACGCCGGCGGGGTATCTCGTCGTGGAGGGACGCGCGAAGGATCAGATCAACCGCGGCGGCGAAAAGATTGCGGCCGAGGAGATCGAGAATCACCTCCTCGCCCATCCAGCGGTGCGGGACGTGGCGCTCGTCGCCATGCCGGATGCTTTCCTCGGGGAGCGCTCGTGCGCAGTCGTCGTCCCCCGCGAGACGCCGCCGGCCCCGCGTGAGCTCACCACATTCCTGCGAGAGCGCGGACTCGCTGCCTACAAGATCCCGGACCGCATCGAGCTCACGGGCGACCTCCCCAAGACGAACGTGGGGAAGGTGGACAAACAGGCGCTCCGTCGCTGGATCGCCGACAAGATCGCCCAGAAGGGCCAATGACGACCGGAGGACATCGACCATGGGAATCCCCAGCATCCAGCCTTATTTCATGCCTCGGAAAGAGGAGCTGCCCAAGAACCGGATGTCGTGGACGCCGGATCCGGGCCGCGCCGTCCTTCTGATCCACGACATGCAGCAGTACTTCCTCGATTATTACGATATCCGGGCCTCACCGGTCGTCGAGCTCCTGGAGAACATCCGGCAGGTGCGAGAGCGGTGCCGTGCGCTCGGGATCCCCGTCGTGTATACGATGCAGCCCTCCGAGCAGACGGCCGAGGAACGTGGCCTGCTCCTCGACTTCTGGGGTCCCGGGCTGACGGCGCAGCCGCACAAACATGGGATTGTGCACGAGCTCTCGCCGGCGGAGTCGGACACCGTCCTCACGAAATGGCGCTACAGCGCGTTTCAACGGACCGAGTTGCTCGAACTCATGCGCCGGTGGCGGCGCGATCAGCTCATCATCTGCGGCGTCTATGCGCACATCGGATGCATGTTGACGGCCGGCGAGGCCTTCATGAACGACGTGCAGCCGTTCTTCGTGGCCGACGCGACCTCCGATTTCACGCGGAACTGGCACGAGATGGCCATGACGTACGTGGCGCAGCGGTGCGGCGTGGTCGTGTCGACCCGCGACGTGCTCGACGCGCTCGCAGAGAAATCGTCCGGCGCCGCGACGTTCGACCTCGAGCACCTGCGCAGCGAGGTCGCCGGGCTCCTCGAGCGCCCCGCCTCCGACATCCAGAGCGGCGATTCGCTCCTCGATCTGGGCCTCGATTCCATCCGCCTCATGACGCTCGTCGAACGGCTGCGCGCCGCAAACTTCGACATTTCGTTCGTGGAGCTCGCGGAGCGCACGACGCTCGACGATTGGTGGGAGATCCTCTCCGCGCGAATGCCGCACGGGCGATGGACCGGAGCCGAGGAGCAAGCCCATGGAGTTCGAGGGTAAAATCGCGCTCGTGACGGGCGCCGCCCAGGGAATCGGGGCGGCCGTCGCGCGAGCGCTCGCGGCGCGTGGAGCGAGCGTGGCCGCGGTGGATTCGAACCGCGACCGCCTCGACGTGGTGGCCGCCGAAATACGGGCAAGCGGCGGCCGCGCGGCATCATTCTCTGCGGACGTCACGGACCGGGAGGCGGTCGACGCCGCGGTGGACCAGATCGAGAGCGAGCTCGGCCCCATCGATTTCCTGGTCAATGTCGCGGGTGTGCTGCGCGTCGGTCTCGTCGAAGCGCTGCGTGACGAGGACTGGGAGCAGACTTTCGCGGTCAATGCCCGGGGAGTGTTTTACCTTTGCCGTGCCGTGGCCCAGCGCATGGTGCCGCGCAAATCCGGCGCCATCGTGACCGTCGGATCCAATGCCGGGCGGACGCCACGCATGCACATGTCGTTGTATGCGGCCTCGAAGGCGGCCGCCGCGATGTTCACGAAGTGCATCGGCCTCGAGCTCGCGCAGCACGGCATCCGGTGCAACGTCGTTTCTCCGGGATCGACGGATACGCCGATGCAACGATCGTTGTGGAAGGACGAGAACGGAGCGCAAGCCGCCATCGACGGCGCGCCCGGCGCTTATAAAGTGGGAATCCCCCTGCAACGAATCGCGGACCCGACGGACGTCGCGGACGCGGTGTTGTTTCTTCTCTCGGATCGGGCACGGCACATCACCATGCACGATATCTGCGTCGACGGCGGCGCCACGCTCGGCGTGTGACGCCGCCGCCGTGCGGCGCTCAGGGGCCGTCGCCCTGCACGCGGCCGAATTGAACCTCCGAGGCCGTCCCGCGCATGACGAAGGCGGCGGCGGCCACGGCGATCATGATGGCGAGCGCGCCGAGGACCCGCGTGGGCTTCATCTGCCACCACATCGCGAGGCCGCTGAGCGCCCACACGACCAGCGTGATGCCGGTGATGTCCGCGAAGAGCGCAAAGAACCAGGCCATGTCGCCGTGAACGGGGAAATGGTGCGTCGTGTGCAGCTTCTCCAGAAGCTCCACGAAGCGGAGCTGGCCCGGACCGGCGGGTCGCCCGTCGATTTGACCCGAGCCGAGATCGTAGACGACGTTCCAAGCGCGGCCACTTTGATCACGCACACGGAAGCGCAGCTCGGGGTGGACCTTCGGATGCGCCCGCAAGGGTCCCTCCGCGTCGATCCCCAGCTTGGGCAGGAGCTCCTTCACCTGCTCCTGCACCGCCGCCATCTTGTATTCGGGCAATTCGATGGTCGCGCCGGCAAAGGGAGGAGGATCGGATTTCGGCTCCGGGGCATGCGTGGAGACCGTCGCGCCGCCGCCGTCGAGGCTGAGGATGAGCACGTGACGCCCTCCCGCGCGGCTCGGCGTCGCGAGCAGGGGCCAGCCCGAGAAGGAGCTCGGGGCCCCCGGATCAAGCGCGTACCCCCCCGGGGATCCGGCGTTGATCTGCCCGACGACCTTTTGCGCGATCTCGTTCGGATCCCAGGGTTTCATTCCGGTGAGTGTGGAGAGCTCCGCCGCGGAGAGGTCCCGCTCCTCGATATCTCGCCCGATCTGGGGATGATTAAAGAGCGCGCCGCTCAGCCCGAAGAGAAGCACCCACGGGAACACCAGCAGGCCGAGATACATGTGCAGGCGCCGGACGAATTTCATGACGGCGCCATACCCTCGGCGGCGAGGGGGCTCGGCCCGGGGCGGCGGGGCCTCTTTCGCGGAAGCCGGATTCGTCATCGGATCTTCAGGGCCGAGAAAACGAGGCCCGGCGTGCTCAGCGCCACTTCACCCGGGCCCTTCGCCTCGAGCTCGAGGAGCTTCGTCGAGTCCTGGCCCTGGAAGAGCGACACGAAGCTCCGGTCGCCGAACTGCAGCGGAATGACGCTTCCATTGCTGGGCGCGGCGTCGAGCACCTCGGCCGTCGGGGTATCCCCGAGCGTCACGGTCGCCCACTTCCAGGCCGCCGCGCTCGCGAGGACGCGCGGGTGCGTGTCCGGCATGATCGGGAAGGCGCTCTCGTCGAGCACCCGCAGGAAGGCCTCGTTGCCCGGCCCGCGGAGCAGGGAGCCGGCGGTTTGTCCGCCAAAGAGCGTGTTCAGCTCGACATGGAACGCGGCGTCGAACGTCTTCGTCGCCGGGTCGAACCGCAGCATGCAAGGCGGCGCGGCATTGGCTTCGTTCAGCCGGTGCACGGCCGCGCCGTAGGCTTCCGTGGCGAGATAAATCTTTCCATCGGGCCCTTCGATGCCATCCCGCACGTAGCCGCAGCGATCATCCGTGACGATGGTCGCCTGATCCGTCTTGCCATTCACGACGACGACCACCGCCTTGCTCGGGACCTCCGGACCCTTTCGATACCCGGCGAAGGTGATCACGTCGTCGCCCAGGCGCAGCGGCGCAGCCGTGAACGTCAACGTAGTATCCGCGATGACGAGCTCATTCAGGGAAATGTCCCCGGTGACCGTCATGTCCTTCGGATTCCAGACGACGACCTGGGCCGTGGGGCCGTCGAAGAAATATGCCTTCGTCTCGGAGACGAACTGAAATTGACCGTGATACTCGCCGAGCGCGGCGATTCCCTTGCCCTGGAAGCTCACCGTGGTGCCCAAGCGCAAGGTGCCGTCCGCTTGCAGGTCGTAACGCGTCACGGTCGGCCCGGCTTCGCCCGCGATGAATACGGCGCCCCCGTCCTCGGGCCCGACGCCGAGGGCGCGGCCCGCGATTTCGACGCCGTTGTCGAGCGTGAGCGCGGCGTCGCCCCCGAGCTTGTCGGTCACGAGGATATAACTCGTGTTGTCCCCGCCATTGGCGCCAAAGACCTGAGTCGTGAGGGCATACAGGGGTCCCGTCGCGGAACCGCCCCCGGCACCCTGGCCGCCCTGGCCACCGGTGCCGCCGGTGCCGCCGGCGCCGTCGCCGTCACCGCCGCTGCAGGCGGCGAGAGCGGGGAACACAAGGGTGATCAGGAGCGCTGTGACTTTTTTCATGGATGTATCTCCTCGGGAAGGAATGGGTGGGTCAGAGCTCGAGAACGAGCTTGGCGTTCGCCGCTCGCCCCGGTTGCTGGACCCCGAACGAATCGAAGACTTTTTCATCCGTCAGGTTCTGCACCTCGAGGGTCCCGCTGACGGACCCGTCGCCGTGCTTCATGGAGTACGTGAGCGCGAGCGCGTGGACGAGCTGCGAGGGAATGACGAGCTTGGAATCGATGGCCCCGATGCTCTCCCAGCCGCGGAAGTAGGCCTCGACGTAGCGCGCCTGCCACGTGAGCGAAAGGACGTCGCGCGGACGGAGCAAATCGGAACCTTGCACGCGAGCGCTCGCGCCGGCGAACAGGTAAGGGCGGTTCGGGATACGATCCCCCTCGAATTTGCCGAATGCGCCTTCGCTCGCGGTGTTGCGGAAATCATGCCAGGTGGCGTATCCGTCGAGCGCGACCCAATCTCCCGGGGACGTCCATCCGAGGGACGCCTCGACGCCGACCGACCGAGCCGAGAGGACGTTTTCGTGCTGAAAATAATTGCCGTTGCTGAGCAGGACGATGAGGTTCTCCGCGAAGCGCCCGAAGCCGTTCACGTTGAACCGAAAGAGGCCGGCGGCGGTCTCGGCGCGCTCCAGGGTCAGGCCGAGGTTCACGTTGTGGCTCGCCTCCGGCTCGAGGTGCAGGTTCTCGATGATGAGCGCGCCATTGCCGAACATCTCCTCGGGGTTGGGCAGACGGGTCGCGTACTCGTACGATGCCTTGGCGTAAAACGCTTCGGTGAAGCGGAATCGCAGGCTGTCGCCGATCCCCCCGCGCTGGGTCGTTCGGTCGAGATCGCGGAGATTCCCGTTCGGCAATTGCTCCTTCGTCCGGGCCATCTGCACATATGCCTTGGCGAACGCGATGTTCGCGAGTTTTCCCGCAAACGGGCGCGCCTCGTATTCGGCGCCGACCACGCTGCTCAGGAGCGCCCGCTGCGCGGTGAGCGGGTCGTATTCGTCCGCGGGAATGGCATGGTCCTTCCCCGTCCGGATGGCATAGGTGGGCGAGAGCCCGAACCGGAGCGAATGCCAGGGCGCTGGGTTCCACACCAGGTTGAGGCGGGCGAAGACATTGTGTTGCTCGATGGCCTGATCGATCGCGCGGGCCTCGATCTCACCGCGTTGCGGGAGCTCGAAAACGCAACGGCCGAACCAGTCGTAACGACACGTGGAGAGATCCTGGAATTCCCTGTGCGTGTACGTGTACCCGGCCACCGCGTCGAACCGCGTCCTCCGGGAGAAAGGATTCGCATATCGCAGGTGTGCGCCCGCCGATTGCTTGCCGTAGGTCACCGCGCCATAAGGAACGGACATGAGGGCGTTGTGTTGAACATCCCTCCGGTGTTCGGTGTAGAAAGCGCGCAGCAGGAGCTTCTCCGCCCGCGGACGCCCGACGAACCCCACCTCGACGCTCCCGCCGCCGGCGCGGTAGCCGTCGTGGAACCGATGAACGCGGGCCGGCGAGAGGCGGCCTTGCTCGTCGAAGACCTCGACGTCGATCGGGTAATCGTTTCGGGTGTAATCATAGAACCCATTCACGCGAGCGAAAAACCCGGTGGGCTCGTGCAGATGCCGAGCGCTCAGCGTCAATCGGTACGTCTTGAAGGACCCGACCTGATAGGACGCCGAGGCGTGGGTGCCGCGGACGTCCGCATCGGTCACGAGGTTCACCGCGCCGCCGAGTGCATCGGCGCCGAAACGCACGGGGACGACGCCGCGGTAGACCTCGATGCGCTCCACGAGGTTCACCGGGACATTGGTGATCCCGTGCGCATACCCGGCGAGATCGAGGGGCACACCGTCCAAAAAGAAGCGGATCTGATCGCCCGTGAGACCATTGAGCGAGAGGCGCGCGTTCGATCCGAGCCCACCTTCCCGGCGCACCCCCACGCCCTCGGAGCGCGCCAGCACCTCGCCGAGGTCCGCGGTTCGTCGCTGCGCTTCCTCGGTCTCGATGACCTGGACCGCCTGCGCGGACCGGCGGAGTCGATCGCCTTCGGACGCGCCGCGGACCGTGACGTCGATCGATGGTTTGGCAGGACCGACCATGGCCTGCGCTGCAGGCGCCGCCGGCTCGGGCCCGGGCTCGCTCGCGGCCGGGGTTATGGCGGACTGCGCCTCCGGGGGCGGGGCTGACTCTGGCGGCAACCTGAATTCGTAAGCGTAGAGGATGATCGCCGCGACGGCCTTGTCTCCCCGACGAGCTGGCGTGAAACGGAATTGCAGCGCCGCCTCCTGTGCGGCCTCGTCAAACCCGTTTCCGCCCGGCTCCACGACCTCGGCCTTCGTGACACGCCCCGCGACGTCGATGCGGAGCTTCAGCACCACGCGGCCTTCCCGCCGGGCAGCGCGTGCTTCCGCCGGATACGCCGCCTCGACCGCCTCGATGAGCTCGGGCGGGTGCACCGTGCGCTCGGTCGTCGCGCTCGTCTGCGCAGGCGAAGGGCCACTCGGCTCCGCGTCCTGCGCGAGGGCGGTCGGACAAACCGAGAGGACGAGGGCCAGGCCCCCGGCCCATCCGGTGCACGAAAAACGGCGCGTACGAACCATCAGAGATTCAGGACCTCGCGCCGGCCAGGCTTCCCTCGAATGCGCCGTGCTTCGCCATCTCGACGAGCGCGTCGTGCGCCGCCTCGATCGTGAAATCGATCTGCGCCTGCGTGTGCACGCCCGAGATGAAGCTCACGTCACGGCGCAGGAGAACGCCGCGCCTCGCCATGGCGCCGACGAACTGCGCGGCGAACTTCGTGTGCGTCGCGAGATCGTCCGCGAAAAGGAAGAACGGAATCGCGTCGTAGCCCACCACGCGCAGCGGCGCCCCGACCTTCGTGGCCTTCTCGTTGACGCCTTCGCGAAGCCGCTTGCCGAGCGAGGCGATCCGCTGGATGTAATCGGTATCCCGGTATTCGCCGAGGACCGCCTTGCAGACCTCCAGGGAGAGCATCTCGCCGCCGAACGTCGTCGATACCTGCAGCTCCGCGAGGCGGCTCATCACCTCCCGCGGGCCCGCGATGGCCGAGAGCGGCATGCCCGCCGCGATGCCCTTCGAGAGACACACGAAATCGGCCACGATTCCGTAATACTCCTGGGCGCCGCCGAGCGCGAGCCGGAAGCCCGTCACGACCTCGTCCAGCACGAAGAGCACGCCGTGGGCGTGGCAGGTCTCGCGCAAGGTACGCAAGAACTCCGCCGAGACGACACGCTTGTAGGGCAACGAGAGCAGCACCAGTGCGATTTCGGAGCCCTTTTCGGCGATCAAGTCGAGCAACGGCTTCTCTTCCGCCTCGGCCATGAGCGGCATGCGATAGGTGTAGTCGCGCAGCACCGCCGGCACGCCGGGCGTGTCGAACATGAAATGGTCGTGCCAGCCGTTGTAGCCGATGGTGACGACCTTCTCTCGCCCCGTCACGTGTCGAGCGAGCCGAATCGCCGCCGAGGTCGCGTCCGCGCCGGTCTTGAAGAAGCGGGCCATCTCCGCGCCGGGGATGAGATCGACGAGTGTGCGCGTGGCCGTGACCTCGATCTCCGTCGGCAACGAATGCAGCACGCCATTCGCGAGGCTCTCGCGAATGGCGCGGACGACGGCGAGGTGGTTGTGCCCGAGCGTGTTCGCCCCGAGGCCGCAGATGTAATCGATGTACTCGTTACCGTCGACGTCGCGCACGAGCGCGCCCTCGCCGCCCTCGAGATACACCGGGAACGAGCCGAGGGCATACATCTCCGGCCGCTTCATGAGCGACTGGGTGACGCCGGGGATCAGCCTGCGCGCCTCCGCGAGCAGCGCATTCGATCGATCGAGCTTCCATTCCCCTGCGATGGGTCGCGGGAGACCACGCTCCCGGCTGTCGACGTCTACACCAAGGGTCCGTGAGGTCATGGGTGATTTCCTTTGGTTCGGGTGGAGGCGTCGCTTCAGGCTCGGCCCGCTCGCCCATTCGAAGGGCGCGGCAGCTTGCCGGTCTCGACGCAATGATCCAGATAACGAAACACGAGCGAACGATCGACGGCGGGGCAATCGATTCCGCTGTCGGACAGGCCACGAATCACGTTGTCGCAGCGCACGCGCCCGAGGCCGAAGTTTTGCGGTTGATCTCCGGCGTCGGCCTGGAGATCGAAGAAGGCGAGCGTGGCGCTCTCGGCGGCGCTGGCGCCGCTCCCCAGGCGCGCGCGGAAGGCCGGGACCGAGCAGGTTTCGACGGTATACCCATACTCCTGTACCCAGCGGAACACGTCCCTCAGTCGGACGTCGGGCGCGGGAGCGAGGTTATACACGGTGCCACGTTGCGGACGGGTGAGGGAGAGCGCAACGATCGCGCGCGCCACGTAATCGACGGGCGTCCATGTCTCCGCGACGTCGAGGTCGGGCAAGACCCCTGCCGGAATGCCGGCGAGGAGGAGACGAAAGACGAGGTCCTGTTCATTGACGATCCCGGAATCGGGAGCGCCGACGACACGACCGAGGCGATACACGGCGACCGGCACTCCTCGCTCGCTTGCCTGCTCCGCGAGCCGCTCGGCGATCCATTTGCTCTGCTTGTAGCCGTCCAGAAGCTCCGGGTGCGGCGGGACGAACGCCTCGGGGACCTCGGGGCTCCTGGCGATCGAAGGCGCCACGGCCAGCGTCGACACGTGATGCACGGGCTTCGGGCGCGCCGCGGCCGCGAGCCTCAGCACCTCGCGTGTCCCAAGCACGTTCACCGCGCGCATGCTGCGGTAATCACGCACGAGGCTGACGATCGCGGCGTCGTGATAGATCACGTCGCATTCCGTGGCCAGGCGGTCCCACGTCTCGGCCCGCAGCCCGAGGCGGGGCAACGAGAGGTCGGCCGGAATGGCCACCACCCTGTCCTCGAAATGCTCGAGCGGCAGACGCTGTTTTTCTAGGGCCGCGCGGAGCCGATCGGCCGCTTGCTTCTCGTCCGCCGCGCGTACCGGACAAACCACACGCGCGACCGTCCCCAAAAGGAGCGCATGCAAGAGATGCACCCCGACGAACCCGGTCGCGCCGGTGAGCAGGACCTGTCGGGGCGACGGGCGCAACGTCGCGGGCGCAAGCGAGGGCGGGACGATGTCCTCCGGGAGCACGGCGTCGGCGAGCATTGCATCCGTGAGCCCCGCGGCGACCTTCGTGACGCCCGCGGATTGCTCCAGGGCGCGCGAGAGCTCCGCGATCGTCGGATGACGAAACACCATCGCCACGGGGATCTCGCGGCCGAGCGTGAGGCCGAGGCGCGTGGCGACCTGAATGGTTTGCAGCGACTGCCCGCCGCGCTCGAAGAAATCGTCCTCCAGGGAGAGATCAGAGACCCCGAGGATTTGCTCCCAGACCGCCATGACGACCTTTTCGAGGTCCGTCGTCGCTGCCGCCGACGTGGCCGTGCGGGTGGCGGCCGCGTCGCGAAGCGCGGCCCGGTCGATTTTGCCCGTGCTGGTCCTCGGCAATCGATCCGTGAACAGAAAGGCCGAAGGGACGGAGGCGGGAGGCAATGCCGATTGCGCGTGGCCGCGGAGCTCGGCCGGTGACGAAGGGGGCGTATCGGCCACGATGTGCGCTGCGAGGCGCTTGATACCACCTGGCAAAGCGGATCCGACCACCGCGACCTCGCGCACGCCGGGGAAACGAAGCAAAACGGTCTCGATTTCGCCCGGATCGACGCGATGCCCGCTGATCTTGAGCTCCTCGTCGACGCGGCCGACGAAAACGAGCTCACCCGCCTCGTTTTGCCGGACGAGGTCTCCGGTGCGATACGCGCGCGGCTGTCCGGGCAGCGTTTCGAGCATCCGGAAACGCGCGGCGGAGAGCTCCGGCTGCCCGAGATACCCCGTGGCCAGCCCTTCGCCCATCAGATACAGCTCCCCCACGGCGCCTCGCGCGACGAGCTGTCCATCCGCGCCGAGGACGGCCGCGCAGACGCCGGGCAGCGGCGTGCCAATCGGGACTTCCTGCGCGCTCTCGGCCACGGATTCGTCGCCGCACAGCGTGGCGCACGTGGCCACGACGGTCGCCTCCGTGGGACCATACGTATTGAGCAATCGGACCGCGGGCCCGACGGCGCGACGAAAACGGGCGACGCGCTCCGGGAGCGCGGCCTCCCCGCCGATGATGACGATGCGAACGCTGGGTGGAAGCGACGCGCCGGTCGAGAGGCTGTAGGCCACCTCGTGCCATAACGCCGTGGGCAGGTCCAGCACGGTGATCGCGTGCTCGGCGCAAGCGTCGAGCAACCTGAGGACCGATTGCAACATTTCGTCCGTACGGAGCACCAGCGTACCGCCCACGCACAGGCTGAGAAAAATTTCCTCCACGCTCGCGTCGAAATGCATCGGCGCGAACTGGAGCACGCGATCCTCGCGGTGGAATCCGTAACGTGAAGCAGAGCCGGCCACGAAATGCGCAAGCGATGCGCGACTGATCACGACGCCATTGGGCCGGCCCGTCGAGCCGGACGTGTAAATTACGTACGCCGGCTGCTCGTCGCCCTCGCGGATCGGCGCTTCGAGTGCGTCCGAGAGGACCTCTTCGTCCAGCACCACGACGCGGGCTCGCGTCGCTTGCCTCGCTTGCTCGGCGTACGCAGATGTCGTGACGAGCAACGTAGGGCCGGCATCCGCGAGGATCGCCGCTGTCCTGCTGCTCGGCCCCTGGGGATCGAGCGGCAGGTATCCGGCGCCGGAGAACAACGTGGCGAGAATGGCCGTGATGGCCTCCACGCTGCGAGGCAAGAGCAACGCGACGAGCGTGCCCGGTTTGGCGCCGAGCGCCGCGAGGCGGGCCGCGAGCCTCTGGGCCGCGAGCACGAGCTCTGCGTACGTCATTCGCCGCGATTCGTGCTCCAGAGCAATGGCGGTGGGCTGCTCGCGCGCGTGCTCCAGGATCCGCTCGACGACGTCACGCGCGGGGGAAGGAAGTGGGCCGCCGTCGAGAATGACGCCGGGCGAATCCATCGCCACGGAGGGAGCAGGCTCCGCGAAGCCGGGAATTTTGACTTCGGAGATCGGCTGCGCGGGCGCGGACAGGGCCGCGTCGAGAAACGCGAGGAATCGCTGCTCGTGCGCCGCGAGGTCGTCAGAGGTATAGCAGTCCGGATTTGCGTCGAAATCGATGCGGGGCCCGCGTCCGTCCGAGCGCGCGTACACGTTGATCGAGATGTCCTCGACCGGCCCGGCAGAAATGTTGTGCGCGATCGCGCGGTGACCGCCGAACCGCAGATCGTAATCGAACGGCATGATGTTCACGACCGGGCCGAACAGCCGCCGCTCCCCGCCGACGAGCTTGAGATCCCGGCGGAGATGCTCATAGCGGTAGCGCAGATGGGACCGGCTCGCGCGCATCTCCCCCGCGACGTGCTGGGCGAGCGCAGAGAGGCTCGCACCCTTCGGAATCGGGACGCGCAAGGGCACGATGTTCATCACCATGCCCGGGATACGCACGGCCACGGAGCCCAGGCGGCCCATGACGGGGAGACCGAGGACGAGCTCCGGCGCGCCGGTGAGGCCATGCCCATACGCCGCCGTCGCGGCGACGAACACGTCGGGCCAGCTCGCGCCCGCGCGGTGTGCCGCCGCCTGCATTCGCTCCATCGTGGAGGGCGAAAGCGAGGTCATCCTTCGTAATGCAGGGCGAGAGACCATGGTGGGTCGACCGCCGAAGCTCACGGTCGCGGGGCGATCGGCGAAACGTCGGAGCCAGAAATCACGGTCGCGATCGCAATCGGGCGACGCGCGGTAGGCTCGGTCTTCCTCGATGACCCGGAGCAACGAGCCGGACGGCGGGCCGACGCGGGAGCGGCTATCGATACGGGCGGTATAGAGCTCCGCCACGCGCCGCGCGATGAGCGAGAATCCAAAACCGTCGAGCGCGATGTGGTGTGCCCGCTGATACCAGTAAGTCCGGTCGGGCCCGGCCGTGAAAAGCGCCTCCGTGAAGAGCGGACCGCGCATGAGATCCACGGTCTTTTCGAGGTCCGCCTGCATCCACGTTTGCACGAAGGCCCATGGATCGGCCTCCGCACCGACGTCGATTCGATGCATGGGCCAGTCGAGGGATGGTTCGAGGATCTGCGTCGGGCCGTCCTCGGTCGGGACAAACCGCATGTGCAGCGTCTCGGCCTCGGAGGCCGCCTGGCGTACGGAGGCCTCAAAGATCGCCGGATCGACGGCTCCACGAATCTCGATGCATTCGCCGGCGTTGTAGAGCGGGCTCGCCGGGTCGAGCGCCTGGCCCAGCCAGATACCGTGCTGCGCTGCCGAGAGAGGCCAGCGCTCTTTCCGGGAATCAGGCATTGCCCGGTCCTCCCGGAGGAAGACGGGTTGGAGCGTGTCGTCTGCACATGTTTGCACGGACACTTTTCACCATGAGCTCCACAGGATTTATTGAAAATGATGTTCAAAGTCAAGACCATCTCTTCCACAAATTGCGTGAACTCAACAACCATCCATCTGTTGACGAAGGAAATTTACGACAGGAGCGTAGAACGAAGGTTGAAGAGGGAGGGCTGGGTCCGCGACCGGTGCCCGATCCTCCCACTTGCCCCGTCCGGTCGTTCGCCCAAGGAGATGCAGAGGGTGACCAACCGAAAAGGGAGGGGAATCATGAAAAAGGTGATCACGACGCTGGCGCTCCTGTCTCTGTCGGCCGTGGGGGTCGGAATGGCACCGACGCGGGTCGCAGAGGCGAGGACGCATTCGTTCGAGCGCACGTGCTGGGACTAGAAATGGAAGCGAAACGGGGATCTGTGCTCGCAGTGCCGGACGCGGAACGGTCGCGCTCACTATAGTTGTCTGCCGAATGCGCGCGCCTGCCGCGGCGACATCTCGAATCAGAATGGCTGGCTCGTCTGCGGCAGCTGACGCTTCACGACCGGACGAGCATCGAATCGTCGACAGCCCGAGCGGTACGTACTATCGTTTTTCCGCATGCGTACCGTCCGGTTCTACTTCGACGTCATCAGCCCGTACGTTTGGCTCGCGTGGGCCCAGGTTCCCGAGGTCGAGGCGCGCACGGGCGCGCGCTTCGACCTCCAGCCGGTGCTGTTCGCGGGGCTCCTCCAGGCGAACGAGAACAAGGGGCCTGCGGAGATTCCATCGAAGCGCGTCCACATGCTCCACGACATCGCGCGCTGGGCCATGACATTGAAGCGGCCCTACACGGGCCCGCCGGCACATCCATTCAATCCGCTCAAGGCGCAGCGCATGTGCGCCGCCCTCGACGACCCCGAGGCGCGGCGCAGCCTCGCCGGCGCGTTGATTGTCGCGACGTGGGAACATGGGCGCGACCTGATGAACGACGCCGAGCTCCGCGCCATCGCCGATGACGCAGGCCTCGACGGGTCCGCGCTGCTCGCCGCCACCGAAGAGAAAGTGGTGAAGGAGCGCCTCCGCAAGAACACCGAACAGGCCATCGCCGAGGGCGTCTTTGGCGTCCCCACGTTCCTCGTCGACGATCAGCTCTTCTGGGGCAATGACCGACTCGGTTTCCTCGAGACGTATCTCACCGGCGGGCTCCGTATCGACAAGGCCGAAATCGAGGAGCGGCTCGCGCGGCCACGCGCAGCGGACCGCAAAAACGTGTAGCCACCGGTCGGCGCGCCTTTCTCACCGGGGCCTGGCCACCCCCCAATCGAGGCGCAGGCGGCCGTCCCTGTAAATCCGATTCGCTTCTCCGAGCCCCGTCGAGCCATTCGTGATGGTGGCATGCACGTTCACCGCGGCCGTGGGCAGCGCGTCGCGGCCGAGATCGAAGCGCTGCCCGCGTACGAGCACGCGATAGGCCTTGTCGAGGGCGAGCGCACGCGCGCGTGACGGGAGCAGGAGGAAAGCAAGATCTCGATCGCCGCCGGGGGCCGCACGCCTCACCTCGGCCTCGGCGAGCGTGCCGCCCGGGAAAAACCGCGCCGTCATTTCGTCATTTGCCCGGAGCTCGTCGCCGCCAAAGACGCGCTGGAGATACACGAGCACCTCGGGCTCCGCGTGCCCGAGTTGCGGAACGTCGGGGATTCCGCGGAGGTCTTGTACGCGCCAGCCCGCTTCGCCGGGCACCTTGCGGGCGAACGAAAACGTTTGATCGACCGTCACGCCCAGGTTCGAATGGCAGCCCATGCAAAACCGATGCTCCTCGTCCGTCGAGAGGCGCAGCCGCCCTGCCTCGTCCTCGAGGAACCCCTGGAGCTGCCAGCCGAAAGCATTCCGAAGGCCGCTCATCGCCGACCCGGCATACACCGGCAGGAGCCCCTCGTCCTTTTCGTCCTGCTCTTTCTCCTGTGCGCGCAGGAGCGCCCATCGATCGGGGGCGAGGACCTTCTTCGCATACCGGAGTTCTTTCATTCGCCGCGCGGCATACCCGGGCGCGTCGGGGTCGAGGTAGCGGACCGAATGCAAGAACTCGACGCCGCGCGGATAAAGGCCTCGTTCGAGTGGGACGTTCGACGCGCCGCCAGCGTAGGTCTTCGGCAAGCGCCGCACGCGCGTGACGCCGGGCGAGAGGGCCCCGTCGCCGTCGAGGTCGAAGCCGAGGAGGCGCTCGTCGACGGGTTCGATTTCGCGATCGATTCGATCCGTCGGGGCATCGGGATCCGAGGCAATCGCGGCTTCGAGCAGCGAAAGGTTGAGCGCGTAGATCACGCGGGACGTGTTTCCCTGCACGTCCCGTCGAAAGGGCTCGGGCAAACGGATGAAGACATCGTCGGTGCTGCCGTTCGTCGGCCAGAACGCGCCGGGGAAGGGCTTGTACCGCACCGCGCGATAGCCGCTCCCGTCCCTGGCGAATCCCTGTTCGTCGAAGCCACGTTCGAGGTCGAGGTCCGGCACGTAGCCCTCGAATCCTCGGGCCCCGGCGAGTGCGCGCCGAAGCGGACCATAATTGTCCTCGCGGACGTAGCGGAGAATCTCCTCGTCCGAAAGGGTCGCCATGTCGGCCGTTCGATCGACGAAGAGGTTTTCGTAGTGGTTCTTCTGGGCCGCCTCGGAAAACGAATACTCGGCCTGGAGCTCCCAGTCCGAGCGTGTATTCGGACCATGGGCGCTCGTGTGGCAGACCCAGCAAGGATTCGAGGTGCCGTTCGTCTTGGTATAACAAAGCGGCGGCACCGAGGCCTCGGGGTTCAGCACGCGCCCCGCGGCCTCGCGGGCGCGAGCGAGCGGGTCGTATCCGGCCTCGGCGCCGCGCTCTTCGCGGCGGCCGCACGAAGCCGCCGCCGCCAGGGACAACAAAAGCGTGACGGCGAGCCACGATCCGGGGCGAGCTTCGTGCGTCCTCTTCATGGCTCTACCCTCCGTTCGGCCAGACGCTCCATACGCTCTCGCCGGGATGCTGCACGCTCACGAAAAGCGTGCGCATGTCCGGACCGAGCGCCGGGCCGGTGGCCTCCGCGTCGCTCGGCACGGCGACGACGCGGAACGCCTTGCCAAACGTCGCCGAGACGACGCCGGGCTGCCCCGCTGCGTGCGCCGGATCGAGGTCGAGGAAATAAATGGCGTCGGCGGTCTTGTTCGTGCCGAAGTTGCCATCCGTGCCGAACCAGACGCCGCCGTCCCGATCGATGACGAGGTTGTCCGGGTTTGCCGCGTCGTACGGTCCTGCGGCCTTCGTGCCCGCCCAGACACGGAAGAACGTGAAGGACGTCGACGCGCCCGGATCGGCCGGATTCGCCTCCTGGAATGCGAAGACGTTTCCGAGCGCGTCGGGGCGCTTCGGCGAGGTCGCGTCGTGCTCCGCGGGCGCAATGAGCTTGCCTTGCTGATCGAGCTGCGTCTTGCGGCCGTGGTTCGTGAAGGCCACGTAGAGCCGAGGCGTGCCGCTCGGATCCTTCGGGTTGTATTCGACGTCCTCGGGCCGGTTCAGCTCCATGATGCCGACCTTCGCGCAGGCCGTGAAGAGCGCGCGGCGCACGTCGTCGTCGCTCAGGAAGCCGCCGAGGCCATTGTAGTCGATGTCCATCAGGGCGGCGCCCACAGTCTTGCCGGGCTCGCCCAGCGCGGCCGCGTTCGGCGCGATTGCCGTGCTCGTGGTGCTGAGGAGGATCCATTGCCCCGTGCCCGGCTGCGACTCCGTCGGCGCCTGCCCCGTGGCGAGCATCGTGATGCCGGTGGTGCTGTCGAGGCCGGCGAAATGCGCGACGTAAAGCGAGCCCTCGTCGAGCAGCGCGCGTGTCTCCGCCCTCGTCATGCCGGCCGTGTACGGGTTCTTGGAGACAAACTTGAAGATGCGGCCGCTCCGTCGATCGTCCCCGGCATAGACGACGATGCGCTGGTTCGGCACGAGCTTCCACTGTGCGTCGACCGCGAACGTCGCGTTTTCCCAGCGCGCGCGCCCCATCGCGCCGAGCTTCTTGTGCCCCACGCCTTTCGTGGTCTTGCCCTCGTATTCGCCTTCCGGCTGCCCGGGATCGATCTCCACGAGGTATCCATACAGATCCCGCGCGTGGTGCGTCAGCGGATCCGGCGACATCCCATATTCGCTCGTCGGGCTTGCCTTCGTCTCGAACGTGATCGGCCCCCCCGGATCGGCTCCGGCCCCGAGGACGAGCTTCTGCTCGCTGGTCCAGAAGGCCTCGAGATCACCATAAAAATCCTGGACGTTCTCCTCCGCGGTGATCACGGTGCCCCAGGGCGTTTGTCCTCCGGAGCAATCTCCCATGATGCCGCTGACGACACCGGAGGGCAATGCATTGCCCTGATCGTCGTGATCGTCGGCGACCGCCGTGATGCCCGTGATGCGCAAGAGGGTATGGCTCGTCGCGTCGTACCGCACCGCCTTCGCACCGCGATCAACTTCCCATTCGCCCGAAGCCGGATCCTGCACCACGTGGAACCACGAGCCGCCGTTCTGCCGCTTCGCCTCCTGCACGTACGTCGAGCGGCTCGCGTCCGACCATTCGTTCGAGGTGACGTCATTCTCGAGGACGCCCATGGACCGGAGATAGGTCGCGAGCGTGAGGTGTTGCCCCACCGGAGCCGTCGTCGCCGTCGGGGCGGTGTTCGAGATGTATTCGTGGTTGACCCACATCCAGCCGGAGGCCCCGCTGCCGTTCCATTGCGGCGCCGCGCCGGCCGCGGCGTCCCAGCCGTCCCCGAAGAACGCGACGTAGTCGTTGTTCGCGCCAAACCGCGGCGCGGTGTGACTCTGATCGAACGTGAGGGGATCGAGCCAGGTCGCGACCACGTTGCCCGAGAGGCCCGCAATGGCGCGCACGCTGTCGGTCGCCGCATTGGCCAACGGAAACTGCACGCCGGGCGGCAAGGTGCCCTTCGCGACTTGATCCACGCGCGTCCGCACGTACTGGCCGAGATCCGCCGCGCCCGTGCCGAGGTCATCCATGAACGCAAGCGCGACCATTCCGGAGAGCGGCCGCGAAGGGTCCGGCCACGTGATCCCCGGCTCTCCCGCGGGTCCCTGCGGACCGGGTTCCCCGGGCGCCCCGGGATTGCCCTCGGGCCCTTGGGTCCCCGGCTCCCCGGGCGCCCCGGGATCACCCTGCGGCCCCTGCTCCCCTTGTTGGCCCGTTTCGCCCTGCGGCCCTTGCGCCCCGTCCTGCCCGTCGAGGCCATCCCGACCATTCGCCCCGTCTTTCCCGTCGCTCCCGCAGGCCCCGAGCGCTGCGGCGAGCAGCACACCGGCGCTCGCGAACATGAAGACATGGCGCGGCCCGGCTCCAGCAATCCTTCGTTTCATTCGCAAGCACCTCGCTTGATTCGTTCCTCTTGGAACGGTCGCGCGCGAGGGTGACGCGTCTCCGTTGCGGAGCGGCGTGGAGCCTGTCACGATTGCGTGACGCATACGCAAGTTTCACGTTGTCGACGTTCTCGTTACGATTGTGTGACAACCACATCGACGCCGCGCGCCACGATTTTCACGGCGTGACACTCGTCACGTTTGCAAGCGCGAAGAAAAACGCGAAACACGGGATCGTGCTTGCTTCGTCACCGGAACGAGCGGATCATGACGCCGTGTCTGCTGCCCCGCCCCTGCCCCATCACGACGGCGATTCGAGCATAGGCAAGTACAGGTTCATCGCGAGCCTCGGTCACGGCGGAATGGCGGACGTTTACCTCGCGGTCGTCCCCGGCCCGGCCGGCTTCAACAAGCTGCAGGTCGTGAAGCGGCTCCGGCGCGATTACGTCGAGGATCCCGATCACGTCGAGATGTTCCTCGACGAGGCGCGGCTCGCGGCGCGGCTGAACCACCCGAACGTCGTGCAGACCTTCGAGGTGAGCGAGTCCGACGGGGAATACTTCATGGCCATGGAGTACCTCGAGGGCCAGCCGTTCAACCGCATCATCAATCGTGCGAAGAAGGACCCGCCTCCGCCCGGGCTGCTCTATCGTATCGTGGCGGACGCGCTCGCGGGCCTGCATTACGCGCACGAGCTCACCGACTACGACGGCACGCCCCTCCACATCGTCCATCGCGACGCGAGCCCGCACAACGTCCTCGTGACGTACGACGGGCACACGAAGATCCTCGATTTCGGCATTGCGAAGTCCGAAGTGCGCTCGGGCGAGACACGCGCCGGCATCGTCAAGGGCAAAGTCGGCTACATGGCGCCCGAGCAGGCGCGGTGCAAGCCGCTCGATCGGCGCGCCGACGTCTTCGTGCTCGGAATCGTGCTCTGGGAAATCGCCGCGGGCCGCAAGCTCTGGGACAAGGCCACGGACATCGAGGTGCTCCACAGGCTCGCGACGGGAGAATATCCCCGCGTCCACGACGTGGAGCCAAACGCGCCCGAGGAGATCGATCGGATCTGCGCCAAGGCGATGGCCCGAGATCCGGCCGATAGATACGCGACGGCGTCCGAGATGCGCGCCGACATCCTCGCGTATCTGGATCGAGCCGGCCTGCGCGTCTCGAGCGAGGACGTGGGTCGTTACGTGACGGGCGCGTTCGGGGACAAACGGGCCGACATCCGGAGGGTGATCGACCAGCAGATCAGCAAGCTGAAGGCGCAACAATCGGGGGAAAGGCTGGCGATCCCCGACGTCGCGGGCCCGCCCGACGCGGCCCCCGATTCGCTGAGTATCCCGAACCTCGGAGGCTCCGGGCGGCACAGCATGAACGGCTCGGGATCGAATCCGAAGGGCGCGACGGGATCGAACGCGCGTATTCCAGGCCCGAGCAGCTTGCCCCCCGGGGCGCCGCCAGAAACGACCATGCAGGTGGCGGCGGCCCCCGTGTCGAACCGAGGGAGCATGATCATTGGCGCCGCGATCGTCCTGGCCGCGGCGATCGGCGCGTTCGCGTTCATGAAGTCGAGGACGCCGGCCCCGAATGCGGCGGCGCCGTTGGCCGAGAGCACGCAAGCGGAAGCGGCTCCGCAACCGGCGCCGTCGGCCGCGCCCGTCGGAACGGCATCGATTGCCACGACAAACGCGCCCGAAGGGACGGCGATGGTGGAGATCAAGGTGCGCGCGATCCCGGCACAAGCGGAGCTCTTCCTCGACGGCGCGCATCTGCCGACGAACCCGTTCACCGGCAAGTTCCCCGCGGATGGAGCGAGCCACCGCGTCCATGCGGAGGCGCGGGATCATCGATCGGCCGCGCAGATCGTCACCTTCGACAAGGACGCGAAGATCGAACTCGTGCTGGAGCCGAAGAGCGGCGCAGCTCAGGCAAACAATACGGCGACGGGCGAAAAGCCGTCCGAAGAGCCGGCGGCGACGCCCACGCCGCCGCCGGCGCCCGCGTCCACCGCGACAACCAGCACACGCGCCAAGCGGAAGCTCGGGGATGGAGATCCGTTCAATACGGCTGCGCCGACGGCCACGACGACGGGGAAGAAGCGCGCGCTCGGCGACGGCCAGAGTCCCTGGTGATCGAGCCGAGCGGGGGCGATCACGGCATTTCGCAATAACCGTAGCTGCAGGCGGGGGCGCTCGCGGGGCATTCCGAGGACTGCGTGCACGCCTGGCAGCTCGTCTTTCCGTTGACGATCTCCTCGAAGTAGCAATCGCAGCGCGAGTCGGTCGTGTACGTCTTCAGCGGGCCCATCTCCGCGGACCGGTCGACGCGCATCGCGCACTTGGGGACGAGGTGCTTCTTCGTGATCGCCTCGACGAGCGCATTCGAGAGCTTGGGCGCGGCGAAGCGGGTGACGAGCACGCCCGCCTGCTCCGTGGGAATGCCCGCGCTGACGCGGGTGTAGAAATGAAGGGGGCCCCAGATCGGGTAATGCCCGTCGCGCACGTTCCGTTTGTCGAAGAGGAACGGCGTCGAATCCGGGTAATATCCGCAATTCTGCCCGAACGCTTTGAATGCGAGGACGCGCAGATCGGAGCGGGCATCGTCCGCGACGTCCGTCGAGAGGATGCCAATCGCCTGCTCGGCGAGGGAGGCGTCGAGGAGGATCTTGAGTCCGTCGCGAACCGCGCTCGATCCGCCGCGATCCTTGCCCCACCATTTGTCGGCAGGCACGTTGATGGCACGCGCGATCATCTGCTGCGTGCCGGAGCTCGCATTTCGAACGAAATAATAGGTGGGATCCGTCCACGGCGCGGCGGCGCCCATGTGGCCGCCCGTGCCGAAGATCATGTACGCCGCCTCCGCGCTGATCGATTTTTGCGTCGAGAGGGCCGGGACCACGAAGGTCATCGGCTGGATCGGGCCCTGATAATCGGCGATTTGCACACCAGCGGGCGCCGTGGGGAAATCGCAGGTGTTGGCGTACACGTCGGAGACGCCGACGTCGACGGTGTTGCCAGCTGGATCGAGGAAGCACTCCTCGGTCGTGCCGTCGGCGTTGTAGAATCTGGCATAGTTCGCGGGTTTGCCGCCGGCGGCCGGGATGTCCTTGATGAGCCGCGCGGCGGGGTCCTCGGAATACACCGCCGAGACGCCCGTGCAGGAGCCCTGCGACTGATACACGATCGTATACGGCGACCCCTCGGCCGCGAGGATACCCTGAATGACGCCGAGGAAGCCGCTCACCGCGCTCGATCCGGCGACGTAGACGACCTTGGGTCGCTCGACGGAGTCGAAGCAGTTTTTCGTGGGAACGGCGGATGCGCCCTCCGCCACGAGTGTCGCCGCGAGGCCGAGGGCGAGCGCGGCCCCGAGATGACGCATCGTCTTCGTGCTGGGGAATCGGATCTCGTTCATGACCATGCCTCGGGAAGACTCAAGGAACGGGGGTTGGCTCGACGAGCGGGGGCAACGCGGCGCCGTTGCAGAGCCCGAGACGGGCGCAATTGTCGAAATCGACGCACGTGGCGTCCGTGCATTTGTTGAGATACTGCTCGTCGTTCGTCGGCTCGCCGGAGAAACACGCCTCCCCGCCGCCCGAGCCGCCCGAGCCGCTGCTCGAGCTCGAGCCGCCGGGCAGGACGCACACGCCCTCCTGGCAGACGGAGCCATTGCCGAATTTGCTGCAATCGGCGTCCGTGGTGCACTGATCCGTCGCGCCCTCGACGATGAGGTTGCAGGCGCCCGCGAGTCCCGCCATGGCCAGAAACGCGAGAGCCACGAGGAGCCAGCCAAAGGCGGGAGGCTGACCGCGACGATGCGGCGATTGGACCTTGGTCTCTTTCATGTTCGTCCCGTACGAGCTTCGATCAGAAGGTGCCCTTGATCCACACATTGCCTGGGCCCACGCCGACGTGGACAGGGACGAGCCCGGCCTTTTTGGGACCACTCGGCCCGGCCGTGAGCGTGAGGATCAACGAAGTCACGCCCGCGACCGCCGTGGCGCCGAGCAAGACGTCGGTCGCAATGGCGAGGTTTCTCATGTTGCCATACGACTCGTCGAGCGTGGGGCGCGTCGTGCCAAACGTGTCGAGCTGGCTCCGGTAATCGGAGCTGGCGCGGAGCGCGAGGCCTCCGACGATACCCGTGCCGACAGCGAGCGCGCCCGTGATGATCCAGGGGACGACAGGCACTTTGCGCCCCGCGCCCTTGTCCCCACCCGGCTCACCCGAGCCCGGCGCGGACGTCCCGTCGCCCGATGAAGGTGCGGCCGCGGTGCTCCCGCCGCCCACGTCGAGCGCGACATCGACGACGTCAGTGCCGGCCACTTCAATCACCCGGGTCACCGGCTCGGCGCCCTCGACGCGCGCCGTCACCTTGCGTTTACCTGCGCCGACGATGACGGGCGCGTCGAGCGGGGTCTTGCCGACGACCACGTCATCCACGAGGATCTCGGCGCCTGGCCGACGCGTGGTGATCTTGAGCGTCGCGACGCGGCCTTCGAGCTTGCGGACGTCGTTCTCGACCTCGGCGCGGCGCTGCGGGTTGATCTCCCCGCCGCCCTCCTCGAGGTATTGCTTGAAGCTGCGAAGCGCGCAGGGATAATCCGGGAGCTGATAACAGATCTGCCCGATGTCGAAGAGGAGCTTGTAGCTCGGCGCGAGCTCGTACGCGCGGCGGATCTCGACGAGCGCGGCCGTGAAGTCGTTGTCCTCGTAAAGCTCGCGACCACGCTGGTAGCGACGCTGCGCTTCCTGCATTTCCTCCTTGGTGGGCTGCTTTTTCGGGCCGGCGGCGAGCGCGGACGGGGCCGCGAGCGCGACGCAGAGGGCGCAGGAGAGGGCAAGGAGAATGGAGGATCGCATCGAGGTCCAGGGTACGCAGGCAAGCTTCTGCGGTGGTTTGTTCAGGGTAGATGAACGACCGCGGAAACTTCAACCCGAGCCCCCTGCCCTGGGCCGGCTTTCACATGATTGTCACCCCATCGTTGCAGGGCCGTTTCATTCGAGGCTCGTCGGGGTTCGGGCCCACGGCAGGCGCCCCACACCGACGCGGATCACGCGGCCCATCGTTGATCGACGATCGTGGCGACCTCCGCTTGCTCGCTCACGTTCACAGCTCCGTGGATCGGTTCGAGCCGCGTGCCCTCGCCGATACGCATCCGGTTGCCCCGCCAATCCACCGTGCGCCGAAGTCCCCCGACGACCCACGTCCACGTGGCCAGCACATCCTTGAAGGGCACGAGGAAGGCACACCGCCATGACATACCCTCGCCACGCATTCGTGACCAGAGCGCCGCATCCAGGGCGACCTTCAGCGCGACGCCGAGCAGCGCGGTCCACGCGAGCGCGCCGCCGGCCACGATGGAAAGCAAGAGGAGAAGCGGGACGGGATTGAAGAGCGGCTCGACCAGATATGAACCGAGGTGCACGCGCCTTCGCATTTGGGTCCAGCGGACATGCCGACTCACGAACCGATCGAGGCGCCAGCGCTCGTTCACGGTGCGCACCGGCTCCGTCGACACGGCGACGCGAAAGCCCGCCTCCTGGAACGCTTTTCCGAGCAGATAATCCTCGGCGAGTACGTCGCGCACCGAGGCGAACCCGCCCACCGCGGCGAGATCACCGAGCCGCAAGAGCATCGATTTCCCGATGACGCACGCGTGCCCGATGAAGACGTTCGCCGCGAGCGTCGAGCGCACGATGAACGAGTTGAGGTGCAAGTTCTCGAGCGCGGCCCCGAGGGTTCGTTCCGCCGTGCCCACGATGATGCTCGTCACGAGGCCGACGCGTGGATCCGCGAGCTCGGCAGCCATCGCGGTCAAATAGCCCGGCCCCACACGCACGTTCGAATCCGAGATGAGGACGTGCTCGTGGCGCGCGCGGGCCGCGAGCGCTTCGAGGATGCTGACCTTGGGATTCATGCCCGTCCGGCGCGGGCAATGGATGATCCGGAACGGCGCATGGGGAACACGCGCCATCACCTCGCGCGCCGCGGCGAGCGCCGGGTCCTCCGCGTCTTCCGCGCCGAGCAGGACTTCGTATGTGGGGTATTCCTGGGACGCGAAGGAGAGCAGGTTGTCCAGTAGCCCATCGTCCACGCCCTTCAGCGGTTTCAGGATCGTGATCGGCGGCGTCGGCCGTTCCCCGGATGGGACCCGACCCAGAATCCGCAGCGCGGCCCATTGCGAGGCCACGGTCATCCCGATCGACGAGAGGGCTCCCCCCGCGAGGAGCGCCACCAGTGTGCTCTTCATCGTTTCACCTCGGGAGGGCACGCTAGCGGTCGTTCGTCACATTCCGGTGTCTGCTCGTGTGACAATCGGCGACGGAGCTTTCGCCGAGGTTTTTCGTGGCCGTCGCAGGAATGTCAACTTGGCCGTGCATGCTCGCGCGCCATGACGCGGATTGCTCATGTGACGGATCTGCATTTGCTGGAAGATCGCCACGACAGCCGCAGCGGTATGGAGCGGTGGAGGCTGCGTTATTTGACGTTCGGTCGATCGCCCTGCGCGCGTCGGCGGCGCGAGCGCGCGCTGGACGCGCTCGTACGCGCGCGCATGACGGACGCGGATCACGTGATCGTGACGGGGGACCTCACCGAGGATGGCGTGTCGGCGCAGTTCGAGGTGCTTTCGGAGGTGCTCGCCGAAAGCAAGCTCTCGCCGGAGCGTGTGACGCTCGTCCCCGGCAATCACGATCTCTACGACGATGGGCGGGCCTTCGCGCGTGCCCTCGAAGGCCCCCTCCGCGCCTATGCAACGACGAGCCGGCGAGGCGCCATGACCGAGCTCCGGGACGCGTTGATCGTACCCGTATCGACCGCCGTGCCCTTGCCCGTGACGCGATCGAGTGGCCTCATCGAGCAGGACACCCTCGAGCGGCTCGGCAAGCTCGCGGAGGATCCTCATTTCACCTGGAAGGTGGTCCTCTCGGCGCAACATCATCCTCCGGGGCGGCACGCGATCGCGGCATGGCACTGGGTCGACGGATTGCAGGCGCACGAGGCGATGGACACGCTGCTCGCGCGCTGCGAGCGGCTCTACGTGGCGCATGGACATGCGCATCGATCAGAGAATCGATCGATCCGGGCGGGCGCATCGCCGCGTGTTTTTGGTGCGGAAGCCGTGGTGGATGGGGAGACCACGGTGCGTCTGTATCGGGCGACGCACGGGCGGCTCTTGCCCGAGATGGATGTAGCGCTGGCGGCTTGACGCCGCTCAGGCGTTCCTGAAGCGCGCAGGCTCTCCGCGTCGCGCTCGCGAAGCCACCGTGACTTCGGCGTGAAGCGCCTTGCCATCGCCCCCGCATCGCGAGACCATCGGCGCGGCGGCGCTCCGCCGCCTGCAATCCACGGCGAGGATTCTCATGAAAACGAATTGCGTCGAAGCGAGGACGGCCGTCCTCGGCGTGCTCCTTTTGGCCTTCCTGGTCGGCTGCGGCAATGGGACGAGCAGCGGGGGTCCGGATGCGACCCCGCCCGAGGTCTGGAAGACGTTGAACGGCAAGGAACCGCTCGTCACCGGCCATCGCGGGGCCTCCGGGTACCTGCCCGAGCACACGCTCGCGAGCTACACGCTCGCCATCGAGCAAGGCGCCGATTTCATCGAGCCGGACCTCGTGGCCACGAAGGACGGTCACCTCATCGCCCGCCACGAGCCCGAAATCTCGACGACGACCGACGTCGGGTCGAAGCCCGAGTTCGCGGATCGGAAGACGACGAAAACCGTCGACGGCGCCCCCGTCGAAGGGTTTTTCGCGAGCGATTTCACCTTGGCGGAGATCAAGCAGCTCCGCGCCGTCCAGCCGCGGAGCTACAGGCCGCAGGAGCACAATGGCAAGTACGAGATCCCGACACTCGAAGAAATCATCGCGCTCGCCAAGCAGAAGTCGGAGGAAACCGGGCGCGTGATCGGCATCTACCCGGAGACGAAGCACCCGACCTACCACGCGGACCTCGGCCTGCCGCTCGAGGACAAACTCCTCGCGGCGCTCGAGCAGGCCGGGCTCACGGGCGAAGGCGCGAAGGTGATCATCCAGTCGTTCGAGGTCGGAAATCTGCAATACCTGCGGCAAAAGACGTCGCTCCCGCTCGTGCAGCTCGTCGACGCGGACGGCGTCGCGCTCGACGGGAAAATCAAGCTCGCGCCGCCTCACGACAAACCGTACGATTTCGCGAAGCAGAACGATCCGCGTACGTTCGCCGATCTGCTCACCGATGAGGGGCTCACGTTCGTCGCGACATACGCGGACGGTGTGTCGCCGTGGAAGCGGTACATCGTGTCCGTGGAGGGCGTCGACGCGAACGGCGACGGCGAAGCGGACGACGTCAATGGCGACGGGACCGTGGACGACGCGGATCGAAAGGCGCTCGCGCCGACGGATCTCGTCACGCGCGCGCACGCGAAAGGCCTGTTCGTCCATACGTGGACTTTCCGTAGCGAAGGAATGTTCCTCGCCGAAGACTACGGCGCGACCCCGGCGGCCGAGTACGAGGTCTTCTACCGCCTCGGCATCGACGGGGTGTTCAGCGATTTTCCCGACGAAGCCGTGAAGGCGCGCGCCCGTTTGGGCCTTTGAGAACTCCGCCCACCGGGATAGGATGGCGCCGGGGGGAATGAAGGGGCGCCACGCGGCATCCCGGGGGGAGTCACATGAACAAGTACGAGGGGGAATACCGGGGCGCTGCTCTGCAGTCGCTCCTGCTTGCGCTCGGCCATTCGGAAGCGCTCGTCGAGAAGATCCTGAAGAGCTGCGGCGTCGACCGCATCGAGCCCGACCGCTGGTACGATCTTCATTGGGGCTGCAACGTCGTCTACGGCGAGGTCGTCGCGCGGATCGGGCCGAGCGCCATCCTCGCGGTCGGCAAGAAGATGATCGAGGCGGCCGTGTTCCCGCCGGGCCTCGACGACGTCCGCAGCATGCTGTCGGGCCTCGACGCGGCATACCGCCTGAATGCGCGCGGGCCGAGCATCGGCGGGATCACGTGCACGTTCGACGACGACCGCAGCGCCACGCTCGACTGGACGGCGGCGGGTCCTTGCGCGCTCAACATCGGCATCATCCAGGGCTGCTGCAGCCGCGTCGGCGCACGTCCCCTCGTCGAGCACGGCGCGACGGGGTGCATGGAGCACGGCGCGCCCTCCTGCATTTACCGCGTGAGCTGGTGATCGACGCGAGGGACCACGATGAGCGCCACCTTGCTCGCACGGCTCGATCGCTCGGCCGACGCGCTCACGCAGGATCTGTCGTCGCGCCTCGTTTCGCGCGCTGGCACGATCTTCCGGGCCATCGGCCCGGACGCGACGCGCGATGCCGTGTCGCGCCTCCTCACGGCCCTCCGCAAGGACCTCGCGGCCGAGGGCGACGGGGAGGGACGCGACGTCCTCGGTAGCTTGATCGAGGACCTCGCTCCGAAAGGGCTCGGACATTACGATCTGCGCCTGCTCACGACCTCGCTGCGCAGCGCCCTGCTCGCGGCGATGGCAGAGGCCCCCGACGTGGATGCGAAAAGCAGGGGCCTCGTCGAATCATGGCTTTTCCAGGTCGCGCTCTCCGGCCCGATGTATCTCCTGGTCCAGCGCGAGCGGGTGTTCCAGGAACAGACCGTCGAAATCGAGGTGCGGCAAATGAAAGCGCAGCTCGACGAGCTCCAGGCGGCCTACGCGGACAAGACGCAGCTGCTCGAGCAGATCCGTCAAGCCTCGACGCCCATCGCGACCGTCCACGAGGGGATTCTCGTCGTGCCGCTCGTCGGGATCGTCGACGAGAATCGCGCGCAGGCGCTCACCGAAAAGCTCCTCGATAGCATCGTCGCGGAGCAGGCCCGGGTGGTGATCGTCGATATCTCGGGCGTCGGGGTGTTCGACGCGGCGACGGCAGAACACGTCCTCAATACCGCAAAGGCCACGAGGCTGCTCGGCGCCGAGCTCGTCCTCGTCGGGCTCTCGCCCGCGGTCGCACGGACCGTCCTCGCGCTCGGCGTGGATCTTTCGGGTTTGTCGACGCGGAGCAGCCTCGCAGCCGGGCTCGCGCGCGCCCTCGGGAAGCTCGGCTTGCGAATCGCGCCCACGGCTCCTCCGCGCGCATCGAGCGGGCGGTGAGTTTCACGCCTCGACGGTTGCCCTCGGGCGTACCAAGAGCTGCTGCATGATCGTGGAGTCCTTGCTCCCCTGGCCAATGATGAGGCTGACCAGCACGGGTGAGGTCCTGGCGAGCGCGTCCTTGAGCGAGCTCCTGGAGATGGAGTCACCGACCCCGGAACGGCTGTCGGAGCGCTTCGAGGTATCCCGGCTCGGCAGCCGGGCGGTCCTCCCCGAGAAAGAGTTGCCGTGGCGGCGTGCCCTTCGCGGCGAGTCCTTCAGCGACGAGGAGGTCTGGTACGATCAACAGACCGCCCGCCGTCTCCTGCTCCTGGTGCGCTGCCGCGCGGCGGCCGGCGAGGCGCTGCTCGCGTTCGAAAACGTCGCCGACGAGCCCTTCGCGATCCGGCTCGCCGACCTCGTGGCCAGCATCGGCGCCGCGCTTCTCAGCGCGGACGAACCCTCGGCCCTGGCCCATGGGCTGCTCGACGAGGTGGCCGCCGCCGTTCGCTCCGATGCCGTGTTTCTCATCGCCACCGAGGGCGGTGAACGTCTCAGGCTGGTCGCCTCGGTCGGGGTTCCCGCGGCATTCGCGCAAGATTACAATCTGAACCTGGCGACCACCGTCGCGGGGCTGGCAGCCGAGACCGGCGACATCCAGGAGATCGCGCGCATCGAGGATCTGCCGGAGGGCACCTTCCGCGGCACCCTGCGCCTGCTCGAGCTCGGGCTCCACGCGGTCTCGGCGTTCCCCCTGAACGCAGGGGGCGAGCTGGTCGGGGTGCTGGGGCTCGCGCGGCGGCAGCCGGGGAAGCTCAGCCCGATCGAGCGCCGCTTGCTCCGGGGCGTGGCGGGCGCCTGTGCTCTCGGGCTGCGGCAAGCCCGGCAGCGCGATGCCGAACGCCGCGAGGCCCGCCGGTTGCGCTTGCTCCGCGACGTGGCCATGGCCATCGAGGCCGCCATACCCCTGCGCGAGCTGCTGCGCCGCCTGGTGGAGCAGGCCTGCGAGCTGACCCGCGCCCGTTATGGCGCCCTGGGAGTGCTCGACGCCAAGGGCACCGGCCTTTCCGACTTTGTTTACGTGGGCGTCTCCGAAAAGGTCGCCCGCGACATCGGCAGTTTACCCGAGGGCCGAGGGCTTTTGCGCGCGCTCATCAACGAACCGCGGCCCAGCCGGGTGGCGGATATCCACGCCGATCCGCGGTCGGTCGGCTTCCCCGCGCATCACCCCGCGATGACGTCTTTCCTGGGCGTCCCGCTGCTCATCGGGCAAAAGGTGTTCGGAAACTTCTACCTTTGCGACAAGGACGGCGGCGTCGAGTTCACGGAGGAGGACGAGCGTATGGTCCGGCTCTTCGCCGCGCAATCGGCGCTGGCCATCGCCTACGCCCAGCAATTCGAGAGCACGCAGGAGGCCCATCGCGAAATGGACCGCCTGCGAGACGAGTTCGCCGCCGTCATCGCTCATGATCTCCGCAACCCCGTCGCGGCCATGACGCTGATTCTGGACGCGCTGCTCGCAAAACCCGAGAACGATTCGGTCGTCGTATCGGTGCAGCAACTCCAACGTTTGCGTCGAATCGGCAGCCGGATCTCGCGCATGACGCAGGACCTGCTCGACGTCTCTCGCATCGAGCTCAGGCGGCTATCTCTCGATCGCCTGCCCGTGTCGCTGGAGGAGGCGACGCGTTCGCTGCTCGCAGAAATCGAGCCGACCCTCGGACAGCACCCGGTGACCCTTCATGTGGAGGACTGTGTGCCCGAGGTTTTCGTGGACCCGGCCCGGCTGGCGCAGATCCTCACGAACCTGCTCGACAACGCCGCCAAGTACTCGGGCGCCGGCGCGCCGATCCGGGTGACCATCCGACCGGAGGCAGGAGGCGCGGGGCTCTCGGTCGAGGATCGCGGCCCGGGTATCTCGGCGGCGGATTTAGGCAGGCTGTTCGACCGTTTCTCTCAGGCCCAGCGAGCGCGCGAGAAAAACACGGGGCTCGGCCTGGGTCTCTACATCACGAAGGGGCTGATGGAGGCGCACGGCGGCACCATTGCCGTGGAGAGCGCGCAGGGCCAGGGCTCGACCTTCCGGCTGTGGTTTCCGGCGGCTCCATCCGCGCAGGCGGCGTAGGACTAGAACAGCACCGGCAGCTCCCGGAACCCGCGGAGCCCCGCGGCGCCGCCCCAGCGCAGCGTCTCGGCCGGTACGGCGAGGCGTAGATCGGGGAAACGTCGGAACAGCGTCTCGAAGGCGATCTGCCCCTCGATGCGCGCGAGCGGCGCGCCGAGGCAGAGGTGAATGCCTTTGCCGAAGGCGATGTGACGGTGGGCATCGGCGCGCGAGATATCGTACGTCTCGGGATGATCGAATTGCGCGGGATCCCGATTGGCCGAGCCGAGGCCGAGCATCACCTGCCCTCCCTTCGGGATCGACACCCCGGCGATCTCCATGTCCTCCTTGGCGGTGCGCACGGCGCCCAGGTAATCGACCGGCCCCCAGTACCGGAGCGTCTCCTCGACGACGCCTTTGGCGAGGCCCGCCGGATCCGCCTTGAAGCGGGCATGCTGCTCAGGGTGGGTCAAGAGCGCGACGACCCCGTTGCCGATGAGGTTCACCGTCGTCACGTGCCCGGCCAAATAGAGGAGGAACACCATCGAGAGCAGCTCTCTGTCATTGAGCTTGTCGCCGTCCTCCTGGGCCTGGATCATCTGGCTTATCATGTCGTCCGCCGGCGCGCGCCGCTTCCGCTCGAACAGCTCGACGAGGTAGTGGCTGAACTGCACGAGCTGCTTGCGCGTCTCCTGCATGGCCACGGGGTCCCGGTTTTCGATGCGGAGCTCCCCCAGGCGACTGACGGTCTCGCGATCCTCCTCCGGGATACCGAGCATGTCGCTGATCACCGTCACCGGCAGCGGGAACGCGAATGCCTTGATCAGATCCATCCGCCGCTCTGGCCCCGACTCGCCGCGCGCGGCGGCTTCTCGCTCGGCTTTGTCGAGCAGATCGTCGGTGAGGCGCTGGATGCGGGGCCGGAGCGCCTCCATCACGCGGGCATTGAAGCTCGGCTGGACCAGCTTGCGCAGCCGCGTGTGGTCGGGCGGATCGAGCATGAGGAGCGAGTAAACGATGGGCCGGAGCTCCTCCGGCACCGGCGGCATGTGCGCCCGCTGCTCCGGCGTCATCCGCGCGTAGGGGTCGGAAGCGAGGCGATCGTCGAGCAGCGCGCCCGCCGCCTCTTGGTAATGGCTCACGAAGAGCACGTCGCCGACCGGGCGATGGCCCGAAGCGACGCTCTTGCGCTCTTCTTCGTCTCGGGGGAAGGGATAATGACGGGCGCGCACGACGGGCCCCTTGGCCCGCGCCTCCGCGTAGATCTCGGGAGATCGGGCGAGAAATTCGGGATCGGATCGGTCGAGCACCACGGACTCCAGCACGGGCACTTCCTTCGTGTCCGGTTTGCCCGCGTGCTCTGCGCTCGTTTCGTTCGATGACGTGGTCATATCGTCCTCTCTGGCTACTTCTGCTGCTGTGACTCGTTCGAAAGGCGCGCCGCACCTGCGCATGCGCCCGCGATCACGGTGTCGATGGCCGCGGCGGCGTAGTCCTCGCTGACGTCCTCGCCGCGATGGATGAGGCGCGTATAGATCCCCCCGAAGATCAGGTCGATGATGAGCTCCGTATTCACGCCCGCGGGCAATTCGCCGCGCGCGATGCCGCGCTCGAGCAAGGCCGTGTTACGCCGCCGGCGTTGATCGCGCAGGATCCTCGAGAGGGCCTCGACCTCCGGATCCGCGCGCTCCATCTGCATCATCCGCACGATGCCCCGGCCCGTGGGCGTCTGGCACGTCCGCACGGTCCTCATCACCACGGTCAGGAGATCCCCGCGCAGCGTGCCCGTATCGAGGAACTCCTCCTCCTCGGCGGCCGCACGCATGGATGCTGCGACGAGCTCCGCCTTCGTCGGCCAGCGCCGGTAGATCGTCGTCTTGTTCACCCCTGAGCGCGCCGCGACATCCTCGATGCGCAGCGCGCCGTAGCCCACACGCCCGAGCTCCTCGTGCGTCGCGGTCAGCACGGCCGACACCACGCGCTCCGCGCGTCCACGGACGCGGGTGCCCTCGGTTCGACGGGTTCGTTGAGCGGGCGGGGGGGTGCTGTCGTGACGCATGGGCTGAGTCTACCGAACGGTTCCTCCAGAACTTTCGCGCTGTTCCGCCACAAAGGCAACTTGTTGTTGCCATGCACTCACAGATGGGTACTATGGCAACAACAAGTTGCCTTGAGGGTCACGCATGAGCACCGCGACATCCCCTTCCGACGTCGTTCCCCAAGCCCCTGCCGTGCAGGGAAGCGCTGCTGCGGGCGCCTCCGCAAAGCCGAAGAGCAAAGGGCGCGCGCTCCTGTTCGTCCTGCTGTTCGTCGCCGTCCTCGGCGGAGGGGGGTACGGGTGGACGCACCGCACCCTGGAGAGCACGGACAACGCGCAGGTGGACGGCGAGGTGATCGCGGTCCCGGCGCGCACGGGCGGGACGATCGCGCAGGTGCTCTTCACCGAGAACCAAGCGGTCAAGGCCGGCGATACGCTGGCCGTGCTCGACGACGAGAGCGCCAAGGCGAAGCTCGCGCAAGCCGAGGCAAACGTGGAAGCCGCCGAGGCGGCGGCCGAGGCGGCCGAAGCCGACGCGCGCGTGGCCGAGATCAACGCCCTCGGCAACAAGTCCGTCGCGGAGGCGTCGCTGCAGACGGCGCAGGGCGGCGTGGTGTCGGCGGCCGATCAGCGCAAGGAGGCCGAGGCGTCGGTCAAGTCCGCGGAGACGGCCTTCAAGCAAGCCGAGGCCGATCTCAACCGCAACCGCAAGCTGCTCGAGCAGGGCGCGCTTCCGCAAGCCTCGTTCGAAAAGGAGGAGACGAGCTTCGCCGTGGCGCAGGCGAACCTGGAGGCGGCGAAGGCGCGGCTCGCGACGCTGCGGGCAAACATCGCCGTGGCGCAGAGCCGCACGACGGAAGCCTCGGCAAAACTGAAGCAATCGAGCAACGTCGACGCGCTCGTGGCGCAAGCGCATGCGCGGGCCAAGACGGCGCGCGCGCAGGTGGCCATCGCCAAGGCGACGCGTGATCTCGCGAAGCTCGAGCTTTCGTACACGCGCATCGTGGCCCCCGCGGACGGCGTGGCCTCGAAGAAGACGATTGCCGTGGGGCAACAGGTCGCGGCGGGGCAGGCCATCGTGCAGCTCGTGACGCCGCTCCTTTGGGTCACGGCGAACTTCAAGGAGACCCAGGTCGCGAAGATGCACGCGGGCCAGCCGGCGCGAATGGTGGTCGACGCTCTGCCCGGCGTCACATTGCACGGCGAGCTCGAGAGTTTGTCCGGCGCGACCGGCTCGCGCTTCACGCTGCTGCCGCCGGACAACGCGAGCGGCAACTACACGAAAGTGGTGCAGCGCGTGCCGGTACGCGTGAAATTGCGTGACGTGCCGCAGGGCCTCGTGCTCCGGCCGGGCATGAGCGTCGAGCTGTCCATCGATACCCGCGGATAGGAGGTTCGTCGTGGCCCAGCTCGCTGTTGCAACGCCCGCGCTCACCGCCGCCGCGCCCAAGAACAACAAGTGGGCCGTGGCCATCGCGGTGGCCATTGGCGCGCTGCTCGAGGTGATCGACACGAGCATCGTCAACGTCGGGCTCGCCGACATGCAGACCTCGCTCGGCGCGTCGCTCAGCCAGGCGAGCTGGATCGTGTCGAGTTACGCCGTCGCGAACGTCATCATCCTGCCCCTCGCCGCGTGGCTCGGGCACAGGTTTGGCAAGAAAAATTATTTCCTCTTCTCGCTCGTGGGCTTCACGATCGCCTCGATCATGTGCGGGCTCGCGACGAGCCTGCCGATGCTGGTCATCGCTCGTGTTTTGCAGGGGATCACGGGCGGCGGCCTCATGGCCAAGGCGCAGTCGATCCTCTTCGAGACGTTCCCCAAGGAGGAGCAGGCCACGGCGCAATCGTTCTTCGGGGCCATCGTCATCGCGGGCCCCGCGATCGGCCCCACGCTGGGCGGGTACATCGTGACGAACATCGGCTGGCGGTGGATCTTCTTCATCAACCTGCCGCTCGGCGTGCTCGCCGTGATCCTCTGCCTCTCGGCGCTCCCGCCCGACGAGCCGCATCAAACGCCTCCGAAGAGCATCGACTGGGCCTCCATTGCCATGCTGGCCCTCGGGCTCGGTTGCCTGCAGACGTTCCTCGAGGAGGGAAACTCCCACGACTGGTTCGATGATCCGATGATCGTCGTCCTGTGCGTCACGTCGATCGTGTCGCTCGTGCTCTTCGTGCGTCGCGCGCTCGCCTCGGACGAGCCCGTCGTGGACCTGCGCGTGCTCCGGTACCGCTCGTTATGGGCAGGCAGCATCCTCTCGGTGGTCGTGGGCATGGCCCTGTACGGCGGGCTCTTCGCCGTGCCGATCTTCGCGCAATCGATCCTGCGTTACACGTCGCAACAGACGGGCCTCATGATGCTGCCCGGCGCGCTGGCCACGGCGGTGATGATGCAATTCGCGGGGAGGCTCGCGCGCAAGATGGATCCGCGGCTCATGCTGGTGATCGGGGCGCTCATCCTGGCGAGCTCGCTCGTGATGTTCTCCACGATGAACCCGATGACGAGCGGCGACGATCTCTTCTGGCCGCTCATCGTGCGCTCCCTGGGCACCGTGTTCATGTTCTTGCCGCTTTCGATGGCCTCGCTCGGCCCCATTCCCCGCAAGGACGTCGCCTCGGCGACGGGGTTCTTCAATTTGACGCGCATGCTCGGGGGCAGCGTCGGCGTCGCGCTGCTCTCGATGATGCTGACCCGGCGGCAGGCGTTTCACATGGCCGTGGTCGCGGAAAAGCTCGTGTCGAACGATCCCGTGACGATCGAGCGGGTCAACATGCTGACGGGCGCGATGATGGCCAAAGGCGCGTCGGCGGCGGAGGCCAAGCAGCGCGCACTTTCGCTGCTCTCCGGGACGGTGGCGCAGCAGGGCTCGATCATGTCGTTCGCGGACACGTTCTGGCTCGCGGGCATGCTCATCGTGCTGTTTTTGCCCCTGGTGATGCTGCTCGGAAAACCGCAGCAAGGGGTCAAGGTGGAGGCAGGGCATTGAACGCACAACCCGACGCGTTGTCGATGTACCGCGCGGAGATCGCGAGGCGGCGAATCCTCTCCGCGGAGGTCGAGCGGGAGCTCGCGATCCGCTGGAAAGCGGGCGATCGTGAGGCCGGGCGGCTGCTCATCGAGGCGTGCCTGTCGTACGTGATGACGATCGCCCGCGAATATCGGCAGTGGGGCGCGCCGTTCGAGGACCTCGTGCAGCAGGGCAACATCGGCCTGCTCCAGGCGGCCCAGCGCTTCGATCCGACGCGCGGATATCGGCTCGCGACGTTCGCGAATTACTGGATCCGCGCGGAGATCCGCGATTACGTGACGCGGAACTACCGGATCGTGCGCCTGGGCACGTCGAAGGCGGAGCGGCGCGCGGTGCGCTTCTTCCGCCGGGCATTCGTGAGGGATGCGGCGACGCTCGCCGCGAGGACGGGTTTGTCCGAGCAGCGCGCCCACGAATTGATCCCGCTCCTCGCGGGGCCCGACGCGCCGATCGACACCGGGGCCCAGAGCGACGGTCCTGCGGACAGCGCGCTCTCGCCCGAGGCGGAGGTTTGTCGGGCCGACGAGCGCGCGCAGATCACGCGCGCCGTGAAGTCCGCGCTTTCGGAGCTCTCGCCCCGGGAGCAGCAGGTGCTCGAACGCCGCATCATGTCGGACGAACCCGCGACATTGGCGGAGCTCGGGGCGGCGTTCGGCGTGAGCAAGGAGCGCGTTCGGCAGGTCGAAGAGCAAGCCAAACAGCGCATGCGTGGTCACCTGCGCACGCTCGCGGGGAGCCTCTGAGCGGCTGCATTCGAAGGTGATCGGAGCATCGAGCGGAATCCCCGGAATCCCGGGCGCACGGAGAGAGGAGCGTCGCGGTCATGGAAGAGCGCATCGTCATCGTGGGAGCCGGCCAGGCCGGTGGCGAGCTTGCGGCTGGATTACGAAAGCAGGGCCATCAAGGGCGTATCGTCCTGCTGGGAGACGAGCCGCATCCGCCCTACCAGCGCCCCCCGCTCTCGAAAGGATTTTTGCAGGGAAAGGTGGCGCTGAGCGACCTCTACCTGAAACCGCTTTCGACCTATGAACGCTTCGACATCGAGCTCAGGCTCGGCACGCGCGTCGAGGCCATCGATCGCTCCGCGCGGGAGCTCTCCCTGCAGGATGGGAGCCGGCTCGGCTATGACAAACTCGTTCTGGCCACGGGCGGCCGGGCGCGTCGCTTGAGCCTTCCCGGAATGGAGACGGCAGAGCTCGAGAACCTGTTCTCGGTGCGATCGATCTCCGATATCGAGACGATGCGCGCGAAGTTCGTCGCGGGCAACCGGCTCCTCATCATCGGCGGCGGCTACATCGGGCTCGAGGTCGCGGCTGTGGCCGTGCAGCTCGGGTTGCAGGTGACGGTGCTGGAGGCGGCGCCGCGCCTGCTTTCCCGCGTGACGGGTCCGGAGGTGTCCACGTTCATCGAAGAGCTTCACCACGAGCGAGGCGTGGAGTTCCGGCTCTCCTGCGAGGCGCGGGGCCTCGAGCTCGACGAGGCGCGGCAAAAGGTGCGCGGCGTCCACGTCGCTCGTCACGGCGTGCCCGAGCGGCTCGATGCGGATCTCGTGCTGGTGGGAATCGGCCTCGTCCCGAACACGGAGCTCGCCTCCGGGGCAGGCCTGGCCGTCGACGACGGCATTGTCGTCGACGAATACGCATGTTCGGCCGATCCGGCCATCCTCGCCATCGGGGATTGCGCGAATCAGCCCAGCGCCTACATGGGCGGACGTATCCGGCTCGAGTCCGTGCCCAATGCCATCGAGCACGCACGCGTCGCGGCCGCCACCCTGATGGGCAAGCGGGAGCCTTATGCCGCCATTCCCTGGTTCTGGTCGGACCAGTACGGCTTGAAGCTGCAGATGGTGGGGCTCTCCGCCGGCTACGAGCAATGCATCACGCGAGGCTCCGCCGGGGGCAAGGAATTCTCGGCGTTTTATCTCAAGGACAAACGCGTCATCGCCGCGGACGTCATCGGCCGCCCCGCGGATTTCATGGCCGCGAAACGGCTGGTTTCGAGCCGGGCGCAGGTGGAAGTCACCCGCCTGGGCGACGCGGCCGTCCCGCTCGCGAGCCTCGCCGCTTGAAGACAATCCATCACCCAAATCCAGGAGGACATGATGCCGAAGATCAAATTCATCGAGGCGGATGGGAAGGAGTACGAGGTCGAGGCAGAGGAGGGACAATCCGTCATGCAGGCGGCGATGGACAACCTCGTGCCCGGAATCGTCGCCGAGTGCGGAGGTTTCGCCAGCTGCGCGACCTGCCACGGCTACGTCGACGAGGCCTGGCTGAAGGAGGTCCCCCCGCCCGATGCGGCGGAAGAGGGAATGATCGCGTGCGCCTATCACGTCCGGCCCAATAGCCGTCTGACCTGTCAGCTCAAGGTGACGCCCGCGCTCGATGGTCTCGTGGTCCGTCTGCCCGTCTCGCAGACGAGCGATTGAGAACCTGGTAGGCCGCCTCCTTTTTTCTCCAACCCCCGAAAGAGGTTCGAACATGCCCCCGTTCAGCGGACAGAAATTGGACACGATTCCCGCGCACGTCCCCCCGGAGCTGGTCTACGAATACGACAGCACCAAAGATCCGCGGATGCTCGAGGATCCGCACGCCCGGATGCGCTCCCTCATCCTCGAGGCCCCGCCCATCTTTTTCTCTCCCCACAATGGGGGGCATTGGTTCGTGACCCGGAAGCAGGCCATCGTGGACATCACGATGAACCCGGAGGTCTATAGCAACGCCCTCTTCGGTGCCTCGGAGGCACATGGAGGCGAACACGAGGCGCCGAAGCCGGCCTTCATGATGCTGCCCATTGCGGTGGATCCGCCGCAGCACACGGCGTACCGCGCACCGCTCAACCAGCCGCTGGCGGCCAAATCCGTCGCCGGGCTCGAGACGGCGATTCGGACCATGACGAACGAGCTCATCGACAAGGTGCTCGACGCGGGACGCTGCGATTTCCTCTCGGACATCGCCGAGCCGCTGCCCGTCACGCTGTTCATGAAGCTGGCCGGCATGCCGACCAACCGCCTCGCCGAGTTCCGTGAGCTCGCCACGCAGGCCACGTCCGCCGCGGTGGATCACGCGACCCGCGAGGGGATCTTCAAACAAATTGCGGGGATCCTGGCGGAGTCCATCAAGGCCCGGCAGGAGAAACGCGAGGATGACCTGATCAGCCGGCTGCTCGACGCGAACATCCAGGGCCGCAACCCCACGTTCCCGGAGATGTTGGGCTACAGCATCACCCTGTTCCTCGGGGGGCTCGACACCGTGGTGAATGCCCTGAGCTTCGGCGTCCGGCACCTGGCGCGTGATCAGGAATTGCAGGCGAAGCTCCGGGCCGACCCGAGCCTCCTGCCGGGAGCCATCGAGGAGCTCTTGCGTCTCTATGGCGTCGCGTGCACGCCCCGGCGGGTGACGCGTGACGTGGTTTGTCACGGCGTGAACCTCAAGCAAGGCGACGCGCTCTTGTTGCTCCTGCCGGCGGCCAACTACGACGACGCGGCGTTCCCGAACCCCGAGCAGTTCATCATGGGCCGGACCGAGCAACACATGACGTTCAACACGGGCCCGCACCGGTGCGTCGGTCTGAATCTGGCCCGCCTGGAGATGAAGGTGTTCTACCAGGAGTGGTTGAAGCGCGTTCCGCCGTTCCGGCTCGACCCCCAGGCGCCGCCGCGGTTCACGGGTGGCTTCAACCTGGCGGTCACGAGCCTGCCGCTCGTCTGGGATTGAGCAGCGCGGGCAGCGCGGCGGGCCGGATCCGCGGTTTGGGCTTGACGCGAGAGGCGGGTGCGCACCCAATCCCACGCGATTTCGATGAAGAAGTACCTTCACAGACCGGGCACGAAGCTCACCGGCCATTCCACGCCCATCCTCGCCGCGGACTTCACCCGAGACGCGTCGCGGCTCGTCTCGGCGGCGTCGAAGGACCCCACGGTTCGCGTGTGGGACGTCGATTCCGCGCGGACCATATCGAAGCTCGAGATCGCGAAGGGCGTCAACCAGGCTTGCCTGTTCCCGACCGGGGACCGGCTGGCCGCCACGTTCGACGATCGGGTCGTTCGTGTATACGCGCTTGAAAGCGGCGAGGAGCTCGCGCGCGCGCGCCAGATGATGCGCCATCCCCGGGCGCTTTGCGTGTCTCCGGGCGGCGGGGTGTACTGGGCGGGCTTCGGCGACGACAACACCGTCGTCTGGTCGTGGCGCCCCGGCGAGGACCCGAAGCCGCTCCTCCGGGACATTCCCTCCTTCGAGCCCGAATGCAGTTTGTCGCTCGCCCGGGATGGCGAGGAGCTGTGGTGCTTCTTCGAGTGGGATCTCGTGGGCTTCGACACGCGGACGGGCGCGGAGATCGCGCGGTTCAAGGAAGACCGAGACGTGGCCCTCGGGGAAGGCTTCGTGCTCTCTCCCGAGCGATGCGCCGTGGCCGTGAAATCATCGCTCAACCGTGATGACGATCCGGTCCGGCCGCGCCTCTACAAGTGGGACCTCGATTCCGACGTGCATTGCTGGGACACGGAAATCCTGGGATATCCCTATGGCGACAAACCGCTGCTGACGATGGCCCGGAGCAAGCGCTGGGTCGCGAGCGTCGGCAAAGCTTCCGTGATGTTTCATTCGCTTCGCAGCGGGCGAGCGCTCGGGATGCTGCCCTGCGAGGTGCCAGCGGCGACCCTTTCCTGCCAGCGTTTGTCTCCGGACGACCGCCTCCTCGCGGTCGGTGCTTCGAACGGCGACCTTTTCCTCTACGACCTCGGCGATTCCTTGCTCGAACCGAGCGTGGCGGCGTCGCACATCGCCACGCGCTCTCGTCAGGGCAGCCCGCTCCTCTTGCGACTGCAGAAACGGCCGGGGCTCTGGCTACGGGTGCACGAGGACGGCAGTCTCGAGCGGGCCGAAGGCGATGCCCGCGCCGACGCGCTCATCACGCCGCTGGCCGGCCAGGCCAGCCATGGAAAGAACGTGGCGGTTCATCCCCTCCGCCTTCGCTGGGAGCTTCGCAGGCGCCTCTGGCAGCACGACCTCACGAAGCCCTCGCCCTTTCACGCGTCTCGTCCCGTGCAGGTCTTCCTCGGAGCCGACCTGATCGTCGAGGGCTACCTCGGCGTCGGGCGTGACCCGGGAGCGGGGCAAGACATCCTCGGCGTCGACAGCGACCCCGACGGCGTCGGAGAGCGGGTCGCCGGAGAACTCGGCGCCCGGACGATCCTCGCCGGCATCGACGACCTCTTGGCGTTGCTCCCGACCGACTGACCGCGCGGAGGTTCGTCGCGCCGCGGAGGTGATCCGGCCCGCTCCCGCTCCCACGGAAGCTTCCTGCCCGTCCACCACTTCCTACCTCTCCGGCGCCCGCTTCCGGTACACTCGCGCCCATGGTGGCCCCCTCCCCGTAGCCCGCCGTCGAAGCGGCGATTTGGCTCGCCTTCGCTCCCGGCGGCGGCCATTTCACCGCCGTCGCGATCGGCCCCCACCACCTCCTCACCGTCGCGCGCGTCTGCGAGAACGCGCCTTACGTAGCCGAAGCGCACGGGCGCTTGCCACAGCCGTCGCCGAGGGCAGAGCCGGATCGTCGCGCACCGATGGCGGTAGGCTTTGGCTGCTTCACGCAAGCGCCCCGCGGCGCGCTCGCGGTCCCCGAGCTTGAAACCGTAGCTCCACGTCCGCCGAGGATGACCCGTCCGAATGAAGGCTCAACGGTCGAGTAAAGCGAACCATGAAGAGAGGCACGCAGGTGGCTTGCGATGGTGTCCGCAGACAGCAGGCTTCCCGCCCATGGCGCACATTCTCGCACTCGTCGATCATGGCCCCGGCGTGCTCGAGGCCGACGCTCCGCCGGAATCGGCACAGCAGCGGCTGACAAAGCCGAGGAGCGTCGGCAGCTCGTCCGGTCCGCGAGAATCCGGAGACATCTTGGAGCGGGTGGATCGAGAGTCCGATCAATCGTTTCCCGCAAGCGATCCGCCGGGCTGGATACCCTCGTGGACTGGCTAGAGACGGGTCGACGCCTTGCGCGAAGCCGTGGAGGCGCCGGACGACGTCGACCTCACACCGGGCCCCGACGAACGCGACGCGGCCTTGACGGTCCCGCGGAACATCCGAGCGATCACGCCGTGGAGGACGACCGCCTGGTTGTGGTGCTCGTCCTTGGCCCCGAAGACGAGCGTCACCGTCCCCCGCTTTGCCCGCTCCACGAGCTCGTCCACGAGCCTCGCAGCCGGCTGCTGGCGGAGCTCGGCGCGATAACGCACCGCGAACTCCTCCCATCGGGCCTCATCGTGACCGAACCAGCGCCGAAGCTCGGCGCTCGGCGCGATTTCCTTCATCCAGGCATCGATCGCAAGCGCATCCTTGCGCACGCCCCGCGGCCATAGGCGGTCCACGAGCACCCGGTACCCGTCGGCCGCTTCAGGTTCCTCGTATGCCCGCTTGAGCCGGACCGCGCAGATCGTATTGCCGCCGCCTCGTGCCTGTCGCGTTCCGCCCCGTGGACCGGTCATGATCAAAACCTTCCTCGACGAAACATGAGAACGAAACATGGGAGACTTGCACGACTACGGCCTGGCAGGCAGCGTGTAGCGGGTCGTGATGGCTTCGGAGATCAACGCGCGGCTCTGCCGGGGCGTGAGATCCGTGCGCGCGGCGATCTCCGCGGCCGTCGCTGACAAGGCAGGGTCCTTGACCGCTTCGGCAAACCAACGCGTGTAATCGCCCTGCGCGAGGTGGTAGAGCCACGTCTCGTCGTCGACCCCGTCTGCGATCTCGACGAATACGGCCAGGTTACGGGCACGAAGGTTCAGCCGTTCGTCCGGGCCCCGGAAATAAAAGCTCTTTTCGCGAAGGTTGCCCTCGGCGTACTTCCGAAGGTGCCTCAGGTGCTCCCCCCGCCCTGGCGCCGGCGTCACCCAGCGCGGCTTTTGACCCGCGCCGCGATTCCATACGAGCACGTCCCCGGGGCGCGGAGGCTCGGTCACCGGAGGCGGTGGGACTCCGATCGCCACGCTGAAGGCCACGAGCTCCGGTTCAGGCATCGGCCCGACCGAGATCACGACGTCGATACGCTCGAGGATCGGGACGGCAATCTCGTCGGCATGGAGGGTGACGAGGACGAGCTCGCCCACCTCCTGCGGAAACGTGAGGGACACGGGTCCCCAAGCGGACGGCCAGACATGGTGCGCCTCGTCTATCAGGATCCAGTGGGGTCGACCCGTCCGCGCGCGCATCGATTGCAGCCGGGGGAAGAGCTGCTCGAGGAACGCAGGCCTGTCGCCGAGCGCGATTGCAAGGAGATTGACCGACACGTCCGTGTCGGGGTTGTCGAGCACGCGCAGAATTTCGTCGATGCTCGGCGGACGACGCATGTCCCCGAGCTCGATGGCGTCTTCGAATCGAGAATAGTCACCCTCGGGATCGATGGCGATGAACTGGTACGATTGCTCCGCCAGCCGTTCGAGCAGCGCCATTGCGAATGTCGTCTTGCCGCTGCCGGACGGGCCCACCACGAGGACGTTGCCTCCGTACGGAGGGATGAGCAGCGGCTGGCCGTCGTCCGTCGTACCGAGCAGCGCGTGCCGGCGCGTCAGGCGGGGCTCGACGTGGCGCAGGTCGTCGTCGAGGAGCCCGTCGACGAGCTCGATGACCCCCCGCCCGTTTTCGCCTTTCGTTACGAGGTCCGCGCGCTCCCTGAGCGATGGAACGGCGTCGGCCGTGGCCGCGGAGCACTCGCAGAGCGCGAGGAAGGCGTGATCGTTCTCGGCATTGCCGATGCCTACGACCTCGTGCGGCGACATTCCGAGCTCTTGCAAGGCGACGCGGAGACCGCTGCCTTTGCCGACCTCCGCAGGGAGCACCATCAGTGCGTCCTGGTTATACACCATCCGTAACTCCAGGCCGCTCTGTCGAATCACGTCGAGCACCGCACGATCCTGCGAGGCATGCGTCGCCACGATGGCGCGACCCACAGAGAGAGGACCCACTCCCGTTTCGCGAAGCCTATCGACGAACCACGGCGGCGGTGCTTCCGCGAGGACGCGTTCCTCGCGCCCGATGGGACGATAAAGGACGGCGCCGTTCTCGGCGACGATGCGATCAAAAAGCTCGGGGCGAGGGAGAATGGCCAACAAGTCGCCGAGGACGCGTCCGGTCACGAGCACCACCTTCCGGCCGGTCGCGCGCAGGCGCTCCAGCGCTGCGAAGGTCTCGTCGGTGACCGCGCCGTGCTTGACGAGCGTGCCGTCATAGTCGCACGTGAGCGCGAGGTATCGCATGCGCGCTCTCTTGCGCGGCACCGGAGGACGTCAATCGGTGGCGCATGGCAACGCAGGTATGACAACACCCATCAACTCGACCGGTAACGCTCATGTTTCGAGCTCGTCCGCCCGGCGCTGGAGCGCGGTTGAGTTGACATCGACCCCCAGCCGGAGACCACTGCGAGGTCGGCAAGCCGACATCAACCCCCAGCCGGAGACCACTGCGAGGTCGGCAAGCCGACATCGACCCCCAGCCGGAGACCACTGCGAGGTCGGCAAGCCGACATCAACCCCCAGCCGGAAGGCTCGGGAAGGTCCGCGTGTCGGCATCGATATCGCGCCGATGACCTTCGGGAGGTCTCCGAGGAGGGGTCAAGTACGAGCTTTCGGCCTGGAGGTGGCTTCCGCGCGGGTAACTCCACCCGCTCTTGAACCTCTTGCAGGATTCCCCGTGGGTTCTTTCCATGACCACGCACCCGCTTGCGCTGCCGGCGGCGGTCGTGGCGTACGACGAGCGTCGCGAAGGTGATCTCTCCCGCTCCCGCTCCCACGCCCGCTTCCTGCCCGTCCATCACTTCCTACCTCTCCGGGGCCCGCTTCCGGTACACTCGCGCCCATGGTGGCCCCCTCCCCGCAGCCCGCCGTCGAGGCGGCGATTTGGCTCGCCTTCGCTCCCGGCGGCGGCCACTTCACCGCCGTCGCGGTCGGCCCCCACCACCTCCTCACGGTCGGGCGCGTCTGCGAGAACGCCCCTTACGTAAAACTCCTCCGCGCCGGCGAGCAGGTCCGCACCGCCGAGATCGTGCAGGTCCTGCCGCCCGAAGAGGGCGACCTCGCCATCCTCCGTTGCGCCGAGGAGCTGCCGCACGTCCTGCGGCTCATGCCGGCCGACGAGTTCAAGGACTTCGACCTCGACACCCCAGTCACCCTCGTCGGCTTCCGCGACAGCGTCGAGAACGCCCTCGCCAAGCGCGCCGTCGTCCTGCACTGGAGCAGCGTCTCGCTCATCGCCGGCGAACCCGAAGAGCCGCCGCCTCGCAAGTCCCAGCCCGACACCCTCCCGCCCCTGCCGCGCCTCCTCCAGGTCGTCCACGAAAACGAGGCCGGCGGGCCCCTCCTCGACAGCCGCCAGCGCCTCATCGGCATCGCGGGCCGCCACGAGGGCGAGGGCGGCACCGAGGGCATCGTCACCACCATCGACCGCTTCTACGAGCACAACCGCAAGTGGAAGATCCTCCTCGGCCCGCCGGCCGCCACGCGCGTCGCGAAGGCGCCGACCATGGCGCAGTCGTTCGTCCTCATGCACCTCGTCGCGGCCCAGCACGAGGAGCACGAGGGCACGAATCCCGCCACGCTCGTCGAGCACTACCGCGCCGCCCTGCGCCTCGACGCCTCCTCCGGCGCCGCGCACCTCGGCCTCGCTCACGCCAAGAGCGTCGCCGGCGAGATCGACGAGGACGTCTTCCGCAGCATCGGCCGCGCCTGCGGGCTCCTCCCGGCCTCCGAGTGGTCGCCCGAGTGCGCCGACGCGCGCCTCGCGAACCTCCTGCGCTCCTCGAAGCACCTGCACGGCGTCGTCACCGCCCTCCGCGCCGACCTCAAGAAAGGCCGTCCCCTCGCCGAGTGGGCCGCGCTCGGTCGCGCCGTCGCCGACCTCGTCCACGCCCCGCCGCCCGACTCCGAGGACCCGAACCGCCCGCGCCCGCCCGAAAAAGCCGCCGGTCGCCTCCTCCTCTGGGCCGGCCAGCCTCGCAGCGTCATCGCCATCCCCTCGCGCGAGCAGCCCGACATCCTCCGCGCGGCCGCCTTCCTCCTCGTCAACCACGCCGAGCAGGCCCTCTTCTGGCTCGACGATCCTCAGGAGGACGAGGAGGTCGAGTCGAGCCGCATGGAGACGACCCAGCAGCTCGTCCTCGCGCTCCGCTGGATCGCTCGCTGCCGCGAGGGCACGTACGACGGACTCCTCTCGCGCGAGGTCGCCGAGAAACACGGCGCCATCCTCGGCAAGCTCATGCCCGGCGGCGACGTCTTCTCCTGGCACGCGCACGCCGTCGCCAAGGCGTACCACGGCGAGATCGAGAGCGGCCTCGAGGATCTCGACCGCGCCATGCGCCTCCTCTCGCCGATGGCCCTGCCGGGCCGCTGGTCGCGTGAGTTCCCCGGCCTGCTCCCCACGCCCGCGCAGCTCGCCGCCGTCTTCGGCCGCGTCGTGCTCGATCAAGGTAAGCCCGAGCTCGCCCGCAAGGCGCTCGAAAAGCTGCCGATGCCGGGCTCGGACGACGCCCACGGCGCCGAGCTCACGAGCATCGAGAAGAAGCTCCGCGCCCTCGCCGGCGTCGACGCCGAGGTCGAGGTCTCGCCCGACCGCGCCCTCCTCAAGGCCAGCCGCAAGGATCCACGCGCCGTGCGCCTCGCCCGCGTGCTCGCGTTCTTCGCCGAGGCGGACCTGCCGCGCGAGCGCCTCGGCGATCTCGGCGAGGCCCTGCCGGTCCTGCTCAAGCTCGGCTTCTTGCGCGAGGAGGCCGATGTCGTCTCCTACGAGCCCACGTTCCGGGCACGCGTGCGCGACTTGCTCTCGCCCGATCAGCGCATCGCGGCCCTGCACGAGGCGCTCGACCTCCTGCTCATGGCCTACCTCGAGGCGAGCGCGCGCGAGCGCACCGAGCTCTGGCCGCACGTCCAGGAGACCACGAAAGCCGCCGTCGAGCACCAGATCGAGTTCGTCCCCGCGGCCGAGCTCCTCGCCCGCGTGGGCAACCAGCGCGCGCGCGAGCTCTCGTATGCCGAGGCGCGCGAGCTGCTCGAACAAGCCCACGACCTCGGGAGCCGCGGCTCGGCGCCCGCCGATCTCTGCGCCGAGATCGACATGGATCTCGGCTGGGTCGAGGTCCTCTCGGGCACGACGCCGCGTTCGCAGGAGCGGCTCGAGCGGGCTTTGAACTTTTACAACGAAATGGCCATGACCTCGACCGGCGCGACCCCGCACCGTCGAATGGCGCGTATCCATTACAGCCTCGCGCGACTCGCCGTGAGCAAGAGTGATCGCGACGCCGCATACATGAACGCGTGCCGCGCGCTGGAGGAGGCCGATCGCGGCTTCGAGCCGGGCACGCGCAAGGCCGCGCAGATCTATACGAGCCTCGCCCACCTCTTCCTCGACCTCGGCGATCACCTGCGCGCGCGCAAAGCCACGGCGCGGATCTCGCCGCGCGAGCGCGAGACCCGCACCGATCTCGCGTTCGATTCCTGATTCGTTCACGCCCGGAACGCTTGTGGCGCGGCGCCTTCCGCGTTTACCATCCGTTCCGCAATGAATTTCGAAACGCTCGTCGAGAACATCAGCTGGGCGAGCGTAGACGGCGAGACGATGATGGACCGTCACGGCCGTGACGTCGCCGTCGTCGTCGCCAAGGTCGCCTACAAGGTGAGCCGCGAGGGCGCGCCGAGGCTCGCGCTCGCGCCGGTGCGTCGCGTGGACGAGGGGGACGGCGGCGGGGGCGTGCGTTTTCCCGCGGATCTCGTGGCCGACGAGAAACCCGGCACCGACGTCGGCCTCGTGGGCGTCGCGTATCCGCCGCCGCGCTCAGCCGGGACCAAGGGGCGCGTTTATGCGTGGCTCCAGGTCGGCACGCTGCGCAAGGTCGTCGTCGTGCACGGGCCGCGCGTGCACGTGAAGAACTGGCGCGGCGCCGTCGCTCCCTCGGATCCCGCGCCGTTCGTCGAGCCCGTGCCGCTCCGCTTCGACAAGTGTCACGGCGGCCTCGACCCCATCACGGGCGCGTTCGAGCCTGCGAATCCCATCGGGATGGGTTTTTCAAGCCAGCCCACCCGCCTCCTCGGCGAGCCCGCGCCGCCGCTCGAACCGGCTTCGATCGAGGAAGGCGGCGCCCCGTGTCACGCCTCGTACGGCGCCTTCGCGCCGATCCCGGCGCACTGGGAGCCGCGGCGCTCGCGCATCGGCACGCACGACGCGGCGTGGTCGAAGAGCCGCGCGCCCGTGCGGCCGCGCGATTTTGATCCGATGCACCACACCTGGTCGGTCCCGGGTTTGCACAGCGGAACGCCGCTCCTCGGCGACGAGCCGGTCGAGGTGGGCGGCGTCTTGCCGGACGGCGTCTGGCGCTTCCGTTTGCCCCGGTACGCCGTGCAGTTCGGCAGCCAGATCGACGGCAAGAAGGTCGCGTACGAGACGCACCTCGACGGGTTTCTGATCGATACCGAGACCCGCGCCGTGGAGCTCACGTGGCGGGCGTCGATCGTGCTGCCGCGAAAATGGGAGCGGCTCGAGCGGATCTACGTGCTCGGGGTGGGCACGCTCCCGGAGGACGTGATCCGCGACCCGAGCCGGAGCGTAGGGGCGGGACGGGCCGCGGATCCGACGCGCGCGAGGAGTGTGTAGGCCATGAGCAAGAAAGCGTTGCGGATCGAAGTCTTCTTGAGCATCGGCGACGCCTCCTGGCCGGCGCTCCGGCTGCGCGTGGACGAGGGCATGAGCGAGCTCGGCGGGGCCTGGGTCGAGGTCGCGGTGGGCTCGGATCTCGACGTCGAGGGGCTGCTCGAAGAGCCGGCGACGGTCGTGATCTTCTGGGACGGGCAGGAGAAGCGGCGGTTCTCCATGCAGCTCGCGCGGGGCCGCTTCCTCGACGAGAAGGACGGCCACCTGCACTACGAGCTCGAGCTCCGGCCCTCGCTCTGGTTCCTCGGCCTCGACAAGAACACGCGCAAGTGGCGCGACCAGCCCGCCGAGCCGATCGTCTCGAAGGTCCTCGGCGAGGGCTCGGTCAAACACGCGTGGCGCACCACGCGGCAATCGGCGTCGCAGCCGTACTGCGTGCAGTATCGCGAGACAAACCTCGCATTCGTGTCGCGGATGCTGGAGTTCGAGGGTTTTTATTACACGTTCGATCCCGACGGCACGATGATCGTCGGCGACGCGTCCTCGGCCTCGCCCGAGGTCGAGGGCGGCGCGGAGTTCGAGCTCATCGATTCGGCGGGCGCGCTCTCGCATGGCGACTTCGGCGTCACCTCGTTCGAGCGCGGCGCGGTCGTGGGATCCGGCAAGGCCACGGTCAACGACCACAACTGGAAGACGCCGGCCCTGTCACTCCTCGCCTCGGCCACGGGCGCGAAGGACACGCACCTCGAGGTGTACGATTACCCCGTCGGGTATCGTGATCCGGCGGCGGGCGAGGTTTTGGCCAAGCTCCGCGTCGAGGCGCTCTGCGCGGAAAAGCGCTTCGTGGAGGGCACGAGCACGGTCTTTTCGTTCGCGCCGGCGCGCATCTTCTCGTTCACGCACGAGGAGGGCGCGAGCTTCAGCGGCCGCTACCTGCTCGTGCACGTGGAGCACGAGTATCGCGAGGAGGCGGGCGTCGCGCACTACGAGAACCGCTTCCGGGCCATCCCCGCGGACGTCCCGTTCCGCCCGGCGGTCCGGACGGAGCGCCCGGAGATCGAGGGCAACCACACGGCGATGGTGCGTGGCCCCGCGGGCGAGGAGATCCACACGGACGCCTACGGCCGCGCGAAGGTGCAGTTCCACTGGGATCGCGAGGCCAAGGGCACGGACGAGGACTCGCGCTGGATCCGCATGACGCAGGAGATCTCGACCTCGATCGCGCTCGCGCGTGTCGGCTGGGAGATCAGCGTCGGCTACATCGACGGCGATCCGACGCGCCCCGTGGGCCTCGCGCGGCAGATCAACGGGCAGATGGTCCCGATGTACAACCAGCCCTCGTTCCGCAACCGGATGACGATCCGCACGGAGACGTACCCGGGCAAGGCCGGGTTCAACGAGCTGCGCCTGGAGGACTCGGCCGGCTCGATGCACATGGACTGGCACGCCCAGAAGGACTTCAAGACCCTCGTCCAGCACGACCGGACCGAGACGATCGGCAACAACCAGACGGTGCTCATCGAGAGCAACTCGACGCGTACGGTCGAGAAAAACCAGACGATCGACATCGGCGGCAATCAGACGCGGACCGTGGGCCGGCACGTCGTGCACAAGGTCAACGTGGACCGGGACCACACGATCGGCGGGGAGGAGACCATCGACGTCACGCTCGGCGTCGAGACCTCCGTGATGGAGAACGACGTCGAGACGGTGGGCGGGACCCGCTACACGCGCTCGGGCAACGACGAGACCGGCTCGATCGATCGCTCGATCCAGAAGACGCTGACGCGCATCGTGGGCGGCTCGTCGATCTCGATGGCGGGCGGCTCGGTGGCCCACGAGGGCGGCGAGATGCTCTTCGAGTACGCCGGCGGGTCGAAGATCACGATCGGCATGGAGGAGAGCGTCAAGGAGGCGGTGGCCGAGAACCTCGGCACGTTCGTGAGCGGGTTCGTCCTGCGCAAGTCGAAGAGCGACATGAGCGTGTCGGCGAAAGAGACGAAGGTGAACGTGGGCGGCTCGGCGCTCTTCCGATCGGCGGAGCGCATGGAGCTCCGGAGCCGCGTGATCGAGCTCGTCTCGTCGGCCTCGATCGCGCTCCGCGCCGGGGCGCTCTCGATCGAGATGACGCCCGGGAACGTGACCATCACCGGGCCGCTCAAGCAGGAGAGCGAGACGAAGATCACCCTGCGTGGCAACCCCGAGAAGCTGACGCCCTGAAGGAGAACGCGCGATGGAACTTGCATTCGCCGAGGTCGTCGTCACGGGGATCGAGGTGCGCCGCGTGCTCTCGCTCCGCGGAGAGGAGGCGCTCTCGACCCTCTTCCGGTACGAGGTCGAGGTCGAGGTCGAGCTGCCGCTGCCCGACGTCGACGTGGTGATCGGCGCGGAGGCGACGCTGACCCTGCGGGATCAGGCGCACAAGGAGCGCGTGGTCACGGGCGTGGTGGCCGAGGCGAGCGCACGGGCGCTCGATAGCGAGCGCGGGCGGGCGACGCTCGTCCTCCGGCCGATGATGTGGCGGCAGTCGCTCGGGCGTGACTGCTACGCGTCGCAGGACGTCCGTGTGCAAGACGTGGTCGACGATGTGCTCGCCGACTACACCGGAAAATACCGCTGGGCGCTCACGCGCAGCTACCCGCGCTACCCCTACCGCGCGCAGTACCGCGAGGACGACTGGACCTACGTGAGCCGCCTCCTCGAGGAGGAGGGGATTTACTACTGGTTCGATCACGACGCGGGCTCGATCACCGTCTTCTCGGACAACTCGACGGCCGCGCCGGAGATGCCGGGCGGCGCGCTCCTGCCGTGGGTGCGCGAGAGCGCGCTCCAGCCGAAGCAGGACGCCGTGACGCAGCTCGGCTCGGTGAGCGCGGCTTCGACGGGTCGGTTCGCGGCGAAGTCGTACGACCTCAAACGTCCGCTCGTGCCGATCAAGGCGCAGGCCGGCGCGGGCCGGCACGAGGTGTACGACGCGCCGGGCGGGGGCACGGGGATGGAGGCGATCCTCGCGGTGCGGGTGCGAGATCAGCGCGACGCGGCCGTGGCCGCGCGGGCGGGCGTGATGGGTTTGTCGACGAGCGTGCGCCCCTACCCCGGCGTCACGCTCGAGATCGACGGGCACCCGGTCGGCAAGCTGAACGGGCGTTACCTCGTGACGCGCGTCGAGGTCGACGGCGACGAGCATCAGCCGTGCGACACGCGCTTCTGGGCGATCCGGGCCGAGGTCGCGTTCCGGCCCGAGCGAGCGACGCCGGAGGCGAAGCAGGCGGGGCTCCAGCTCGGGCAGGTGATCGGGCCCGACGGGCAGGAGGTGCATCCGGACGAGCTCGCGCGGGTGCGGACGATCCTGCACTGGGATCGGCTCGGCCCGCGCAACGAGAAGGGCGGCACGTGGATGCGCGTGGCGCAGCGCGCGGCCCCTGGATCGATGCTGTTTCCGCGCATGGGCTGGAACGTCGCGACCTTCAACGAGGAGGGCGGCGTCGACGCGCCGAGCGTGATCTGGCGCATCCACGACGGCCAGCGCCTGCCCGAGTACAAGCTGCCCGGCAACATGACACGCGTCGTGTGGAAGACGGCGACGGTGCCCGCGGACGGCACGGCGAACGAGATCTACTTCGAGGACCGGATGGGCGCCGAGGAGATGTTCATCAACGCCTCGCGCGACATGAACTACATCGTCCTCGATTCGCGCTGGGAGAGCATCCAGAACGACTCCACGCGCACGGTCGCGGCAAACCACGACCTGACGATCCACGCCTCCCAGGAGGAGCGCGTGATCCGCGATCAGCAGATCCGGATCGGCGGCAACGAGACGCTGACGGTCTCGGGCCTGCGCATCAAGTCGGTCTCGGGCAACGAGACGGAGACCGTGGGCGGCTCGCGGACGATCCGCGTGGGCGACGCGCACCGAACGTCCGTGAAGGGGGATCGCACGCTCTCCGTCGGCGGGTCGCTGATCGAGATCACGCCGAACAACATCAACCGGACCTCGCGCGACATGGTGACGGTCGTCGGCGGCAGCGTCGTGAAGATCGCGGGCGAGGACGTCTCCGAGGTCGCGCGCAAGGACTCGGTGCAGGTCATCGCCGGCTCGAAGATCGAGGTGGCGAAGAAGGACCGCGCCCTCGACGTGAACAAGGTGTGGAACGAGGAGGTCGGCGGCTCGATCGTCTGCGTCTCGAACGAGAAGTACCTCGACAACGCCGACACGACGTCGACGTGGAAGGTCACGTCGTCGGTCCTCGGCAGCGCGCCCGTCGTGCACATCGAGGCGGTCGAGAGCATCCGGTTTTCGTGCGGATCGAGCGTGCTCACGATGACCACGGAAGCGATCACGATCACGACCCCGAGCCTCGATCTGTCGGGCGCGACGTTCGACGCCGACAGCGGGATCATCGAGCACAACTGAGGAGGACGCCGTGGCAACCGAGGATCCGCTTCGTTATTTCATCGAGCTCGGCGGCGCGACGTACCCCGTCAAGACGATCACGGGCGAGGAGGCGCTCTCGCGGCCGTACCGCTTCGAGATCACGCTCCAGGTCGAGCCCACCGATGCGCTGGATCCGGACGCGCTCATCTTCACGGACGCCACGGTCACGCTGACGCGCGCCGCCGACGAGCGGCGGATCCAGGGCGTGGTGACCCAGATCAAGCGCGCCGCGACGCGCAAGGGCAACGCGGGCACGGGCAAGGTGACGCTCGTGCTCGAACCGCGCCTCGCGACCGCGCGGCACCGCGTCGACATCCGGATCTTCCGCGACAAATCCGCGCCCGAGATCGTGGCCGAGGTGATCGGCGCGCACGGCGTGACCGTGGAACCGCGGCTCGTGGGCTCGTACGTCAAGCGCCCGTACTGCGTGCAGATGCGCGAGTCGGACCTCGATTTCGCGGCGCGGCTGCTCGAGGACGAGGGGATCTTCTACGTGGTCGACGACGAGGGCCGCATGGTCCTCGGCGATTTCACGAGCGCGTATGTCGAGGGCCCGGGGACGCTCGCGTTCCACCATGACTCGGGGCTGCACGAGAACCGCGACGCGATCTTCGAGGTCGGCTGGGCGGGCCGCGCGACGGCGGGCAAGGTCTCGCTGCGCGACTTCAACCCGGAGCGGCCGCGCCTCGACATGGACGTCTCGGCCAAGGGCCCGACGGCGTGGGGACCCGAGTGGTACGACTATCCGGGCGAGTACGAGCTGCCCGCGCAGGGCCAGGCCAAGGCGAACCTCCGGGCCGCGGCGCTCGCCTGCGTGAAGCGCCGCCTCGCGGGTCGATCGACGGCGGGGCGCATGGCGACGGGCACGATCTTCTCGCTCCTCGACGCGCCCTCGGGGGTCGCGGACGGCGCGTACGTCCTGACGAAGGTCGTGCATGCGTGGGATCGGACCGCGTCGTCGTTCTCGGTCGCGTTCGAGGCGCTGCCCGCGGACGTCGTGTATCGCCCGCTCTGCGAGACGCACGTGCCGACCTTGCCGAACCCGCTCACGGGCTTCGTGACGGGCCCCGCGGGCGCGGACATCCACACGGACGCGTGGGGCCGCGTGAAGGTGCATTTCCCGTGGGATCGGCTGCAGCCCAAGGACGACACCTGCTCGCACTGGATCCCCGTTTTGCAGGACAACACGGGTCGATCGTCGGCGATGCCGCGCATCGGCTGGGAGGTGCTCTGCCAGTTCCTGGAGGGGGATCCGGACAGACCCGTCATCCTCGGACGTGTCTTCAACGCGGCGGATCCCTTCCTCGAGGAGCTGCCGATCCGCAAGATGCGCACCTCGCTCCACTCGCTGACCTCGCCGCGCTCGACGGACAAACCCTCGGGCTACAACATGATCCGCTTCGACGACCTGGCCGGCGCGCAGGAGATCCACGTCCACGCGCAGAAGGATCAGAACATCGTCGTCGCGAACAACCAAGACGAGAAGGTCGGCAACGTCGAGCAGCGGACCGTCAAGGGCAACGAGGCGATCCGGATTGGCGCGAACGAGACCATCAACGTGACGGACGACAGCGCGTCGAAGGTCGACGGCAACCTGACCGTGAACATCGGCGGCAACCGTACCGCGACCATTTCGGCCTCGCAGACGGACACGGTCCACAAGGACCACACGATCTCGATCGGCGGCTCGCACCTGCGCGACACGCACGCGGACGACAACGTCGCGGTCGAGCAGAACATGACGGAGCTCATCGCCGGGCACGTCTTCGAGCAGTCCGGGCACACGAACGCGGTCACGGCCGGCAAGACCTCGACGCTCGTCGTGGGCGGCTCGATCGTCGAGATCGGCAAGCTCAACAAGGCCGAGAACACGGAGAAGGTCCGGAACGAGACCGTGAGCGGCCTCGTCTTCAGCAAGGCCGACGAGAAGCACGCGTCGCGCGCCGAGGAGTCGCGCACGACGACCGTGGCGGGCGACTACATCGGCGTGTCGCTGAAGGAGCTCTTGCTCGCGGGCCTCGAACGGCTCCGCATCGAGTCCACGAGCACGACCCTCTCCGCGCCCGAGATCACGCTGAAGGTCGGCGACACCGAGATCCACCTGAAGAGCGGCCGGATCGACATGAAGGCGCCGAGCGAGATCACGATCGACACGCAGCAGGCCAATAACCTCGCATCGACGACGTCGTCGCAGAACTGAGGAAGGCGATGGCCCACACGAACTACCTCTATCGCATCTTCCACAGGCCGGCGTCGCACGCGCGTGCCCTCATCAACGGCATCCCGATCTACGACCGGATCGTCCCCGACAACGTCGCGCCGGTCGGCCCCGTCACGCACTGGCTGGTCCGCGGCGAGAACACGATCACGGTGGAGCTCTCGCCCTCGCCGCGCTCGCCCCTCACGCCGGATCTCGGGCCGCATTTCGAGATCTCCGTGCGGCTCGCGGAGGACATCGATCACGCCATCTTCACCTGGGACTACCCGAAAAGCGTCGCTGCGCTGGGCCTGCCGATCGATCTGCCGCTCGTGGGCGGCGGCGTGCTCCGCATCGACGACGACCTGCCCGATCCCGTGTATCGGCGCGGCTCGCGCGAGGAGTTCCCGGTCGAGGGCACCCTCGATCAACGCGCGGCCGTGCAGGAGCTCTACGACGCGTTCGCGACGCGCGACGCCGGGCGCTTCGAGACGGCGATGGACCTGAAGGTGCGCGAGTTCGAGCGTTATTACGGCCCGCAGCCCCTCTCGCGCGCCGAGGCCTTGAAGCGGATGAACGAGCCATGGCTCATGGAGCCCTTCGACGCGCACGACCTGCGCTTCGACCGCTACGCCGACGGCCGCGTCGCCTACGTGCGCCGCGCCTCCGGCAAGCCCGCCGTGCGCGCGCAGCACCGCGACGAACCCACGCTCGGCTGGGGCTCGAACTTCTACATGACGCGTCTCGATGGGCGCTGGCGCATTTTCTGTTGACGGACCGATCTCGAGGCGACGGAGGAACGAGCGATGGGCGCGACCGTTACGAACGAAGACCGCGGCGTCACGACGAAGACCAGCGAGCACACCGCGATGACGATCGGCCCGACGGACGTCTGCTTCGATCCGCCGAAGCAGAAGCCCGTGCCGCACATCAACCACGTGACGACGGACAAGGCCGTCGAGCACACGTCCGGAAAAACGCTCTTCCAGAACGGCAACGTCGTGCGCGTGGGCGAGGCGATCACGCCGAGCGATCCCGCGCACGGGGACTCGGGCGGCGGCGTCGTCAGCGGCACGTACCGCGAGGAGGCGCGGGCCACGGCCGGCTCGCCCGACGTCCGCGCCGAGGGCAAACCGCCCGCGCGGACCGATGATCCCACGACGCAGAACCACTCGAACACGACGGGCAAGATCCTGCAGGACGTGCCGCCGGAGTTGCTCACGGACAACCCCGAGGAGTTCTTCAAGCGCTGCTCCTACGACACGTCGGAGATCAAGGGCGGAGACGAGGAAGCCCCGTTCGTCGGCAACATGCCGCAGATCGACATCAAGCGCGGCGACGAGATCAAGATCGTCGCGAAGCGGAAAAACGCGAAGGTGCCCGACGCGCCGCCGGATTGTGTTCAGCCGCCGCACATGAAGTGGCTGCTCACCCGATCGGGCGGCCTCACCGCGCTCGGCGCGGCGATCCCCGAGAAGACGGGCGAGATGGAGGGCGACGAGATCACGCTCGGCGAGGATTGGAACCCGCCGTATGGCGGCCCGATCGAGTTCTCCGGCGAAATTTCGCAGAACGATTCGGACGCGACGAAGCGCCGGCGGATCAACGACAAGAACCGCTACGCGCAGCAGAACGCGGCGGCGCGTGGCTCGTCGCGGGTCGAGAACCAGGACGGGCGGCAGGCGTACCAGCAGGTCCAGCGCGACAAACAGCTCGAGGAAGCGGCGCTGAACAACCTGCGCACGCTGGCCGAGTTCCTCTGGGCCTGGCGCGCGTACCAGAACCCGGTGCGGATCCTGATCACCGGCCGCGCGTGCAGCGGCGGGGTCAGCTACGAGGTGCACTGTTATCCCGAGGGGGAGTTCACGTTCGAGCTCCCGCTCGAGCCCATCATTCGCGTGGGCCGCTGGATCAACCGCAGCCTCGAAACCGTCCAGCAGTTCGCGCGCCTCGGCAGGGTCGAGACCGAGGGCAGCATCAAGGCCCCCGGCGACGACTTCAAGGTCGAGATCCAGTTCAAGTGGGAGCCGGGCGAGGACGCGGATCTCTACCGGATGGTGCGCACCGCGGAGGTCAGCGTCAGCGGCCTCCTCTTCGAGCTCACGTTCGAGGCGAGCTGCCCGCTCACGAACTTCCTCGCCATCGTCCCGTTCGTCGGCGGCGTCGCGGCGAGCGCGGTCGGCTGGATCATCCAGCGCATGGGCGCCGAGGCGAGCATCGGGTTCGGCGTCGAGGTGAGCATCTCCGCCGCGGCGTACATCTCGTTCAAATGGACGAAGGCGCGCGGCTGGCAATGGGACACGGCGGGGGTGAAGCTGCCGGTCGAGGTCAAGATCTACGCCTTCATCCGCGTCCAGGTGCGTGATTGGCTTCAGATCGAGGGCCGCATCCAGGTCCAGGCGGAATGGGCGCTGCTGCTCGAGGCGAGCGACGCCGGCCTCGCGCTCAAGTCGGACGACGGCGAGCTCAAGGCGGGGCTCACGGGTCTCATCAAGATCGACGTCTGGTTCTACAGCTACGAGCAGACCGGTGAGTGGTGGCCCGATTGCCTCAAGACCGAGTTCAAGAAGACGGACCTCGCAACCCTCATCAGCAACTGATGCCCAAGGCCGAGCCTTTTCGCCGCATCCTCGTCGCGGAGTCGCCGGTTCGTCCCGCCGGAGAGCGCCACGCCAAACCCCTGCCTTGTCACGTCGGCGTCTTGCCCTGGGCCGTCGATCGGAACTGGCTCACGATCTTCGTCGTCGCCACGTTCCGCTTCGATCGGAGCGCGACGCATCGGTCGATCCCGCTCGAACCCGCGCCGCCGCGGCGCCTGCACGCAGGTCCGAGCGCGCCCGGTGAGCCCGTGCGGATCGACGATTTCGTTCCCTTGCGCCTCGCGGTCGATCTGACGCTCGCGGGGCACGTGGAGATCGTCCCCATGCCTTCGGGCACGCTCGGGCCGAGCGCGCTGCCGCGCCTCGCCGAGGTGGGCCTCGGGGCGCGGCGCCTTCCCTTCCTGGTGCAAGCGGACAAACCCGGGCGGATCCCGCTCCGGCCGCCGTATACGCGGACGCCGCACGGCCGTGAGATCGATCTCGGGCCGGAGGCCTGTCACGACGGATCGAGGCACGATTTCCTGCACCCGGAGAAGTTCGACCTGAGCGTCTACCAGGCGGGGACGCCGGAGATTTCGTACGAGGTCGAAGAAGTGACCTCGATCTACCTCGCGGGGCTCGGGCCGGATCCCGCGGCGACGTGGGAGATCGCGCTGCCGGCGTACGTGCCGCGCGCGCTCGTGGACTACAGCTCCGCCCGCGTGCGCCGCGGGGACGTGCAGCTCTTCCTCGACGGCGTCGCGATCGACCTGGATCAATCGACGGTGGACGTGACCTTTCGCGGGCTCGTCGAGACCACGGACAAACCACACCTCGACGTGGACCGGATCGTGATCGGCTGGGCCCCTCCCCGGCGCTGGAGCGAGGACGCGGCGGGCGCGTGGGACGATGTTTTGCGGGAGCTGCCGCGCGGGCGGTTCCGCTTCGCGGTGGAGCGCGAGGATGTGCTGAAGGGCGAGGATCCGCCCGCCCTGCGGCAGGAGGAGCTCCTGATGGCTCGCTACGAAACGTGGGGACACCCGAACGCCGCCGAGCCGGAGATGCAGCCGCACGAGGCCGCGCAGGTCGCGGCGGAGCTCGCCGAGCAGCGATGGCCTCGCGGCGAGGTGCTCGCGAAGCACAGGATCGACGAGTACACCTGGGGGATCGAGGAACGCGCGTGGGCGCAGCGGCTCGCGAGCGTGCGCGAGGAGGCCGACGGCGGGCCGAGCGGGGAGTACGTCCGGGCCTACCGGCGCGCCTCGCAGGCGCTCGCGACGCCGCGGGAGGCCGCGATCACGCCCAAGGAATTCGTGGCGATCGCGGCGAAGATGAAGCGCGAGGATCCGACGCAGGTGCTCGCGAAGGCGGGGCTCGGGATCGCGGCCTTCGGGCGGCTCGAATGGCGCTTCCGCGAGAAGGCGGCCGAGGACAAGGCGTTCGCCGCGGAGCTCGCGCGCCTCATGGCGGAGGAAGAGACACCGCGCGAAGGGCCGAAGCTCGGTGAAGGCGGGGCGCGTGAGGAGGGCGGTCGATGACCACGATGGGCCTCGTCGCGGGCGTGGGGATGTCAACGCCGCTCGGGCTCGACGCGCGGCAGTCGGCGCTCATGCTGCGCGCGCGCAAGCTCTCGCCCGGGAAAACCGGGCACCGGGATCGGCGCGGAAACTCCATCGGAGACGTGCGCGCGATCCGCATCGACGACGCCTGCAAGGGGCGCGAGCGGCTGATCGAGCTCGCGGCGCCGGCGCTCGTGGAGGCGACGCGCGGGATCGGCGCGGCGAAAGGGCCGATCCCGCTGTTCCTCTCGCTGCCGCCGCGACGCGCGGAGGAGGAGGAGCCGCTCGGGCCGGACTTCCTCGACGTCCTCGGCAAACGCGCGGGCGTGGCCGTCGCGCTCGCGGCCTCGGAGGCCGTGGTGCTGGGGCACGCGGGTTTCGCCGCGGCGCTCGCGCGGGGCCTCGCGGCGCTCGCGGCGCCGGGAGCGGGCCCGTGCGTGGTCGTGGGCGGCGTCGACAGCCACCATGATCCGGCCGTGCTCGCGGCGCTCGACAAGGAGCGGCGGCTGCACGCCGAGGGGGCGTGGAACGGCTTCATCCCGTCGGAGGCCGCGGCGTTCGTGGTGCTCGCGCGGCAGGATGCGGCCCCGCCGATCGCGCGCGTGCTCGCAGTCGCGACGGGGATGGAGCGCGAGGACGGGACGGAGATCGGCGAGGCCGCGACAGAGGTCGCGCTCCGCGTCGCCGGGGCGATGCGCGCGCCCGTGCCGTGGGTCCTGCCGGACGTGAACGGGGAGCGGCACCGCGTGAAAGAGTGGAGCTTCGTGCGCATCCGGAACCGATCGGCCTTCGACGAGGCCAAGACGATCGAGACGCGCCTCTACGACGAGCTCGGCGACGTGGGCGCGGCGAGCGGTGCCGTGCACGCAGCGTACGCGTGCATGGCGTTTCGCCTGGGGTTCGCCCCGGCACCGGAGGCGCTCGTCACGCTCGCGTCCGAGGGCCCCGCCCGCGGCGCCTTCGCCCTGGGGGCGCCATGATGCTGCAAGGTTTGCCCGGAACGACATCGACGCGCCCGCTGCTCGAAGGCGTGCGGTCCGCGCTCGAAGACAGCCTGCTCGCGATCGCCGATCGATCGGACACGGCCGAGCTCGCCGAGGCGCTCCGCGAGGGGATCGCGCTCCTGACCCGCCTCGTCGCGGACGAACCGCGCGACCTGGACGCGCTCGAAGCCCTGTCGCGCACCTCAACCGCGCTGAAGGCGGCGCGCGAGCGGATCTCGCTCGACGAGGTGGTGGCAAACCGCATCGAGGGCGCGGCGCGCTGGCTCGCAGACGCGAGCGAGCGGCTGCGCGGACGGCTGCCGGCGCGGGCCCTGGGGGCGGCCGCGGAAGCCACGCAGAACGAGGAGATCGTCGCGAGCGTGGGCGTCCCGCGGGCACATCCGGTCGTCGTGCCGCCGCCGCGGGTGCTCTCGCGCGAGGAGGCGACGGCCGCCGAAGGGGCACGCGGGCGGGCCCTGCTCGCAGCGTCGCGGGGCGCCGCGGGGGAGCTCGCGCAGATCCGCGCCCTCGCGCGCGACTGCTTCGAGGACATCGCAAGCCTCGGCAGCCTGCGCAGGCTCTACGATCACGAGCCCTGGGTCGACGCCGGCCCCTTCGAGCAGCGCCTGCTCGACAACCTCGACGCGCTCGTCGCGCTCGAACGGCCGCTCGATCCAGCCGCGCCCTCGCTCGGGCTCGTGGAGTCGCTCTTCGCATACGCCATCGAGTGGGTCGTGCCCGATTTCGGCCGGACCTTCGCGCTCGCCTTCACGCTCTCCTGTCTCGCCTCGGAGACGGCGATGCGCTGGGTCGTGCTGGCACTGCGCCGCTCGCACCCACGGACGTACCCGGCATTCGTCGATGCATTCGCGCTCGGCTCGAACGAGGCGATCGATCGCACCCTCGTCGAGCTCTGTCGCGAGGACGATCCCGCGCTCGTCGAGGTCGCGCTCTCCGCGATGGCGCGGCGCGGCCGCGTGGACATGGCGAGCGCGGTGCTGCTCCTCATGCGGCCCTCACCTTCGCCGGCCGTGCTCGACAAGGCGATCGACCTCGCGGCGCGTTTGCCCGCACAGGCGGCCACGCCGCTGCTCGCGCGCCTGCTCGACAGCCCGGACCCCGACACCGGCGCAAGCGCCGCCGCGGCCCTCACCACGCTCGGCGACGCCCGCGGCCCGAAGCACCTCCGCGCCTTGCTCCAGCGTCCCCGCACGGACGACGTCGCGGCCTTGCGCGCACGCCGCATCGCCCTCGAAGCCCTGTGCCTCCTCGGCAGCCCCTTCGATCGGAACCTCCTCGGCACCGAAGCGAGCCTCGATCGCGAGGGTTTGCCCTGGCTCGGCTGGCACGGGCACCCCGACCACGTGCCCGTTCTCATCGAAGGCATCCGCCGCGCAGCCGCGAACGGGGCATTCGACGAGGCAGATCGAATCGGGCAGGCCCTTGAGCGAATCGGCGGCGGCTCGGCACCACGCCCCGGCGCGCTCGCGGGCGGCGACTTCGAGGAGCGGCTCGCAGCATGGCTACGCGCGTTCGAGGAGCGACGGCCCCTCGACAACCCCCGCATGCGATTTGGCCAGCCGTGGACGCCGTCCGCGATCCTCACCGAGCTCACGGCGCGCGGAACGCGCCAAGGCGAACGGCCGATCCTCGCACGCGAGCTCGCGCTCGTGACCCGCAGAGCGGTGCACCTCGACGTCGCGGGCTGGATCGTCGTCCAGGAGCGCGCGCTCGCGGCGGCCCGCGATGCATTGCCCCGGCAAACCTGATCAATTCAAGCGCAGCATGCGCCCGACGATCTTGTGCACGCCTTCCGCGCGCGACAGGATCCGCTCGGCGTACGTCTCGACCTCGCCGATCGCGCGCAGCACGACGGCTGCGGTCTGCGCCGAGAGCGAGAGCTCCTCGCCGGCGTCGAGCGCGATCCGCTTCGCCTTGATGGTGTAGCTCTCGGCCGCGTCTACGCCGGGCGTCGGCTGCGTGCGTAGCGCGCCGATCACGACGAGCGTGCCGTCCGCGCCTTCCTCGACGAGCACGCGCTCGCATCGCGCGCGGGCGCCTTCGATCACGGTTGGGTGGACCGACGGATCGAGCTTTGCGGGTGCGGTCGTGGAGCCGATTCCGAGCACGACGCCGTCCTCGCGGAGTGCGTGCACCTCGGCCGTGAACAATGCCGGACGCCGGGCCGGCCCCGGCACGGGCTGGAGCCGCGGCCCCCGTTTCGCCGACGCTGCTTCGATCCCGCGCACGTTGGTGGCACGCTTCATGGCTCCTCCAGAGGCCTCGGATTCTATACGAGTCCGCGGCGCGTGCGGATCGCTTCCTCGCGCATCACGCGATCCCGCCGAGGGGTGGCGGCGCGACGCCTGGGGCCTTTGCGGCCTCGAACGCGGCGCAGAGCGCGAGGGCGAGGTCACAGCGGCCCTCGCGCGCCTCGCCCGCGAGTGCTTCTGCTTGCTGCCGCTCGTGCACGCGCCACGCGACCTCGTCGATTCCGTAGCGCGAAAGCACCTCGTGCAGCGCGTCGCGCGCGCCCCAGAGATCGACCTTGATCCGCGCATATCGCTCGATCGAGAGCTCCCCGCGCGGCGCGGCTGCGCTCGGGGAGGTGACCATGGCTCCGGACGGCGTGACCATGGCTCCCGACGGCGTAACCATGGCTCCCGAAGGCGTAACCATGGCTCCCGACGGCGTGACCATGGCTCCCGACGGCGTAACCATGGCTCCCGACGGCGTAACCATGGCTCCCGACGGCGTGACCATGGCTCCCGACGGCGTAACCATAGCTCCCGACGGCGTAACCATGGCTCCCGACGGCGTAACCATGGCTCCCGACGGCGTAACCATGGCTCCCGACGGCGTGACCATGGCTCCCGGCGCCGAGAGGACGAAGAGCGGCGTCGCCGTGGGGCTCGGTTTTCCGAACGGCAGCGCTGCATCGGGCGGAATCTTCGGCTTTCGCTCGGTCTCCGGCTCGGGCTCGTCCGCCGCCGGGGCCGGCGTGGCTGGGCGAAAGGGCAGCGCGGGCGACGCCGCGGGCTTCGCCGTGGGGACGAGCGTCCGCGTGCCATCGTCGTCCGGATCGATTGCGCCCGCCGCGACGAATGGCAGCGGCGCGGCCGCCACGGCCCTCGCCTCCGGGACACGCGTCTCGGTCCCATCGTCGTCCGGATCGATCAGCGGCAGGGTCTTCGCCACGGCGGGCGCGGGCGCCGGATGGCTCTCCGGGAGCGGGCGCAGCGGCGAGCGCTGGAACGGCAGGGTCGAAAACCCCTCGGGTTTGCTCACGTTTCCGGTCAGCGTCGGCTCGTCGTCGTCCCGCGTGAACGACACGGGCGGGCGTTCACGCCGCGGCTCGGGCGGAGGCATCGCCGGCGTGCTCGAGGGCGTGAAGGGAAGCGCGGCCGCAGGCTTCGGGGCCGTGTCGGTCAGCATCGTGATCGTGCGTGGGCCGCGAGGCCTCTCGGGCATCGCCGGGGCCTGCGGGACACTCGGCGGAACGCTTGGCGGGACGCTCGGCGCCGGGCTCGGCACGACACTCGGCACGACACTCGCCGCCGCGATCCCCCGCGTCGGCGCAACCACGACGACCCCATCTTCCTTCGCGTGCCGGAGCGGCACCGCCGCGCGCCACGTCACGCTGCAGACCCCTCGATCCGTATCGATCAGCAGCGTATCCGCGCGCAACCACACTTCCTGCGGGCCGCCCCCGCTCCGCGTCACCATCGCTCGCGGCCGGATATCCTCGACCACCGCGATCATCCGCGGCAGCTCCGGGTGCAGGTGTTCGAGGAGGATCTGCGCCTGGGCCGGAAGCTCGGTGATCTGCTGGTCCTTCGGCGCCGCGTTCCAGTACGACGCATCCACGCCCGCGGGCAGCGGCTGCTCGTGCCACGCCTCGTGCGACCACGCATTGCGATGCGCGCGCAGGTGCTCGGCGCGCGTCGGCCACCGCGCCGCGATCGGCCCGAGCCCGACCGACGGAATCTCCTGCGTGGGGCTCCGCAATACGAAACCCACCGGCTCGAAATTCGGCGGATGTCCCGGCGTCGTCGCATCGACGCACGGCGGGATCCCCACGGGATTCCACGATCTCGGCCCGCCCGCCGCGCGCATCCAACGCAGAGGCATCCGCGTGAACGGCACCGCGTCCGAAAGCCTCCCTTCCGGCAGCCAGTACCGATCGCCGTACACCACGATCGCCTTGTTCACGCCGCCCACCGCGAGACGCGCGACGAGCGACGGCACGGCCTGGCCATGGGGCGCCCACGCATGCCCCACGACCATCACGTCCACGTGCCGCTTGAACGGCGCGAGATCGTTCGGCAGGCGGATGCTGCGCGGCGAACCATCCTGCCAGTACACGTCGATCGTCTGCGGCGCGTCCGGCGTACCGAGGAGCTCGCACGGCCCGTTTCGCAGCGCGTACGTGGCCTTGCAGAGGACCGTCATCACGAAGGCGTCCGGGCGTGGCTGCCAGACGAGCTTTGCCACGGCGAGCGGGGGTTTCGCGGAGACGTGCACGGCGTCAGCTTACCATCGCGCCGCTCGCTCGATGAGGCCTCGGATCACGCGCTGCGGCGCGGCTTCCGGGCCCGAGCGCGCGTCATTGACAATCGACCCCATCCGCGCCATCTCGGAGCGCCATGGCCAAGGTCCCCCTCGATCACGCGACCGTCGACGCGTGCCGCGCAGCGGCGGCCGCGATCGCCGACGACGTCCAGCGCTTCATCGACCGCCACACCACCGTGGGCCTCGAGCGCACCGTCGCGCGCGCCTACGGCGTCACGGGCGCGGATCCCGAGGGCACGCCGCTCGCGAACGCGCTCGTCGACCGCATCCACAAGGCGGGGCACACGGGCCGCGGCGTCGCCTACTTCCTCGGACGCGCGCTCGTCGAAGGCGCGAGCTCCGCGCAGGAGGCGGCCGAGCAGATCGCCTACGGCGGCGCCTCGCTCGACGTCGAGGGCGGCCCCACCACGAACGAATGCCGCGGCGCCCTCGAGCTCGAAACGCAGAAGGCGATCGCCCGCATCGACGAAGCTCGGCACGCGCGCACGCGGTTCAAGAGCCGCTTCCCCGAGCCCGAGCTCCCGCTCAAATACGTCATCGTCGCGACCGGCAACATCTACGACGACGCGGTCCAGGCCAAGGCCGCGAAGTTCGCCGGGGCGGACATCGTCGCGGTCATCCGCGCGACGGCGCAATCGCTCCTCGATTACGTGCCCGAGGGCCCGACGACCGAGGGGTATGGCGGGACGTACGCCACGCAGGAGAACTTCCGCATCATCCGCAAGGCCGCGGACGAGGCGAGCGAGGAGACCGGCAAATACCTCGCCCAGACGAACTACTCGTCGGGCTTGTGCATGAGCGAAATCGCGTGGATGGCGGCGGTCGAGCGGCTCGACATGCTCCTCAACGACGCGATGTACGGGATCCTCTTCCGCGACATCAACATGGAGCGGACGTTCGTCGATCAATACTTCTCGCGCCGGATCGTGGCGAGGAGCGGCATCGTCATCAACACGGGCGAGGACAATTACCTCACGACGGCGGACGCGGTCGAAAAAGCCCACACCGTGCTCGCCTCGCAGTTCATCAACGAGGCGTTCGCGCGGCGGGCGGGGCTCTCGGACGAGCAGATGGGCCTCGGGCACGCATTCGAGATCGACCCTTGGCTCGAGGACAGCTTCCTCTTCGAGGTCGCGCAAGCCCAGCTCATTCGGCAGATCTTCGACAAGCACCCGATCAAGTGGATGCCGCCCACGAAATTCAAGACGGGCGACGTCTTCCACAGCCACGTGCACGACGCGATGTTCAACCTCGCGGGCATCATGACGCACCAGTCGATCGAGCTGCTCGGCATGTTCAGCGAGGCGATCCACACGCCCCTGCTCATGGACCGATTCCTCTCGTTGAAGAGCGCGAAATACATCTTCGGCACGGCCAGGCACCTCGGCGACGAGATCCAGTGGAAGCCCGGCGGCATCGTGGAGCGGCGCGCGAAGGAGGTGCTGCACAACGCGCACGAGCTTCTGGCCCAGGTGAAGGGCGAAGGCATCTGGGACGCGATCGGCCGGGGCGCGTTCGGCGACGTGAAGCGCAAGCGCACGGGCGGAAAGGGGCACGCCGGCGTGGTGGCGCGTGATCCCGAGTATTTGAACCCGATCCTCGACGAGCTCGAAGGAGGCCGCTGACCATGGCGAAATGGCTACGCGCTTACGGAGACCGTGAAGGCGACGGGATGGTGCAAATGACCTTCACGCTCGCGCTCCTGCCCGGGGATCGCGCGCGGGAGGCGGCGAAGCGCTTCGCCGAGGCCCACGGCCTGAAAGACCCGCTCATCACCACGATGGAGCAATGCTCGCAGCAGCACACGTATTTCGTGGCGTACGGGCACTCCGCGCACCAGATCGACGTCGACACCATCGACGTCGCCGAGCTCGCCGCGAAGCCGCTCTCCCGCGAGCAGATCGAGGCCATGGGCAAGGAGCTCGGCCGCAAGATCGTCGTGGTCGGCGCCTGCACCGGCTCGGACGCGCATACCGTCGGAATCGACGCGATCCTCAATTACAAGGGATTCGCCGGGGAAAAGGGCCTCGAGAGCTACAAGTGCTTCGACGCGCACAACCTCGGCGCGCAGGTCGAGAACGTCGAGCTCGCCGAGCGCGCGAAGGCGCTCGGGGCCGACGCGATCCTCGTCTCGCAGGTCATCACGCAGCGCAACTGCCACAAGGAAAACGCGGCGGCGCTCATCGATCTCCTGAAGAAACAAGGCGTCCGCGACAACTTCCTGCTGCTGCTCGGCGGTCCGCGCATCGACAACAAGCTCGCGCTCGAGCTCGGCTACGAAGGCGGCTTCGGCCCCGGCACGAAGCCTTCGGATGTCGCCGCCTTCGTGGCCGAGGAGGTTTTACGTCGCGCCCGTGGGAAACAGGTCGATCCGAGGCGGTAGAGGACGACCCTGTTGCGCGGTCGTGACACTGGTACGCCGCCGTGACGCCCGCCGTCACGCGGGCGTGACAACGCTCCCCTGCCGGCGCGCGCGCGCCTCGGAAATCGGCTTCTTCGACGGGTCACGCGCTCCGGCACGCTCGTTGCGATGCACTCGGTCACACGGGCCACGATGCAATGGCCACAACCGGGAGCACGATTCCAATGAGCAAGACGACCCTCACCAAGGCCGGCAGCCTCGCATTGACCTTCCCCCTGCTTCTCGCAGCCTCCACGATGGCCTGCGTCGGCGTGGACACCTCGGAGAACGAGGCGTTCGTCCCGACGATGGCCGATACCGAGTCCGCTCGGCTCAATGGCGACGGTGATTTCTACGGGCCGTCTGCGCGCGCCCTCCCGGAGCCGGAGGCCCGCGACAACAGCGCCCCGTGTGGGGATCAGACCCTCGCCGTGGTGCATGCCCGCTCCGGCGCCACGTACGTGTTCTGCGCCATGGGCAATGGGAAAACGGGCGTCCTGGAAGAGCTCCCCGCCGATGGGAGCGCGGTGAGCGTGCTCGATACGTACACGACGCCCACCGAGGTCCTGCGCGCCGTGGCACCCGAGAACATGGCGTTGCCCGACGAGCTCGTCGCAGCCGTCGATCGGGGCGCCCGCACGATGGAGGAGTACCGGCCGCTGAAGCCGTTCACGCTCGGCGTCCCGAAGACGCCGTCGCCCATGACGATGGTGGGGAGCTACTACTGCGACAACCCGACCGAGTGGTCCTATACGTACGGCTGGAACAACTCCTTCGTCCCGTTCATCGAGGAGTACGTCGAGGACTATGCCGATTGCTCGCTTCACCTCTGGACGAGCTCCGACACCGTGACGGCGCACCAGCACACGGCGAGCACCAACCCGGTCGCGGACGACTACGGTCCGCCGTACGCCACCGCGTGCGCGGCCAAGGAGCACGTCCTCTCGTGTAATGGCCAAACGCTGTTCGAGGCGTTCCAGAAGGAGACGCCGTCGGATCCCTGGGAGACCAAGCTCACCTACTGGGTCTCGGACGGGGGCGTCGCGACGTGGAAGCTGTTCGCGTCCGACTGCCAGGCGAGCCACGACCGCGACGATATGCGTTACAAGGGGACCAGCGAGCCGGGCGCCTACCACAAATACTCGAACATCTTCATCAAGTGGCTCGGGGGCACTTCCTGCGTCTTCAAGTGAGCCGCCTGGTAGGCGGGATCGGACTCATCGCAACGCCGCCGCGTGGTGCTCCACGTGGTCGCGCATGAACGTCGCGATGAAGTAATAGCTGTGGTCATACCCCGGCTGCATCCGCAGCGTCAGCGGATGCCCCGCGGCCTCGCACGCCTCCCGGAACAGCTCCGGCTGCAATTCCCGCGCGAGGAATTGATCCGCGTCCCCCTGATCGATCAGGATCGAAAGCCGCTCCTTCGCCTCGCGCACGAGCGCTGTCGCGTCCCACGCCTTCCACACCTCCCGGTCCGCGCCGAGATACGCGGAGAGCGCTTTTTCGCCCCAGGGCACCCGGCTCGGCGCCACGATCGGCGAAAATGCCGACACCGATCGATACCGGCCCGGATGCTTCAGCGCGAGCACGAGCGCGCCGTGCCCGCCCATCGAATGCCCGAAGATCCCCCGACGGTCCGGGAGCGCCGGCAGGTGCGCCTCCACGAGCGCCGGCAGCTCCTCGGCCACGTATTGGTGCATCCGATAATGCCGCACCCACGGCTCTTCGGTCGCGTCCACGTAAAACCCGGCCCCTTGCCCGAGGTCGTAGGCCGGATCGTCCGCCACGCCCTCGCCGCGCGGGCTCGTGTCCGGCGCGACCACGATGATCCCGTGCCGCGCCGCGTGCTCCTGCACGCCTGCCTTCGTCACGAAGTTCTGCTCCGTGCACGTGAGCCCGGAGAGCCAGTAGAGCACCGGGCAACGCCCGGACTCGACCTGCGGGGGCAGGTAGACGCCCACGTTCATGCTACAGCCGAGCGCGCGTGATTCGTGCCGCAGCACCTTCTGGTGGCCGCCGAAAGAGCGATTCGTCGAGACCTGGGTGAAGGGGTTCATCATGGCGGCTGCGAGACTACCCGAACAAGCCCCTGCCGCGCAATTCAGAGCTCCGCGGTCGTCAGCCACTTCGGGTTCTTCTCGGTCCCGTCGAAGCGCTCGGTATTCTTGAACGGCTCGTACTGCCCGCTCCGGCCCGCCGGCGCCGTCCGCGCGAGCAGCGTCTCCTTCTCCTCCTTGCGCAACGGCTCGAACGTATAGGCCGTATGCAGCGCCTGCTCCAGCACGCCCGCCGTGTCACAGCCCGTGATCACCACTGACGTCGGCAAGGACATCGCATACCGCAGGCATTCCGGCGCGCTCACCAGGCCGCTCTCGAGCAGGATCCCCGACGCCAGCGGCTTCATTCCGAGCACGCCGATGTCGTGCTCCACGAGAACCGGCAAGACATCCTTCTCGAAGCTCTTGTAATGCGCATCCATCGGGTTCAGCGGCATCTGCACCGTGTCGAACGTGAACCCGTGCTCGAACCCCGCCTTCAGCATGGCCACCATGTACGCCGGATCCTTGTGCCCGGTAAAACCGATGTACCGCAGCTTTCCGGCCTGCTTCGCCGCGAAGAGCGCCTCCATCATCCCGTCCGGCCCGAAGACCCGCGCCGGATCGCTTCCGCGGATCACCTCGTGGATCTGCACGAGATCGATCACGTCCGTGCGCAGCCGCTTCAGCGATTGATCGAGCTGCTCGGCCGCCGATTGCCGCGTGCGGCCGTCGAGCTTCGTCATCAGGAACGCCTTCTGCCGGTATCCATCCTGGAGTGCCACACCCATGCGGCGCTCGCTCTCGCCGTCGTTGTAATCCCAGCAGTTGTCCAGGAAATTGACCCCGTGATCCAGCGCCATCCGGATGATGCGGATGCTCTCCTGGGGGTCTTTTTGCATCCCGACGTGGAACCCCCCGAGCCCCACCACGCTCACGCGCTCGCCCGTCCGGCCGAGCACACGCGTCGGCATCGTCGCGCCGGCCGGGAGCGGGATGTCCCCTTCTCGCGGCGCGCCGGGACGCGGCCCGCGCGGCGGCGCATCCGATGAACCCGACCCGCCGCCATTGTCTCGCGTGGATGCACATGCGGTGAGCGCGAGGCCCACGCCGACCGAACCGATGAACGTGCGCCGCGTAAATCGTGCCACCATGCGAGCCCCCGACGAGGCCGGCATTGCAGGGGACGTGCCGCGGCGCGGTCGGGCGAGCCCGGGCCGCGGGCGGAATCGATTACTCCGTCCGCTCGATCGACACGAGCCACGCCTCCGCGTATCCCTTGCCGCCGAGCATGTGCTCGAACCGCGCCGGCCGGATCTGCCGCACCTTCCAGCCGGACGCGAATGCCGCGCGAAGATCCGCCTCCGAGAGCCGCCGCGGCCCCTCCGTGCCCGGCTCCTTGTCGCTCCAAACGAGCGCGTGATACATGCCGCCCGGACGAACCACGTGCGAAAGGCTCTCCACGTATCGCGGACGCATCTCGCTGCCGAACACGTGGAGCAGCCCCGAATCCAGCACCGTATCGAACGTCCGCCCGAGCATCTCGAGCTCCAGCGCATTGCCGCGCACGAATTGCACGGGCACGGAGCTCCGCTCTGCGCGCGTCCGGGCCTTCGAAAGCGCGTTCTCCACCATGTCGAGCCCCGTCACCGCGTGCCCCCGCGCCGCGAGGAAAATCGCGTTGTCGCCCGGCCCGCAGCCCACGTCGAGCACGTCGCCGTGGAAGGCCCCCGCCTCCGCCAGCGCCACGATGTCCGCTTGCGGCCGGCCGATGTCCCAGGGCGCGTGCACGCCCTCCTCGTAGGCATGGTGGAACGCCGAGGGCTCCGGTGGAGCCGTCACGTCCCTCGTTCCTTCGCCTTCGCCTTCGCTTGCCATCACACCTCTCCTCGGTGTTTCCGGTTGGTCCCTCTCCATGCGGCGGCGCCTCCTCGGCGGCAAGGTTTTGCGCGCGCGCTTTCGTGCGCGGCTTCTTCGCGGCCTGCCGCGGGGCGCTTCGACCGGAAGGCTCGACGCCGGCGGACACGAGCGGTAGGAAAGAAGGATCCGCCGTCGTCGACCTCGCGCCATGCGTCCCTCCCAAGCGCCCCTTTGCCTCCTTCCCTTTGCCCTCGCGGGCCTCGTCGGGGCCTGCCCGCGCGCCGCGGCGGCCGCGCCTCCGGGGCCCTCCGACGAGCAAAAACAGGCCTGCGCCGACGCCTCCGAGCAAGGCCAGGAGCTGCGCGACCAGGGCAAGCTCCTCGCCGCGCGCGAGCGCTTCCTCGCTTGCGCCGCGGAAGCCTGTCCGCCCATCATCCGCAAGGACTGCGCCGACTGGCTCGCCGACCTCGACGAGCGCACCCCCTCCATCGTCCTCGAGGCCCGCGGCCCCGAAGGCCAGGACCTCACCAACGTCCGCGTCCTCGAAGGTGAACGCGAGCTCGCCGCGTCCCTCGACGGCAAAGCGATCCCCCTCGATCCCGGCGAACACCGCCTCCGTTACGAGTGGCCGGGCGCCCCTTTCGTCGAGGAGCGAATCGTCCTCCGCGAAGGCGAACACCGCCGTCGCCTCTCCGTTCGATTCACGCCCCCCGCGCCTCCTCCGCCCAAAACCCCTGCGCCCGCCGCGCCTCCGCCGCGCCCCCTTCCCCTCGCGCCCCTCGTCCTCGGCGGCGTGGCCCTCGCGGGCGCCGCGGCATTCACCGGCCTCGCCGTGAGCGCGAAGAGCGATTACGATCACCTCGACAGGACCTGTGCGCCGCGCTGTACGGACGACCTCGTCGATCCCGTACGTACCAAGCTCATTCTCGCCAACGTCTCCCTCGGCGTGTCCGTCGTCTCCCTGGGCGTCGCCACGGTCCTCTGGTTCACCCGCCCCCAGAATTCGCCCGGAAAAACCCCCACGACCGCCTTTGCCATCACGCCCCTGCCCGGCGGCGCCGCGGCCTTCTTCGGCGGCCCCCTCCCGTTCGACGGATCGTCCCGCGCCAGGGTGATGGCCCCGATCACCCCCCCATGAACGAGCGGATCACCCCTCTCCCCCGGGCGCTTCGTTTCCGGCCGATTTCCTGATCCTCTCGCCCCGGCATGCCCGTTGCGATGGGGCCGGGGCATGAAGCACTGGAACCGTCGACGCTTCCTCTCGGGCATGGGCGCGGCCCTCGTCGCCGCCCCCGTCCTCGGCCTCCTCGAGCGTGATATTCGCGCCGAAAACGCGACGCCGGCCCGTCGCCTCGTCGTGTTCTTCTCGCCAAACGGCACCATTCACAAGCACTGGCGCCCGAGCGGCAGCGGGTCGAACTTCTCGTTCCCCGCGGGCAGCATCCTCGAGCCGCTCGCCGCGCACAAGAGCCGCCTCATCGTGTGCGACGGCATCGATTTCCACGGCGTCGACAACCACGAAGCCGGCATGGGCGCCATGCTCACCGGCGGAGGCACCGTCGGCACGGAGACCGCGGGCAAGAGCCTCGATCAATACGTCGCCTCCCGCATCGGCCAGAACGATCGATTCTCCTCCCTCGAGCTCGGCGTGCAGACGAGCGCCTGGGGCGGCGGCATCCAGACCCGCATCTCCTACGCGGGCCCCGGCCAGTTCGTCCCGCCCGACGACAGCCCGAAGAGCGTTTATACCCGCATGTTCGGCGACGCCGTCGGCGGTCCGGGGGAGCTCGACGCGGCCCTCGCCCGCAAAAAGAGCATCCTCGACCTGCTCCGCGGCGAGCTCGGCACCTTGCGCGGCCGCGTCGGCTCGCAGGAGCGCGAGAAACTCGACGAGCACCTCGAATCCCTGAAGAAACTCGAATCCGGCCTCGAAGGCCCGCTCTGCGCCCCGCCCGCGGCCCCGCCCTCGGTCGGCACCTACGATAACGACGCGTTCCCCACGATCGGCAAATCCCAGATGGATCTGCTCGTCCTCGCGCTCGCCTGCGACATGACGCGCGTCGCGTCCGTGCAATGGAACCACACCGTCGGGCCCGTCGTCATGAGCTGGCTCGGCGTCGCCGAGGGCCACCACGGCCTCTCCCACAGCGACGACAGTAACTCCAAGGGCGTCGCCGAGTTCATCGCCACCGAGCGCTGGTATGCCGAGCAGTTCGCCTACCTCCTCGAGCGCCTCGCCACCACGCCCGATCCGCAGGGCGGCATGCTCCTCGATTCCACCGTCGTCCTTTGGTGCAAGGAGCTCGGCGACAGCCGCCTCCACGATTGCAAGTCCGTGCCGTTCGTCCTCGCGGGCGGCGGCGGCCTCTCCACGGGCCGGTATCTGAGCTTCGGCGGCGCGCCGCACAACCGCCTCCTCGTCTCCGTCTGCCACGCCCTCGGCCTCGACAACAAGACCTTCGGCGATCCGGCAAAAGGCTCGGGTCCCCTGCCGGAGCTCTTCGCGTGAAACCCTTTTTTAGAAACGTGGGAGCCATGGCCATGCTGCGCACTTTCCTTCGCTCGAATTCGATCCGGATCACGGGCGCCCTCGCCCTCACGGCCGCCTTCGCCGGCTGCCTCGGCGGGGAAGACGAAAAAGAGGGGGCGCCCGGCGTAGTCGGTTGTCCGGACGACCTCGCGTTCTTCGAGAACAACATCTACGAGCCCCTGCTCGAAAAGAAATGCTTCGTCTGCCACAGCGCGACGGGCATGGCCGGCAAGAGCCGCCTCGTCCTCACGCCGCGGAGCGAGCCCGACGCCCTCGAAAAGAATCTCGAAGTGGCTCGCGCGCTCGCCGTCGACCAGCCCGCTGGCGTCTCGGTCCTCCTCTCGCGCCCCTCGGGCCAGCACCCGAATGGCCACCCCGGCGGCACCATCGTCGAGCCGGGCAGCCCTGATTACGCGACGCTCTCGCTCTTCATCACGCGCACAACCCGCGGCGAAGGCTGCGCCGCGCCGTCCGCCGCTTGCACCACCGTGCAGCCAGGACCGCGTGTCCTCCGGCGCCTCACCCGCGGCGAATACGACGCCACGATCGCGGAGCTCTTCGGCATCGAGTCGCAATGGGGCGCCTCCTTCGTCCCCGACATCGTCATCGGCGGCTTCGACAACAACGAAGACGCGCTCCGCGTGAGCCCGCTCTTCGCCGACCAGGTCCGCCGCGCCGCCGAGGAGATCGCAACGCTTGCCCTGACGAACCCTTCGAGCATCCTGCCGTGCGACCCCGTCGCCGCCGGCCCCGAGGCCTGCGCGAAGACGTTCGTCGAGACGTTCGGCAAGCGCGCCTTCCGCCGCCCGCTCAGCGAAGACGACAGCAAGCGTTACCTCGCGCTCTACCAGACGATCGCCTCCAAGGAGGGCTTCAACGAGGGCATCGAGGCCGTGATCACGGCCATGCTCCAGTCGCCGCATTTCCTCTATCGCACCGAGCTCGGCGACGAATCCGTCACCAGCGAGGGTGGCCGCGTTCGTTTGACCCCCTACGAGATCGCCACCGAGCTCTCCTACATGCTCTGGGGCACGATGCCGGACGACGAGCTCTTCGCCGCCGCCGACGCGAATGCGCTCGGCACGCCGGAGCAGATCGAGGCCCAGGCCAAGCGCCTCCTCGAGGATCCCCGGAGCGACGAGATCCTCGAGCGGTTCGCCATTGCCTGGCTCGAGCTCGATCGGATCGAAGCCGCGCCCAAGGACTCCGCCACCTACCCCGAATGGAACGCCGAGATCCGCGCCGCCATGATCGAGGAGACGCGCATCTTCGTGCGCCACGTCATCCGCAATGGTGAAGGCACGATCGCGGAGCTGCTCGATGCCCCCTACACCTTCGTGAGCCCGAAACTCGCGGCTTATTACGGTTTGCCCGCGCCCGCGGGCGCCGGGGGCGAAAACGATTTCGGCAGGGTCGAGCTCGAAGGCTCCGGCCGCGCCGGCATCCTCTCGCACGGCAGCGTCCTCGCCACGCACGGAAAACCGGCCGGCTCCTCGCCCGTCCATCGCGGCAAGCTCGTCCGCGAACGCCTGTTTTGCCAGCCCTTGCCGCCGCCGCCGCCCGGCGTCGTCGCCGAGCCGCCGCCTGTCGATCCGACGAAGAGCACCCGCGAGCGCTACGCGGCGCACACCACCGTCGAGCTCTGCAAGAGCTGCCACGACCTCGTCGACCCCATCGGCTTCGCCTTCGAGCATTTCGATGGCATCGGCCGGTATCGCGCCGACGAGAATGGCCTGCCGATCGACGCCTCTGGCGAGATCCTCTCGGCCCCGTCCACCACGGGCTCGTTCGTGGGTGTCCCCGAGCTCGCCTCCGTCCTCGCGGGCAGCGCCGACGCGCAGGGTTGTTATGCGCGCTCGTGGCTTCGTTATGCGTACGGACAGCTCGACGAGGGCCGGCTCGCTTGCCTTTCCAGCCAGGTCGCGGACGAATTCCAGAAAGGAAACCTCCGTGTCCTCGACCTCCTCGTCGCGCTCACGCGCACCTCGCATTTCACCGAGCGCGTCGCGGATCCCCCGGAGCCCGGCGGCAATCCCACGGGCGCGGGCGGCTCCGGCGCCGGCGGCGCGGGAGGTGGCGATCCCACCGGCTCCGGCGGCGCGGGCGCGGGCGGCGGTGATCCCGGCCCCACGCTCCCGTACGTCGTGGCGACCACCGTCGACAGCGATTGGGGCAGCGGGTATCAGCTCACGGTCGAGGTCACGAACATCGGAAAAGAAAGCCTCACCTGGTCCATCCCGATGCAGGTCGACGGCACGATCGACAACATCTGGAATGCGGGCTATACGGTGACGGACGGCACGACACACTTCGTCGGCGCCGCACACAATGCCACCCTCGCGCCGGGCCAGGCCACGAGCTTCGGCTTCGTCGCGACGCGCTGAACGACGAGAAGGCCGACTTTCGATCCGGACGGGCGGGCCCTACGGTTCGCGGAGACCATGGTCCCCGCGCCGCCCGCCCTCGCCGATCCCGTCGTGGATCTCCCCACGACCTGGTACGGCCCCGCCGTCGCGCGATTCGAGGCGGCGTTCCCGGGCAATCCCTACGATCCTGAAGAAAACGACGTCCGCGTCGTCTTCATCTCTGCGAACGGCGAGCGCTTCGAGCGTATCGCGTACCCGGACGGGACCTCCGCCTACGCGGCCGTCCTCGTCGCGCCGCGGCCCGGGCCGTATCGCCCGCTCCTCTATCGCAATGGGGTCCTCCAGCCCATCGAGGCCCGGAGTGCGTACGTTCGTCTCGACGACCGCCTGCCGCGCGGCTTCCTCCGCATCGACGCGCGCAATCCAAACCGCTTCGTGTGGGACGACGGCACGCCGTATTACCCGCTCGGCTTCAATCTCGGCTGGCAGATGCCGGACATGCCGCCCATGGCCGAGCAGCTCGCGCGCATGGGCGCGGCCGGGATCCAGTGGACGCGCATCTGGGCGAGCTCCTGGGACGGGAAAAACCCGTTCTGGCCCGTGGATGATCCGGCGGCGCCGCGGGATCGTCTCTGGCCGCCGGCGCTCGCGAAATGGGATGCCCTCTTCGGGGCCTGCGAAAAGGCGGGCATCTCGATGCAAATGGTCCTCTTCAATCACGGATCCTTCAGCACCCTCGTCAACCCGAACTGGCCCGATCATCCGTGGAATGCGGCCCGCGGCGGCTTCTTGACGGACGCGGCCGACGTCTTCGCGGACGCCGAGGCGAAGCGGCGCATGAAAATGTGGCTCCGCCACGCCGTCGCCCGCTTCTCGCATTCGCCGTCCCTCTTCGCCTGGGAGCTCTGGAACGAGGTCGAGTGGACGGATGCCTCGTTCGCCGGGCGATTCTCGGACATCACGGCGTGGCACGACGAAATGGCGCACTACATCCGCGCCCTCGATCCCTACGGCCATCCGGTGACCACGAGCGCGCTGCTCGCGCCGCCGTCGACGTGGCGCGCCATGGACTTCCTCCAACCCCACCTCTACACGGACGCCGTCACGCTCTTCGCGCGCCTCGGCTGGCTCCCGACCCGCGCGCCGGCCTTTTTTGGCGAGATCGGCCCGTCGCACCCCGCGCAGGTGAACCTTCGTGCCTTCGTCCGCGACGCCATCTATGCCGGCATGCTCCGCAATCAGGCCGGCACGCCCATGTTCTGGTACTGGGATCTCGTCGAAAAGCATGATCTTTACGGCGAATTTCGGACCGCGGCGAAAGTGCTCGACAGAAGCCGCCTGGCCCTTCATCCTCGCGCCGAGAGCCGCCCCATCGTCGTCATCCCGCCCTCGCCCGCACTCGCGCTCGGGGAGCGAAATTGGCTGACGATCCGGATCACGGCCGCTTCCCCGAGGAGCATTCGTATCCTCGGCGCTCGTCTCGACGAAGGCGCCTACCATCGCACGACCATCGACCTCGAAACAGGGCAATCGTTCGAGGACGTGGTGCATGCCGGACAAACCGGAGTGGAGGTCGCTCTCCCGGGGGCCGACGTGGTCATGGTGTTCGACAAACGCGCCTCGCCGTCAACCCTTTGACCTCGTACATTCGCTCGCTACCCCGACATTCATGACAAAGCGTACAGCGCCCCCTTCGAAAAGCGCGGGCCTTTAGGAAGGACGCCCATCACCGGAGAACCTGGAGCCCCTTTGCCAAATATGGGCGTTGCCGGGCTCTTGGTATTTCCGTACCATTCTCCCATGGCTGTCCCGATGCCCAAAACGACGCTGCGCGCGGCTTCCGCTGGGGCTCCTCCGCTCGGCGAGCTGCCGTGAGGCGCGCACGTCTGCCAGTTCTATCGGGGCCAAAAGGAGCTTCTCGACACGCTGATCCCCTACTTCCAGTTCGGGCTCGCCCATGGCCAGCAGTGCCTCTGGATCGCCGCAGAGCCCCTGCGGGCGGCCGAGGCGCGCGAGGCCCTCCGCGCCGTGGTTCCCAACCTCGAAGATTACGAGCGCAAGGGCCAACTGGAGATCCTGGACCACACGGATTGGTATCTCCGCGAGGGAAACCTCTCCCAGGATGCCGTCTTGCAGCGCTGGCTCGATCGCGAAGCCGAGGCCCTTCGCCGCGGCTTCTCCGGCCTCCGCCTCACCGGAAACACGAGTTTCGTCGAGCCCAAGGACTGGGACAGTTTCGTCTCCTACGAGGCCTGCGTCCACCAGGGATTCCACGGCCGGCGGATCATCGCGGTTTGTACGTATTCGCTCAGCCGCTGCGCGCCCGACGCAATCCTCGACGTCGTCCGCAATCACGACATCGCGCTCGCCCGCCGCACTGGCTCGTGGGATTCCGTGCAGTGCGCCACGGCCGCGCTCGCACACCTCGCGGAAGGTGCAGGGGCGAGCGCGGCGGCGGAGCCGGCCTTCGAGGAGCTCACGCAAAAGGAGCACGCCGCACGGAGGATCGCCGAGCAGCTCGCGCGCCTGCAAACCATCACGGCGGCGCTCTCCGAAGCGGGCGATCCTGCGGCCATTGCGCAGGTGATGGACCGCGACATCCGGGCCAGCGTCGGCGCCGATTTCTGCGCCCTCGCGCTCATCGACGCGGAGATGGCCGAGCTTCGCTTTCTCGGGGATCGCATCGAGGACACGGAGCCACTCGTCGCGACATTCCAGGCTGGGACCGCCTCGTTTCTTTCGACGCCCCATGCCATCGCCGAGCGATTCCCTCCGGCGGTCGCCTCGACGCCTCGGGCCCTTGCCGTCCTCCCGATCAGTGCCGGCGGCCGCAGGCTCGGCGCGGTCGCTTTTGGTTACCACGACGAGCGGACCTTCGCTTCGCACGAGCGCGCCCTCTTCGACGACGTCACGCGTCAGCTCGGCATCGCCCTCGATCGGGCGCGCCTCTATGAAGAGGCGAACCAGGCGCGCCGGCGGGCCGAGCAATCCGACCGCGCCAAGGACGAATTTCTGGCCATGCTCGGCCATGAATTGCGCAACCCCTTGTCGCCGATCGTGACCGCGCTCGAGCTCTTGCAAATGCGGGGCGCCTCCGGCGCCGAAAAAGAAGTCACGGTCATCAAGCGGCAGGTCCGGCACCTCGTGAGCCTCGTCGACGACCTGCTCGACGTCTCGCGCATCACGCGCGGCATGGTGGAGCTCTCCCGCGAGCCTATCGAGCTCAGCGAGGTCGTGGGGCGGGCCGTCGAAATGGTGAGCCCGCTCCTCGAGCAACGAGCGCACCGCCTGACGCTCACGGTCCCGCGCGAGGGGCTCGCCGTGCATGGGGATCCCCGGCGGCTCGCGCAGGTCGTCTCGAACCTCCTCACGAATGCGGCGAAATACACCGAGCCCGGCGGGCGGATCGTGGTGACGGCCTCGCGCGAGGACGCGGACGTCGTTTTGCGTGTGAAGGACAGCGGCATCGGGATCGCGAAGGAGATGCTCGCGCAGGTCTTCGACCTCTTCACCCAGGAAAAACAAGCGCTCGACCGCTCGCAAGGCGGGCTCGGGCTCGGGCTCGGGCTCGCGATCGTGCGCAGCATGGTCACGCTCCACGGCGGGAGCGTCACGGCCCATAGCGACGGCAAGGACAAGGGCAGCGAATTCGTCGTACGTTTGCCGGTGCACGGGGCGCATGTGCCCGAGGCGCTCGCCCTCCGCGCGAATGCGGCCGGTGTCTGCTCCGACGTATCATGGTAAACGTCTTTTCGGAGGAGACCCGTGACCGAGATCCCGCTCTACCAGATCGACGCCTTCACGCTCCGCCCCTTCGCCGGCAACCCCGCGGCCGTGTGTCCCCTGCCCGCGTGGCTCCCCGACGAGACGCTCCAGGCGATCGCCGCGGAGAACAACCTCTCGGAAACCGCATTCATCGTGCGGAAGGACGAGCGCCACGAGCTGCGCTGGTTCACGCCCTCGGTCGAGGTCGACCTCTGCGGACACGCCACGCTCGCCGCGGGATACGTGGTCCTCGAGCTCCTCTCGCCGGACCTCCCTTTCGTCTCGTTCCACACGCGGAGCGGCCAGCTCGTCGTGCGACGCGCCGAGGGCCTGCTCTCGATCGACCTGCCCGCGCGCCCGCCCGCGCCCACGCACGTGACGGACGCGCTCGCCGAGGCGCTTGGCAAGCGGCCGATCGCGGCCCATGCCGCGCGTGACATCGTGGCCGTCTACGAGAGCGCCGAGGACGTGCGCGCGCTCCGGCCCGACATGGCGAAGATCGCGGCGCTCGAGACGTTCGCGGTGGGCGTCACTGCAAAAGGCACGGGAATCGACGCGGACGTCGATTTCGTGTCGCGCTTCTTCGCGCCGGCGAAGGGCGTCCCCGAGGATCCCGTGACGGGATCGCTGCATTGCACGCTCGTGCCCCTCTGGGCCTCCACGCTCGGCCGCGCGCGGCTCCGGGCGCGGCAGGTGAGCGCGCGTGGGGGCGAGCTCGACTGTACGCTCGCCGGCGATCGCGTCCTGCTCGCGGGGGGCGCGGTGCTCGTGATCGAAGGCCGGATGCGCTTCTGAACCGGCTTCCCTGACGCCGCGCGGCAAGGTATCGTGCGGGCGGCTCATGATTCCCGTTCTGCGGTGCACCGACCTCGAGCTCACCGATCTCGCCGACGACAAACCTGCGCTCGTCGACCCCGAGACCGGCGAGCCCTCGGGCCTCTCCCTCGTGCAGTGGCTCGGCTCCGGCGGAATGTCCGCCGTATTCCTCGCCGAGCGTGACGCGGATTTTGCGGCGCCCGGGCTCTCGGAGCTCGCGCCCTCGCGGGTCGCGGTGAAGCTCGTCAAGCCGGGGACCGAGCAGGGCCTCTCGCAGATGGGCATGACGAGCCGGGATCTCGCCCAGCGCGAGATCGAGGCGCTCGATCGGGTGAAGAACCTCGTCCCGCCCAGCGAATTCGTGATCGGTTATTACGGGCACGGCAGCGCCCTCGTCGCACTGGAAGGGGAATCGCCCCTCGTGCTCCCCTGGATCGCGCTCGAATACGTGGAAGCGTCGAGCGAGGGCGCGACGCTCACCGACCGCGTGTACAAGGCCCGCGAGACGGGTGTGGATCCAGTGCGCGCGTTTCGCCTCGCGCGTGGCATGCTCGAAGGCGTCCGCGTCCTCCACGGCCTCGGCATCCTCCACCGGGACCTCAAGCCCGACAACGTATTCGTCGCGGGCCCGCTCGACGACGAGACGCCGAAGATCGCCGATTGCGGCATCGCGCGTGTCGACGGCCTCACGCTCGCCACGGTGCAGGGGATCACGCTCGGGTATGGCGGCCCCGAGCAGGCGCTCTCGTCGGTTGCCCCCGCGCGGCGCAATCCGCTCGTCGGCCCGTGGACCGACGTGCACGCGCTCGCCTCCACGATCTGGTTCATGCTCACGGGCGAGGAGTGGTGCCGCTCGATGCCTTCGTGGTACGTGGGCGAGCGTCGCAGCCTGCGCACGGCGAAGAAGCTCCACCGCGGCTTTCTGGCGGCGGAGGAGCTCCTCGGCGCGATCGATCTCGCGCTCCGGCAGGGCGCCTCGCCGGTATTGCCCGAGGGGACGTGGGGACTCGACGGCGCCACGTTTTACGAGCCACACGCCCGCAAATTGCTCGGCGCATCCATGTTCGAGGGCTCGCCGCCGCGATTCCCCTCGATCGACGCCTTCGCCGAGGCGCTGCTCCCGCCCCTCGAAGCGGCCGCGGCGCGGTGGATCGAAATCGCGGCGCGCGAGCACCAGCCGATGACCTCGTTCCGCAAGACGCGTATTCTGCCGTCCGAGGAGGAGGTGTTCGCGGCGATGGACGCGCTCGCGCCGCCGCGGACCACGAGCGAAAAGCCGCTCCTCCTTTCGCCAGACGGCGTCGTCTTCCTCCCGGGCCCCTGGGGATTCGCGCGCTCGGGCAGCGAGCTGCATGGTTTGTCCAAAAAGGAACCGCGCACCTTCTCCGTCGACGTCCCCCGGCCTTATCGAGCGCAGATCGCCGCGTCGCGTTGGCTCGTGCGTGGCCCGGGCGGCGGCATTGCGCTCGTGGGCCCGGCCCACGTCCTTCTGCAGCGCGGCGAATCGTTCGTGCAGGGCACGTTGCCCCGGCGCGCGGACGAGGGGCCCGTCGGTCCGATCGTAGCGGCGCTCGGCGACGGCCGCGCCTTCGGGGTCGTGACGGCCGACGCGGGCGAGGGCGGGCCGGAGCTCTGGCTCTCGAATGACGGCGTGCGCTGGGCCGAACCGCTGCTCTTGCCGCTCGGCGGCGAGGTCTCCGCGATTGCCTCGGGCCCGCTCGGCTTCTTCGTCGCGGGCAGCTTGCGCGGCAAGAAGGCGCGCGCCTTGTGGATTGGATACGATCAGGAGGTCCGCTCCTCCGCGGCGAGCTTGAACGACAAACCCGCCTTGCTCCTTTGCGTGGCGGGCGCCGAGGGCGAGGCGTGGGCCGCGGGCGTGGGCATCGTGATGCGCTTCGATCGTGCCGGCTCCGCGGTCGAGGCCTCCGAGGCGGAGGGCATTCCCGTGGCGATGGGCCTCGACGACGAGGGCGTCCCTTGGCTCGTCACCGAGCGGGAGGTCTTCCGACGGCACGGCGGCGGTGTCTCGCCCGTGTGGAAGCGTTATCATACGCAACCCAAGGGCGCGCCGCGGCTCGTGGCGATCGGCTTTCCCCCGGGCGGGGTGCGCGTCGTGGACGCGGTCGGAGGCGGGGCGATTTTGCGGACATAGGAATTCCAGTCCTTCTGCAATCGCCATCGCCGTCAATGGTTTGGCAGAAAGTAACACCACACGGCTTCTGCAACCGCAGATCATGTCGTATTAAACATTACAAATTCAGACAGTTCCTGAGGCGCGCAAGGGGGTGTATCCTGGGCTGACATTCCTCGCCGCACCGGGACCATGAGCACCAACATCCTCAGCCACAGTGCGCCCAGTTACGCCGATTTGGAGCGCCGCAATACCGAGCTGCTCGCCGAGAACCAGGCGCTCCGCGCCCAGGTCGAGGAGGCGCGCCTGCTCATCGAGGAACACGCGCTCGCCGACCGGGAGCGGTACCTCAACGCGGAGCGATTCCAGCAGATCTTCGACTGCGCGCCCATCGGGCTGACCACCGTCAGCCTCGAAGGGCGGTTCATCAGCGTCAATCGCGCGCTCGCCGAGATGCTCGGATACACGCCCGAGGAGCTCCTCGCGCTCCGCTTCCAGGACATCACGCACGCCGATGACCTGGAGACCGACATCGAGCTCGTCGGCAAGACCATCCGCGGCGAGATCCCGCGTTACAAGCTCAAGAAGCGGTACATCCACCGGGACGGCTCGATCATCCACGTCCTGCTCCACGTCGCCCTCGTGCGCGACGAGGACGGCGCGCCGGTCCATTTCATCTCGCAGATCCTCGACATGACCGAGCAGAAGCGGGCCTTCGAGGCGCTGCAGACCAGCGAGGAGCGCCTGCGCCAGCTCTCCACGCCCCTGGTCCCGATCCGCGACGATGTCGTGGCCATGCCGCTCATCGGCGCGATCGACGCGAACCGCGCCGACCGGGTGCTCGAGGTGCTCCTCACGGGCATCAGCGGCGGGCGCGTGCGCGTGGCCATCCTCGACGTCACCGGCGTGGTCGACCTCGACGAACAGGTGGCGGCCGCGCTCGTCCGGACCGCGCACGCCGTGCGCCTGCTCGGCGCGCAGATGATCTTGAGCGGCATTCGCTCCGAGGTGGCGCGCACCCTCGTGGACATCGGCGCCGACTTCTCGGGCTTCGTCACCTGCGCGAATTTGCAGGCGGCGATCACGCATGCATTCCGGCTCTCGCGCGGCCGCGCAGCCTGAGGCGAGAGCGCGGGAGGCCGACCTCGCGCCGGCGCTGGCGTGCTTGTTGCTCATCCACGACCACGCATGATGCGCGCCTGTACACATGAGGGATCCGCCTCGTGAGCCCGAAAGTGCCCGGCGAATCGACGCTGAGGGCCATGGGCCGGGCGCTTCTGCACCGCAATTATCGGCTTTTTTTCTTCGGGCAGGGTATCTCGCTCATCGGCACGTGGCTCACCCGCGTCGCCACGAGCTGGCTCGTGTATCGGCTGACGGACTCCGCGCTGATGCTCGGGCTCGTCGGCTTCGTGGGCCAGATCCCGACGTTCCTCCTCGCCCCGTTCGGAGGCGTGCTCGTCGACCGCTCGAGCCGCCACCGCATGCTCGTCGTCACGCAAGTGCTCGCGATGGTGCAATCGGCCCTGCTCGCGTTCTTCTCGCTCACCCACACGATCACGGTCGCGCACGTGCTCGTGCTCTCGGCGTTCCAGGGGATCATCAACGCCTTCGATACACCAGCCAGGCAGGCGTTCGTCGTCGAAATGGTGGAGGATCGAGCGGATCTCGCGAATGCGATCGCCCTCAACTCCTCCATGGTCAATGCCGCTCGCCTGCTCGGCCCTTCCGTCGCCGGCGTGCTCATCGCGGCCGTCGGCGAGGGAACTTGTTTTTTGATCGACGCCATCAGCTATCTCGCCGTCCTCGCGTCGCTCCTCATGATGCGCTTGCGGCCCGCGGCGCCGGCGGCCGCGCGGAGCCGCATCCTCGCGGATCTCGGCGAAGGCCTCCGCTACGTGGCCTCGTTCGCGCCCGTTCGAGCCATTCTGCTCCTGCTCGCGCTCGTGAGCCTCGCGGGCGTGCCGTACACCGTGCTCATGCCCATCTTCGCCGCGCGCGTCCTCGGCGGCGGCCCCCATTCCCTCGGGCTCCTCATGGGCGCCTCGGGCATCGGCGCTGTCGCGGGCGCGCTTCTCCTCGCGTCGCGACGCAGCGTGCTCGGCCTCGGGCGCATGCTGGTCATCGCGGGCGCGCTCTTCGGCGCGGGGCTCGTCGCATTCTCGTTCTCGAAATGGCTGCCCGTCTCCATCGTGCTCATGGTCGTGGTCGGCGGCGGCATGATGGTGCAGATGGCGGCGAGCAATACGCTGCTACAAACGCTCGTCGACGAGGACAAACGTGGCCGCGTGATGAGCTTTTACACGATGGCGTTCTTCGGCATGGCCCCCTTCGGGAGCCTTTCGGCGGGCTGGCTCGGCGCGCGTGTCGGCGCGCCGATGACGGTGCGGCTCGGCGGCTTCGTGACGCTCGTCGGCGTGGCGATCTTTTTACGGAAATTGCCCGCGCTGCGCCGCGCGGCGCGGCCGATCTACGTCAGGCTCGGGATCCTGCCCGAGATCGCCTCGGGCCTCGGCCAGACGACGAACAAGCAATGACGGGACGGCGACGTCAGTTCCCGACGGGCAGGAGGAGCAGCACGCCGTCGTCGTTCCCGGGGCCCATGCCCACGGATTTCGTCCCGACGATTGCCGCGTGCTTCTGGTCGGGCGACAGCGCCACGCCCCAGAACATATCGGCCGACCCGCCGAGATCGTATTGCTTCCAGCCGTTCGGCGCGAACGTCGTGTCGACCGCCCCGTTCTCGGTCAGCACGGAGACCATCGCGTCGACGTTGTCGGCCGCCGGCCTCCCGCCACCTACGAGCAGCGAGCGCTTGTCGCCGAGGCTGATCAGCGCGCGGCCGTTGTCGTTGTTGCCGGCCAGGTCGACGCGGACGAACCCATTCTGGCCGTACGTCGTATCGAGCTTGCCGTCGCCCGTGATGCGCAGCGACAGCCAGTCGAGGTTATCGTTACCGCCATTCGAGCCGTACCCCACGGTCACGAAGTTCGACCCTTGCGGCACCACGTCGTAGGCCTCGGCGACCGAGGCGAGCACGATCTGGTTGAACACGCCGCCCACGCCGAACGTCGTGTCGAGCTTACCGGCGCCGTCGAGCTTGTAGATCACGGGGGACACGATGTTGTCCGCGTCCCGGTTGTACCCGGCGAGAATTACGCTGCCATCAGCGAGAATGCGGCCCGACTTCGGGGTCGCGTTCTGCTGGGCGATGTCGAGCAGCGCGACGCCGTTCGTCCCGAAGCCATTGTCGATCGCCCCGTCGGCGCTCAGGCGCACCGCGGCGAAATCGGTGTCCGTGCGGCCGGGCGCCTTCTGCGCGCCGACGACGAGCAGCCGATCGTCCGAATAGACGTTGAGGCCCCACTGCGTATCCGCGACGTAGGTATTGCCCACGAGCTCGCCTTCGCTCAGATCGAGCAGCGCGACACCGTTCGTCCCGAAGCTCGTATCGAGCGTCCCGTCGGCGTTGAACCGCGTCACCGCGATATCGCGATCCCGCGCGTCCGCCGCGCCCACGTGCTCCACCGTGCCGGCGACGACGATCTTCCCCGTCGATTGTACCACGATCCCGCGCGTCACCTCGCCGTTCGTCCCGACGGCCACGTTGTGCGTCGCGATGCCCTTGTCGCCGAACGTCGTATCGACCTCCCCGCTCGGCGAGAATTTCACGACGATCGTCGAGAAATCTGCGTCCGCGGCCGTGCTCGCCGCCGTGTTGCCGGTCGCGTAGATGTTGCCCTGCGCGTCGAACGCCACGCCGTACAGCCGATCGTGCCCCATCTCCGAAATGGGCACGGTCACGGGCTTCGCCTCCTCGGAGCCGCCCCCGCCGCCCGCGCCGCCCATTCCACCGGCGCCGCCTGCGCCGCCTGCGCCGCCCGCGCCGCCTGCGCCACCGACGCCACCGACGCCGCCCGTCCCGCCGACGCCGCCCGTCCCGCCCATCCCGCCCGTTCCACCCGTCGCGCCTTGGCCTCCCGAGCCACTCGTATTGGTCGGGCCGTCGTCCCCGCAGCCGATCGCGAGCGCGCCGAGCAGCAGGCAGCCCGAGAGGGGAACGAGGTACGTGTTTCGCGCCCACGCGCGGCGGATGGCTCCCGTATTCGCGTTCATTCGACGATCCTCCTTATGTTCCTTTCGGTCGTGCCCGGCGTGGTGCCCAGCAACCTCACGCCCTGACCTGAAAAGGAAAATGAAAGACATTTTCAACAACGATAGCTGGGTAATTCACCGCCTGCAGCATGTCAACCTGAAATCGCCCCCCGATCGCCGCTCTTTCCGCCGAAAGAGAGCTGTTTCACAGATCCTTGGGGCAGCAACGAACTGGAAAGCGAGCCAATTTACATAAATTTGGTGCTCCAACGAACCGAGCCTACCGAACTCCGTCCAAGGAGCATGCTTCGTTTCGGCAGAAGTTGAAAGTAGTTTTCAAGTTCGACAAGCGTGCTAACATCCGCCTTCCTGCTCGGGACCAAGCTTCGAACCGGAAGAGGATGTCCATGCAAAAGGAATCGCAGGTGAGCGCTCCGCCTCCCAGGAGGTGGTTGCAAGGCGGGAGCGTCGCGCGCGCGCTCCTCGGGGGTATTTTCGCCGTGGGCCTCGTCGCAGGCTGCGAGCGAATCGCATTTTACTCGACGGGCCGTCCCCCGCCGGATTCGAATGCGGGCTCCACGACCGCCTCGTCCTCGACCGGCGGCAGCAGCGGCGATCCGACGGGCGGAATGAACACCGTGACCCGCGCGACGCTGCTCGACGCCATTGCCACGTGCAACCTCGAGCTCCTCGACGCATTCCAGAAAGCCGCAGAGGAGCTCGCCACGGAGGCCGCCGAAGCCAAGATGAACCCCGCGGGCCGCGTCGAGGCGCAGGCCGCGTGGGTCAAAGCCATCGACCTCTGGCAACGCGCCGAGCCCTTCCAGTTCGGCCCCGGCGGCCCCACGAACACGCCCGGCGGCCAGGGCCTGCGGGACACCCTTTACTCCTGGCCGCTCGTGAGCCGTTGCCTCGTCGAGCAAAACATCGTTTCGAAGGCGTACGAGGCGCCCGATTTCGGCACCACCGCGCTCATCAACATGCGTGGCCTCGCCGCCGCCGAATACCTCCTCTTCTACACGGGCACGGACAACGCCTGCAGCCCCGCGACGGGCATCAACGCCACGGGCTCGTGGGCCGCCCTGAGCGCAGACGAGCTCGCCTCGCGAAAGGCCGCGTATGCGTCGTCCGTCTCGACGGGCATCGCCGCAATGGCTGGCAAGCTCCTCGGCGCCTGGCGTCCGGGCGATGGGGATTTCGCCGCGCAACTCAGGGACCCGGGCAAGAACGGCTCGGTCTACACGACGGAGCAGATGGCCCTCAATGCGGTGAGCGATGCGATGTTCCACGTCGAGACGCACGTGAAGGACCTGAAGCTCGCGCGTCCGCTCGGCATCCTGGATTGCAGCAACGCGACCTGCCCGGAGGCCGTCGAATCCCGCTTCGCCCGCCGATCGCGGCCGCACGTGCGAAACAACCTCGTCGGCTTCCGCATGCTGATGAGCGGCTGCAAGGACGGCGAGGGCGTGGGCTTCGACGACGTGCTCGTCGCGATCGGCGCGACCGCGCTCGCCGAGAAAATGAACGCGGACGTGAATGCCGCCATCGCCGCGGCCGATGCCATCCCGGCCGACGATCTCGCCCAGGCCATCGCGGAAACCCCCGAGAGCGTGAAGCAGCTCCACGACGCCGTGAAGCGAATCACCGACAGCCTCAAGACCGAGTTCGTCACGGTGCTCGATCTCGAGCTCCCGCAGATCGTGGAAGGGGACAATGACTGAACGAGCCGAAGCGGTCCCCCCGGGCCGCCTCGCGCGGCTCGCGTCCCTCCTCCTCCGCCCCGAGGACGCCGCGGCACTTGCCGCGTTCCGATTCTGCTTCGGTGTCCTCGGCTGCGTGAGCGCGATCCGCTTCCTCGCGTATGGCTGGGTGGACGAGTTCTTCGTAAAACCCCGGTTTTTCCTGTCCTACTGGGGTTTCGATTGGCTCGCGCCGCTCTCCGCGCGGGGCATGCACGCGCTCTTCGTAGCGCTCGCCGTGGTGAGCGCGTGCGTGGCGGTCGGCTTCCTTTATCGCGCCGCGATCGTCCTCTTCCTGCTCGGCTTCACCTACGTCCAGCTCCTCGACGTCACGAACTACCTCAACCATTACTACCTCGTCAGCCTGCTCGCGCTCCTCCTCTCCTTCATGCCCCTCCACCGCGCGTATTCGGTGGACGCTTGGCTCTTCCCCAAGCAAAGGAGCGCGACCTTGCCAGCGTGGTGCACGTATCTGCTCCGCGTCCAGGTCGGCGCCGTCTACTTCTTCGCGGGCCTCGCGAAGGTCAACAGCGATTGGCTCCTCCACGCGCAGCCGCTCAACATCTGGCTCTCGTCGCGCACGTACCTGCCGATCATCGGACCGCTGCTCGGCGAGCGCTGGGTCGCCTTCGCCATGAGCTGGGCCGGTTGCCTCTTCGACCTCACCGTCGTGGCTTTTTTGCTGACGCCGAGGACCCGCGTCGCCGCGTATGCCGTCGTCCTCTTCTTCCACGGGGTTACAAAACTCCTCTTTCCGATCGGCATGTTCCCGGCGATCATGGTCGTCGCGGCGCTCGTGTTTTTCTCGCCAAGCTGGCCGCGGAACCTCGCCCGTTTCTTCCGCCGCCGCGCCTCCGCGCCCGCCCCTGCCCTGCCCGCGCCCGCCGCCGCGCCCCTCCCCCGCTTCTTCGGCGCGCGCGTCGCGGTGGCTGCCTGTTATTGCGCCTTCCAGCTCCTCTGGCCCCTCCGGACGCACCTCTATGGGGGCAACGTCCTCTGGCACGAGCAGGGAATCCGGTTTTCCTGGCGCGTCATGCTCCGCGAGAAAAACGGGAGCGTCACGTATCTCGTGACGGACCCGCGGACGGGCCGCACCCAGGAGGTCCCCCCGCGCAAGTACCTCAATGGCAGGCAGGAGCGCGATTTCTCCACGCAGCCCGACCTCATCCTGCGGCTCGCGCAACAGATCGCTCTTGATTTCGAGGCGCGCGAGGGCGTGCGCCCGATCGTCCGGGCGCACGCGCCCGTATCCCTCAATGGCCGTCCGGCGGAGCTGCTCATCGATCCGACGGTCGATCTCGCGTCCATCTCCGACGGGCTCGCCAAGGCCACCTGGATCCGGCCCGTCCCCACGGCACCTCCCATTCACCTCGAGTCCCTGGCATGGCATCGCCCCTGATTCGACGCACGACGCTCCCCGCGCTCCTTTTGCTCTCGTTCTCGCCCGCGGCGCTCGCCCAGACCCAAGGCGAACCGCCGCCTCTGCCGCCGCCCGAAGCCGCCCCGCCGCCCGAGGGCTCGCCGCCAAACGCTGCGGCGGAGGATCCGAATGCGAAAAACGCCGAGCCTCCTCCCCCCATTGAAATCTCGGTCGTCGGCACGCGCCTCCAGCAGACGAGCGGCTCGGCGCACGTGGTGACGACGAAGCAGCTCCAGCGCTTCAAGTACGACGATCCCCACAAGATCCTGCTCGCCGTCCCCGGCGTCTACGTCCGCGAGGAGGACGGCTTCGGCTTGCGCCCGAACATCGGCATTCGTGGCGCCGTCTCCGATCGAAGCAAGAAGGTCACGATCATGGAGGACGGCGTCCTCCTCGGGCCGGCGCCCTACTCGGCGCCCGCCGCGTATTACTTCCCGCTCATCGGCCGCATGGATGCGGTGCGCGTGGTGAAGGGCCCCTCGGCAATCAGTTATGGCCCGCATACGGTCGGCGGCGCCATCGACATGACCACGGCCGCCATTCCCTCCGAGCGTCGCGGCATGCTCGACGTCTCGTTCGGCCAGTACATGTTCCGCAAGGTGCACGCGCGACAAGGAATCGCCGACGACAAATACGGCGTCCTCCTCGAAGCCGTGCACGTCGCGAACAATGGGTTCAAGGAGCTCGACGGGGGCGGCGACACCGGGTTTGCCCGGACCGACGTCATGATGAAGGGGCGATACACCTTCGATCCCGTGGGCTCTGTGGTGAACGAGCTCGAGCTCAAGGTGGGCTACCAGAACGAACTCTCGAACGAGACGTACCTGGGCCTCAGCGATGCGGACTTCCGGGCGACGCCGTATCGCCGTTACGGGGCGAGCCGGCTCGATCGCATGGAATGGAACCGCACGCAATTCCAGCTCACGCACCGCGCGCGCTTCCGCCCGAACCTGGAGGTCACGACGATCGCCTATCGCCACGACCTGCATCGGGCCTGGCGCAAGGTGAACGGGTTCCGCGGCACCTCGGTCGCCGACGTCCTTTCGAACCCCACCGATCCGCGCAATGCCCTCTACTACGGCGTCCTCACGGGCGCCATCGCCCCGAGCACGGACGACGAGACGCTCATGATCGGGCCGAACGACCGGACGTTCGTCTCGCAAGGCCTCCAATCCACCGTGTCGTGGCGCCCCAAAACGGGCCCGATCTCCCACCGGATCGAGTATGGCGTCCGCCTCCATTACGACTCGATCCGCCGCCAGCATACCCAGGACGGCTTCCTGATCGAGGGCGGCAACCCGATCCCCGAGGGGCGCCCCACGGAGACGACCGCCGACAACGACGCGTACACCCACGCCCTCTCGATGTACGCGACCGACGCGGCGACCTGGGGCCCGCTCACCCTCACGGCCGGCGCGCGGCTCGAATCGATCCGCAGCGTGCTCGAGAATCACCTCACGGGTGAAGAGAACCTGACCATCCAGCAGGTCGTCCTCCCCGGCGCGGGCGTCTTCCTTGCATTGCCGCGCGATTTCGGACTTCTCTTCGGCGTGCATCAGGGCTTCTCCCCCATCCCGCCGGGGCAAAACGACCTCGTCCGGCCCGAGAAGAGCTGGAACTACGAGGCCGGCGTACGCTGGGCGCCGAAGCGCGTGCGCGCCGAGATCATCGGCTTCTACAGCGATTACAAGAACCTCACGAACCTGTGCTCCTTCTCCTCGGGCTGCGTGCAGGAGAACCTCGACCAGCAGACCGACGGCGGACAGGCGCGCGTACTCGGCTTCGAAGCGTATGCCGAGAGCGAGATCAAGCTGCGGGAAAACCTCGCGCTCCCCGGCCGATTGAGCTGGACCTATACGAACGCGCAGTTCACGAACACCTTCCAATCCACCGATCCCATCTTCGGCGACGTCGAGGCGGGCGACGAGCTGCCGTATGTCCCGAAGCACCAGGTCGCGGCGTCGATCGGCGTCGAGACGCCGCGCTGGGGCGTGAACGTGGGCTGCACGTACACGAGCCGCATGCGGGAGCTCGCCTCGCAAGGCGAACCCGCGCCGGGCACGGCGACGGACGATTATTTCCTCCTCGACGCCTCCGTGAACGTCCGTCCCCTGAAATGGTTGACGATTTACGCGCTCGGACGGAACCTGCTCGACAACGCCTACATCGCCTCCCGCCGTCCTTATGGCGCTCGCCCCGGCGCTCCGCGCTGGCTACAGGCGGGCGCGCGCCTCGACTTCTGAACGTCCCTGCCGACATCTTGGCCCGCGCCCGCGCTCCCTGCTAGGAGCCGTTCGCCCCCTCATGTCGAGCCAACCCTCGCCCCTCCCGCCCGCGCGCCGCGGCGCCTATTTCATCGGCGACAACCTCGACGTCCTGCGGGAGCACGTCCCGGACGCGTCGGTTGATCTGGTCTACCTGGATCCCCCGTTTCAAAGCGGAAGGACGTACCACCTCTACACAGGTGTCGCGGCGGACGAACCTGGCGCGGTCGCGTTCGACGATACGTGGTCCTGGGGCGATGCCGCCGCGCGCGCGCTCGCGGCCCTCGTCGCCCAGGGCGAGCCCGTCGGGCGCGCGCTCGCGGGCCTCCACGGCTTCCTCGGCCCGTGCGACATGATGGCCTACCTCGCCATGATGGCGCCTCGTCTCGTCGAGATGCGCCGCGTCCTCCGGGCCACGGGCAGCGTCTTTTTGCATTGCGACCCCACCGCGAGCCATTACCTCAAGATCCTGATGGACGCGGTCTTCGGGCCGGAGTGCTTCCGCAACGAGATCATCTGGCGCTACCGCCGCTGGCCCGCCCGCGCGCGGCGCTTCCAGCGCATGCACGACGTGCTCCTCTTCTACACGCGCGAGGCCTCGAACGAGCATACGTTCCACGCGCTCTACGGGTACGAAGAGCTCGCGGAGTCCACGAAAAAGACGTTCGGCACGAAAAAGCAGCGCGCGGATTTCTCCGCCGGGCACAGAAAGCCCGGCGTCTCGGACGAGGAGACGAAAGGGCCGCCGCTCTCCGACGTCTGGGAGATCGGCGTGATCGCGGCGAAGGGCAAAGAGCGGCTCGGCTATCCGACGCAAAAGCCCGAGGCGCTGCTCGAACGTGTCGTCCTCTCCGCCAGCAACGAGGGCGACGTCGTGCTCGATCCCTTCTGCGGCTCGGGGACGACCCTCAGCGTGGCCACGCGGCTCGGGCGTCGCTTCCTCGGGATCGACCGGAGCCCCGAGTCGAGGCGTGTCGTCGAGGAGCGGCTCGGGCGCGCGTTCGGCGAGGCGATCGATTGGGAGATCGTCGATTGCGCGGAGAGTCGGCCGAAGCCGCTCGTGCGCACGGACGCCGGAAGGACGGGCGAGCGAGAGAATCGGCCGCGGGTGGCTTGAGCCGCGTCGGATGTCGCCTCGATTCGAGGAGGCGTCCCATGGCCCCCGGACGCGCTCGAATCCCCTGAACGAATCCCGCGCGCTTTCCCGCGGCGTCGAGGACGCCCTTCCCTCATCCGTCTCCGCGCACATGGCCCGATAGAGACATTCGAGAGCTCGCTCGTTGACCGGGACGGATGCCTCTCTTAAGTGCATGCGAGAGGTCGCTGGGTCGTCGTCTGCCGAAAAGACCCTGGAGTGGATGGCGAAACAGTAGAGCCTCGTGATGGGGGACCGAAGCGCTCGCAGGGCGAGCAGGGGGGGTGTGCAATGAAGTGCCGTTCAGGAATGCTGGGTGCAATGGTGGGAATCGGCCTGACGCTGGGCTCCGCCGCGGCCTTCGCCCGGCCTCCCGGCTGCAACTCGGGCTCTGCGGCGACGATGTACGACGTGGGGGTCGCCAATGGCCGTAGCCTCACGGCGCGGGCCTGGGCGCAGGTGAACGATTGCTTCGCGCTCGAGTCCTTCTACAACCTGATCGAGGATGCACTGGATCTGCTCAGTGTGGCCCCGGGCTCGGGGAGGCTCGCCGCCTGCCGCATCGGCGGAACCGGCGACGGCATCTTCCAGAAGCTCCTGGATATCGACAACACGTGCACGAACCAGTGTATCCAGACCGGCGAGCAGATCGGCGACGTCATGGCGAGACTTTATTGCTTGATTTCCATCGCTCTCGGCGGCATCGCCCCCGCGCCTCAATTCATTCAAGGGCCCCTCGGGATCTGCGGGATCAACATGAGGCTCACGTGCGAGACGACGTTCTTCGCCACTGCTCAGAGCTACCCGGGCTGCGGCCCGTACACGCGAGGGATGTTCGAGGCTTCGTACAGGACCGAGATGAACAACGCCTGCTACGCGCCGCCTCCGATCAGCATCGGGGCCCTCGCGCCCGCGGATAGCCCGGAGATCCGGCTGGCGGAGCTCTGGAGCCGGATGAACATCGCGCTTTACACGCCCGCGGAGTAGCGGAACGGGAAGCGAAAGGCACGCCCGGAGCACGGAAGCCCAGGCTGCGCGAGGGTCTCGCGCAGCCTGGGACGGCGCCGAGATTGCAGGGCGAGCCCCTTGTCGAGGTTCTGTGTCTGTGAGGGGAGGACGAAATGAAGAAGCGCGGACAATTCGGTATGTTTTTCGGTGTCGCAATGCTTTCTCTGGTCGCGACGGGCGCGCGTCCTGCCTTTGCGGCGCCGCCCCCGGCCTGCGACACCGACACGTTGCAGCGCATGTACGAGGTCGGGTACCAGAACGGCCAGAGCCTCCTGCAGCGCGCCTGGAGCCGGATCAATCGCTGCAGCAAGCTCCGGGATTTCCGCGAAATCGTGCGTAGCACCTTCGCGGAGGCAGCGGTCCCGACCACGAGCATGATGGTCGCCTGCCGCATGAGCGGCATGCACGACGGCTACTACGACGCGATCGCGGCGATCGACAGCTCCTGCCGCACCTGCGTCCTGCAGCAGGACTGGGCCGTGGGCGATTATGCGGCCCATACGTACTGCGCGCTCGGGGGCCTCTCGATTCCGGTGGAGCAGTTCTCCTCGGGTCCCCGCCGCGTCTGCGGCGCGGCCGCCCGGATGCAGTGTCGCCGCCAGTTCGACCAGTCGGCGCGAAATACCTGCGGCGAACTGATGAGCACGAATCCACCGGACAGGTTCCGCTCGCTGGCCTGCACCGGCGAATAGCCACCCCGGGCTTCGCCCACGTCCGGCGATCCTCCTCGAACTACGGAAAAACCTCCCATGAAGATCCTTGCAGCCATGCTCGCATCGTCGATCGTTGGCCTCGGACACGCGCCGGAGGCCTGGGCGGAGCCCCCCTTCGTCCCTCGGAAATGCCGGGGCTCCGCGGAGAAGGCGGGCTTCGAGGCGGGCCGCGGCCCCGGGCGCGCCATCGCGCGGGAGGAGGTCGAGCACGCCCATGTCTGCGAGCGCCTCGACCGCGTCGCGGAACGCATGATGAGGAAAGCGCGCCGATCGCCGCGCGGGCTACGGAACAACCCCCGCGCGATCTGCGAATACGCCGGGACGGTCCAGGGCATTTACGAGGCGCTGCATGGCGTCTGGGGCCGGTGCAGCGCCTATTGTTGCAGCGAGGGGAAGATCGTCGGCGAGATCGGCGCTGAGCTCTATTGCCATCTCTCCATCGCCCTGGATGGCCTGGGCGTGACCGACTACCTGCCCCGCAAGCCGCCGTCGCTTTGCGGCGCGGCATTCGAATCCTGCTGCGAGTCGCGCTTCGGCGAGGTCACGCAGAGCTACGCCGATCCGGAGGGACAGCAGTGCCGCACGTACACGGAGGGCGCGTACCTCTCCGCGTGGGAGCAATCGCTGAACGATCAGTGCGCGTACGCGATCGAGACCCCGGCGATCACGCCCGACGCGTCGCCCTCGTCACCGCAGGATCCCCTCGACCTTCGATAACGAAAGCATCCCCTGCGCCACCGTCTGCCCGCGCACCTCGACATCGGCCTCGAAATGCTGCACGTCCGCGCCCTCGCGGATGAGCCGGATCTCGTAGCTCAGCACGTCGCCCGGAAAGACGTTGCGCAAGAAGCGGAGCTGGCTCGCGCCGATCGCGCCCGTGCGCATGGGGCCCGCCATCGTGATCGCGGCCAGGATGTCCTCGCCGAGGCCCGGCGTGAAGCCGGTTTCGAGGCGGTATCCGACGTCCGCGTTGCGCAGCGCCGACACGAGCTCGGATGCGTTCCGGCCGATTGCTTCGAGCTCGCGCTGCACGGCCACGAAGATCTGCAGCATGTTCGCCGCCTGCACGATGCCCTCGAGCGCGAGCGCCCGCGGCAGCATGGGCGGCGTCGGGAGCTCGGCCGAGAAAAACGGCTCGTTCACGCTCACCGCGCGCGACGCATGCAGCGTGGGGCGGGGCGCGCGTGAATACCCCTCGATCCGATCCACGAGCAAGAGCGGCGGCCGCTGCGGCAGGAGGAGCATCACGACAGCCGCGCCGAGGGGGAGTACGTCCGTTTTCGTCTGGGCCATGCGCGAGACGACTATCGCACAGCTCCACGCCGGGCAAAAGCCCAGGCCATGCGCCGCCCCGGCTGGCCCTCGTCAACCCCGGGGATAACCCGTATTCTCGCTTTCCCGTATGCGCTCTCGCTCGTTCGTCCTCGCGCTCGCCCTCGCCGCCGCCGCTTGCACGACGCCTCCCCCGAACGCGCCTTCCCGCTGCCCCGAGCCCACGAACGAGCGCGTGAAAACCTCCGGCGCCAAACCCGTCCCCGCGTCTCCCGCGGCTTCTCCGACGCGCGAAGGACCCGGCCTCGACGTCACGATCCGTCCCGTCCCCGCGGCGGCCGCGATCGACGTGACGCTCGCGTTCCGCGGCGCCGGCGCGTTCCCCGGCCGCACGTTCTCGATACGCACGCCCGATCCGAAGGCCTTTCGAATGAAGGAGGCGCGCGACGCGCGCGGGACGATCGACGCGCGCCCGGCTCCGCACCCGGATCACGTCGCGATCGAGCTCGCGCGCGCCCCCGAGGGCGAGCTTCGCCTCGTGTACACCGTCGAGTCGCGCGTGACGCCGGGAAAACTGCCTTTCCTGCTCTCGGATCCCGACCGCCTCGAGGTCACCGGCGACGCGCTCCTCCTGCCCGACGCCGCGCGCGATCTGCGCCTCGCCGTGAAGCTCGAAATCGATTTGAGCCCCTACGGTACGCTGGAGAGCGGCGCCTCCGTGAGCGGCGCGGCGACGAGCTTCGGCATCGGCGCGTCGCGCGAGGTGAACACGACCGCGGACGAGCTGCGCGGCGCGGTGATGGTCACGGGCCGCATGGGCACGGCTGTCTTCGACACGCTCGAAGGGCACGACGAGGCCGCGTGGTTCGGCTACACCGCCTTCGATCCGCGCCCCGTCTCCGCGGACACCGCCGCGTTCCGCACCGCCGCAGGTGAGCTCTTCGGCGAGCGCAGCCCGATCCCGCAAACGTTCCTCATCGTGCCCGAGCCCGGCCCCGTCGGCAGGTTCGTCGCGGCGCGACGCACGCGCAGCGTGCTCTTGCACGTCGCCGTGGGCGAACCCTGGTCGGGGCCGCTGCGCATCGCGACCTCGGTGGAGATGCTCCGCGCGTGGGTCGGCGAGCGGCTCTGGATCGGGCCCGAAGATCCGGCGCGTCAAGCCGAGGGCGCGTGGTTCGCCGAAGGCGTCGTGCGACACCTCGCGCGGGACATGCTCTTTCGGTTCGGCCTCGTGACGCCGCTCGAAGTGGCCGACGAGGTGAACGGGCTCGAGTCCGTGATCGCGACGTCGCCACGCAGCAAAGAGGGGAACGCGGCGCTCGCGAAGAGCTTCCGCGAGCCCGGCGTCGTGCCGCTGCTCGTCGCGCGCGGGGCGCTTTACGCGCTGCATGTCGACGCTGCGATCCGAGCGAAGAGCGGCGGCCAGAAGAGCCTCCAGGAGGTCCTGCGCGCGCTCTACGCGAAGGCCAAGGAGCGACGCGGCCCGCTGCCCGTCTCGGCGTGGACCTCTGCCCTCACGGCCGAGATCAGCCCGGCCGAGGTCGAGGTCTTCGCCGAGGCGATCGAGCGCGGGGGCAAGCTCGATCTGCCCGACAACGCGCTCGGCCCTTGTTTCCGCAGGGAAACGCGGCGCTACGAGCGGTACGACCTCGGCTTCGACGAGGCCGCGACGCGCGCGAAAATCCCGCCCGTACTCGTGGGGGTTCGTCCGGACGGACCTGCGGCGAAGGCGGGCTTGCGCGAGGGCGACGAGCTCGTCGAAGGCTTGACCTCGGCGGGGCGGAGCGACGTGCCGGTGACGATCGTCGTGCAGCGGGGCGACGACCGCATCAACGCGAAATACCGGCCTGCCGGGCCCTCCGCGAGCGGCCGCGGCTGGTCGCGGCGCAAGGACGTGCCCGACGAAAAATGCACCAAATAAAGCAGCCGGACAGCCTCGCGTGACCGGGCTCTGGTGAAGCGCTATCCGTCCGTGCGACACTGCTGCCGAGCCCGATCGCGTCCATGGCCCGCCTGATTCAGCACATCGTCGAACCCCCGCGCGCCTGCTCGTACATCCCGAACGAGCGCGCATCGCTCGAACATCACATCCTGCTCGACGTCGATCCCGAAGAGCTCGACACCCTGCTCGAGCGAGGCGTCCGCCGCTTCGGTCCCGATTACTTCCGCCCCGTGTGCCCGTCCTGCGCCGCGTGCGTCCCGACGCGTATCCTCGCGAGCGAGTTCAAGCCGAGCCGCAGCCAGCGCCGCGCGCGCAATCGCGGCGCGGAGTTTCGTATCGTGGTCGGGCCGCCGCGCGTCGACGCGGATCGGATCGCCCTCTATCACACCTGGCACGCCGACCGGGAGCGCGCGCGGGAATGGACGCCGGGAAAGCTGACCTCGCGCGATTATTTCTATCAATTCGCGTTCCCGCACCCGTCCGCGCGCGAGGTCGCGTATTACGACGACGAGGCCGGCGGGCGCCTCGTGGCGATCGGCATCTGCGACGAGACGCCGCGCGCCTGGAGCGCGGTGTATTGTTTTTACGATCCCGCCTATGCCTGGCGCTCGCCCGGCGTGGGCAACGTGCTCGCGCTCGTGGAGATCGCCCAGAGGCAGGGCAAACCTTACGTCTATCTCGGATATCGCGTCGCGGGCTGCCCGTCCTTACGTTACAAGGCGGCGTTCCACCCGCAGGAGATCCTGCCGCGTTTGCCCGCGGACGGAGAGCCGCCGCGTTGGACGCGGACCGAGGAGTGAATTCTCCGAATCACGGATAGGGGTGCGCGGCAGGATCGGGCCGCGGCGGGAACGTCTTGCGGGTCAACGGATCGGCGGCCGTGAGCGCGACGAGCAGCGCGATGAACAGGAACGTCAGAATGACGATCAGCCTGTTCGCGAAGCGCTGCTCGACGAGGTGCATGAAGATGAACAGCACGACGAACGTCTTCGCGACCGAGATCGCGAGCGCAATGACGAGCTCCGCTTCGCCGAGGCCGAGGCGCGAGATCCCGAACGACAGGAACGTCAGCACGAGCAGGGCGATCCACGAGCCGATGAGCTTGGGTGTGGTGACGTGCGCGCTGATCATGTCGCCTCTCAATCCGTGAGGTAGAAGAGGGGCCAGAGGAAAATCCAGACGACGTCGACGAGGTGCCAATACAGGCCGACATTCTCGACGGCGACGTAGCGATGGGTGCCGTATCTCCCCTTCAAGCAGAGCACGGCCACCGCGGCGAGCATGATCATGCCGGCGATCACGTGCAGGCCGTGCAGGGCCGTCATGAACCAGTAGAGCGTGTACCCGAGGACCACGCCGGCCGGCGGCTGCTCCACGAACGAGTACATCCCGGCGGGGAGCGCGTTCTCGTGAATGTGGTGGGCGTATTCGAAGCCCTTGACCACGAGGAAGACGGCGCCGAACGCGGTCGACAGGGCGAGGAGCCCGGCGGCGAGGCGGGCCTTGTTTTCCCGAATGAAATGGACGCCCAGGGCCACCGTGAAGCTCGACGTGATGAGCACGACCGTGTTCGTCGTCCCGAGCGCCACGCTGTTGTGGTGGAGCGCCTGGACGAACCCGGCCGGGTACATCGCGCGGTAATACGCGTAGGCCGCGAAGAGGGCCCCGAAGAGCAGCGTCTCGCTGCCGAGGAACATCCACATCGCGAGCCGCGCGGCGTGGTCCTGCTTTTCGAGGGTCTCGAATTGCTCAACGAGCCTTTGCGCGCTCACGGGCCACCTCCTCGGAGAGCGTGTATTCGTAGGCCGAACGCTCGATCTCGGGCGTCTCCTCGAAGTTGTGCTTCGACGGCGGGGACGCGGTGATCCACTCGAAGCTGCGCGATCCCCAGGGGTTCGGCCCGGCGCGCTTGCCCCATTTCAGCGCGACGAGGAGGTTACCGAGCGCGAGGATGAGCCCCGCCCCGAGCAGCCAGGCGCCGCCCGTCGAGAGCACGTTGAGCCACTGGTATCGCTCGGGATACGTGAAATACCGCCGCGGCATGCCGCCGTTACCGAGGAGGAACTGGGGCAAGAACGTGAACACGAACCCGATGAACACGGCGACCGAGGTCAAGAGGCCGACGCGCTCGTCGTAGAGCCTGCCGAACATCTTGGGGAACCAGTAATGCGCCCCGGCGAGGAACGATGTCAGCGTCCCGCCGACCATGATGAAGTGGAAGTGGGCGACGACGAAATACGTGTCGTGCCAGTGCACGTCGAGCGATTGCGTCGCCACGGCCACGCCCGTCATCCCGCCGAAGACGAACAGGAAGAGGAACCACAGGAAATACAGCATCGGCGTGGCGAAGCTGATCGCACCCCCGCGCAGCGTCGCGACCCAGGTGAACACCTTGATCGCCGAGAAGATCCCGACGAACATCGAGAGCGCGCCGAAGACGCCCGCGTCGAACTCGCTGAGGCCCGCCACGAACATGTGGTGGCCCCAGGTGAAGAAGCCGATGAACGCGATGCCGAGCGACGAGTATGCGATGGCCCGGTAGCTCGCCGGCTGGTTGTGCGAGAACGAGCAGACGACCTCGCTGATCACCCCGAACGCGGGGAGGATCATGATGTACACGGCCGGGTGCGAATAGAACCAGAAGAGGTGCTGGAAGAGCACCGGGTCGCCGCCGTACCGAGGATTGAAGAGCGTGAGGCCGAACGCGTGATCGAGCGCGATCAGGATGAGCGACATCCCGAGCACGGGCGTCGCGAACAGGATGATGATGCTCGTCGCATACGAGGCCCACACGAAAAGTGGCATCCGGTGCCAGCTCAGGCCCTTCGCGCGCAACGTGTGCGTCGTGACGATGAAATTGACCGACGTCATGATCGACGAGATGCCGTTCACGAAAATGCCGATCCCCATCCAGGTGACGGCCGTCGGCGACGTCGTGCTGTACGGCACGTAAAACGTCCAGCCGGTGTCCGCGCCGCCCGCGAGCATGGCCCCGAGCAGGATGATCGCGCTGAGGACGTAGACGTAGAAGCTCGCGAGGTTGATGCGCGGGAACGCGAGATCCTTGGCCCCGAGCATGATCGGCAGGACGAAGTTGCCGAAGACCGTCGGAATGGCCGGGATCATGAACAACCAGACCATGGTGATGCCATGGAGCGTGAACATCTGGTTGTACGTATTCGCGTCGATGAAGGTCTGCTCGGGCGTGAGCAGTTCCGTGCGGAGCACGAGGGCAAAGACGCCGCCGAGCCCCAAAAAGAGGATCACGCCCACGTAGAACATCAGGGCAATGCGTTTGTGGTCCTTCGTGAGGAGCCACGAGCGCAGGCCGCTGTCCGCGCGCAGATAATCCGGATGGTCCGCGCCGACGCCGAGCGATTCCGGCCTTTCATCGGCGTCGATGGTCGCTTGGCTCATTGCACCCCCTCCTGCGTCTCCGGAACGGTGACCGTGCCCCAGGGCGTCGCGCCTGGCTTCGGGCGCACGTCACGCAGGCTCTTCATGAGCTCGATGATGGCGCCCGCCTGGGCCGGGCGAATCTGGCCAAGGAAACTCGGCATGATGCGCTGATACCCCGCGTGAACGTGCACGAACGGATCCATCATCGACTCGGTGATATACGCCTCGTCGACCTTCGCGCTGCCGCCGCCTTCGAGCGGGACCGTGGTGCCGTAGAGGCCCGCCCAGGTCGGACCGAGGTGCGGCGTGCCGTCGATGGTATGGCAGCGAAAACAGCCGAGCTCGGCCGCGGCCCGTTTTCCCTGTTCAACCATGCTCAGGGGCTCCGGCGGCGCGTATTCCGTGACGGAGGACGGGCGCAGGTCGACCGGGCCCGCCACGGCCGGCTCCGGCGATTTGCCTTGCAGCCAGCGCTCGTATTCCTCGGGCGGGAGCGCGATGACCTCGCCGCGCATGGTCGAGTGGCTGACGCCGCAATACTCCGTGCACAGGATGTCGTACCGGCCCGGCTCCTTCGCCTCGAACCAGAGCGTGGTGAGTCGCCCCGGGAGCACGTCCTGCTTCAGCCGGAAATCCGGCACGAAGAAGCTGTGAATGACGTCACGGGAGGTGAGGATCAGCTTCACGGGCCGCCCGGCGGGGACGTACAGCGTCGAGATGGAGTTCGCGCCCTCTGGATACGCGAATTTCCACATCCATTGTTTGCCCGTGACGTAGATCTCGAGCGCGTTCTCCGGCGGGACGCGGATGGTCATGAATTGCCAGAATCCGATCACCCACCACACGATGAACATGCCGAAGAGGCCGACCACGACCACGGCTTCGAGCCAGATGGCCGGCGTCGCCTCGGGCACGCGGCGCGACGGGTGCTTCTGGACGGCCGTGCGGCGATAGCGGAACAAGAACCACCCGCCGATGAGGGTCACCAGCAAGGCGCCCCCCATCGTCATGATGATGACGAAATAATGGAGCTTGTCGATCTCCTCGGCAATGGTGGACGCCTGCCGCGGCAAAAACAGGATCGTACGGAGCAGCTCGTTCATCGGGGTTCACCCCCTCGTCCCCGGCGCCGATCCCGGCGCCACAACATGCCCAGGGTCGTTCCGACCGTGCACAGAATCAGGAGCGATCCAATGCGGAGAAACCCGGTGATGTACGGCCCGTACCTTCGCGTCGCCGGGTCGTAGCGATAACAGGTGACGAGCACGCGATCGACGATCGTGCCGACCTTGCCCGCCGCAGCCTCGACGAGGGCGAGCCGCAAATCCCACGCGGAGGGCTCGAGCCCGTAGAGGTACCGCGAGATGCGCCCGCCCGGCGCGAGCACCGTGACGACCGCCGGGTGCGCATATTGCTCGGTCGAGGAATCATAGCCATAACGGAAGCCCACGGCGTCCGCCACGGCGCGCGACGCCTCGGCCGTCCCCACGAGGAACCGCAGGCTTTCCGGCTTCGCGCCGAGCTTCTCGGCGAGCGCATCCCTGCGCTTCGCGGCATCGGTCGGCGTATCCTCCGGATCGATGCTGACCGTGACGAGCCGATAATCCTCGCCGGGCGTATACCCCGCCTCCGCGAGGCCCTTCGAAACGCCCGTGAGCAAAAGCGGGCAGAGCATCGGGCAGCGGTAATAAGCGAGCACGAGGAGCACGGGGACATCGCCCGCGAGGAGCTCGCCCGTCTTCACCTCTTCCCCGCGCTCGCCGCGCAGGACGATATCGCGCGGAACGTAGCCGCCGAGGCGCTCGTCGACGTCCGCCTGCCTTGCCGCCATGGGGAGCGCGCGCGTCTCCTCCGCGGCGGCGACCGGCGCGCCCGCGAGCATCATGGAGAGGGCCATGGCCCAGCCGAATCGTCTCACCAAGAGCTCCCCCTAACGCCCACGCCCCCAGAGGGCGCGGCGCTCCTTCGATGCCGCTACCGACCCGCGCCGCTCACGACGAGGTCCATGGCCACGTCAATCGGGACTTGCACCTTGCTGCGATCCTCGCCCACCCATTCGAATCGCTCGATCGATTGACGTTTCGTGAGGTGGACGATCTGCCCTCGCCCGAGGTTCGAAAACAGCTCCTCGTGGACGTTCGAGCGCTCCTTGATGGGGCCGAGGTGCTCCTCGGGATAGACCCCCGAGGGCCGGAGCTCGGCCTCGCGGTACCGTTGAAGCACGTAGGAGACCCCCGTGAGCACGAGGGCGAACGCAATGGAACCCAGGACAGCGTACATGATCAGGCGCGGCGGGAGGACGTCCTCCTCCTGCCTGACGATTCCGTGACGCTTTTCGTGCTCGGGATGGCTCATGGTCAAAGGCTCCCGTACCGGAATGCGGCCTCGAGCGAGGTGTCGTTTTTCGGGACAATCGGGCGACCACGCAGGCGGAACGTGCCGAACGCGAGCGCGGCCCCGCCGACGCAGACGAGCGCGGCGACGTCGAGCCAGTGCACGATGGGCCCCTCGGCGCGCACGGAGGGCATGACGAGCCATTCCATGTCGACCCAGTGCATGAAGAGGATCCAGAGCGCGATCGGCGCGAGCGTGCTCGGCTGCTGCTTGACCCGATACGGGAGCAGCGCGAAGAACGGAATGACGAAACGGCCGGCCGCGACGAGGATGCTGAGCGGGGCGAACTCCCTCATGCGGGGCGCATAAAACGACGCCTCGTGGGGCTTGTTCGTGATCCAGATCAAGAAGAACTGGAAGTACGCGATGTACGCCCAGAAGATCGTGAACGCGAGCAGGAGCCGGCCGAGCGCGTAATAATGGGAGCTGCCCACCCGGGTGAGCATGCCCGCGCGCTGCAGGCCATAGGTCGCGAGCACGAGGAGCGCGAGCGCGCCCAGGAAACCGCCGGCGAACCAGTACACCCCGAACATGGTCGAATACCAGGCAGGAGTGAGGGACATGAGCCAATCGACGCCCGCGAACGTGAACGCGAGCGCGACCGGAGGCAGCCCGAGCGCCGAGAGGGCGCGGAACCGCGGTTTGTCCGTGGCCGCCGGGGCCCAATCCCCGCGCAGCGACCAGCGGCGGAGGAAATACGAGATGCCGAGCCAAACGCCGAAATACAGGAACGCGCGGACGAAGAACGAGGACGTGTTCAGGTACGGCAGCTTGTGCTCGACGAGATGCTGGACTTCGTGTTCGTGGATCGTGGACGGCGACGTCCAGGGATAAATCGTGGTGATGCCGACGGCGATCGGAATGAATCCGATCACGGCGAGCGGCAGGACGCCCGTGACGCCCTCGATGACGCGGCGGAGAGCGACGGGCCATTTCGCGTCCATCGCGTGGACGATCATCAGGAAGATGAGTCCGCCGACGAGCAGGGAGACGAGCCACGCATAGGCCGAGAGGTAGGCGTAGAATGCGTCCCGGCCGTGGGCGACGCCGCCCACGACGAGCGCGATCGCGCCGACGACGAACGCGAGGAAGCCTCCGAGGATGAGCCGACCTCCTCCGGTGAAAATGCTGGGTTCCGTGTTCATCGAAGCTCCTCCTGCATCCGCACGCGGACGGGCTCGGGCAAGACGCCGACGGCGACGCCTTTCGTACGAAGCTGGAGCGCGCGCACGTAGGCGACGACGGACCAGCGCTCCTCGACGCCAAGCTCCTGTCCATAGGTGGGCATGAGCCCGTAGCCCTGGGCAATGGCCTGGTAGACGCGCCCCACGGGGTAATCGAGGACAGGCGCCTCGACAAAGCTCGGAGGCTTGCGCAGCTCCATGTTGTCCGCGACGACACTCACGCCATCGCCGCCCACGCCGTGGCAGGCCGCGCAGAAGACCTCGTAGCGCTCCCGGCCGTGATCCAGCATGGGCCGCGAGAGTGGGATGGGAATGGCCTCGACGAACTTCCCGTCTACCATTCCGCTGATCACCTCGGGCGGGCCGAGAAACCGCTCGCGCGGGACGGTGCCCTCGGGAGGCTCGCGCATGACGCGGCGATCGTCGAAGAACGGTGCCTCCTCGTAATACTCGAAATGCGCCTGGTTCACCATGCGCTCGAAATCACGCTCGGTGCCCGAACTGTTGCAGCTCGCGAGGAGCGGGCACACGGCGAGGACGAGCGGAAGGGCGGCGATGGTCTTCACGACTCCTCTCCCTCCATTCGCTCGAGCCGTTCGTCGAGCTCGGCGTCGGTCGCCGGATGCGCCCCGAGCGGCTCGACGCGGCTCGCGCCGAGCTCCCTGAGCTTGCGCGCGGTCGCCTCGCGATCGAAGGCGGGATCGAGGTCGGAGACGGCCAGGAAAAACTTGTCGATGCTGGCGCGATCGAAGCCCGGCACCTCGAAGATCGGCTGCCACAGGGATGGCAGGCCGGACCAGAGGGCGAGGATGACACAGGCCGAAAGCGCCGAGAAGAGCACGGCCATCTCGAACGTGGCCGGGACGAACGCGGGCGGCGCGTGGGCGGGCCTGCCGCCGGCATTCAGGGGGTAATCGACACCGTCCGTCCACCATTGCACGAGGTAGGCGACCGCGGCCGCCGCGATGGCGAACGGGAACACCACGAATCCGATGCGAGAGCGCCCGCGGCCGATGGCCCGTTCGAGCTCGAGGAGGGGGTACGGCGTGTACCCTTCGAGCCTGCGGTACCCGGATTTGCGGAGCTCGTGGGCCGCCCGGATGATCTGCTCGGGCGTGTCGAACGCGCCGACGATCCCGCTTTGCTGCGTCCTCCGCATTTTAATGTTCCTCCTCGTGCGAGAGCTCGTGCTTGAGCTCTTTCACCTCGGCGAGCGAAACGAACGGGACGAACCGCAAGAAGAGCAGGAAGAGCAGCAGGAAGAATCCCATCGTGCCGAGGTAGATCATCCAATCGACGTATGTCGGAACGAACACGTCCCAGGCCGAGGGCAGGTAATCGCGCTGCAGGCCCATGACGATGATCACGAAGCGCTCGGCCCACATGCCGACGTTGACGAGGAGCGAGACGGTCCAGAGCACGGCGAGGCTATTCCGCGCCTTCTTCGACCAGAAGACCTGCGGGATGACCGAATTGCAGATCATCATCATCCAGAAGATCCAGGCCCAGGGCCCGAAGGGGCGCGCCTCGAAGAACTGGTAGATCTCGTATTCGTCGCCGCTGTACCACGCCATGAAGAATTCGAGGATGTACGAATACGTGACGACCCAGCTCGTCACGAGGACCATCTTGGCGAGGTTGTCGAGGTGCCTCTTCGTGATGACGTTCTCCAGCCGGAACAGGCTGCGCACCGGGATCACCAGGGTGAGCACCATGGCGAACCCCGAAAAGATCGCGCCGGCGACGAAGAACGGCGGGAAGATGGTGGAGTGCCAGCCGGGCACGAGCGTGATAGCGAAGTCCGAGCTCACGATCGAGTGCACGGAGAGCACGAGCGGGGTCGAGAGACCCGCGAGCAGGCCATAGACGACGCGATAATGGCGGTAGGAGCTCGACGCGCCGGTGAACCCGAGCGCGAAGATGCCGTAAATGAATCGCTTCGCCCGGGTCGGCGCGCGATCACGCATGGCCGCGAGGTCCGGGATGAGGCCCGTGTACCAGAAGACGAGCGAGACCGTGAAATAGGTCGAGATGGCCGCGGCGTCCCAGGGGAGCGCGCTCTTGAATTGCGGCCAGACGCCCATGGTGGATGGGTACGGGAAGATCCAGTAGGCGAACCACGGTCGCCCGAGGTGGAGGACCGGGAACATGGCGGCCTGGAGAATGGCGAAGAGCGTCATCGCCTCGGCGAAGCGGTTGATGCTCGTACGCCATTTCTGCTCGAAGAGCAGGAGCACGGCCGAGATGAACGTGCCCGCGTGGCCAATACCGACCCACCAGACGAAGTTGATGATGCCGAACCCCCAGGCGACCGGGATGTTGTTTCCCCACATCCCGATGCCGTACATCACGGTGAGCGTGATCCCGGTGAACAGAAACAACGTGCCGATGATGGCGACGAGGAAACCGATTTTCCCGAGCCTTCTCCACGGCCGCCAGGCGGTCGAGAGGAGCTGGTCGGAGAGCTCGGCGTCCGTGGGGCGCCCGATGAAGACCGGCTCCGTGGCCATATCAACCCACCTCCGGGTTCGGGTTCTTGATCGTGGCGAGGTATCGAATGCGTGGAAGCGTGCCGAGCTCGTGCAGGACGCCAAAGCTGCGCGGCTCCTCGCGCCAGCGGACCATGTCGGTCTCCTTGTGCGCGAGCGACCCGAACCGAATGGCGCGCGTCGGGCACGCGTCCGCGCAGGCCGTCGTGACCTCGCCCGGGCGAATGGCGCGGCGCTCGATGCTAGCGTCGATCTCGGCGCGCCGGATGCGCTGCACGCAGAACGTGCACTTCTCCATCACGCCGCGCTCGCGGACGGTGACGTCGGGGTTTTTCTGGAGCGTACGGATGTCGCCGTTGAACCCGGGCTTCTCCTCCATCCAGTCGAACCAGTTGAACCGCCGCACCTTGTAGGGGCAGTTGTTCGAGCAGAACCGCGTGCCGATGCAGCGGTTGTAGACCATCTCGTTGAGCCCGTCGGGGCTATGGACGGTGGCGTTCACCGGGCAGACGTACTCGCACGGCGCCTTTTCGCAGTGCTGGCACAGCATCGGCTGATGCACGACCTCCGGGGTGTCGACCTCGCCCGTGTGATAGGTGTCGATGCGGAGCCAGTGCATTTCGCGGCTCCGGAGGACGCCCTCCCTGCCCACGACGGGGATGTTGTTCTCGGCCTGGCAGGCGACGACGCACGCGCTGCAGCCCGTGCAGATCGACATGTCGATGCTCATCGCCCACTGGTCGCCCTTGAAATCGTCCGCGGGCAGGATCGAGAGCACGGGGCCCTTCTGCCCGCGCGTGAACTCTGGTTTGTCGCGGTATGCTTCGAGCGTCGTGGCCAGAGCGATCGGCCGGTCGTGGAGCTCCCAGTGCTTCTGGGTCTGCGCGAGGGTGTGTTTCTCGCCCGTGGGCCGCACGGACGCGCCGTCGAGGAACGAGCGGCCCTGGCGGCGGAGGGGCTGGACGTTTTTCCCGACGCCCTCGGCGACGGGCAATGCCGCCCCGCGGCCGTACCCGAGGCGCAAGGAAATGGCCCGATCGGCGTGGCCCGCCAGGACGAACACCGGCAAAACGATGGTCGTGGCCGGCGGGGGGCTCGTCGTGACCGCGGGCACGGTGGGATCGAACCCGGGCAGCGTGATTTCAATGAGGTCGTCGTTCGCGACGCCGAGCTCGCTCGCCGTGCGGACGCTCATGAGCGCCGCATTGTCCCAGGTGATCTTGGTCGTTGGATCGGGCAGCTCCTGGAGCCACGGGTTGTTCGCGAACCGGCCGTCGTGAACCTTGGAATCGTGGTAAAACCCGAGCTCGTACCGGTCGGGCGCGGGTGCGGGCGCGGCGGCGAGGGTCGCGAGGGCCGCTGCGATCCCAGGCGGCGCGAGCTCGGCCCGGACAACGGGGGCCTCGGAGCCGGGCAAAAAGCCGCGGCGCAAGGTCGCCTCCCAGTGCGCCTCGAAATCGGTCTCGCCGAGCAGCGTCCGCCATTGCTCACGTACGAGGGCGTGCGCGCTCGGGTAGATGTCGCCGAGCAGAGTCGCGAGGATCTCCACGTCCGTGCGGCCGCCGAAGAGCGGACGGATGAGCGGCTGCACGACGGACGCTGTCCCGTCCCCCGCGCGGGCATCGCCCCAGGCTTCGAGGTAATGTGTCTCCGGGACGAACCACGTCGTCCGCGCGCCGGTCTCGTCCGCGTAGAGGCCAAGGTAAAAGCTCTGGCGGACGCTGCCGAGCGCCCCGGCAAAATCGAGGTCGCCCGGCGCGGTGTAGACGGGGTTTCCTCCCAGGATGACGAGCGTGTCGACGGCGCCGGCGCGCATTTCGGCGACGAGCGCCGCGAGGTCCTGCCCGGCCGCGGCAGGATTCCAGAGAATGGGATCGGTCATGGAGACCGTGGAGCCGAAGGCGCCTAGGACGGAGTTCACGAGCGCGCCGAGCGCGTGGACGTGCGCGGGTTGCCGGTCGCCGACGATGACAAGGCCGCCTTTCCCCGCGCGGACGAGGTCCCTCGCAATAGCGCCGACGAGGGCGCGCTCTTCACGGCCGAGGAATGGGCGGAGCGCCATGATGATATCGGGCGAGACGGCCGAAGGGGGCTTACCGCCGAGGAGGATCTCGGCGGCGAGGGCCGCGGCGAACGTGCCGATCTCGCTCGATCGCCGGCGCAATTTGTGATCCGCGACCGTGCCCGTGCAGCTCGGCATGCTCTCGACGACGTAGAGCCGGTTCATCGTGGGGTTCGGCCAGCCCGGGCGGCGGCGCTCGGCGAAATGGCGCGAGTGCCGCAAATGCATGCCCTGCCCGTCGAGGAAGTCCGAATCGAGCGAGACGATGACCGAGGCGTTCCGGAGGTCGAGTTGCGGCACCAGCGGGCGGCCGAAGGCGAGCGCGGCCCCTTGCGCGGCGGCGCCCGTCTCGGTCGACGAATGCACGGTGACGCGCGCGGCCGGATATGCCGCGAGAAGCCGGCCGAGCTGGCTCGCAAGGAGCGGCGAGGCCGTGGGCTCGATCAGAATGCGGAGGCCGGCGCCCCGATCGGTGCGCGGACGTGCGAGCTCCGTCGCGAGCGCATCCCACGACGTGAGCGCGCCCTTCTGCATGACGGCCCGCGCGCGGTACGGATCGTAAAGGCCGAGGATGGACGCCTGCTCGAGGACGCCCGCCGCGCCGAGGCTGGCCGGATGCTCGGGGTTGCCTTCGATCTTGATGGGTCGCCCTTCGCGGCTCTCGACGAGCAGGCCCGTCGCGAATCCGTCGAGGGTCATGCTCGTCGCGTAATACTTGGACAGACCCGGCGTGACCTCGGGCGGACGGATCGTGTAGGGCAGGATCTTCTCGACGGGGTCCTTGACGCAGCCCGTGACGCCCGCGAGCGCCATGCTGGCGCCGAGGAGCTTCAAGAAGTTGCGGCGCGAGGGTTCGTCCGGACGCTCGTCCGCCCCCTCGGGAAACTCCCTTTGCCTGTCCTCCGGCGGCGACCCCTCGGACACGAGCTCGGCGAGGCTGCGCCAGTAATCGCGGCCCGTCTTGCCTGCGAGGATCCTCTCCCAGAGCGCGCGTACGTCGTTGCCCAAAGGTGCTCTCCTATCGATGGCAGGCGGTGCAGTTGGTGACGCTTCGAACGCCGTATTCGCGGACCAGGTACGGCCCGAGGGTGCTTTGATCCGCGGCCTTCCACGTCATGTCGGTGACCCGATCGAGCGGCCGGACGAACTTCTCCGGCTGCCTGTGACAATCGAGGCACCAGTTCATGCTCAGGTCGGCGAACTGGTAGACGCGGCCCATCTCGTCGACGCGCCCGTGGCAACTGACGCACCCGACGCCCTTGTTCACGTGGATCGCGTGATTGAAGTAGACGAAATCAGGGACGTCGTTGACGCGATTCCACGGAATGGGCAAACCCGAGAAGTAGCTCCGCCGGACGGGCTCGAGCATGGGGCTCTTGTTCCAGATCTGGTTGTGGCAACCCATGCAGAGGTCGGTCGAGGGGATCCCGGCCGTGGCGGATACCGTCGCCTCCTTGTGACAATAGAGGCAATCGATACCGTCATCCTGGACGTGATGCCGGTGATCGAACTCGACGGGTTGATCGACCGGATCGAGCTGCTTTCGCCAGTTCGGCGTGCGCACCCAGATCATGGGAGCGGCCACGAGCGTGAAGGCGCCGCCCACGATACCGATGAGCGCGATCCGGAAGGCCGTATTGGTCCAGGGACGAAAGAGTGCCGCCATCCTCGTGCCTTCTCGGACGTCCGCACGGCGAGCGCGCCGCGGGCGCATCCAGCAGCATTCGATGGGAATCAGGGGGGCGGCGTTGCTGCTTTCCTGGGCGAACGAGCGGCCGATAGAGAGAACGAGCAGGCAGGCAGGCGAGCGGAGAGGAGCGAAAACGAGCGGCGGGGCGACCGGACGGGTGCGGGGAAGCCCCTACTTCGCTCAGCCGACGAGCGAGGGCCAGTCGGTGTGCACGGCGCCGAGCTCGGGTTTGTCGACGCGCTCGTAGGTATGGGCGCCGAAGTAATCGCGCTGGGCCTGGGTGAGGTTCTGCGGGAGGCGCGCCGAGCGATAGCTGTCGTAATAGGCGAGGCTCGACGAGAACGCGAGGCAAGGAATGCCGAGGCTCTGCGCGAACGCGATGGCCTTGCGGAAACCGGGCTGCGATTTCGCCATCGCCTCGCGGAACCGGTCGTCGAGGAGCAGGCTCGGCAGGTCGGGGCGCTTCGCGTAGGCCTCGCGAATGCCGTCGAGGAACTGGGCGCGGATGATGCAACCGCCCTTCCAGATGCGGGCGATCTCGCCGAGCGGCAGGTCCCAGTGGAAGGTGTCCGAGGCGGCACGGAGGAGGGCCATGCCCTGCGTGTAGGAGCAGATCTTCGCGGCATAGAGGGCGTCGTGCACGGCCGTGACGATTTCGTTCTCGTCGCCCTGGAATGCGCCGGGCCGAGGCCCTTCGAGGACCTTCGCGGCCTCGATTCGCTCGTTTTTCTTGCCCGAGAGGAGGCGCGCCATGATGGCGGCGTCGATCGTGGGAATGGCGACGCCGAGGTCGAGCGCGACCTTGGACGTCCAGAGGCCCGTGCCCTTCTGGCCCGCCTTGTCCAGGATGAGGTCGACGAGCGGCGCGCTGGTCTCGGAGTCCTTGGCGCGGAAGATCTTGGCCGTGATTTCGATCAGGAACGAGGAGAGGACGCCCTCGTTCCAGCGCGCGAAGACCTCGGCGAGGCGATCGGCGGAGAAGCCGAGGCCACGATGGAGGATGTCGTACGCCTCGGCGATGAGCTGCATGTCGCCGTATTCGATGCCGTTGTGGACCATCTTGACGAAATGGCCCGAGCCGCCGGGGCCGATGTACGTGACGCACGGGCCGTCGTCGACCTTCGCCGCAATGGCCTCCCAGATCGGGCGAATCTCCTCGTAGGCCGCGCGCTCGCCGCCGGGCATGAGCGAGGGGCCCCAGAGCGCGCCCTCCTCGCCGCCGGAGACGCCCGAGCCGAGGAAACGAATGCCCGATGCGCCGAGCTCGCGCTGGCGGCGCTCGGTGTCCTCGTACCAGGAATTGCCGCCGTCGATGATGATGTCGCCGGGCTCGAGGTACGGACGGATCTGGTCGACGGTCCAATCGACGGGCTGGCCCGCTTTCACGAGCAGGATGATCTTGCGCGGACGTTCGAGGACACGCGCGAGTTCGGCCGGGCTGTGCGCCCCGAAGAAACGGAGACCCTTCGCGCGCGTGGCGAGCAGGTGGTCCACCTTCTGGGGTTCGCGGTTGTAGACGGCGATGGGAAAACCATGCCGCTCGATGTTGAGGGCGAGGTTTTCTCCCATCACCCCGAGGCCGACGAGGCCGATCTTCGCTTGCGCCGCTTCCATGTCCTCCTCCGATTCCGGGTTCCCTCCCGGGCGGCGCTACTCTAGCAGGTTGCCCGGGAGGTGTCTCCGGCGGAGGACGACGCTTTGAGGCGACAGGCGACGGGCCGCGGGGGGCGGTATGTGGGAAGGAGCAGTGGGGAGGGCCGAGGAATGCTACCGCCGCGCGGACGTCACATCCCGTCGCAGATCGGCGCGGGCGTGGTGCAAGTGCTCGTCATCGAGTCGCACGTGCCGCTGCACTCGTCGGGCGTTACGCACGCCTCGCCGTCGGCCTTCCTGGCCGTGCAGACGCTGGTCACGGAGTCGCAATACGAGTCCTTGCACTGACTGAAGCCAGCGCACGCCTCGCCGACGGCTTTCTGCGCGGCACACATGCTCGTCTGGAAGTCGCAATAATTCGTGGCGCAGTCGTCGTCGAACTCGCACGCCGCTCCGGCCGCGCCGCGCGGCTGGCACTTGCCGAGCTCCGTATCGGTATCGCCCACGCACACGGAGTCGGCGCCCGCGCACTCGTCGTCGCCACTGCAATCGCCGCCGTCGGCCACCTTGCCGATGAAAACGCTCTGGCATTCGGGGTCGGACTCGAAAGGATCGCCGTTGATCACGGTGCAGGATCCCTCGAGCTTGTCGAGACAGCTCGCCGCGACATATCCGTCGTACTCCATGCGGCCCTCCCCGACGGCCTTCTTCAGGCGCGGGAGCACGAGCATGTCATAAATGCCCTTGAAGGTCTGCGCGCACTCGGCCTCGTTCTGAGGCTTGGGGGTAATGCCCTCGAACGCCTTGTCCTGTTCGGCCATCGTGCAACAGGAGTAGACCAGCCCGCAGTACAACTTGGCGGTCGCGGTGCCGATGTCGTCGATGGGGATGAGGACGTCGCCGCCGCCGCCGCCGCCGCCGTTTCCGCCGTTTCCGCCGTTTCCGCCGCCGCCGCCGGGGCCGCCGGTCGTATTGTTCGAGTCGTCGCTGCAGCCGATGAGGGAACCCACGCCGGCGAGGGCCAGCATGATCAAGGAAGTCACAAAACGTTTCATGTTCGTCTCCTGCCCAGGGCCGAGCCCGGGGGGCCGGTCCCGTGGGCGACTCGTGGCTAGCACGCATGAGGCGCGATGGAAAGCCCGAGCAAGAACGAAGGCGTGCTAGGCTTCGAAGGTGAACTTTCTCCTGCACAGGCACCTCGCGGAGGCGCATACGGGCTCACGCGCGGCGGGCGCGGGCGCGATGCTGCCGGACCTCTGGCGAATGGCGGACAGGCGCGTGCGGCCGTGCCGTCCCGTCGAGATGGGCGGCTTGCTCGGAGGCCGGCTCGCGGAGGTGCTCGTGGGGATCCGGCACCACGTGGCGGTCGACCATTGGTTTCACGGCGATCGCGTCTTCCTCGAAGGGGAGAAGCTCGTCGCGGCGCGCATTCGCGAGGCACAGCTCGAGGCGAAACGAATGGGGCTGCTCGCGCACGTCACGTGGGAGATGTGCCTGGACGGCGCGCTCCTCCGGCGCGCGGGTTTCGAGGCGACACGCGCGGCCCTCACGGAGGGGTTTTTGGCGATCGAGGGCGATTTCGAGCCCGCCGCGACGATGCACCATTTCGGTACGCACGAGCGGACCGCGGAGGAGCGCGCCGCGTTCGACGCGCGGATGAAACGGCTCCGCGCGGAAATCGAGCGGGGGCCGTGGATCGAAGGGTATCAATACGGCGAGGGGGTCGCGATTCGCGTCTCCGGGGTGCGCGCGCGGCTCGGGCTCGCGCCGCTCGACGCGGCCGATCACGCGCGGCTCGGGCAGGCGCTCGACGGCGTGGCGCACGAGGCCGACGCGATTCTGGAGGAGATCCTGCGAGCACCCTCGCCCCTCGGCGATGGACGAGTCCGGCCCTCAGCGGCGCTTGCGCTTGGGGCCTGATCTCCGGAACGGGAAACGAAAACGCGGCTTTTGATCGATCCGTTCGCCCTCGCGGAGCCACGCGAAGGGGTCGGCGAAGCCGGCCATCCAGGGCAAACGCTTGTAGGCGAGGAAGACGAGCTCGCCGCCGCGGATGCCGGCGTCGAGGCGATCCTGCCAGGCACCGAGGAGCCGCGGATCGAGATCTGGGTTCGTCGAGAAAAACGAGCCTTCTTCGATGCGCTCGGGAAAGCGGAAGCAGACGCCGCCGGAGACGCAGACGGGGTGAAAGAGCGTGGCGGCGATCCGCGCGATGGCCCCGGCGCGCTCGCCTTCGGGGAGCGCAAGCACGTCGAGGCTGTCTCGCGAGACGATGACGAACACGAACGAACGGCCCTCGACGATCGAGAGGTGGAGGTCGTCCACGTCGTATTCGTGGCGCAGAAAATCCGGCGCGGCCTTGGTGGCGCGATGGACCAGGCGCCGGACGGGACGGGCGGCGTCGTAAGGGCTTTTTCCCTGGGCAAACAGGGTGCGGGCCCAGTGCCTCGATTCGGCGAGGGCCTGGCCGGGCACGTCGGCGCGGCCGTCGAGATCGTCGAAGCCCTCGGATTGCGCGGTTTCGATGTCGTCGAGCCATTTCATGAGATTCGCCTCGCAAAACGACGAAAAAACGAGCGGATGCGGTCGCGCGCGGTTTCACGGGGCGGCGATGCCTCGCCGTTCCGGTATCGCCGCACGATCTTCTCGACCCGAAATCCCTCGTCCGGGAGAAACTCGACCCAGACGAGGCCCCAGAAGACCTTGAGGATGTCGTGCTTGGAGGAGAGGACGCCGACACCGCCACAATAATAACGCGTCGTGCCGCCGTGCGAGAATTCGAGGCACGCCTCGTATCGGTTGAGGCCGGGGCTCACCTTACCGTCGGGCAGGCGGGTATGCGAGGGCGGGTAGGTTTTTCCTTCCACGACCGGGCCGTCCACGAGCGCCGCGGAGAGGCGCTTTTCGCCGACCTGTATCGTCTTCGACAAACCCGCGCGAGGCTCCTTCTCCCAATCGGCGACGAGGGGCTTTTCGCCGTTGCCCTGATCCGGATCGGCCCAGACGACGAGCATGCGCGCCTCGCCCGGCGCGCCGATCTGCGCGAGCATGCCCCGCACGAGGCGCACGATGGCCTGGCACTCGCCCGAGGCGGCGACGTAATCGACCATCGGCCAGGCGCCGCCGACTTCGTTGAAATAACGCGGGTGGTCGTACTCCGCGGGCACGTCGGGGTTCGGGAGGAGAGCGTAATACGGGAATCGGCGCAGGAAGCTCTCGACGATGGCGTGCGGATCCAGGCTGTTCGCCTGCTTCGCCCATTCCACGGCCTTCGCCACGCGCCGCGGGGTCGCGCCGTCTTCCTTGTAGGGCGCGATGGGCGTGGAGCGCGGCGGCCCCATCGTGACGAGCATGGGAATGGATGTGACGGCGGGCGCGACGATCGCGGCCTCGGACGCGGACCAGCGCACGTCGAACGAGAGATCGTCGAGCTTGCGCGCAAGCGGATTGTCGGATACGAGCGTGATCACCGACGTCCCGGGAGAGACCGGAAGGGTTTGTCGAAATTGGATCCCTCCCGGACCCTCGCCCTTCAGGGTGGCGGGGCCAGGCAGCACCGCGGCCGCGTCGAGGGTGAGCGAAAGGCGGACCTTTTCGCCGAGGGTATGGCTCACGGGGACGTGGGACGCGGGCGTCCATTCGGGCTCGGGGCAGTCGTGATCGGAAAAGCGCCAGCCGCTCGGCTCGTCGCAGCCGCGGAGCGTGCCGTGATCGGAGTCGACCCGGATCGATTCGATTCGAATGGTGCTTTCCGGCCTCGGCGCGGACGTATCCCATCCGCGCGGCGGCGCGCCGCTCGGCTCCCCCACGATGGCCTCCCGGGGCGCGAGGCCAGACCGGAAGAGCCACAGGCCTCCGGGCCGCTACGCCGCCCTCACGGGAAACCTCCGGTCGAGCCCCCCCGATCGTCAACTGCCGGGAGGGCGGGCCGAGCTGCGTTTGCGAATGCGGAGAATTCGAAATCAGCGAAGGGCGGCGTGTTTCTTCCGCTCGGCTTCGAGGTAAGCGCGGCCTTCCTCGGCGGTATCGAAGAACGCGAGCGGCACGCCGTGCCTGAGGAGCGCGTCCGTGGCGCGGTTCAGCATCGTCCCGAGGACACGCACGGGGAAGGACGCGCCGACGGCGGCGACGCCGCGGATTGCCTTGGCGCCCTTGGCCTCGCGGACGGCCCAGACGCGCGCGTCGCGCGTCACGGAGATCGAGTGCGCCCTGTCGAAGAGGCAATAGACCGCGGGCTCGTCGCGGCTCATCTCGTCGATGCGCGCGTAGAGGGCCTTCATGTCGTCCCGCGTGACCTCGCCGGTCCAGCGCACGACGAGGATCGCTCCTTCTCGTCGGGACCCGTGCGCCCCCATCCGCTCGAAGCCGGCATCCATGTTCGCCACGACGGAACGAAGATACACGCTCGCACGTGGTGATGGAAGGAGGCCGGTCCCCTGACGAACAATGTCCTACCACTCACAATTCGCGCGTGACGAGTTCGTCCAATGGATGCAAGATGGACGCGTTCGATGGGTTCGGCGCGGCGCGGAGAAGTCGCCGGCGCGCCCGATCTCGCGATCGAGTCTTTCGCAGCGAGGACGGAGAGACGTCCTCGTGAAACCTCAGAGATCCCGGCACAGGAGGGCCGGTCGGGGATCCTTTTTTCCGGGTCGCCCGAGAACCATATCATCATGCCGCGACGAACCGTTCCCGAGCCGTTTGCACTGAAGGTCGGCACCCGTATCCGTGAGCTGCGCAAGGAGCGCGGATTGTCGCTCGGCAAGCTCGCCGACGCCTGTTATCTGTCGAAGGGCCATCTCTCGAGCGTCGAGCACGGGCTCGCCGCCATCACGATCCAGACGATCGAGCGGCTCGCGCTCGGCTTCGGCGTGCCCCCGCTCTACCTGCTCACGTTCGCCGCGGACGACGAGCGCGCGAAGACGGCGGAGCTGCTCCGCGAGATGTCGAACGCCGACGTGCGCAAGATCCGCCGCCGGATCCAGGAGGAGACCGGCATCCGCGTCAAGCGCAGCTAGGACAAAATTCGTCCCACCGTGCCCCGCGCGCCGCGTCACGGCGCGTCGGGCACGGTAGGACGTAAAACGTCCGATCGAGGACCATTTTTTGATTCTCCGTGCGTCCGAGGACGTGCATGATGGCTGGCCCCGTGAGATCCGGCCGATTCACGCGGGGACTTCCATTTCGACGAACTTACGACTTGCCGGCGTGTTTCGCCGGTCGGGCCGCGCTTTTTTGGCCCGAGAAAGACGAGGACCATGCCCCGACGATCCGTTCCCGATCCGTTTGCGATGCAGGTGGGCGCCCGTATCCGTGAGCTGCGCCTCGAGCGAAACATGTCCCTCGCCGCCCTCGCGGACGCGAGCGCACTGTCGAAAGGCCACCTCTCGAGCGTCGAGCACGGGCTCGCCGCCATCACGATCCAGACGATCGAGCGCCTCGCGCTCGGCTTCGACGTGCCGCCGCTCTACATCCTGACCTTCCCGGCCGAGGACGAGCGCGCCCACGTGGCGGAGCTCCTGCGGCAGCTCTCGAACGCCGACGTCAAGAAGATCCGCCGGCAACTCCAGGTGGATCTCGGCATCAAGAAGGCGCGCTGAGGGGGTTTGGGGGCATAGCTCGGCTCTGCCGAGCGGAGCCCCCAAGCGTCGAACGCTGTACTTCTCGCAGGTGACGATCCCGTGTACGCTCGCGGGCGTGCACGGGACACGCTTTTCGCTTCACGCTTTGCTTTGGACCGCTTCCTTCGGGCTTTTCGCCTGCGGCTCCGGGGATCCGGCGAATCCGGACCCGGGGCCCGAAAAGCCCCCACCGCCCTCCGAATGCAACGGCCGCGCAGAGCTCTGCGACAGGCCCTTCGATGCGGTGGCGTTCCCCGCGACGCACAATGCCATGTCCTCGTTCGAGCTCGGCTGGGCCGCGCCGAACCAGAACTTCGGCATGAAACGCCAGCTCGAAGACGGCATCCGCGCGATGTTGATCGATACGCACCGCTGGAACGAGGATCTCTATCTCTGCCACTCGATCTGCGAGCTCGGGCATACGCTCCTCGTGGACGCGCTCGTCGAGATGCGCGTCTTCCTCGACGCACACCCACACGAGGTGGTGACGCTCATCATCCAGGACGGCATCACGCCCGACGAGACGGCGGGCGTGTTCGAGAAAGCCGGGCTCGCAGGTCGCACGTACGCGCATGAGGACGGAGCCCCCTGGCCGACGCTGCGGGAGCTTTTGCTCGACGGAAAGCAGCTCGTCGTGGGCGCCGAGGACGAGGGGCCGCCGCCCGCGTGGTATCACCACTTCTGGGACATCGCCTGGGACACGCCGTATTCGTTCGAGAGCGTGGAGGACTTCAACTGCGCGCCGAATCGGGGGACGCAGGGGAACGATCTGTTTCTCTTGAACCACTGGATCGGGCCGCTCCCGACGCCCGAGCGGGGCGAGACGGCGAACGCGTACGAGGTGCTGTCGGCGCGGGCGAAGAAATGCCAGACGGAGGGCGGGCAGATCCCGAATTTCGTGGCCGTCGATTTTTACGATCTCGGCGCGCTGTTCCAGGTGGTGGACGAGCTGAACGGGTTTTAACAGCGGTACGCGGCGGCGTGCCGCTCACCATACCCCGTCTCCCCCCTGACTCCCCTACCCCTGCTCCGAAGCCAGCGCCGCCTGCTTGTGCAACATCAACGCGACACCGAGCAACATCGCCGCCCCGGCCGCGGCGCCGAGAAACGGTGAAATCGGCGCCACGCGGTTGTACATGAAGCCCCACGTGACGGGCCAGATCGTACGCGCCCAGCTCCCCGTCGATTGCGCATAGCCGAGCACCGTGCCCCGCTGGTCCTCCCGCGCGAACTTCGACGCCAGCGACGAAATGGACGGGTTGTTGATGGCCACGCCCACGCCGATGAGGACATTCGCGAGGACCATCATCCACGAATGCATCGAGAACGCCGCGAAGAGCAAGCCCGCGAGCATGAGCGCGGCCGCACACTCGACCAGCGTGAGCTCGCTGAAACGCGCCGAGAGGCGCTTGATCAAAAAGCCCTGGATCACGACCCCGGATACGCCGAAGATCGCGAACATGTAGCCGACCTGCTCACCCGTCCACCCGAAACGATCATGCGAGAGGAGCGGGAACGCGACGTTCAGGACCGTCATGGCCATGAACGTCAAGAAATACATCTGCAGGATCGTGACGACGCGTTTGTCGGAGACGATTTCCGTGAAGGTCGCCTCCTTCCGGGGCTCGTCCCGCGTGGGGCCACGATAGGCGTCGTGCCCGCCGCGCTCGGGCTCGCGCACGGGACGCGTCTCCGGCATGAGCGCCGCCGCGAGGATCAGGTCGGCCAGGGCCATCACGGCCGCCGCGATCGGCGGCGCCCAGGTCGCGATCTTGGCCGTCATGCTGCCGATCACCGGCCCCATGATCATCCCGAGCCCGATCCCCGCCCCGAGCCGCCCCATGGCCGCCGCGCGATCCTTTTTGTCCGTCACGTCCGCGATGGCCGCCTGACACGCGGCCAGGTTGCCCGCCGTCGCCCCCGCGAGCACACGCGACACGAACAGGCACCAGAGCACCTGGTAGTGCACCGCCGCCGCGAAGAGCACCATGCTCGCCGCATTGCCGAGCAGGCTCAGCACGATGACCAAACGCCGGCCGAACCGATCGGACAAACGCCCGAGGTACGGCGTCGCCAGCGCCTGCGCCAGCGAATAACTGCTGATCAGCATTCCCGTGACGGTGCCCGACCACTCTTCGGACACCATCGGCTTCACGTAAAACGGCAAGAGCGGAATCGTGATCCCGAACCCGACGAGGTCGAGGAACACGGTCAGGACGACGACGAAGAGAACGCGGTCGCGCACCTTCTCGCGCGAGGCCGCTTCGGCGGTGGACATGGCTGTATCTGGCATCGGGAGGGACGTGAGGGGGCGCCCTACCCATGCCAGAAAGCCAGGCGCGTGTCACGCGAAAATGTCTAATGCCAGCGGACGAGGCGCGCCGCGTAACGATCCGGCAAGGACTCGTGCGCCGGGATGACGCGGACGCCGAAAGCGTGCTCACCGCTCTCGTCGGTGGGAATTTCGCCCTCGAAACGATGGCGGCCGCCGCCGAGATCCGCCGCGTGACGCATCGGAGCCGCCTCCGCGCCGCGGAGCGAGCCGTTCGGGCCCGGGCGACCATAATAAAGCTCGACGACGACGTCGCTCGGCGAGAGGGCGCCGAGGTGGATCTCCGCCGCGACGCGCAAAGGCTCGCCGCTCGGAAGGCGCGAGGGGCCGAGCTGCGCCACGGAATCGACACGTACGGAGCCCCAGGCGGCGCGCACGCGGGCCTTCCATTCGCAGGCGGCGCGCGCCGCGAGGAGGCCGTCCTCCGTCAAGCGGCGATGTCGCGCGAGGGCAGGCTCGTAATACCTTTCGGCATACTCGCGCACCATGCGGGTCGTGTTGAACGCAGGGCCGATCGTGGTAATGCTGCGCTTCATGCGGGCGATCCAGCTCCGCGGGAGGCCGGAAGCATCACGCTCGTAATAAAGCGGGACGATGTCTTCTTCGAGCAATCGATAGAGGGCCTGGGCCTCGACGTGGTCGCCGTGGCCGGTGTCCGCGTACTCCTCGCCGCGGCCAATGGAAAACCCATTGTCGCCCGCATATCCCTCGGGCCACCAACCGTCGAGGATGCTCGCGTTGAGCACGCCGTTGAGGCCGGCCTTCATGCCGCTCGTGCCGCTCGCTTCAAGGGGCCTGCGCGGGGTGTTGAGCCAGACGTCGACGCCCGCGACGAGCGTGCGCGCGACGCCCATGTCGTAATCTTCGACGAAGACGATGCGGCCGCGGAAAGGCTCGGCCATGCCCGCGCGCACGATGTCGCGAATGAGCTCCTTGCCGCCCCAGTCCTGCGGATGCGCTTTGCCGGAAAAGACGAGCTGCACCGGGCGATGCGGCTCGTGGAGGATCCGCGCGAGGCGCGCCGCGTCGCGGAGGAGGAGCGTGCCGCGCTTGTACGTCGCAAAGCGGCGGGCAAACCCGATGGTGAGCGCCTTCGGGTCGAGGAGGCGCTCGATCCGCGCCGGATCCTCGGCGCGCCCCTTCTGCGCGGAAATGGCGGCGAGGCGGGCGCGAATCTGCTTCACGAGGCGCTCTTTGCGGCGGCCGTGCGCGGCCCAGAGGACCTCGTCGGGGATTTCGGCGATTTTCGCCCAGACGCCGGGTTCGGCGGCACGTTCGAGGAAATCGGCGCCGAGGTAACTCGCATACAGCAAGGCGAGCTCGCCGTCGAGCCAGGTGGGGACGTGGACGCCGTTCGTGACCGAGCCGATCGGGACTTCGTCTACCGGGAGGCCAGGCCAGAGGACGCTCCACATGGCGCGCGCCTCGCGGCCGTGGAGCATGCTGACGCCATTGTAACGGTCGGCCATTCGAATGGCGAGGACCGGCATGGAGAACTCGCTGCCGGGACGATCGGGCTCGACGCGGCCGAGGCGCATGGCCTCCTCGGCCCCGAGCCCGAGGCCCTCGCCGAGGACCTTCAGATACGGGAGAGCGAGGTCGTGCGCGAATGCGTCATTTCCGGCCGGCACGGGGGTGTGCGTGGTGAAGACGTGGCCCGCCGCGGCCGCCTCGGACGCCGCGACGAAAGGCGCTCCCGTGCGCCCCATGAGCTGACGGACGCGTTCGAGCGCGAGGAACGCGGAATGGCCTTCGTTCATATGGCAGACGCGCGGCTCCTGGCCGATGGCCGAGAGGAGCCGGACGCCGCCCACGCCGAGCAGGACCTCCTGGCAGATGCGGTGCGCGCGGTCGCCGCCGTAAAGGGTATTCGTGAGCGCCCGATCCTCGGGCGGGTTTTCGGGGATGTCGGCGTCGAGCAAATAAAGCGGGACGCGGCCGACCTGCGCGCGCCAGGCCTGGAGCTTGACCTCGCGCCGGCCCGCCCCCGCACGTGCGGGGAGCTCGACGGAGGTGACCACGCGACGGCCCTTTTCGTCGTTCACGGGCGAGACGGGCAAATCGTGCCAGTCGTTCGGCGGATATCGCTCGTTCTGCCAGCCCTCGATATCGAGGCTCTGACGAAAATACCCCTGCGAGAACGCGATTCCCACGCCGACGAGCGGCAAGCCGAGGTCACTCGCGCTCTTCAGGTGATCGCCGGCAAGGACGCCGAGGCCCCCCGAATACACGGGCAAACACTCGTGGATGCCGAATTCCATGGAGAAATAGGCCATGGTGCCGCGCGACGCTGCGTTTTTGCCGTATTTTCGGTCGAACCAGGTGGAGCGGTCGAGGTAATCCCCGAGGGAGCGCTCGACCGCGGAGAGAGCCCGGAGATATCCGTCGTCCCGCGCGAGCTCATCGAGGCGGCGCTGCGAGGCGAGCTTGAGCAGGAGGATCGGATTGTGCGCGACACGCTCGTAGAGCTCGGCGTCCACGCGCCCGTAGAGCTCACGCGCGGCCGGGGTCCACGTCCACCAGAGGTTTTGCGCAATCGTGACGAGTGGCGCGAGCTCCGGCGGGATCGTCGGGAAGATCTGGTACCGGTGGACCGTGAACATGGGCGCACCCTAGCCGGAGACCTCCCGGAAGGCGAGCCCGGTCAATCGCAGTGGCCGGCTCCGTCCGCATTGAGAATGCCGGATCGGAGGAACACTTCGAGGCGGCCACGCTCGCCCATACCGACGAGGCGTGCCCCGCGCGGCGAGACGAGCACCGGGATTCTCCGGTCGAACGGGCCCTGCTCCCATTCTTTTTGCCAGGTCTCCAGGGTCTTTTTGTCGTTTTCCCCGACGATGAGCTCGGGCAAACCCGCGACACGGCGGAGCTCGTCGAGCACGCACGAGTCGGAGATGTCCCGGGCGTGAACCCACAAGGCCCGATACAGAAGCGTCTTCAAGGACTCCGCGCGGGCCGGGTCGTGCCGGCGAGCGGCCGCGACGAGGAGCGTCGCCCGCTCGGTGTTCGGCCGCGCCGGCGGCGTGCTGATGCTGACGGCGGGCTCGCGTTGCCGCACGGAGAGGACCTCGCGCTGGAGCTCCTCACGCTCGGGGGTCGTATTCTTCGCAGGAATGGGAAGGTGCGGCATGTGGCGGATGCCGCGCCATTCGACCTTGCGCTCCGCACAGAGCTCCAGGAGCCGCTCGTTCTGCGCGTGGCAGAATGGGCAATTGAGGTCGCCGTAAAATATGTACGGCGCGCCCGAGGCCGCGCCCTGGGCCGGCTCATTCATGAACGATCACCGTGGTCCCCTCCCCGAAATCCTCGCCTGCGTTCACCGCATGCCAGCCCTCCGGGACGGGCGGGTCGGTCCAGAGGAAGACGCGGTGCGCGTCCACGGGGGAGAGATTGACGCAGCCGTGGCTGCGCGGCGTGCCGAAGACGTCGTGCCAGTACGCCGTGTGGAGCGCATATCCACTCTCGAAATACTGGATGTACGGGACGTCGCGGAGCTGGAACGTGCCCTCGCCGCGGCGCCGCGTGACGCCGTACTCGCCGTCGCCCTTCGTCGGGATCTTCTCGGCGCCCCCGGCCGCAGGGGCGGGTTTGCCCTTTGCAGCGCCGGGCTTCGCGGCGGCCGGCTTCGCCGCAGGTTTGCCGCCCTTCGCGGCCGCCTTGGGATCGGGCTTGCCGCCGGGTTTTGCATTCTTATCGCCGGCCTTCGGCGCCGCGGCCTTGCCGCCACCGTCGGGCGAATGCGAGGCGGCGACGGTCGTGACCTTGGCGCCGCCCACGCTCGAGCCCTCGTTCGAGTCCATGGTGGCCGTGATGTGCTTGTTGCGAATCTTGAAGACGCCGCGGACCGTGGCCGTGGTCTTCTTGGGATCGTCGAGGCCAGCTTTGCCCGTGGAGACGAGCGTCGCGTAAATGGGGCGCTTGCCCTCCCACATCACGAAGGTCTGGTTCGTGATGGAGATCTCGATCCATTTCTTGCCCTTTTCGGCGTCCTCGGGGAACGAGGCGGGCGGGACGGCGAGGCCGACGTCGAGCTGGCTGAGCCAGCGTTTGTCCTTGGTGCGGTAATACTTGACGCCCTCGACGGTCTTCATGGTGCCGGCGAGCGCGTGGACGCTGCGCCATTCGACGTCGACTTCGGGAATGGCCTTGCCCTTGGAGATGCGATACGTCTTGGCGCCCTGCGTGCGGACGAACGCGAGCGGGAGCGAGAACTCGTCCGTGAGCTCGAGCCCATGCCAGGGCGAGCCGAGGTCGGGCTTGATCTTGGTGTTCGGCGCGAGGCGCAGATCCGTGGTGATCGCGAAGCGGCGATTGAGGTTGTCCTCGCCCGTGGGGAAGGAGCCGATGAGCGAGAGGCCGGTGTGGCGACGCGCGCGGTCGGCGAAGACGGCGAAATCAGGGACCTTGAAATCGCTGATGTTGGGGATGAGGCGTTTTCCGCCTTCGAGCCAGAAAGGAATGGGATCCGCGTCGCTCTCGCCGCCGAGGAGCTGGCCGAGTGCGAGCTCCTGCGAATTTTTGCCGAGGCCCATTTCGCCGATGTGCTTGCCGGGAACGGGGACGCCACGATCGTCGATCGGCACGTCGGGCGCGCCGAGGACGACCTGGTTCACCGTGGCCTCGTTCTGCTTGTACCAGTCGAGGTGCTCCTGGAGCTTGAACTCGGAGTCGTACTGCTGCTTGGCCGTGGGGACCTTGACGTACAGGGGGAGGACGGCCCGGACGAACGCATATCGATACGGGAGCGCGGCCTTGAGGTCCGGGCGCTTGGCGGCGGCCTTGAGGATGGGATTTTCGAGGTCGGTCGTGGCCTCGTCCCCGGCGCAAACGAAGCCCTTCGGGTGAATCTCGTACCAGCCGCCCGGACAACCGGCCTTGCCGACAGGCTCTTCCGAGCGGGCGACCTTGGCCCCGACGCGCAGGTAGCCGAGCTTTTTCGCGGTGTCGCGCGGCTCGGCGTAGACGGTGGTGACGAACGCCGTGATGCCGAGGAGCGGTTTGTCCGGAGGCGGCGGGGGCTCGGGAACCGCGTTCTGGCCCTGGACGGCAGGCGGCGGCGCAGCCGCGTCGTCGGGGACGCCGCCGTCGGTCTGCGCGGCCGCGCCGGGGCGCTTGCAGCCGAGGGCGGTGAGGGCCGCGAGAACGGCGAGGGTGAAGGCGCCGAGCCGCGCGCGGCCCGAGCCCACAAAAAGCGAGGGAGCGGAGAGGCGAGCGCGCGGGATCATGGGGGATGGATGCCAAAAGATGCGGCCGGATGCAAAGGGAAGGTGCGGGGAGGACGGAGAACGCTCGGCCCAAGGTGGGATGCGACGTACTTCCGTGCGCCGTCGCGCCGTGCGAGGCTGCGCGCCCGAGCCATGATCGACGTGAGCGTGCCTTGCCCATGTGGAGCGGACGTCTCGTTCCAGCACACCGCTTGCCCCGCGTGCAAGACGCCGGTGTCGCGGGCGCTGCGCGACGACCTCGAAGCGCGGCTGGAGCGCGCGCACACCGAGTACGGCGAGGCGAAACAAAGCATGCGCCGGTCGGCGACGGTGCTGTTCGTGGGCGGCGCGTTGTACGTCGTGCTTGCGCTGTTCGTCTTTTACCTGGCCCGGAGTGTCGAGACCGTGTCGACCTCGATCGATTCGTGGGCGGACACGCTCCCCCTCCTCGCGAACGGGGGCCTCGGCCTGCTGCTCATCACCTGCGCGGCCTGGTCGCGTCGATCCCCGAACGCGGCGTTCGCGGTGGCGCTCGGGATCTGGCTGCTCTCGCAGATCCTCGGGTACGTGGCCGCGCCGGCCCTGTTTTTCCTGGCGTTCATGTCCGCCAGCGGGATCGCAGAGATCTTCGCGAAGGGGGGCCTGCTGGTCTCGCTCGTCCGAGGGCTCCTCGCGGCGGGGCGCGTGGACGCAATTCGAGCGGAAGTGGCGCGTGGAGCGGCCGCTTGAGGGCTAGACGAGCAAGCCCGGCAGCGGCCCCTTGCAAAAGGCCGGATTGCCGAACGTCGTGACGGGCACGCCCATGGCATGGGCGATCGCGATCAGAAGATCGTTGTGATAGGCGCCGGAATGCTTGTGCCATCGCCCGGTGGCGAGCGCGCCGCCCGCGCCGCCCATGAGGAGGAGCGGGACGTCGCGGCGCGCGTGGGTGTTGCCCTGCGCAATGTCGCTGCACCAGAGGATGACGGTGTTGTCGAGGACCGTGCCGTCGCCTTCGGGGACGCTGTCGAGCTTCTGGCAGAGGTACGCGAGCTGCTGCGCGTGCCAGTTGCCAATGTCGATGAGCGCCTGCTGCCGCTTCGTGTCGGAATCGCTCGAATGCGAGAGCGTGTGATGGGGTTCGTCCTGGCCGAGCCAGGTGAAGACCTTGCCCGTCTGGACCGTGGTCCACTGGATGCTCGCGACCCGCGTGAGGTCGCAAATGAGCGACATCGCGAGGAGGTCGAGCTGGGTCTTGGCGATCTCCGGGTAGTTGTCGTTTTCGAGGGGCTCGACCGGCGCGCCGAGGACGGGCGGATTGCAGGAGCCGCCAATGACGCCAGGCGCATCGAGGCGCTTTTCGATCTCGCGGACGGCCTCGAGGTGCGCGTCGACCTTCATGCGATCACTCGTGCCGAGGCGCGAGGAGAGGTGCTTGTAGTCGCCGGTCACGGCGTCGAGCACGGTCTTCCTCTGCGCACGCAGGCGCGCGAGGGCCTCGGGGTCGGTGCCGAGGTCCGAGAAGATGCGCGTGTACGCCTGGTACGGGTCGTCCTCGGGCGGGACAGGTTGTCCGGGGCCGCGGTAGGAGATGCGCGCCGAGACGTTGGCGTACTGGACCTGGACGCCGAACTCGAGCGAGGGGAAGCGCGTGGTCTGGCCGATCTGATCCGCGAGGAACTGATCGAGCGAGATGCCGCCGCCCCAGCCGACCATCTTGCCTGGGTTGCAAGCGTACGGGAAAAGCGAGCCCTCCTGGAGCTCGGTGCCCGTGAGCGCATGGCCGATGCCCTGCTGGTGCGGGTCGCCGGGGCCGTGGTAGGCGGACTCGTAGTCGACGCCTTCGAGGAGGATCGCCTTCTTCTTGAAGGGTTCGAGCGGGGCGAGGATGGGGCCGAAGGTGAAGTCGGTCTCGGTGCCCGTGGGGATCCACGCGGGTTTGACCGTGCCGAGGCCCGTGAAGAAGACGACAAAACGCTTCGGGAAGGCGGTGGCGCGGGCCGAATCGGCCATGGCCCCGAGGAACGGCAGGCCAACGGCCACGCCGCCGAGGCCGCGAAGGAGCGTGCGACGGCTCAGGGTCCTCTGTTTCATGGTGCCTGCGTCACGACGGCCCGGCGATACCGGAACGCGTCGGTCTGGGTGAGGGCGACGAGCAGCTCCTGGACGTTGAAGCCACTCGCCGCGAAGGCCTGCTGGATCTCGCTCATCGAGCAACGATCGTCCTCGCCTTCGACACGGCCGTAGGCGAAGCGGAACCACTGGGTGGCGACACACTGGCGCGCCTCCTCGCTCTGCGCGAGGCGCCGGCCAAGCTCGACGACGCCCTCGAAGGGGCCGTCGATGCCGCGGGTGTCGACGAGCTCGCCGGAGTCGTCGATGGGCAAACCCTGGTCGGTGTCGCGGTAGAGGCCGATGCCGTCATAGTGCTCGAAGCCAAAGCCGACGGGATCCATCTTCACGTGGCAGCCCGCACAAGCCGGGTTCTCCGAGTGCTCGGCGAAGCGCTCGCGCGTGGTGGCGTCGGGGCGGACGTCGGGCGCGTTGAAGGCGGCGTTGTTCGGCGGCGGCGGGAGGATCTGGCAGAGGAGGCGCTCACGGACGAACTTGCCGCGATGCACGGGCGAAGTCTGGTTCGGCTTGCCCGTGGCGGCGAGGACGCTCGCGTGCGTGAGGATGCCAGAGGTCTTCGTGGGATCGAGCTCGACGCGCTCGAAGCTCTGCGTGGCCGGGCCATCCTCGACGCCGTAGAACGAGGCGAGCTCGGCGTTGAGCATCGAGTAGTTGGCGGTGAAGACGCTGCCGATGTCGCCCTGGCCCTCGAAGATGACGTCTTCGAGGAACGCGAGGGTCTCGGCCCGCCAGAGCGGGCGGATGCCCTCGTAGTACTTGGGGTACGTGGAGCTGTCTTTCTTGATGTTGTCGAGGTGGGAGAGGCCGAGCCACTGGGCGTTGAAGTTCGCCACGGCCTCGCGCGCCCGCGGATCGCCCAGCATGCGGCGCGCTTCCTTGGCGATCTCTTCCTTCGTGTCGAGGCGTCCCTCGTCCGCGGCGGAGAAGAGAGCCTCGTCCGGCATGGTGCCCCAGAGCATGTACGAGAGGCGCGAGGCGATCTCGTGGGGGGAGAGGGGCACGACGTCGGCCTCGACGGGGTCGGGCATGCCGAACTCGACGCGGTAGAGGAAGTGCGGGGACTGGAGCATCACCTGGAGGACGAGCTCGATGCCCTTGGAAAAACCGTCCTCGCCGAGGCCCCACGAGAAGACGTCCTGGAAGCGCGAGACCTCGTCGTCCGTGAGGGGGCGGCGATACGCGCGGCGGCCGAAGGTCTGGATGAAGGTGGTGGCACACGCCTGCTGCCCGATCGTTTCGGGATCACAGGGGAGCAGGGCGCCGAGGTTCTTCACTGCGCGGGCGGAGATCTGCTCGGCCGCGACCATGTACTGCTCGGCGAGGATCTGGGTGACGCCGAGGGCCGTGGCCTGGTTGTCGAAGCCCATGGCCTCTTCCTCGGGCACGAAGCTCGAAGCGGGCTGGGTGTCGTCGCCGAGCAGGTCGCGGACGGTGTTGTTGTACTCGAACCGGGTCATGCGCCGGATGGGCGATTTGCCGGGGATCGTGCCGACGCACTGGAAGGCAGGAGCCTCCCCGGTATCTTCACCCGGCGGGTCGCCGATGTGACCCGAGCAAGCCGCGAGGGACGCCGCCGCAGAAAGGGCGAGGGCGCCACCGAGAAGCCAGGGCAAGCGCACAGCGTAGGTCATGAGCAAGGATCCGCGGGGGCTTGGCCGCGGCTCTCCGAGCGTAGAAGAAGGTGGGCCGGCCGTCGACCATTTCCTGATGCCGTACGCGTGCTTCGGCTCGACGGCGAGGGAGAGATCGCTACCCTGCGGGCCGTGCCGAGAAGGGGAATCCGCCGCGTCGCCGGGATGATCGCGATCACGACCGCGATCGCCACCGCCTCCGTGGCCGCATCCGCCGCCGCTCCCGCTTCCGCCTCGCCGGTCGGGGGCAGCTTGCACTTCGGCGTGGAGGTCGCGGCGCGTTGGTTCGCGTACTCGGACCCGCTGAAGATCGCCACGAACCTGCGGCCGTACGACGTCGTGGGGGTACCGATGATCTCCCTCGGCGGCGAGATCCAGCCCTTGCGCTGGACACGCGTGCCGGTGCTCGAAGGCGTGGCGATCACGGGGGCGTACACGTTCGCGCCGCACCTCACGTCCGCCGTGACCGAGGGGCGCGATATCCAGACGAGCTGGGATCGCGGGAATGTGGCGCTCCGCGTGCCGATCCGGCTCGGGCGCGGGGAGCGCGCGCCGGTGGTCGCGCCACGCGTGGGGTACGGTTGGCTCGGTTTTTCATTCCAGGAGACGGGGCCCCTCGCGGCGGAGATCCCGACGGTGAGCTACAGGCTCGTGCGCGTGGGCCTGGACGGGCGGATCGGGCTCGCCGGGCCGCTCACGCTGGTGGCGGCATTCGAGTATCTGGAGCCCACCTCGGGCGGGGCGCTCTACGAGCGGTTTCGTGATGCGACGCTCGGCGGGATCGACGCGGATCTCGGCGTCGCATTCGCGCTCGCGAAGGGCACGGAGATCTCGCTTTCGTTCGGATATACGCGGTTCTTCTCGACGTTCGTGCCCGTGCCCGGCGACGCGTACGTGGCCGGCGGGGCGCTCGATCAATTCGGCGGTGTGAAGCTTGGGATCGACTATGCCCCGTGAAAACCGTTCCCTCCGGCGCGCGCTCGCCTCCGCGCTCTTGCCGCTCGTGATCACACTGCTCGCCGCGGGTTGTCCCGGTCGGCTGGAAGACCCCGACCGCTTCCTCGACGGCGGCGGCTTCACCTGCCCGGACGTCGTGACGGAGCTCTTTCCGAAGAGCTGCGGCGGGTCGATCTGCCACGAGGGCGCCGAGCCGGCAGCGGGGCTCGATTTGATAGCGCCGGGCGTGGTTTCACGGCTCGTCGACAAGATGGGACGCGATTGCCCGGGGATCCTCGTGGACCCGGTGGTCCCGGAATCGAGCTTGCTTTACGAAAAATTGCTGCCGCTGCCAAGCTGCGGGTCGCCGATGCCGATCGGAAAGCCAACGCTGACGCCGGAGGAGCTCGCCTGCGTGCGAGATTGGATTTCGGCGCAGATGCCGACGGGCGGTGAAGACGGAAACGGAGACGGCGGGGGCGGGCCGTAGGGGATCACGCGGCCGTGTCATGCGGCCGTGACAGCGAGCGTCACGCGGACATGACACCCGTCACGGCGTCGTGTCATGGATGGGATGCGCGCACCGCTGCGCTGCGGAAAAAGGCCGCATTCGGCGATCGTGCGCGGCTGGCATCGCCTTTGCGATGGCTTCGTCAACTACCCGACGAGACGGATTTTCGCAAGCGGCATCCGCCTTCGCGAGAAAGGAAGAGTGACGAAGCCATATGTACAAGACCGTTGCTTTGCACGCGTTCGCCCTCCTCGCCTGCGTGCTCCCGGCCTGCGTCGTCGATTCCACGACGGAAATCGAGGACGGCATCAAGATGCCGGGCGCGGCGCCCGAGAGCGCACAGGTGGATGGAAAGATCGCGACCCTGGAGCTGTCCAGCGGGAAGGTGATCTTCGTCGACGAGGGGGATGGCGTCGGGTTCTGGGAGATCGGCAACGTCGATCTCTCGTCGCTGCTCCACGAGCAGAATGCCTCCGCGCTCGAGGTCTTCCTCGCGCTCGCGCCGGAAGGGACGCCCGTCCCGTCGCGGCTCGTGGAGCACCACGCGGAGGTCGTCGCCCGGACCGGTACGGTGCCCGCGGAGCCACGAAAGCTCGCGCCGATGTTCGTGATGCCCGCGGTCCAGAATCTCACGAACGAGCCCTTCGACTACCACAACTCGGGTCTCAACTGCTGGGGCTGGGCTGGGACGCTCGACGATTACAATGCGTCGACGGGCTATAGCTCCTTCACGATCGGGACGTTCCAGAGCAGCTTCAACGCCGACTCGCAGATCACCGGGAATGCGATCCAGGTCTTGAAGGGCGCCACCACCCTGCTGTCGCTCCCGGACAACGGCGGGGGGGTCGAGACCTCGTGGGGTCACGAGCGCGAAATGGCCATCTGCGCGTCGAAGGCCGTCCCGTTCGGCCAGCCGGGGAGCTGCGACGGCAATGGCGTATTCGTGAGCGTCACCGTGCAGTGCACGGACGAGGCTGGAACGTTCGTGGGTGTCGACACGATCGACCTCGAAGCGTTCGGCGTGGGCGCGCGCTTCCGCTCGAACGCCACCAATACCGGGGGCCGCGCGCGCAAGTATCGCATCCAGGCCACGTTCAATGCCGAAAACGACACCAGCGTCACCGCCGCCACGGAGTGCCAGGACCAGGCCGCGGTGGTCTGGCGGTCGAAGCATACGGGCGGCAGCATCATCCTCCCGTAGAGTGTGTTCGCGCTGGCGCGGGCGAGGTGAGCTTCGACAAACTCTGGTTCCAGGACACTATACGCGACCACGGGCAACGTATTGTCGTGACGCAGCCAACCGGCCATCGCGCGCCGCACATTTCAGGCCTCGAGCATCTCCACACTCCGCCCCGATCGGAGGTATACCGCCAGGGACGTATGCCTGAGACCACCCTCGTGGAGCGCTTGCGTGGTGTGGAGCGGCTCTGCCTGCCGGTATGGGTCTTCGACGTGGAGCGGGCCCGCATGGCCTGGGGGAACGCCGCCGCCCTCGAGATCTGGCGCTCGCCGAACCTCGACGAGTTCCTCACCCGCGACTACTCCGATGCCTCCGCCGCGACCCGCAGCCGCAACGAGGGCTTGCTCCGCAAGCTGTGCGCGGGCCGCGACGCGCACATCGAGCACACGTTCACGTTCTATCCCCGCGGCGAGCCCTTGCACCTGCGGGTCTTCATGTCCGCCATCGAGCTCGACGACGGCCGCTTCGCCCTGCTTTACGAAGGCCACGTGCGGACCGAGCAGCAAGACCCGAGGATCCTACGTAGCGACGAGGCGCTGCGGCACGTCTCCGCGATGGTCGCGCTTCTCTCCACGGAAGGCTCCGTGCTCGTGACGAACCCGGCCGCCGAGCGCGCCTTCGGCAGGTCGAGCACGCCGTCGGCCTGGTTCGAGGACCCAAGCGCGGCGACGCGGATCCTGAAGGTCGCCAAGACCCAGGAGGTGCTGCACGAGGAGCTCGTCGCGCTCACGAACGACGGTCCGCGGTGGCACGCCGTGGAGGCGCGGCGGACGAGTGATCCGGCGACCGGGAAGTACGCGGTCGTCGTGCATCAGGTGGACGTGACGAATCGGCGGGAGCGCGAGGCGCTGATCGAGGCGCAGCAGCGCGAGATCCTGGAGCTGTCGGCGCCGCTGCTCGACGTCGCCGAAGGGGTCGTCGCGGTGCCGATCGTCGCGGCCTTGACCGAGGCGCGGAGCGCAGAGCTCGAACGGCGTCTCTTGCCCGCGGTGATGGAGCGCGGGGCGCAGGTGGTCGTGTTCGATCTGACGGGCGCGACGGCCTCGGAGGGCGCAGGGCTCGCCCAGCTCGTGCGGCTCATCAGCGCCGTGCGGCTGCTCGGCGCGCGGCCGATGGTGACGGGCGTGCGGCCGGCGCTTGCAAGGGAGCTCGTGCAGAGCGGCGCGGAGCTCGCGGGCGCGGCGGTGATGCGATCGCTGCGGGATGCGCTTTCGGCGTCGCGTCCTGCGCAGAGGCCCTTCCGGCGCTGAAGCGCGCGTCTGGGCGGCGAGGGTCTGTCTCGGTCGAAGGACGGTGCAGTTTCCGACGGCCCCGATTTTGAAGTATCGGGATGCCATGCCATAATGCGTCTGAATTTTGCGTCGAAGGTGGGGCCGGACGGGACGAAATCGGCCGAGACGGAGGGTCGACGCAGGGGGGCGGGGGCGCCATGAGTTTGCCGGTCGCAATCGGGGACGTGATCGCGGAGAAATACCGCGTCGATCGTCTCCTCGGCTCCGGCGGGATGGGCGTGGTCGTCGCGGCCACGCACCTCGAGCTGCGCACGCGCCGCGCGATCAAGGTGATGCAGCCCCACGTGGTCGCCTCGGCCCTCTGCATCGAGCGCTTCCTGCGCGAGGCGCGGGCCCTGTCCGAGCTGCGCAGCACGCACGTCGCGCGCGTCTACGACGTCGGACGCCTGCCGAACGATGCGCCCTTCATGGTCATGGAGTACCTCGAAGGACAAACCTTGCTTTCGCGGCTCGCCGAGGTCGGTCCGCTGCCCGTGGAGGAGGCGGCGATCCACGTCCTGCACGCATGCGAGGCGCTCGCCGAGGCCCACGCGCTCGGCATCGTCCATCGCGACCTCAAGCCCGACAACCTCTTCCTGACCCAGGCCCACGACGGCTCGCCCTGCGTCAAGGTGCTCGATTTCGGGGTGTCGAAGCTCCTCCGCGACGAAGGCCCGACCCGCACGAGCACCGGCGCGATCGTGGGCTCGCCTCTCTACATGTCCCCCGAGCAGATCAACGCCGCGCGCGACATCGACGGGCGAAGCGACATCTGGGCGCTCGGGATCATCCTCTTCCAGCTCGTCACGGGGGAATGTCCTTTCGGCGGCAGCAACGTGCTGCAGATCCTCTCCCAGCTCGCGAACAAGAAGCCGCCCGTGCCGTCCTCGCTCCGCAAGGACCTGCCGCCGAGCCTCGACGCGATCATCCTGCGTTGCCTGGAGAAGGACCGCGAGCGGCGTTATCCGGACGTGGTCGCCCTGGCGCGTGATCTCGCGCCGCTCGCGCGCCCCGACCCGGAGCCGCCGGCGGCGCTCGTCGCGCGCATCGAGCGTGTGCACGCTCAGGCGACGAAAAAAGCCGCGATGTCGATCGCCGCCGTGCCAGAGGTCGATGCGAGCTTCGCGCTGCGAGCCGATCAAACGATGGACCTCGGCCGCACCCCTCCGCCGTGGACGCGCGCAGGCATTCAAACGACGATTCCAGCAGAGGGCGGGACGCTCCCGTCGAACCTCGGCGCGCCGACCGAGACGCATACGGCAAAGCCGCGGCGCGCCATGGTGCGGCATTTCGCGGCGGCCGCGATCGTGCTCACGCTCAGCGTGCCGCTCGGCGGATTCTTTTACAAGATGTCCCCCGGGGCCCATACGACCGCGTCGCCGGTCCCCGCCGCATCGTCTTTTCTGTTTCCTCCCCTCCCCGCGACCCTCCCGAGCACGGGTTTGTCCGCGTCGGAGCAGGCCCCGAACGAGGCCAAAACGGTCGCGCCCGCGGCCGCTTCTGTCGGGGTCGTTCCGATTTCGTCGGGGTCGGCGCCTCCTTCGACCACAGGGCGGACGGTTTTTCCACAGAATCGCTCGACACCCCGACCTCCTCCGCGCTATTGACGAACATCATCTGCGCGAGGACGGCTGCGCCATGGCGCACGGGGGCTTGCCTAGAATGGTCCTATTGGCTCGCGTGATTATCGATAGGAATCTCCCCCGCGCCGCGGCCCTCCTCCTCGGGGCCGCGTTCGCGGTGACGCTCGCGGGCAGCGCGTCCGCCGAGGTGCCGCCCGATGTCCGCGCGACCGCGGAAAAACTCTACCAGGACGCGTACGTGCTCGCGCTCGAGGGGCATCACGCGCGCGCCTGCGAGATGTACGAGGAGAGCGATCGGCTCGATCCGGCGAACGGGACGAAGCTCGAGCTCGCCAGGTGTTACGAGGCGACGGCGCGGCCCGCGAGCGCGTGGGCGCTCTACGTCGCGGTCGCCGAGGCCGACAAGGCGACCGGGAAAAACCGAGCGCGCGAGGCCGAGGCGCGCGCCCGCGCCGACGCCCTCGATGCCGAGCTGCCGAGGCTCGTGCTGATGGTGCCGGCGTCCGTCGCGGACCGGAAGGGCCTCACGATCACGCGCGACGGCGTGGCGGTCGGCGAGGCGCTCTGGGGCACGCCGATGCCGGTGGACCTCGGAAAACACACGATCCGCGCCATCCGGCCGGACAAACAGGCCTGGGAGAGCGTCGTGAACGTGTCGAGGAATGGCGAGACGGTGACCGTGCCCATCCCCGCGCCCGCAGCGTGGGCGCCGCGCGTGCGCGAGGTGCCACGTGGACGCGACGAACGGCGAGGGATGAGCCCTCCGCCCCCGCTGGTCCTTTCGCTCGGGGGCGTGGCCCTCGCGGGGTTCACGGTCGGCGGCGTGACCGGCGGGCTGGCCTTCGCGAAATGGGAGGAGGTCAAAGAGATGGCGCCCAGGCAATGCAGCGCGCCCGCGGGTTTGTCCGGGTGCACGCAAGCCGTGGCCGACAAGGGGGCCGAGGCGTCGCGGTTCGCGGGCGCGTCGACGGCAGGGTTCGTCGTGGGAGGCGCCGCGCTCGCGGCGGGCGCGATCGTCTGGCTCACGAGCGGGTCGGGCAAACGGCCGGCCGCCGGGCGCATCGAGATCCTGCCGGTCGCAGAGCCGGCGAGCGTGGGCGGCGTCGTGCGAGGAGCGTTCTGATGGGAGGCGCTGCTCGTCCTTTGGGTCTTCGTGTCCTCGGGGCGCTTGCCGTCGCGACCACGAGCCTCTCGGCTTGCGGGCTCGTGGTGGGCATCGAGCCCATCGGTGTCACCTCGGGCGCGGGCGGTGGTGGTGGCGGCGGCACCGGCGGCACCGGCGGCGACGAGGCGGACGGCGGTCCCGGAGGCGCGCCTCCGCAGGGGCTCGGCTGCGACGACGCCATTCCGCTCGTCTTCGTGGACTGGGGCACGGTGGAGATCGACGCCGAGACGACCGAGGCAAAGGGCACGATCGAGAGTGGCCCGTTCACGGGGTGCACGACGTCGAGCGGCCCGGAGCACGTCTACGTCTTCGACGCGGAGCAGACCGGATATCTCACGGCGAGCCTGCCGGCCACGGCGACGAGCTTCAACAGCGTTCTCTACGCGCGCCGGACGAGTTGCTCGAACCCGGACGGCGTCGTGCTTTGCCATGACCAGAGCGCCCTCGGCGGCGAGCTCCTTTCGTTCCCGGTCATGACGGGCGAGCGGATTTACCTCTTCGTGGACGGCCGGACGTCGGAGGATCGGGGCGCCTACCACCTGACCGTGAGCTTCTTTCCAGGCACGAGCTGCACGGGCCCGGTGCCCGTCGTGCTCGGCACGCCGATCGGCACCACCGCCATGGTGCTCGGCGTGAACAAGGTCGGCCCCGACAACGACGCGAAATGCGGAGCCTGCGACACGAACGATTGCGCGGGGCAAGGGCGACAGACGATTTTTTCGATCAAGGCGCCGCTCGCGAAGGAGATCGAGGTGCAGCTCGACGCGACCTTCGACGCCGTGCTCTACGCGCGCACCGATTGCGAGAACGACATGTCCCAGCTCGCGCAGGACGGGTGCATCGACTCGCCGGAGAAGGGCGACGAGGTCATCCGCATCCCCGGCGGCGTGACGCCCACGATCCTGTTCGTCGATACGAACGCGGGGAGCCCCGCGGGCCCCTTCTCGATGCGGCTCATCCTGAAGTGAAGGGATGATCGCGGCGGACGAACCCATCCGGCGTCCATCCTTTCGGTTGGTCCCTCCGGACCCCAGGTACGTCGCCGGGGGGAATCATGAAGCAAGCCGCGAAGAAGGATCCCAAAGACCTCGGGCAGAAACCTCCGTTCCCAGCGCAGGAGCAGGAGCACCCCGGCGCCGAGTCGGGCATGCAGCCTCGAGCGGACCACGGGGAGACGTCGTACCGAGGGCTCGGACGGCTGAAGGACCGCATCGCCCTGATCACCGGCGCCGACAGCGGCATCGGGCGCGCCGTCGCGATCGCCTACGCGCGCGAGGGCGCAGACGTGGGCATCGCGTACCTGAGCGAGCACGAGGACGCGAACGAGACGAAGCGCCTCGTGGAGGAAGCCGGCCAGAAAGCCGCGCTCTTCCCCGGCGATCTCTCGTCCGACACGGCATGCAAGAAGCTCGTGGAGGACGCGGTGAAGGCCTTCGGCCGCATCGACATCCTCGTGAACAACGCGGCCGAGCAGGGCAAGGCCGTCGAGACATTCGAGGAGCTCGACGCCGAGCGCGTGGAGCGCACCTTCCGCGTGAACATCCTCGCGATGTTCCACATCGTCCGGCACGCGCTGCCGCACATGAAGCCGGGCAGCGTCATCATCAACACGGCATCGATCCAGTCCTACCAGCCGAGCCCGGAGATCCTCGATTACGCGGCCACGAAAGGCGCGATCGTCACCTTCAGCAAGGGCCTCGCGCAGGGGCTGATCGAGCGCGGGATCCGGGTGAACACGGTGGCGCCAGGGCCGGTGTGGACGCCGCTCGTCGTGCAGTCGTTCCCGGCGAACAAGAACGCGCGCTTCGGGGAAAACAGCCCCATGGAGCGGCCCGCGCAGCCAGCAGAGCTCGCGCCAGCGTACGTGTTCCTCGCGTCGAACGAGTCGAGCTACGTGAACGGCGAGGTGCTCGGCGTCACGGGCGGTAAGCCCCTCGGCTGAGGAGGGGGGCCGCTGCGCTGGGGCGTTGCCCCAGGCCCCACCCGGGGCTGTCCGCCCCGGGACCCGGACCAGCGCAAGCGCTGGACCCTTGGTCGATGAACTGCGCGATGCGCAGTTCATCGAACAGGCCGAGGCAAGACCAGCCACGACCCTGCCGACCAAGACAGCAGCGCTGACCTTTCGACTGGCAACGCTGTCCCTGTCCCACCGGCTCGTGGAAGAACTGCGCATCGCGCAGTTCTTCCAACCCGAGTCGTCGAGGGGCGAACAGCCCCCGCGGGGTCCGGGGCAGAGCCCCGGCGCGGCGCCCCTGCCCTTTGGCCCAGCGGCTGCCCTTCCGCTACCCTGCCGGGCGATGCCCTGGCATACCCGCTCGCTCTGGATCGCGGCTCTCGCCGTGGCGTATGCCGCGGTTGCGGGGCTCTGGGCGACGGGCGGGGATGCGAGCACGTGGTTTGCGCTGCTCTTGCCGCTCGCGTGTGTGGTCGGCTGGAGGCTGACTGCGGAGGACGTGCGCGGCGACGATACGCTCGATCCGGGCGCGCGCTCGGCTGCGCGGCTCACGATCGCTGGCGCTGCGCTCTTCACTGCGTCGCGATGCGGGGCGAGCGCGCCGGGCTTCGTCGCAGGCGAGAACCTCGGCGTCGCGCTGGCAGCGATGGGCTCCTTGTGGGCCATTGCGCGGATCAAACCTCTTGGTGGGCTCGCGGAGCCGAGTCCCTCGGCGCGTAGGCTCGACGCTGCTGCGTTTGCCGCGTTCTTCTGGGTGGTCGCGGCGGCGCTGCCCGGCGCGGCTGCGATGCTGCCCGAGCGCACCGAGGGGCTCGATCCGCTGCTCATCGACTATGCGACCGTGGCTGCGTCGATCGGCTCGCTCGGCGTCCAGCTCTTCGCGGCGGCGCGGCTTGCGGCCACGCGGCGCGCTGAGATCGGCGTGGCGGAGCGGGCGCAGGCGGCGCTCTGGCTCGGCTCGATCGCGCTCGCCGTGGGGATCCTCGCGGCCGCGGCGCAGGTCCTCCCGCCTGAGCGGGTCTTGCCGATCGCGGTGGTGCTTGCGTCGGTCGGCGCGGCGTTTGCGGCGGCGAGCCGTGAGCCCGAGACGGTCCTCTCGGTCCTTCGGCTCACGCTGGCGACGACGGGCCTCGTCGCGCCGATCGCGCTTGGCGCGGTCTATGCGGCGCACGTGCGGCCGGCCGTGGCGGGGCCGATCGCGTTCGGGGCGGCGGGGGCGGCTGCGATTGCGGCGCTCGTCGCGCAGAGGCTCGCGCATCGGGCGGGGCCCGGGAGCGGGCGGCTCTTGCCGGCGCTGCAGGCTGCGACGCGGGCGGCGATGACGCCTGATCCGGAAGATGCGCTCCGATCGGCGCTCTTCGAGCTGCGCGGCGCGCTCGGGCAAGACGGCGATCCGCCGGCCCTCTACCGGTTCTTCCCGGCCGAACAGGTCAGCGTCGATCGCGCTGGCTTCCTTCACACGAAAAAGGCCGAGATGCCGCCGCGGCTCGTCTCGCTCGCGGACGCGGAGCCCGAGCGGATCCTGCGGATCGAGGTGATGCATGCGGTGTCGGTGCGGAAGCCCGAGGTGCGTCCGCTCATCGCGTGGATGGAGGACAACCACCTCTCGGCCGTGAGCGTGGTCCGCGACGTGGATGGCCCGATCGGGGCGCTCACGGTGCCCGCGGGGGCGCGGGTCGCGCCCAAGGCGCTCTCGGACGTGCGGGCTCTGCGGCAGCTCTCGGATCGGCTGGCCGCGGTGCTCGGCGTGTCGTCGATGCTGTCGCGCTCCCGCGAGCGTGAGCTCGTCGCGCGGGGCGACCTCGAAACGCGCGAAGCGGAGCGCGCGCGCCTCGCGACGGAGCTCGGGCGCATCGAGGGCCAGTTCGAGGCCGTGGCGAAGAGCTTCGAGCAGCGGGCGCGGGTCGCGCTTTACAGCCCCGCGGCGCAGGCGGCGGTGCAGCGGCTGGAGCAGCTCGCGGGCGTGGACGTGCCGGTCACGCTCTTGACGTCGCCTGGGATCGACGCGGTCGCGTGGGCGGCGCTCGTGCACCTTGCGTCGGCGCGCAAGAAGGGCGTCATGGTGATCGTGGACGGGACGAACCCGGCGGAGCACGACACGGCGAAGTGGCAGGATCGGGTCGCGTCGCCGCTCGCGCTTGCCGCGGGTGGGACACTCGTCTTGCTCGACGCGCACGTGCTGCCGGAGCTCGTGCAGATGCGGATCGCGTCGGGTTTGCCCGCGGACGTGGGGCTCGTGGTGGCGCTGCCGGGCACGGTGGACTCGCTGGCGGCGAGCGGGAAGCTCTCGGAGGCGCTGGCGGATCGGCTCGGGGATCGGTCCGTGGCGCTGCCGGCGCTCTCGTCGCGCGGGGAGGATCTCTCGCTCCTCGTGCTGGAGACGCTCACGCGCATCGGAAAGCGGCTGCGGCAGGCGCCGCTCGGGATCGATCCGCGCGCGCTGGCGGCGCTCGTGGACTACGATTTCCCGGGCAACGACGCGGAGCTCGAAGGGATCCTCTTCCGGGCCGCGCTCGTGACGCCGCCGGAGGCACGCGCGGTGACGGTGCGTGAGCTCGAAACCGCGGGGTTCTCACCGCCGCCAGGGAGCGAGCGCAGGGCGCGCGGGACAGGGCCTTTGCCGCAGCCGCGCAGGAAGCGGTCGTCGAAGACGACGTAGCGAGGCGTCTGCTCGATCTCGTGGGTGATCCGAGACGCCTGCGGGGTCCCTGGACAAACCCGGCGGCGTCTCTTGACAAACCCGTTGGTGCTCGATGACATGAGCCCAACATGGTCTCCAAAAGCCAGCACCCCGCAGACAACCACGATCTGATCCGCGTCCAGGGCGCCCGGGAGAACAACCTGAAGGACGTCAGCGTCGAGATCCCCAAGCGGCGGCTGACCGTGTTTACCGGCGTCTCGGGATCGGGCAAGTCGTCTTTGGTGTTCGGCACAATCGCGGCGGAGTCGCAGCGGCTGATCAACGAGACCTACAGTGCGTTCGTGCAGGGATTCATGCCGACGCTGGACCGGCCCGAAGTCGACGTCCTGCAAGGGCTGACGACCGCGATCATCGTCGACCAGGAGCGACTGGTCGGCAACCCCCGCTCGACGGTCGGCACGGTGACCGACGCCAACGCGATGCTGCGGGTGCTGTGGAGCCGCCTCGGCAAACCGTTCGTAGGCCCGCCCCAGGCCTTCGCCTTCAACGTCCCCTCGGTCCGCGCGGCCGGGTCGATCACGGTCGAGAAGGGAGCCGGCAAGGCCGAGAAGGTCGTCTTCACCCGCACCGGCGGCATGTGCCCGCGATGCGAGGGCATGGGATCGGTCAGCGACATCGACCTCTCCCAGCTGTACGACGACACGAAGTCGCTCAACGAGGGTGCGCTCTCGATCCCCGGCTACAGCATGGATGGCTGGTACGGCCGGATCTTCCGCGGCTGCGGCTTCTTCGACCCGGACAAGCCGATCCGCAAGTTCACCAAGAAGGAGCTCCACGACCTGCTCCACAAGGAGCCGACCAAGATCAAGGTCGACGGCATCAACCTGACGTACGCGGGCCTGATCCCCACGATCCAGAAGTCGTTCCTGTCCAAGGACGTCGACGCGCTGCAGCCGCACATCCGCGCCTTCGTGGAGCGGGCGGTCACGTTCGCCACCTGCCCCGAGTGCGGCGGCACCCGGCTCAGCGAGGCCGCCAGGTCCTCCAAGATCAAGGGAAAGAACATCGCCGACGCCTGCGCGATGCAGATCAGCGACCTCGCCGCGTGGGTGCGCGGTCTGGACCAACCGTCCGTCGCGCCGCTCCTTTCGGCGCTACGCCACACGCTCGACTCGTTCGTGGAGATCGGGCTGGGCTACCTCAGCCTCGACCGGCCGACCGGCACGCTGTCGGGCGGCGAGGCGCAACGCACCAAGATGATCGGCCACCTCGGCTCGTCGCTCACCGACGTGACCTACGTCTTCGACGAGCCGACGATCGGGCTGCACCCCCACGACATCCAGCGGATGAACGATCTGCTGCTGCGGCTGCGCGACAAGGGCAACACCGTCCTCGTGGTCGAGCACAAGCCGGAGACGATCGCGATCGCCGACCACGTCGTCGATCTCGGCCCCGGCGCCGGCACCGCGGGCGGCGAGGTGGTCTTCGAGGGCACCGTCGACGGGCTGCGGGCGAGCGGTACGCTCACCGGGCGTCACCTGAGCGACCGGATTTCGCTGAAGCGGTCGGTGCGGAAACCGTCGGGTGTGATGAAGGTGCGCGGCGCCCGCACGCACAACCTGAAGAACGTCGACGTCGATATCCCGCTCGGCGTGCTGGTGGTGGTGACCGGCGTGGCGGGGTCCGGCAAGAGCTCGCTGATCCACGGCTCGGTGTCGGGCCGAGACGGGGTGGTGTCGGTCGACCAGGCCCCGATCCGTGGCTCGCGGCGAAGCAACCCAGCGACCTACACCGATCTGCTGGAGCCGATCCGCAAGGCGTTCGCGAAGGCGAACAACGTGAAACCCGCCCTGTTCAGCGCCAACTCCGAGGGCGCGTGTCCGACCTGCAATGGCGCCGGGGTGATCTACACCGACCTCGCGATGATGGCCGGCGTCACGACGGTCTGCGAGGACTGCGAGGGCAAGCGGTTCCAGGCGTCTGTGCTCGAGTACCGGTTCGGCGGGCGCAACATCGCCGAGGTGCTCGACCTGCCGGTCAAAGACGCGGTCGACTTCTTCGGCGCCGGCAAGGCGCGTACGCCAGCCGCGCACGCGATCCTGCAGCGCATGGCCGACGTGGGGCTCGGCTACCTGCGGCTCGGCCAACCACTCACCACGCTGTCAGGTGGCGAGCGGCAGCGGCTCAAGCTCGCAACGCACATGGGTGAAGACGGCGGCGTCTACGTGCTCGACGAGCCGACCACCGGGCTACACCTGGCCGACCTCGAGCAGCTGCTCGGCCTCCTGGACCGGCTGGTCGACTCCGGCAAGTCGGTCATCGTGATCGAGCACCACCAGGCGGTGATGGCGCACGCCGACTGGATCATCGACCTCGGGCCAGGCGCAGGCCACGACGGCGGGCGGATCGTGTTCGAAGGCACCCCAGCCGACCTGGTGGCGGCAAAGTCGACGCTGACCGGCGAGCACCTGGCGGCATTCGTCGGAAGCCGTCCGAAGGCTGTCCCATCCCGCTGAGCAAGTCCGCGTTTCCCGCGATTGCAAGCCGCCGCGCCGGGGCGCTGCCCCGGACCCCGCGGGGGCTGTTCGCCCCTCGACCCGAACCAGGGCAAGCCCTGGACTCGGGTTGGAAGAACTGCGCGATGC
>NZ_JAGTJK010000029.1:0-131711 GCF_028435265.1 Polyangium jinanense | reverse complement strand
TCATCGACCCCGGGTCCAGCGCTTGCGCTGGTCCGGGTCCAGGGGCGGATAGCCCCTGGTGGGGCCTGGGGCAACGCCCCAGCTCAGCGCCTCCCAGCGCCTACTTCGCCGGACCGGCGTGCGCCTGGATCACGGCTTCCACGAGGTCCACCACGATTCGCGTGTCCTCTGCGCGCAGCGCTTCATCGTCGCCCGCGCAGGCAGCCTCGACTCGCCCCCGGAGGTCTGCTCGAAGCACGAGCCGCGCCCCGCCGCAAGCGCGACAGACGAGCCCGCCGGCGAGTGCATCCAGACACGCAGGTGCCTCCGCTGGGCAAACGCGACTGCAACGCACGCATCGATCGAGCACCAGGCCGAAGCCCATATCCGCGAGCAAACGCAGCCCTGACGTCGCGAGCTCCGCCTCGGACGAGCGCGCGGGCGTGGGCGCGTCGAGCGCGTCGAGCAGCTCGTTCACCGTGGCGAAAAGGCCCGGCTCGCGTGTGCCGGGCGGCGCGACCGAGCGGACCCAGCGCAGCGCTCTTCCTGCGGCTTCCAGGCGATCCAGCGCGGAGACGAGCTGCATGCGTGGGTGCGCGATCGCCGCCTCGCCGAGCACGGCCAGATCTTTTTGCTCGCGCTCTTCGAGCGTCACGCGGAGCAGATGCATTGGCTCCAGCGCGACGAGCCGCTTGTTCGATCGACGCGCCGATCGCGCGACGGCCGAGATGATCCCCCGCGCCTCGGTGAACAATGTGACGATGAGATCGGCCTCGCCCACGGGGACCCGCCGGACGAGCAGCGCTTCGGTGCGCAAGCGGGTCGAGCTGGTCCGGGGGGGGCGGGGCATGCGCCTTCTCTAGAGCATCGACCGGTTCGATGCTCGGAAGATCGCGAAGCGAGCTTCCCTCGGGGGGTGAATCGTCCGGGCTTTGCCCGGACGAGAGGGGGACGCGAGGCGTCCCCCTCGGGACAAAAGAGCTAGAACATCGAGCGGTTGCAAACCGATCGATGTTCTAGCGGCGGCGCTCGCAGCGTCGAGCTACGGGTCGACGCATTGCCCTTCTTTGCAGATCCGGTCGCCTTTGCACTGCGTGTCGTACTGGCAGCCGGTCGCGGCAGGCGGGGCGCTCGGGGGCGGGGCGCTCGGGGGCGGGGCGTCGGATTGCGCTTCCTCCTTGCACGAGACCTGCATGGCCCCCTGGGGCCCGGTGTTGACGGAGGTGCAGTAGAACGTTTTGCCCCGGCAAACGGCCGTCCAGGTGCGCCCCGCGAACCCCATCTCGTCGCGGGTGATCACGATCTGCTCCTCGGCGCAGCCGACCTGCCCCGACGTCCACGCCGGCAAGGGGTTGCATCCCGTCGCGAGGAGCGCGAGGAGCCCCAGCGCCTGCAAGCTCTTCATCACGTCATCCCTGGGCGTTCACGTGCGCCGAAATTCCCCCGGCGTCACGACTCGACAGCTCAGGCGGCATGTCGTGCCCGCGCGGCCGCATGACGATGCTCAGGGCCAGCGTGAACAGGATCAAGAGGAGCACGAAGGCCATCGCCACGCCGAAGCGCTTCCCTTGCGAGCCGCCGGCTGGGGACGCAATGGGAAGTGGCGTGACCACGGCGACGCGGCGGCTCGCGGTATACCGGGCGAGCACCTCTTCCACGGGGAGGGAGACCGCGCGCGCATAGGCGCGGAGGAACCCCCGGACGAACACTTCACCTGGCAAATCGTCGAAGTGATCCGCCTCGATTCGCTCGATCGAGGGGACGGGAATGCGGGTGGCGCGGGAGACTTCCTCCACGCTCATTGCCCTCGTCTCACGGGCATGTCTCAGGTAGCGGCCGATCGACTCCATCCCTACTTCACCCGTTCATTCAATCGATTCGATTGACTCCCTTTTGCACGATTTCAGAAAAAGCCGCGCAAAAACTCATTGCAAAGACCCGAGTTCTGCAGCGCAACGTTTTCCGGCCACTGTCGCCGGGGCCACATCGCGGCATCGTTCGAGATCTTCCCGGGCGAGATCCTGCTGCCCGAGCTTTCCCGCCACGCGAGCGCGGGCGGCGAACCCCTCCTGGAGGTTCCGACACTGAGGTTTATCCGTCTCGAGCGCTTTCGTAAAGGCCTCTCGCGCAAGCGCAAGCTCGCCTTTTTGCTCGTACGCCAGCCCGAGGCGGTAGTTCCCTACACAAAAGAGCGGCTGCGCCGCGAGAGATCGCCGGAGCGCGTCGATCGCCTCGTCGACGCTCCCGCGCGAAAGATATGCCCAGCCAAGATTTCCCCACGCTTGCTCGGGGGAAGCATAAAGAATGTCCTCGGCCAGCGGCTTGAGGACGGCCACAGCTTCGTCGTACTTCTTCCGATGCACGAGAATCACGCCGAGCGCGTTCTTCGCGTCGCGCAGGTCGGGCGCGAACTCGAGCGCGGCGCGCGCGTGGCGCTCCGCCTCTTCGAAGCGACAGTCGGTCGACGTCTCGTCCACCGCGCAGAATGCCAAAAGAATGACGGTGGCGAGATAGTGCGCGTCGGGGTTCGCCTCGTCGATACGGATCGAGGCCTGCGCATGGCCGAGCGCCTCGCGGAGACGCCCTCCCTCGAACGCCTCACGCCCGAGGTCATACTCGGCGCGGGCCTTCGCATCCACGCCGTCCACACGCTCCTGTGCGCCGCTGCAGGCCGGCCCGAACGTGAGGAGGAGCGGGAGCAAGACCGAGCAAGTGAGCGCCGCGGGGCCGCGCATCTTGCGCGACCAGCCGCCCCTCTTCTCGCCCGTTTGCCCCTGGATCATGCGTCCTCACTGACCGAGATGCCCTTGTTTTGTAGGAGAAGGGCTCTCCCGATCCGCCCCCGGGCTCTGCCCGAGGCCCAAATCCGGGCCAAGCGCCCGGGAAAACTTGGGTAACCCAGGCTGGAAGAAGCGTCAACCCGCAAAAGACGCCCTCCCCCACGCGTCGGCACAAAGAAACACGCGCACGCAAGGAAGACGTGGCGCGAGGGGGCGAGAGCGTGTTATGCGGGAAGATTCGGCGTTGTTTTGAGGCGCAACGTTCGTCCGAGAGCGCCGAACGGAACCGAAACGCGGGCGGTTCACGCCTCGTTCGCGACTTCGTCCTTCTGTCCGAGGAGGCCGTAGAGCTTGCGCAGGCCCTCGATGTCCGGGACCTCGAGCCGCTCGTCGGCGACGCGGATGTACTGGCCCTCCCGGAGCTTCTGGACGCTGCGCTTCACGGTGTCGACGTCGAGGCCGACGCGCGTGGCGAGCTCCATCGGCGTGACCGTGAAGACCGCGTTGTTGCCCCCCGCCTCGCGCGTCTGCTGCGCGAGCTTGAGGAGCGCGCTCACGATCTTCGACTGCACGTCCGTGAGCATGATGAGCTCGATCTGATCCTCGGCATCACGCAGCCGTCGCACGAGCTGCTTGACCATGCGCGAGGCGATGCTGGCGTTGTGCTCGAGCAAGTTCTGCAGCGTCGTCTGGTCGATCGCGAGCGCGAGGCCCGAGGAGAGCGCGACCGCGGTCGAGGAGCGCTCCGCGCCGGGCACGAGCGCCGACTCGCCGAAGAGGTCGCCAGGCTTGAGCACCATCAAGCTGCGCTCGGCGCCGCGCACCTTCTTGATGAGCCGCACGCGGCCCTCCTCGAGCAGGTACGCCTCCGTGCCGGGCTCGCCCTCCCGGTAGATCACCTCGCCGGGCTGGAAACTGCGGCCGAATCGCGCGATGAGCACGCGCGCCGCCTCGGCGGCCTCGGGATCTTCGTCGGGTAGGTCCATCCAGGTCCGGAGTCTACCTAGCTGGGCCCGCCCGATGCCATCGGCTTCGCGTCCGGCGGACGAACGTAGAGCGGTTCGATGTACTCGGGGTCGAAGTCACCGCCGGAAACCAGCCTACCGAGCGCGACGCGTCCCACGGCCGCAGCGTCGGGCAGGTCGGTCCCGGGCGAGCGAAGCACGAACGCGGCGAGCGCCGGATCCTCGGCCGCGACCTCGCCGACGACGCGAAGGAGCCCGCCCGGCGGAAGAGACGCGCCCGGGCCAGCAAGCACGAGCGCGGCCACGTCGGCGCGAGGGACGTGGCGCGGGGCCCAGCAAAGGGCGCCGCGCACGTCGAAGGCGGCGAGGAAGAGCTCCTGCTTCTTCGCGTCGAGCGCGGCGACGACGAGGTCGTGTGGCCCAGCCTGGCCGCTCGCGAAGGCCTCCGCGGCCATGGCTTCGAGCGAGCCGACGCCGGCGAGCGGCGCGCCTCGGCCGATCGCCATGCCCTTCGTCGCGGCGACCCCGACCCGGACGCCGGTGAACGAGCCGGGACCGATGTCGCAGGCGAAGGCCTCGATCGACGCGGCGGAGACGCCCGCCGCGCGGAGGGCGTCTTCGGCGGCGAGGAAGATGCGCTCGGCGTGGCCTTCGAGGTCCGTGTAGACGGACGCGCCGATGAGCTTGCCTCCGTCGAAGACGGCCGCGCTGCCGCGAGGCGTGGAGGTGGAGATGGCGAGGAGCCTCATGTGGTAGTCTGGATCGGGACCGGGACCGGGAACGTGAGCGCGCGGGCGTTGTCCTGCCTGGCGGACACTACGAGCGCGAAGGCGCGAGGACAACCGGGATGGCACGCGACGGATCCAGCACGACGTGGGTGATGCAAGGAACGGTCATCGTGTCGATCCTGGCGCACGCGTCGCTGATCGCCGCCGCCGGGCTACGAAAGGAGCGCGCGCCCGAGGAGCTCACGCCGCCCGCGGATACGTGGGCCGGCACGACGGCCGCGCCCATCGGTGGCGAGCTTCACGAGGTGGACGTGACCGGCAGCGAGGTCGGGGGCGCGCCGGGCCAGCCCGCCCCCGCCCCCGCCCCCGCCGCCCCGCCTGAGCCGCCCGCAGCCGCCCCGAGCGAGCCCGCCGAGCCGCCTCCGCCGCCGCCCAAGGTCGACCCGCCGAAGCCGAAGGCCGATCCGCCCAAGCCCAAGGCCGATCCGCCCAAGCCCAAGGCCGATCCGCCCAAGCCCAAGGAGCCAAAAACGGAGCCGGAGGAGCCAGTCCCCCCCTCCGACGAGTCGATCCCCCCCTCCGACGAGTCGATCCCCCCCTCCGGCGAGTCGATCCCCCCCTCCGACAAGCGAGTCCCCGTATCCAAAAACACACTCCCCCGCACCAAAACGACGCCCCCCGTGTCGAACAACACATCCCCCGGCTCCGGCGACAAGGATCCCCCCGGGGAATCGTCTCCGGGAGGCGGGGGCTCGTTCGGCAGTGCGGGGGCCTCGTCGGTGCGGGACCTGGGGCGGGCTTTTACCCGCGCCCTGCCGATGGCCAGCGGCTCGGATGCGGCGTGGGGGAAGCTGCCGGTCGGCAGCGGTGGGTCGATCGAGGTGGCCATGATCATCAGCGACGAGGGCAAGATCACCGGCGTCGAGCCCCTCGCGCCGAACCCGCCCGCGCACCTGCTCAAGGCCGCCAAGAACACCATGGCCCTGCTCCGCGGCGGGACCTTCGCGCTGCAAGGCAGCTCGGTGACCGCGGGCAAGCAGATCCTCCGGCTCTCGGTCGAGCTCAGCGACACGGAGGCGCCCGAGGATCCGAGCGGCGCCGGCGCGTTCGGCCTGGCGCATCGCTGGGAGGGCAAACGCGGGGTCGCCTCGTTCACGCAAACGAGCGGGCGTCATGTCGAGATCAAGGTGGAGTTCCTGCGGGTCGAGCTCTGAGCTCACTCCCCACGCTGACCTCACCCCCTAACCCCCTCTCCGCGCGGCGGAGAGGGGGAGAAACGGGCGCATGCGTGCGCTCCCTCCCTCTCCACCGGGTGGAGAGGGAGGGTTGGGGTGGGTGAGGCTCGCTTGCGACCCAAGGGGACGGCTCTACGTGCCGTCCATGACGTCCTCCGCGCTGGCCTTCACGCTTGGCCTGGCCCTCTCTCAGGGGGTTCCGGCTTGCAGCAACCGCGCCGATGCGACCACGCATGACCGCGCCTTCACGCCCACCGCGGCGGCGGTGTTGCCCCCGGCCCCGCCGGGAGAGGCGGGCGTCGCGCTCGACATCTCGGCCCTCGTCGAGCACGTGCGGCCGACCGTGGTGAGCGTCGCGGCCACACGCGGATCCGAGGAGCGCGAAGACCCGCAGCGCGTGCGCGCCGGTGGGACGTCACGCTCGATCGAGCGGTCTCTGGGATCGGGCTTCATCGTGAGCCCCGACGGGCTCGTCGTGACGAACGCGCACGTGGTGCACGGCGCCGAGCGGGTGCGGGTGCAGCTCGCGGATGGGCGTGAGCACGAAGCCTCGGTGCTCGGGGAAGACGAGAAGCTCGACGTGGCGCTGCTCGCGCTGCGCGGCGCGACGGGCCTGCCCGTGGCGCAGTTCGGGACGAGCGAGGCGCTCCGCGTGGGCGACTACCTCGTGGCCATCGGGAGCCCGTTTGGCCTCCGGCACACGGTGACGCTCGGGATCGTGAGCGCGAAGGAGCGCGTGCTCGGCCTCGGGCCCTTCGACCACCTCATCCAGACGGACGCGAGCATCAACCCCGGGTCGAGCGGCGGCCCGGTCTTCGACGGGCACGGCCGCGTCGTCGGCGTGAGCACGGTCATCCACGCGCGCGGGCAGGGCATCGGCTTCGCGATCCCCATCGACGACGTGCGCGCCATCATCCCGGAGCTGCGCGACGAGGGGCGCGTGTCGCGCGGCGTGCTCGGCGTCGCGTTCCAGGCAATCTCGCACGACCTCGCGCGCGCGCTCTCGCTGCCGGGGCCGACGGGCGCGCTCGTGACCGACGTGGAGGCGGGCGGGCCGGCGGAGAAGGTCGGCATCGAGCCGGGCGACGTGATCCTTTCGGCGGACGAAGAGCCGATCGAGCAGGCGGCCGAGCTCGCGCGGATGCTCGGGCACCGAAAGCCCGGCGAGTCGATGCGGCTCGTCGTCCGGCACGGCAAGGACGAGCGGGTCAAGCGCGTGGTGCTGGCCAAGCCCGAGTCCGAGGAGAAGCCGGCGCAGAAACCCGAGGACATAGGCCCGCGCAAGACGATCGGCGTGTCGGTGAGCGACGCGCTCGGCGGCGGCGCGCGCATCGACGGGCTCGATCCACGCGGCGCCGCGGCGGGCGAGCTCGAAGTGGGCGACGTGGTCGTGGAGGTGAACGGCCAGCGGATCGAGCACGGCGCGGACTTCTTGCGCTTGGTCGACAAGGCGAAGCGGCCGGGGACCTTGCTCGTGCGGCTGCGCCGTGACGGCGAGGCGCTCTACGCGGCGGTGCGTGTGGAGTAAAGCTCAGCCGCCGGGTTCGAGCCTCCGGCGGATCGAGCGGAGCAGCACGTCGACGGCGGGTTTGTAGCCGAAGGTCGGCTGCACGGGCGAGCTCACCTTGTCGGCGCAGATCGAGGCGACGACGGCCTGCGTGCCGAGCTCCTTCATGACGGCGAGCGGGCGCGTGGCGGGCACGGCGCGGGCGAAGCGCTGCGTCGAGCCGAAGCTGCCGTCGGGCGCCTGGCAGATGGGGTTCGTCGGGGCGTCGATGCCCGCGCACTCGCAGTCGGTCTGGCCTGTGCACTCCTTGGGCACGCGCAGCGGGAAGATGCACGCGTACTGGAGGTCGTCGCGGCCTTGGATCGTGCGCTCGTGCCCGTTGATCGGGTTCGCGAGCGCGCTCGTCGCCGAAGGCGGTGCGAGCGGGACGCCCGTGAGCGGATGGATGCCGTCGCGCGGATCGATCGAGGGCCGCATCAGGGGATCGGCGGGCAGCTCGCCGGTCTTGGGATCGCCGAGGAGGAGCGACCAGTCGAGCTCCGTCGCGGGGCGCACGCCCATCGCGAGCGACTTGGGATCGACCGCGATGTCCTGCCACGGCACGCCGAGGATGCCGGCGAAGAAGACGAGCTCGCTTGCACGGCCGCTCGCGAAGAGCGGGTTCTTCACGAGCTCGCCCGCGCGGTTCGGGACGACGTCGCTCGTGAAGCCGTCGACGTAGCGCGAGGTCGGGTAGAGGAAGTCGATGCCGAAGCGCCGCTTCTGATCGAAGCAGCGGAGGTTCAAGGGATCCTCGATCCCCTCGACGGGCGTGGTGCACGCGGGATCGAGCTCCGTGGCGAGGCAGCCCGAAGGCGCGGGCTGCGCGCAGGAGACGCAGCAAGGATCGTTCGGCGCCTCCGCGCACACGCTGCGTCCGCGCGGCATGCGGAAGGGTTTTCCGTCGGTCCCGAGGGCCTGGTTGACGGCGAAGAACTGGCCGCCGTCGCGCGTCGAGCAGTCGTCCTCGTCCGTGAGCAGGAGGACGGCGACGAGCGAGTCGGGGCGGAGGAAGTCCGCACGTTGCTGGAGGAGCACGTCGTCGACACCGCTCGGAACGGCCTTGTTGTCGACCACCGAGATGTCGAGGTACGGCTCGGGGTCGACGAGGAAGCGGTAGATGCTCTCGAGCTGCGCCTCGTAGCCGCAGCCCTTCGTGCCGACGCCGCCCGCGATCTCCGCGAGCTTCGCGCCGACCGCGCCGAGATCCGCGTCGCCCGGCGGGCTCGACGACTGGCCCGGATCCCACGCGAGGAAGCCCTTGTTCTCCCACGTGGGCACGGCGCCTCCGCTCGCCGCGCGGGTCAGGAGCCGCGCGCGATCGTTGGCCGTCGGGTCGAAGCTCGGGCTCGCGGGGCTGCAGACGTCCGCGCCGTGGCCGCCGATGCTCGTGGAGATCACGCCGATGTGAATGTCCCTGACAGGCGCGAAATCCCGCACGCCGACGGGGCAAGGCTCCTCGAGGCTCGCCGTCTCGGAGACGACGGTGCCGAAGCCGTTCACGCAAGCAGGGCGCGTGAGCCGGTCGAGCAGGTAAGGCAACGTCTCGACGAGGAGGCCGTGCGCCGCGTCGAGGTTGCGCGAGTTGTCCACGACGAGCAGGAGATCAAGCTTGTCCGCGCGGGCGGCCGCGGGGGGCGGACCCATGTCGATCGGCGGGACGGAAGCATCGGCGTCCTCGTCTTCGAGGGTGGTGGCGAGGTCGGCGCGACCCGCACATCCGAGAGGCAGCGCCGCGGCGAGCACGAATGCCGCGGCTCGGTTCCACGAGCGCATGATGCCCCCGAGGCTACATGCTCGCCCGGGAGGCTGCTACGTTAGCAGCCATCATGGGAGCATCCTCCCGATCGACTTGCCCGCAGTGCGGCCGCGAGGCCGTGCTCGGGCCCGACAACCCTGCGCGGCCCTTCTGCTCGGCACGGTGCAAGGTGCTCGACCTGGAGCGTTGGCTCACGGGTGCCTACCGTGTGCCAGGCCCGCCCGTCGACACGAGTACGCTGGAGGGCGAAGGGGCGCGCAGGGACGACGACACCGACGAACCGAAGGGAGACGAAGAAACGTGACGACGAAACGCACGACCCGGCTCGCCGGGATCACGCTCGCCTCCGCGGTCTTGCTCGTATCCTTGGCTTACGTAAGGACCGCAGAAGCACAGGACATGTCGGCCGGAGGGCTTTCGCCGCCGCCGCCGATGGCGCCCGCGCAAAGCCAGGCCTCGGCGGCCTCGGAGACGTCGCAAGACCTCGACGACGCGAAGAAGAGCGACTCGGGCCGCGGCCTCGAGTGGGTTTACCTGGAGGCCGAAGGCGGCTTCCAGCACGTGGGTCTCCGGACCTTCAACATCGACGAGGAGAGCTTCAGCGCAGGGTTCATCGAGACGCAAGCAAGCGGCCCGGTGATCGGCGCGGGGCTCGGCGTGCGGCTGCTCTTCATCACGCTCGGCGCGCGCGGACGCGTGGGCTTCTTCAACACGTGGGACCTCTTCAGCGTCGGCGGCGAGCTCGGCCTGCACCTGCCGCTCGGCAACCTCGAGCCGCACTTCGAGCTCGGCGGCGGCTACACGGCGCTCGGCAGCTTCAAGAGCGCGCTGCAGAGCGGCGCGGCGGCGACGGCCCTGCAGAACACGCAGATCCACGGGTTTTACGTGCGCGCCCAGGCCGGGCTCGACTACTACATCACGCCGATCTTCTCGCTCGGCGTGAGCGCGAGCGCCGAGGTCCTCGGCCTGACGCGCCCGGGCCTCGATCCCTCGAAGGTCACGGAGATCCAGAGCGATCCGAACCTCTCGACCCTCCAGCAAGCCCGCGCGGAGGTGCTCAAGGCCGAGGGTTCGAGCTACGGTGCCGCAGTGACCGGCACCGCCGTGCTCGGGCTGCACTTCTAGGACGTTGCTCGCCCTCCAGATCCTCATCGGCCTCCTCGCGCTCGCGGCGCCCGTCGCGCTGTACGTGGGGTTTGCCTCGCGCGAAACGTTGCGGCCGTCGAGCCCCCGCTCGGTCGTCGCGACGTTCGCGCTCGGCATGCTCGCGTGCATCCCGGCCGAGCTCTGCGAGCGCGCGCTGACGGGTCTGCTCGGGCCGCGCAAGGTCGGCGTGGGGATCGATCTCGCGGCGCTCGTGTACGCCTACCTCGTGGCCGCGCCGCTCGAAGAGGCGCTCAAGGTCGCGGCGACGACGCCTGCGTTTCGGCTGCGCGTGGGGCAACATCGGCCGATCGACGCGATCGCGTACGCGACGGCCGCGGCGCTCGGGTTCATGACGCTGAAGAGCGCGCTGTTCCTGATCGGGCAGCCGTTCTCGCTCATCGCGCCGGCGCGCACGGCGCTGACGACGCTCACGGCGACGTGTCTCGCGACGTGGTGGGGCTTCGCGCTCGGCCGCGACAAGCAGGGCCGCATGGGCGGCGGCTGGTTCAACGGGGCGTGGGTCTGCGCCGCGGGCGGCAACGCGGTCGCGCACCACGTCGCGTTTGCCCGGGGGCCGGCGGCGCTGCTCGCGACGCTGCCGATCCTCGCGTTCGCCGCGGGGATCGCCTGGCTCGCCTTCCGCGACGTGCTGCAGCGGGGCACGGACAAACCGAAGATCGAGGCGCGCGAGCGCGAGCACGAGCCGAAGAAGGCGCGCCTCTTGCCACTCGCGCCGCCGTCGCTGCGCGCGATGCGCGAGGCGCTGAAGCGCTCGGAGCGGCCGATTTCGTTCTTCTGGATCGGGCTCGGCATGCTCGTGACGACGGGCGTGATCACGGCGATGCTGGTGGGCGCGGTGCTGCTCGGTCGAAGGCTCGGCTTCGAGTTCGCGGCCATCGATCGGGACGCGTCGAACGCGATCGCGCCGCTGCTCCTCCTGGCGAGCGCGGCGCTCTTGTCGTTCCTGTTCGCGGGGTGGATCGTGGCGCGCGCATCGGCGACGCGGAGCGTGCTCGAACCGGCGATCAGCGCGCTCCTGGCGATCGGCGGGGCGATCGTTTTGCTCGGGCTCGCGGCGCCGGTGGCGGTCGTGATCGCCCTCGCGTGCGCGCCGCTCGCGTTCGGGCTCGCGTGCCTCGGGGCCTGGCTGGGACTGTCGGACGCCTAGAAGCTCAGGACGTCGTCGCCGCGCTCTTCGCGGAGGCGGATTCGTTCTCGTGGCCGAGCTCGGCTTGAAGCTCCTTCAAGAGCTCCTGCGCGCGGGCCGAGACCTTCTTCGGCACCTGCACCTGCACGACGACCTGGAGCGAGCCGCGGCCGCGGCCATCGACGCGCGGCATGCCCTTGCCGCGCACGGTGATCACCTCGCCGGGCTGCGTGCCCGCGGGGATGTCGACGCGCACCGTGCTCTCGTCGGGCAGCTCGATCTCGGACGCGCCGCCGAGCGTCGCGCTGGCAAACGACACGGTCGCGCGCGTGACGAGGTCGGCGCCGTCGCGCTCGAAGCGCTCGTCGGGCTGGAGGTCGACGTCGACGTAGAGGTCGCCGGAAGGCCCGCCGAGCGCGCCGGGCATGCCTTGTCCGGGCACGCGGAGGCGCTGGCCGGCGTCGATGCCGGCCGGGAAGTTCACCACGACCTTGCGCGACTTCTCGACCGCGCCGGCGCCGTTGCAAGCGGGGCACGGCGTCTTCACGACCGTGCCTTCACCGCGGCACTCGGGGCAGGTCTGCGTGAACATGACGAACCCACGCGCGGTCGACACCTGCCCGGCGCCTTCGCACGTGCCGCACGTCTTGCGCTTCGTGCCGGGCTTCGCGCCGCTGCCCTGGCACTCCTCGCAGGCAACCGGCGTCCGCAGCACGACCTCGCGCTTCGTGCCCGTCATCGCCTCGCGCAGCGTGAGGCGTTGCTCGACGCGGAGGTCTTGCCCGCGCGCCGGACCACGCGAACGACGTTGTCCGGCGAAGCCGCCGCCGCCGCCGCCGAAGCCGCCGAACAGCTCCGAGAAGATGTCCTGGAAGTGCGTGAAGATGTCCTGGCCGCCCATGTCGGGCATGCCCTCGACGCCGGCGTGACCGAAGCGGTCGTAACGCGCGCGCTTCTGGTCGTCGGACAGGACTTGATAGGCCTCGGTGGCTTCCTTGAAGCGCGCCTCAGCCTCCTTGTCGCCCGGGTTCCGGTCCGGGTGGTTCTTGAGGGCAGCCGCCCTGTACGCTTTGCGGATCTCGTCGGCCGAAGCTTCCTTGGCCAGTCCGAGGACGTCGTAAAAATCCCGTTTTTGACTCATGATCGCGGGCGACAGGGACGCCCCGCACAGGTCGCAGGGCCGTGAGACGATAAGTCGCCCCTAGGGGCTGTCAACCAAAGGAGCGAGCGCCACCGCGTGCCCCGAGCCCGTTCCGGTGCCCGTCCCGGGTTCGAACGCCCCGGTTCGAAGGCGAGCCGCAACGGAGCTCCGCGAAGTGGAGGCGAGCCAGCGGGGGGTGTGGGGGGCAGAGGAAGGCCCGACGATTCTCCGCGTCGCGGAGAATCGGCTCAGGGCCGACCGGAGCCCCCCACCATCACTGACCGCGGCGCTGGAAGGCCGGCGTGTCCCAGTCCGCGTCGAGCGGCGGGACGAAGGTCGCGCGCTCGCGCGAAGGCGTGCCCGAGGCGCCCGACGACAGCGAGGCCGGGGCCGGCTGCTGGGCCGGCGCACCGCGACCGCCGCGCACCGTGTAGGCCGGCTCCTCGCGCTGCGGCTGCGGCATGCTGCGCTGCGGCGCCGAGAGCGGCGGCGGGTTCGAACGCGACCCACCGCCCGTGAGGGCGCTCGTCAGCGCGTTCGTGAGCGACGGCGCCGTCGAGATCGGCATCGCCTGCGGCGTCCGCGCGCCCGGCATCATCGCGCCCGCGGTGTGCTGCGCGGCGTCGGAGACGTTCATGTCGAAGCCCGTCGCGATGACGGTGACCTTGATCATGTCGCCCATCGTCTCGTCGATGGTCGCGCCGAAGATGATGTTCGCGTCCTCGTGCGCCTGCTCCTGCACGAGCGTCGCGGCCTCCTCGATCTCGCGCATGCGCATGTCGGGGCCGCCGACGACGTTGATGAGCACGCCCATCGCGCCCTCGACCGAGATGTCGTCGAGCAGCGGCGAGGTGATGGCCATCTCGGCGGCGAGGCGCGCGCGGCCCTGGCCCTTCGCGCAGCCCGTGCCCATGAGCGCGCGGCCCATGTTGCTCATGACCGTCTTCACGTCGGCGAAGTCGACGTTGACGATGCCGTTCTGCGTGATGAGGTCGCTGATGCCCTTGATCGCCTGGTAGAGGACCTCGTCGGCTTTGCGGAAGGCGTCCACGAAGGAGAGCTCCTCGTCACCGAGCGTCAGGAGCTTCTGGTTCGGGATCGTGATGAGCGTGTCGACGTGCTCGGAGAGCATGGCGAGACCGAGCTCGGCGCGACGCGCCCGCTGCTTGCCCTCGAAGAAGAAGGGCTTCGTCACGACGCCGACGGTGAGGCAACCTTCCTCGCGGGCGAGCTGCGCGATCACCGGCGCCGCGCCCGTGCCCGTGCCGCCGCCCATGCCGGCGGTCACGAAGACCATGTCGGCGCCCTGGATGAGCTCCTTCAGGCGTTGCACGTCCTCGAGCGCCGCCTTGCGGCCCTTCTCGGGATCGGCGCCCGCGCCGAGGCCACGGGTGACGTTCGAGCCGATGTGCACCTTGATCGGCGCGATGCTCGCCGACAGCGCCTGGGCGTCGGTGTTCACGACCTGGAACTCGACCCCTTCGAGGCCGAAGTTGATCATCGTGTTGACGGCATTGCCGCCCGACCCGCCACAGCCGATCACCTTGATCCGGGCGTCGTAACCCGCGTGCTCGTCGGCAAACTCGATAGAGAAACTCATGAAACGCCTCCCGGGATTTCTTTCCGGCCGCTCGGGGCCAAGGGAGCCTCGCCTGCTCCCAAGGGCGACTTCGTGGGGTGCCTCTCCCCCATGAAACCGCCTATCAATCTGTAACGCTTTCCGTATCTCGACTTCGTTTTACGAAATTTACCCTCGTGCGTCAGCTCAGAAAGCTGCGCGCAACCAATTCCAGAACCGGCCGCCTTGACGTTTTTCGGCGACGGGCTCCTCGATGAGCTGACTTCGATCGGGCCTCGAAGGCGCCGTCACGCGCGGCGCCGTCTGGCGCGGCGGCGGCTGCGACTCCACGACGACGCGCGGCTCGCGCGCCTCGCGAAGCTGGTTCGCTCCGTAGTGGAGCAGACCCACGCCGGTAGCATATTGCGGGCCCGCGACGAGCTGCGTGATTCCACGCATCCCGACCGGTACGCCGAGACGAACCGGCATACCCAGGATCTCCTCGGCGAATTCGCTCATGCCTTCCATGAGCACCGCGCCGCCCGTGAGAACCGCGCCCGCCGCGAGCTGATCGAGCAGGCCCGCGTCCTCGATGCGTTTGCGGATCACCGCAAAAATCTCCTCGATCCGCGGCTCGATGATGTCCGAAAGCACCCGGCGCGGAACTTTGCGCGGCGGATGGCCGCCGACGCCCGGAACCTCGACCTCCTCGTCGTCCGCCACCATACGACCGAGCGCGCAGCCGAAATTGCGCTTCAACCGCTCCGCCTCGGCCATCGGCGTACGCAGGCCCGCCGCGAGATCCGCCGTCACGTTATTCCCGCCGGCAGGGATCACGCTCGCATGCGCGATTCCGCCGTCCACGTAAATCAGCAAATCCGTCGTACCGCCGCCGATATCGATCACGGCGACGCCGATCTCTTTTTCGTCCTCGGAGAGAACCGCTTCCGCGCTCGCGAGCGGCTCGAGGACCACATCGGCCACGGTCAATCCGCAGCGCTCGGCGCAACGGACCACGTTTTGCACGCAGGACGTGGCGGCCGTGATGAGGTTCACCTTCACGCCGAGGCGAACGCCGCTCATTCCCACGGGATCACGAATACCGTCCTGGTTGTCGACCGTGAACTCGCGCGGCAAGGCATGCAGGATCTGCCGATCGGCGTCGATCGGAATGGCACGCGCGCCTTCGAGGACGCGGCCCACGTCGACGTCGGTCACCTCGCCGCCGCCCACCGCGACCACGCCGTCCGAAGACTGGCCGCGGATGTGGTTGCCGGCGACGCCTGCATACACCGTGCGAATCTCGACGCCGGCCATCGTCTGCGCCGCCTCGATGGCCTCGGCGATCGACCGGACCGTCCAGTCGATGTTCGCCACGATGCCTTTGCGCAGCCCGCGGCACGGGACGTTGCCCACGCCGAGGATGGTGATCCCATCGGCGTCGACCTCGCCGACGACGGCAGACACCTTCGTCGTCCCGATGTCGAGACCGACGACAATCTCGCTCTGCTCCATCCTGCTCTTCATTCGCATCCACCCGATACGGAGGCCGTGCGCCTCGCGAAGCAGGGCGACGCTGACATGGCGAGCGGAGGCTGGCCAAATTTCGAGAACGACGGGGTTCGGGGCGCAGGGCGCCGAAGGCGATCCGAAGCCCCGATCGTAGGACGACACCGGTTCATCGCATCCTCACGACGACGCGCTCGGGGTGCGCCTCGTTGTCCAGGAAGATCACCGCGGGATTCGCCTTGCGCTTTCCGAGCTCCATCAAGACGCGCGCGGCCTGCTCGATCTTCTCGCGAAACCGCGTCTGGCCCAGGTAAAGCGAGATCGCGTCCTTGCCAATCGTCATCACGATCGTGCCGTCGCGCTCGAGGTGGACCTCCTGGATCGGGTAGCGCTTGCTGATGCCGGCCCGATCCATGTCCTCGACCACATCGAGGGCGCGACGCAGCGCGTTGACCACGCCGGGCCGGTCCGCGGCGACCTTTTCGGGCGTGATGCCCGTGACGACGGGCAGGTCGATCGGATCGCCGTCGGCGACGCGCTTGAACGGGTCGCCGTCGCGCGTGACGAGGTACAGCTCGCCGCCGATCGTGGCCACGGCCCAGGCTTCGCGCTCGACGACCGTGATGCGCACGGTTGAGGGGAGCGTGCGCGTCACCTGGGCTTTTTCGACCCAGGGCTCGGTGGTGATGGACGCGCTCGCCGTCTCGAGGTCGAGCTCGAAGATGTTGCGACCCACGGTGACGCCGCCCGTGCCGGCGACCTGCTCGGCCGGCAAGCGGCGGTTTCCATCGACGAGCACCGTGCGGATCGCAAAGCGCGGGCTCGTCATGATGTACCGGCGCGCGCCCCAGGCGACCGCGATCGAGGCCGAGAGGACCACCATCACGCCGAGCAGGAGCGACAGCGCGCGCGGGAGCTTCGGCCGCGGGAGCGTGAGGCGCGGCTTCGCCTTGGGCTTCGGCGGGCGGATCGTGCTCGTCGTGGCCCCGGGCGGCGGCGGCGAGTCGTGCTCGGGGTTTGGGGCGGAGGACGCCGAAGGCGATCCGGAGCCCCAAATGTGGACCGCCTCCGGATCCTTTGGAGCAGCAACGACTGGCGGCGTGGAAGGCTTTTTCAGCCTTCGGTTCGGGGGAAGCGTGTCGCTCATGGACCACCCTCCCGGCTCGCCGGCGGAGGCTCGGTGACGCCATCGAGCCGCGCGCGCAGGCCCTTCAACATGTTGTTGATGTCGCCCGCGCCGAGGGCGATCACGACGTCGCCGGGGCGCACGACCTTCGCCAGAACCTCGGGCAAATCAGCCTTGTTCGGCACGTACGTGGCGTCGTGATGGCCGTGCTCGCGGATCGACTGCACGAGCCGCTCGGCGCTCACGCCGGGCAGCGGCGCCTCGCCCGCGGCGTAAATGTCCGTGACGAAGAGGACGTCCGCGAGGTTGAAGGCGCGCGTAAAATCTTCGAAGAGATCCTTCGTGCGCGTGTAGCGGTGCGGCTGGAAGGCCACGACGATCCGGTGCGCATCGTCGGGGTAGGCGCGGCGCGCGGCCTCGATCGTCGCGCGGATCTCGGCCGGATGATGGCCGTAGTCGTCGACGAGCGTGACGCCTTGATGCACGCCGACGACCGTGAAGCGACGCGCGACGCCGCCGAACGTGGCGAGGGCTTGTTTCGTGACGTCGAGCGGGACTTCCAGCTCATCGGCGACGGCGATCGTCGCGAGGCAGTTCAGCACGTTGTGCGCGCCGGGCATCTTCACGGTAAAGCCGCCGAGGGGCTGGCCGCGGCGATACGCGTTGAAGCTCGTTTCCAGGCCGCGGAACTGGATGCCACGCGCGCAGTAGTCCGCGTGCGGCGACACGCCGTAGGTGACGTGGCGGCGCGGGATGCGCGGCAGGATGTCCTGCACGTGGGGGTGATCGAGGCAGAGCACGGCGAGGCCGTAGAAGGGCACGCGCGCGGCGAACTCGATGAAGGCGTCCTTGATCTTCTCGTGCGTGCCGTAGTGATCGAGGTGCTCGGGGTCGATGTTCGTGACCACGGCGATCGTGGGCGTCAGGCGCAGGAACGAGCCGTCGCTCTCGTCGGCCTCGGCGACGAGCAGATCGCCGGCGCCGAGGCGCGCGTTCGAGCCAAGCGCGGCCATCTTGCCGCCAACGACGACCGTGGGATCGAGGCCCGCGTGGCGCAGCACCGTGGCGACGAGCGAGGTCGTCGTGGTTTTTCCGTGCGAACCCGCGATGGCCACGCCGTACTTCACGCGCATCAGCTCGGCGAGCATCTCGGCGCGGCCGATGACGGGGATGCCGAGGGCGCGGGCCTCGACGAGCTCGGGGTTTTCCGGGCGGATCGCGCTCGAATACACGACGACGTCGACGCCGCGCACGTTCTCGGCGCGGTGGCCGATGTCGATGCGCACGCCGAGCGAGGCGAGGCGCTGCGTGGTACCGCCGCTCTTCACGTCGGAGCCGGAGACGTCGAACTCGAGCGAGCGGAGGATCTCCGCGAGGCCGCTCATGCCAACGCCGCCGATGCCCACGAAGTGGATGTGCCGGACGCGCCCGCGGAACATCATGCCGTCCTTCCCCGGGCTTTCTCCCGGTGTTTCGATTCCCGCAAACGCGCGAGCTCGAGCAGATCTGCCGCCACGGCCTTCGCCGCGTCGGGCGCCCCGATCTCGGCCGCGGCGCGCGCCATGGAAACGCGTCGTTCGGGCGACTCCGCGAGCCTCCGGATCTCGTCCGCGACCCGATCGGCCGTGGCCTCGGACTGCGGCAGCGCCACGGCCGCGCCGCGCTTCTCCAGCGAACGCGCGTTCTTGAGCTGATGATCGTCGGCCGCGAACGGATACGGGACGAGGATCGCGGGACGGCCGACGGCGCAGAGCTCGGCGAGCGTGGAGGCGCCGGCACGAGCGATCACGAGGTCGGCCGAGGCGAGCGCGCGGGCCATGTCGTCGATGAACGGGACGACCTCGGCGGTCCCGGACAAACCGAGCGATTCGTAGAGCGCACGGGCCTCGACCTCGCGCTCGCGGCCGGTTTGATGAAGGACGCGCAGGCCCGGGACCTGGCTTCCGATCTGGGAAATCGCACGCGGCACCGTCTCGTTCAGGGCCTTCGCGCCCTGGCTGCCGCCGAGAACGAGGATCGAGAGTTTGTCCTTCTGGACCTCGTACGGCGCGGGGGCGAAGGCCTTGCGGAGCGGCACGCCGAGACGGCGCACGATGCTCGGGCGGAAGAAACGATCGACCTCGGGAAACGTGGTGTACGCACGGACGGCGAACGGCGCGAGCAGGCGGTTCGACAGGCCCATCACGCTGTTCGGTTCGAGCACGGTGACGGCGACGCCGAGCGTGCGCGCGGCGAAGCAGACGGGGCCGCCCGCGTATCCGCCGACCGAGAGGACGGCCGAAGGACCGAGGCGGCGGACGAGATCCCGCGCCGCGGGGATCGAGGCCGCGGCGTGCTGCGCGCCCTTCAAGAACCCGGACAAACCACCACCACGAAGAGGCAGGATGTCGAGCAGCTCGAGCTCGCCGCCCTGCTCGGGCACGACGCGCGCTTCGAGGCCGCGAGCGGTGCCGACGTAGACGACACGCGCGGAAGGGTCGGCGGCGCGGACGGCTTCGCCCACCGCGAGCATCGGGAAGACGTGGCCGCCGGTGCCGCCGCCTGCGAGAAGAAGGGTCGTCACGCGCTCACTCCCTCCGCGGCGCCTTCCTGGGCCTCCGTCGCGATGAGGACCGACGCGCTCGGCGCGCCCTCGCTCGTGCGCACGGGCGCGGGTTTGTCTTGCGGAACTTCGTTCGTCCGCGGACGGCTGATGCTGAGCAGGATGCCCGCGCCGGCGGCGTTCACGAGCAGCGACGAGCCGCCGTAGCTCATGAACGGCAGCGTGAGACCCTTCGTCGGCAGGATGGCCATGGCGACGGCGAGGTTCACGAGCGCCTGCACGCCGAAGAGCGTGGCGATGCCGAAGGCCATGAAGCTGCCGTAGTCGTCGTGCGCCTCGAGGGCGATCTTCACGCCGCGCGAGACGATGACGAGGTAGGCGCTGACGAGGCCGAGGATGCCGAGGAAGCCGAGCTCCTCGCCGATGATCGCGCTGATGAAGTCCGTGTGCGCCTCGGGCAGGTAGAGCACCTGCAGGCCCTTGCCGAGCCCGAGCCCGGTCCAGCCGCCCGAGCCGAAGCTCATGACGGACTGGAACGGCTGATAGGCGAGGTCCTGGCGGTGGTTGTCCATGTCGATGAACGCCAGGTAGCGCCGGTAGCGGTAGTCGCTGAACGCGACGAGCGCGGCGGCGCCCATGCCGAGCAGGGCCGTGAACGCCGCGATGTACGGCAGGCGCGCTCCTGCCACGAAGAGCAGCGTGAACGTGAGGAACAGGAGCACGACGGCGCTGCCGAAGTCGGGCTGCTTCAAGAGCAGCATGATGAGGAAGCCGACGACGATCAGGTGCGGCAAGAAGCCGATCGAGAAGCTTTTGATCTTTTCGGCCTTCTTCGACAGCGAGTACGCGAGCCAGAGGACGATGCCGAGCTTGGCGGTCTCTGCTGGCTGGATGTGCACGGGGCCGATCGCGATCCAGCGGTAGGCGTTGCCCGCCTTGTGGCCGAGGCCGAGGATCGTCAGGCCCAGCATGAGCGTGACCGCGACGAGGATCGGGTACGTGAAGGGCTTGAGCTTGCGGTAGTCGAAGCGGCTCACGAGCCACATCGTCGAGAGCGCGACGAGCGCGTAGATGCCCTGGCGCTTCAGGAAGAACTGCGCGTCGTGGTACTTCACGGTCGCTTCGATCGCGCTCGCGCTGTAGACCATGACGACGCCGAACCCGACGAGCGCGATCACCACGGCCGCGAGCACCGAGTCGACGGGGCCGGCCTTGCTGGAACGCAAAAGCGCGGTGACGCCGCTGCCGGCGCTCTCCTTGCGCGGCGCGCGGGGTTCGTTCTTCGGCGCGGGCGGCGGCGGATCACTCGGCGGAAGGAGGCGGTTCCTCGGCGGAGGCGCGCTCGAATGGCGGCGCTCGCCGACGACGTTGTTGCCCGAGAGGACGGCGCTGCTGCTCACGACCGAACCTCCAGCATGGACTGGACCGCCTGGGCAAATTGATCGCCGCGATCCTTGTAGTCGCGGAACATGTCGAAGCTCGCGCAGGCCGGGCTGAGCAGGACGGCATCGCCGGCCTCGGCCAGGCGGCGCGCGATCTGCACGGCCTCGGCCATGGATCCGGCGCGCTCGATGGGGAGCACGCCCTTGGCGGCCGCGGCGATACGATCGGCCGCCTCACCGATGAGCACGAGGGCGCGGCCCTTGTCGCGGAGCGCATCGACGAGCGGCTCGTACGCGCCGAGTTTGTCCTTGCCGCCCGCGATGAGGACGGCCTTGTCCTCGGAGAGACCACGCAGCGCGGCAACCGAGGCGCCGACGTTCGTGCCCTTCGAGTCGTCGTAGTAACGCACGCCGTCGATCTCGCCGACGAGCACGGTGCGATGGCCGAGGCCGCGGAAGTTGCGGACGGCACGCGCGAGCCACGAGTCGGCGCTGTCGTCGAATGGGACGTCGAACCCGGCCACGACGCCGAGCGCCGCGCAGGCGTTCTCGATGTTGTGTTTGCCGGCGATCTGGAGCGCGCCCCGCGGGAAGCTGTGCCACGCGTCGCGATGCACGATCGAGCCGCCGACGGGGCGCACGGTGGCCGCCTCGTCGGTCGCGCTGAACGTGACCACACGTGCGCCGCCACGCGCCGCCTGCCTCGCGCAGAGCGCGTCGCCGTGCGGGATCACGGCCGTGTCTTGCGGCCCCATCGTGACGAAGGGATTTCCCTTGGCGTCGGCGTACGCCTCGAAGCTCGGGTACCTGTCGAGGTGATCGTCCGTGATGTTGAGCAGCGCGTGCGCGCGTGCATGCAACGTGGGCACGCGCTCGGCCTGGAAGCTTGAAATCTCGAGGACGATCGCGTCGAACGACTGCCCCACGACCTCCGCGAGCGGCGTGCCGAAGTTGCCGCCGATGAACGTCTTTTTCCCGGCCGATTCGAGCATCGCGTGCACGAGCGCCGTCGTCGTGCTCTTGCCGTTCGTCCCGCCGATCAGCGCGATCGGCGTCCCCACGAAAAACCGCGCCGCAAGCTCCAGCTCGCCGATGACCTCGCCGCCCGCCCTCTCGAACGCTTCGAGTGCGGGGAACGAGGGCACGCCGGGCGAGATCACGACGAGGTCGATCCCATCGAAGATCGAGGCCGGATGCCCGCCCGCGACGAGCGTCGCGCCCGCGGCTTCGAGCGCGAGCGCCTCCTTGGACAAACGCTCGCGCGCAGTCGCGTCGGTCGCCGTGACACGCGCGCCCTTGTCGAGGCAAAGCCGCGCCGCAGCAACGCCGCTGCGGCCGAGCCCGATGGTGAGAACCCTTTGACCTCCAAGATCCATGGGCTTCACCGGAGCTTCATGGACGCCAGCGAGACCAGCGCCAGGAGGATGGAGATGATCCAGAAGCGAACGATGATCTTGGGCTCCGCCCACCCCTTCTTCTCGTAGTGGTGGTGGATCGGCGCCATCAAGAACACGCGCTTGCCCGTGAGCTTGAACGACGTCACCTGCGCGATGACGCTGATCGTCTCGACGAAGAAGACGCCGCCGAGCAGGACGCTCAAGAGCTCGTTCTTCGTGAAGATCGCCAGCATGCCGAGGCCCCCGCCGAGGGCCAGCGATCCCACGTCGCCCATGAAGACCTGGGCTGGGTAGGTGTTGTACCAGAGGAACCCGATGCCCGCGCCGATGACCGAGCCGCAGTAGACGCTGAGCTCGCCGGCGGAGGCGATCTTCGGGATGTCGAGGTAGTTCGCTAGTGAGAAGTTCGCGATGGTCGCGCCCGCGACGTACGACCAGATGAGGTACGTGCCCGCGTTGATCATCACGGGGCCGATCGCGAGGCCGTCGAGGCCGTCGGTGAGGTTCACGGCGTTCGACCAGGCCACGACGACGAAGACCGCGAACGGGACGTAGAACCAGACCGGCAGATCGATCGAGTGCTTCGAAAAGGCCGCGAACGGGAGCGCGAGCCGCGTCTTGATCTCGGCCCAGTCGGCCGGAAGCTTGGAGGTGAAAAGAAACGTGTACGAGATGGCCGAGCCGCCGATGAGGACCTGACCGATCAGCTTGTACCGTCCGGGCAAACCGCCCGTGTTCTTGCGCTTGATCTTGAGGTAGTCGTCGAGGTAGCCGATGACGCCGTAGCCCGCCGTCACCGCGGTCGTCGCGAGGACGAAGGGGTTGCGCAAGTCGGCCCAGAGCGCGGTCGGCAGGAGCAGCGAGAGCAGGATCAACGCGCCGCCCATGGTCGGCGTGCCCGCCTTGACCTTGTGCGTCTCGGGGCCCTCCTTGCGGACGACCTGCCCGATCTGCTTGCGCCGGAGCTCGCGGATGAACCACGGCGCCAGCACGAACGTGAGGATCATGGCGGTGATCGTCGCCATGATGGTCCGGAACGGGATGTACCGGAGGACGTTCAGCCAGGAGAGCGAGCTGTAATGAAACTTGAGCGGGTAGAAGAGCTCGTAGATCACGACGGAACCTCCGCGAGGGCACGCACGATTCGCTCGGTCCCGACGCCGCGCGAACCCTTCACGAGGACCAGATCCCCAGGCTGAACCGCGAGCGCGACGGCCGGGGCCGCGTCAGCGCTCGTCTCGAAGAACCTCGCAGGAACACCTGCTTCCGCAGCGCGATCGGCGATCCGACGCGCATCGCCATTGACCGCGAAGACGAGCGCCGCGCCGCTCGCCGCCGCGACGCGGCCGACGTCGTCGTGCCCGCGCGGCGACTCGTGGCCGAGCTCGTACATCGCGCCGAGCACGAGCACGAGCCTGCGACCCGCGTCACGCGCGAGCTCGGCCGCCGTGCGGATCGACGCGGAGGACGAAGCAGGATTCGCGTTGTAGCTGTCGTCGATCACGATGACGTCGCGGGCGAGGAGGCGCGGAACCAGGCGACCGCCGCCGCCGCCCACGTCCGCGAGGGAGAACGCTTCCTCGGCGATCAGCGACGTCACGTGCTCCCCCGTGAGGGCCTCCGCAGCCGCCACGGCCGCGGCGCATGCATAGGCGCCGGCCTCGCCGATGAGCGGGGTCCGGAACCAGAACGACGAGCCGTCCGGGCGCGCGAGCGTGACGCGCGACGAGGAAAAACCGTCCGGCCGACGCTCGACGATCCGCAGATCGAGCCCGTCTCCCGTGCCGTAACGGACACGGCGCGTCGCGGGCGAACTTGCCATCTCCGCTGCGACACGCGCGTCGTCGCCGTTGCCGATCGCGACGCCGCTCTCCGAGAGCGCGCGAAAGAGCGCTCCTTTCTCGTGCGCGACGCCCTCGATCGAGCCGCACCCCTCGACGTGCGCAGCCGCGACGAGCGTCACGATCGCGACGTCCGGCTGGGCCATCGCCGCGAGGGACGCGATCTCGCCGGGCTTGTTCATGCCCATCTCGACGACCGCGTACTTGTGCTGCCTGTCGAGCCCGAACAGCACCATCGGCACGCCGACCTGGTTGTTCAAGTTGCCCCGCGTCGCGTGCACGGCCTCCGGGAAGAGGCGTTCGAGGAGTGCAGCCGTCGCCGAACGCGTCGTGGTTTTACCCGCCGAACCCGTGATCGCGACGATCTTGCGGTCGCCCTTCCCGCGCGCGCGCCACGCGTCGACGTGGGCCCGCGCGAGCGCGCCGAGCGCGTCGATCGTCGAGCGAACGCGAAACATGGTCAGGCCCGGGACGTCGTCGACGGGCCGCTCCACGAGCGCCGCGCGTGCGCCTTTTTCCGCGGCCTCTGCGAGGTAGTCGTGCCCGTCGAAGCTCTCGCCCTTGAGGGCCACGAAGAGCCCGCCGGGCACGATCGTGCGCGTGTCGGTCGAGACGCCTTGCACCGAGCCGAGCAGGAAGAGGCTGCGGCCGTAGAGGACGTCGCCTTGCACGATCTGGATCAGATCGAGGGCCTGGAAAAAGGCATGATTCGTGGGGATGGGCGTGCCCATGTCAGGCCCCTCCCCGCGCCGCGCGACGCAGCCCGAGCGCGCGCTCGGCCTCGACCCGATCGTCGAACGGCAGCGTGACCGCGCCAATGATCTGGTAGGGCTCGTGCCCCTTGCCCGCGACGAGCACGACGTCGCCCGGCGCCGCATCGAGCACCGCATGCTCGATGGCCTTCGCGCGATCGAGCTCGACGCGCACCGTGGCCTTCCCGCCCGCGAGCCCCGGCAGGATCGCGTCCGCGATGGCGCGCGGATCCTCGCTGCGCGGGTTGTCGTTCGTGACGATCGCGACGTCCGCGCCACGCGCCACGGCCTCGCCCATGAGCGGGCGTTTCTTCGGATCCCGATCGCCGCCGCAGCCGAAAACGCAGTGCACGCGACCCTGCCCGAACGCGCGCACGCTCTGGAGAACCCGATCGAGCGCGTCCGGCGTGTGCGCGTAGTCGACGAGGACGATGACGTCGTCCCGCGTCGGATCGTCGCAACGCTCGAGCCGCCCCGGCACGCGGATCGTCCCCGAGAGGACACGCGCCGCGGCGTGGAGGTCGATCTCCAGAAGCCAGCAGATCGCCACGGTCGCGAGCAGGTTCTGCACGTTGTGCGCGCCGACGAGCGGCGACCGGATCGAGAGCTGCCCCGCGGGCGTCCGCGCCACGAGCCAGATGCCCGACGACGTGTGCTCCACCGAGACGGGCGCGATGTCGGCCTCGTCCGGCGAGATGCCGATCCGCGTGGAAAACCGCGCGATCGTCGACGACGACGGTCCTGCCAAACCACGCGGCGCGAGCCTCTTCACGAGCTCGGCACCGAACGGATCGTCGACGTTGATCGCCGCCGAGCCGGGTCCGAGGTCGACGAAGAGGCGCGCCTTCGCCTCGGCGTAGGCCTCCATCGTGCCGTGGTAGTCGAGGTGATCCTGCGTGAGGTTGAGGAACGCCGCGACGCGGAAGCGCACGGCCTCGACGCGACGCGCCGCGAGCGCGATGCTCGACACTTCCATCACGAGGTGCGAGGCGCCGCGCAGGTGCATCGCCGCGGCGATCCGCGCGAGCTCGTCGGCCTCGGGGCTCGTGTGCGTCGACGGCAGGTCGAGATCACCGAACCGATACCCGAGCGTGCCCACGATCCCCGGCCGCTGTCCCGCGGCCGCGAGGCACGCCTGCACGAGGTGCGTCGTCGTGGTCTTGCCGTTCGTCCCCGTAACGCCCACGACTTCCAGCGCGAACGTCGGGTGCCCGTACACGGCCGCCGACGCGTACGCGAGCGCGCTCGGCACGTCCACGACCTCGATCCGCGGCAGGCCGTTCGTCTCGACGCTCGCCCCCGACGCCGTGAGCACCGCGCTCGCGCCGCGTCCGATCGCGTCCACCACGAAGCGCTCGCCGCTCGTGTGCGCGCCCGACCGCGCGACGAAAAGGTCGCCCGGGGAGACACGCCGCGAGTCGTGATGCACGCCCGTGATGAAGACGCTCGGATCCCCGAAGGCGAGCTTTGCGCCCGGGATCTCGTTCACGAGATCGCCGAGCTTGCGGCCGAGCTTCGCCTGCTTGCAGGACGGCGGCGCGCCTTCGCTCGTCTCCCGCGGGTGGAGGAGCTCTTCGTTCGTCCTTTCGTTCGTCATGACGAGGGCTCGAAGAAAAGCTTCACCGTCGAACCTTTGGGCAGCACCGTCCCCGCGGGCGGCTCGGCCCGCGACAGGCGGCCCGTGCCGAACGCCGTGGGCGAAAGGCCCGCCGCGCTCGCCGCGCGGATCGCCTCGCGCACGGGTTGTCCCGTCAGATCCGGGACACGCGTCTCGCCGCTCTTCATCGGCGCCGACGGCGTCACGACGCCTGCCGTGATCGGAGCCACGGCCGCGCGCGCCTCCGTGAGGACCTGGTACGTACTCGTCGCCGGATCCCCGACCTTCGCTCGCTCCGAAACCTCGCTCAGCTTCATGGGCACACTGCCGCGAGGTGTGACACCGAGGTAACGCAGCGCCATCTCGCCGATGCGACGGAACACCGGCGCCGCGACCGAGCCACCGCCGTAGGTGCCGCCGAGCGGCTCGTCGAGCACCACCGAGATCACGAGACGCGGCTTGTCCGCCGGGACGAACCCGACGAACGAGGCGACATAGTGCGTGTCCGTATATCGCCCCGTCGCCGGGTCGATCTTCTGCGCCGTCCCGGTCTTCCCGGCGACACGAAAGCCTGGAATCGCGGCCTCGACGCCCGTGCCTTCGCCCTCGGTGACGGCGACGAGCATCTCCGACATCATCTTCGCGACCGTCGCCGACACGGCCTCGCGCCTGACGCGCGGCTGCGTCTCCGAGAGCATCGTGCCCCCGCCGTCCGTCACGCGCTTGATCAGCACGGGCTCGAGGAGTTTGCCCCCGTTCGCGATCGCGACCATCGCCATCGTGAGCTGCAGCGTGGTCACGCTGATGCCCTGACCGAACGAGGCCGCCGCCGTCTCGACCGAGACCCACGGCCTGCCGCGCGGCCGCAAGACACCCATGCTCTCGCCGGGGAACGGGATGCCCGTGGTGTCGCCGAAGCCGAACCGGCGGAAGCCCTCGTAGAGCCGCTGCTCGCCGAGGCCGAGCGCGATCTTCGACGTCCCGATGTTCGAGGACAAACTGAGGATCTGCGTGACGCTCAGAAACTTCGCCGGGTGCGTGTCGTGGATGACGACGTTGTCGATCGCCATGTTCCCCTCCTCGCAGTAGATCGAGGCGGTGGGGCTCACGCTGCGCGCGGCGAGCGCGGTGCCGATCGAGAAGATTTTGATCGTCGAGCCGGGCTCGAAGCGATCGACGACGCAGCGGTTCCTGCGCGCGTCGGGGTCGGCGACCGAGTAGTCGTTCGGGTTGTAGCCGGGCGCGCTCGCCATCGCGAGGATCTCGCCGCTCGACGGATCCGCCACGACGACCGCGCCGCCCGTGGCCTCGTACGTCTTCATCGCGGCCTCGAGCTCACGCTCGGCCGTGAACTGAATCCCCTTGTCGATCGTGAGGTAGACGTTGTGGCCCGCGAGCGCGGCCTCGTCCTCGATCCCCTCGGAGAAGATCAAACGACCCGAGCGATCACGCAGACCGCGCACCTCGGAGCTCTTGCCGCGCAACTCGTGATCGAGCGCGAGCTCGAGGCCCTCGCGCCCCTCGCCGTCCGGCGAGACGAACCCGATGAGCGGGCCGCCGAGCTCGCGGTTCGGGTAAAACCGATGGCCCTCGCCCTCGATCTGGAGGCCACGCAGCGGGTAGCGCTGGTTCTTCTCGCCGAGCGCGCGCACGGCCGCGACCTCGGCCTCCGAGACGCGGCGCTTCAGCCACACGAAGCGCCGGCGACGGCTGATCTTGTCGACGACCTCCTCCTGCGGGAGGTTCAAGGCCTGCGCGATGCGCTCGCCGTACTGCTGGATCCGCATCGGCAGGTAGCGGTCCTCGATGCCACGCAGAAGCTCGACCGCGTCGAGCGAGACGCTCGGCACCTCGACGCTCTCCGCGAGCGACGCGCCGTTGCGGTCGTAGATCGTGCCGCGCTTCGGCGTCACGTGCAGGCGCCGCTGACGCTGCCGCTCGGCGAGGTCGTACCAGTCCTGCCCGTCCTCGACCTGGATGCGGTGCGCGCCCGACACGATCACGCCGAGCCCGAGGCCCATCATCCCGCAGAGGATCCCCATGCGGATGCGGATCCAGCGCGCGCGCTTGGGATCGAGGTTTTTCACGGAGAACCTCCGGGCGCAGGGGCAGCGGGATCCGCGGCCGTCGCAGCCGGATCCGGCGCCGCGCCCTCCTGCGCCTGTTCGTCCTGGATCTTCACGACCCAGCGCACCGGGACGACGCGCTCCGGCGGCGGCGGCGTCATGCCGAGCAGCGTCCGCGCGACCATCTCGACGCGCTGCGGGGTCTCGTAGCTCGCCGCCTCCAGCGAGAGCACGCGCTTCACCTCGCGCAGGCGCCCTTGCTCGGCGCGCGCGCGGCCGAGCTTGTAGCCGAGATCCACGATCTTCCCGCGGAGGCCCAAGTGCACGACGAACGCCGCCACGCTCGCGACGACCGCGAGCGACCAGAGCGCGAGGAACGGCCGCTGCTTCATGCGCTCGTTCATGCGAACACCTCGTCCCCCGCGAGCGCGACGCGACGCGCCGCCCGGAGCTTCGCGCTCCTCGCGCGCGGGTTCCCCGCGACCTCCTCGTCCGACGCGACGAGCGGCTTCTTCCAGAGCTGCTCCCACACGCTCGCCTCGCGCAGCGCGTGCTTGACGATCCGGTCCTCCAGCGAGTGGAACGAGATCACCGCCACGATGCCGCCGATCTTGAGGACACGCGTCGCCGCGCGGATCAGCGCTTCCAGCTCGTCGAGCTCGCCGTTCACCGCGACGCGCAACGCCTGGAACGTCCGCGTCGCCGGATCGACCCCGCCCACGCGTGACGGCCCCACGGCTCGCACCACGGCGCGGCGAAGATCCAGCGTCGTCTTCAGTTCCCCGTTCGCCAGCGCTTGCTTGATGCAGCGCGCCACCCGGCGAGACCTTCGCTCCTCGCCGTAGTGGTAGATCACGTTCGCCAGCTCGTCGTCGTCGAGCCGCTCGATCAGCTCGAGCGCCGTCTCGCCCGTCGACGGATCCATCCGCATGTCGAGCGGACCTTCGGCGCGGAAGCTCATCCCGCGCGTCGCGTCATCGATCTGCATCGACGACACGCCCACGTCGGCGACGAGCCCGTCCACCGGACCCACGCCGAGTTTCGCGAGGTGGTCCTCCACGTCCGAGAACCGCCCGTGCACGAGCGTTACCCGATCGCCGAATGGAGCGAGCCGCTCCTTGGCCAGCGCGAGCGCTGTCTCGTCGCGATCGAGCCCGATGAGCCGGCAGCCTGGGGCTGCTTCGAGGATTGCCTCGGCGTGGCCGCCTGCGCCGAGGGTTGCGTCCACGTAGACGCCGCCTGTTTCGGGCGCGAGTGCCTCGACCACCTCGCGGCGGAGGACGGTCACGTGGGGCGCCTTTTGCGGCTCGGGGGGCGGGGGGGCCTTGTCTCGCATCGGCACGACGTTCACCACGTTCATAGGCGGAACTGCTCCGCGATCGCGGCCTTGAAGCTCGCGAGCTCGGCCTCGCTCATCGTCTGGGCGGCCTTCCACCGCTCCTTCGACCAGAGCTCGGCTGTCGCGCCCATCCCGGCCCACAGGACTTCCTTGTGCAGATCCGCGTGCTCGCGGAGCGACGGCGGCACGAGGATCCGTCCTTGTTTGTCGAGCTCGCACTCGACTGCGGCCGACAGGTATTTCCGGCGGAAGGCGACGACGTTTGGCTCGAACTGGGGGAGCGCCGCGATCTTGGCTTCGAGCTCCTCCCAGGCGCGCAGCGGGTAGCAGTGCAGGCAGGGGTCGAAGAGAGCGGGCGTCAGGATCAGCGCGATCTGCCCCTCGGGGGCTTCGAGCACGTCGCGAAAGCGCGCGGGCAGGCTGGTCCGCCCTTTCGCGTCGATCGCGTGCTCGAAATGACCGCGAAACATGGTTCCCACCGAGTCGGCTCCGCTCGTGCCCGCTGGCCGGACGAGACGCCCGCGCCGGAGGTACCCTCCGGGTCATGGGCATCTTTGCCACTTTCTCCCACGGGGCACCGCCACGCTACGGAGAGGGCCCTTGGGTGTCAACAGTTTGCATTTTTTGTGGAGTTTGGCGGATCCCAAGGAAGGTGGGAGTCCTCCCCTCTCCTACCTTTCCAGACCAACCCCGGACCCGACGAACCGGCCGTCGGAGGCGAGATCCAGGCTCTGGTGGGAAGAGGTGGTGGGATCTGGATCGACCCGCGGGTGGTCACTGGACGATCCGGAACCGATGCGCCTCTGCACGAGTGCGCAGGTAGACCGATAACGATGGAAATGGCCAAAAAAGCGGCGCCGTTTGGCGAGACCGCTTTCCTTGGCTTTTGGTTGAGGAGGAAGGAAGTTCGCAGGCTTGCATCGACCGCATCGCGGTCGATGCACCTTCGGTCCAGGCCGTGCCTGGTCCGGGTCCAGGGGTGGACAACCCCTGGTCGGGGTCTGGGGTGAAACCCCAGCGCTACGGCCTACGCGGCCACGTGTTCGTGGACCCAGTCGATGATGCTCTTCAGCGGGGTCCCGGGGGTGAAGACCCCCTTCACGCCGGCTTCTTTCAGCCGGACGATGTCGTCGTCGGGGATGATTCCGCCTCCGAACACCACGATGTCGTCTGCGCCGCGGGCGCGGAGGGCCTGGATTACGGCGGGGAACAGGGTGTTGTGGGCGCCGGACATGATCGACAGGCCCACGGCGTCCACGTCCTCCTGGATGGCGGCGCTGGCGATCATGTCGGGCGTCTGGTGCAGGCCTGTGTAGATGACCTCGAACCCCGCGTCTCGTAGCGCGCGCGCGACGACCTTGGCGCCGCGATCGTGGCCGTCGAGGCCGGGCTTGGCGACGAGGATGCGGATCTTTCGTTCGGTCATGGCGATTCGATACCGTCCTCTCCTCAGGAAATCAAAGCGGTTTTGTCGTTCGGGCTCATTGCGCCGCGAACACGAATGGGATGTTCACCGGGGTGGAGCCCCCGGAGGCTGGGAATTTCCAGCCCTTGATGCGGCCTGCGATGCAGCTCGACAAGCCCGGATAATCCTTTTCTGCCCCACTCGCGCTCACCGATTGCACCGTCCCTGAAGGCGCGATGACAATCGAGGCCGACACGCGTGCCGACGAGCCGCCCATCCCCTTCGTGGCGTCGAGGGCCGGCTGCCAGCAGCGGCGCTTGACCAGGGGCCGGTTTGCCTCGACGACGGCGCTGATCTCGCCCGTGGAGAGCTGCCCCGCGCCGGCCGTCTGGGGGCCGCCCGTGGTGCCGGCGGTCGGGCCGGCCACGTTGGGGCCCTGGAAGCCGGACATGTCGATGGCGGCGGCTGGCGTGCCGGTCTTCGCCGTCTGCGGCCAGGGTCCGCCGAGGGGCCGCGCTGAGGCGCCGGCCTTGGGGGCCTCGGTGGGGTCGCCTACGGGGGCGGTGGCCTCCGTGGTGGGACCGCCCGAGGGCGGGGCCGTCGGGGCGGCGCTGGCGGAGGCCGTCACGTAGACGATCTGCGTCGGCTGCGGGGCTGGGCGGAGGAGGAGGAAGGCTGCGACCCCGCCGAAGACGGCGCCCGCGGCGATCAGGGCGAGCGCGGCCGGGTGGAGGGAGCCTTTTTTGCGACGGCCGAGGAGGGCGTCCTCGTCGATGTCGTCCGGGACCTCGGGGGCGAGGGTGCCGAGTGACGTGGCTGGGGCGCGCGGGGGCTCGAGGGGCTCTGGGGCGGGCGCGGGGGCCGGGCGGACGAGGGTCGCGGCGGCGTCGCTCGTGGTCGCCGCGCCGGGGGAGACCTGGGGTGCCTCGGCGAAGGGGTCGCGCAGGGCGAAGGGGTCTTCGAGGACGTCGAGCGCGTCGGATGCGGCTGCGGACGCGTTTTTTTCCGTGGGAAACGTCTCCGCGGCCGCCACGAACGCGTTTTCTACCCGATCAGGCGCCTTCGCAGCCGCCGCGAACGCGTTTTCTGTCGGAAAAACGGGTTCGGGCGCGCCGGGAGCCGTTTCCCCCTGAAACATCGGGTTCGCGGGCGCCCCGAAGCCGTTTCCCATCGGCACGGGCGCCTTCGCGGCCGGCGCGAACGCGTTTCCCACGCGCGGCGGCGCGATCGGGCGCGGCGCGGAAGGACCGACGGCCGAGGCGCCGATCCCGGTGGGCCGGGGCGGAAGGCCTGCCGGTGCGCGCGGCGGGACGAAGCTCACGTGCCCGCACGATGCACACGTCACGCGGCCTGTCGCGCCGGGGTCCAAGGGGGCTTTGCACTTCTGGCAAGAGAGGTTCATCGACTGACGCCGCGCGCGGAGGCTCGGAGTCTACTCGACTCGGTCGCGGGGCGAAACTTCCGGGCGCAGAGCCTTGGGTGCGCTGCCCGCGTTGAAGCTTCACGGCGGTCCATTTATCCCTGAGGTCGGATGGAAACGTCGAGCGACGGCTTCAGCTACGTCGGACCCCACCTCATACGGTTCGAGCCGCCGGACATCGTCTTTTGCAGGCCCATCGGACGGATCTCGGCCGCCGACGTGCGCGGCGTGCTCGACTTCAACGCGACGATCGCCAAGCAGATCGGGCGCGGCACCTTTTATCTGGGGGATTCGTCGCGGATCACGGGGTACTCGATCGCCTCGTCGCTCCAGCTCTTCCAGTCGAGCCCGATGGAGTACCTGCGGGGCACGGCCATCTTCGGCGCGAACTTCCATCAGCGCACGCAGAACAGCGCGGTCCTGCGCGCCATCCGGCTGCTCGGGCAACCGATGAGCCGCCTGCCGATCGAGACGTTCCCCGACGAAGCCTCGGCGCGCGCCTGGATCGACGAGCTCCGCCGCAAAGGATAGACATCAAGAGATGGACACGCCGAGCGACGGCTGGGAGTACCTGGGTCGCCATCCCATCCGGTTCGAGCCGCCGGACATCGTCATCTGCCGGCCCATCGGCGCCGTCACCGCCGACGACGTGCGCGCGGGGATGGCGTATCTGGACAGGACCTCGAAGCAGATCGGGCGCGGCGTGATCTACCTGGCGGACCTGTCGGAGCTCACGCGGTACGCGCCCGAGATGGTGTTGCAGAACTTCAAGAGCTTCCCGGTGGGCGCCATGCGCGCGTCGGCGATGTTCGGCGCGAACGCCTACCAGCGCGCGGTCACCGACATGATCCTGCGCGCCACCCGACTGCTCGGGCTCGAGATAGGCCGCATTCCAATCGCGTCGTTCCCCGACGAAGCCGCCGCCCGCGCCTGGGTCGAGGAGCTCCGCCGCAAGGGCTAGAGCAGGCCGACGAGGATTTCCTTGATGGACTGGCGCGTCGGTTCGTCCGGCGCGACCCGCAGCGCGCGCTCCCAGATCTCGACCGCTTTGTTCCGGAAGCCAGCCTTTTGGTAGAGGACCGCGAGGTTCTTCAGGGCCGGGAAATGCCGGTCGTTGATGCGCAGCGCCGTTTCGAGCTCGCTGATCGCGTCGTAGATCTGGCCACGCTTGCCGAGCAAGAGGCCGAGGTGGAAGTGCAGGCGGTACGCGAGCGGATCGATCTTCGTCCCCTCGCGGAGAAACGCGATCGCCTCGTCGAAGTTGCCGGCCTGGTACGCCGCGATCCCCGCCGCGAGCTTCTTCTCCGCCTCCGCCGAGATCCGCTCCGGATCCGCCGGCGCCGCCTTGCCCTGCCCCTGCTCGATCGCGCGTTCGAGCGCCTCGATGACGTCCGTCACGCGGAACGGTTTTTCGACGTACGCGTCGACCTTGTAACTCGCCTTGAGGTCCTCCGCGAACCGCCAGCCCCGGTACACCGCCGAGACGATCACGATCGGGATGTGCCCGTACCGCTCCGAACCCTTGAGCTGACGCGCGATGTCGAACCCATGCAGCTCGCCCGGGAGCATGGCGTCGAGGACGATCGCGTCGGGCACCTCCTCCTTGAGGATGCGCAGCGCCGCCTCGCCGCGATCGGCTTCGAGGACGCGGTAGCCGCGCTGCTCGAGGACGAGGCGGAGGATGTTGCGGATCTCGACCTCGTCGTCGACGACGAGCACGGTGCGTTTGCCCGGCTGGCGCGGCGGGCGGAGCGCGCCCGGGCCCGCGATGACCGAGAGATCACGCGGAGCCTTGCCGAAGTCGGCGTCGGAGACGTCGGCGTCCGCGGCCGCGCGTTGCATGGCGTCGTCGACGATCGCGCCGATCTGGTTGCGCGTCGTGACGCGCTTCGGCGGCGGGATCGCGGCGTGCGAGGCGTCGGCCGGCGTAGGCGCGGGCGCGACGACGCTGCCCTCGAAGGGCGCCTCGGTCGCGCCGACTTGCGTGCGCGTGGGGAGCGGGACGCCGGCCTTGCGGCGGACCTCGGGCGGGCAGTTCGGCCCGACGTAGTGCGATTCGCCCCGCTCCTTCATTTCGTACGCGATCGGAATGACCTTGAGGAGCTGGGCTTCGAGCGCGACGTACGGGAAGACGCGTTTGCCGGTGGTGAACTCGATCTCGTCGATGACCTTGCGGTTCGTCGGGGCCGCCATCGCGAGGTGGACCTTGTCGTCCCGCACGACCACCGGGAGCAGCTTGTGCTGCAACGCGATCTGACGCGGCACGATCGCGAGGTCGGTGAGCTTCAAGCAGATCTGCTTGAGGTCGACGCCTGGCACGCCGTTCTGCTCGCTGAGCGCCTTCAAGGCGGCGAGCTCGCTGATCGTGCCTGCCTCGGTCAAACGCGACGCGAGGGGAACGGCCGAGCCCTTGCCCGTTTCCAGCGCCCGCTCGAGCTGCTCTTCGGAGAGCGCGCGTTGCTGGACCAAGATCTTACCGATCGGCTTTTTGTTAGGAATTTCCACGCCGTTCCGCGCCTCTACCTCCACCGTATCCGAGCGGGAAATTCCGGGCAAGATGCGCACGGGCGCGCCGGGGCCGAGCAGGAGGGTGCCGCGCCGAGCCCCCCGATTTCCGCGTTTCCAGGCCAAGACACCCAGCAAGCGCTGGTACGGCGCTCGCTCGGGTGCGAGGGGTGCGACTCGACGCGTGGCTCAAGCGGTATTTTCCGGTTGTCGTGGGCCTGCTCCTCCTGGCTTCGGCCTATTTCCAGGCCAAGGGGCTCGGCTACCTCGCAGGCGCGGCGATGATCGACGAGGCCCCGGTGACGAAGCGGCCGGGGCCGAAGATCGCCGCGCATCACGAAGAAGAGCCTGCCCGGCCGAGCGCAAACGTGATCCTCGAGCGCAATCCGTTCGACTCGTTGACGGGCCCGCTGGTGCCGCAAGAGCCCCTCGGGCCTCTACCGACGCATCCGCTCGCCGATCCGCCGTGCGAGGTCGGCATGGTGACGCTGATCGTGTGGTCGGAGGAGGACCCCGCCTGGTCGTTCGCGGCGATCGCAGGGCCGGAGGGCGTGCATCTGCATCGGCAAGGCGATCAGCTCGGCAGCTTCCAGGTGGCGCACATCGGGCCGGATCGGATCTGGCTGATGCGCGAGGGGCGGTTCTGCCAGATCGAGGTGCACGACACGGAGCGGCGCAAGGCGATGCAGGGGCCGCCGCCGATGAACGAGCCGCCGCGGATGACGCCGCCGATGAACGGGAACGGGCCTCAAGCGGCGCCGCCGGCGACGCCGGGCAAGAGGCCGAAGGGGCAACTGCCGCCGCACATCGCCGAGCGGATCCGGCAAACGGGGCCGAACCAGTACGACATCGACCGCACGGTGGTGGACGAGATCCTGACGAACCAGGCGGAGTATCTGCAGAAGGTGCGCGTGGTGCCGGCGCGGCAGGGCGATCAGACGACGGGCATGAAGGTCATGGGCGTGCGCAAAGGCACGGCGCTCGACGCGATCGGGCTGAAGCACGGCGATCAGCTCCAGCGCATCAACGGGTTCGAGATGACGAACCCGCAGAGCGCGCTCGAGGCCTACGCGCGGCTGATGTCGGCGAACCAGATCCGCGTGGACGTGATCCGAAATGGCCAGCCGACGACGCTGGAGCTGAACATCAAGTAGCCATCTCCCCTCTCCCGCCAGGGAGAGGGGGCGGGGTGAGGGAGTCGCTCTACGCAGAACGTGCTTCCAGCCCCGCGAGCCACTCCTTCGCGAACGCGTCGTACCGCCCCGCGAGGATCGCCTCGCGCGCCTCGCGCACGAGCGTGCCGTAGAGGTGCAGGTTGTGCGCGGTGATGAGGCGCAGGACGAGGATCTCGCCCGCGAGGAAAAGGTGCCGGAGGTAGGCGCGCGAGTAGCCCGCGGCGCAGGTCGGGCAGGTGCAGGTGGGATCGAGCGGCGATGGATCGGTCCGGTAGCGCGCCTGCTTGATGACGACCTTGCCGGTGCGCGTGAGGGCCTGGCCGTTGCGCGCGTTGCGGGTCGGCAAGACGCAGTCGAACATGTCGACGCCCGCGCCGATGGCTCGCACGAGATCGTAAGGCGTGCCGACACCCATGAGGTAATGCGGTCGCTCGGGATCGAGCGTGGGCCCGACCTCCATGAGGACCTCATGCATGCGGGCGATCGGCTCGCCAACGGAAAAACCGCCGAGCGCGAGGCCGTCGAAGGGCATCGCCGCGAGCTCCTCGGCATGCGCGCGCCGGAGGGCCGGATCGGTGCCGCCCTGCACGATGCCGAAGACGGCTTGATCCGGCCGCTTGGCCGCGAGGCACCGCTTGGCCCAGCGCGTGGTGCGCGCGCAGGCGGCCTCGAACTCGGCGCGCGAGGCGTCGCCGGGCGGGCAGATGTCGAGCTGCATGGCGATGTCGGCGCCGATCTGTCCCTGCACCTGCATCGCCACCTCGGGCGTGAGGACCTTCTTCGAGCCGTCGAGGTGCGAGCGGAAGACGAACCCGTCCTCGCTCGTCTGCCGCCGCTCGGCGAGCGAGAAGGCCTGAAAGCCGCCCGAGTCCGTGAGCATCGCGTGCGGCCACTTCGTGAAGCCGTGCAGGCCCCCGAGCCCGGCGACGACCTCGGGGCCGGGCCGGAGCCAGAGGTGGTAGGTGTTGCCGAGGACGATACGCGCGCCCGTGGCCGCGACCTCCTCCGGGCTCATGGTCTTCACGCTGCCCTGCGTGCCGACGGGCATGAACGTCGGCGTGGGGACCTCGCCGTGTGGCGTCGTCAGGATGCCCGCGCGCGCCGCGCCGCTCGTGGCGAGGGTGCGGAAGGCATATCCGGGCGTGCTCGGCCCGCTCATCGTTGTCTCCTCAGCAGCATCGCGTCGCCGTACGAGTAAAACCGGTACCTCTCCTCGATCGCGACGCGGTAACTCTCGAGGACACGCGGCAGGCCCGCGAAGGCGCCGACAAGTGCGAGCAGTGTCGACTCCGGCAGGTGAAAATTCGTCAGCAGCCGATCGACCACGCGAAAGCGATAGCCCGGCTGGATCAAAAGGCGCGTCTCCCCTTCCCGCGCGACGACGTGGCCCTCGCGCTCGGGGTCCGCGGCGCTCTCCAGGGCGCGCACGCTGGTCGTCCCGATCGCCACGATCTCCCGTCCTTTCAGACGCGCGCGGGCCACGGCCTCGGCCGTCTCGGGCGGCACGCGGTAGGCCTCGGCGTGCATCGGGTGATCATCGAGATCGGACACTGTCACCGGCTGGAACGTGCCAAGCCCGACGTGCAACGTGACCCGCGCAAGCTCCATCCCGCGCGCGGAAAACCGCTCGATCAAGGTCTCGGTCAGGTGCAGGCCCGCGGTCGGCGCGGCGACGGCGCCGGGCTCGCGGGCGTAGACGGTCTGATAACGCGCGCGGTCCGTGGCGTCGTCGTCGCGGCGGATGTACGGCGGGAGCGGGACGTGGCCGGCGGCCTCGACGGCATCGGGGACGGAGCGGCCCTCGGGCGAGAAGAGGACGACGTCGAAAAGGCCTTCGGGGTCCTTGCCTTCGATGCGCGCGACGAGCGAGACAGGGCCGTCGATCGTGATCTCGGCGCCTTCGCGGAGGGGTTTGGAGGAGCGACCGAGGGCGCGCCATCGCTCGGCGGGGAGGCGCTGGCCGCTGCGATCGACGTGCGTCTCCGCGACCTTCCGAACGAGGAAGATCTCGACCTTGCCGCCGCTCGTGGTCTTGCGGCCGAGGAGCCGTGCGGGCAGGACGCGGGTGTCGTTGACGACGACGAGCGCGCCTTCGGGCAAGCGGTCGGGCAGGTCGCGGATGAAGGCGTGTTCGAGGCGGCCGGGCTCGTCGTCGACGACGAGCAGGCGTGCGCTTTCACGATCCGCGGACGGATGCGCGGCGATGAGCTCGGGCGGGAGTTCGTACGTGAGAAGGTCGCGGCGCACGCGCGCCTGTTAGCACGCGACTTGCGCCGGAGCCGGCGTCTTGCTCTGCAAGAGACGGCTGAGCTCGGAGAGGGCGTAGGGCTTGGGGATGAAGCCGGCGGCGCCGCAGTCGGCGCGCTCCATCTGGCGCGAGGAGAGGTGGTAGGCGCTCGCGAGGTAGACGCGCACGTTCGGGAACATGCGGCGAATCTGACGCACGAGGTCCAGACCACTCATGCCTGGAAGCATCAGGTCGACCATCGCAACGTCGACGGGCTTCTCGGCAAGCAAGCGCAGCGCCTCTTCCCCGGAGGCCGCGCCGAGGACCTCGAAGCCCTCCAGCCGAAGGCCAATGGAGAGCGTCTTGCGTTGATTCTCCTCGTCGTCGACGATCAACACGCGCGGCATGGGAAGGACCCCTTCGGAGACGACGCCGACACGAAAGCGCTCGGGTTCGTCTTTGCCGTTTTTCAAAGCAACGCGCGTTCCATCGATGGATCCCGCGGAAAACCTGCGGTGATCGACGCCGCAACGCATCATCCGGGGCAGATGATTTTCGCCTCGAACATTGCATGTCGGAAAGGTGCTCCGTGGAACACCTTGCAGATCTGCAATGTCTCGGGGGCGGAATCCGGGGGTTGGGCGGGGTTCAGGCGGGGGGATAGGTGATCGCCAGGCGTGTCATCTTGCGCCAGAGCGTGGTGGCGCTGATGCCGAGCACCTCGGCGGCGCGCTCGCGGCTGCCGTCGCACTCGCGCAGCGCCACCTCGATGGCTTGACGTTCGGCGGAGTCGACCACGTCGGCGAGGGCGCGGCCGCCGCTTGTCGGGGCCGTCTTCTGCGAAGGACCGGGCGTGAGGCCGAGGTCGTCGATCGTGATGATGCCGCCGCCCGAGAGCGCGACGGCCTGCTCGACGAGGTTCTCGAGCTCGCGGATGTTGCCCGGGAACTCGTAGCCCGAGACCGCCTCGAGCACGCCGTCGGCGACGCGCGCCTTGGCGCTCATCTTGCGGTTGTACTTGTCGAGGAAGAACTCGAAGAGGACCGGGATGTCCTCGCGACGCTCGCGCAAGGGCGGCAGGATGAACCGCGCCACGTTGAGGCGGTAGTAGAGGTCCTGCCGGAAGCGACGCTCGGCGACGGAGGTCAGGAGGTCCTGGTTCGTCGCGGCGATGATGCGCACGTCGACCCGGATCGGCTTGTTCTCGCCGACGCGGCGGATCTCGTTCTCCTGGATCGCGCGGAGGAGCTTCGCCTGGAAGGTCAGCGGCGTCTCGGCGATCTCGTCGAAGAAGAACGTGCCGCCGTCGGCCTCCTCGAAGAGGCCCTTGCGCGCCGAGACCGCGCCCGTGAAGGACCCTCGCGCATGGCCGAAGAGCTCGCTCTCGAGGAGCGTCTCGCTGATGGCCGCGCAGTTGACGGGGACGAAGGGACGATCGGCACGCTTCGAGTTCGCGTGGATCGCCTTGGCCACGAGCTCCTTGCCCGTGCCGCTCTCGCCCGTGATGAGCACCGTCGCGTCCGTGGGCGCGACGCGCACGATGCGCGCGAGCACCTCGCGGATCGCGTGCGAGCGGCCGATGATGTTCTCGAACTTGTATCGCTCGCGGAACTCGGTCGCGAAGAGCGAGACCTGGCCCGTGAGCCTGCGGTTCGCGATCGCGCGCTCGACCTTCACGAGCAGCTCCTGCTCCGTGAAGGGCTTCTGGATGTAATCGAAGGCGCCGAGGCGCATGGCCTCGACGGCGCTCTCGATTGTGCCGTACGCGGTCATCACGATGACCTCGGTCATCGCGTGCGTCTCTTTGACCGAACGCAGGACGCCGATGCCGTCGTTACCGCCCATGCGCAGATCAGTGAGCACAAGGTCGTATGCGCCCTTCGAGCCCCGATCTGCGCCTTCTTTTCCGTCGCTCGCCTCGTCGACTTCGTAGCCCGCGCTTCGCAGCATCATCGCGAGCGTCGTGCGCATGTTGCGCTGATCATCGACGACGAGAATCTTCGCCATGGATTCCCCCGGCCTCCGTCTGGGGGCCTTGTGCACGTGAGAGCGTGTCGCGCGGACAGCCAGCTACCTGGTGCCGCGCGACCCTATCATCGCCACGATTGGCCCGCTCGTCAGCTCTTGTGGTGCGAGAGCTGCTGCGAAAGGTAGAGCGGTTCGCCCAGCTTCTGAAGCAAATCGAGCTGTGTTTCGAGCCAGTCGATGTGCTCTTCCTCGCCAGCCAGGATGCTTCGGAGCAAGGATTCGCTCGTGTGGTCACCCTTCTCACGACAGAGAGCGATCGAGCTGTTCAGTCGGGTGACGGCCGCGTACTCGAGATCGAGATCGCTCTTGAACTGCTCGGGCACGGTCTGGCCCACGTTCAGCTTGTCGAGACGCTGCAGGTTCGGCAGCCCTTCGAGGAAGAGGATGCGCTGCATGATCGCCTCGGCATGGCGCATCTCGTCGATCGATTCGTCACGGCTGCGCGCGGCGAGCGCCAGATATCCCCAGTTCTCGCACATCTTGGCGTGCATGAAATACTGGTTGATCGCCACGAGCTCGGCGGCGAGCACCTCGTTCAGCGCGTGGATGACGTCTCTGTCGCCCTTCATGGAAGACCTCTAGCCTGCAAGGGTTACGGCTCCGGCGATACGGTCGCCGCGATGTCCGCCTAGCACGCTATCGGAAAAATGGGCAGGCTCTCGATACAAAACACCCCCCAGCACGCGACAAACGCAGCCGCGCGCACGTAACGCTGGAGATGTCGAAAACCAATATCGAGAACCGAACGAGCCGAGCCGAACCGTCAAGCCGCCGACGAAGCGGATCGAATCATGCGCAACCGACGAACCCCGCACGTCGGGGCGGAATCGGCGCATTCCGTCGAAACCGGTCCGTCCCCCTCGACGAGGGACTTCACGGTCGCCCGACACGAGCCGCATCGCGTGCCAGCCCGCGTCTTTTCCATGACCTCATGGGCCGTCGAGGCACCAGCGCCCACGAGGTCCAAGATGTCCTGCTCCGATACCGCCTCACAGATGCAGACGTACATAGGTGCTTCCGACCGTCCGGCGTCCTGTTGATGTTGAGAATAGCTTTCAACATCATCAGGGTCAACCCCGTTCGCAAGGATCGGCCGTCTGTTCGAGGCGGAGGGGTCACATGGCGAGGCCGCCGTCGACGTCGATGGTGCGGCCGTTGAAATACTCGCACTCGATGACGAAACGGACCGCGAGCCAGAGGTCCTCGGGCAGGCCGATGCGGCCGACGGGAATCGCGGCGACGAGGGCGTCCTTGGCCTTCTGGTTCATGCCCTGGGTCATGGGCGTCTCGACCATGCCCGGCGCGACACAGCCGACGCGGATGCCAAACGGCGCGAACTCGAGGGCCCAGGTCTTGGTGTTGGTGGCAAGTGCGGCCTTCGCGGCGCTGTAGTTCGACTGTCCACGGTTTCCATGGCGCGCGATCGAGCTGATGTTGACGATGACGCCCTTTTCGCCGCTTGCCGCCATCTTGGCGACGACGTCGCGGACCATGTAGGTCGCGCCGGTGAGGTTGACGTCGATGACGGCCTGCCACTGCTGGGCCGAAAGCTTCGTGATCGCGCCCGTCGTGCGGTCCTTCTTCACGAGCAGGCCGTCGCGCAGGATGCCGGCGTTGTTGACGAGGCCGTTCAAGCCGCCCATGGCCTCGTGCGCGAAGTCGACGAACGCGGAGACCTCGGCCTCGCTGCCGACGTCGATGCGCTTCGGGTGAATTTTGCCGCGGAGATCCTTGGCTTCCTCGGCGAGCGAGGCGAGCGCGGCCTCGTTCACGTCGCCCGCGACCACCTGTCCGCCCGCCTCCGCGAGGCGATAGGCGTAATGACGGCCGAGGCCCGAGGCGGCGCCGGTGACGATGAACTTGGTGTCTTCGAGTCGCATGGTCTCCTCCAGAGAACGAGGGCCGAAGAGCCCTCGGAGCGGGGTGATACACGGGCCGATGGAGATCGGGAAGGCCACGCTTGCACCGGATGCGCCGGGTGTTATTTCCCGAGCCATGCTCCGCCGCGCGCTGCTCGTTCTGTGCATGGCCCTCGGCTCCGTGGCCGCATGCAACCGCGACGTGTCCGTCCCCGCCTCGTCCGATCCCAACGGGAAGGACCTGGTGGAGGGCGCCGTCGTTGCGGCCGCCGAGTCGAGTGGAGGCATCCGGCTCTACAAGATCGTCCACGTCGACGACTACCCGGAGCCCGCAGGGCCCGAGTACCACATGATCGCCTACAACCCGAAGGTGCCGACGTTCCAGGACGCGGCAAACCTTTGGAAGCACAAGCGAAGCGAGGTCACGGTCGCGCTCGACCACATCTTCGTGCGGCTCGTGAGCTTCGGCAAACGCGACCACCGGGTGCTGTTCGTCGAGCCGGTGACCGAAGACGAGAAGGCGCCGTACCTGAAGGCACGGCGCTAGAACATCGATGCTCTAACGCGTCCGGGCCGCGATCGCAGTCGCGAGCGACTGGATCGCCTGCGCGTGCAGGCGACTCGCCCAGCTCTTGCTGATGCCGAGGTCCGCGGCGATCTCGTCGAAATCCTCGCCCTGGAAGTAGTGCCGCTCGACGAGCGTGCGCTCGCGTTCGGGGAGCGCGCCGATGGCATGGCGGAGGGCGTGTGCCATCTCGGCGCGCGAGGTGTGCTCCTCGGGCGTGCCCGCGCCCGAGACGAGGCCGAGCGCGAGCGCCGCAGCATGCGCTTCGAGGAGGCGATCGAGGGCGGAGACGTGGTCGTCCTCGGAGAAGCCCGCATCGTCCGGGGCCGAGGCGAGCTCGAGGGAGAGACGCTCGGCACAGAGAAGGGCCGTGGCGCGGGAGAGCGCCCGGCGTGAGCGGCGCTCGCGCTTGACGCCGTCGAGGATGGCCCAGCGGACCTTGCGCGCGACGTACGTGGGGAGCGAGGCGCGGGTCGGATCGAAGGTGCGCACGGCTTCGAGCAGGCCTTCGTGCGCACAGGCGCGCATGTCTTCGGGCGGGACCATGTTCCCGAGCCTGCGCTCCATCCAGCGCAGGACATGCTCCAGCACGGGCCGTCCCTCGTTGTAGTAGCGCTCGATCGCGGGGTCTTCGCCGAACGGAGCGACGCGCAGGTTCACTCGCCGGCCCCGGACCCAGTTCGCCGAGAACGAATGCCGCTGGCCCGCCGGGTCTCGGGCGCATCCTCGCCTTCGAGGGCCGCACCAATGAACGCCTCGCCGCTCTCTTCGACATGCCTCGGCGCAGCCCGGCGGAGGACACGCGCCGCGTGCTCGTCGGTCGCGAGCCGCTCGGCGAGCTCATCCCGCAGGAAATCGAGGTCCGCGCTGGGAAGGAGGCCGCGGTACGGGGCGACGGCTGCGTCGATGCGCGCCGCGACCCAGGGGTCGGCAAGGAGAGGGTGCATCGGTAAGGACAAACCTAGCACCCGGAGGAGCGGCGAAACAAGGGGAAAGTGCACGGCCGAGGTCTGCTCGGACGAACCCGGTTTTTCCGCGGGGTTTTTCCGGGGCGCGCGGGCGAACGGCGCGCCCTCGGATCACTTCGGCGGGTTCTCCCCGTTGAGACACTCGTCGAACGCCTTCACGCTCTTCGAGGCCATCGCGCACTCGAGGCGCTTCCTCTCGGCCACCTTGCCGACGAGGCTCTCGATGCAGCCGTTCGCCCACGGCTCGCCCATCTTGCCGACCACCGCGTCGATGTTCTTCACAGCCTGCTCGCGCTGTTTGTCCGTGAGCCTCTTGTCGAGCCCGGCGATCTGGTCTGCGCGCTGCACCGCGACGTACTGCTTGCCGAGCTCGATGCAGTCCTTCTCCGTCAGCGTGTAGTCGTTGGCGGCGCCCTCGTCGGTGATCTTCTTCGCGCCGTGCGAGAGCGGCTTCGGCTCGGGTGCCGTGGGCTCCGTCGTGGCCTCGTGCGGCTCGCTCGCCCCGTCGTCCGGGGCAGAGTCGTTCTTGCTCGTGGCGTCCTCGGGCGGCGGGGTGGAGGCGCCGCAGCCGAGGGCCGCGAGCGAGAGGAGCGTTGCGAACGTCGTGGCGAGCGCGGGCGCGGCGAGCGTGGAGAGCAGGGAGCGACCGTTCATGGACGGAGAAGCGTACGCTCGCTCCTTTTGGCCTGTCCATCCTCGCCGGTACGTCGGTGCACGGACCGAGGTCCTTGCCAGGCCGATCGCCGTTGGCAAAGCGCGTGCAGGCAGGTCGCACGGGGCGGAAACCAATGCGATCGTTCTGGGTTTACATCCTGCTCGTCGTGGGCGCGGTGCTCCTGCTCGGCTCGCTCGAGGGGAGCGAAGAGCGAATTCCTTACGCTCGGTTCCGGGACATGGCCGAGCAAGGCGTGCTCACCGAGGTGCAGATCAAAGGGGATACGTACATCGGGCGCACGGCGCCGAACGCGCCCGTCGGCACGTCGCAGACGTTCCGGACCGGGCGTATCGAGGGAGCCGAGACCGCCCTGCTCGCGACGCTCGACGCGAAGGACGTCCCGTACACCCGGGTCTCCGACGGCGGGCCGTCGCTGTCCATGATGCTGCTCTGGGCGCTTCCGCTCGTGGGCGTGCTCCTGCTCGTGGGCTCGATGTCGCGCAAGGCGCCGACGCCGAACATCACGAACCCCGCGCTGAACTTCGGCAAACACAAGGCGCGGCTCTACGTGGACAAGGGTGCGCCGATCACGTTCCGCGACGTGGCCGGCAGCCACGAGGCGAAAGCGGAGCTCACCGAGATCGTCGAGTTCCTGAAGGCCCCGGAGCGCTATCGCAGGCTCGGCGGGCGCATCCCGAAGGGGTGCTTGCTCGTGGGGCCCCCCGGAACGGGCAAGACGCTGCTCGCGCGGGCCGTGGCCGGCGAGGCGAACGTGCCGTTCTTCAGCATCTGCGGCTCGGAGTTCGTGGAGATGTTCGTCGGCGTGGGCGCGGCGCGCGTGCGCGACCTCTTCGCCCAGGCGCGCGAGAAGCCGGCCGCGATCCTGTTCGTCGACGAGCTCGACGCGGTCGGCAAGGCGCGCGGCGCGGCCGGGCCGATCGGCGGCAACGACGAGCGCGAGCAGACGCTGAACCAGCTCCTCACGGAGATGGACGGCTTCGACGGCGCGACGGGCCTCGTGGTGATCGCCGCGACGAACCGCCCCGAGATCCTCGACCCGGCGCTCACGCGCGCCGGGCGCTTCGATCGGCGCGTCTACGTCGATCGGCCGGACCTCCGGGAGCGGCGCGAGATCCTGGAGGTGCACGCCCGCCGGGTGCTGCTCGGCCCGGACGTGAACCTCGACGACATGGCCGCGCAGACAACAGGGCTCGTGGGCGCGGACCTCGCGAACCTGCTCAACGAGGCGGCGCTGCTCGCGGCGCGCAGGCACGCGACCGCGGTGAGCAAGACGGATCTCGAGGAGGCGATCGAGCGCGTGATCGCGGGGCTCGAGCGGAAGAGCCGTCGGCTCGGCGCGCACGAGCGGGTGGTCGTGGCGTACCACGAGGCGGGGCACGCGATCGCGGCGGAGCTCTTGCCGACGCAGGATCCGGTGCGGAAGGTGTCGATCGTTCCGCGCGGGATCGGCGCGCTCGGCTACACGCTGCAGAAGCCGCGCGAGGATCGGTACCTGATGAGCCGGCAGGAGATCCTCGATCGGCTCGTGGTGCTGCTCGGCGGGCGCGTGGCGGAGCAGCGGACGTTCGGCGACGCGTCGACGGGCGCGCAGGACGACCTCGTGAACGCGACGGACATCGCGCGGCGCATGGTGCGCGAGCTCGGGATGGGCGGCGCGTCGATGGGGCTCGCGTCGTTCGATCCGCGGCGAAGCGTGACGTTCGAGCGCGGCGGCTACGACTACAGCGAGGAGACGGCGCGGGCCGTGGACGCCGAGGTGGGGCGGCTGCTCGCCGACGCGGAGGCGCGGACGAAGGCGCTCGTCAACGAGCACTTCGCGGCGCTCGAACGGATCGCGCGGCGGCTGCTCGAGGTGGAGACGCTGTCGGGCGAGGAGGTGCGAGCGCTCTTGCACGCGCCGTCCGCAGAGAAGCCGAAGGCGGAGACGGAGAACGTCGACGTGACGATCGAGGACGTGCCGACGAGCGAGGCGCGGCCGCGGGCGGCCTGTCGGTAGGAGGGGGATCAGAGCTCGCCGGCTGCGGGCTCTTCGTCCTCTTCGTCGTCCCCGAAAAGAATGCCTACCTGGAGCGGGATCGCGTCGAACGGCTCGGCGCGAACCCGCTCGCCGCGTTCGGCGACGAGGATCTCCAGGTAGCCGGCAGGCTCCCAGCGATACACGGACAGGCTCTCCTCGACCGGATCGACGATCCAGTAGTGAGGGACCTCGTGCCGATGGTAGACGCGCTTCTTCTTGACGAGATCGTTGCGTCGGTTCGTCGAGAGAATTTCGCAGACCCAGTCGGGGCGAACGCGGATGGGAAAATCCGTCGGGAGCTCGAGGAGGCGCTCGCGTCGCCAGCCCGCGATGTCCGGGATGAAGGTGTTCGTCGCGTCGAAGAAGACGTCGACCTCCGTGCTGAACCACCAGCCGCCGGGGAAGCGGCCACCAGGTCGACGACCGAACGGCGCTGTCCAGCCAGACAGCGCCCACTGCGAGCTCCCATGCCGCACGGTCGCTGCCCCCTTCTCGACGATCGAGCCCTCGATCAGCTCGTGCCGCCGCTTTTCCTCGGGGATGGCGTACAGGTCCTCCAGGGTCGCGGGAGGCGGAGCAGGAGGAGCCTTGCGAGCCGGCACGTTCATGCGCCCGAGGATACTCGATCCCCGCGCGCCCCGCCCCTCACCGGATCGACCGGAACAACCGCTCGAAATCGAGCCCCTCTCCCCGGAACAGCACCCCGAGCACCTGCCCGCGCACGAGCGCGCTCGGCACCGTGCCCATCACCCGGCTGTCGAGCGACGCGGGGCGGTTGTCGCCCATCACGAACAGGTGATCCGGAGGCACCACCGCAGGGCCGAAGTCCTCGAAGTCGCGGCCTCCCGACTCGTGCGCGAGCGCGCCGAGGTGCTCGAGGAACCGGCCGTCGGGGAGCCGCTCGATGCGCTGCGGACGACCGTCGATGTAGAGGATCCCCCGCTTCACCGCGACAGACTGTCCCTCCGTCGCGACCACGCGCTTGACCAGCGGGATCGCGCCGCCGCGCGGATCGGCGAAGACCACGACGTCCCCGGGGCGCGGGCTCCTGTGGTGGAAGAGCCAGGCTTCGGTGAACGGGATGCGCAGGCCGTAGGCGGCTTTCGCCACGAAGATGCGATCGCCTGGCTCGATCGTCGGCCACATCGAACCCGTGGGCACGTGGTACTGGTCGGCGAGCGAGGCGCGCGCCGCCGTCAGCACGAAGACGAGCGCGACGAACTTGAGGGTCCGCTTGAAGAGGGCTGCGAGGAGGCGCTTGCGTCGCGACGCGACGGGCGGCGCAGCCTCTTCGGAGAGCGTGAGGGAAGGCTCGAACGAGGCCATCGCGTGGTGGTCGGTAGCATCAGGGCCAAGGCCGATCCAGCCTGCGCGCATGACGAACGCCCACGCCTCCGGCGCGAAGCTCACGCTCTGTGGATCGATTTCGCTTTATCCGGTCTCCCTCGGCTCCGCGATGCATCTGGCGGGCTACCGCGCGCTCGGCTTGCCGTTCACGTACGTGCCGTTCCGCGTGACCGATCTCGGCGGCGCGATCACGGGCATGCGCGCGCTCGGGATCCGCGGGCTCGGCGTGTCGATGCCGTACAAGCAGCAGATCCTCCCGCTGCTCGACGCGATCGATCCCCTCGCGGCGAGGATCGGCGCGGTGAACACGGTCGTGCAGGAGGACGGGCGGCTCCTCGGGTACAACACTGACTGCGTGGGCGCGGTGCGCGCGCTCGAAGAGGTCGCGAAGGTGTCGGGCGCGCGCGCGCTCGTGCTCGGGGCCGGCGGGGCCGGGCGCGCGGTGGCGCACGGGCTCGCGGATGCAGGCGCGAAGGTTGTCGTGACGAACCGGAGCCTCGACAAGGCCGAGGCGCTCGCGGCCGAGGTCGGAGGACGCGCGGCCGGCGTGGAGGAGGCGCGGAACGCGGGGGACTACGACATCGTGGTGAACGCGACGTCCGTGGGCATGGGAGAGATCGCGGCGACGAGCCCGGTGCCGGAGGAGGCGATCCCCGCGGGGCTGCTCGTGATGGACATCGTGTACAAGCCGATCGAAACGGCGCTCGTTCGCGCGGCGAGCCGGCGAGGCGCGCGGGTGATCCACGGCGGGCGCATGCTCTTGCACCAGGCGGCGCGGCAGTTCGAGCTCTACACGGGCGAGCGAGCGCCGCTCGACGCGATGGATGCCGCGCTTCGGGAGCAGATCGCCATGCTCGGGTGAGCCCGGCCCGAGGCAGGCCCTCTGTCAAACGATGGGGGCTACGCTCGGACAAGCCGAGCTACGCCCCCAAGCCCCCTTTTGTTTGCAGACCGTCGTCGACTGTCGGCATGCTCCGCGCCGTGGATCGTCGGGCCTTGCTCCTTGCGCTGCTCTCCGTCGTGGCCCTCGGATGCAGCGTCGAGGCATCGCCCGCGCCCGCGCCCGCCTCGACGAACGTCGCCGCAGCCGCAGCCGCAACCGCTCCCGCTTCCGCTTCCGCCGCCGCTTCCGCTTCCGCTTCCGCCGCCGCTTCCGCTTCCGCTCCCGCGCCCGAGCCTCCGCCCGAGGGCATGATCGCCCTCCCGCCGGCCATCTACCTCATGGGCTCACGCGCGCTCGAGGGGCTGCCCGAGGAGAAGCCGATGCACGAGGTCGTCCTCGCCGGCTTCTATCTCGACCGCACCGAGGTCACCGTCGCCGCCTACCGCGCCTGCGTCGCCGCCGGCGCTTGCACCCCCGCGCACACCGGCGAGACCTTCTGCCCCGGCGACGCCCCCGACAAGGCGGATCACCCCATCAGCTGCATCGACTTCCCCCAGGCCGAGGCCTACTGCGCCTTCGCCAAGAAGCGCCTGCCCACCGAACGCGAGTGGGAGTACGCCGCCCGCGCCGGTAGCGAGCACCGCAAGTTCTCCTGGGGCGACGACCCGCCCGACGAGAAACACGCCTGCTACGACCACCCCGGCACCTGCCCCGTCGCCTCGTTCCCCGCCGGCGCCTTCGGCCTGTACGACATGTCGGGCAATGTGTGGGAATGGACCTCCACCGTTTACGGCTCCTACCCGGACGAGCTCACCACCGGCACCCACCGCGTCTACCGCGGCGGAAGCTGGAGCCGCCGCTTCCCCAAGTGGCTCCGCACGGCCCTGCGCAATCGTTACGAACCCACCAAGTGGAGCGCCTCACTCGGCGTGCGTTGCGCGAAGTCGCAAACCCCCCTCACCTGCCCTCCCGAGACCGAGCCCCGCGGCGCTGCCTGCGTCCGTGTGAAGGGCGCACCCATGTGTGAGCCCGGCCTCTCGTGGAATGGGAAAGCTTGCTCGCTCGGTGGCGTCGCCCTGCCCGTCGCCGAGGTCGCCGCGACCCCAGCCGCCACGACCGCCCCCGCGGCCGTTCCCCCCGCCTCTGAGCCCGCGCCCGTCCGCCGCACCCGCACGCCTCGATTCGACGATGATTGCAAGGCGCATTACGCCGGACGCCCTGCGGCTTATCGTTACGAGGGAGGCACGTTTTACAGCCGGAACCCGGTCATCGCCGGCGACGGCTGCACAAAACGGGATATGGGCGAGAACTGGACGAGCGCATGCTGTTCGGGTTAACGCACCCACCGGGGGTGCGGTTTTCGCGGGGCCGCCGGAGCTCGTCACCGTCCCAGGTGGCCTAAGGCCGCTCGCCCATCTAGGCTGTCGCGCCTCTGGGGGACCCCGCTGAGCTCGGACAAGCCGAGCCACCGCGCCACCCGAGCCTCAGTTTCCCATGCTGCCCTACGAGATTCGCGCCGCCACCCTCGGTGATGAGGAGCAGATGCTCCGCGTCGCGCGACACCTCAACTCGGTCAACCTGCCGCACGATCGGGACGAGATTCACGAGATCGTGAGTGTCTCCCACAAGAGCTTCACCGGCGAGATCAAGGATCCACGCCTGCGGCAGTACGTCTTCGTGCTCATCGACAACGAAAAGCAGCACATCGTCGGCACGTCGATGATCATCGCGCAGCTCGGCCGGCGCGGCGCGCCCTACATCTACTTCGACGTGCTCGACGAGGAGCGGTACTCGGCCACGATCGACCGGCACTTCCACCACACGCTCCTGCGCATCGGCTACTCGTACGACGGCCCGACCGAGATCGGCGGCCTCGTGATCATGCCCGAGTACCGCCGCACCGACCGGCTCGGCACGCTCATCTCGTATGTGCGGTTCCTCTATCTCGCCGCCCACCGCGAGCTCTTCCAGCAGGAGGTCCTCGCCGAGCTCCTGCCCCCGCTCGAGCCCGACGGCACGAGCCACCTCTGGGAGGCCCTCGGCCGGCGCTTCACGGACATGACGTACGCCGAGGCCGACCGGCTCTCGAAGAAGAACAAGGAGTTCATCAAGGGCCTCTTCCCCGAAGGACCCATCCACGCGTCGCTCCTGCCCGAGGACGCGCAGAAGGTCATCGGCAAGACGGGCATGCAGACCCGCGGCGTGGAAAAACTCCTGCGCCGCATCGGCTTCCGCTACGCCCACCGCGTCGACCCCTTCGACGGCGGCCCGCACTACACGGCGCGGATGGATGAGATCACGCTCATCGCCGACACGAAGCGCACCCGCGCCGATCGCCCCTACGCCCCGAGCCCCGGCGACCGCAAAGGCATCCTCGCCGTCGAGATGCCCGAGCCCCCGTTCTTCCGGGCCGTCCTCGGCCACCTGCGCGAGGGCCCGCGCGGCGTCGCGATCGACGACGAGGCCTGGGAGACGCTCAACCTCCACCACTCGAGCCCGCTCATCGTCCTCCCGATCGAATGACGCTTGGGGGCTACGCTCGGCGAGCCGAGCTGCGCCCCCAAACCCCCCGGCCGCGGCGCGCTGCGGCACGGCCGTGTTCGCCCCCTTGTATTCTGTGCGTTCTTTCGCTACAGAATTTTTAGTACACAAGGGAGCCACGCATGGTTGCTCACCCGGACCCTTCGCTCTCCGTCCCCAGCGATCCCGCGGGCCTCTCGCGTGGCCTGCGTCGCAAGGCGCCGGCCCCCGCACGCGCCGACCGAGACCGGTGGCTCTCCGCGCGTGAGCTCGACATCCTGACGGCGGTCGCCGAGGCCGCCCTCCCCCCGGGACGTTTCCTCGAAGGGGCGGGCCGCGCGACCGCCGAGGCCACGCACCGCTACCTGTCCGACATCCCCCGCGAGGCGATCCGCGTCTTTCAGGCCTCGCTCTGGGCCGTCGAGCTCTCCACGCTGCCCACGAAACGAAGGCCGTTCTCGGAGCTCTCCGCGGAGGACCGGCTCTCGGCGCTCCGGCGCTTCGAGCAATCGCGCGTGCTGCCGATCCGCGAGATCGTCCGGGTCCTGCTCACGCCGCTCAAGGCCATGCATTTCGACCGGCCCGAGATGTTCCGCCACGTCGGCTGCCGCTACGAGCTCGAGACGGTGCGCGACGAAAAACCCCGCTGGATGGCCCGCGTGACCGACGGGCGCGAAGTCGATACGGATCTCGACCTCGAATGCGAGGTCGTCGTCGTCGGCACGGGCGCGGGCGGCGCCGCCGCGGCCTACGAGCTCGCCTCGCGCGGGCGAGCCGTGCTCCTCTTGGAGGAGGGGCATTACCACCGGCGATCGAGCTTCAACGGCAGGCCCTCGCGGGCGTTTGGCAATCTCTATCGCGACAAGGGAATGACCGTCGCCCTCGGCAACGTGAACATTCCCGTTTGGGCCGGCCGCGCCGTCGGCGGCAGCACGGTCATCAACTCGGGCACCTGCTACCGCGCCCCCGCCCGCACCTTCGCCTACTGGCGTGATCATCACGGCCTGCCCCGCGACTTCTCGCCCGAGGGCCTCGGCCCTTATTACGAGCGCGTCGAGGCCATGCTCGGCGTCGCCCCCGCGAATCCGCTTCATCTCGGCAAGATCGCCGGCATCATCGCGCGCGGCGCCGAGCACCTGGGACTGCATCACCACGCGCTCACCCGCAACGCCCCCGATTGCGACGGCCAAGGCATTTGCTGCTTCGGCTGCCCCACGGGCGCCAAGCGCTCCACCGACGTGAGTTACGTGCCCGCCGCGCTCGCTCGCGGCGCCGAGCTCGTGACGGCCGCGCGCGTCGATTTCGTCGACATCGTGGCCGGACGCGCCCGCGGCGTCACCGCGACGCTCGGCGCCGAACGGACGAACGGCCGCGCCCCGCGCCTCCGCGTCCGCGCGGATGCCGTCGTCGTCGCCGGCGGCGCGCTCATGACGCCGCTCCTCCTCCGCCGCAGCGGCGCGTGTTTGTCCTCGGGGATGCTCGGGAAAAACCTCTCGATCCACCCCGCCTCGAAGGTGATGGCGCTCTTCGACGACCGCGTCGATCAATGGAACGGGATCCCGCAAGGGTATTCGATCGACCATTTCGCCGAGGAAGGCCTGCTCTTCGAGGGTGGCTCGCTCCCGTTCGACGTCGCCGCGCTCGGCGTACCCTGGTCGGGGCCGAGGTACGTCGAGGTGATGGAAAAATACCCATACCTCGCGACGTTCGGCTTCATGATCCAGGACCATAGCCGCGGCGAGGTCCGCACGGGCCCCGGCGGCCGACCGCTGCTCTTTTATCGCATGAACGAGCGGGATACGCGGCTCCTCCAGCGCGGCGTCGAGATCCTCTGCGACGTCTTTCAGGCCGCCGGCGCGCGCCGCGTCCTGCCTTTCGTCGCGGGTCATGACGAGGTGAGCACGAAAGAGGCCCTTGCCCGGCTCCGGTCGAGCCGCATTCAGCCGAGCGACATCGAGGTGACGGCGTACCACCCCCTCGGAACGTGCCGTATCGGAACCAATCCTGCCCGCTCCTGCCTCGGCCCCGACCACGAGGCTCACGACGTCGCCGGACTCTACGTATGCGACGGCAGCGCCATCCCGTCGTCCCTCGGCGTGAACCCGCAGATGACCATCATGGCCATGGCCCTGCGCGCCGCCGAAATCCTCCATCAGCGGCTAGGCTAGCAGCGATTCCACTTTGCTAGACAGAATGCCGCTTTAACAGACATTTTCCCTGGTCATCGGACATTCCACGTCCTTCCGAGAATCGTCCGACGCTTCCACGTCCGTCCAAGCAGTGGTAAGGTCGGTCGCCCGAGGGACGGTCCCCGGGGCGATTCCAGCGGATCATTTCCTTCCGAAAACTGCGGCATGGTCGCCTGAAAAAGTACCGCGCGTGCGGCCGGAGCGCCGACGAACGCGAAAGACCGTGCGGTGGGGGACAGAAATGAACCGCTCGAATCGAGATGTGCCTGCTTTCCAGGAAGGTTCCAACAGCAATGAGTAGCAAAGCGCAGTCCCCCCGCGGGGGGTGGCGATGGGCGCTCACGGCGGCTTTCATGAGCCTCGCCGTGGCTTCGTGGACGGGGTGTAGCGACGGCGGCGGATCGAACACGACCGACGGCAATGGCGGCGCCGGCGCGACCGGCGGCAACGGCGGCAGCGGTGGCGCGGGCGGCGGCACCGGCGGCACCGGCGGCGGCGAAACGTGTCCGTCCGGACAAACCGACTGCGACGGCACCTGCACGCTCACCGACATCGATCCGAACAACTGCGGCGCGTGTGGCAAGGCGTGCGCGGCCGGCGAGACCTGCACCGCGGGGATGTGCGGCCTCGCGTGTGCCGGCGGCACGACGAACTGCGAAGGCAAATGCGTCGACACGACCATCGACCCGACGAACTGCGGCACGTGCGGCACGGCCTGCGCGGCCGGTGAGGTCTGCTCGGCCGGCCAGTGTGGCACGCAATGCGTCGGCGGCACGACGAACTGCGAGGGCAAGTGCGTCGACACGACCATCGACCCGACGAACTGCGGCATGTGCGGCACGGCCTGCGCGGCCGGCGAGGTCTGCGCGAACGGGCAATGCGGCCTCGCCTGCGTCGGCGGCACGACGAACTGCAATGGCAAGTGCGTCGACCTCACCATCGACGCGCTGAACTGCGGCATGTGCGGCACGGCGTGCCCGGCCGGCCAGGCTTGCTCGAACGGCCAGTGCGCCACGCAATGCGTCGGCGGCACGACGAACTGCAATGGCAAGTGCGTCGATACCACCATCGACCCGACGAATTGCGGCATGTGCGGCACGGCCTGCGCGGCCGGCCAGGTCTGCGCGAACGGCCAATGCGGCCTCGCCTGCGTCGGCGGCACGACGAACTGCAATGGCAAGTGTGTCGATACCACCGTCGACCCGCTGAACTGCGGCATGTGCGGCACGGCGTGTCCGAACGGCCAGGTCTGCTCGAACGGGATGTGCCAGCTCGCCTGCGTCGGCGGCACCACGGTCTGCAATGGCAAGTGCAGCGACCTGTCGCTCGACCCGCTGAATTGCGGCGCCTGCGGCACGGCGTGTCCCTTCGGCGAGGTCTGCACGGCCGGCAAGTGCCAGCTCAACTGCGTCGGTCAAACGACGAAGTGCGGCTCGCTCTGCGTCGACATCAAGACGGACACGGCGAACTGCGGCATGTGCGGCAAAGCCTGCGCCGCTGGCCAGGTCTGCTCGAACGGCGTCTGCCAGCTCAGCTGCGTCGGCGGCACGACGAAGTGCGGCAACGAGTGCGTCGATACCGAGACGGACGGCGCGAACTGCGGCATGTGCGGCAAGGTCTGCGCGGCCGGCGAGGTCTGCGCGGCCGGTCAATGCAACCTGAACTGCGTCGGCGGCACGAAGAAGTGCGCGAACACCTGCGTCGACACAAAGAACGACCCGGGCAACTGCGGCGCCTGCGGCAACGTCTGCGCCGCCGGCCAGGTCTGCACGAACGGCCAGTGCGCCGCGCAATGCGGCCCCGGCACGACGAAGTGCGGCAACGTCTGCGTCGACACGAAGCTCGACCCGAGCAACTGCGGCATGTGCGGCAATGCCTGCGCCCCCGGCCAGGTCTGCTCGAACGGGCAATGCGGCGCGACCTGCGCGGCCGGCACGACGAAGTGCGGCAGCGAATGCGTCGACACGCAGACGGACGAGGCAAACTGCGGCATGTGCGACAACGCCTGCCTGGCCAGCGTCGCCTGTTATGCCGGCGTCTGCCAGCCGCCCGGTGGCTGTGACACGCTCGGGAGTTGCGGCACCTGCAATCAATGCGCGTTCGACGGCGTCTGCTCGGACGAGCTCGCGACGTGCGCGAACGACCAGGACTGCGTCACGCTCTTCAACTGCCTGAACCCCCCGAGCGGCGTCTGCGACGCGGCCTGCCAGGACATGTGCGTGCAGCAAACGACGCAGGCCGCCATCGACCAGTACAACAACATCATCGAGTGCATCTTCTGCCAGGAGTGCGGGACGAGCTGCAACGTGGACCCGATGGCGGCTGGCTGCCCGGCGAGCTGTGACAACAACCCCAATGGCTGCAACGGCTGCTATGCCTGCGCCGCGGGGATGGGCGGCAACTGCGAGGACGACCTGCAGATCTGCCTCAACAACCCCGAATGCGTCGCGCTCGACGACTGCTTCGTGATGTGCCCGCCCGGCGATCAGCAGTGCCAGCTCAACTGCGAGCAGGCGCACGTGTTCGGCATCGCCGACTACAACGCCATCGTTCTCTGCGGCTTCTACCAGGAATGCCCGAACGACTGCCTCGGGCCGTGAAGCCCTAAGCGTTTGTCCGAATCCCGGTTTTCCCGGGATTCGGACAAACGCGGTACCCGGCCTCACGTGGGCGGAGTAAGCTCCGCCCATGCCGAAGACCCCTCCCCAAAAGCGCGGCCCGGGCCCGAAGAAGCCGTCCGGCGTCGAGCTCCCGCCCGCGCAACGATTCGCCCCCCTCGCGATCGGCCTCGGCATCGGCATGATGTTGCTGATCACGGTGACGGCGCTGCGAAGGCGGCCCCCGCCGGCGCCCGCCGCCTCGGCCGAGCCGGGCACCGAAACCCCCGCGCAACGAAGCGAACGGCTCGCCCGCGCCTGCGAGGCCGCGCGCACGATGCTCTGGACCGGCAGCTCCTGGGGCGCGATGCCGCTCGAAGGATTCACGGTGCGGCTGTGGCTCGGCCCGAAAGACGGGAAGATGGTCACGCATCCGGTGATCGAGGCCGCGGGCCAGAAGAGCAAGCTCGGCGAGGACGTGGACGCGGTGCTCGCGAAGGTGAACGACGGGTCCGTCTCCGTGGTGCGCCACGAGCCCGAGGGCGAGCTCGAAATCGCTTTCTCGGAAGGGTATGCGCGGGCCTTTTTCGAGCTCGAAGGCCGCAATCGATTCATCGGCCTCGGCGAGCGAATCGCGCGCGAGACGAACGCCGACGGCGCCGCGCTCTACGCCGGCTGCGCTCATCTCGACACGCGCGACGTCGGCGCCTGGTTCCACGGCAAGGACACGAAAAAGGCCGCCGCCGCCCTCGTCTATGTGATGGGTTTGCCCGGGGGCGTCCGCACGCCGAAACACGTGCCGGCCGCGAAAGATCTGGCCACGATTCAGGCCGCCACGGCCCCGCTCGACGAGAGCACGATCCTCGAGATCGTGCGCGACGACGGCGCGCGCACGGTCACGACCGACGGCGTCTCGATCACGTTCCCGTTCTCGAACCCGGTCCGCGCCGCGCAATCGAGCGCGAAGATCGCGGAGAAACTCTCCCTGGCAAAACCCTAGGCTTCGGCCGCCGCTGCGGGCGCCGCGGCCGCAGCGCCCGCTTTTTCGCTCTCGAACGGGGATTGACCGCGACGCACGTCGCTCTCGATCCTCCCGTCGGTCACCGTCACCATCCGCGGCATCGACTCGGCGAAGCTCGGATTGTGCGTGACGACCACGATCGTCGTGCCGTGCTTGCGATTGATCTCGAAGAAGAGGTCGTGCATCGCCTTCGAGGTGCTCGAATCGAGGTTGCCCGTCGGCTCGTCGGCGAGCAAAAGCTTCGGCGAGAGCACGAGCGCGCGCGCCAGCGCCACGCGTTGCTGCTCGCCGCCCGAGAGCTCGCCGGGCCGATGCGTCACGCGGTGCGCGAGACCCACCTCCGTGAGCAGCGCCGTCGCGGGCGCCTCCATTTCCCGGCGTGATTTGCCCTGGATCAGGCCGGGCATCATCACGTTCTCCAGCGCATTGAACTCGGGCAGGAGGTGGTGGAACTGGAACACGAAGCCAATCGTGCGGTTCCGGATCGCCGCAAGCCGCGCGCTCGGCAGGCCCACGAGGTGCTCGCCTGCGAGCTTGATCTTCCCGGCCGTCGGCAAATCGAGCGTGCCGATGCAATGGAGGAGCGTGCTCTTGCCCGCGCCCGAGGGGCCGACGATCGCCACGACCTCGCCTTGATCGATGACGAGATCGATCCCGCGGAGCACGTCGAGCCGACGCCCCATGTGGACGAACGATTTTTGCAGATTCTCGATGACGATGAGCGGCTCGCTCATGGGCTCACTCGTAACGGAGCCCGTCGACGGGCGATAGCCTCGACGCCGCGCGGGCCGGATAAAGGGTGGCGATCGTGCAGATGATGAGCGCGGCGACCGCGACCATCGCGTAGTCGCTCCCGTTCACGTTCACCGGCAATCGGTCGATGTAATACACCTCGGGATCCAATCGGACCCCGAAGCGCGCGAGGCCCGAGCAGGCGGCGAACGCGGTGCCCACGCCGAACACGGTGCCGATGCCGCCGATGATGACGCCTTCGAGCATGAAGATGCGCATGATCGCGCCGTCCGAAGCGCCGAGCGCCTTCAGGATCGCGATCTCCTTGCCCTTCTCGGTCACCATGAGGAGCAGCGTGCAGACGATGCAGAAGCTCGCGACCGCGATTGCGATCGAGAGGATGATGAACGTCGCGATCTTCTCCAGCTTGAGGGCGCTGAAGAGGTTCTTGTTCATCTCCACCCAGTCGCGCACGCGGAGCGGCTCCTTGCCCTCCCCCATGTCGAACTTCGCGGCCGCAGCCTGTACGAGCGGCGTCACCTCCGCGACCCGCTCGGGATCCGGCACGCGCACGTCGATCTGGCTGATGTTGTCGCCCATGCTGAAGAAGCTCTGGGCCACGTCGAGCTTGATGTACGCGTGCGTCGCGTCGTACTCGTACATCCCGCTGTAGAAGATCGCCGCGACGCGGAACCTGCGCGTCCGCGGCATCACGCCCATCGGGCCGAGCTCGCCCATCGGCGAGAGCAACGTGATCTCGTCGCCCACGAGCACGTGCAGGCTCTTCGCGAGCTCCTTGCCGATGATCACGCCCGGCAGGATCTTCACGTCCTTGCGCAGCGCCGCCTTCACGGCCGGATCGAGGTCCGCCGAGGCGCGCAGGTCCGGCCCCTTGAAGTACGGCTCGCCCCCGGGGCCCCGGCCGATGATCGTATCGGCCGGCAGATCCGCGAGCTTCTCCGGGTCGTCGAGCCAGTCGAAGTTGCCGACCTCGATGTTCTGCTTGAGGTCGATCACCTGCGCGATCGTGTTCGTGTCGATGCCACGCACGAGCGCGCCCGCGGTGTTCGACGCCGACGAGCCCATCGCGTCGCCCGCCACGACCGGCGTCGCCGCCCCGCCCTTCGGCGCGACCGCGAGCCTTATGCCGTCGAGCTTGTCCTCCCAGTCGCCGTAACCGCCGGGCCGCGTCACGTCGACGACGATGTGCGCGTTGTTGCCCAGGATCTTGCGCTTCAGGTCGGCGCCGAAGCCGCCCATGATGCTCGTCACGGAGCAGAGCGCGCACGAGCTCACGGCGACGCCGGCCATGCTGAGCACGCTGATCACCGTGAGAAATCCGCTCTTCGTGGCGCGCACGTGCCGTGCGCCCACGTACGAGCTGAAGCCCCGGCGCTCGAGCAGGTCGAGGATCACCGGCAAGAGCGCGGCGAGCACCGCGAGAAGGAAGACGACGCCCGTGCCGAGCGCGGAGAACCCGACGATCTCGTCCCGCAGCTTGAACGGCGCGAATCGCTCGCGCGGGGTCTTCGCCGCGAAGTGCGAAAGCACGACGAAGGCGAACCCGAACAGCGATCCGAAGATCCAGCCGATGCCCCGCGGCGAACCTGCGTGCAGGCGCCGGACGCCGAGCACGGCAAGCCACACGGCCGCGAGGACGGAGAGGATTTGCAGGACGAGGAAGGGCGCCTTGTCGATCAACTGCCGCTCGCCTCGGGCCGGAGGAGGGGGAAAAGGATGACGTCGCGGATCGACGCGGCGCCCGTGAGCAGCATCGTGAGCCTATCGACGCCCATGCCGAAGCCCGCGGTCGGCGGCATGCCGTACTCGAGCGCGCGCACGTAATCGGCGTCGTAGTCCATCGTCTCCTCGGCGCCTTTGGCCTTCTTCTCGACCTGCGCCCGGAAGCGTGCGTCCTGATCCTCGGGATCGTTCAGCTCGCTGAAGGCGTTGCAGAGCTCGCGGCCGTCGACGAAGAGCTCGAACCTGTCGACGAGCGCTTCATTCCCGTCCTTCTTCCGCGCCAGCGGCGAAACCTCGAACGGGTAGTCGATGATGAACACGGGCAGGCTCTTCGAGCCGTCGTCCGTGCGGTAATCCGCGGTGAGGAAGGGCTCGGCGAGGTACTCGTAGGCGCAGAAGACGCGCTCACCCTCGCTGTCGCACTTCTTCATGCCCGAGCGGAAGTTCGCCCAGTCGATCTCGCGCTTCTTCTCCTTGGCCGCCTTCGCCCAGGCCTTGATCGGCGCGTCGTCGTCGGCGACACGCGTGGCGACCTCGGGGGGCAAACCGGAGCGGGCGAGGGCGTTCTCGATGGCCTTCGCCATCGGGACCCGAACGAACCGCTCGAAGGACCAGGTGCGCGCCTTCGCCCAAGACGCGTGCTCCTCGGGAACGGCCGCGGCGAGCGCCTCGTCGACGGCGCGCAGCATGGCCTCGGTCTGGTCCATGAGCGTCTCGTACGTGGCGTAGGCCTGGTAGTACTCGAGCATCGTGAACTCGGGGTTGTGCCGCGTGGAGAGCCCCTCGTTCCGATAACAGCGCGCGATCTCGTAGACGCGCTCGAAGCCGCCCACGACGAGACGCTTCAGGTAGAGCTCCGGCGCGATGCGCATGAAGAGCTCCATGTCGAGCGTGTTGTGGTGCGTCTTGAAGGGCCGGGCCGCGGCGCCGCCGATGATCGTGTGCATCGTGGGCGTCTCGACCTCGAGGAACCCTTTGCCGTCGAAGAAACGGCGCAGCGCCGAGATGATGAACGTACGCGCCCGGAAGACCGTGGCGACCTCGCGGTTCGCCACGAGGTCGACGTAGCGCATGCGGTAACGCGCCTCGACGTCCTTGAAGCTCGTCTTCGTGGGCAGCGGTCGATAGGCCTTCGTGAGCAGGCGGAAGCTCGTCGCCTTGACGCTGAGCTCGCCCTTCTGCGTGGCCATCGCCGTGCCGCTCGCCTCGATGATGTCGCCGAGGTCGATCTCCTCGTGCAGGCGCGCGTAGGCCTCGCCGAGCACGGCCTCGTCGCAGTAGAGCTGCAGCTCGCCCGTGCGATCGCGGAGGCGCACGAACGAGACGCCGCCCATCTGCCGCAGGAAGAGCACCCGGCCCGAGATACGCAGGGGCTCGGGCGCGACCTTCTCGGCGTCGTACCGGCCTGCGGCGTTTTTCGCGCCGTCGAACCGCGCGCGGGCAGCCGCGAGATCCACGAGCGGCTCGCCCGACGTGACGTCGTTGGCGAACGGGTTTTCCCCGCGCCCGCGGATCTTCGTGGCCTTCTCTTTGCGAACGGCGATGAGGGTCTCCTCGGCGTGCTGCGTTGCCGCAGCCGCCGAAGAGGACCCCTTCTTTTCCTGCTTGTCCTCGCTCACGCGTCGTCCTCTGCGACCACCTGGCCGCCCTTCTTCAGCGTGCCGCCCGCCGCGGCCATGAGGTACGCCTCGATGAACGAGTCGAGATCCCCGTCGAGCACCGCGTCCACGTTGCCCGACTCCGTCGCGGTCCGCACGTCCTTCACGAGGCGGTAGGGGGCGAGCACGTAGTTGCGGATCTGGCTGCCGAAGTTGATCGCGGTCTTCGAGGCCTGGTACGCGGCGTTCTCGGCGTCGCGCCGCGCGAGCTCGCGCTCGTAGAGCTTCGCCTTCAGCATCTTGAGCGCCATCGCCCGGTTCTGATGCTGGCTGCGCTCGGCGCGGCAGACGATGTTGATCGTCGGATCGGGAAGGTATCGGAGCCGGACCGCCGTCTCGACCTTGTTCACGTTCTGCCCGCCCTTGCCGCCGGCGCGCATCGTCGTGATCTCGATGTCCTTCTCGTTGACCTCGATCTGGATGTCGTCGCCGACATCAGGCGTGATCTCGACCGCGGCGAACGCGGTTTGTCGCGTGTGATCCGCGTTGAACGGGCTCATGCGCACGAGCCGATGCACGCCGGTCTCCGAGCGCAGATAGCCGTAGGCGCCCGGCCCCGAGACGGTGAACGAGACGGCGTCGATGCCGGCCTCGTCGCCGTCCTGGTAGTCGATGATCTCCGTCTTGTAGCCGCGCCTCTCGCAGAAGCGCAGGTACATGCGGAGCAGCATCGAGGCCCAGTCCTTGGCGTCCGTGCCGCCGGCGCCCGGGTGGATGCTGACGATCGCGTTCGACTGATCGGCCGGCCCGCTCAGCATCCGTTCGAGCTCGACCTTGCGCAGGCGCGCATCGAGCTCGACGACTTGCTTCTCGCAGTCGGCGATCGCGGCGTCGTCGTTCTCGGCGGCCGCGAGCTCCAGGTACTCGGCGGTGTCGTCGATCGCGCGGCCGAGCGTCTGCGCGACCTCAAGCTTCTGCTCGACGTCCGCGCGCTTGCGCAACGTGGCCTGCGCCTTCGTTTGATCGTTCCAGAAACCAGGCTCGAGCGACTTTTGCGTCAGCTCGGCGAGCATGCGGGACAGCTTGGGGACGTCAAAGATGCCCCCTTAGCGCCGCATAGCGCCTTTTAAGGTCTTCGATTTTCTCGCGGGTCTCGGACAGCATGGGCGGCGGTTTATTCGATTTCCGCCGCCCACGCTAGGGGGGACGAACCGATCACGTGGGATCGGGGCCGGGCGTCTTCTCGCCGTTCGCGGGCAGCTCGGGCTTCTTGATGTACTCCTGCGGGATCTCGCCCGTCAGCGATTTCAGGAAGGCCACGATGTCCGCGACGTCCGCCTCGGGCAGCTCCTTGCCGAGCTGGTGGTAGGCCATCGCCTGCACCGCCGCCTCCAGCCGATCGAAGGCGCCGTCGTGGAACCACGGGCCCGTCTCCGCCACGTTGCGCAGCGTCGGGACCCGGAAGACCATCTTGTCTTCTTCCTTCTTCGTGACCTCGTAGCGGCCGAGATCCTTCTGGTTCGGGTACGCCTTGATCAGGCCGAGCTTCTGGAAGGTCGAGCCGCCGAGCGCGCTGCCGCTGTGGCACGAGGTGCAGCCGTTCTGCACGAACTTCGTCAGGCCCGCGCGCTCCTGATCCGTCAGCGCGCCCTTGTCGCCGGCCATGTACTTGTCGAAGCGCGACGGCGTCACGAGCTGCCGCTCGAACGCGCCGATCGCCTTCGCCAGGTTGTCGTACGAGATCGGCTCCTTGTCGTCGGGGAAGGCCTTCTTGAAGGCGTCTTCGTAGCCCGGGATCGACTCGAGCACCGCGACGACGCTCGCCTCGTCCTTCATCGCCATCTCGACCGGGTTCAGGATCGGGCCCTTGGCCTGATCTTCGAGCGTGCCCGCGCGGCCGTCCCAGAACTGCGCGACGAACCCGCCGGCGTTGTACACGGTGGGCGCGTTGCGGCCGCCGAGCTGGCCTTTGTGGCCCTTCGAGACCTTCGTGCCGTCGACGCCGAACTTGTCGAGCAGGTGGCACGAGTTGCACGAGAGGTCCTGGTTCTTCGAGAGCCGCGTGTCGAAGTAGAGCTGGCGGCCGAGAGCGACCTTGTCGGGCGTGATCGGGTTCGTGTCGGTCTCGCCGCTCTTCGCCTCGTACTTGGCGGGCAGCGTGCCGAAGTTGTTCTTCATGTCCGCGAGGTCGAGCTCCGCGAGCTTCGCGGCCTCTGCGGAGGCGTTCGCCCCCTTCTTCTTCTGCTGGAACGGGAGCGGCGTGGCCTCACGCTCGCCGCAGCCGGCAGCGCCTGCGAACGCCGCGGCAGAGATCAAGAGCAGTGGCAGGAACTGGCGGAAGCGCATCGGTGACGTGTCTCCTCGCAACACGGGAGCCCAGATTGCGTACGAGGGGGCTCCTCGGCGCTTCGTCTTAGGTGACAACCCCCGGCCGCGTCAACGATCGGCTGCCAAGACGACGGATCGAACAAAAGGTGCCCCAACGGAAGCGGGAGCCCGAACGCCGGTCGGGCTCGCCCGCCGCAGCGGAGCCATCGGGATCGCAATGCCGTGGCCCGGTCGGGTACGATGCGGAAGAACGGGGAGGAGGCACCGTGGGAGGGATGCAGGATACGTCGGGGAAACGTGCTTCGCGGTTTGGAGGAGCGTTGCTCCTCGCCCTCGCGGGTTTGCTCACGTCCGCGGACGGGAAGGCCGCTGACGAGGGAGCCTTCGAGCGGGAGCTCGCCGAGCAGATCCAGAAGCTCGATCCCGACGCGGCAAAGGTGTTTGCCGAGGCAAACGCGGCCCGCGAGCGCGGCGATCTCGCGGGCGCCGCAGAGCTCTACGAGAAGGTGCGCGCGCGCGTGCCGAAGTTCTCGGCCGCGACGCGAAGACTCTGCACGGTGAAGCTCCACCAGGACGCGCGGAACGAGGCCGTCGCGCTCTGTCGCAAGGCGCTCGCGACCGAGGACGTGGCCGAAAACAAGGCCGCGCTGGCGCAAGCGCTCCTGATGCGGCCGCAAGGCACGACGCCGAACATGTCCGAGGTGCGAGAAGCGTTCGAGCTCGCGACCTCGGCCGCGGCGCGAAAACCCGACGACAAGTTCGCCCAGCTCCTCGTCTGCGAGTCCGCGCTCCAGAACAGCCGCTTCGATCACCTGCGGACCTGCTCGCGCGCGCTCGAGCGCATCGCCCCGGAGTTCGCCCCGACGCACCTCTACGCGTCGATGGTCGACGCGTCCGAGGGCAAACTCGGCGACGCCATCGGGAAGCTCGATCGCGCGAAATCGCTGGGCCTCGACGACCAGACCTACACGTCGCTCAAGGGCCAGTACGAGGAGGCGATGCCGTTTTACGAGCGATACGGCACGACGCTCCTCTACGGCTTCCTCGGGTGGCTCGCGGGGCTCGCCGCACTGCTCGGGCTCGGAGGGGTGCTCAGCAAGCTGACGCTGCGCGCGGCGACGGCCGTGCCGAAGTCGGCGGACGAGAACGCGACGGGCGCGGACAAGTGGCTGCGGCGCATCTACGGCGTCGTGCTCTGGGCCTGCTGCGCCTACTACTACATCAGCCTCCCGATCGTGATGTCGCTCGTGCTCGTCGCGGGCGGCGGCATCATTTACGGCTTCGTCGCGATCGGGCGGATCCCCGTGAAGCTCGTGGCGATCGTCGCGATCTTCACGCTCGTGTCGCTCTGGGCGATGCTGAAGAGCATCTTCTTCCGGCCGAAGGAGAGCGAACCCGGCGACAAACTCGACCTCGCCGAGCACCCGAAGCTCTGCGCCGTGCTCGAAGAGGTGGCCGGGCGCATCGGCACGCGGCCGGTGGACAACGTGTACATGACGCCGACGACGGACGTGGGCGTCTTCGAGCGCGGCGGCCTGCTCCGGCAGCTCACGGGGCGCACGGAGCGTTGCCTCGTGCTCGGCGCGGGCGTGCTCGACGGCTTCTCGATCGGCGCGTTCAAGGCCGTCCTGGCGCACGAGTACGGGCATTTCCACAACGAGGACACGGCTGGCGGCGGCTTCGCGCTGGCCGTGCGGCGGAGCGTGTTCACGATGGCGCTCTCGCTCGCGCAGGGCGGAGCCGCGGCCTGGTACAACCCGGCGTGGCTGTTCGTGAGCGGCTTCCACAAGATCTTCCTGCGGATCTCGCAAGGCGCGTCGCGCTTGCAGGAGGTGCTCGCGGATCGATGGGCGGCCTTCGCGTACGGCGCGGAGGCGTTCACGGAGGGCCTGAAGCACGTGATCGAGCGGTCGATCCGCTTCGACGTGCACACGCAAGTCGCGCTCTCCGAGGTGATCCAGGAGAAGCGCGCGCTCGCGAACCTCTACCGCTACCGCGTCCGCGGAAAAACCCCGGAGGAGGCCGAGATCGAGAAGGCGGTCGACGAGGCGATCCACGCCGAGCCCTCGCCCTACGACAGCCACCCGAAGCCCGCAGATCGTTTCGCGTGGGTGAACGCGCTACCGAAGCGCGCGCTCGAGGGCTCACCCGACGACACGCTGGAGGTCTGGGCGCTGTTCGGGGACCGCGCGAAGATCGAGAAGCAGATGACGCAGAAGATCCGCGAAGCCGTGGCGATGAACCACGGCGTGATCATCCCCGCGGGCAAACCGAAGGCGAAGAAAGACGCAGGCGAAGAGGAGACGGACGAGGCGGAGGAGCAGGCCCCGGAGGCAGCCGGGGCCGCTTGACCTCACCCACCCCGGCCCTCCCTCTCCACGCGGTGGAGAGGGAGGGAGAAGGGCCTCAGGCCATTTCGAGGAAGAGGCGATCCGGGTTCTCGAGGTACCCGATGATCTCGTAGGCGAACGCCGCGCCGACGTGGCCGTCGATGATGCGGTGGTCGAAGGACAAACTCAGCAGCATCACGTCGCCGATCACGATCTGACCGTCGCGCACCACCGGCTTCTGCTTCATCTGGTGGATGCCGAGGATCGCGACCTCGGGGAAGTTCAGGATCGGCGTCGCGAAGAGGCCGCCCTGCGCTCCAAGCGAGGTGATCGTGAACGTGGAGCCGCCGAGGTCCTCGGACCGAACCTTGCCGGCCTTCGTGTCGTCGCCGAGGCGCTGGATGTCCCGGGCGATGTCGAGGATGCTCTTCCGATCGGCGCGACGCACGACAGGCACGATGAGTCCCGCGTCGGTGGCCGACGCGATGCCGATGTCGAAGTAGCGGCGCTGCACGATCTCTTGCGTGGTCTCGTCGAAGGCGCTGTTCAGCGAGGGGTGCTTCTTCAGCGCGGCGACGACGGCCTTCACGAAGAACGGCAAGAACGTGAGTTTCACGTTTGCCTTGTCCGCCGCGGGCTTGAGGCGCGCGCGGAGCTCCTTCAGCGCCGTGACGTCGCACTCCTCGACGAACGTGAAGTGCGCCGCGGTGTGCTTCGAGCGGCTCATCTGGTCGAAGATCCGCCTGCGCATGCCGCGCAGCGGGATCCGCTCTTCCAGCGACTCCTCGCCGGCCGGAGGCGGCGGGACCCGCATGGGCGCAGGAGCCTTCGCCGTGACCGGGGCAGGCGCGGCCGCGGGGTGCGGCTCGCCCGCCGCGATGGGCTTCGGCAGCGGCGCGGGCGCCGTCGGAAGCGACTCCGGCACGTGCGCGGTCACGGCCGTGTGCATCGCGAGAGGCACCGGCGTGGTCGCCGTGCTCGCGCCGCGGACGTCGTCCTTCGTGACCCGACCACTCGGGCCCGTGGGCGAGACCCGACGCAGATCCACGCCGAGATCCCGCGCGAGCTTGCGCGTGGCCGGCGTGGCGAGGGGTTTTTCGTTGTAGTACGCGGCCACGGGCGCCGCCGTGATGCCGTTCGTCGTGTGCGAGGAGCCGAGCGGCATGAGGTTCATGCCGGGCAGGTCCTCCTTGATGTCACCGACCGCCGTCGCGGCCGGGCCATCATTCTTCACTGCCTTGGGCGTGCTCGCCGCCGTCGGCTCGGCCGCCACGGCGGGCGCGAGCGCAACCGCAGGCGCGGCCGCGGGTTTGTCGCCGTCGAGATCGAACACGACGAGCACCGAGTGCACGGCGACGACCTGACCCTCCTTGGCGCGCGTTTCCAGGATCTTGCCGGCCTTCGGCGCGGTGATCGTGACGGTCGCTTTGTCCGTCATCACCTCGACCATCGGCTGGTCTTCCTTGACGATGTCGCCCGGCGCGACGAGCCACTTGACGATCTCGCCTTCGGTGACGCCCTCGCCGATGTCGGGCAGCTTGAACTCGAAGCTTGCCATCTCAGTACCTCGCGGTCTCGATGATCGCCGGCAGGATGCGGTGGGAGAGCGGCAGGTACTCCATCTCGAGCGTGTACGGGAACGGCGTGTCGAAGCCGGTCACGCGCTTCGGCGGCGCCTCGAGGTGGAGGAAGGCCTTCTCGTTGATGAGCGCGACGATCTCGCCGCCGAGCCCGCAGCTCTTCGGCGCCTCGTGCACCACGACCACGCGGCCCGTCTTCTTCACCGACGTGAGGATCGTGTCGATGTCGAGCGGCCAGAGCGTGCGCAGGTCGATGATCTCGCAGTCGATGCCCTGCGCCGCCGCCTGGTTCGCCGCGTCGAGCGCCTCGTAGAGCATCGCGCCCCAGACGACGATCGTGACGTGCTGACCCTTGCGCACGACGCTGGCCTTGCCGAGCGGGACCGTGTGATCCCCCTCGGGGACCTCGCCCTTCGCCGCGCGGTAGATGCGCTTCGGCTCGAAGAAGAGGACCGGATCCGGGTCGCGGATCGAGGCGAGGAGCAGGCCCTTCGCGTCGGCCGGGTTCGACGGACAAACCACCTTGAGGCCCGCGACGTGGATGAACTGCGCCTCGGGCGACTGCGAGTGGTAGTGGCCGCCGCGAATGCCGCCGCCCGTGGGCGTGCGGATGACGAGCTTCGCCGGATACTCGCCGCCCGAGCGATAGCGGTACTTCGCCAGCTCGGAGACGATCTGATCGTACGCGGGGAAGATGAAGTCGGAGAACTGGATCTCGGGGACCGGAACCAGGCCGTAGAGGGCCATGCCGATCGCGGTGCCGATGATGCCACCCTCGGACAGCGGGGTGTCGATCACGCGGTCGTCGCCGAACTCGTCGAAGAGGCCCTGCGTGACGCGGAAGACGCCGCCGACCTTCCCGACATCCTCGCCGAGGACGACGACGCGATTGTCGCGCCGCATCTCGTGGCGGAGGGCGTCGTTGATGGCCTGGACCATGTTCATCTGAGGCATCGTGCTATCTCTCCGTGACCTTCTCGAAAGGAGGGCGGGTTTCCCCGAGGATCAGTGGCCGTGCCCCTTGGCGCGCGGGCCGCGCAGAAGCTCGTCCCGCTGCTCTTGCAGGTGCCAGGGCAGCTCGCCGTAGACGTCTTCGAAGAGCGACTCGAGCGGGGGCGCCTGGGTCTTCTCGGAGACCGCGATCGCAGCCTTGAGCTCGGCGTCGAGCTCGGTCTCGAGCTCCTTGTCCTGCGCGTCGGTCCAGCCGATCGTGCGCTCGATGTACCGGCGCAGGCGCGGGATCGGGTCGAGGCGGCGCCAGGAATCGAGGCCCGCCTCGGGCCGGTACGCCTTGGGATCGTCGCTCGTCGAGTGACCTTCGAGCCGGTAGGTGAGCGCCTCGATGATCGTCGGGCCTTCCCCACGCGCGGCACGAGCGACCGCGTCACGCGTCACCTTGACGACGGCGAAGAGGTCGTTGCCGTCGCAACGAACGCCGGGGACGCCGTAGGCGATGCCCTTCTGCGCGAAGGTCTCGCTCGCGGTCTGCCGCTCGGTCGGCACGCTGATGGCCCAGCCGTTGTTGCGGCAGAAGAAGACCGTCGGGGCCTTGAAGACGCCCGCGAAGTTCATGCCGTTGTGGAACTCGTTCGAGCTCGTGGCGCCGTCGCCGAAGTACACGAGGACCGCCGTGTCCTCCTTGCGGGTCTTCGCGGCCCAGGCAAACCCGACGGCCTGCGTGATCTGGGTGCCGATCGGCGAGCTGACCGAGCCGAACTTGCCGCTCTTCCACGTGTAGTGGTCCGGCATCTGGCGACCCTTCACGGGGTCGTTCGCGTTGCCGAACATGTTGTCGACGTACCGCTGGAGGGGCATCCCGCGCCAGAGCGCCGCGGCAAACTCGCGGTAGCACGGGAAGATCCAGTCGTTCTGCCGCATGGCGAAGGCGCTGCCGAGGATGCTCGCCTCCTCGCCCTTGCAGCCGATGTGGAAGCCGATGCGCCCCTGCCGTTGCAGGAGGACGAGGCGCTCGTCGAGCAAGCGCGCGCGCACCATCGCGCGGTAAAGGGTGAGCACCTCGTCGCTGCGAAGACCAGGATCATTCGTCGGATCGAGGGTGCCGTCGTCGCGGAGAACACGCACGACGTCAGGCGCGTGCGCGTCGAGCGGATGCCGCGCGACCGGGTGGGCGGAGCCTTCCATGCTGCCCCCCGAGGCAGTGGAGGCGAGGCTCGATGCGGGTTGGGTGGCAGTGCTCATGATGGCGCCCGGACCGTAGTCAAAGGGCGACAGAATGGCCAGGGGCCAAGCGCAGATCACGCCATTTTACAACACGCCGCGTCGTGACTGCTGCATGTGCGAAGAGCGCGCAGAATAGCCGGCAATCATTGCGCGAATTCGTGCTGCACATGCAGCATGACGGGCATGCACGAGAGGAGGCGTACGCGTCCGCGTGTCACGCTTCAGACGGTGCCGAGCGCTTCGCTGGCTTCCGTGATCACAGCGTCGACCGCCGCCGCGCCGAGCGAGAAGCGCTGCGCGAGACGATCGAGGAGCGCGCGCTCGGAAGGTCGGATGCCGCCCGACGCGCGCGCCATGATCGCCGCGATGCGCAGGACCTCACGCTGATGATCCCGATGCGTGATCATCTGAGCGATGTGTGCGACGCGCTCGTCTTCACTCTCGCGTTGTTGCGCGGAGACAAGCTCGCCGAAGAGGGCCTCGATCTGCTCGGCCGAGACCTTGCCATCGCAGCCGATGCCGATGATCGCGCGAAGCACGGCGTCCTCGGTCGACGAGAGCGGGCCATCGGAGGTGGCCACGAGGTACGCGCTCTCGACGGTGCCCTCGAAGAGCGCAGCCGCCGCAGGATCAAAGCCGGAAGGGGCCGTGGCCTCGTCCCCGATGGGGGCGCTCTGCGCGAGGCGCGCCGCCTGCGCCAGGATCGAGTGCTGCACGCCGCGCGGGGCGTTCGGCCCAGGCCGTGCGATGCACTGCGTGACGCGCTCGATGAACTTCTGGTCAGGGGAGCTCATGCCGGGATCCTTCCCTCAAAGCCCCTTTTCACACACTCTGGACGAAACGCCAAGCCCCGTGCTCGAACGTCACCGACGGACGAGTGACGCAGCCGGGACGAGGCCCGCAGCCTCGGAACGAGCGCCGAGCGGGATCTCGACACTCGAAGGAGAGCCGAGCTCCAGGGCGACGCGCGCAGCCTCCCGACGCGCGACATCGAGCCGCGCATCGAGCTCGGCCTGCACGTCGCCGCCCTCACCGCCCTTGCCCCGCAAGAGGCTGCGCAGGAACACCTCGGCCGCGCGGTAGCTCGACCGAACGAGCGGGCCGGACGCGGCGTAGAGGAACCCCATCGCGAGGGCCTCTTCCTCGTACCGCGCGAAGGTCTCCGGCGGCACGAACCGCAGGACCTCGTGATGCTTGGGCGTGGGCCGGAGATACTGGCCGATGGTGACGACGTCGACGCCGACGCCGCGAAGATCCCGCATGGTCTCGACGACCTCGTCGTCAGTCTCGCCGACGCCGACCATGATGGAGCTCTTCGTGAGTTGACCCTCGATCCCCTGCGCCCGCGCGCGCGCCTTGGCCCGCTCGAGCACGGCGAGGGACTGGTCGTAGCTCGATCGGACGTCACGCACGGTGCGCGTGAGGCGGCGGATGGTCTCGACGTTGTGCGCGAAGACGTCGGGCCGGGCATCGACGACGGTGTCGACAGCGGAGAGATGTCCGCAGAAGTCCCCGACGAGGGTCTCGACGAGGATGTCGGGGCGGAGCGACTTCAAGCGCTGGACGGTGCGGCCGACGTGCTCGGCGCCGCCGTCGAGGAGGTCGTCGCGGTTGACCATGGTCATGACGACGTACTGGAGATCGAGCCGTGCGATTGCGCGCGCGACGTGCTCGGGCTCGCGGGTGTCGACAGCGCCGCGCGGGTTGCCGGTGGTGACGGCGCAGAAGCGGCAGCCGCGGGTGCAAACGTCGCCGAGGAGCATCACCGTCGCCGTGCCCTCGCGCCAGCACTCGCCCACGTTGGGGCAACGCGCTTCCTCGCAGACGGTGTGGAGATCGAGCTCGCGGAAGGTCTGCTTGAGGTGATGGTAGGTGTCGCCGCCCGGCGCGCGAACTTTGAGCCAGGGGGGCTTGGGGGCAAAGCGGGAAGCGGCGGTCATGGGGGAAGGTTCTGGTGCCGTGGAGTCGGGGTGGCAAGGGTGATGTAGGGAGCGAGCAGAACCGCTGAGGACGAGCGGGCAAGACGGCAGCGGTGAGGCGCTGGAGGGGCCCGGACGTGACTGCTACGATCGTTTGCCCATGCTCGCCCGCGACGAGCATCACGAGCACGTGCGCCGCGCGCTCCTGCGAGACGGCTGGACGATCACGCACGACCCGCTCCGTGTTCGATGGGGCGCGCGGGACATGTACATCGATCTCGGCGCCGAGCGGCTGATCGCGGCGGAGAAGGCGGAGCGCAAGATCGCCGTGGAGGTCAAGAGCTTCGGCGGGCTCTCGCCGATCGACGACCTGGAGAAGGCGATCGGGCAGTTCGTCATCTACCACGACGTGCTCGCGGCGGTGGAGCCCGAGCGCACGCTGTACCTCGCGGTGAGCGACCTCGTCTACGACGACATCTTCTCCGAGCCGATCGGGCAGCTCCTCGTGGAGAAGCGGCGGGTCAGGCTCATGGTTTTCAGCACGGAGACGGAGAGCATACGCGAATGGACACCCGAGCCACCGATGGTCAAGTGATCGAGCGCGTGCTGTCGGAGTACGCCGCGATCCCGTACGCACACGGGGACGTGCAGACGCAGACGGTGTTCGACCGGGAGCGCGGGCACTTCCTCTTGATGATCGTAGGGCGCGAGGGGAGGAAGCGGGTGCACGGCTGCCTCGTGCACATCGATCTCGTGGGGGACGATGTGGTGATCCAGCGGGATGGGATCGAGCATGGGATCGCGCCGGAGCTCGTGCGGGGTGGGATCGCGCCGGAGAGGATCGTGCTCGCGTTCCATGTGTACGGGGCGAAGAGGTATTCGGAGTTGTTGGCGGCTTGAGAAGCGAGCGGCGGTCGAGCATGGTGCCATGCGACCGGAGGCGCTATCCATTCATTGACCGAGGAGTCGCTACAGACGAGGAGACCATAACGAATGGCCTACACGCTGGGTTTCGGCAAGCATAAGGACAAGACGCTTGAGTGGCTCTTCTTTAATGACCCCGGGTACGTCTGGTGGATACTGAGCCAAGGCGCGCAGAAGAATCTCAAAGGAGCCGCGCGTACGCGCTTCGACGACCTTGTCCGACGAGCGAAGCATCTCGCGATTCCCGGCAAGTGCGCGCATTGTCCCCAGACCGTCTCCCAGATGAGTCTCACCAGGCATCCAAGCGGAGGACTTGCCTGCGTCGATTTCTTCTGTAGCAGGTGTCACCACGATGGGGGTTCGTTTTCCGTGCTCACCACGCCTGCTTTCTACACGCCGGACTTCTTTAAGAACTACGACAAGCTCGGAGGGAAATTTCTAGTGGATGCCATCAAGTATGCCTACTTCGGCAAGAAGGTCCGAATGACGCAGGCGAAGATGGAGGAGTTCTTTGACAAGCCCAGCAACTTTGTAAACCCGTAGCAGTTATCCTTGCGCGAACACGTGCGCGGGTTGGCCGATTTATTCCGCAGGTAGACCGCTCAAAACGCAACGGCTCTGGCATTGTACCAGACTGGCTTGTTCTCCTCTCGCGAGCCGTGATCGGGCACACGACGGCGCGGCCCGTTCCCCCCGACGCCCCCTCCACGCTCCCCCTCCGTCCCCTGTCCCACCCATGATGCCTCCACCACGGTTCCACTCCGTGGGCTCCCCTCATCGCAACGTTGCTGTCACGGACGCCCCCCGTCCCCCTCCCCCGTCGCAACACTGCTCCCACGGACCGCCACCGTGAATCTTTCCTCCCCCGCGGCGTTCTTCTCGCACCCCTACACCAAGGAGGCACGTCGATGGGAAACCTCAAGGACATCTCCACCGCCCGGATGGTTCGTATCACCGAGGCATGGCTCGACCCCGCGCGTGATCGCCCCACGATCGAAGCGCTCCCCTCGGGCCCCACCCTCATCGGCAAGATCGAAGCTGCCCACGCGGGCCTGCTCTCCACCCAGAAGAAGGACCTCTCCACCTCGAAAGAGCTCGCCACGCTCTCCGACAAACAAGCCGTCGCCGACAAACGACACGACCGCAAGATCCGCGCGTCGTGGTTCGTGCTCACCGGCTTCGCCGAGGCCGCCGACGATCCCAAGGACGCCGAGGCCATCCTCGCCGCACGCGATGAGCTCCTGCCGAACGGACTCAGCGCGACGAAGGAGAGTTATCACGACGAGGCCGGCGCCGTGGAGCTCACGGATGCGCGTATCTCCGAGAAGACACGCGCACTCCTGAAGAAGCTACCCGTGCCCGGCGGCAAGCTCTGGAACGTCGCCGAAGCCTGGTTCGAAGCAGGTCGCGAGCTCGGGCAACTCGAAGATCAGAAGGAAAAACTCACCATCGCCGTCGGCGCCACAGGCCCCTCGAAAATGGACGCCCTCAAGGCGCGCAACTTCTGGATCAAAGTCGCGCGCCACGTCGAGACGACCCTCGAACTGGAAAGCGCGAGCGAGCAGATCGTGAGCGCGATCCTCGGACCCCTGCACGCGGCAGAGAAGGAGACCACGCGACGCGTGCCGTCGAGTGAGCTCCTTGGAAACGATGCCGCGGTGCAACCTGCAGCGCCCGCGTAAAACCTACCCGCTCGCCTCCCCCGCCCGCGCAATCTCCCCCGCGGCAAACTCTCCCCGCTCCGTGAAAATCGCCGTGATCAGCTCGGCCGGCGTCACGTCGAACGCCGGATGCCGCGCTGGCACGCCTTCCGGCACCAGCACCGCGCCTCCCACCCGGACCACCTCGTCCCGGCTGCGCTCCTCGAGCGGGATGTGATCGCCGTCGAACGTCGCGAGGTCGATCGTGCTCCACGGCGCGGCCACGTAAAACGGGACGCCGTGGTGCTTCGCCAGGCAGGCGAGCCCGTACGTGCCGATCTTGTTCGCGATGTCCCCGTTCCGCGCGATGCGGTCCGCGCCCACCACGATCGCCGTGACCTCGCCCCGCCGCAGGAAATAGCCCGCCATCGAGTCCGTGATCACCTCGACCGGGATGCCGTCCTGCGACAGCTCCCACGCCGTCAGACGCGCGCCCTGCAGGTACGGCCGCGTCTCGTCCGCCAGCACCCGCACACGCTTGCCCGCCTCCGCCGCCGCGCGAATCACGCCGAGCGCCGTGCCATAACCGCCCGTCGCCAGCGCGCCCGCGTTGCAATGGGTCAGGATCGTCGCGCCGTCCGGGATCCGTGCCGCGCCGACTCGCCCCATCTGCCGGCACGCTTCGCGGTCCTCCACGTGAATCCGCCGCGCGAGCACCGCGAGCTCCGACACGCGCGCATCGGGCGGGTCGTTCGCGTGCGCCTCGGCCGAGACGAGCATGCGCGAAACCGCCCAAGAGAGGTTCACCGCCGTCGGTCGAGCCGCCACCAGCATGCTCGCCGCACCACGCAGGCCGGCGACGTACCGCTCTCCCGCCGCCGGACGCAGCGCACGCGCGGCGAGCACCATGCCGTAGGCCGCCGCGATCCCGATCGCCGGCGCGCCTCGCACGACCATCGCGCGGATCGCCTCCGCGACCTCCTCGGCCGAGCGCAGGGCCACGTAGACCTCGCGCGCTGGCAGATCCCGCTGGTCGAGGAGGAACACGCGGTCGCAGCTCTCCGCGAGCTCGGCCGCCGAGTAGCCCGCGCCCGAGAGCGCCGGGGCCGGATACCAGGGCGGAGGCGCTACCGTGGTCACGAATGCCCTCCATGCCCGTTCATCGGGCCCTCCGCCGCGCGGGCGAGCTCGAGGCGACCCCGGATCTCCTCCGCCACCATGGCGAAATCTTCGGCCGCATCGGCCTTTTTCCCCTCGAGGTAGGCCCGGAGCCCCTCGATCGCCGTGAGCGCGATGCTCGCGTTCACGCCCTTCTGCGACAGGGCCTCGATCACGTCACCGTTCTTCAGGAGATCCTCGAGATCGTCGAACACGCTCGCGATCTCCCGGGTCGGATCCACCGAGAAGGCGGAGCTCGATCCGATCGTTCGGTCGTCGTCGTCGTCGCTCGAAGACATGGCCTCACTTCTTCTTGTCGACGGTCTCGGTCGTCGTCGGGAGCGCCGAGAACGGGAAATGCGGCGGCTCATGGCCAGGCGCGCACTGGTACTTGGAGAAATCCGTGACGCCCTCGCTGCGCAAAAGCTCCTCGTCGATCCAGGCCTTGCCCGGCCGCGCCGAAGGCTCCTTCGTGATCAACGCGAGCGTCGCGTCTGCGAGGATGTCCGACTTGCGCCAGAACTCCGGGCCGCCGAGGCCGAAGTTGATGGTCGCGTAGCTCTCGATCGCCGTCGCCGGCCAGAGCGCGTTCGCCGTCACGTTGTGCGCCTTCGCCTCTTCCGCGATCCCCAGCGCGATCATCGTCATGCCGAACTTGGAGACCGCGTAGGCCCCATGGTGCGCGATGCCGTTCACGTCCACCGGCGGCGACATCATCACGATGTGCCCCCACTTGCGCTCGATCATGTGCGGCAAGGCCGCACGCGCGAGCGTGAACGAGGCGCGGACGTTGATGCCCATCACGAGGTCGAACTTCTTCACCGGCGTCCCGAGGACGTCCGCCCACCAGAGCGCGCCCGCGTTGTTCACGAGCACGTCGAGCCGGCCGAAATGCGCCGCCGCCTGCGCGACCGCCGCCTCGCACGCGTCCGCGTCGCGCACGTCGAGCTTGATCGGCAGGGCCCGGCGGCCGAGCGCCTCGACCTCCTTGGCCACGCTGTGGATCGTCCCCGGAAGCCGGGGATTCGCCTCGACCTCCGACTTCGCCGCGATGACGACGTCGGCGCCCTCCCGCGCACAAGCGAGCGCGACCGCCCGGCCAATGCCCCGCGAGGCGCCCGTGATGAAGACAACCCTGTTCTCGAGCCGCATGGCGGGTTCCATACTGCACGCCGGCACCCTCCGCGACGGATTTCGTCGCGCCAGGGGTGCGCGCCGTCAACGCCGGCCCTTGCTCCGCTTTCGCGTCCCCGAAACGATACGAGCCGCGTCGCGGGGAGGCTTCTTGCTCGCCTCCAAGAGACCCGCGATCCGCGCGGCCTCCGCGTTTTTCAGCCCTCCCCGGCGCAGCGCCGTGATGGCCTGCGATACGACCTCGCGCGTCTCCGGGCGCTTCGAGGACGTTTTCGCTTCGAGCCACGCGACGACCTCGGGGAAGCGCGCCGCGAACACCGCGACCTCGGCCGGCATCGCCTCGCGCAACGTGCGCAGGCCCTGGGATCGCTCCGCCGCGCGCGGGGAGACGTCGGCGAGCATGAACGCCTCGTCGAGCCGCGCGATCACCTCCTCCGGCCCGCGCAGGCGATCGAGGACCTCACGATCCGCGAGCGCATCGAGCACCACGTGCGCGTGGAAGTAGCCGTCCGTCCAGGTCGCGAGCTCGCGCAGCGTCTCCTCGCCCTTCCCGAGGAGCACCTCCCGCAGGGCGGAGGCGATGCCCATCCGGACGAGGTGCCGCGGCTCGTCCGCGAGGTCGTGCAGCGTGCCCATCGCGCCGCGCGCATCGAGCCCCACGAGCACTCGCTGGGCGAGCGCGTGTGCCGCGACGATCACCGGAAACTCGCCGGGCGCGGCGAGCAGCGCGCGAACGAGCGCGTCCGCCTTGCCGCGACGTGATGCGATCGCGATGCCTGCCGTACGGGCGAACTCGAGGTTCGGACGGGTGCCGGGCAGGTTCGAGTGTCGATCGAGCACATCGAGGAGGCCACGTAGAGGGCCACCGGCGAGGACCTGATCAAGGGCCGCGTCGAGTTTGCTGGGTTGTGCTTCGGGCATTCTCAGAATCCGATGGTGGCGCCGACCTCGGGCGTCAGCACGAACGTGACCACGGGGAGCGTCACGTTCGCGCGCAGGCCAACGCTGATCGCGACCCGCTCGAGGGGCGCATACTGGAGCCCGCCGCCGAGCGCGAGAAATCCCTGCCCCGCTTGCTTGTACGCCTTCAAGGTCTGGATCCGCGGCTCGACGTACGTGCCCTCGTAGGTCGGGTTGCCGGGCCTCGTGCACGGGCTGTTCTGGTCGGACGGGTTCGCCGCGCCGCAGGCGACGCCGTCCTCGAGGACCTCGACGTTGACGGGCGTGTCGATCTGCGCAAGCCCGGCCGCGGCGAAGACGAACGGGCGCGCGCCGAGGCTTTCAAACGGGGTCTTGCCGATGAAGTAGCTGCCGCGCAGCTCCGCGTGCACCGGCAAAAAGCTCGCGGACTCGGCGCTCGACGTGCGGAACGCGAAGCCGACGCGCACGCCCGCCAGGATGTTGTCGAGGAACAGCCGGTCGTAGCCGGCGACGACGCGGATCGTGGAGAGCGCGAGGCCCGCGGACACGTCGTTCGCGACGCCGGGCGTGGGCGCGCCGAGGTATCGGCTCCCGTCGCCGCGCACGCACACGAAGTGATCACGCTCCTGCACGTCGACCGTGCAGACGTCCTTGCCCGAGAAGATCGAGATGTCCGGCGCGATCGTGATCGAGACCCAGTTCTTCCGCGGGCCCGTGTCCTTCGGCTCCTCGCCGCCGCCTGCGAGCTTCTGCGTGCACTCGCCGGCGACGCACGAATACCCCGCGTTGCACTGGTTGTCGTCGAGGCACTGCTTCGGCCCCGACTCGACCTTCACGCAAAGCTCGGGCGGCGCGAAGCCGGGCCAGCTCGGCGGCTCGCCCTCGATGCGCGCCTTGATCGCCGTGCGGAGGGGCTGCGTGCGCGAGCCCGCGCCCGTCACGATCGCGCCGTCCGCGTCGGTGATCGTGATGTAATAGTCGAGGTTGCCTTCCTTCGTGACCTCGGTGCACGGCACGTTGATGCCGAAGCCGAACTCGCCGACCTTCTTCATCACGAGCGTCTTCCAGTCGCTCGCGCCCGGGGCGAGGTAGTTGACCGCGACCTTCTTCGCGTCCTGGATCAGCTCGGGAGCGAGCCGCACGTAGAGCGGCAGCGGCGTGTCGACGCGCTGCTCGGGCGGTGTCGTGTGCGTCATGCCCTGGCCCGAAGGCGCGGGTTGTCCCCCTGCGGAAGGCCCGGGCGCGCCGTCGAGCTTGAGCTGCTTGCGCGCGTTCTCGTACGCGTACCTCACCTCGCCCGAGCTCATGTCCTCGTCGGGCTTCACCGTCTTGTCGAGGGAGAGCGCCTCGACGAACACCTCACGCGCGTCCTCGAGCTGCTTCTTGCCACCCGCGAGCACCACGCCGAGCGCCACGAGCGCCCGCGCCTTTACACTCGGCGTGCACTTGTCCGCGCCGCACGCGTCGATCGCCGTCCGGAGTCGCTTTTCAGCCTGGTCGAACTTCGTCTCCAGGTAGTCGACATCCATCGCCTGCGTGATGGCCTTCTCGGCCTGCGCGTCCTTCGGCGCCGCCGCGCGCGCAGGCAGGGCGCAGAGGAGCGGAGAGCCGAACGCGAGCACAAGCAGGGCACGGTGTGCGAGACCCAAAGGACGCATCGGGCGAACTCTACCTTAACGGCACGTGGAGCCGAAAGAACTCGGACCCCACTGCACCACAGGTTGTCCACAGGGCTGTGGAAAAGGTGAGGACGAAGGCTCGGACAGCCTGGTCGTTCCGACGGGTCCCTGGGTGACTGCCGCGCCGGCCGTCGCCGTAGTAACAGAGGGGCGTGGACGTTCTCGACAAGCGCGGGGGGATCCCGCTGGTCTCGCGCGCCGCCCGCGGCGACGCGCTCCTCGCCTCGCACGACGCAGGCTCGCTCGCCGAGCGCCTCGTCGCAGCCGGCGGAGCTCCCTCGGCCGCGCGCTCGGCCGCTGCGCGGATCGTCCGGCATGCGTTCTTCCGCGACCTCGCCGAGGTGCCCTGGGGCCCCGACGTCTTCGCCGGGCTCGGCATCGGCGCCTGGGCCCACGCGACGCTCGCCGCGCTCGATCCCGCACCCGCGCTCGCGCTGCACGAGCGCGCGCCGGCCGAGGACGGCACGATCCGGCTGCTCTTTCGCGCCCGGGACGGCGCCCTCGTCGAGTCGGTCCTCATCCCCGGCCCCGGCCGCACCACGCTCTGCATCTCCAGCCAGGTCGGCTGCGCGCGCGCCTGCGCGTTCTGCGAGACCGGCCGGCTCGGGCTCGAACGGCAGCTCTCGACGGGCGAGATCATCGACCAAGTCCGGCTCGCCCGCGCGCTCTGGAACGAGGCCGGCGGCGCGCCGCCGCTCTCGAACCTCGTGTTCATGGGCATGGGCGAGCCCTTCGACAACCTGCCCGAGGTGCTGCGCGCGCTCCGCTTGCTCACGGACGATCGCGCCTTCGCCTTCGCGCCCTCGCGCGTCACGGTGAGCACCGTCGGCGTCGCCGACAAACTGCCCGCGTTCTTCGCCGGCACGCGCGCCGAGCTCGCCGTGAGCCTCAACGCGCCGGACGACGAGCGACGCCGCGCGATCATGCCCATCAACGCGCGCTTCCCGCTCGCTGCGCTTCGCGACGCGATCCTCGCCGCGCTCCCGCACGGACGCCGCGTGCTCTTCGAGTACGTGCTCTTCGACCGCTGGAACGACGCGCCCGAGGACGCCGATTTGCTCGCCGCCTACGTCCGCGGGATTCGCTGCCGCGTGAACGTGATCCCGTGCAATCCCGGCCCCGATCCGGCGCTCCGCCCGCCCGCGCCCGAGCGGCTCGACGCCTTCGTCGCGCGGCTCTCGTCGCACGGCGTGACCACGCTCGTCCGAAGGCCGCGCGGCCGCGACGTCGGCGGCGCGTGTGGCCAGCTCGCGGGCGCGCGGCGCGCCGAGCGCGAACGAAGCAGCTTGCCCGAGGGCGCCTGACGCAGCAGCGGCTTCACCTTCGACGACGGAAGCCCGGAGGAATCCGCATCACAGGCGCCCGCGCCCGCGTTTCTTTTCACTCGCGACGCCCGAGCAGCCGGCCTAAAAAAGAAAAGGGCCGGCACATTTTCAAGCCGGGGCGGGCAGCTCATGAGCATACCTTCGTCGCCAGACAGATCCGGCGAAGCCTACGTCGATACGTCGTCCCTCGACGAGTTCGGCAACGTGATCGACGCGCCCTCGCGGCCCTCGATCACGCCCGAGCCGGGCTCGCTCGTGGCTGGCACGTACCACGTCGAACGAGAGCTCGGCCGCGGCGGCATGGGGGTCGTCTACCGCGCGCGCGACACCTGGCTCGATCGGACGGTGGCGCTGAAGCTCATCGTGCCGACGTGGGACGACGCGCTCGCGGAGCAGAAGCTCCAGCAGGAAGCGAAGGCGCTCGCGACGCTGCGGGATCAACACGTCGTGCAGGTGTACGCGTTCGGCCGCCACGGGCGCTCGTACTTCTTCGCGATGGAGTACGTCGCAGGCCGCTCACTCGAGGCGATCCTCGACGACTACCGGCAGCGCCAGAGCTTCCTTCCGCAACACCGCGCGCTCACCATCCTGAGCCGCATCGCCGACGGGCTCGACGCCGCGCACGCGCGCGGCATCGTCCATCGCGACGTGAAGCCCGGCAACATCGTCATCGAGGAGGACACCGGCAGGCCCGTGCTCATCGATTTCGGGCTCGCACAGCAGTCGTCGGATCCGGATCCCGAAACGATCGAAGGCACGCCGATCTACATGGCCCCCGAGCAAGCCGGGCTCGGCGCCGACGGGATCACGGTAGGCCCGTGGAGCGACATCTATGCGCTCGGATGCGTGGCGTTCGAGCTGCTCACGGGGCGCACGCCCTACCTCGACCGCAACATCGTGCGGCTCCTGCAGGCCCATCAGCGCGCGCCCATTCCCCTCGCCTCGTCGGTGCGCCCGAGCTCGCTCCGTTCGATGCGGTGCTCTCTCGCGCGCTCGCGAAACACCCCGTCGATCGGTATCCGAGCTGCGTGACGTTCGCGCGTGACCTCGTCCGCGCAGGCTCCCCCAAGGCCGCCGCGGCGCCGTCGATCCAGGAGCCGCCGCCGAGCACCCGGATGCCCGGGGAGAACATCCTCCGGCCGATCCGCGTCCTCGCGGTGGACGACGATCCCGCGTTCGGCAAGTTCGCCGCCAAGGCGGCCGAGCTCGCCTTGAAGGGCCGATCGGTGCGCATCCGCGTCGCGCGCTCGGGCCAGGATGCTCTCGACGCCGCGCGCGACGAGCCGCCCGATCTCGTGCTGCTCGACCTCGACATGCCCGACCTCGACGGCGTGGACACGCTCTCGCACCTGCGCGCCTTGCCGCGCGGCGATCACGCGCGTGTCGTCGTCTTGAGCGGCCGCGTCGGCCCGCAGGAGCGCTGGAAGTTCGCGGTCCTCGGCGTACGCGAGTTCGTGGCGAAGCCGATCGATCTGCGCCGCCTCGTCGACACGATCGACGGCATCGTCGAGCGGGCCAGCTGGGGCGCGGCCCCTACGGCTTGAGCGCGGCGCCCGCGCGATCACACGCCGCGCGGGCGCTCGCGAGCGCGCGCTCGATCTCGGGCCACGCTTGCTCCGGGGGCAACCAGCCGCCCTGGATGCCGAGCAGCCCGTCCTCGATGAGGCCAGCGGCGTCGCTGATGTCCTGAAACCGGTATGATCCCGCGGTCCCGCGCAGCGCGTGCGCCCTCGACACCGCGACGCGCATCGCGTCCTTCGCGCTCCCCTGCTTCGCCGCGGACACGACCTCGGCGAGCTGCTCCAGGAGCCCCGGCAGCTCCGCCAGGTACTCCCTGCGTAATTCCAGGAGCGCCGCTCGGATCTCGTCGTCCTTCGTATGCGCCATCGGGTGCGTCGATCATAGGCGGAGTCGGCGAGGCAGGCCCCGAGATTTCGACCAGATCTACATTTCGCTCGGCGCTGTGAGGCTCGGCCGCGTGTCCCGCGGCGGCAACTCGAACCAGAATGTGCTGCCTTGCCCGAGCGTCGACGCGACCCCGATCGTACCCCCGTGCTGCTCGACGATCGCCTTCGAGATCGCGAGCCCGAGCCCCGTGCCGCCGACTTTGCGCGGGCCATGGCCGCCGAGCTGCTCGAACCGGTTGAAGAGCCGCGCGAGGTCCGCCTCCGCGATCCCGGGTCCGCGATCGCGCACGCCGAAGCGCACGTGGCCGGTCGCCGTCGCCTCCGCGAAGAGCTCGACCCGCGCCTCGGACGGCGAGAACTTGAGGGCATTGGACATCAGGTTCGTGAGCACCTGAGCGATCCGGTCCTCATCCGCCACGAGGTCGAGATCTCCCCGCACCTCCGCCCAGAGCTCGACCTTGGCCTCCGCGGCCACGGGAGAAAGGCTCTCGACGAGGCTGGAAACGAGCCGCCGCACGTCGACGTGCTTCGGCGTGAGCTCGAGCTTGCCCGCTTCGATCTTCTCCAGGTCGAGGAAGTCGTTGATGAGCCGCACGAGCCTGTCGGTGTTCGTCCGGGCGATGTTCACGACCTCCATCGCCTCGTCGGGCAGGGCGCCGAGCACCCCGCCTTCCAGCAGGCCGAGCGCGCCGCGGATCGAGGTGAGCGGCGTCCGCAGCTCGTGCGCGACCGTCGAGACGAACTCGTCTTTGATGCGCTCGATCACCTTGCGTTGCTCGATCACTGCCTGCGCCTCGCGCGCCCGTGCAACGAGTTCGCCGTTCAACTTTGCAAGCCGCCCGTTCGCGCGGCGAAGGTCGATCTGCGCGGCCACCTGACGCGCGAGCGCCGAGAGCGCGCTTCGTTGATCGTCATCGAGCTGGCGCGGGCCGTTGTCGATGACGCAAAGCGTCCCGATGTTGTGACCGTCCGCGGTCGCGAGCGGCGCGCCCGCGTAAAACCGCACGTTCGGCGCGCCGGTCACGAGCGGATTGTCCGCGAACCGCTCGTCGTCATACGCGTCGGGGACGAGGAACAGCTCATCTCCAAGGATCGCGTGCGCGCAGAACGCCACCTCGCGCGGCGTCTCGCTCGCGTCGAGCCCGACCTTCGACTTGAACCACTGACGCTCACGATCGACGAGCGAGACGAGCGCGATGGGCGTGCGGCAAATCGAGGCCGCGAGGCGCGTGAGATCGTCGAAGGCACGCTCGGGCGGCGTGTCGAGGATCGCCGCGTCGCTCAGGGCCGCGAGCCGCTCGATCTCGTCGGCAGGGGCAGGGGCTGCTTTCATGTCGGTTCCCGTGTCCCTTGCACGCGGTGAGCCACGATCAAGCCCGTGGGCCCGCGTACGAAGCGAGGATGTCCCGGATTTGTCCGGGCAGGGCCATCGGATCGAAGGGCTTGGGGATGACGCCCGCGGCGCCGAGCTCGCGGTAGCGATCGACCTCGTGCTTCTGCACCTTCGCGGTCATGAAGATGATCGGGATCGCGGCCGTGGCTTCGCGCGCGCGGAGCTCGAGGAGCGTCTCCTGGCCATCCATGTCGGGCATCATCACGTCGAGCAGGATCACGTCGGGTGCTTCGCGCGCCGCGGCCTCCAGCGCTTCGTGACCGGAGGACGCGAGCACGACCTTCCATTTGCCGACGCCCTTCAGGCTCAGCTCACCAATTCGCCGGATGTGCGGCTCGTCATCGACCAGCAGCACCTTCGAAACGGGCATGCGTCCTCCCCTCGAAATGAACGAGGCCCGCGAGCATACCTCGATGCGCGCGGGCCTTGCTGGGCCGATGTTTCGGCGTCGTGTTACTTGGCGGCTTCGGCCGGCTTCGGCGCCGGCTCCTTCAGGTCGAAGGCCGGAGGCGCCTTCGGATCGCAGTCGGGCGGAGGCCCGAAGCCGTCGGCGTTGAACTTGTACTCGACCTCGCCGGAGCCCTCGGGATCCTTCTTGCTGATCGCCTCGATCGTGACCTCGTGCTCACCCTTGCGGGCCGGCGTGCAGTACGAGAGCAGGTAGAAGCGCTTCATGTGCGCCTCGATGCGCGCGGCCATCTTGTCGAAGGCCTCCTTGACCTTCGCCTGATCGGTCGCGAGCTCGGTCCCGTCGCGCCCGATCTCGTCGAGCTTCGCCTTGCCGATCTCGGCGCCGACGCCGATCGCATAGATCTGGTAGTTCTCGTACTCGTCCTTGCCCATGTCGTCCTTCATCTGGTCGCGGGTCACGCGCGCGGCGCGATCCGTGCCGTCCGAGAAGACGACGAGCGAGCCGAACTTGAGCGGGCGCTTGTCCTTGTCGAGCTCCTTCTTGAGCGTCGCGAGGCCCTCGACGACGGCGCCGTGCAGGTTCGTCGACGGGTCCTTGGGCTTGTAGCTGCGCAGCCCTTCGAGACCACCCTCGACCGAGCCTTGCGCCTCGGTGAAGGGCACGACGGAGTGGATCTTCTCCGAGCCGTCGAAGGCGTACACGCCGACCTTCTGCGTCTTGCCGACGCGCTCGGCGAAGGCCTTCGCGGCATCGACGAGCGCGTCCGCCTGCCCGGACTCGGTCACGCTGCCGCTCATGTCCACGAGCAGCATCGTGTACATGACGGCCGCGACCTCCGGGTTCTGGATCGTCTGCTTGCTCTCGAAGGCCGAGACGAGCTCGCCGTCCTCGTAGATCTTGAAGTCCTCGGCGGCGAGGCCACCGACGGGCTTGTCCTTGCCCGCGTCGACCGTGAAGAAGACCCAGACGTTGTTGGGCTTCTTCTGCGCCGAGTTGATGAGACGGACGTTCAAGCCGCCCCCGCACGCAGCGAGGAGAAGCGCGAGGAGCGACACGAGCGTCACCCAGGCGTAGGAAGAGGTACCCGCGCCGAGCGCGGCCTTGTTTCTGTCGTTCACGGATCGCATTAGGGCAGGACCTTCGAGGGCCTGTCAATTCGCGGCGCGTGGGATCGTCCGTGACCACGGTTCCCACCCCGGGTCACGAGGCGCGCGGGCTCGGCCCGCTTCCGCCCTGGCGTTCCCCCCGCGAGGGCACATTTCCGGGCAAGAAATCAGCGTCGGTCAGAGACCGGTCACGCCGCGGCCCCCCCGGGGCGCGCGGAGCTCCGCCAAAAACCTCCTGATCGCGGGGCGTTTCCGCTAACCTCACGGCATGGCTCGTATCCTGGTCGTCGAGGACTCCTCTGCGTTCCGGGCGTTCATCCGCGCGGCGCTCGAGGATGCGCCGGGGCTCTTCGCAACGAGCCCGGACGACACGCACGGCGAGGTGGAGGTCGTCGAGGCTGCCAGCGGGTTCGACGCGCTCCGCCTCCTGCCGCGCGGGCACTACGACCTCGTGATCACCGACATCAACATGCCGGACATCAACGGGCTCGAGCTCCTGCGGTTCATGCGCGACAGCGAGCGGCACCGGAAGGTCGCCACGATCGTCATCTCGACGCAATCCTCCGAAAAGGACCGGGCGCGCGGCCTCGCGCTCGGCGCCGACGCGTTCCTCGCGAAGCCCTTCACGGTGGAGGCGCTGCAGCGCGCCATCACGACGATCCTGCAAGCGCGGAGCTCCCTTCCGGCCGAGAGCAGCGAGGGGTCGCGTTGACGAGCGAGAGCGAACGCGCGCGCGAGGAGTTCTTCTCCGAGGCGCAGGAGATCGTCGAAGGGCTCGGGCGAGATCTGCTCGCGCTCGACGAGGCGCAGAAGTCCGGCCACGTCGACCCGGATCTGATCAACGACGTCTTCCGCGCCGTGCACACGCTGAAGGGCCTCGCGGGCCTGTTCGGCGCGACGCGGATGTCGAGCCTCTCGCACAAGCTCGAGGAACTGCTCGACGATCTGCGCCTCGGCAAGGTCGACGTCACGGCCCCCGTGCTCGACCTGCTCTTCCTCTCGGTGCAGCTCTACGGCAAGCTGCTCCAGGCCGAGAAAGAGGGCCGCGACCAGCCGATGCCCGAGCTCGAAAAGCTGCTCGCGCAGCTCGATCGCGGCGCGAGCACAGGCGGCGGAGGGGGCAGCGGCGGGCACATCATCGACCCGAACCTGCTCGCGGTGCTCACCGAGTTCGAAGAGCACAAGCTCAAGACGAACATCGCGCAGGGCAACACGCTCTACCGGCTGAAGGTGCGGTTCCAGCTCGCGACGATCGACCAGGGGCTCGACGAGCTCAAGGCGACCGCGAAGCCGCACGGCGACATCATCACGTACCTGCCCGCGAGCGACGGCGACGACATCGACTCGATCACGCTCGAGATCCTGATGGGTTCGCGCGCGTCGGCGGGGACGCTTCGGAACGCGCTCCACCACCTCGGCGTGGAGGTCGAGGAGCTGCCGCGGCAGGGCGGAGGGCCCGCACCCGCGCCCGCGCCCGCGCCGGCCGTCTCTGCGCCCGTGCCGGCGCATCACATCCCCACGCCCACGCCTTCGCCGCCGCCGGTCGCGCCGAGCGGCACGCCGAGCGCGATGCCGCCGCTCGGCCATGCGCCGCTCGACATGACGGCGCCGCATCCCTTCCCGGCGCCGCGCCTCGATACGAGCGCGAGCATCCCGCCGAAAGCGCAGGAGCTCGGCACGATCAAGAGCGTCGCGCAGACGGTACGCGTCGACATCCAGAAGCTCGACGTCCTGATGAACATCGTCGGCGAGCTGTCGATCGTGCGCACGGAGCTCGAGCGCCTGCTCGAGAAGATGCGCGACGCGCACACGAACCGCGAGCTCCGGATCAACCTGCATCGGCTGCAGCGTGACTTCGAGCGCAACGTCATCAGCCTGCGCCGCGGGATCCTCGAGGTCCGCATGGTCCCGCTCGGCCAGGTCTTCGACAAACTCGCGCGCGTGGCCCGGCAGATCAGCCGCGAGGCCGGCAAGCAGGTGAACCTCGTCATCACGGGCGCCGAGACCGAGGTCGACAAGCTCATCGTCGAGGAGCTCAGCGATCCGCTCATGCACATGATGCGGAACGCGATCGATCACGGCATCGAGGAGCGCGAGATGCGCGAGGCGGTGAACAAGCCCGCCGTGGGCACGATCGCGCTGAACGCGTTCCAGAAGGGCAACCACGTCGTCATCGAGATCGAGGACGACGGCAAGGGCATCGACACGGAACGCCTGCTGGAGAAGGCGATCCGGATGGGCGTCGTGCAGGCGGACGAGGCGCGCACGATGAGCCGCCGCGAGGTCCTGAACCTCATCTTCGTCCCGGGCCTCTCGACGAAGAGCTCCGTCAGCGAGATCAGCGGCCGCGGCGTCGGCATGGACGTCGTCAAGACGAACATCTCGAAGCTCGGCGGCGTGATCGACGTCCAGAGCGAGCCGGGCATCGGCACGAAGTTCACGGTGACCCTGCCGATCACGCTGGCGATCATCAGCGCGCTCATCGTGAAGGTGAGCGACCAGCAGTTCGCCATCCCGCTCGCGAACGTGCAGGAAGCCGTGTGGCTCGACGTCGAGGCCGTGCGCGTGATCGACGGCCGCGAAGCCGTCACCTTGCGCGGCAGCACGCTCCAGCTCTGCTACCTCGCGCGCCTCTTCGGCCTCTCGGACACGCCGGACTCGAGCGGCACCGGCCCCTTTGGCACGAGCATGGGCATGGATGCGCCGCCGATGGGCCATGCCGGGGTCCCGCCGCGCGGCTCGCTGCGCAGCGAGAGCATCCGCCAGGACTACGCGGCCGCGGCCTTCCCGTACCGCCCCGCGGGCAGCTCGTCGCCCTCTGCGCGGACCGCGCTCGCGCCGCGGCAGAAGCGTCGGTTCATCGTCGTCACCGCGGTCGGCACCCGCCGCCTCGGCCTCGTCGTCGACTCGCTCGTCGGCGAGCAGGACGTCGTCATCAAGGGCCTCGGCCCGAGCCTCAAGAACGTCGCGGGCTTCGCGGGCGCCACGCAGCTCGCCGACCAGCGCATCGCGCTCGTGCTCGACGCGCCCGCGCTCGTCGAGGAGATGTTCGCGCACGCGGATCGTGCCCGCATGCACGGAGGGACCCATGGCTTCTAACCTGGCCCGCCGCACCTCCTCCGCGGTAGTCCCCGCTGCCGCGGGCACCAAGCGCAAGAAGGCGCAGCGCGATCGTGGCCCTATCACCGAGTACCTCGCGTTCCGCCTCGCGGGCGACGTCTACGCCGCGCCGGTCTCGATCATTCGCGAGATCCTGAAGCTGCACCCGCTCACGCCCGTGCCGCGCGCGCCCTCGTCGATCATGGGCATCATCAGCGTGCGCGGGCAGCTCGTCACGGTGATCGATCTGCGCCGCCGCCTGCGCCTCTCCGAGGGGCCCGTCACGAGCAAGGCGCGCATCCTGCTCGTCGATCCGATGGGCGTGGAGCTGCTCGGCCTCTACGTCGACGAGGTCTTGCAGGTCTATCGCCTCGCCGACAGCGAGATCGAGCACACGGCGACGGCGCTCGGCGGCGAGGTCGCGAGTTACATCGCCGGCATCGCGCGTCCTGCGCAGGCGCAGGCGCCGCAGCAGGAGGGGAAGGGGGTCGCGTTGAAGAGCGTGGGCGTTGTTCGGCAGAACGCGTCCGTGATCATCCTGCTCGATTTGAAGGTGGTGCTTTCGTCCTGACGGCTCGCCGATCAGGAGAGACGGACCCAGATGCCCGACTATGGCCAGAGACACCGCGCCGATCCCCAGAAGAGCCTCGTCGGCTTCGTCGTAGGGGACGTGCACTACGCGATCGGGATCGGCCAGGTGCGCGAGATCGTGAACCCCTTGCCGGTCACGCCGCTCCCGCACACGCCGCCCGAGGTCTCCGGCGTGGCCGATCACCGCGGCGACGTCGTGCCCGTCCTCGATCTGCGCGTGCGCTTCGGCTTGCCGCCCACCGAGCCGACCCGCTCGACGAAGTGGATCCTCGTCGACGCCGGCGTGCGCATGGTCGGCCTCATCGTCGACGCCGTCTCCGAGGTCTTCGGCACCGGCGCCGACGAGATCCGCCCGACGCCTCCGGTCGGCGGCGGCCGCGATCTGCGCGGCATCTCGGGCGTCACGAACCACAACGGGCTGCTCGTCTTCGTGCTCGATACGAAGCGGTTCACGGAAATCGTCGACGACATCGCCGATGTCCTGCCGCCGTTGGACGACTTGTGAGGAGAGCGCCGTGAACCCCCCTTCGAGCCGTTCCGTCTCGCCTCTGCTGATCGAAGCGGCCCTCGACGCCCCGGACGCCGAGGAGCGCCGCCAGGCCACCTCCCTCGCCGCGGAGTTGCCGCTCTACGACGCGCTCCCGCTCCTCGTCCGCGCGCTCGGCGACACCGACTGGCGCGTGCGCAAGGAGGCCACGTACGCCGCGCGCGCCTTCATCCCGGCGCCGAGCCTCATCGCGGCCATGGTCAAGACGTTCGAGCCCTGCGACAACGTCGGCCTGCGCAACGCTGCGATCGAGGTCCTCGCGAACTGCGGCAGCGCCGCGACCCCGCCCCTCGAAGCCTCGCTCGCGCGTCTCGACGCCGACGGCCGCAAGCTCGCCGTCCAGGCCCTCGGCTACACGCGGGATCCGCACGCGCTCGTCATCCTCGAGCGCTCGCTGCGCGACCCCGACGAGAACGTCCGCCAGGGCGCGGTCGAGGCCATCTCGCAGCTCGGGCCGATCGCGCCCGCCGAGGTCCAGCGCCTCCTCTACCGCTGCCTCGACAGCGCCGATCCCTTCGCCAGGCTCGCCGCGCTCGAAGGCCTCAACGCCCTCGGCGCCGTGATCCCCTGGGAGCGCCTCGCGCCGCTCCTCGAGCACCCTTCCTTGCGCTCCGCGGCCCTCTCGGCGGCCGCCGTGTCCGAGAGCCCCGCGGCGGCCTCGGCGCTCGCTCGCATGCTCCAGAAGGCGCGCGGCGGCACCTTCCTGCAGGCCATCGGCGCGCTCGCGCGCCTCGCCGAGGGCCCGCTCCTTCCGGCCGTCACGGAAGCCCTCGCGGCCGAGGGTCCCGAGCTCGGCCAGCGCCTCGTCCGTGTCGCCAGCGCCGAAGGAACCGACCCGCCGCACCACCGCGCCATGGCGCTCCTCCTCGCCGCGGTCGCGCGCGCGCCCGGCGTCGTCGACGCGGCCGCCGCCGCGCTCGCCGAGGAGACCTTCACCGAGCAGGCCGAGCGCGCGCTCTTCCTCCTCGGCCCCGCCGCGCTCCCGGGCCTCGTCGCGCGGATTGCGCCTGAACAAGGCACGACGCCGCTCGCCCCCGACGTCCGCGCCGCCCTCATCGAGGTCGCTGCCGGCATCGCCCTCGCGCCTGGTGCGCCCGAAAGGCCCACGGCGCTGCTCGAAGCCCTGCGCAAGGCGGCGCTCGACGACGAGCGCCGCATCGCCACGAGCGCGCTCTTCGCCCTCTCGAAGCTAGGCACCGAAGAAGACCTCGCGCTCGCCGTGCGCCTCGTCGCCTCACCGCTCCGCCCCGTCGCCCACGCGGCCGAAGGCGCGCTCGCCTCGCTCGCGACCCGCCACGAGAAGGCTGCACGCGCGCTCGGCGACACCCTCGTGCGGGGCCCCGGTGACGACACCTTCGCCGCCGCGATCATCCTCGGCGCCCTCGCCGCCACGCGCAGCGCCGAAAGCCCGCCCCCGTCGCCCGGCGACCTCGGCTTCCTCGCGCGCGCCGCCGCGGCCGAGGACGTACGCACGCGTCGCGCCGCGATCGGCGCCGTCGCCGAGATCGGCGGCGACTCGGCGCTCGACGTCCTCTCGCTCGCGCTCGCCGATGAAGAACGCGAGGTCCAGCTCGCCGCGGCCCGCGCGCTCGGCTACCTCGGCGCGGCGGCGCGAAGACGTGATGGCTCGCCCGACGCGCACGCGACCCCGAGCCTCCGCACCATCCTCGACATCGCGGGCCGCTCCATGGATGCCGAGCTCGTGGCCACCGCGATCCGCGCGCTCGGCGAGGCCCTCTCCACGATCCCGCCGGACGCCGCGGGGCGCGCCGCGGCCACGCTCATCGAGGCCCTCGCGCCGCTCGCCCGCGAGGCCGAGGCTGTCGTGGCGATCGCCGCGGCCGAGGCCATCGGGCGCCTGCGCTGGGGCACATCGGGAAGACAGGCCGCGCTCGTCGCTGCGCTCGACCATCCCGACGCGGCCGTCGTCAAGGCGGCGATGCTCAAGCTCGAAACGAGCGGCCCCGAGGGCGAAGCGCTCCTTCGTTGCCTCGACCATCCCTCGCCTGACGTCCGGCTCCTCGCGGCCGAGACGATCGCGGCGAGCGACAATGCGAGCTTGCGGGAGCGCCTGGCGCAGCGTGCGTCGCACGAGCTCGATCGGGACGTCCGCGACACCCTCGAGGGCGCGCTCTCGTCGATCCGGTGGCGGGGGGAAAGGGGTTTCTTCGGGTCGTGATGCGCTACCCGGATGAGATCCGCCTCGCGCCGGACGAGTTCCGCCTCTTGCGGGATCTCATCAACCAGCATTGCGGCATCGCGCTCAGCCCCGAGCAGCGCCCTGTGATCGAGCGGCGCTTGCGCGAGCGCCTCAGCGTGCATGGCTTGCACTCGTTCGGCGAGTACTACCAGCTCCTCCGCTCGCCGGACCGGGGCCGGGCGGAGCTCGACGAAGCGCTCGACCTCGTCACGATCAACGAGACCTATTTCTACCGCGAGGACTACCAGCTCACGGCGCTGCGTACCGAGCTCTTCCCGATGCTCCGCCGCCCGCCGCTCTCCCGCGAGAGCCTCTCCATCTGGAGCGCGGGCTGCTCCACGGGCGAGGAGGTCTACTCCATCGCCCTCACGGCCAAGGAGGCTGGTTTGTCCGGCCGCCGTGACGTCCGCATCTTCGGCAGCGACATCTCGCGCCGCTGCATCGCGCACGCGCGCCGCGGCGTGTATGGCTCCTCCTCGTTCCGGGCGATTCCCCTTGATCTCAAACGAAAGTATTTCATCGAGAAGCCCGACGGCATGCACGTGCAGGACGACCTCCGGGCGTGGTGCCATTTCGGCCATTTGAACCTGCTCGATCCGGTCCGGGCTTCGGTCGTCGGCCGGGTCGACATCATTTTCTGCCGCAACGTTCTCATTTACTTCGACGATGCCTCGCGGCGCCGCGTGATCGACATGTTCTACGATCGACTCCTGCCGGGCGGGTTCTTGCTCCTCGGCCACTCGGAGTCGCTCCTCAACGTCTCGACCGCGTTCGAGCTCGTCCATTTGCGCGACGACCTCGTTTATCGAAAGCCCATCACGGCCTCGCGGTTTGCCCCGCAGGGTTTGGAGGGCAGCACGCACGGATCGGGGAAGCCATGAGCACTTCGGCAAGGGATGCAGCAGAGGTGAAACGGTGGTGAAGACCGGTCCGCTGCGGGTACTCGTCGTCGACGACTCCGCCTACAACCGCAGGAACATTGCGGACATCCTGACCGGCAGCGACGAGGTCGAGGTCGTCGGCAAGGCGGGTGATGGCGAGGAGGCGTTACGCCTTGCCTTGAGCCTCAAGCCTGACGTCATCACGCTCGACCTCGAAATGCCGCGGATGGACGGTTTTACCTTCCTCCGCATCCTGATGGTCCGGCAGCCGACGCCCGTGATCGTGGTGTCGAGCTACAGCCAGAAGGAGAACGTCTTCAAGGCCCTGGAGCTCGGCGCCGTCGACTTCGTCGCCAAACCCAGCCAGAGGCTCGCGCCCGACGCCGCGCTCCGCCGCGAAATCCTCCAGAAGGTCCTCCTCGTCCGCTACCTGCGCCCGCTCGCGGCCGTGAGCCAACGCAACAGCGCGATCCCGCCGCTCCCACGCTCCACGGCCACGCCGCCCGTCCTCTCCACGGCGCAGCCCGATCAGCCGAGCGCGCGCTCCGTCGCCAACATTGCGGCGCGCTTCATCGTCGGCATCGGCTCCTCGACGGGCGGACCGACGGCGCTGCTCGAGATCCTGAGCCGCGTCCCCGAGAAGTTCCCCGGTGCGATCCTCATCGCCCAGCACATGCCGGAGAAATTCACGCGCACCTTTGCCGAGCGCCTCGATCGCAAGAGCGCGATCCGCGTGAGCGAGGCCGTCGACGGCGACCTCGTCACGGCGCGCCGGGCCTTCATCTGCCCGGGCAAGATGTGCATGGAGGCGGTCGTCTCGCAGGGCGCGAGTGGCATGGGCTGGAACGAGATCCGCCTCCGCGTCGGCCCTCCTTCGCAGCACGACCGTTACATCCCGAGCGCCGACCGTCTCCTGCGCAGCCTCGCGCCCGTCGGCTCGCGTGCCTACGGCGTCATCCTCACGGGCATGGGCGACGACGGCGTCGCCGGCGCCCGCGCGATCCGGGCCGGCGGCGGAACGATCATCGCCGAGAGCGAGGAGACCGCGGTCGTCTATGGCATGCCACGCGCCGCGGTGAAGGCCGGCGTGGTGAACGAGGTCATGGGCTTGCCGCAGATCGTGGACTGGGTGGCGCAGCTCTCCTGAGCGGGGGTCCTCGTGCGTCCCGACGCGCTGTCGCGCGGTTTTACGGGGCAAACGGAACCGACATTCGCGTTTCTGCAGGATGAGCGCGAGGTCACGCCACAACGGAACGCTCGCATTCGAATGATCACCGGCTGCGGCCGCGCCCCTTCTTTCCCGCGGCCGTCGCCTTGCGCGCCGCCTTCTTCGGCGCGCTCGTGAGGGCCGGCGCCTCCTCGGCTCGCGCCTCGTCCTCCTCGACCTCGGCCCACAATGCCGCAAGCTCGATTTCGATCGCGTCGAAGGGCTCCGCGCGTACGAGCGCGCTCCCGTGATGCACGCCCAGCAGCGTCCAGCGCCCTTTTTCGAGCACGAAGATTTCGAGCGTCCGTGCAATCGGGTCGACGAGCCAGAGGTGCCGCACGCCGTGACGCGCATATGCTGGCAATTTCTCGGCACGATCGACGGTTACCGTGCTCGGGCTCAGGACCTCGCATACCCAATCGGGCGCGAGCATGAACCTCGCCGTCTTCGGTAGCCGCGGCAAGCGCTCGATCCGCCAGCCAGCGATGTCGGGGACGAGAACGTCCTCCTCGCCTGCGGGACCGAGCAACAGCTCGGGTTCATCGAAGATCTGCCACCCGCCCGGACCGCCGCGACCACGCTGGAAGGGGCCCATCAAGTCGCCACCGAGCACGGAGGAAGCCCTCGAGTGCCGCGGCGCAGGGCGTGGAAAGGCGTACATCGTGCCGTTGATGATCTCGCCGACCATGTTGCTCGGGACGGCATCGAGATCGGCGATCGTGGCACGCGCACGCTTCTCCGCGGCAAAACCCATAGCCGAAGATTGCCCTTCCCCCCCACCGAAAGCAACCCCACGCCCGCGCAGGAAAAGTTGACCCCGCGCCGCCCCCGTGAGACACACCCCTCCTGCCCATGCGCTTCTGTCGGGCTGCACGCTTCCTCCTCACGGCGACCTTCCTCACGGCCGCTGCGCTCGCCCCCGCGTCGAGCCTCGCGCAGCCGAAGCCCGCGCCCGCCGGGGTCAAGCCCGCGGCCCCCAAGCCCGCGGCCGCCAAGCCCGCGCAGAAGCCCAAAACCCAGGCCGCCAAGCCCGCGCAGAAACCCGCCGCGAAAAAGCCCACCGGCAAAAAGCCCGCCACGCGCAAGCCCGGCGACCCCGGCGAGCCCGACGAGAATGCCCGCCGCGCCATCGCGGGCCTGCCTCCCACGCAGCATCGTGGGGTCGACGAGTCTACCGAGCTCCGCGCCCTCCGTGAGCTCGACCTCGCCCTCTTCTCCCCGGCGCCTCATGCCGGCGCGCCCTGGCCCTCGGACGACCTGCCTACCCTCGATCGTGGCGGCCCCGTCCTCCTCGCCACCGGCGTTCCCCCTTCGGCGCCGCTCCCGGCGCCCCTCCAGCCCCCTCCGCCGGCCGACCTCTCCTTCATCAAAAAACTCGATCTCCCCGACATCCCCGTCCGCTGGGATGCGCGCGTCCTCCGTTACCTCGAGTTTTACAAGAACAACCCTCGCGGTCGCGCCATGGTCGCCTCGTGGGTCAAGAAGAGCGGCCGTTACGGCGCGGCCATTCGCCGCGTCCTTCGTGAGCAGGGTTTGCCCGAGGACGTCGTCTGGCTCGCGCTCGTCGAAAGCGGATTCGATCCGACCATTCATTCACCCGTCGGCGCCGCTGGCCTCTGGCAGTTCATGCCCGAGGGCGCCCGCATCTATGGCCTCACCGTCGACCGCTGGATCGACGAGCGCCTCGACCCCGAGCGCTCCACCCTCGCCGCCGCGCGTTACCTCTCCGACCTCCACCGCCGCTTCGGGACCTGGGAGCTCGCCTTTGCCGCCTACAACATGGGGTATGGCGGCCTCCTCGCCTCCATTCGCAAATACAACACGAACGATTTCTGGGAGCTCAGCCGCCTCGAAGCGGGCCTCCCGCTCGAAACGGCGCTGTACGTCCCGAAGATCGTTTCCATGGCGATCGTCGCCAAGAATTGCGCCGTCTTCGGTTGCGACGGCGTCGAGCCCGAGCCTGCGGTCACCTTCGACAAACTCGCGGTCGGCCCCGGCGTCGCGCTCCGCACCGTTGCTGCGGCAGCCGGCGTCGAGCTCGACGCCGTCGAAGACTTGAATCCGCAGCTGCCCGTCGGCCGCACCCCGCCGCTCGGCCCCGACGCCAAGGAGGGCGCCTCCTTCGTCGTCCGCGTCCCGCCCGGCACGGGCGCCCGCGCCGCCAAGACCGTCGCCAAGCACCTCGAGCGCGAGGACAAACTCGAACGTCACCTCGTCCGCTGGGGCGAGTCGATCGAGGACGTCGCCACCCTCCGCGGCACCACGAAGAGCACCTTGCTCTCCCTGAACGGCCTCCGCTCCGGCGAGCAAGTCCGCCCTGGCACCGTCCTCCTCGTCCCCGAGGGCGGCCCCGACAAACCCACCGTCGCCAGCGTCTTCTCCGGCGCCCGCGGCGAAAAACCCACCATCGTCGTCCCCGCGGAGGCCTTCACCTACCCCGATCGCCGCCGCATCTTTTATCGTGTCGTCGCTGGCGACACCGTCCGCGAGGTCGCTTCCGCGCTCTCCGTCTCCGCTGCCGAGCTCTCCCGCTGGAACACGCTCGACCCCTCGGCCACCCTTCACGATGGGATGACCTTGCAGGTCTTCGTCCCGCGCGAGCGCGCCCTCACGAATGCGCTCGTCCTCGATGACGCCGAGGCCCGTGTCCTGCCCGTCGGCTCCACCGAGTTCTTCACCCATTTCGAGAACCTCAAGGGCCGCAAGCGCCTGGAGATCGCCGCCGCCGAGGGCGATACCTGGCGCAGTTTGTCGAAGCGATACAATCTCAGCCTCGGGATGCTCGAGCGCATCAACCACCGCTCGCGCACGAGCGCCCTCGCGCCGGGCGACAAGGTCGTCGTGTACGTCGCGCAGCCGATCGCGCCCAAGGCTGCGCCCGTCCCCGCCAAGGAGACCTCGGACGACAAGGCCGAGGCCGTCGCCGTCGCGCGTCCCGTCGAGGACAAACCCGCGGAGGCCGAGGAGCCCGACGATCCCAAGGCGGACGGCAAGCCCGCGGCTGACGAGGGACCGACCAAGCCCGCGAGTTTCCGCACCGAAACCCCGGCGCCCGCCCCCGAGAAGCCTGCGGCCAACAAGCCTGCGACCGGCAAGCCTGCGACCGACAAGCCTGCGGCCAGCAAGCCTGCCTCCGACAAGCCTGCCTCCGACAAGCCTGTGACGCCCAAGGAGCCCCCGGCGGCGCTCCCCCCGCCTGCCCCCTGATTTTCTCGTAGCCAGCCACCGGGCTCGCGCGCGATGATGGGAGCCGATGCGCCGCGCTAGTAGCCCTCTGCTCCTTGTTTTGCTCCCGACCCTCGCCCTCGTCGGCTGCACGTCCGACGAGGATCCGCAGACCACGCCTCCGCTCCCTGGACCCGCGGAATGGAACCGCGACGTCGTCCCGCCGAGCGACGACGAGGCCGCTGCGAAGCGGACCTCGTGCGGATACACGGAGGGCATGCTCCCCGCGGAAACACAAGGGGCATCGCGCCCTTACGGCGCCGAGATTCCCGTCGACCACATCGTGGTCGTCATGATGGAGAATCGCTCCTTCGACCATTACTTCCAGAAGCTGCCCGAGTACGGCCAGCAAGACGTCGAGGTCGCGCCCGAAAGCTTCACGAACCTCGACCAGACCGGCACCGCTGTCGCCCCGTTCCGTGACAACCAGTTCTGCTTCGTGGACACGAACCACGAATGGACCGGCACGCACGAGCAGATCAACGCCGGCAAGATGGACGGGTTTTTCAAGACCAACGACGGCTGGCACGAGCTGCCGAGCCCCGGCGCCCCCGAGGACATGCTGAGCGGCCGCCGCGCCCTCGGCTACTACACCCAGGACGATCTGCCGTTTTATTACTGGCTCGCGAACGAGTTCGCCATCGCGGACCACTACCATTCCTCGGTCCCCGGCCCCACGTGGCCGAACCGCATGTACCTCTACGCGGCGACCTCCTTCGGCGCCGTCCACAACGAATTCGTCACGGTCGACAAGACGCTCTTCGATTACCTCGAGATGCGGCAGGTCTCCTGGCGCGTCTACGTCTCGACCACCCCCGGCGCCGCGATCTTCGTCGACAAGTACCTCGAGTACAGCAAGGACGAGCACGGGCATTTCGTACCGATCGAGAATTACTTCCACGACCTCGAAAACGGCAACTTGCCCCAGGTCGTCTTCGTCGATCCGGGCATCGCGCGCGAAGGCTACGCGCAAAACGACGAGCATCCGCCTGCGATCGCCATGCTCGGCGAGCAATTCACCGCCAGCGTCATCGAAGCCCTCGCGAAGAGCTCGGCCTGGGAGCGTTCCGCGCTCTTCGTCACGTACGACGAGCACGGCGGCCTCTACGACCACGTCGTGCCCCCGCCCGCCTGCCCGCCCGACGACATCGCGCCCGCATTGAAGGAAGGCGATACCGACGCGAAATTCGACCAACTCGGCGTCCGCGTCCCGCTCATCGTCGTCTCTCCCTACGCGAAAAAGCATTTCGTCGGTCACCGGACGTACGATCACACCTCGATCGTCCGTTTCATCGAGGCCCGCTTCCAGATGCCGGCGCTCACGAATCGGGATGCGAACGCCGAGGCGCCGTGGGAAATGTTCGACTTCGAAAACCCCCCGCATGCCGAGCCTCCGACGTTCGCGATGCCCACGGTCGACCAGGCCAAGATCGATGCCTGCAAGGCGCTTTACGAGCCCTGAACACCTCTCCGCGCTCGTCCTCGCGGCCCTGCTCCTCGCAGGCTGCCCGGACGAGCCGGAGGCCCCCGCCCCCGCGGACGCAGGCGCGCCCGTCGATGCAGGGGCCGTCCTCCCCGAATCTCCGATTTCTCCGCTCGCGCATATCGTCGAAGCGCCCGCCCGCCGCGGCCTCGACGCCCTCGAGGCGCTCGTGGCCGCGATGCCCCAGGGGCGCGGCGACGCCGATGCGCATTACCTCGACCTTCGCCGCGCCTTCGCCGCGGGCACGCCGCTCTGGCGCAGGCCGGAGAGCCTCGGCGGCGAGGTCGTCTTCGGCCCTCCGCGCTCCATGGACGAAGGCGGCGGCGCGCTCCTCCGCCTCGACGCCGCCCTCGTCCGCGGGGACGCCGCGGCCGCGCGCGCCGAAATGCTCACCCTCGAACGCGCATTGCGCCTCTTCCACAGCGAAGCGCGCCGCATTCCGCCCGCGCCCGCCATCGTCGCGCATGCCCTCTCGCTCGCCGCGTACGACCTCGGCGCCCTCGCGCTCGAATCGATGCAGGGCGTCCCCGACGGCTCCGCCGCCGTCCTCGCCGATCTCCGCGGCACCCTCGATTTCATCGAATCCGCCGCCGCGGCCCTCGCGACGCCCGGAACCGCGCAAACCCCGGCCGCCCTCGATTCCGTCAAAGAAGCCACCCGGCCCCTCCGCGCCCGCCTCGACGCCGCGAAGACCGCGGACGACCTCGACGACCGCGCGAGCTTCGTCCTCGCCACGGGCCGCCTCGGCGTCGCCCTTCGCCGCCTCATCGCCGCCGCCGGCGCGACGGTCCGATTGCCTTACCGCGCCCGTTTCCCGGTCGCGAAGACCGACGCCGACGAACCCGTCTCGGCCCTCACCCTCCCCGCCCCGCGCAGCCGCCCGCGCCAAACCGGCAGCGACGAAGCCCCCTGGGCCGCGCTCGGCCGCAAGCTCTTCTTCGACAAACGTTTGTCCAAGAACAACGCTCGCTCCTGCGCGACCTGCCACGTCCCCGAAAAAGGCTTTGCGGACGGCCTCCCTCGCCCGCCCTCGCTCGATCCGGCCGTCACGCTGCGCCATACCCCGACCCTGCTGTACGGCCCGCTGCACGCCGCGCAGCTCTGGGACGGCCGCACGCTCACGCCCGAGCGCCAGGCCCTCGGCGTCATTCACGCCCGCGCCGAAATGGGCCTCGAACCCGGCGAGCTCGTCACCGCCATCGAATCCGCCGCGGACCTCCGCGCCCTCTTCCAGGCGCTCCCCACGCCGGGCGTCACGCCCGACAACGTCGGCCGCGCCCTCGCCGCCTTCGAATCCGAGGTTTTCGTCCCCGGCGACGCCCCGATCGACGCGTTCGCCCGCGGCGACGAAACCGCGCTCTCGCCCCTGCATCGCCGCGGCCTCGACGTCTTTGCCGGCAAGGGCCGCTGCGCCCGCTGCCACATCCCGCCCTTCTTCGGCGGCTCCCGCCCGCTCGATTTCGCCGTCCCCGTCTTCGCCGTCCTCGGCGTCCCCGACAAACCCGGCGGTCCCACCCTCGATCCGGATCGGGGCCGCGGGGCGCTCACCTCACGTCCGGCCGACGAGGGCGCCCTCAAAACCCCGACGACCCGCGACGTCGCGCGCACCGCGCCTTATTTCCACCACGGCGCTTTCCGCACGCTCGAAGAGGTCGTCGATTTCTACGACAAGGGCGGCGGCAAGGGCTTCGGCCTCCCCGTCCCGAACCAGGACCCCGACGTGCGTCCGCTCGGTTTGTCCGCCGACGACAAACGCGCCCTCCTGGCCTTCCTTCGCGAGGCGCTGCTCGACAAGACGCCGCCCGAGAAGCTCGCCACGCCCCCGCGCTAATCCGTCACCTTCGTGGGCAACTCGAAAAAGAACACCGCGCCGCCCGCCTTCTCGTTCTCGTATCCGACGCGGCCGCCGTGCATCACCACGATCGTCTTCGCGATGTAGAGCCCGAGCCCCGTCCCGCCGACGCTGCGCGTGCTCGACGCGTCCGCCTGCGAAAAACGCCGAAAAATCTTGTCGCGGAACGCCTCCGGCACCCCGGGCCCCCGATCCGCCACCTCCACGCGAACCCCCTCCGGCATCGCCCGCGCGCGCACCTGCACGACTTCGCCGGCCGGCGAATGCTTGATCGCATTCGACAGGAGATTCAAGACCACCTGCTGGATCCGTTGCGGATCGACGAACACCGGCATTCCCTCGGGCATGTCCGTCTCCACCACGATCCCCTTCGCCTGCGCCGCCGGCGCGTGAAGCTCGATCGCGCCCCGCACGACGTCCGCGAGGTCCGCCTGCGCGAACTTCAGCGAAATGCCCCCCGCCGCGAGCTTTCGCACGTCGAGCAGATCGTCCACGAGCCGCCCGAGCCGCTGCACGTTCTCCGACGCCATCTGCAAAAGCTCCGCCTGGAGCGCCGGATCCTTGCCCGCCACGCCGCCCACGACGAGCCCGATCGCGCCCCGGATCGCCGTCAGCGGCGTGCGCAATTCGTGGCTCACCACGCTCACGAGCTCGTCCTTCGCGCGCTCCGCCTCGATACGCGCCGTCATGTCGTGCGCGCTCACCAGAATGCCGGGGTTGCCCGTCACCGGATCCGGAATCGGCCGCGCGGCCACCGAGAACCACCGCGGCCCCTCCGTCGTCACGACCTCCACGTCCTCGAAAAACGGCTCGCCCCCCGCGACCTGCGCGAGCGCGCGCGCGCCCTCCGCGGGCTCGGCGAAGATCCCCTCGAACGAGAATGCATGACCGAACGTCTGGCGCGCCAGCGTATTCGCCTGCAAGAGCGAGCCGTCGAGCGCGTGCGTCGTCACCACGAGCGGCGCATACCGGACCGCCTCCGCGGCGCGCACCACTTCGGGATCTGCGACGTCGCGAATCGGCGTCCCCTCGACGAGCAGGCCCCCGCGGCCGTCGGGCAACGGGAATGTTTTGAAACTCATGTGCACGCGGACCGTGTCGCCCTTCGGATAGATCGTCCGCTCCGACGTGAAACGTTCGCCGGCCGCCACGCGATCGCGGAGCTGCTGCAACGTCGCGCGAATCGTCGGCGACGGGGCGAGGTCCCGGTTGACGAGCTCGTGCAGATCCTCGGCGCGCCAGAGAGCCACGGCAGCGCGGTTCGCCCACACGATCCGCACGGCGTCCGGGTCCGTGATCCAGACGGGCAGATCGAGCAAATGCAGGATTTCGAGGCGGGGATCGGCGAGGGGCGAGAAACGCATGGGCGGCTCCGCGGCCATCCCCCCTCCGCGAAAAGCGAGGGGCCGACGCGAGGTAAAGCGCCATCCTAGTCGCGTACGCGGCCCGGGTGGGGTAAAAACGACGGCGCGCGTGGGTGTCGATGGACACGTCCATCGGGAAGACCCACGCGACGCACGACGGCGACGTGGAGCGAGGACCCCCGGAGAGCACGATGGACAAACGAAGGGACCCGAAGGCGCAACGACCAGCGCCCGAGCAAGCGGAACCGGCGCCGCTCGACGAAGAGGCGCTCGAAGAGGGCGAGGAAGGCGAGGAAGGCGAGGACGACGACGAGCTCGCGCCTACAGTCATCGTCGGTCGATTCGGCGATCTGCGCGGGTTTGCCGACGCAGCGCTCGTCAAGAAGTACGCCGAGCGGCCCGTCTGGTTCCTGATCGAAGACGACGCGGACCTCGTCGAGCTCTTCGTCCGGCACCCCGAAAAGCCCGCCCCGCGCGCCACGGCGGAGACCTTGCTCAGCGTCCTGCGCTCGTTCGCCGCGGCCGAGAGCGAGGCGCTCCAGGCCCTGCTCGGACCGACGGACCAGATCGGGTTCGGCTATCACGAGAACGCTTCGTTCGACGACGTCGTCGCGTCGTTCGAGGACGACGGCTTCGAGGTCGCGTTTGCCCTGTACGAAGGAAAGGTCGTGCCGGAGGAAGAGGACGACGAATGAGCGTCAAGCGCTCCAGCTGATCCGAACCGTGACGGCCTTTTGGGCAATCCCGTCGCGCTCGCCGTCGGGCATCGGCGCCGACCACGCATACCGCACGTCCCGCGCGCCCACGGCGCTCAGCGCGCCCTCGATGAAGCCCTCGTTGCACCACAGGTAATACCCCAGCATGGGCGCGGGCATGCCGGAGAACCGCCCCTCCACGAGCCCCTCGGCCGCGAGCGACATCTCGGCGCGGCAATGGTCGAAATATCGCTCGAAGATGCGCGGCAGCCGGACGGCCATGTCCCCGGCCGACGAGCTCCGCATCTGCGTGCGGTAAAGGCCCATCACGTTGTTCTCGCCCGCGTGGCGCGCGCGTCCCCGGACGAACTTGTCGAGCGGCGTCCCCTCGGCCTTCGCCAGCGCGCGAGCGAAATGGACGACCGGCACGAGATCGTAACTCGACGCCGCGAGGAAAATCGTATTTCCGAGGAACGCCTCGATTTCGGGATGGCCGATCGCGGCGTACACGGCCGAAAGCCCGCCCGGCGTACGTTTGTTCGCGTATTCGATATACCCCATGTACATGACGCCGCGGACGCGGAACGGCCCTTCCCCGATTCGATGTCGCCCCGGCGACGGATCGCAGGCCCACGTCTCCTTGTACATGGCGGGGAGTTTATCGACCCGGGCAGAGCCCCGCAAGCGCGCCCCCTCACCGCGCGCGGCGCGACGAAAACGGGAAGCGCGGGCGGCTGTGAGCGGGCTTCGGGCGCTGGAATCGATCGAACCCCAAGCCCCTCGGCGCCCGCGCGTCCAACGACGCAGCGATGCCCCGTTCTGCCCGCCTCGCGAGCGCTCTCGCCGCGCTCGCCCTGCTTTTTGTCCTCGGGTGCGGCGCGCCGCCCCTCCCGCGCGGAGGCGAGGCCGCCACGCGTGGCCCCGCGATCCCCGCGCCAGACCTCCTCGCAATCGAACCTACGAATCCCGGCGGCCAGACCTCCCTCGTCCTCCTCGAACCCCACCAGGGCGATACCCCGTTTTCCGCGTTCCGGCTCGTCAACAAGAACCCCGACCCCATCCGCGGCGCGCGCCATTGGCCCGGCCTCTTCGGTACGATTGAAAGGCTCGGCCTCGACGACGTTTATCGCGCCTTTCCGCCCCCGCAGGGGTATTGCTTGACCGTCTCCGCAAAGCCCGAGCTCGCGCCCGCTGCGGCGACCATCGTCTCCGAGCTCCCCCTCATGGGTGGCGAGCGCATCCTCCCGCCCGGTCGCTATCGGTTCGTCGTGCCACACCTGCGCGACACGTACCCCGACAAACTCTTCGCGGCCACCCTCGCCTTCGAGGTGCACGGCCTCGATCCGACCGAGAGCGAGGAGCTCGTGCGCCTGCTCGATCGGGACGACGTCCGCGCCTGCCCCCTCGTCGCCTCGTATTTGCTCGACACCATCGAGCGCTCGGCCGCGCCCGAGGCCTTGCCGCGCCTCGAATCGGTCCATGCGGAAACCCTCGACGAGCGGGCGCGCCTCTACGCCGTCCTCGCCCATTTCCCCGAGCACGTCCCCCGCCTCACGCGTATTGCCGCCGGCCCCTCGCCCGGCTCCCTCGCCGCGGCCGTCGTCCTGCTCGAAGAGGGCGCCCGCGGCACCGCGCTCACCGCCGCCATCACGCGCATTGCTCTCTCGCTCGCCGCCCCCGACGAACCCCCGATTCGTGTCATCGACGCCCTCGCCCGCGAGGCCGACGAATGGCCTCCCGAAATCGCCCCGCGCCTCGTCGCACGCCTCCTCGCCACGCGCTCGCCTGAGCTTCGCCTCTCCCTCGCGACGGCCCTCTCCGCGGCCGGCAAGGAGGTCCTCGGAAAGGAAGCGCGCCCGGCCGTGAAAGCCATGCGCGCGGCGGCGCGTGCGAGCGCGGACGCGCGTAGTCGCGAAGCCTTGCTCGACATGGCCGCCGCCCTCGCGGAAAACCTCGGCGACGAGCCCCCGCGTGATCGCCCCGGCCTCGCGCTCAAGGCCATGCCCGAGCTCGGCGGCGCGGCGGACGACCCTTGCCACATCCTCTTCGAATCCCTCCGCCCCCATCCCCTCTTGCGCCATACCCCCGCTGCATGGCCGCATGGCGAACGCGAGCCTTTGCGCACGCGTTTTGGTGCGTCGGGCGTGGAGCTTTACCGTCCTGCCAAAGACGAATGAACCGGGAACCTCGGACCGCCTCGCCTGTCGATCCCCACCTCCCCATGCGTTTGCGCCGCCCCTCGCCTGCCGCCGCCGCGCTCGCCGCCCTTGCCGCCGCCTCCGCGGCCTGTTTTCCCGGCGCGCTTCCGCCGAAACCTCCCGTGGCGCCCGTCCGGGGCGAGCTCGCGCCCCGCGCGGCCCTCGCCCCGCGCGCTCCGGAGGCCGGCCCGCTCCGCGTCGTCTATGCAGGTCCGAGCGGCGAGACCGGCCCGAGCCCCGAGATCACGCTCGTCTTCAGCAAACCCATGCGCGCGATCGGCGCGGATCCGCGCTCGCCCGAGGCCCCCGTCCGGATCACCCCGGCCCTTCCCGGCGCATTCTCCTGGGTCGGATCGAGCGCGCTCCAGTTCGTCCCTGAAAAACCATTTCCTCCCGCGACGGCATTCCGCGTCGAGGTCCCCGCGGACACCCGCGCGCTCGACGGCAGCGCCCTCGAAGCCCCCTTCGTCCTTTCCTTTTCGACCCCGCGGCCCTCCGTCTCCGGCAGCGAGCCCGCGCGCGGCGCGACCGGCATTCGCCCGGACGCGACGATCACGCTCTTCTTCACGCAAGCCGTGAAAGCCGCCGAAATCTCGCGCGCCGTCACGATCGACGCGGGCCGCGGCCCCGTCCCGTATTCGATCGTCGAGGTCACGGACGATCGCGCCGTGCTCGCTCCGCGCGCCCCGCTCCCGCGCGACAAGGACGTCCTCGTGCGCATCGACGCCTCGCTCCGCGGCGCCGAGGGCGAGCTCTCGGCCGGAAAGGCCGAGGAAATCCGATTTCGCACCCTCGGCCCCGCGGGACTCGCCTCGGCGGAGTGCCATCCACACCCCCTCGAAAAAGATCGCTGCGACCCGACCGAGACCACGATCACGCTCAAGTTCGCGACACCCATCTCGGACGAGGTCCTCGAGCGCGCCATCGCCGTCGATCCTCGCCCGGACTCGTTCCATGTGTCCGGCTCCTACGACGACGGCGAATCGAGCCGCGAGGTGTACGTCAACGGGGACTTCGAGCCCGGAAAAACCTATCGCGTGGAGGTCCGCACCCAGGGCGCCGGCCGTGCCTTCCAGGACATCCACGGCCAGCGCCTCCCCGCGAACGTCAGACGCGAGTTTCGTTTCGGCGACCTGCCTGCCGAGCTCATCATCGGCGCGAGGGGCACCTACTGGGTCCCGGATGGAAAACGCATCCTGCCGATTGGCGTGACGAACACCGTCGACGCGACGGTCTCGCTGATTCCTCTCGACAAGGACCAGGTCCTCGCAAAACTCGCGGGAAACCAGGTCCCCCTCGTCTCGCCTTCGCTGACCTTCGCAGCGCCCGCGGGCAAACGCAACGAGGATCGTTGGTCGCGCCTCGTCGTCCAGGACCACTTGCCTCCGGGCGTCACGAGTGGCCCCGTGCTCGTCCGGGCCGGGTTTCGCGGCGCGCCGGAGCAGCCGCCGAAGACGGCCGAACACGAAATGCAATTGACCGACCTCGGCCCGCTGACCAAGATTGCCCCGGACGAGGCGCTCGTCTGGCTCACGCGCCTCTCGAATGCGGCCCCCGTGAAAGGCGCGCGGGTCGAGGTCCACTACGTTCCCCCCGGCGGCCGCCCCTCGCTCCTCGGCGCGGCCGAGGCCGACGACAAGGGCCTCGCGTCCATCCCCTTGCGCATTCCCCCGCGAAAGCCGGGCGAGCGCGAGGCCAAGCTCGCCGTCGTGGCGCGGAGCGGCGACGATTGGATGTACCAATCGCTCTCCGCTCCGCCCGCGCCCGAGCCCGTCGGCCGCCTCTTCTCCGCCCGCGGAATCTATCGGCCCGGCGAACAGGTGGAGCTCAAAGGAGTCCTCCGCGTCCCGGTCACCGCGGGCCTCGACACGCCGCGCGGCCGCGAGGTCACCTTGCGCATTCTCGACCCCGAACGCCGCCCGATCAGCACCACGCGCCACGTGCTCTCCCGCTTCGGCACCTTCGCCACCGTCATGCCCCTCGCCGAGGACGCTCCGCTCGGGCATTATCGCGCCGAGGCCGAGCTCGACGGCGAGCGCATTCACTGGGGATTCTCGGTGGATCATTATCGCCCGGTCGAGAGCAAGGCCGAGGCGCGCCTCGACAAACAGGTCTACGAGCCCGGCGAACGAATGAGCTGCACCGCGCACGGCGAGATGCTCTACGGCGCCCCGATGGCCGGCGGACGCGCGTCGATCGTCGTCACGCGCGGCTCCGGCGAACCGAGCGTCCCGGGCCTCGACGATTACCTGCTCACCGAGCACGACGTGCGGGTGGCCTCGGCGCAGATCGCGCAGGGCACGGGCAAGCTCGACGGCCATGGCGCCTTCTCGCCCGCTGCCCCCCTCGTATTGCCCGGCCAAACAGCCGTCGAGACAGTTACTTGCCGCGTCGAAATCATGGACCTCAACCAGCAGACGCGGTACGCGGAGGACAGCGCCCTCGTCTACCCTGCCAGCGTGCTCGTCGCGCTCTCCGAGGACGACCGATACTGGGTCAAGCCCGGCGACAAGGTCACGCCGCGCGTGCTCGTGGTGACGCCGGCGGGCGAGCGGCGCTCGCACCCGGTGCACCTCGAATTCTCGCGCCGCGCCCGCCGCGACGACAACGCCGTCGAGGACCGCACGGTCGGCACCTGCGACGTCACCAGCGGCGCCGCGCCCGTCGGCTGTGATTTCACGATTCCCACGCAAGTCGCCGGGACCGAATACGAAGTCGAACTCATCGTCCGCGCCACGACGAAGGACGAAAAGGGCCGCCGCGCCGCGGCCTCGTATTCCCTCCACGTCGAGCCCCCGGCCACGACTCCGTCGCCGCCTCCGCCGCCTCCGCCTCCACCGCCGACGCCTCCCTCCGCGGAGCTCGTCCTGCGCCTCGACCGGAGCGAGTATCGGGTCGGACAAACCGCGCGTCTCGTGCTCGAATCACCGCATTCGAAGCCGAACCAAGCGCTCGTCACGTTCGAGCGCGAGGGCTTGCTCTTCCGACGCGTCGTGCCCCTCGCGCCCGCGGGCACGCAAACGATCGTCGACGTCCCCATCACGTTCTCCATGATGCCGAACGCGGCAATCAAGGTCGTCACGCTCTCGGGCACGCGCGAGGAATCCCGCGAGGCTGCGATCGCCGTCAGCCCCGAGGACCGCATGCTCGACGTCGAGGTGCGCCCGAGCAAGCTCCAGGCGGCGCCCGGCGAGACGCTCGACGTCGAGGTCCTCGCGAAGGACGCCGCGGGCAAACCGGTCCAGGCCGAAATCACGTTGTGGGCGGCGGACGAGGGCTCGCTGATGCTCACGTATTACATCACGCCCGAGCCCTTCGAGGCGATTTATGACCCTCGTTATTCGAGCGTCCGGACGAGTGACGTACGCGACGATCTCCTCCGCACGTTCTCGGGCCGCCGCGCGAAGCCGCCCCTGGTCCGCATGGGCGCGACCAGCGTGAGCCCCCGCCGCGGCGATTTCCGACAAACCGTCGCTTTCTTTCCGGACCTCGTCACAGACGCGTCGGGCCGCGTGAAGCGCCGCATCAAGCTGCCCGATGGCCTCACCGCCTATCGATTCATGGCGATGGCCGTGGCGGAGGACGATCGTACGGGCTCGGACGATGCCACCGTCCTCACGTCGAAGCCCCTCATGGCGCGCCCGAGCATCCCGCTGGCCTTGCGCGCGGGGGATCAATTCGAAGCTTCCGTGGTCCTGTCCGCGCTCGACATCCCCGGCGGCAATACCGTCGTGACCGCGAGCGCCGAGGGCCTCACGCCCGCGGGCCCGATGCGGCGCGAGGCCACGGTCGACCCCGAGCACCCGGCCCTCGTGCGTTTTCCCTTCCGCGCCGAGCGCGCCGGAAAAGCGCGCCTCTCGTTCGAGGCGAGCCTGCAAGACGAAACCGACGGCGTCGACCTCAAAACCCAGATTGCCGTGCCCACGACGTTCGAAACCGCTGCCCTCACGGGCGAAACTTCCTCGGCCATTGCCGAGCGCCTCGGGGATCTCGGGGGCCTGCGAAAAGACGTGGGAGGCCTTTCGATATCGCTCGCCTCGACCCCGCTCTCCGGCCTCGCCGCCGGCATCGAGCAGCTCGTCGAATACCCGTACGGATGCACGGAGCAAACCGTGAGCCGCATGGTCCCGCTCCTCGCGCTTCGCGACCTCGCCGATTCCCTCGGCGTGCCGCTCGTGCCTGGACAAACCAGCCCACAAAAGGGCGGCAATGTCGACGCCGCGCTGCGGGAATCGGTGGACCGGCTGCTCACGCACCAGCAAAAGGACGGGAGCTTCGGTCTCTGGCCCGGCTCGTCCGAGGGAGATCCCTACATCACGGCCTATGCGCTCTGGGGACTCGATGAAGCGCGCCGCCGCGGACTGCCCGTGCCTGCAGGCGCCCTCGATCGCGCCGCCCATTCCCTCGCGTCGAGCCTCGCGGCGCCGTTCGCCGAGGCAAACCCTTCTTCGCTCGAACGCGCCGCCTTCGCGCTCGACGTGCTCGCCATGGCCCGGCGCCCTGACGAGAGCCGGATGCGCGCGCTCTTCGGCGAACGCGCGCGCATGCCCCTTCTCGCGCGCGCCCTCCTGCTCCACGCCTTCGCCGTCGCGGGCCGCGGAGGCGGGGACGAAAGCCGCGAGCTCCTCCGCGACCTCGAAACGAACATTCGAATCGACGGCCCCGGTGCGCACGTGGCAAGCGCGTCCGAGGCCAAGGCCCCCTGGCACGAATTCGACTCCAGCGTGCGCACCGACGCCGCGGCCCTGCTCGCGATCGTCGCAACGAACCCCACGCATCCCCTCGCCGCCCGCCTCTCGCGCGGCATCCTCGACGGGCGCGCCGGCGGCGCTTACCGCACGACCCACGAGGCCGCGTGGGCGCTGCTCGCGCTCGACGCGTACCGCAAGAAAAACCCAGCCCCCCTCGATCCCGTGGAGGCACGGGTTTTCCTCGGTGATACGTTGCTCGCGGACGCGCCCCTCGGCGGCGAATCGGGCAAGCTCCGCCGCACCGCCTTCGTCTCCATGTCCGACCTCCTTCGTGGCCGCGGCGCGCCGCTCACGTTCGAGGCTGTGGGCGGAGGCCGCCTCCATTACGAGGCCGTCCTCCGATACGCTCGCGAGGACATGCCCCGCGAGCCGCTTGACGCCGGGTTTTACCTGACAAAATCCTTCCGCCCCGTCGCGGACCTCGGCGGCCCGGTCCTCGCGGCCAGCGCCGCCGCCGAGCGCCGCTTCGATCCCGGGCAGGTCGTGCTTTGCGAAATCGAGGTCGTCACGCGCGAGCCCCGCCGCTTCGTCGTCCTCGAAGACCCGGTCCCCGGCGGTCTCGAACCCATGCGCTTCGCGCACGACGTCGGCGGCCCCTGGCTCGCGAACCTGCAAATGACGCCGGCAGAGCGGCGCGAAATGCGCGGCGACCGCGTCGTTTATTTCATCGACAGGTTGCCCGCCGGCATCACGAGGTTCCGGTATCTCGCCCGCGCGGCCCACGTGGGCCGATTCGTGGCGCCGCCGACGCACATCGAGGAGATGTATGCGCCCGAGACGTTCGGACGTACGGGTGGGACGTACGTGCGAGTGGGAGCAAAATGAGCGTCCTCAGGCGAACGCGTGGATCCATTCCACGGCGGCTTCGCGGGTCTCGAACACCCCGAAATGCTCACCGCGATTCTCCTCGGTGACCATCTCGCCGAAACGGCTGCTATAGCTGACGCTCCCCGGCGGGCATACCACGGCGAGCCGGATCCGATAGTTCCTCAATTTTTGCAGGATATCGCCGGCCACGCGCGAGCTCAGGTCGAAGAAGGCCGCCGGCAGGTTCGCCGTGTAAAGCAGGACGCATCCTGCCCTGCTCCCGAAGCAGGCCTCGATCACACGATCGACGTCCCGCGCGCTCGTCAGGAACGCCTGATTCGGCTGGCCTTCCACGACCGTCACGCCCCCCTCGTCCACGATGTTCGGCTCCATGGCCGCGCATCTAAGCCGAGGGGCTCGGCGCTCGTCAATCACGAAGTCGCGGGCGGCGTTACCGGCAAACGGCCTCCGCCGAGAACGACGCGTCCCAGGTCTTCGGCACGTCGCACGGCGTGGCATAGACGCAGCACTCGCCCGTCTCCGGGTTCTTCGCGTACGTGAGCGCCTGCACGCAAGTCCCGACGACATCGCCCACCCGCGCCTTCGGGCAAGCGCTGTTCACCACGCGAACGCCCTTCGAGGGGAGATCGCCGCTCGAGCCGAGATCACCCTTCGGGGGGAGCATGTGCTCCTTCGTCACTCCGCCTTTGCCGAGGTCGTCGGGCAGCGGCTGTTCGAGATTCTTGCCCTCGATTCCTTTGCCTTCGATTTCCTTGCTCTCTATCTCTTTGCCTTCGATCGACGCCTCGTCCGTTGCGTGGTCGTTGCCCTCGACCGGCACGAACTCGACGTCGCCCTCCAGGGAGATTCCCTTTCCCTTCCCCTCGTCTTGCGAGGGCGCCTGGATATCTCTGCCCTTCTCGGCGCCCGACACGTTCCCCCGACCCAGCGCGAGGTCCTCGTCGTCTCCGCTTCCGAGCGAGCAAGCGGCGACGAGGAGGCCGAAGAAAGGCAGCACCGCGGCACGCGCGACCGTGAATGAACGCATGGGCATTCCCTCCATCCTGGACTTTTTCCGGCTGCCCACGACGGCAACCGCTCCCAGGGATTGCAAAGGAAGGACCACGCAGCGTCGCCGAGAAACCCGTGCGCGGCCGCCTGCTTGCACCGCCGATCAAACGGCCTCGTGCACCTCGAAGGTCACCACGCCATTCTCGAGCTTGCCCTTCGCGAATGCGTCCGTGGCCGCGACTACACACCAAACGATATCGCTCGCGATGTTCCGTCCGACCGACGACGCTTTTATACGAAAAATCGATAGCTAGCAAGCGTTTTCGGCATGCTCTATGCACGTCGCCGGAAGGAGAGGTCTTCGAGCATGAGCGTACCCATCCGCAAAACACATCTTCGCGGCGACATCGAGATCCACGTGGACATCCACGGCGAGGGCGAGCCGCTCGTCCTCCTGCACGGCTTCCTCGGCTGCGGCCGCGATTTTCGTCATCTCGGCGAAACCCTCCACGAAGGGTTCCGCGCCATCGTCCCCGATCTCCCCGGCCACGGCCTTTCGGGAAACCCCCGCGGCACGTTCGTGTTCCGGGAGGTCGCCCGCGACATGTACGCGCTTCTCGACGAGCTCGGCATCGATCGATTCCGCGCCATCGGCGTGAGCGGCGGCGGCAACGTGCTTTTGCACATGGCGACAGAGCAGCCGAGCCGCGTCGAGGCCATGGTGATCGCCGCGGCGACGCCGTACTTTCCCGAGCAGGCGCGCGCCATCATGCGGCAATACACCGTGGAGAGTCGATCCGAGGAAGAATGGCGCGAGATGCGCGAGCGACACGTGCGCGGCGACGAGCAAATCGTGGCGCTCTGGGAGCAGGCCCGCGCGTTCGCCGATCGTTACGATGACCTGAATTTCACGCCGCCGTACCTCGCGACGATCACGGCGCGGACGCTGATCGTCTACGGCGACCGAGATCCATTTTATCCCGTCGAACTCGCCCTCGAAATGTACCGAGCGATCCCCGACGCAAGGCTCTGGGTCGTTCCAGGCCGCGGTCACGGCGCCGCCTTCGAGGAGCGAGAGGCGTTCGTCCGCGTGGCGAGGAGCTTTTTGGGGAAGCAATAGCCGCTCAGGAACGACCCGTGTCCTGCCGGGAGCGAGGGTGCTTCGGGGCCACGACCTTGTGAACCCCGGTCATCTCGGGGCGTACGCTTTGGAAAATGCCCGTGACGAGGTCGCGTGAAGCGGGCGCTTCGCCCATGACCAGCAATTGCACGTCGTCGAACCGCGGCGCTGGCGACGCCTCCACGACGGTCACCTCCGGGGCCTGTTCGACGTGCAAAGGCAGCTCCACCGTGAACGTCGCGCCGAGCCCCTTCCCCGGGCTCTCCGCGATCACGGCGCCGCCATGTGCCTCCACCAGATAACGCACGATCGAGAGGCCGAGGCCGAGCCCGCCATGGCTGCGGGTCGACGAGCTGTCGCCTTGCCGGAACCGTTCGAAGACGTGCGGCAACGTGGTCGGCGAAATGCCCACGCCGTCGTCCTTCACCCAGAGAATCGCCTTGTCGCCGCGGCGGCAACCAATCTCCACCGAACCCCCCGGCGGCGTGAATTTGAGCGCATTGCCGAGCAGGTTCTCGATGACCTGCCGAAGCCGGAGATCGTCGCCGAGGACGGGGAGCGGGCTCTTCGTCTCGAACACGGCATCGAGGCGAATTCCCTTCGCCTCCGCGACCGGGCGCATCGCCCGCACGGCCTGCGTGAGCGGCTGCACGAGGTCGACATCCATGAAATCGAGCTGGAGCGTGCCCGCGATCATGCTCGTCGTGTCCATCAAGTCCTCGATGAGGCGCGCCTGCGTCTGCGCATTCCGCTCGATGGTCTCGAGGGCCTTGCCGCGGCTCGCCTCCGGCACCGAGTCCCGCCGCAGAATGCCGGTCCAGCCGAGGATCGCCGTGAGCGGCGTGCGAAGCTCGTGCGAGATGACGGCCAAGAATTCGTCTTTCAGCCGGCTCGCCTCCTGCACCTCCCGATAAAGCCTGGCGCGGTCGATCGCCATGCCCGCTCGCCGCGCGATCTCCTCGGCGAGGGCGCGCTCCGATTCGGCCACGAATCGCCCAGGCGCGCCGCCGAGGAGCGTCAGGTGGCCGAACGCATGCCCCTGGATCACGAGAGGCACGACGAGGAGCGAATGAATGCCGCGCCCTTCGAGCTCGCGGCGCGTGGCAATGTCGAGGTCGCCGAAGCCGAACGCGCGCCCCAGCGGGACGAGGTCGAGCAAATCATCGACGAACGCGGCCCCGCGCCCGAGCGCCGCGAGGCAATATCGATTGCCGGCCTCCTCCACGTGCATCGTGAACCCGTCGGCGAACGACGGCACGAGCAGCCGCGCCATGGTCGCGAACGTGCTCTCGTACTCCAGCGACGCGCCGAGAATGCCGCTCACCTCGGCGAGGAGCCGCTGCGCCTCCTCCGCTCTCCGCCGCGCCGTGACGTCCCGCGAGATTCCCACGAGCCCGACCACCCGGCCCTCCTCGTCGTACCAGGGCCCCTTCGTCGATTGCCAGTACCGCGTCGTGCCGCTACTGGTGATCGACGAGCATTCGTAGGTCGTCGTGCGGCGCGTGTGGAGGATCTCCCGGTCGCGCCGCGCGATCTCCACGGCGTCCTCCGGCGAAAAGAGCGCGTTGTCGTCCTTGCCGACGACGTCCTCCGGCATGAGGCCGAAGACCCGCGCCCCCGCCGAATTGATCATCACGTACCGGAGGTTCAGATCCTTCACGAAGACGCAATCGTGCGTCCCTTCCGTGACCGCGCGGAGCAGCTCCCGGCTGAGCCGCAGCGCCGAGAGCTCCGCCTCCTCGGCGAGGACCCGGGCGAGCGCCGGGGCACAATGCATGGCCAGCCGGGACAAATATGCTTTGATGGCGGCGTCCCGGCGCAGCCCCTGGAAAGCGACGACGCCGAGCACTCTGTCTCCGACGGCGAGCCGGACGGCCCACCCGTCGCTCCCCGCGATCCGCATCCGCGTGGGCCCCGGCGCGGAGAGCGCGGCGGCGAGCCCGCGCGGGGCCGGATCATTCGTGCCAGGGACGGACAGCTCGTCGGCCACGAGGACGGCGAGCAGGCCGGACGTAGCGCCGAGCGCCCGCGCGCCCTCCGCGGCGACCGCGGCGGCGACCTCCTTCGACCTCCGGCACGCGTGCAAAGCAAACACGAAGGGCGCGAGAGCGGAGTCTGCCCCCGGATTCCAGCGTTTGCCGCGACTGCGCGAATTCCTGGGTGAAGGCAACAACAGATGTTGTCAGACGACGGATTTCCCTTCGAGCCCGCCGGCCCCTGATTGTCGAATCCGGCGTCGCCTGATGAATACAGTGCTCTAGGAAGGACGGCCGCGGGGCGTCGCGTGACGCTCGGTGTGTCCTCACCGTTCGAGGCTCACCGCGCGCGGCACATGCCGGCGAGAAGAGCAGCGAACGAGACTTCGAGCTCCCCGTAAAAATCGACGCGCAGCGGGGCCATTTTCGGCGCGGCCAGCACCTTTTTCATGGCGCCGATCGGGTGCCCCATCGGCCAGAGGCCCGAGACGAGCGCGCCGAGCCGCAGGATCGCCCGCACCCCGCCGCCCTCGGGCAAGGCCGGGAGCGCCGCCTCGAACGCCGCCCCCGCGACGACGATATGCTCGAGCATCCACCGCTGGGAGGCGCGCGCCGCCTCGAGGGAGAGGTTTTTCTCGATGTCGCAAGAATTGATCGCCAGGAGCCTCAGCATGGGCTCGCGCGGCGCGAGCGTGCGCACGACGAGCGCGGCCACGTCGTCCGGCGAGGTATCGCGGGGGAGGCCCCGGAGCGCGGGCATGACCTCGTCGAACCATGCGCCGAGCCCCTGGAGGAAGAGCGCCTGGAAGACTTCTTCCTTCGTGGCGAAATATCGATAAACGCTGCCCTTCGCGAGCCCGGCGCGCTCGGCGACCTCGCCGATCGAGATGTCGTCGAGCGATCGCTCCCGGAAGAGATCCGCGGCGGCCCCGAGGATCGCCTCGCGCCGCTGCTCCTTTTGCTCGGCGCTGTGCGCCCTCTGCCATCCCTCGCCCGCCTGGAGCTTGCTCGTGCTGCGCATGTCTTACAACAACGTAACGGATCCGCGGTCGTAAGCGACGGTCGCTCCGCCGTCAAGCGTGGAAGGGACCGAGGGTCCGTACTCCTCGTGGTAACCTCGACGCATGGCCACGTCGTTCGCGCTCGTCGTCCTCGCAGAGCTGCCCGGGGAGATCGGACGCGTCATCCCGCTCGCGGAAGGCGCCCAGGTCTTCGGACGCACGGAAGGCGCCGATATCCGCCTGCGGTCGGATACCGTCTCGCGAAGGCACGCGCGGATCACCGTGGAGGAAGGGCGCGTCACGATCGAGGACGTCGCGAGCACCTCGGGCACGTTCGTGAACGACGAGCTCTTGCGAGCGTCGCAGGAGATCTTGCCGGGCGCGCGAATCAGGATCGGTCAGATCGTCCTCGAGCTCGTGCGCGCCGAAGACGGAGTCCCGAGGCGTTAGCCGTTACTGGAATGTTACAGCCGGACAGACCGCCCCGCGTCAGGCTTTCTTGGGGCCGGTCACCGGGACGAACGAGCCATGCTGCACGCGCTCGGCGCTGGGCTTCGGGAGCGCGCCGGGGAGCACGGTGATCTTGGCCTCGCCCACGATTTGACCACGCGAGGCGACCCACTCGTTGCGCTCCTCGATCCAAGCCGTGCACGCCGCGCGCACCTCGTCCGAGATGCCGCGCGGATCGTCCGGATCCGCGAGCTGCAGGCCCGTGTCGTAGCGGTAACGCACCTCCATCGGGCGGTTCGGATCGAGGTTCTTCTGCGCCTCGCGATGCGCCGCGCGCGCCGCCTCGTTCTCCTTCTCGCGCGCGAGCGCTTGCGCCTCGGCGGCCTTGTCGCGCGCCTCCGCGAGGGCCTTCTCGGCCGCTTGCTCCTCCGCATCGAGCGGGCGCATCGCGGCCTTCAGACGGTCGTTCTGTTCGCGCGAGAGGCCTTCGAAGACCACGCCGAGCACGTCGGTGAAGCGCGGGCGCTCGCGGAGCCATGCCGTCGTCGCCTCTTCATCCGCAAACTCCTGGAAAGACGTCTCGCCGGTCTTCAGGTTTTCGAGCTTGAGCATGATCTTCATGGCCCGCATCATCGCCGGGCTCGAAGCGCAAGGCAAGGGCATGCACCTTGCTGTCCGCGGGCCGAGGAGACGCTCCGATGCTTGCAGGAAAATGCGCGTTTATCGGGATCGTCCTTTCGACGGTCTCGCTCTCGTCCTGCCTCCCTGTGCACCGGGAATACGAGGACGGCCTGTCGATCGGCCCGAAGCGTGCGCTCTGCGCCCCGGGGCTCGTGCGGCGGGACGATACGTGCGAAGAGCCTCTCTGGGCGGAAATCGCGCCGTTGCCAGCAAACGCGCTGCGTATGCGCGACGTCGTGGACGTGGACGGGCACGAAGCGTGGATCGTCGGCCATGGCGGGCTCGTATTGCACAGCAATGACGGCGGTGAGAGCTTCGAGCGCGTCGACGTCGGCACGAGCGAGGATCTCTCCTTCGTGTGGGCGGACGAGCAGGCGATCGTGCTGACGGCGGCGCGGCGCGCCTGGGTTTCCCTCGACGAAGGCCGGACGTTCGAGCCTTCGCCCGAGGCGCCCGAGGAGCTATCGCGGTGCGTGCTTTTTTTCGGCCGCGTGGTCTGCGGCTCCGCGCAGGGCGGCCTTTATCACGGCAAGATCGGCGACGCGGCGATCGCGAACGTGCCGCTCGGCGGGCGCACGGCGGTCGCGGTCGGTCCGGGATATCTCGTGGCCGCGACCGAGAGCGGCGGGACGACGATACGAATCCGGGCGACCGAGGAGCCGGATCTCCATGCGTTTTACGGGGACACGCAGATCCCCGGTGGAACGACCGGGACCGTGGATTCGCTCTGGGTCTCGCGCCAGGAGCTCCTCGCCTGCGTGGTGGGTGACGATGCGTCGTATCCGAGCGGCCTGGCCTTGCATTGCTCGACCACGCGGGGAAACACGTTCGAGCGGCGCGGATCACTCGCGCCCGAGTGCGCGCGGGGTCCGCAGATCGCCGGCGATTCGAGCTCGCTCCACGTGATGACGCATTGCAACACCCTCGACATGCCGACCACGTTCGAGGTCTGGACCTCGCGCGACGAAGGGCAAACCTTCACGCGTGGCACGTGGGGCGCCGAATTCGAGAGCTCGTGGCGCGGCGCGAACCGCGTGAGCTTCGGGACCGCGAACCACGGGCTCTTGCTCACGCACCGGCTGCGCCGCTCGACCGACGGCGCGAAGAGCTCGGAGCCGATCGAGCAAAACGCGATGTCCGCCGACTGGGCCGGCGGCATGAACGAAAACAAGGCCGTCTTTTTCCCGACGAAGGCGCGTGGATACGTGATCGCGATGCAGAACACGACCGCCGTGTTCAACTTCCGGCTCTATCGCACGGACGACGCGTTCCATTTCGACGACGGGACGGACCTGCCGGCGTTCACGGACGACTCGACCCGCCCCCCTTCCCTCTCGGCGCACGAGGATCTTCTTTGGCTCGCGTTCCCGAGCGAATACGTGCAGCAGACCTTCCTGCGCAGCGAGGACGGCGGCCGGACCTTCCTCCACGACGGTTTTCCCGCGCAGGGGCAGCCGCTCGCGGCCGCCGTGCTCGGGCCGGGCGGGCTCGGGTTCGTCGCGACCGCGCGGGGCGCCGTGAACGCTCGTCCCCTCTACCGATCGAAGGACGGCGGCGCCACGTTCAGCGAGCTTTCGCTCCCGGACGGGACGTACATCCGCGACCTCGAGATGCTCGAATCGGGGCGGCTCGTCGGGGTCGGCGAGAATGGGCTCATCCTGACGAGCGACGACGCCGGGGAGACGTTCGTGGTTTGTCGCGGCGGAATGCCCGACGAGGAACAACTCGTCTCGGTGACTTTCGCGCCGGGCACCTCCGTGGGGTGGGCCGGCGGCGTGACGAGCACAGGAGAGCCGCTTCTTCTTCGCACCGAGGACGGGGGCACGACCTGGGTCGCGCAGACGCTCGGGGTTTCGTCGGCGTCCATCGTGCAGGTCGCGGCCGCTACGCCGAAGCGCGCGAGCGTCGTGCTCGAAATGCAGGGCGTGCGTTCGCTCGTGATGACGCACGATGGTGGGCAATCGTGGTCGCCGCGGGAGACGCCCGGCGATGATCCGCTCCGGATGGTCGCGCGGCTGCCGGACGGCGAGACGACCTTCGCGCTCGGGGCGTACGGCCTTTATCGGAGCCGCACGCCCTGAGCCGCATTCCTCATTGCGCGAGCTTCCTCCGCAGGAACGGGCGCACCTTGTCCCAGGCGTCCGCCGCGCTCTTCTCGTCGTAGCGCTGCCCCGAGGGGTTCGCGAAGCCGTGCTGCGCGTCGTAGCGGTAAATCGTGTGCGTGACGCCGGCCTGGGTCAAAGCCGCGTCGAACGCGTTCACGGTCTCCGGCGGGATTGCCTGATCCTTGTTGCCGAAAATGCCGAGGATCTCGGCCTTGATCGGCTTGAGCTCCGCCGGGTCCGTGACGAGGTGGCCGTAATAGATCACGGACGCGTCGAGGTCGGGCTCGTGCATGGCGAATTGCAAGGACCAGGCGCCGCCGAAGCACCAGCCGATCACGCCCGTGCGTTTCGCCTGGATGCGCGGATCCTTCTCCAGGAAATCGTGCGCCGCGACGAGCGTGGCCATTGCCTTCTTGTTGTCGACGGCCTTCATCATGGCCATCGCGTCGTCGGGGTTCTGCGCGGTCTTGCCGCCATAAAGATCGACCGCGATCGCGGCATACCCGTCCTCGGCGAGCCGATCGGTCCAGTGCTGGATGTGCTCGTTCAGGCCCCACCATTCGTGGATCACGACGAGCCCCGGCAAGGGCGCGGTTTTTCCTTTGGGCAGGCTGAGGTAGGCGCTCGTGCCGTCGATCGTGACACGCTCGCCGCGCGGCGCCGGGGCCTTTTCGGCCTTGAGCTGGTGCAGCGCCTTGAAGCCCTCCTCGGAGAGCGTGCCCAGCATACCCTCGGCAGGCGACGTCGTCTGGGCCGTTGCAGGCGTGGTGTTCGCCGGCGCGGGGCTTTCTGCATCGGGCGAGGGCGCGCCGCCGCAAGCCGCGAGGGCGAACACGGAAAGGCCCACGGCGAGGGCGCGGGCCGAGCGGAGGAAATGATCGAACCTCATGGCGCGCACTCTACACCGAGGCGCGGCCTTGGGAACCCCTTCGTTCGCCCGCGCGCGGCCGCCGTCCGGGGCGAAGACAAGACGGGCCGAGCTCGTCTAGAATGGCTCGATGCGATACCGATCTCTTGCGCTCCTCGTCCCCCTCGCCCTCGCCGCCTGCAGCTCGGAAAGCGATCCCTCGAAACCCACGGCGGGAGCGCCCGCCGGGATCGTCCTCGAGCTCGCGCGGCAAGACGGGCCCGCGCCCTATCCCATCGAGGTCACGGCGCGCATCACGTCGAGCGACGGAAAACCCGTGTCCGGGCTCTCGGTGGAGCTCACGGCCGAGGGCGGAACGGCAAGCGCGGCCGTCGAGACGGCGGCGGGCGCATATCGGTCCACCGTGACACCCTCGCTCGCCGCGGGCGACGCCGGCGAGGTGCGGGTGCGGGCGAAGGTCGCGGATCTGTCGGCGGATGCGACGGCCGTGGTGCTGCCCGTCGTGGGCGCGGCGTGGGGGCAGCCGGAGCGTGTGCCCGGGCTCGTCAATACCGCGGGCACGGAGGATTCGGCCGAGGTGAGCCCGGACGGCGAATGGCTCATCGTGAGCACGTATTCACCCGTCGACCTGCTCTGCTGCATCGCGGGCAAGGATCTGCCCGGCTGCTCGGGCGAGGCCGCGAACCCGGCGTCCCCCGGATGCAATGCGACGTACGGCCCGTCCGCGGCCCCCGAGCGGCCCGAGATGCCCGGCGTCGGGCGGATCCTGTCCGAGACCGAGATCGACCACACGATCCCCCAGCTCGGCGTGTTGGAGGCGCTCTTCGCATTGCCGCCCGTGGCCGCGTACGGGTTCCGCAAGCAAGCGGACGGGTCGTTCGCCGAGCCGTTCGTGATCGCGATCGACATGAACGGATACACGTATTCGCCGTTCGGCTTCACGTACCTCGGCGCGCCGAAGGACGGCGCGGCGTCCGTGCTCTTCGCGTTCGACCCGCTGCACGGGCCGGATACGGCGCCCGATCTGTATCACGCCGACCTCACGCTCGGCGCGCCCGTGAGCCTCGGAAAGTATTCGTTCGAGAACAACTTCCTCATCGCCGACCCGTTCCCCGTGACGCAGCTCCCGCTCGTGCCGCTCGATCCATTCCAATCGAACCCCTCGTTCGGTCACGGCTACGTCTGGTTCGATACCGAGGGGCCGGTGCAGAAGGACCTTTTCGTCGCCAAACCCTCGGGCGCGCTGCCGGGCGCGACGTTCTCCGAGACGGTCGTGGCCGCGATCAGCAAGCCCGACGTCGACGAGTTCCAGCCGTTCGTGGACGAGGCCGCGTCGAAGCTCTATTTCTCGCGGGGCTTCCGCGACATCTCGACGAGCGCGTATTCGGGCGGCGATCCGGCGCTTTCGGCGTCGTTCGGCGATCCGGTCGTCGAGGTCGGGCTCGACGCGCCGCCCGAGGGGCCGGGCGACATCGTGGGGATCGGCGAGCCGAGCGTGGCGCGAACGGCAGACGGCGAGGAGTGGCTCTACTTCGTGTACTATGTCCGGAGGGAAGGACACTACGACGGCTCGATCGGGCGGGTGAAGAAGCGCTAGCGATTTTGGGGGGCCTCGGGAACTTCCACGCGCACCCGGGGTCCGTCTGCCCCGCCCCGCTGGATCTCGTATCGGCGCGGACCGAGCTCCGGTCGGATGCGCGGCGGGGCGACGCACGACCCACGAACGACCCTGACAAACGGAGGTATCCCATGGGAGAGGCATTCAGAAACGGCGGCTTCGGCATGTACCCGACGCTGTTCTTCGGCATCATTCTTTTCGGCGCGGCCATCGGTTACGCCAGAAACCCCGGCAAAGGGCGGCTCGTCCTGCCCGCCGTGCTCGCGCTCCTCACCCTGACCGCAGGTTTCCTCGGCTTCTTCACGGGGATCATCACGACGCTGACGTACGCCGCCAGCGATCGCACCTTCGACCTCGATCAATTCATTCGCGTCGTCGCGATGGGGACGGCCGAGTCGCTGCACAACGTCGGTCTCGCGCTGGCGATGAACGTCATCGGCGGAATCGTGGTCGCGGTGGGAGCCTATCGACGGGGTCGGATGAAGCCCGAGGTCACGAAGGTGGGCGCGTCGGTCGCGTCAAACGGCTGACCCGACGCCCCTTCAAGGAGAGTCCGCGTGCCGCGCGGCCTGCTCCTCCGCGGCGCATGCTTGCGCGAGGCAGGACACGCAATCTTCGGCGTCACCCCCCTGGCACCGATTCGCGCAGTCCGCGGCGCGCTTCGCCTCGTGGCAACGCACGACTGCGGAAACCTCGGCCGCGAGGGTAGAGCAGGCGGCGTGTACACAATCGTAATACGCGTAACCCACGCCCTTCTCGCGCGTCATCGCCTCCCTGAGGCAATGGACGGTCTCCGCCCCGCTGGCCTTCCCGCTGCCCACCCACGTCGCCGCCGTCGCGCCGCTCTCGTCCTCGCAACGCTCGAAGCGAGCGTTTTTCGGAAAATACGGGCCGATGAGCTGGCACATCTCGTCGGATGAGGAAAGGCCATACGCGACGGGCCGGGCTTCGCTGTTCTTGTAATCGCAGCGGATCTCGACGGTGCTCCCCCGAGGGAAGAGCAGGGGCGGATCGAGCTCGCGTACGGGCGGCTCCTGCCAGGACGTCGTCGAATAGATGGATGTGGTCGTCCCCGAGGGCGCGATGAGCGAGGCCTCGAAGGCGGCGCCGCGCGCGTGCATGTGCGATTGCAAGCTCACGACGTGCACGTCTTCGGGCACGGGGCAACGCATGCGCGCCGAGGCCTCGCCGAAGGGCGCGACGCGCAGGACGTGGTTGTCCATGTAGAGGAGCCCGGCCTCGATGCGGAGTTCTTCGCGCGGCATCGTGTGCATGTTGATGCGGGCGTCGACCTCGAGCGGGGCGCTCGTGGTGTTGAGGTAATGGGTGCTCATCACGAGCACCACGTTCGGCTCGAGGACGACGCCGACGCCGTCGGGCAATCGATGGAGCATACCCACGCTGCCGAAGCTCTCGGATCCGCCGACCACGGCGTCGACCTTCCAGCGCGCGGTGGCGCCCTCGGAGCAATCGTGCTCCGTGAGGGCGTCAACGGCGATCCCCTGCTCGTCTTGGGACGGAATCGCCCGATACGGGGTCCGGTAAAGCAGGACGTGATGTCCGCCCGGACCGAACGCGACGTCCTGCCCGCGGATCACGAGCCCCTCCGGCGGCACCTGGAAGAGGCGACAACCATAGGATTCGCTCCCCGGGGCGATGGTGGAGGTCATGCGATATTGAAGTCCCGAGCCATCCGCGGGCGGGTCGAGAAGCGATTTTCCCGCAGACTGGGTGGATGGTTCTTCGGGTGCACAAGCCGGCGCAAAGAGCGCCGCGATGAACACAATGTATTTGATGGATTTCAATCGATTCCCCCCGTGGTTCATGGGCCGTCCCTTCGCAGAAGTAAACGGACGCGCGGGGGTTTGCACGCAACGTGCCCGGCGTTCACGCCGGGCGTCCGCCACGAACGATGACTATTTCGTGACGGGGGCGGGCGCAGGCGCAGGGGCCGCGGGCGCGGGGGCCGCGGGCGCAGGGGCCGCGGGCAGAGCCGCGTCGGGCGTGGGTTTTGCGGGCGGCGCAGGCGGCGCCGGGGGTTTCCTGGAGTATCCGAGGCCGAGCGTGAGCATCATTCCGTTACGTATCTGCCATTGCTCGGTGAGCTGGGGCTGACGGACGAGCTTGAGCTCGTAATCGAGCGTCGCCCACTCGACGACCTTGAAGGAAATGGCCGCGCCAATGTCCAGGTTCGTGAGCTGAATGGGATTCTTCTTCGCTTCTCCAGCCGCGGGCATGTCGTTGTTCCACGCCGGGATGAGCACGCCGACGCCGACCTTGTAACTGATCTTCTTCGCCTGGAACGAGCCCCACATCTCGAGCGAGCCCTCGACGCCGACCTGGAGGACGTCGCGGAGCTCCTGGACCTCGACGCGATCGGCCGTGGCGGCGTCGTCCTTCAGGATGAGCTGGCCGTCCGCGAAGGTCTGCAATCCGCCGAGTCCGACGCGGGTCTCCAAGTTGAATCGATCGCCGGAGACGGGACGCGCAAAGGGGCCGATGGTCTCCTTCAGCGTGAGCGGATGAAAGGGATCGGTGAGCGTGAGGCGGCGCGAGGTGACGGTATCGGTGACGCCGGTGACGCGGGCGATGGTGTACGTGGTGTCGGTGGGGCGAACGTCGAAGCCACGGAAGAGCGGCGTGCCGACGGTGAAGCGCGCGAAGGGACCGAACCAGGGGCGCACGAAATAGAGGTAGGTGCTCTCCACGTTGAAAGCATCGGCGCTCTTGACGGGCTCTTCGAGGGCCGGCGTCTTCGTGAGCGCCTCGTTGATGCCGAGCACCGTGCGCCATTCGTGGCCACCATTGCGGTAGGTCGCGACGCCGTCGAATTTGAGGCCCACGGTGAGCGTGGAGCCATTCGGCGTGACGCCGACCACGTCGCGGGTATCCACGAGCGAGAACGTGGCGCCATTTTTCATGGTGATCTCGAGCCCGACCTGCTTGGGCGGCTCGGCGATCTTGACGTCGACGTATTGCTTGGCGGCCGCGTCCTGCGCGCGGGCCGAGAGAGGTGCGGAGAGGAGGGCGGCCAGCATCGAGGCCGATAGGAGGGTTCGTCGAGACATGGTTCCTCTAAACCGAAGGGTGTACAGGGCGGGACGTTGTGCGCGCAACGGCAAACGATGTGCCAGAGGGAGAACGCGCGAAAGTGCCGAGGAACCTGCGTAGGGGTGTCGGGACGCGCGGGTAGGTCGATGCCTCGACTCCGCGACGAGTGATGCCTTGGGTCCTCACCCGCTCGTGCGTGGGCGCAGAGGGCCGCCGGAGGCGCGTGATGAAGCCGGAGGAACGACGCAGGCAGGGCCGGTCCAGCTTCGCCGAGGGTCGAGGGTGGGCGCGGGTACAGGCGGTCCGGCTTCGCCGAGGGTCGAGGGTGGGCGCGGGTACAGGCGGTCCGGCTTCGCCGGGGGTCGAGGGTGGGCGCGGGTACAGGCGGTCCGACTTCGCCGGGGGTCGAGAGTGGGCGCGGGTACAGGCGGTCCGCCCTCTCAGAGGCCGATGTTCATCACGGGGAAGAAGGGGAGCCCGCCGTACTTGGAGACGTTCACGAGGCCAATCTGGACGCCGCGGAGGCGCTCGGTCTGGTTGACGAGGCCGATCTGGACGCCGCGGACGTGCTTCGAGCGGTTGTAGAGGCCGATCGTGGTGCCGGTCAGGCGATCGGAGAAATTGACGACGCCGAGCTGCATGCCCGTGACCTCCTCGGCGCTCGCGAAAAACCCGGCCTGCAGGCCGTGCATGTGGTCCTTCACGAGGTTGACGAAACCGAGCTGCGCGCCGAATTGATCGTCGCCGGTCATGTTCACGACGCCGATCTGCGAGACGCCGTAAAACTCCTGGCGCACGCCATTGAAGGCGCCGATCTGGAAGACGCCGCGGAAGTCGTCGTCGACGAAGTTGAAGAGGCCGCCGAGCTGCAGGACGCCGGAGAAGGAATCGTCGACGTAATTGAAGAGGGCGCTCGTCTGGAAGACGCCCCGGAACTCCTCGTCGACGTACGCGCCGAGGCCGAACTGACCAAAGCCGTAAAAGCTGTCCTCCAGGAGGAGGTTCGCGACGCCGGCCTGGAAGACGCCGTGGAAATCGTCATCGACGATGTTGACGACGCCGAGCTGGCCGATGCCATAAAACTCCTCGTCGATGAAGTTCGCGGCGCCGATCTGGAGCGCGCCGTAAAAACGTTCGTCGTCCCCGTTCAGGAGGCCGATCTGGGCGACGCCGCGGAAATCGCCGTCCTCGACCGCATTGAAGCCGCCAATCTGGGCGATGCCGGAGAAATTGCCGTGGTCGATCTTGTTGTACGCGCCGATCTGGAGCGCGCCGACAAATCCGCCGCCGCCGCGCGGTCCGCCGCCGCCATCGTCGTCCCAGTCGAGGCCCGCGCCAATGACGTTGTAGGCGCCGAGCTGCAAGCCGCCGATGAACGCGTCGGTGCCGTTGATCGTACCGATCTGCGCGAGGCCGAGGAAGCGGTGCGTGTCGTTGCGCAGGAAGGCGTACTGCGCGAGGCCCACGAAAATGTCCGTGACGACGTTGCGGTAGAGGGCGAGCTGCGCGCCGCCGTAAAACTCCTTCACAAGGTTTCGGCCGAGCGTGAGCTCGACGCCGCCGCGGAAGACACGCTCGACGTTGGTGTGCAAAAGACCGACCTGCGCGAGGCCCGTGAAGTGCTCGGCCTTGGCGCCGAAGAGGCCCACCTGCGCGCCGCCGTAAAACTCCTTCGCCGACGGCGTGACGAGGCCGATCTGCAGGGCGCCCGCGAAGAGGTCGGCCTCGGGGAAGACGCCGGGGTGCAGGAAATACCAGCGGCTCGGCTTGGTCGGCAAAGGCGGCGGCACGTACGGCGGCGGTACGTACGGCGGTGGCGGTGGCGGCGGTGGAGGCGGCGGCGGGATGTCCGTGGCGAGTTCGACGGGCGGCGGGGGAATCTCCGGGGCGGCTTCGATCGGCGGGGGCGGCGGCGCTTCTTCGGGCGGCGAGGCAGCGGCCTCCTGGGCCCACGCGCGAGGCGCGCTCGCGAAAACGGAGCCCAGCCCGACGAGGAAAGCCACGAGCCCCCTCTGCCTCGGAGTACGAATTCCCATGTCGTCCAGCATGAACGTGGTGCCCCCGGGGAGCTTACAGGAAGGTTCCCCAGGAAAACCAGGGCGGAGGCGCTTACCTGCGGAACGCGCTCGGGACGACCTCGTACTTGAGCATTTCGCCGAGCAGGTCGTCCTCCCTGTCCACGATGCGGAAGCCGAGCTTCTCGAGGATGCGGCAAGACGCGAAGTGCCACGTGAACGTCGAGGCCCGGACGGCGCGCACGCGCGGCTCGGCGAGCGCCCACGCCACGGACGCGCTCACGGCCTCGAAGCCGAAGCCCTGCCGCTGCGATTCCTCCTCGATGCCGTACGCGACCTCGACGATGCCGTTCTCATCCGGTCCGCCATGGAAAACCACGCTGCCAATCACGCGCGGGGAAGGATCGAGCGACAGGGCCACGCGGTCGCCCCAGAGCCGATGCTCGGGATCGGCACGCACGGCGTCGAGCCGCGCGAGGAACGCACGCTCGACGAGCGCGCGGCCCGGCCAGGCGTTGGGCATCTTCGCGCCGAGGAGCTTCTCGGTATCGGCACGGCGCCCATCGAGCACGGCCTCGACGAGCTCCACGGTCATGGGGACCATCTCGAGGCGCTCGGTCATGAGCTTGGGGCACGACACGACCTCGAATTTCTCAAAGCTTCGGCGCTCTCGCAAGTGTCAAAGGCCGACGCGCTGCGGCGAAGTGCTTGACAGCAGGCGCGCCCGGGTATGAAACCAATGGGCGCGCATGGCCCCGAGGAGCAAGACCCTGCCCGCCGGAACGCTGGTCGCGCGGCGTTTCGTGGTCCGCTCGCTCGCCGGGCGCGGCGGCATGGGCGAGGTCTACCGGGCCGCCGATCAGGAGACCGGAGAAGACGTCGCGCTGAAGCTCCTGCATACGGACGCGACGTCGCTCGATACGGAGCGCTTCGCCCGGGAAGCGCGAATTCTGTCCGAGATCCGGCACCCGCGTGTCGTGTCGTACGTGGCGCACGGACAGAGCGAGGACGGCTGGCATTTCCTGGCGATGCAATGGCTCGACGGCGAGGACCTCGCAAAACGGCTGGCCCGCGGGCCGCTCTCGACCCGCGAGGCCCTGCTCTTGCTCCGGCGCATCACCGAAGGGCTCGCCGCGCTGCACGCGCGGCGGATCGTGCACCGGGACCTCAAACCCTCGAACGTGCTCTTGCGTGGAGGCGACATCGATCAAGCGACGATCGTGGACCTCGGGATCGCGCGCTCGATGGGGCCGGCGACGGGCATCACGGCGACGGGTCGATCGATCGGGACACCCGAATACATGTCGCCGGAGCAGGTGGGCAGCGAGCAGCCGATCGGGCCTGCGTCGGACATGTTCTCGCTCGGCTGCATCCTGTTCGAGTGCCTGGCCGGTCGGCCGCCATTCGTCGCGGCAGACGCGGTGCTCGTGATGTCGAAGATCCTGAGCGAGGATCCGCCCGAGCTCTTGCCGCTCCGGCCCGGGGTGCCGCCGCCGGTCGCGGCGCTCGTGCGGAGCCTTTTGCAGAAGGATCCGGACAAACGGCCGGCGAGCGTGTCGAACCTGCTCGAAGAGCTGCCGGCGCTCCTGGAGATCGGCGCGCGGAGGGGCGCGTTTTCTCCATCGGTCGCGCGGGACGTGCCGGAGCTCTTGAGCGTGCTCGTGCTGGCACCACCCGCGGGAGCCTCGCGCGAGGAGCTCGCGCGGATCCTGCTGCGAAACGGGGCATTTTCGCACGGGTCACGGTCCGAGCGGTGGGTGGTCGCGGCGTTCGCGCGGTTCGGCGGAGACGCGACGGATCAGGCAGCGGCGGCCGCACGCGCGGCGCTCGCGGTGAAGGCGGCCCAGCCGGAGACGACGATCGCGATCGCGACGGGGCCGGGGTTCGTGTCGGGCGAGCAGCCGGTCGGAGAAGCGGTGGAGCGCGCGGTGGAGGCGCTGCGCGAGGGCGCGCCGCGCGGGATGGTGATCGTCGACGCGGTGACGGCGGGGCTCGTCGGAGGTCGCTTCGCGACGACACGCGAGGGCGGGCGGCTCCTGCTCACGGGCAGCGGGGCGGCGCGGGACGAGGCGCGGTCGCTGCTCGGAAAAACCATGCCGTTCGTGGGGCGCAAGCGCGAGCTCGAGCTGCTCTTGCGGTCGTTCGAGGCGATACGCGAGGAGCCGGTTTCGAGGGCGGTCGTGGTGGTGGCGCCGGCGGGCATGGGCAAGTCGCGGCTCTTGCGGGAGCTCCGCGCGAGGATCGAGGCGCGCGAGAAGGACGTGCTGCTCCTCGTCGGTCGAGCCGAGCCGCTCGGGGCGACGGCGTACGCGATGCTCGCGGACGCGCTGCGCGGGCGCGGGCCGCGGGAGCTGTCGACGACGAGCGAAAGGCAAGCGTCGCGGGGCTTCGTGGATGGGCGGGTCGCGCGGGCAGAGATCGAGCGGACGTTCCTGGAGTTCCTGCGTGGCGAAAGCGCCGCGCGTCCGGTGGTGCTGGCGCTCGAGGACGTGCATCACGCCGACGCGCGGAGCGTGCGTCTCGTGGAACGCGCGCTCGTGGAGCTTCAGGATCAGCCGCTCTTCGTGCTGGCGCTGGCGCGGCCGGACGTGGAGGACGTCTACCCGCGGCTGTGGGGCGATCGGGCGGAGCGGATGATGCTGTCGCCGCTGGTTCGTCGCGACGCGGAGGAGCTCGCGCGGGCCGCGCTCGGCCCGGAGGAGAGCGAGGCCGTGGTGGAGCGGATCGCGACGCGCGCCGCGGGGAATCCGCTGTTCGTGGAGGAGCTCGCGCGCGCGGCGCGAGACGCGGGCGAGGAGGGGGAGCGGCCGGCGACGCTCGTGGCGATGCTGCAAGCGCGGCTCGGGCGGCTCGGGCCGGAGGCGCGGCGGGCGCTGGTCGCGGCGAGCATCTTCGGGACGCGGTTCTGGCGCGGAGGCGTGCTCGCGTTGATGGATCGGGAGGGGCACGGGGCCTTCGTGGATCAGGCGCTCACGGCGCTCGTGCGGGCGGAGCTCTTGGAGAAGCAACGAACGAGCAGGCTCGTGGGAGACGTGGAGTACGGCTTCCGGCACGTGCTCGTACGCGAGGCGGCGTATGGGCTGCTCGGGGAGGAGGAGCTCGCGCTCGGGCACGCGCGGGCCGCGGCGTTCCTGGAGGCCGCGGGCGAGCACGAGGCGCAGGTGCTCGCCGAGCACTGGCAACGCGGGGGCGATACGGCGCGCGCGCGCGTGCTGCACGTGCGCGCGGCGCGCGAGGCGTTCGAACGGAACGACCTCGCAGGGACGCGCACGCACGCGGCGAAGGCCGAGGAGCTCGGCGCGGCAGGGGCCGAGCTCGGGCTCGTGCGCGGGATGGCGTGCTGCATCCTGTACTGGAACAAGGCCTGGGCCGAGGCGTGCCAGATGGGGATCGAGGCGCTGCCGCTCTTGCCGAAGGGCTCGACGTGGCACTGCCGGGTGCTCGGGCTCGTCTGCACGCTGACGGGGCTCGGGGTGAACGCGGAGGCGTTCCCGTCGTACCTCGACGAGCTGCTCGCGCTGACGCCGGATCTGGAGGCACAAGGGGCGTACGCGGAGTGCCTCGGGCGGCTGCTTTGTTTGCTCGCGATGCGGCTCGATCGGGGCGAGTCGCACAAGGCGCTCGATCGGATGCGCGAGACGCTGGAGCGGACGGGCGCGGTGGATCCGAGCGCGCACGGGTGGGCGCGGCTCGCGGCCTACGAGTACGGTCGGACCACGACGAACGAGCCACTCGCGATGCTGGAGATCATCGAGGACGCGACGCTCGCCTTCGAAGCGGCGGGCGACGCGCGGATGCGGGCGCTCTGCGTGGCGCGCATCGGCGAGGCGCTCGGCGCGCTCGGGGCGCTCGGCGAGGCCGAGGCGCGGTTCGCGGAGGCAGAGGCCCAGGCGACGGCGATGGATGACGCGCTGACGAAGATCGGGGTGCGGATCCTGCGCGCGACGTTCTTGGCGGAGCAAGCCACGAAGGAGGCGCGTGAGGAGGCGCGCGCGCTCGCGGCGGAGCTCGTCGCGGAGCCGGGGATCGGGCCGTTCGACGCGGGGATCGCGTGGGGGATCGCGGCGCGGGTGTCGCTCGCGGAGGGGGACGCCGCGCGGGCGCTCGGCGAGGTGGATCGGGGGCTCGAGCTCGTCGATCGCATGGGCCTGCGGCGGCTGTCGCTCACGGCGACGCGAATTCGCGCGCTGTCGCGGCTCGGGCGGGTCGCGGAAGCAGAGGCGCTTTCACGCGCGGCGCTCGCGGACATGCGGGCGGCCGGGGGCCTCGGCGCGGGTGAGGTGGATCTGCGGATGGCGGCGGCGGAGGCGCTCTACGCAGCGGGCGACGCCGACGGGTTCGAGGGGGAGCTTCGCGCGGCGCTGCGGCTGATCGGGCGCGAGCTTGCGGACGTGCGGGATCCGGAAGGACAAACCCGCCTCTTGCGTGACGTGCCGGCGAATGCAGAGGCCGCGCGGCTGGCGCGGGAGCAATTCGGCGAGAGCGCCGTGCTCACGTTGCTGGGGGCGAGCTAGGACGCGAGACGGCGCAGGCGGCGTACCCGAGGACGACGGGCCCGTCCCGCGTGGCCGTGGGCGTGGGTGTCCAGCCGCGCGCGAGGCGCGCTTCGAGCATCTCCGCCGCGGTCGGCTTGTGATCCCAGACGGCGACCGCCGTCAAACCGCCCAGTCAGGTCGTGTCGTAGACGAGATAAACGCCGGCCGAATGTTCGAGGACGACGTCGTGGTTGTATTCGTCCTGAACGACCACGTCCGCGATGAGCCGAGGCGACGCGAGCGAGAGGCCCCAGCGGACGACGTCTTCGAGGGTGCGTTGCGAAGAAACGAGCGCCTCGATCGCGCGGCGCGCGCCCGGGTCCACGTTCGTCCGCCATTCGATGTCCATGACACCAGGATCGTGACGCGTCCGGGCGCGCGCTGCAATGATCGACCCTACTGCACGTTCCTGCTGCGGATGCCGCCGCTGCCGCCCTCGCCGCCTCCGTCCACCGGTCCGCGGCCGATGACCGGGCCGTTGTCGACGGGCGCGCGGGCACCGCGGAGCGTCGGCAGGATGACCGGGAGGAAGCCCTGCGTCGCCTGGAGGACGGTGGCATCCCCCGCCGGCCCATAGTTCTCGATGCGGACGTCCTGGCCGGTGAGGATCATGCCGAGCTGCGAGAAGAGCGCGCGCCCCGATTCGAAATCGTCCCGGCCATTGCCGGGGACCTCTTTGAGATCGATCTCGTGGATCGTCCGCACCGCGCCCGTGTTCAGGTGCTCCTGATCGAAGCTCGGGCAGGGCGCGGCGACGCAGACGACGCCGTTGTGCCAGACGCGGTAGAATCCGCCCCGGAGCTCGGCGTTCTCGAGGGCGACCCAGGCAAACCGGAGCGAGAGCGAGCCGAGGCCGCTCTGGCCGGGGAAGAGATCGCCGAAAAGGACGGCGCGCGTCGATTCGCGCTGCACGCCGATGGCCTCGCGAACCGTGCCCTCGACGCCGGCGAGCTGGAGGAGGCTGGAGAACTGGATATCGGCGACGTAACACTCCTCGGCGGTGGTGCCGTCGGCGCAAACCGTCTTGTCCTGATTGACGGCGGAGACGAAGAAGCCGCCGCAAAGGGGAGACGCGCAGCGACGAAGATCCCGCCGGGCGATGTAATACGTCGCGAAGGAGATATCCGCTTCGTGCGTCGCGGTGGCCTCCGGCGCCTCGGAGGCGTCGGAGCCGAGACAACCTGCAAAGATCGGCGCGAATACAAGAGAGGCAACAGCAAGGGTGCGGTGGGGTGACACGGATACCTCCTCCATCCGCTCCCCAGCAAGCCGGGTGCCGCCGTACGGCCTCCCAAAACCGGTCGGACTAGTACATCATCCCCAAAGTTCGTAGTCGTTCCCATCCCTCCGCGCCCTCCTCTTTGGGTTCGTCCGAGAGCAACGGGGGTTCGTCATGGAAACATCCTTCCCTGTTGTTCTGTTCAGGGGCACAT
>NZ_JAGTJK010000028.1:0-138057 GCF_028435265.1 Polyangium jinanense | reverse complement strand
TACCCGCATATGTCGCCAGCACCAAAAATGTACCGACCGCTGGAGCGAGGTTCGTTCGATTGATCCTACAAAGTAGGAGGTTGGCGCTGATAGACCTACTGGACGGTTTGTGAGATGAGTTCTAGTGATGCGTCGCGCCCGACGCGATGTACGACCGCTCGGTTCCGACGGCGCAGGTCGCGAACGCCTTGCAGTCGGCCGCCGCCTCGCAGGCGTCGCCCTGCTTGAGCAGCCGATCCAGCTGGTCGGCCGGCGTGCGGGTCGCCATCGCGTTGCACATCGCGTCGATCTTCGCGGGCTCCATGTCGCTCTCCCACTGGACGCGCGATTCCTTCAGGACCACGTCGCGCCCCTCGGTCTTGACGCGCTCGCCGATGCCCTTCGGCATGTCGAGCTCGATGCGGAGGTCGAGCACCGCGGACAGGTAGTCGTCGGTGCACGTGGCCTGTCGCGCGTAGTAGCGATGGCACATGGGCCCGAGATCAGCGATGGTACGCGTGTCGGACGTTGCAGGTGGCGGAGAGGAGGACCCGCCACACGCGGCGAGCAGGAGCACGAGGATGAAGCTGCGGCCATGCAACATGGCCGCGATGATACGTCACGGCGGCGCGCGGAGGATAGTGTTCGCCGTGTGGAACGCTACTTCTTCACGAGCGTCGAGCAGATGGCGAGCGCTTCCTTCGCTTTCTCGAGCGTCGGCGGCGCCTCCGGCAGACGCGACGAGCATAGCAGCCGCGTTTCGCCCTTCTGGTACACGCGCAGCACCGGGAACGTCTTGCTATCCTTCCCGTCGTCCTTGGAGATGAATCCGTCGGCCGTCTCGACGTGGAAGCCCTTCGACCCGAAATTTTCCTTCTCATCGGCCAGCGTGCCCTCGGTGGGGTGCACGTCGATGACGTAGCCGTCGAGCTTGATGCTGACCTTGCCGAACTTTTCCGGGGGGGCAGTCACGCCAGGAGGCAGGCCGATCGACAGCCCCTCGAAACCATCGCCCCCCTGCAGCTCGACGAGAGGCATCTCGTCTTTTTTCGAGCAACCGGAGACGGCAATCGCGGTGATGAAGAGCAATCCGAGGCCGAATGTTCGCTTCATGGGGGCGCGATTGTAGAGCCGAACCTCCGCCGTCGACGCGTCACCGTGTTCGCGTTTCCCCCTCCCGGTGAGGATGCCCGTTCGCTTCCCGATTTCCCCGGGGAAGATGCTCCGACGGCAGCGCTCGCGGGAGCTCGTCGCCGCGGTGCTCGAGGCCACCGTTCGCATCTCGAAGCGGGATCGATTCTGGCCGTGGGCGTTCCATCCGCTACAACTGGACGGATAAGGAGACTTCATGAAGCGCCCTCTCGCGAATCCCCCGTTCGACCCCCAGATCGCGCCGATCCTCCCGGCCCTGGAGGGATATGTGCCGGTCGGTATGACGCCCGACCGCCTGGCTCATTTCCGGGCATTGAAGATGCCGACCATCGAGGAGATCATCGGCGACCGGCCCGTCCAGTGCGTCGACCACACGATCGCCGGTTACGAAGGTGCCGAGATCGTCGTCTCGGTGATCTCCCGCAAGGACCACCAAAAGCCCGGCCCCGGGATCTACAACATCCACGGGGGCGGCATGGTCATGTGCAATCGGTTCGCGGCGGTCAACCCGCTCGTGGACTGGGCCATGAAGCACGACGCGGTGGGCGTCACGGTCGAATACCGACTGGCCCCCGAGCACCCGGCCCCGATCCCCGTCGAGGATTGTTACGCCGGCCTCGCATGGATGGCGAAACATGCCGAGGAGCTCGGGTTCGACCCCGAATGCCTGGTCATCTTCGGCGGCAGCGGCGGCGGCGGGCTCGCGGCGGGCACGACGCTCCTTTCGCGCGACCGGAAGGGACCGAAACTGGCCGGACAATTGCTCCAGTGTCCGATGATCGACGACCGCAACGAGACGGTCTCGTCCCACCAGTACCAGGGCACCGGCATCTGGGATCGCACGAGCAACCTGACGGCCTGGACGGCCGTGCTCGGCGACAGGCGGGGCACCGAAACCGTATCCCCCTACTCCGCACCGGCGCGCGCCATCGACTTGGGTGGCCTGCCGCCGACGTTCATCGACGTGGGCGCCGCCGAGGTGTTCCGTGACGAGGACGTGGCTTACGCCAGCGCCATCTGGGCCGCCGGCGGCGATTGCGAGCTGCACGTATGGGGCGGCGCCTTCCACGGGTTTTACGACATCGCACCCGAGTCGGAGATCGCCAAGGCCTGTCTCGCCGCGCGCGAGGCCTGGCTCGCCAGGCTGCTTTCCCGCTGGCGCGCGAAGCAAACGCCCGCCGGCGAAGACCGTCGCTGATGTCTCTTCTTGGGGCCGCCGTGCCGGGGCGCTGCCCCGGGCCCCGCGGGGGCTGTTCGCCCCTCGACCCGAACCAGGGCAAGCCCTGGACCTTTTGTGGAAGAACTGCGCGATGCGCAGTTCTTCCAACAGGCCGGTGGCAAGACCAGGAAGGGGCGTTGCCCGCTGGCGACGGGCAGGGGCGTCGTTGGTCTTGACCTGGCTGTTCGATGAACTGCGCGATGCGCAGTTCATCGACCCCGGGTCCAGCGCTTGCGCAGGCCCCGGGTCCAGGGGCGGATAGCCCCGGTGGGGCCTGGGGCAAAGCCCCAGCGCAGCGCCTCCCAGATGAGACCAATGCTCAGCCCCAGGCCGGCCCCAGTTGGGCGGACGATCGCTTTTTGATAGCTCCGCGATAAGAGCTTCAATCCCCCTGAATTACGAGCCAAGGAGGTCCCCTCCTAACGGTGCTCCGCGGACTCCTGTTCGTGTTCTGACATTCTCGGTTGACAGGCGCAGGGGCCCCTATCTACGTTCAATCCCCGACGGGAGGTCCAATGCGGGGTTCTCTTACACTTGGTGTGCTCCTTGTGCTTCTGGGTTGCAACAGCAGCGGCAACAACGGCGGTGAAGGAGGTGGGGCGGCCAGCACGTCCGTCGGTGGAGGGACGGCATCGAGCGGCAGCGGAGGGCAAGGCGGCACAGGGGGCATGGGAATGGGCGGAGCCGGCGCCGGGGGCAGCGGCGGCATGGCCGGCACCGGGGGCGACGCGACCGGCGGACAGGGCGGCGTCGGCGGACAGGGCGGAGGCGGCACCGGCGGCTCGGGTGGCGGCGCCGGCGGCGGCGGCACCGGCGGCTCGGGTGGCGGCGCCGGCGGAGGCGGCACCGGCGGCTCGGGTGGCGGCGCCGGCGGAGGCGGAGGCTCGGGCGGAGGCGGCACCGGAGGCTCGGGTGGCGCCGGCGGCGGCGGAGGCTCGGGTGGCGCCGGCGGCGGCGGAGGCTCAGGCGGCGCGGGCGGCGGCGGAGGCTCGGGCGGCGGGACGCTGACGACGACGCTCTACAGCGTGGATTACGACGATGCCCAGATGGAGGAGCGTTTCGGCTACGTGACGCCCTCCACGGGGAAACTTCATACGATGAGCATCCTCCCCGGTGTCATGTCTGTCGGCGACCCGATGGTGCTCAATTCCGTGAAGGGTCGATTCTACCTCCAGACGAACGTCGGCCAGCTCGCGATTGACGTGAAAACCGGCAACGTCGTGGATGTCTCCCCCGCGTGGGAGAGCTACACGGTGCGTGCCCACCCCATCACCGGGGTCCTCTATGCCGTGAGGTGGGACGCCGCGGCCTCCGAGGAGCACTTCGGCACCATCAATCCGGAGACCGGGGTCTTTTCCACCATCAGCACGCTCCCCGGCGTGCTGGGCCTATCGGACGCTCCCGGGATCGATCCGACCGGCAAGAGTTTCTACCTGAGGACGAACCTCGGTTGGCTGACGATCGATGTGAGCACAGGCCTCATCACCCACGTCGCGCCTGATGTGCAAGACGTGGCGGCCCACGAGCTCCATCCGATCACGGGCACGGTGTATGGCCTCCTCAAAGATCCCACCACGTGGGAATTCGCGTTCGGAACGCTGGATCTCCAGACGGGTGTATTTACCCCGATCAAGAGCCTCCCGACCATCACGGGGCACAACGCTCGCGGAGGCATCGACCCGGCGAAGAACGAATACTACGTTTTCGCCAACGTCGGTTATGTCACAATCGACATCACCACGGGAGACATCAAGAACGTCGCGCCGAACCCAGACGACTTCAGCAACGCCTTCGAGTATTACAGCCAGTAAACGCGTCGCCACCCTGGCACGACGCGATTCTCCCTCACCGCTGCGAGAGCCACGCCACGATCTCCGCCTTCGGCACCGCCCAGGCCTCGCCCCCGGCGGCATAGGCCGCCTGGGCCTCCTCCGCGAGCTTTTTCGCGCGGGCACGGTCGCTGCCCGCCGCAACGAGGGCGCGCGCCAGCAAGAATCGCGTCGACGCATCCTTGTACGGTCCCTCGGCCCCCGACGCCCGTAGCGAAAGCGCCCGTTCGAGCAGCGGGATCGCCTCCGCCGGCGCGCCGGTTTCCAGATGCAGCTCGCCCAGCTTTTCCAGCGGCTCGGCGAGATAGACGTGCGTGGGCCCAACGGCCTTCTCGTAGATGGCGACCACCCGCGTGAGGCGAGGACGGGCGTCGGCGAAGGCGCGCTCCTTCATCATCACCTCGGCCAGGTTGAGCAGCGTGGTGCCGAGCGCGGCGTGCTCGGGACCGAGCGCGCGCTCGCGAATGGATAAAGCCCGCTCGGCTGCAGCGCGCGCCGCCGGCAGATCGTTCAGCCGGACATGGACCTCCACGCTATTGTTCAGGACCGTCGCGCAGGCCGGGTGATCCGGGCCGAGCATCCCCTCGAACGTCGCGAGCGCGCCCTGGTAGTGGCCGCGCGCCTCGGCATAACGGCCGAGCGCCACCAGCGCGGCGCCCAGGTTGGTCTTCACCTTGGCGGTGTGGAGGTTCTCGTCGCCGTGCAGCCGCTGCTCGAGCGAAACGGCGCGCGAGGCGGCCTCGAGCGCCCGGTCGAGCTTGCCCTCCTCGAGATAGACGGTCGCCTCGTTGCCGGCCAGCGCCGCCTCGAACTCCGCGTCTCCGCCAAGCCGGGCGATCGCTCCCGCGGCAAGCTCCGCCCACCGGTGCGCGTCCGCGGGGCGGCCGAGCGGGTGGCCCGCCAAAAACACCAGCGAGGTCAGCCCATTCGCGGCTTGCCAATCGTGGCGGCCCGCCTGCGCCGCCCGGATCGAAGCGAGGAAGGTCGCCTCGGCCTCCGCGTGCGCGCCCTGGGACTGCTGCACCTTTCCCAGGAGGTCGAGCGCGTCGGCGAGCAGCGGCTGGTGGGCGATCGCCTTGGCCTCCGTGACCACCTGGTCGGCGAGCGCGCGCGTGGGCGGGAATTTCGCGGCGTCGTACAGCGCCTTGCCACGCGCGAGCTCTCCGCGCGCGGTGTCGATGCGCGCGCGTAGCGCGGGATCGTCCGGCGGCGGCAGCGGCCCGGAGAGCGCCGCCACGTCGGCGCAGGCGCGCACCGGGGTCATCGCGTTCACGGCCTGCACAGCGCGGCTCACCGTGGCGCCGTCCGCCTCGGAGAAGATGTCGACCAGCGCCTTGAGCTCCTTGGCCCGCAGATCGAGGCAGGCCATGCGCAGCGCCAGCACCGACTCCGCCTGCTCGCCGCGCACCCGCGTCGCCTCGCAGGCATCGACATGGCCGGCGACCCAGGCCGCCGCCTGGGCGTCGAGCGCGCGCTCCACCTGCGTGAGCGCCACCGAGGCGAACGGCTGCTTGGAGGCAGTGAACGCGTCGCGAACAGCAGCTCGCCGCCCCTCATCCCACACGCCCGTGAGCTTCGCCTCCGCCCCGCGGCAGAGGCGCTGCTGCTGCCGCGCCATCCAGGCAGGGACGAAGAGGCCGGCGGCGACGAGGACGCCCGCGAGGAGGCCGACGGCGGCGCGGCGGCGGGTCCGTGCGGGGTCGGCCTCGAGCTTCTGGAGCAGCGCTTCCATGGAGGGAAAGCGCTCTTCCTGCTGCGGGCGCAAGGCGCGCAGCAGGGCGCGCCGGACGCGCGCAGGCTCCTCCCCGCCGCTGGGCGGCTCGGCGGGTCCTCGGGCCTTGCTTGCCGAGAGCTCCTCGAGCGTCTTGCCCTCGAAGGCCGAGCGCCGGTACAGCGCCTCGTACAGCGCGACCGCGAAGCTGAACTGGTCCGCGTGCGGGCCCGCCCGCTCGCCGCGGTGCTGCTCCGGGGCCATGTAGATCGGCGTTCCGAGGAGCGCGCCCGTTCGCGTGAGCGCTGGGCCCGCCGCCCCCTCGGCCGTGGCCTTGCCCGAGGCCTCCTCGCTCGTCCAGCCGGCGAGGCCGAAATCGCTGACGCGCACGCGCCCGTCCTTGCCGATGAGCACGTTCGCGGGCTTGAAATCTCGGTGCACGAGGCCCGCGCCGTGGGCTGCCACGAGCCCCCGTCCTGCTTGCGTGAAGCGCTCCAGGATCTCGCGGGCGGGGTGAGGCCCCTCCTCCAGCCAGACGGAGAGCGGCTGCCCGTCGACGTACTCCATGGCGATGAAGATCTGGCCGCCGTGGCTGTCGACGTCGTAGATCGTCACCACGTTCGGGTGCGAAAGCCGCGCGGCGATGCGCGCCTCGCGGAGGAGCCGCGCCGACGCGATGTCGGCCCCGACGCGCGCGGTCACCTCGCCGCGCAGGACCTTGAGCGCCACCTTGCGATCGAGCGTGGGATCGTGCGCAGCGTACACGATCCCCATGCCGCCCCTGCCGAGCACGTCGGAGATGGTGTAGCGGCCGAGCCGTGCGCCGCGCGAAAGCGGGGCCGCGTCATCGAGGGCGGGCGGAGGGGAGGCGCGATCCGCATCGCTTGCCGTGCCGAGCGACGCCCGGGCCGCCGCGATCACCAGCAAGCGGCAGGACTCGCATGCGTCGATGTGGTCATCGAGCTTGCAAGCCTCGGCCGCGGCGAGTCGCCCCTCGACGAACGCGAGGATGGTGTTCTCGGAAGGGTGCTCCATCGTCGTTGCGGGGCTTGTGTATCATGGCCGCGTGCATCCGTATCCGCTGCCCCCCCTGTCCCGCGCCTTCTGCGGGCGCCTCGCGCCCTCGCTTACGGCAAGGCTCGGCGACGTCGACGCGCTGGAGCTCCGCTTGCAATCGCTGCTCGAGGAGGCGCGGCGCGCCTTTCCCGCCGTCACGGTGGACGAGGCGGCGTTCGTCGGCCATCTCGCGGAGCGCATCGCGGGCGAGGACGACCTCGAAGAGGCGCTCTCCAGCGTGCTCGCCGCCGATCTGCTGCTGGCCTTCGCGTGCCTTGCGGGCGACGCCACTGCGCTGCGGGAGCTCGGCCGGCGCATCGACGTCGAGGTCCATGCCGCGCTGCGGGGGATGGCAGCCGCATCCGAGCTCGTCGAGGAGGTGCGATCGGTGCTCGGCCAGAGGCTGCTCGTGGGCGACGGGGGGTCGCCGAAGCTCGCGACGTACGCCGGGCTCGGGCCGCTCCCGGCCTGGATCCGCGTGGCCGCCCTGCGGACGGGGATCAGCTTGCGCAGGCGCGGTCGGCGCGAGGTGCGCGCGGACGAGCGTGCGCTCCTCGCGGCCATGGATCCGAGGCTGGATCCCGAGTCGAGGCTCTCGCGCGAGCGCCACACGGAGGAGCTGCGCGAGGCCCTGCGCGAGGCCATGTCGGCGCTCTCGAGCCGCGACCGCAACCTCTTGCGCATGTACTACGCGGAGGGGATCAAGCTCGACAGGCTGGCGATCATGCACCGCGTGAACGCCTCGACGGTATCCCGCTGGATCGCGCGGGCGCGTGAGGAGGTGCTCGAGCGTACGCGCGGCGGGCTCAGCGCCCGCCTGAAGCTCTCCGCCTCGCAGGTCGAGAGCCTGCTTGGCCTGGCCCAGTCGCTGGACGTGAGCCTGGAGAGTTTGCTCGGGAGATCGGCCGGCTGAGGCCGGGCGAAATTTATTTTCGAGCTTCCGTGCAAGAACCGCGAGCAGCTGGCGTCAGGTAGCGCGAAAGGCGAGCGGGGACCGCGTGCGGGCCGTGGGCGAGGTATGCGCCCGCGCGGGCTCGTGGTCCATCCGCCGATTCCAGGTGAAACCCATGCGGTCGTTGATCGGTATTCTTGTGCCTTCGCTTCTCGTCGGGCTTCTCAGCGTCAGTGGTTGTTCCGGTGGCGGAGGCGGTGCGGACGGCGGAGGAGGCAATGCTGGCGAGGGAGGAGGCGGTGCGGGCGGGGCAGGAGGCGGGGGCCCGACCTGCAATTCGATGGAACAAGGCTTCGTTTCGTGCGGCCCCGAGGGGATTGCCGTCACGTGTCAGCCTGGGACCTACTGCTCGGATCCCACGACCTTGACGTGCTCGGAGGGTTGCGTATCGAACGCGAACTGCGGCTGCGGCGAGGTGTGCACGGATGGCTCCTGTGTCGCCGGGAGTGTATGCGGGGACGATACGTGCACCGGTGACGAGAACTCCTCCACCTGCCCGGCCGACTGCTCGTCGAACCCCTGCGGCAACGGGGTATGCGATGCTGGGGAATCGTTCGAGATTTGCCCCGAGGATTGCGCGCCGCCAAACCCCTGCGGCAACGGGGTGTGCGATGCCGGCGAGTCGTCGCAGACCTGCCCGAACGACTGCCCGCCGAACCCCTGCGGCAATGGGGTGTGCGACGCCGGCGAGTCATCGCAGACCTGCCCTCAGGATTGCCCGGACCCGAAGCTCGAATGCCTCGACCATTGCGACGTGTACAACTTCTTCATGTGCTTCAACCCGGGAGGGCTCCAGATCTGCTACGACGCGTGCGAGGCTGCCACCGACGCGAATCTGAAGCAATTCAACGTCTGCGCCGCGACCGGCTCGACGTCCTGCGACCTCGGCTGCTTCGACTATCTGTGATTGCGCCCGCCGACGGGTGCCGGCTCCCCCCTTTCTCCGCTGGCTCCCAGACGTGAGGCGCCCCCAACGCCCGCTCGCCATTCGTGCACGACTGTGCCACGGTGTGCCGTGCGAGGCGGACATCGGTCGCGAATGATTCGCGGATTTCAGCCCCATCGACGCTTGGCACGAAACGCGCTAAGGCGGCCCCCCCGCGCGCAGTCTCCTGGATAAGAGGCGCGCAACGCGAGGGAAGAGCAATCATGAAACGGCTTCTCATCATGGCGGCGCTGTGCGCCTTGGGGCAACTCGGCTGCAGCAGCGAGGCTGGCGATAACTCCAGCAGCAATGACGATGGCTCTAGCAGCAATGATGATAGCTGTAGCGCCTCGGACCCTTGCACGAGCGGGACGTGCGTCTATCCCCCGGGCGATTGCTCGTCGAACGCGAAAGGATCGTGCGTCGAGATCCTCCAGTGCGACGGCCCTCCCCCAGGCCCCGCATGCCAATGCGATGGCACGGTGCTCGAGAATCCCGACGCGATGTGCTCGCCCTCTGGCCCGCGCCCGACGGCCGCTCTCTGCCAAACAGGCACCTTCGCCTGCGGCGATATCACGTGCAAGCGAAACCTCGAGGTCTGCGTGGCGACGAGCGGAGGCGCCATGCCCACCACGACCCATGCCTGCGTGGCCCTCGACGAGATCAACAACACATGCGTCAATGGTATCCCCGATTGCGCGTGTCTACAGCCCGCTGAATGCGGCGGGGCGCCGTGCTGCTCGGCCGACGCGGACCACCAAGAGACAATCACCCTCAACGCGCCCTGACCTGATCGCGCGAACCATGCAATCGTTGGCAAGAGAGTCTGGGTGCCAACGAGCGATGGTCCACGTGGTTTTCCGCTTGCGCTGCACCAGGCGAGGCACATAAAACTCGCCGGCGCTTGCATCGTCACCTACTTCCTCGTGATGCTGGCACGGCCCCGTCCGTCGTGAATGCCCCAAGCATGAACCACCGACAACCATTTGACGCCGAGAAGGTGAGCGAAGACCTCGCGCACGAGAACGCATCGCTGCGGCAGCGCGTTGCCGAGCTGGAAATCGCTGCACGGCGCTATCAGGCCCTGTTCGACGGGGGCGTCCTCAGCGTTCAGGTCTACGATCCCGAGAGCCGCACCAAGGAGGCGAACACTGGCTGGGAGCAACTCTGGCAGATACCTTTCGATCGGCTTGCCGATTACAGGCTGCTGAAAGACTCCCAGGTCGTCGCCCAGGGGTTCATGCACCTCATCGAGCAGACGTTTCTGGAGGGTAAGACCGCACGGTTGCCCACCATCCGGTACGATCCGCTCCAGAACGAAGCGGTTTGTCACGGGCGTGTCCGCTGGGTCGCCTCGGCGCTCCACCCGGTCAAGGATGCAAACGGTGAGGTGTGCGAGGTGGTGCAGGTCCATTTCGACGTCGGCGAGCTCAAGGACTCGGAGGAGGAGCTGCGGCAGAAGAAGGAGCAGCTCGAGGCCGCCGTTGCAATGCGAACCGCGGAGCTTTCGGAGCAGCTTCGCTTCAGCGAGGAGCAGCAGCACGCGATCGCCGCGCTGTCCACGCCCGTGCTGCGGATCTGGAAGGGCATCCTCGCGCTGCCACTGATCGGACGCATCGATGCGGCAAGAGGCGCGCGCATCCTCGAAGTCCTGCTCCGGTCGATCGTGGAGACGAGCGCGGAGACGGTCATCCTCGACGTCACAGGCGTGCCCGTTCTCGATGCGGACGCGGCACGATATCTGCGCGACGCGGTGCGCGCCGCCGAATTGCTGGGCGCGCAGTGCATGATCGTAGGCATCTCCACGGAAACGGCGCGCACGCTGGTGGACAATGACCTCGGGTTCGAGAATGTACGCACATTTGCGAGCCTGCAGGAAGGTTTGCGTCGCTCGCTGATACGCCGCGACGTGAGGAGATGACGTCCACGGGAGCGGCCAATCCGTCGTGAGCCGCATGCTCGTCAGCCAAGTTGAGCGCGCAGGGCCACTTCGGTTAGCGTGCCGCCATGCGTGACCGCTTCGGCAAGATCGTCTCGTTTGTCGGGGGGGCGGCGCTCGTCGCCGTCTTCGGCACGCTCGGTGCGGGCGCCTGGCGCGACTACCGCATGGCCGGCGCTGGGTGTCGGTCGAGGGCGCCGCGTGGCGTTGCGCGGATCTCCTGGGCCACGTGAGCGACGGCGCGGCATTTTTGCCCGCGCGCGCGGAGGACGGCTCGACGGTGGTCGCGCGCTTCGATCGCCCCATCCAATGCGACGCCGTCGCCGCGCATCCGCTGACCGGCATCATCGAGCCCATGACGCCCGAGCGCGCGGCCGATCTGCGCGCGGCTGGTCTCGCGCTCGCGGACGGCGCGCAGCTGCGGACGCTGGACGTCTGCACGTCCTGCGGCAAGGACAACGCGCGGCTCGGCGTCCTCGTGTGCACCTGCTTCGTGCTCCTGGGCCTCTTCCTCTACCCGCTGCGCCGCGCCTACCAATCGCTGCGGGGCCGAGCCGACGCGTCGCTGCAGGCGGCGATCCAGGCAGCGCCGCAGGCGGCCCAGGCCGACCGGACGGTGCGGGCGTGGGGAGGCGCGGCGCTGGCGGTGGGAGCGCTGGCGTTCGCGCTGGGGGATGGATGGATGGCGTACGGGATCGTGCCGATGCGGTGGATCGGCGTGGTGGCGCTGCTGCTGGGCGGATGGATGATGGCGTTTCCGGCGCGGTACCGGGCGCTGGCCGCGCGGGCGAAGGGACGGGTCTGACGCCGCTCAGCGCCCGCAGGCCAGCATCGGGAGGATGGCGTCCTCGATCAGGTGCGTCGTCTGCTGGTGCATGCCGCGCATGTTGTAGTTCGTGCGGGTCACGACCACCGCCGCGTCGAGCGCCGGGAACATCACCACCGCATTGCCGCCGTTGCCGCCCATGAACCAGCCCGTCTGCGCGCCGCACGGCGTCTGGTACACGCGCGTCCAGAACAGGTAGCCATAGTGCTGTTCGGGCATCGCCTCGCGGTGCACCGAAAGCGCCGCGTCGACGAAGGCCGCCGGCACGACCTGCGCCCCGCCCGCCCGGCCGTGCGCGAGCACGAGCCGCGCGAGCGCCGCGAGGTCACGCGTGCGCAGCCGCAGCCCCCCGCCCGTCATGATCTCGCCGGTCGGCGATTTCGAGAATTCCCAGCGCGTGATCCCGAGCGGCGCGAACAGGTGCTCCGCCATGAAACGGTCGATCGGCTGGTGCGCTGCGCGCTGGACGATCTGGCCGAGCAGGAACACCCCCGCGGTGCAGTAGTGCCACGGCCCGCGCCCGCTTGCGTCACGCTGGTAGTCCGCGCGCACCGGCACGTCGACCGCCCAGCGCGCCCATTCCTGCTTCGGGTACATCTTCTCTTCGTTGCCGGGCGATGCTTCGTCGTCGTCGTTGCAGTCGAGCGCCGACGACATCGTCAACAAGTCCTCGATCGTAATCGCCGCCTTGCCCGGCTCGTCGTGCGCGAACGGCCCGAGGTCCGAAAGGTACGCGAACGCCGGCGCGTCGAGCCCCGGCAGCGCGTGGCGTTCGATTGCGATCCCGACCGCGAGCGCGGTCAACGATTTCGTCGCCGAGCGCGTGTCGTGCAGCGTCTCCGGCGTCGCGCCGGCGAAGTATTGCTCGTATTCGACCTGACCGCCGCGCGTGACGAGCACGCTTGTCGTCTTCGGCGCGTCGCCGCGCGCGAGCGCCCCGGCGATGCCGTCGTAGCGCGCCGGGCTGGCGCCACATCCCCACAGAAACAAGGCAATGAGCACGATCCACATGCCCCTGGCCATGTCATGTTGCGCCGTCCACGTCTTGTACGCGCGCAACCTCGTGGCCCGCCCTAGCCACGGTACTGCCGGCGGTACGCGCCCGGGCTCGTCGCGAACGTCCGCGCGAACGTGCGCGTCAGGTGGCTCTGGTCGACGAAGCCGCACGCCGTCGCGATCTCCGCGAGCGGCCGCCCGGTCGTACGCACCAGAAGCGCCGCACGTTCGATCCGGCAGCGCCGCACGTACTCGCCCGGCGTGCAGCCAAAAAACCGCCGAAACATGCGCGCGAGGTAGACCGGGTGCACCCCCGCCGCCGCCGCGACCTCCGCCATCGTCAGCTCGTCGCGCGACCGATCGTGCAGCACCTCGCGCGCTCGGGCGAGCCAGCGCGGCGGCCGCCGTTCCACCGCGTGCGCGCGGCTGAACGTGCCAAAAAGCTCCAGGCAAAGCGCCTCGAGCGCCAGCGCGTCGCCCCCTTGCGCTGCGAACGCCGCGATCCGGTGCGCGATCGCGAGGGCGGCCGGCTCCCACATGCGGATCGCCGCCTCGCTCGGCGCCGCCACCTCCGCCGCCTCCGCGAACCGCGCCGCCGACACCGACACGCCCGCAAATCGGCCGCAGTGCTCCGGGAACGTGTCCTCGTGCGTCGTCCCCGGCGGGTTGTAGATCAGCGCGGGCTCCGCGTGCAGGTGCCCCGCACCACGCGCCGACGACAGATAATGACCGTCGAGGAGCAAGATGAAGTGCGCGTCCTCGTGCGTGTGGCGCGCGACCGGCCGCGCTGGATCCGCCGCCGCGATCGAGAGCGAGAAGCCCGCGACGTCGCGACGCACCTCGCGCGTGCCGAAGAACTCTCCGTGCTGCAGCATCGGCTGGGCCACCGATCGAGGATGCGACACCGAGCGTGCAGCGAATCCAAATGGGTCTGGAAAGTCAAGCCCCATGACGCGGGCCCTCGCACGCCGGCTCTGACGGCTCGTCTCTCGGCGCGGCTTCGAGGCCCGCGACAATGAGCTGGATCCCGTAGCGGAACCGCGCATCGAGGTCGGCGTCGAGCAAGTCTGTGGAAGCCTCTCCGAGGTGCGGGTACGCGCCGCGGGCGAGCGCCGCCCGGAGGTGTTCCGGATCGACCTTGCCGCCCTCCGTACCGGGAGGCGGCGCCAGGGCTTGCTCCTCGAGGGTGAAGCCGATCGTGTAGTAGACCATCGTCCAGGTCCCCCACGCGGCGGCGCGCGGCGAAAGCCCTGCCTCGCGCAGCGCGCCGACCCACGTGTCCGCGAAGCGGAGCGTGTTCTCCTGCGTCACGTAGGTTCCCGCGAAGACCCGCGCTCCGTCGCGGTGCGCGAGCAGCGCCCGGCGGAGCCGCTCGGCCATGTGGGCCGCCCGGTCCATCCACGTGAGCCCCTCCGGGGCGCGGGCCACGCAGTCCGCCAGCATGGCTTCCGCCATGGCGTCGAGCAGCTCCTGCTTGTTCTTCACATGCCAGTAGAGCGTGGCCGCCTGCACGTTCAGCTCCTGCCCGAGCCGGCGCATCGTCAGCGCGTCGAGACCGACCTCGTCCAGGAGGTGCAGCGCCGTCGAAACCACCTGCTCGCGTCGTAGTCGCATCGCAGCTCCTCGTTCTTTCCTTCCTTCGTGCCGTTCTGCCCCGCCCGAGCCGGGAAGGCGAGCCCGCGCCGCCTCCTTGACTCTAACACTGTTCGAGTTACTCTAACGTTGTTAGAGTTAGAGACCTGGAGGGTTCCATGGTGACGGACACGGACGTGGTGATCGTGGGGGCAGGCCCGGTCGGGCTGATGCTGGCGTGCGAGCTCGCGCTCGCGAGGGTCCGGGTACGCGTGCTGGAGCAGCGGACGGCGCGGATGGAGCAGTCGCGCGCGCTCACGCTGCACCCGCGCAGCCTCGAGATTCTCGACCAGCGCGGGATCGTGGGCCGCTTCCTGGAACGCGGAATCCCGATCCCCACGGGGCATTTCGCGATGCTCGACACCCGGCTCGACTTCTCGCGCCTCGACACGGGGCACCCCTACACGCTGTTTTTGCCCCAGGCCCGCAGCGAGGAGCTCCTGGAGGCGCGGGCGCGGGAGCTGGGCGCCGAGATCCTGCGCGGCCACGCGGTCGTCGAGGTCACGGAGCGGGAAGGAAGCGTCGCGCTGCGGGTCGAGGGCCCCGAGGGCCTGCGCGACGAACGCGCGAGTTACGCCGTGGGCTGCGACGGGGCGGCGAGCGTGGTGCGCCGCTCGGTCGGCATCGCCTTTCCGGGGAGCGAGACGACGCTGACGGCTTTCCTTGGCGACGTCGAGGTGGCGGAACACCCTGCCAGGCCGGGCTCCCGCGTGGGCCCGCATGGCGGCGTGATGGTGGTCCCTCTCGGCGACGGAGGTTACCGCTTCGTCGTATTCGATCCGCAGAGGATGCACGCGGACAGGTCCGAGCCGGTCACGCTGGACGAGCTGCGGAGCTCCGTGCAGCGGATCCTCGGCACGGACTTCGGAATGCGCGACCCTCGCTGGCTGTCGCGGTTCGGCAACGCGACGCGGCTTTCGGAGCGATATCGCAGAGGGCGCGTCTTTCTCGCGGGCGACGCCGCGCACATCCATTTCCCCGCCGGCGGCCAGGGGCTCAACGTCGGTCTGCAGGACGCGATGAACCTCGGCTGGAAGCTCGCAGCCGCCGTGAAAGGCTGGGCGCCGCCCCACCTGCTCGACAGCTACCACGAAGAGCGACACCCCGTCGGCCGCGCGCTTTCGCGCAACACGGAGGCCCAGACCAGGCTCATGGACGTCTCGGATCCCGGCCTGGCCCTCCGCGAGATCATGAACGACCTGCTCGGCATCGAAGCCGTGAACCGGCGCCTCGCCGGGCAGATCAGCGCGCTCGACATCGCTTATCCTCCTGCCGCGGGCGCCGCGGCGCACGCATGGGTCGGCAAGAGGGCACCCGACCGCGCGCTCGAGTCGGGGCGCGGCGCGACGCGCCTCTACGAGCTCTTGCACGCGGGTCGGTACGTGCTGCTCGATTTCGCCGACGACGCAGAGCTCCAGACCACGAGCGAGGCGTGGAGGGATCGCGTCGACGTCATCCAGGCGAAGGTCGCGGCCCCGCAGACCGATCTATCTGCTATCGATGCGCTCCTGGTGAGGCCGGACGGGCACGTCGCCTGGGCGAGCGACGGCGAAAGGCGCGCGACACGCCTCGACGATCTCCGGGCTGCGCTCATGCACTGGTGCGGGCCCGCGTGAGATTGGCCGGTCGACGGGAATGATGCTGGGATGGACGCCTAGCCATCCGCGCGCAGCGGCCGTACCTCCGCGCCCTTGATCTCCAGCACTTCGGGTTTGCCGCCGTAAAACTTCGACATCCCTACGTCGATACGAAAGACTTGCTCGTCGCACGCGGAGGTGATGCCGCCGCGCTGCACCGTGTGTCCGACGACCATACGCTTGGCTGGGATCATCGCCAGGGTCTCCTTCAGCACGCGACAGTCGTCCGGACCGGTCGTAGCCGAGTATCGCCGCAGCCAAACAGGGCCATCCTCCGCGGTGATGATCGCGGGCAAATCCTTCGCGGAGCCGTCCATCCACGCGCTCGCCTCGCGGTTCATGCGATCGATGCCGTAACGAACGTGCTTGGGTGAGATGCCCCCATGAACGAAGACCGTGTCGCCGACGACGGCGACGAGGTTGCGCTTCGCGAGCTTCTTCGCATACGGGCCTCCTGGAAGGAACGCGGCGGCGCGCGCCTTGCCCGGCGCAGGCACCCGCTCGAGGCGCGGATCCGTGGTCGTGACGCCCGAGATCCCCACGAAATCCTTGAATGCGTCGTCGGTCACGTAGCGGAGGTCGACCTGCACGTTCATCACCTCGTGATTGCCGTTGAGCGCGATCACGGCGCCGCCCGTGAGTTTGGCCTCGTCGGCGAGGCGCTCGAAGAGATCGACGATGTCCCGATCCTCGTCGCCACGATCGATCTCGTCCCCGGTCTGCACGACCATGAGATCCTTGCCAATCCAGCGATCCTTCTCATCGATCGCCCCAGCCATCCGGAGCGCCACGCGTGTCGCCGCGAGGTCGCCGTGGAGGTCACCAATGGCGACGATCCTTGCCGGTGCGGGAATGCGCTGGACCGGCTCGGGTTGCGGCGTTGTGGCGGTCGCCGTGGGGGCGCTCGCGCCGGGGCCAGCCTTCGGTCCCATGGTGCTCGGGGGGACCGCGGGATTCGGCTCCGGGATGCTTTTGTCGCAGCCGATGAGGGCGGAGGCGAGGATAACCAGGGAAAGGGAGCGGATCTGCGCGTGCATCGTCCTCGGGTCTACCACACGGCCCGCAGCTTGAAGAGCGCCATCGTCATCTCGCCCAAACGGGCTGACAAGCCGAGCGGTCCTTCCCTCGACAAACTCCTCCTTCCCTCCCCGGACAAACGTGGTCTACTTTGCGGCGCATGTCCCGTAAAGCTGTTCTTCTCGACCGGGTGGATGCGCAGCTCGTCGACGACGTCGAGCGCGCGGTACGCGCTGCAAAGGCGCTGCCTTCCACACGCCTTTCGCAGACCAAGCTCACTCCGGAAGCCAGCGCGGAGCTCGTGCGACAGCTCGTCGCCCGCGGTCTCGAGCGCAGTCCGAAGACGATACGCGTTCCCCTCGCGGCGCAGATCGAGAGCCTCCTCCAGGGTGGCGCGCGCGTTCCGCTCAAGGACGTCGGAAAACGCGTCAAGGGAGGCACGAAGGCCGAGCTCGACGCCGCCCTCGCCAAGTTCATCCGCGAAGGACACGCGCGCGTCGTCGTACGAACCCAGGTGGAGGTGCTGGTCGGGCCCGCCGAGCGTGCGCTCGATCCAACCGAGATCGCACACCTCTCGAAGACGGCCGCGCAGGTCAGCAAGACGCTCAAGAAGGTCCAGGCCAAGGGCCTACCACGCTCGATCTTGCAGGAAGATCTCGCGGCTCTCTTCGCGCCTCTCCAGCCCTCGCTTCGTCTCGCCGCGACGACGCCCGACCAAGCACCATCCATGCTCGTCGACGAGGCCCTGCGCCGCCTCGAGGATCCGGCGCTCAAGCTCGTGCGCATCCCGGATCTCGTGCGCGCCTTGTCCAGCCGTCTCTCGCTGGACGCGATCCACCGCGCGCTCGCCGAGGGCGCGAAGGACGGGACGCTGGAGCTGCGGCCGGAAGCTGGTGCCGAGTTCCTGAAGCCCGAGGACGTCCCACTCTGCCCGCCTGGTCCCCGTGGCACCGTCCTCTCCTACGCGAGGCGTGTTTCACCGTGATGGAGAACCCGTTCCAGGCCATCCACGCGGATGCATGGGATCCCGCTCCCATCGACGTCTCCTCGATCAACGAGCGCGCGAGCTCCCTCGTTCGCGCGCACATCGAACAGCTGCGAGACGCCGGGGCTCGCGAGGGAACGGCCGCCCGCTCGACGTCGATCCTGCTGCTCGGCCCTGCCGGCATCGGCAAGACGCACCTGTTCACGCGGCTGCGAAGGCAGGTGGGTCCACGCGCCGTCTTCGTGCACACGCGGCCCGAGGTCGGCGTCGATCCGTCGCCCCGCCACGTGCTCTCTGCGACGCTGCGCTCGCTCAGACAGCCGGTGATCCAGCAGCAACACCGGCAGATCGACGTGATCGTGGGGGCCATGCTGGCGACGCTCCAAGGCGGTCGTCCACGTTTCCCCTTGTCCTTCATCGACGACTGCTCGAGGCAGCCGCCCGACACGCAGCGCGAGATCCTCTCGAATGCCGTCGCGCAAGCAGAGGATCGTTTCCCGGACACGTCGGCGCGGTATCTCGAACACCTCCTCGCCCTGCCCTTCGCGGACCGCATGCGCCAGCGGGCTCTCTTTGCGTGGCTCTCGGGTGACGAACCGAGCCAATCGCAGCTCGACATGATCGGCGAGCGCGCTGCCCTGCGCGAGGACGACCTCATCCTCGCGCTGCGCACGCTCGGCGTGGTGGCGGCGTTCGGCGCGCCCATCGTGCTCGTGTTCGATCAGCTCGAGAACCTCGCGGAAGAGGAGGGAAAGACAAGCCGGATCATCCGGCACGCCCGCCTCGTGAGCGAGCTGCGCGACACGGTGCGCGGGCTCGTGATCGTGCAGATGGCTCTCGACGCGGTCTGGATGCAGCGCATCCATCCGGTGCTCCACGCCAGCATGCGGGATCGGCTCGAGGAGAAGATCGAGCACCTCGCGCTCCCGACCCCCGAGCAGCGGCGAGAGCTCATCGAACGCTGGAGGAGCGCGCTGCCCGAGGAGGAGAAGAGCAAGCCGTTTCCGTATCCATTCTCGACGAGGCAAGTCGATGCATGGCTCGCCGCGCCGGGAATGACGCCGCGCATGCTGATGCAAAGCTGCGGTGAGGCGTATCTGCGTCGAGCCCTGCCCGAAGCAGAGGAGACAGAGCCCGTCGACACCTCGCCGGACGAACGCCTCGTGGTGGCCTGGCAGGAGCACCTCGGGCGAGCGCGCAAGCGTATCGACGAGGCCGCGGCGCAGGCCCAAGGCGTGGCAGCCGAGAGCATCCGCGCGGGGCTTCTCGCGGCGCTCACAGTCGCGCAGGTGAAGGCCGAGACGGGGGAGATGGAGGGGGCTCCTGCGCTGCGCCTTCGCATGGCCGACGGTGGCTGCGAGATGCTTTTCGTGCAGCAAGCACACCATACCTCCCTCGCCCGGGTCCTGCGCGCAGCGATCGCGCTCGTGGACGAGCGCAAGGTTTTGCTGTTGCGCGAGCAAGCGTTCGTGATCCCGCCGACCTGGAAAGAGGTTCACAAGCTTCTCGCCGCGTTCACGGGGAAGGCCCATGCTTCGTTCCTGCCCATCGAACGCGAGGCCCTGGCACGGCTCCTCGCAGTCGAGCGCCTGCTCGGCGCGGCCCGTTCGCAGGATTTGAGCGACGACGCCGGCAACATCATTCCGTACGACACGGTCATGGATTGGGCCCGGCGCACGCTCGGCTGCAATGCATGGGGGCCGGTGGAAGCCCTGTTTGGAATAACAACAGCCCCCGTCTCCGTGCCTTCCGCGCCTCGGCCGCCCGAGCCACCGCCGCCTCCTGCCGACCCGAATGCCGCCCCTCCCCGCCCGCGCGAAGAAGAAGCATCCCCTCGCGCGACAACAAAAACCCTTGCGGACGGTCCGGTGCTTCGAGAGCTGCGCAAACTCCGGGTAGCCTCGCTCGATCGCCTCGTGCGAGAGGTGCGCGCGTGTGATCCCATGGCCACGCGGGCGAGCATCATGGAGGAGCTCGCCAAGCTGCCAATCAAGCGCTTCGGCGGCGCGATCGTCGCGCTGGAGGAGCCATGGCGCTGAGCCCCCAGCCGCTCCCTCTGTTGACGCTTGGGGACGACGCCCGGACGAGCCGGGCTCTGCCCCCAAACCCCCGCCGCGGCGCCCGCGAGCTCTCCGTCACCGAGATCCGCAACGCCCTTCGCTGCCCGCGCGTCTTCGCGCTCGGGCGCGCGCGCGGTCAGGCCGTCGCTTTCCCGATCGGCGCATCGTCCCTCGGCGCGCTCTTCCACCGCATTGCCGAGCGTTTCGCGCGCGAGCTCGAGGCGCCTCCCGAACCCATGCGCGCGCTCCTTCCGCATGCGCCGCGCGAGCGCGTGGCAGATGGCCTCTCGGCCTGGCTCCTCGGTCACCTCGTGGACGAGCTCGAAGCGAACCCCAGCGCAGCGAGCATGCCCGGCGAGATCGACGATCTGGCCGAGGCGCTGCGGGAGTTCGCGCGCTACCTGGCGAAACAAATCGAAGGCACGGGGCACCGGCCGGCAGAAGCATTGCGCTCGTTCCTTCAGCACGCCGAGCTCGCGGTCGACGCCGTGCTCGATGCGTCCGGCGGGGTGCCGGTGCGTGTCTCGGGCCGGATCGATGCTCTGTATTGCAGGGCGAAAGGCGCCGTCGATATCGTCGAATACAAGCTCACGGACGAGGCCAACCAGGAGCTCGACCAGGCACAGGTGGCGCTCTATCGTTACCTCTTGCGCTCCGCGCTCGATCTCGACGCGGAGCCGCTCATCCTGCGCTTCAAACCGGGGCTCATCGAGACGAAGCTCTCGCCGGTGGCTGCCGATGGCATCGTGGAGCGGACCGTCTTGCCCCTGCTCGGCAGGATGGTGAGCTGGTCGGAGCGCCCCGAAACGGCGCCGGCGACCTCGCGCCGGGATCTCTGCCCGACGTGCCCCGTACGACCGGCGTGTGTCGAGACATACCGAGACGCGCTCGAACCTCGTGATCAGCCGCCTGCGGGCGCAGCTCGCCCCATGCCTGATCCGGCTGGACGGCTCACCTTGTCCCCTCCGCGCGAGCCCATAGGCGCTCTGCCGGACGACACCGAGGGCATGGCGGAGGCCGAGGCCCTGGCCACGCAGATCGTGGCGCAGCTGAAACGACAAGGGGTCATCGCGAGCCTTGGCCGCAAGACAGTTGGACCGCGGCTTCTGCGCATCGAGGTCACGAGCCCGCGACAGCGTGTGGCGCAGCTCGATCGCGCGGCGCAGGACGTGGAGCATCACCTCGCCGGATACAACGTGCGGTTCGAGCGGGAGGAGGCGCGGCGATACTTCACGGCGCCGCGGAGGGTGCCGCGCAAGGTCGACCTCGAGACATTGCTCGCGCGCAAAGCCGCGTTTTTGCGGGAGCGGCCGGGGCGCTTCGTGCTCGGGGAGGGGCTTGATGGCGAGGTGATCGCCGGGGATCTCGCCGACGGAAGCTCGTGCCACCTGCTCGTGGCCGGCCAGACGGGGAGCGGCAAATCGGTTTTCTTGCGTGCCCTCGTCGTCGGGCTTTGTCACTTTCATCCGCCGGCAGCCATACGGTTCACGCTGGTGGATCCCAAGCGCGTGACGTTCGGCGGGCTCACCGCGGGGCTCGGCGCCCACCTGGCAGGGCCGATCGTGCACAACGTGGAGGCGCTTCTCGCGGAGCTCGACGCGCTCGTGGCCGAAATGGAGGAGCGATACACGCTCTTCGAGCACCGGAAGGTGCAGAGCATCGACGACTACAATGAGATTGCGCCCGCACCGCTGCCGCGGCGGGTGGTCGTGGTGGATGAATTTCAGGACTTGATTGCGTCGAGGGCAACGCGGCAGCCATTCCTGGATGCGGTGAAGCGGCTCGGGTCGATGGCTCGCGCAGCCGGGATTCACCTCGTACTGGCGACGCAGCGGCCCGACCGCACGACGGTGCCTGGAGAGATCAAGGCGAACCTGGGCGGGAGGATCGCGCTGCGGGTGCAGGAGCTCGTCAATTCGAGGATCATCCTGGACCAGGGAGGGGCCGAGGAGCTTCTGGGGAAGGGCGACTTCTACGCCGATCTCGGGCATGGGCTCGTGCGGGGACAAGCGCCAATGGCGTGAGGGCGCTTTCGGGACATGCGCTGCACACGGGGCAACTCCGCTATGCCCCGTGTGTAGAGCTACGTCCGCGGAAGCGGCTTGGGCAGGCAGCCAGGCCACACCTCGAGGAAGTCGCGCAGCGCCGCGACGAACGTGCTCAGGCGCGTGGGCACGTGCTGGCTGCGCGGATACACCGCGTACATCTGCTCCGCGGGCATCGCGTACGCGGCGAGCACCTCCTCGACCTTGCCCTCGGAGATCGCGGGCGCGGCGAGGTAGTCCGGCAAGCAGCAGATCCCGCAGCCAGCGACGGTGAGGTCACGCAGCAGCGCCCAGCTGTTCGCGGTCGCGTGGCGGTGCACGATCGACAGCTTCGTGCCGCCGCGGGTGAAGCGCCACGTTGCCGCCTCGCGCCGGGTGCCCATCACCAGGCACGTGTGCCGCGAAAGCTCGCGCGGGTGCGCTGGGACGCCGTGACGCGCGAGGTAATCCGCGCTGGCAACGAGGCGACGCCGCGAGGGCGCGCCGAGCTTGCGCGCCACGAGCGACGCGCTGTCGCACGGCTCGACCTCGATCACGACATCGAAGCCGTCGCGCACCGGATCGACACGCTCGGAGACGAGCTCGACCTCGACAGCGACGCCCGGGCACTCCTTCGCGTAGCGCCCGAGTACGCGCCCGAACACCGCCTGCCCGAACTCGACCGGCGCGGCGACCCGCAGGCGCCCGCGGGCCTCGCTGCCGCGTGACGACACCACGCGCTCCGCCTCGGTGAGCGCGTCGAGCCCGGCGCGCACCTTCTCGAGGTACTCACGCCCCTCCTCGGTCAGGCGAACCCGCCGTGTCGTGCGTTCGAGCAGCCGGGCGCCGAGGCGCCGCTCGAGACGACTGACCTGCACGCTGACGGTCGACACCGGCGCGGACAGAGCGAGGGCGGCGGCGCGGAAGCTGCCCGTCTCGGCGACGCGAGCGAAGGCTTCGATGGCGGCGAAGTCGGGACGGCTGTTCATGGCGCTGGACAGAGTGATCAATCTGCCCTCATTGTTCAAGCTGCCGCGGCTGCCTAGACTGCGGGCATGACCGAGACGATGAAGCTTTTCTACACGCCAGGGGTCTGCTCGCTCGCGCCGCACATCGCGCTTCGCGAGGCCGGCGCCACGTTCGAGCTCGCCCGCGTCGACTTGAGGAGCAAGAAGACCGCGGACGGCGACGACTTCGCGCGCTTGAACCCCAAGGGTTACGTGCCCGCGCTGCTGCTTCCGGACGGCACCTTGCTGACCGAGACAGCGGTCTTGCTGAACTACATCGCCGACACCTGGCCGGAGGCCAATCTTGCCCCACCGCGCGGCAATCTCGTGCGCGTTCGCTTCGACGAATGGCTGCAGTTCATCGCCACCGAGCTGCACAAGGGCTTCGCACCGTTCACCCTGATGCCGAATGTGAGCGAGGAGTCGAAGCACTGGGCCGCGCAGCGCCTCGCTAGCCGCGTCACCCTGCTCGCCGAGGCGCTCGCCGATCGCCCGTTCCTCCATGGCGACGCGTTCACCATCCTCGACGCTTACGCGTACTTCGCGCTGCGAACGTATCGACATCTGCTGCGGGTCGATCTGCCCGGCGCGCTTGGCTCCTACCTCGAGCGGCTCTCCGCGCGCCCGGCCATCCGCGCGGCGCTCACGGCCGAAGGCTTTCACTGAGCCTGCGGCGCGGGTGAAGCCGAAGCATCATGCTCTCAGGGCCCCGCAGTACATGCAGTGGCACCATGCGCGCAGTGCCGCGCGCGGGCCGGGTGGGTGCTTTGGAGGATGAGCCGGGTTCACCAAGTGCGCCGCTCGGGTCGCAGGGCCGCTCGCCTGCTGGGCGGCCCGGAGGTCTCGAAGAGGAGCTCGCTCCGCAGCTACGGCTTCTGCGTCACCGCCTGGAGCGCTTGCAGCGACGATAGCAGCGGCTCCGACGCCGGAGCCTCCCATTTCGTGTCCAGGATACCGTATGTCTCCTCCGCGCCGAAGACCCGGCCGGTGCCGCGCGCCTGCGTCCCGTTCACCGCCCAATACGCCCAGTCGATGTCCGCCTCGCTCAAATACGTTCGGAACGCCGAGAACCAGAACCCTTGCCCCGTCGCGTCGCTCACGCACGTGGCTCCGCTGTGGCAGGTGCCGAACTCGCCGACGAGCACGGGCGCGGTGAAGGGCTGCCCCTGCGTGAGGATATAGCCCCACTTGTTGCCGAGCTCCGTCTTGAGCTGCTGATAATCGCTGAGCCCCGCGTGAAACCAGGCATAGTCGTGAGCCGAATAGACGACCCGACCCGGGACGTCGAGCGTGACGGGCAACGTATAAGGCCCCCCGAGGTCGGACGCATAGTTGAGCCCCTCCACGACGATGAGCAGGTTCGGGTTCTCCTTCAGCACGGTGTTTCCCCCGCGGGTGGCCGCCCCGTGCCAGTCGGTGGCGGGATCGCCTCCGCCCCACACGGGCGTCACGCAGCCGCAGCTCCCGCAGGGGCACTGCGTGCAGGCCTGGCAGCCGGCTTCGAGCACCGGCCTCGGCTCATTACGAAGATCCGCCGCCACGACCGCCGGCTGCGCCGCGTAGCGCTTCGCGAGAGCCTCCCAGTGCTTCAGCCACGTCGCCTCCGGGTATTTCGCTGTGTACCAGAGACCATTCTGATCGGTATCGCTGCAGCACCAGTCGGCCTCGCTCACGTGGTTGTCGAGGATGACCACGAGCCCTTCGTACGCGAGCGCGTCGATCACGGCGTCGAACACCTCGAGCGCGGTCTTGCCCTTGAGCTTCGGGTTGGCGCTGACGACCTGGTCGGCGACGACCGGGTTCAGATCGACCATTTCGTTCGACCACGGGAGCCGAACGGCGTTGAAGCCGAGAGCGCGGATGCGCGCGGCGATGGCGCCGATATCCGCGATCTCGAGGCCGGCGGGGACGTAGTCCATCTCCTCGGCGCCGTACCAGTTCACCGCGGCGAACTTGAATCGCTCTCCGGAGGCGTCGAGGATCCAGCGCCCCTCGGTGTGAAGCGGCAGCGGCGGCAGCGCGTGGCCCGGGGATCCGCCGCCGCCGCCGCCGCCGCCGCCCCCGTGACCGCCGCCGCCGGCCCCGCCGGCCCCGCCGGCCCCGCCTGCGTTATCCGAGCCACCGCTCGACGGATCTTGCCCCGCATGGCCGGCCGCGCACCCCGCGGCTGTGGCGAGCAGGAAACCTCCGAGAACAGCACACAACCATTCGGATGACATTCGATGCTCCCTTGAAAGATGCGGCTCCGCGGCTCACTTGGCCGCAAGGGTCTCGCAGGGCTTGAGGTTCTTCTCCGCGACCTCGGCCGAGGGAACCCCGTCCATGCCGGTCGTCTTGCAGACGTACTTCTTGCCGCCGATCTCTTTCAGCATGAAGCCGATATACCCCGTCTTGCCCGCGTTCTCGAACTGGACGATGGCCATGTTCGGGCCCTCCTTCGCCCACTTCTTGAAGGGAAAGAGCACGGTATCGCCCTCGAAGCCCTTCTTCAGGGCCGCGAAATCGTCCTTGGCCTCGCTGACGTTGAGCGAGGCCCCGTCGCCGATGTCCACGGTGGCGCTCTTGTGCTGATCGTCGAGGCTCATGTCCATGGCGCCCATGCCGCCCGGCCGAACCTTGATCTTGAGGGGCAGCGGGGTGAGCTCCACGTCCACGAGCTCGCCCTTGGCCTCGCCACCCTTCGGCGCCTCGGCCGCGCCCTTCGCCGCCGGCGCGCCCGAGCCGGCCGGCTTGGCGGCGGCCTCCTCGCCCTTGTTCGAATTGCAGCCGGCCACCGCCAGCAGTGCCATGACAACCACGATCTTGCGCATCCCTGTTCTCCTCACGGTGTCGCCGGGACCATCGGGCCGCCGGCGCTCGCCCTAGAGACGGGGAGGGAGGGGCGCTTTTGCGTTTTTTTGTTCGGTGCGACGGACCACAAGCACGAGCGCCCCAGCAGCCTTCCGATACGACGTCTTCCCGGACGTCGCCCCCGGGCTGCAAGCCCCGAGTATGCAATCGTGCTTGAGGAGCCGACGATTCGCGCGTAGGAGCTTTCCCAAGGAGAATCTTCATGCGTGTCCTGTTTTCTGCGGCCCTGATGGCCGGTCTGTTCGCCACGTCGTGCGGTGGAAGCAGCCCCCCTCCTGCATCGACGGTCGAGGTTCCCCCGTCGGAAGCGGGAGCGACGGGCGCCCCGGCGGCTTCGTCCCCCGCCGAGGCTTCGGCGCCTGCCGAGGCCAAGCCGTCCTACAAATCGGACCTCGAGGCCTGGTGCAATGCGCCCTCGCGCGCGCCGGGGGCCGCAACGGCTTCGGCGGAGGACAGACCGCGGATCCTGGCCGAGTGGATCTCGGCGCAGCTTCAGACCGATCAGGCGAAGGATCTGGCGAAGCAAATGAGCGTGCTCGACCCTGGCAGTCGACCCGGCGCATTTCGCAAAGAAGTCGAAGCTCAGGGCATCAAGACTTGCCCGTTCGCCGACGAAATGTCCAAGCCCCGATGAGGCGCACGGGCTCGTGAGGGGCGGTCTGTCGAGCTCGTCGACGATCTTCTCGGGGCCGCCGCGCCGGGGCGCCGCCCCGGACCCCGCGGGGGCTATTCGCCCCTCGACCCGAACCAGCGCAAGCGCTGGACCCAGGGTCGATGAACTGCGCGATGCGCAGTTCATCGAACAGGTTGGGGTGAGGGACTTTCAGCCGCGCAGGATCACAGCTCCCATTCCAACGCCCCTCGCCCCATTCGCGGCGGATCGTGGGTTCTCCGCCGACGAACCAATCCGCTCTTTTCCAATTGCCTCCGGCCGCAATCCATGAGACAAAGCAAGCGACGCCAGCCGGCGCTAGCAACACCGACCGGCGTCTCCCCACAACCCCGAATCACCCGGAGTCATGAGTATGGTCACGATACCGCTCCATCCGCCGCCGGCAAACTTTACGGCGGCGCACGCCCTGCTTGGGCGCCTTTACCTCGAACACCGCGATTTCCTGCGCCGCCTTCTTCTTGGACAGGCCATCCCTCCCCGCGACGTGGACGACGTCGTGCAGGAGGTCTTCCTCACGGCCTGGCGACGCCTCGAATGTCTCGTCACGCCGGAGCAGGCGCGCCCGTGGCTCCTGATGATCGGCCTCAACCGTGCGCGCAATCATCGAAAGCTGGCGCGTTGCGAACGGGAGGTCCTCGCGGGCCTTTCGGATGACTTTCCCGAGCGGGAAGACGAAGCGGAGTCGACGGAGGCGCTCGTGCTGGCGACGTACGGGCTCTTCCGGCTCAAGCGATTCCTCTTGAGGATTGGCCCGCGCATCCGGGCGGTGGTCGTGCCGTACCTGGAAGGCCGTTCGATCCGGGAGATCGCCGAAGCGCTCGGCATCAAGACCAAGACCGCCTACGCCCGCCTGCAGCTCGCCCGGGAGCACCTGAAGACGCTCGCGCTCGCCTGAATTTGCTTGCTTCCGCCTCCGCCTCCGCCTCCGCTTTGCGACGACGTAGATTGATCGGTAGGAGCTTGCGCCTTCATTTGGGGAGACGAGTCCCCCCAAAAAGGGGTTGGCTCGTCATGTCGGCTCCTCGGGGATCTCGGGCGAGCCGGGCCAGGTGATGCCGACCTTTTGAAGCCTGTACTGGGCGCCATGCACGCGCTTCGGGTCGGGCGTGGGGAGAAGGAGCGTCTCGAGCTCGGCAGGCGTGAACTCCGTGGGGCCTTTCAGCCTCCGATCGACCACCGCGTCGATGACCGCGTGGGCGGGAGCGTCTTGCGGGCGGTCGTGGTACGTCACGATCCACCCGGGGCGTGGATAATACGACTCACAAGACAGCGGCAAGAGCCGCCCGTCGTGGAGCAAGCCCCACGCGGCCAGCCGGCGGGCGCCGTTGGCCCGTCTCGGATCGTGTACGGCGAGGAGCGTGCCTCCGACGCGATCGCCGTGAAGCCAGAAGCCCACGCCCGCCCGCCTCTCCCCATGCTCGTCCCCCACGTAGAGCCAACCGACGGCCATCACGAACGCGGGCTCGAGCTCGGCGGGCAGCCCTGGCACGGCCCCGCGCACATCGTCCGGGCCGCCGGTCACCGCGTCGACCGAGAGGCCGAGCTGCTCGATCGGACCCCACCCGAGCTCGTACGCGAGACCGACGACGCCTGCCTCGTTCCACGCCACGACCTCGTAGTTTCCTTCTCCGTCGTCGTTGTAGATGGCGCCCCGCTTGGGGTCGCCCGTCCACTCCATGCCGTCGGAGGCTGGATACCAAAAGCGCGCGATCCGCTTGAGGTAGGTCTCGACGTACGCGCGCAGCGCGGCGCGGACGATGGCGTCTCGGTCGAAGACGAGGCGTCCGAAGTGGCGGGTGACCCGTTCGATCATCGGCTTCGCCTAGACCCGGTTTGTCTCGGCGTCAACGGTCGCGCCGCCTGCGTCCGCCGGCCACGTCACGGCGTGTAGGGCGGAACGTTGTTGATCAGCGTCACCTCTTTGATCGGCGGGACCTTGTTCTTGAGATGTTGGTTGAGCCTCCGCGAGATGACGGCCGCGTTCTTGTACGCGTTCGTGCCCCACGGGCAACCGCGCAGATCCTTCATGGGCACCACGTGGTGCACCTCCGCGCGATCGGAGTCGTATCGAGGCGTCTTTTCATCATCCGGATCCAGGAGGACGAGGTTCTCCGTGCACATCGTCGGTTTGCAGTTCTCATCCTTGCAAGGCCACGTGAAGCCCGCGAGATCGGAGTGAATCTTGCCGCCGTGCGCCTTGCGGTTGACCTGGAGGATCCACTTCCGCTGGCTCATGGTCATGCCGTCGGCGCCGACCTGGCCGCTCGAGCAGTTGAAGTCTTTCTCCGGCTTGATGGTCGTGACCTCGACCAAGTTCCGGTACGGACCACTCACCTCCGTCGGGACGCTCTTGATCTCGATGAGCGACGTCTGTAGCGGCGCGGCCTGATGGTTGATCGTGATCTTGTTCGCGACATCCGAGCCGACCTGCAGCGTGTAGTCACCGTTGCCGACGGGCTGACACTTGTAGTCCTTGGCGTACGGCGCATTTCCCGACACCTCGCCGATCTTCACGGCATCGGCACACGCGTCCTCCCACTCCTGGTAGAAGCAGTCGAACGTATCGGCCACGGACATGTAGCAAGCGCTGCCGAACGCAGCGATGTACTTGCTGCGCAGCGCGACGTCCGTGCTCGGGTTTCCCACGAGCGGGATGCGGTAAAGCATGCACGGCTTGGGCATCGGCTCCGCACATTCGGTCGACGTGTCGGTCGGGGTATCGGCTGGAGTCGGGCACGAATCGACAGGCCCCGGATCGAGAGGCGACCCGCACGCCCCCGTCAGACCTGCCCCACCAAATCCCAACACCAGCACGCCCACCATTGCCCAGCGGCGTCTCCTCCGTGCTTGCATGGAGGACCGAATCGCACGTGGCTCGGCTGGCGGCAATGCCACACGAACCAGGGGGCTCACGATGCGCCCGGGAACCGAGCGTCCCATGACGGTGACCGGGGCGGCGGGATCCGGCGGGACCGCGGGAGCGATACACAATCAGAGTTCACTTGCCGCCTCCGCCTCCGCTTTCCCCACCCCACAGCGCCCCGAAACCGCTTTCCCTCCCGGCCACCGCCATCCCACACCGCCCCGAACTCGCTTTCCCCCTCGCCTCCACCCCTTCCCCGTCCCCGTGAACCGCATTTCCTCGCCTCCCGCCTCCACTTCACGCCGCCGTGACTCGCCCGCGGCCCTCTCCCCTGCCCGATCCACCCCGCCGTGGATCGCCGATCCCACCCTCGGAACCCCGATCCACAGCGCCGTGGATCCCTTCCCCCCATCTCCCTTTGCCGCTTCACGGCGCCCCGAATCGCCGTACCGAGCCCGCCTTTCCGATCTCACCCCGCCGTGACCCCCGCTCCGGGCACACTTCCGCCGTTTTCGGCCTTTCCCCTGTCCGCCCAACTGCTATAGCGTCACCGCTTCGGTGGGTGGGGGCACTTCACAAGACCAGATAAGGGAGGACCCATGGGTGAGATCGTCCGGCGGGATGCCGCCGCGGGCAACATTCTCGGGGATGCGAAGGACACGCTGACGAATGCGAGGGCGCGCGGTGGGCGGTGGCAGGAGCTCGCCGAACAGCGCCTCGGCGCCTCGCTCGCGCTCGTGGCCAATGTCGAGGCCAAGCACAAGGCCGCAGAGGAGGTGCACGCGCCGCTCGCCGCGCAGATCGACGCGCGCAACCTGTCGGCCGACGCCGCGCTCGGCAAGAACTACGATATCATCTGGAACGAGGTCGGCCGTCCCGCCTCCGACGCCGCCCTGTCCGTCCTCTTCCCCGACGGCACCGCCTATTACGCGGAAGGCGACACGGACGGCCAGCCGGACCGAATGGAGATCCTGGTGGAGCTCCTGCAAGCGGGGATTCACCCGAAGCTTTCAAAAGCGACGGCCGCGAGCGCCGCGGCGGAGATCCAGGCGGAGGGCGAGGCCCTGCGCGTCGCCGTCGAAGCCGCCCGAAAGCCGGCCGCGCAGGTCAAGATCCTCGGCCGCGTGCGCACGGCGCTCGCCAAGGTCGTCCACGCGGATCTCGCCAATCTGAAGCGGCTCTACAAGATCGAGGGATATAGCGAGGTCGAGATCCATACCGTGATCCCCGACCGCCCGAGCAAGCCCAAGAAGTCCGGCCCCACCGAATAGAAGCGCGCCGGGGCGCCGCCCCGGACCCCGCGGGGGCTATTCGCCCCTCGACCCGAACCAGCGCAAGCGCTGGACTCGTGGTGGAAGAACTGCGCGGTGCGCAGTTCTTCCAACGGGCCAGTGACAAGACCAAGGACGACGTTGCCCATCGAAATGGCAGCGCGGCTGTCTCGATTGGCAACGTCGTCTGTTCGATGAACTGCGCATCGCGCAGTTCATCGACCCTGGGTCCAGCGCTTGCGCTGGTCCGGGTCCAGGGGTGGACAACCCCTGGTGGGGCCTGGGGCAACGCCCCAGCTCATCGCCCCCAGATGAGACCCATGCGCAGCGTCCTCGACGACGCCTGTGGAAGCAGCGTGCTCATCGAGGTCGTTGCGGATCTCGCTTGCAGATGTCGAGGAGCGACAAGGCGTCTTGGTTGGTCGGATCCAGCGCGAGGGCGCGGGCAAGGGTTTCCTCGGCGTCCACGTATCGGCGTTCTCCGAGGAGACTGTTTGCGAGTCTCACCTGCAGGGCCACCGACGTTGGCGCCGCCAGGACGGCTGTTTCGAGGAAGCGCAGGGGGTCCTTGATCTCGACCATGCCCTCGAGGGCCGACGCGATGGCCTCCAAGCGCCATGCGAGGGCACTGAGATTGACCTTACGCTCGACCTGCGCATGAAGCTCGTCTACGAACGCCTCGAAGAGAGTTCGGGTGTCCGCGCTGCGCACGCTGTCGTCGTATATCGTTGGTGATAGGGCTGCGGAGACTTTGCCTGCCAGAGCGTCCAGATCGCCCGGCTGGGTATCTGGATCGACAATGCCTTTTTTGACGAGGCTCTCCCATCGACGTTCGGCGGTCCACGGCTTCTTGCCCACATGCGCATCTTGCCACATGCTCGGTCCGCGGGACGGTCCGATCAGCGAGCGAACCCGCGCCGTCGGCTCAGGCCCTTGTTCGGCGGCGGTTGGACGAAGCGCTCATCGCTGAGAGCGCAGCTCTCCTCGTGAACATCTCCTGATCTCGTCGAGCGCGCTCAAGCTCGTCCTCGGCCCGGGCAAGCCTCCAGCGCCAGCCCGAGAACCGGTTCACGAAGTAGCGTTTGTTTCGTCGCTTCTCGCTCGGCTTCGGTCCGTCCCGTCGCCGTTTGCGGAGTTCGCGGAGCGTGTCTCCACTGCACTTCCGCAGCTCACGAAGCGCTTCTTCCAGCTTTCCGTCCACCACCAAGACATCGACTCGACACCGAACCGCATCCGTCGGCATGTCGCTCTCGAGCGCCTGCTCTTGGGCGAGGCGCGTCGGGCAAGGAAGAGTGTACCGTCGGCGATGAACGCCCTGCAAGCGAAATCGCGGCTTGGCGGGAACGAAAAACTTCAATGCGCGAGCAGCCACTGCGCGAGCGGCGCCCACGCGAGCGCGGGCGCATCCTCCGCGTAAAGCAGATCCGCATGGCCGAAGTCCTCGATCTCGCTCGAGGCCGGGAGGCGACGCACCACATGCGTGGTCACGTCCGTGGAGGCTACCAGCGTGGTCGTGTAAAGGCCGTGATCGCCAAAGCCGCCCGCGGCGCCGAGGTAGAAGAGCGGCACCGAGATGTCGGCGAGGTGATCCGCGAGCGGCAGGGTCCCGGTCCCGCACCACATGGCATCCCGGTCGGCGGTCTCCACCAGCGACTCGTGCGGCGGCGAATGCGCGAGCCAATCGCTGACGAGCGCCTCCGACGAATAGCGCAACGTGGTGGGAAACCCATTCTTGTACATGCCGGCCACCAGGTGATACAGGGGCTTGGGCTCATAAAGCAGGAACGTCGCCGACACGAACCCGAGCATCGCCTCCCGGTTGGTGTAGCCCTCGAAGATCGGCGAATCGCCCCAGGGTGCGGAAGCCGCGAGCGCGCCCAGCGGCTGGGCGAACGTGCTGTTGTCGCTGTCCACGAACCCCTGCGCGACCCAATCATACTCGTCGGCCGCATTGGCGCAGGCGTAGAGCCTCAGCGACTCGTCCGCCGGGGAGAGCTTGCCATAGATGTCGATGGGCACGATGCCCTTTACCTGCCTCTGCGAAAGCGGCTTCTGGCTCTCCTCGGCCGCATACAGGTACGTGAGCTGCGCGCCGCTGCTGAACCCGCCCAGGAACAGGCGATCCTGGCCCCCGCCCGTCAAGGTGCGGATCGTGCGCGCGAAGGACAGCGCGAGGCCCGTATCCGAGACGGCCTGCGCCACCCCCATGCCGGCGAAATCCGAGAAATCGGTCCCCTCCGCGGGCGCCGTCGTCCACCGTCGATCGACGCCCCACACGTCGATCCCGCGCTTGGCCAGGTACACGGCCAGATCGCGATCGGGCTTCGCGGCAGGGCTGATCTGCGACGGCACGAAGTTCGTGGTGAAGGTCGCGAAATCGCCGTGCATGAGCAGAATGGCCCGCGACGTCGGATGCGGGACGTTCGGCGAATCCTCGCGCACGACCCGGTGCACGCGGATGCGCGCATTGGGCGTGTTCCCCACCTTCAGCAGGAAGCTGTAATGGTACACGTCGCCGACGATCTGCTGGCGCTCCACCGCGCCCACCAGCGTTGCCGACAGGGCCGCGGAAGCCTCGGCGGTGGCCTGCAAAACCTCGCTGTCGTCGGCCGGGGCCGTCTCCATCGTGCATCCGGCGGCGGCGGCGGCCAGAAGGCCCAGCACGACCGGCATCATGGCGAGGCGCTTCGCCCTTGTTCGCGCGTGCGAGGGGGCGAGGGTCGCGACACCGGACGGCACGACGAAAGCAATCTTCTTCATCATCAATCTCCTTGGCCGATGCGCTCAGCACATTGCATGCCGCGCTCGTTCGGGGGCCAGGAGAGGGAATGGCGGGTCTATTGCGGGGGGCGGATTGCGCAATGCTGCGCGAACTGCGCAAGCGTGCTCGATTTGTGCATTGCGGCGCGTGTGGAGCGACCGCGTGCACGCTTGCTCAATGCGTCCACTGCATGATGTGGAACAGGACGCTTTGCGGCGATTTGAGCATCACGAAGTGCCCGACCGCGGAAATTTTTCCCATGGGTATACACAGGTTCGCGCCGAGCTCCACGCCGAGCCGGCGTGCTCGACGCCAGGCGGTACTCGTGGTCAGGAAGAGAGAATCGTCGTACGATCACCCCGGTGCTTGTGCTCCAACCGCCGCCCTCTCCGTGCGCACAGAAATGGCTCGCGTTCCTCGAGAGTATCAGACCCGACGACGACGACATCTTGATTTCGCCGGTGGTCACGCTGGTGAACGGGTTGCGTGCGTGCCCGGACGGGCTCTCCGTGCTGCTGGGGGCGGCAGCCCAATATGCGCGCGGGCCTCACGCAAACGACGAGCGGCTGGCGACCGTGGTCGAAGCGCTGCGCGAGTGGGGCTCGGACGCCGACCGGATCGTCCCCGTGCTGGTCGACTTGCTGGACCACACCGCGGTGCGCGCCTACGCCGCCGATGTACTGGGAACGATCGGCCCCGCGGCGTCGGCTGCCGTGCCCGCGCTCCGCCGGGCGGCCGTCGCGACCGACGGGACGCTCGCGGCCCGCGCGCTTTTGGCGCTGCAGGCGATCGATACCGCGCGCACAGCGCGTTACGTGCGCCTCCTCCTCCGACGCGCCAAGGACCGGCCTCCGCACGACACGGCGTCGCAGCTCGCGGCTGTCAAGGCCCTCGGGAACCTCGGCGCATGGCCGGACCGCGTCGTGCCGGTGCTCGCCACGCACCTCGCACGGCACGATGTCCGCAGCGATATGATCTATGCCGTGCTCCACGCGCTCGAGCCGTTCGGCGCCGATGCCGCGCCCGCCGTGCCGGTGCTACTCGCATTGCTGCAACGTTGCAAGGCCGCCGAAGCGTACCCGTTCAGCGCCGTCGCTCGCGCCCTGGGCTGCATCGGTCAGGGCGCCGAGGCGGCGGTGCCGGCGCTGATCGAAGCCGTGACCGAAGCCGACGCTTTCACGGAGGCGGAAAAGCGCACCGAGGCCGCCATTTGGGCGCTGGGCAAGATCGGCGAACCGGCGGCCTTGCCGGTGCTCATGAAGACGATCCGGCAGCGCCAGAAGCGACGCGCCCCGTACGATTTCGTCTTCCCGATGGCCGTTCTGGCGCTCGGCGGCCTCGGCATTGGCTCGCGCGAGGTGGTCGCGGTGCTGCTCGACGAACTCGGCGATCGCCGAAATGGCCGCGCCCGCTGGCAGGCCGCGGAAGCGCTGGGCAAACTCACCCCTCTCGGCCAGGCGACCCTCGGCGCGCTGATCGCCGCGCTCGACGACGTTGATCCCAACGTGCAGTGCGCAGCCGCGCTGGCGCTCCAGCAGCACGGAGCGGCGGCGGCGCTGCCTGCGCTGAGCCGCCTCGCCCACGGCGCGCGTGACGCCCACGTCCGCGCGTGCATGGCCGAGGTGGTGGCCGCGATGGAAATCAAGCAGCGGGGGCCATACCGCTGACCGCGTACACACGCGGCGCGCCGTGCTCGGCCGCTCACGGGATGCAGGTGTCGAGAAGCACGCTCACGTCGGCGCCGTGGGCATTGAGAACGACGACGTCCGGCTTGCCATCGTCGTTCATGTCCGCGACCGCGAGAGCGCCGGGCGCGATGCCTGCGCCGTACGTGACGGGAGGGGCGAAGCCACCGCTGCCATCGTTGACGAGCACGCCGACGCCTACGTCTTGGGTATAGATCAGCTCGGGCATGCCGTCGCCATTCAGATCCCCTGCGGCGAGCGAGAGCGCCATCGCGTCCGCCGCGTATTCGGCGGCGGGGGCAAAGGATCCGTTCCCCTCGTTGAAGAGCACGCTCGCGATGGCCAAGCTGTAGTTCAAGACCGCGAGATCGAGCTTGCCGTCGCCATTCAGATCCGCGAGGACCACCGAGACCGGGTCCCCTCCCGCGGCGTGGTGGACAGGAGGGTGGAACGTGCCGTCGCCCTGGTTGAAGAACACGCTCACGTCGCCGACCGCATTCGCGACCGCGAGGTCGGGTTTGCCGTCGCCGTTCACGTCCGCCGCCGCGACCGAGACCGGGACCATGCCCGTGTCGTGGTCGACGGCAGCGGCGAAGGCACCGTTCCCCTGGTTGTGGAGCACGCTCACCTTCCCGCTGAACTGGCTGGCGACGACGAGATCGCGCTTGCCGTCGCCGTCGAGGTCCGCGGCGACGATCGATCTCACCCCCTCGCCCGCCGCGTGGTTTATCGGGGGCACAAAGGCGCCATTCCCGTCGTTCAGCAGCACGTCGACGCCGCCGGCGCCATAGCTCCCGACAGCGAGATCGGGCGCGCCGTCGTCGTTCAGGTCCGCCGCGACGATGGCGTGAGGGTCTTCGATCGTGGCGTAATCGACGGGCTCGGCGTAACTCCCGTCGGCCTGATGAAACAGGACGCCGACGCCGCTGCCGGTGGCGCGCGCGACGGCGAGATCGGGCAGGGCATCCCCATTCAGGTCCGCCACCGCGATCGCGGATGGAAGGTTGCCCACGGGGTACTGCCGGCCGAACACACCACTTCCCTGGTTCAGCAGCACGCTCACGCTGTCGCTATGGGCGCTCGCGACGGCGAGATCGGGCTTGCCATCGCCGTCGAGGTCCCCGACCGCGAGCGCTTCCGGGTCCCTGCCCGTGCCGTAGGGGACGGGTACGGCGAAGGTGCCGTTGCCCTGGTTCATGAACACGCCCGCGCTGGTGCCTCCGCTCGCAGCGGCGAGATCGATCTTGCCGTCGCCGTCGAGGTCCACCGCTGCCACCTCGAAGACAGGATGGAGCGTGAGGTACACGGTCGGCGAGGCGAAGTTGCCGTTGCCTTCGTTCTCGAGCACGGTCAGGTTGCCGCTCCAGTCGTCGGAGGCGGTGCCGACGGCGAGGTCGGGCCGGCCGTCGTCGTCGAGGTCCGCGGCGACGACCGACGCAGGCCCGACGCCCGCGTATTGCTCGACCGCCGCGCCGAAGGAGCCATCGCCCTGGTTGCGGAGCACGCTCACGTTGCCGCCCACGAGGACGTAGCGCGACCCGACGGCGAGATCGGGTTTGCCGTCGCTGTCGAGATCTGCAATCGCGACCGAGCTCGGGGACCCCATCACGCTGTACGCCATCATGGGTGCGAAGGCGCCGCCGCCCAGATTGAAGAGGACGCCCACGCTGCTGCTGCCGCTGTTTGCGACGGCGAGATCGGGCATGCCGTCGCCGTCGAGGTCCCCCACGGCGACCCCGCTCGGACCCAGGCCCGCGGCGTGCGTGAACGGCGGGGCGAAGGCGCCGCCCCCGAGGTTTTCGAGCACGCTCACGGCGTTGCCGTCGCGGTTTGTCACGACGAGGTCGGGTTTGCCGTCGCCGTCCAGATCGGCCGCGACGACCGCGGAGGGGCTCGGTCCGATCGGGAGGTTGACGGAGGGGGCGAATTTGCCGTTTCCGAGGTTCTCGAGCACGCTCACGGTACCGTCGCCCGTGTTTGCGACGATGAGGTCCAATCGCCCGTCGCCATCGAGATCTGCCGCCGCAATGGCCGATGGAAAGTCGCCTACCGGGATGTAGGGCATGCCTGGGAGCCCGATCGTCCCGGCGCACGGGGGACCGACGCAGGCGCCGGCGACGCACGTCTTGCCCATGTCGCAGACGATCGGGCTGCCCCCCATGCAGGTACCCGCCTGGCAGGTGCTGCCGACGATACAGCCGTCGGCGACGACGCACGCGGCGCCGTCGGCCTTCGGCGGGTGCACGGGGCCGCTTCTATCGCAGAGGTCATCGGTGCACGCGTCGTGATCGTCGACGGGGATGCATGGCGCGCCTCCACTGCCGCCGCTGCCACCGGCGCCGCTGCTTGCACTGGCGGACGCGTTCGAGCTGGTGGAGGACGACGTGGGAGGCTCCGCGTCGACCTCGGAGCACGCGTACGCACCGGCGCACACCCAGACCAACGCCATCCGAACGGCAGAAGCTCTCCTCACGATCTCCCTCCGAAGCAAGCGTCCGGGGAGCCTATCAGAACGCCGCGTGGAGTGACCGAACTATCTGCGAGAGCTCGTCCGCCCTGATATCCGGCATGGCGTCGCGCGGCTTCCCGTCGATGTCCGTGCGCGGCGCGGAGGCTGTCGTGTTGCGCAAGGCGAGCCTGTGGCATTGGAGAGCATGCCGTTCGCCCGAGGTACATCGACACCGAATGGGCAGATGCCCGCCTCCTCGGCGGCGATCGCTGGTGAGGCATCGGCTGAATCTCCCGCCGTGCTTGCCTAACGATCCGCGGTGCTGGCTGCCACGATGCCACGCCGAACACCACGGCCGGCCCCACGCAGATCGACCGGCGGATGGCACAGTTCCAGACAAACAGTACGTGCCAGAGCACCGGCCGACCCGTTTTGGGGCCGAAATCCAGGCGTTACACGACAAGGGCCTCATGACGACGCTCGACGTGGCCAAGGAGCTGCGCCTACAACAGAAGGCCGTTCATCGGACACCCATTGGGGATTGAAGATGGCGATGGCCCGGGTCGTCGCGAAGTCCGCCCCGGCGATCTGCGCCGTGGTCGACATGCAGAGCTGCCGGACCGAGCTCGAGTCCGTCGTGCAGGAGTACTGCCCGGAGCAGAGGAACGCGGATCCTCGCTTCGACGAATATGTCGAACACACATGCCCGCTCTGGCAGCGCTAGCGCCTTCGACGCATCCTCCCCCCACCTCTCGTCACGTTTCCACGCGCTCGTTCGGCGTCACGAATGCGAGCTTGTACCCTTCCGGATCCGTCACCACGAGCTCGCGCGTGAACCACGGCTGATTCCGCGGCCCGTCGACCGCGGCGCCACGTGCCTCGGCCCGCGCGCGCAGCTCGTCGAGCGACACCTCTTCTCCCATCCCTGGTACGCCGAGTCCACGCGCATAAGCTCGAGCAGGAGCATCTCCCCTCGCCACTTGCTGACCGTTTGCCGCGAGACGCCTCTGTCCGGCACTCGCGTTGTGTCACGAGATCACGGCGGAGATCGTCACGCTGGTGCCGAAGCGCGCCTGCCGGATGGTGAAGCTCACGAGGACAGGACGCACGGAGGTCGACGCCAGCACCGAGTTCATTGCATTCATCAAGCTGCCCACGCAGCTAATCGGGATGCCGTTGACCTCCGTGATCATGTCGCCGAGTTCGGGTGTGAACGTGCCGCCGCTCGGAATCCGAGCAGGCAGGAACGGGCTGGGGGGATTGATGCTTTCAATCACAGCACCGGACGTGGAACCGACCGGAGGGTCACCGAAGGCAATGCCGCGGAGGCCTGCAACCGAAGCGCCGTGCACCCCGCCGCATGTGATGGGTTGAGCAGATGCTATGGGCGAAATGAAGCAGGGGCCCGCAGCCAGCACGCCAATGATCATGAGTCGCGTCAGATTCTTCATGATGGGATCCTCGCTATCGGTGTCTCGAGTGGTTCATTGAGCAGCATCGCACGCGTGTCCATCGCCTGCGCCTGCCTGCTCCGGTACGGGCCTGGAGGAGAGTCTCGCAAAGAACGCAAGTGTCACCCGGCAAGGCCGGTCTGGAAGGAGTGAGCAAACGGTGGCTTCACGAAACCTTGCTCGTTGTCCAGCGGCTGGGGCAGCTTCGCACCTTGATCGCCGCACAGCCTTCGGGGCCGCCCCGGAGTGAACCCCTAGGCCTTCGGGTACCCGCGTGGCTACGTGGCCGCGGTCCTCGACGGCAAGCGCGTTGCGACGCCAACCTGCGCCGTAACGTGGACAAACCTGAAACGCACGAAGTCCTTACCGACCACCGTCATGACACCGATGGCGTGCTCCTTCGACGCTGATGCCTCGAAGCACCGGATGCGGAACCATCAGCCAGCGGCAGTGCGGACATCGAGCAGGAACCTGTAGGCCGCGGGGCCGAGGAGCGGGCGGCCCCTGCACGTCCCTGGGCGCCCGTCCAGACGCGCCTGAGCAGGTGTTACCCTGGCCCCTCCTCTACATCCCTCTTGACGTGCGTCCCAGCACAGTCTTTGATGTTTCGACCGAACGCAAGGACTGGCATGGCCTAATCAGACAGTTGTCCCGCATCCTCCGACTCAAGGAGCGCCACGAGCATGACAATGACTCTCAAGGATGCCCTCGCGCAGCTAAAATCTCTCGGTCATGAGAAGGTCCGTGCGCAAAACAAGAAACATGGCGCAGGGGACAATCAGTTCGGCGTCCGTCTTGGTGACATACGGAAGCTTGCCGCGAAGGTCAAGACCGACCACCCGTTGGCCATCGCTCTCTGGGAAACCGGGAACATCGACGCCCGGCTCCTGGCAATCCTTCTGCTCAAGCCCCAAAACCTGTCTCGCGACGAGATGGATCGGATGGTGCGATCTGTCGACTTTGTGCAAGTTGCGGACTGGCTGAATTCCAATGTCGTCAAGAACCATCCTGACAAGGAGTCTCTTCGCCAATCATGGATGCAAGATGATGACCCCTGGGCCGCCCGCGCCGGCTGGAGCCTGACGTCGGAGCGCATCGCGAAACATCCGGACGGACTCGATCTGCCAGCGCTTCTGGACCGTATCGAGTCTGAAATGGGAAACGCTGCTTCGGAAGTGCAATGGACGATGAATTTCTGCCTTGCAGGAATCGGCATTCACTTCCCCAAGCATCGCAAGCGGGCTATTGCCATTGGCGAAAGACTGGGAATCTATCGCGATTATCCGGTTTCCAAGGGTTGCACCTCTCCGTTTGCCCCCATCTGGATCAACGAAATGGTGCGTCGGCAAAGTTGACCAAACGGTTGCGATCGTCCATCCCCCCGCACGCGCCGAGGCCTGAGCATGCGCGTCGACGACGTTCCGCGTCCACCAGCGACCCTGAGCGCCTTCCCGCCCCCCCCGCGCAGATCGGTTGTAACCTGCGGGCTCCTCCGGCCACAGTGGCAGCGTGACCTCGATCCCGGACGCCTCCCTCATCGCACCGGCGCGCGCGCTCGCGGCGGCGGACGCCCCCCCCGCCGAGGGCCCGCGCGCGGGGAGCCCCGAGGTGACACGTTCGACACTGGAGGCGCTCTACGCCGCCCACGCCCACCAGATCCATCGCTTCCTGTGCGACCTCCTCGGCGATCCCGTGGCCGCGCGCGACGCGACACAGGAGACGTTCGTGCGGGCCTTCCAGCGGCTGCACACCCTCGAGGCCGAAGGGCGCCCCGTGCCCTGGCTCTTCGGGATCGCCCGGCACGTATCGATGGAGGTCAAACGCGCACGCCGGCGGCGCCGGCAGGTGCTTACCGACGACCCTCCCGAGGCCTGGGAGGAGCGCCCCGCGGACGCCTCCTCCGGCTCGCCCGAGGAGGACGTCCTCGGCCGCGAGGCGCTCGGCCTCGTGCAGGGCGCGCTCGGCAAGCTGTCCGAGGATCGCCGCACGGTGCTCTTGCTGCGGCTCGATCACGATCTCTGTTATGAGGATATCGCGCGCACCATGGGGTGGAGCGTGCCCAAGGTGAAGATCGAGATCCACCGCGCCCGGCAGATCCTGCGCGCGGAGCTCGGGGAAGGAGGTGCGCGATGAGCGATTGCCATGCCGAGGCGGTCGAGGCGTTCTTCCGGGGCGAGCTCGACCCGGAGGAGTCCGCGCGCGTGGCCGCGCATGTCGAAGTTTGTCGGAGTTGCAAGGAGGAGATGGCCTGGCTCGAGCGCGAGAAGCGCGTCTTTTCGGCCCGCGGGGCGGCCTTTCCACCGCCTCCCCCGTTCGAGGCGGTGCTGGCTCGGGCGCGCGCGTCCGAAAAGGTCCGCCCGATTGCGAAGGCGCCTCGTTCACGAGCGAAGGCGCGAGGCAGGCAGCACCCCGTTTTCAAATGGGCGGGGCCGGGGTTCGTCCTCGCGGCCGCTGCGGCGCTCCTCGTCCTGCTCGCGTGGCCCCGGGAGGAGGCGCCTCCGCTCACGGCCGAGCCCTCCGCGCCAGCCCACGAAGACGCCCGCGCCGGGGAAACCTGCTATGCGTGCGCGTCCGCGATCGTCCCGAGCGCCGAGCCCGAGCCCGAGTCCGAGGAGCCTTATGGGTGCATGAGCCGATCTTGTGTAACTTGCTCCGAGGACGGGCCACAGGAGGAATGAGGCCGGACGAGGGATCCGGTGGCACGCGCCGCCTCCCGCATTTCCCCGGCCCAGGAGCCCTTGCCATGTCACGCGCGATCCGCTCGCCGTTCGTTTCTCTCAATCGTTCCATGGCCCTCGTCGCCGTCGCGCTCGCCGCGGCATGCAGCCAGGCGCCCGAGAGCATCGGTCCGACCGACGAAACCCCGATACGGCCCGCCGCCGCGCCGGCGGCGCAGGAAGCTGCGCCCGAGGCGGAGGGGTGCCACGGGGACAAACCCGATTGCGACTGCAAGCATGCGGAGGCCGAGGCGCCGTCCGACGTCGTCGAAGAGGTCTCGCTGGGCAAAGCGCCCGTGCGGGGGCCGGAGAGCGCGCCCGTGACGCTCGTGATGTTCGCCGATTTCGAGTGCCCCTTCTGCGCTCGCGCGGAGAAGACGCTGCGCGACCTCGAGCAGGAGTACCCGGGCAAACTGCGCATCGCCTTCAAGCACCACCCGCTCAAGTTCCACGCGCACGCCGCGGACGCGGCCCGCGCCGCGATCGCGGCGCAGGCGCAGGGCAAATTCTGGCCCCTGCACGACGCGCTGCTCGGCGCCCAGGGGACGCTCGATCAGGAGGGAATCGAGCGCGCCGCCGAGACCGCCGGCCTGGACGTCGCGAGGCTGCGCCGCGACATGCGATCGGCGGAGACCGACGCCCAGCTCGCCGCCGACAAGGCGGAGGCTGCGCGGCTCGAGATCAAGGGCACGCCGACGTTCTTCGTCAACGGTCGCCGCATCCCGGGCGCCCTGCCCGTGCAGGACTTCCGCGCGGCCATCGACCGCGCGCTCGTCGGGCGCTGAGCTGAGCCGAACTTCGCGTCCGGATCGACTCGAGGGTGACCTGCTGCTCGCTGTGGCGGGCCGGGGTACCGGCGTCTGGCAAAAGGAAATGGCCCGCTGCCGGTCCCGCGCCGCGGAATCTGGGTCGCTGGTCGACGCCGGTCCTAGCGGATGTCCGCCACCGCCACCCCGAGCCGCTCGGCGTAGAGGCCAAGCGTGCGCTCCCAAGCCGGACGCGCCAGGGCGCGGTCGTAGTAGGCCCTGACCCACGGATAGGGCTCGAGCAGCTCGGTCCTGCGCACCTCGCGAATCCACGTGCGGCTGAGGTTCACCACCCGGGAAGCTGCCCGAGGAGCGCGCTCGTCGCCGGGTCCGCCCTGTCGCCCCTCCCCCACCACGTACGAAGTAGCGAGACCGATGAACGTTTCACCGCGACCGGGAACAGATGGCAAGCGTCCTCTCGGGCAACAATTCTTCGCGATCCGCGAGACCACCGGTCACTCACACGGACAGCCATGAATCTTCGCAACTTCTTATTCAAGACCGCCATCCCGTCCCTCACCCTCGCCCTGCCGGCCCTCGTGGGCTGTGGCGGCTCGGAGCCCGCGGAACCCGGGCAGCCTGGGCAGGAGCTGCTCGCGCCCCCGGAAGCGGGCAAGGGCGTGCAGTTCAAGATGGTCACGAAGCTCGACCCCGGCACCGAGGCCGAGCATTGCATGTTCGTGAAGGCACCCGCGGAGGGGCTTTTCGTCAACCGTGACGAGGTGCGCTACTCGAAGGGGAGCCACCACTTCCTGCTCTTCCAGACGAGCTACGACGACATCCCGACCCAGAAAGAGGACGGGACGGTCGTCGACACGAGCGGCGTATTCGACTGTTCCGACGGTGCGACCGATGGCTGGGAGGTGGAGAAGCTCGTCGCCGGCTCGCAGAACGCCGACGGCGACTCCATGCTGCGCTTCCCCCAGGGCGTGGCCATGAAGGTGCGCCCGGGCGCGGTGCTCCTCATGAACGCGCATTACATCAACGCCTCGATGAACGTCATCGAGCCCGAGGTCCGGGTGAACCTCTACACGATCCCCGAGGCCGAGGTGAAGACGGAGGGCGACATCCTCTTCATCTACAACCCCTTCATCTACGTCGGGGCGCAGGCCGAGGGCCGCGCGCGCATGCGGTGCCCGGTGCACACGGACATCACGATCGCGAACGTGCAATCGCACATGCACGCGCGCGGCGTTGGTTATGCCGCGTCGATCGTCGGGCAGGCGGATCCGTTCTATACGAGCACCCAATGGGAGAACGTGGCCGTCAAGGATTTCGGCGAAGGCCTCCAGGTCAAGGCAGGCGAGTGGTTCGATTACTGGTGTGACTACTCGAACGCAGAGACGAGGGACGTCTTCGAGGGCCCGCGCTCGACGGACGAGATGTGCATGCTCCTCGGCTCGTATTACCCGGCCGATTCGGCGACGGCGCACTGCCGCGCCGAGCCCGACGTCCCCGGCCAGCCGAACTTCATCGGTGCCGAGTGGGTGGGCAATGGCAAGGCGACGTGCGCCGAGTCGTTCGCCTGCGTGCAGCAGGCCATCAGCGCGAGCCAGGAGATAACGCCCTGCGTGACGAGCTCGGACGCCGCGGTCTCGCGGGAGTTCTCCGACGCCTTGCGTTGCTTCCTTAAGAAAGCCGGCCCGGACCAGGATCCGGCGATCGTCTGCAAGACCGAGCTCGACGCCTGCCTCGCGAAATGACCCTCCCCCGCCGGATCACGCTCGCCCGAGCGTGATCCGGCCCCTTCCCTCAATCGAGCGACTTTCAATGATTCGCAACTTCCGCGCGGTCACGTCCGAACGCTAGCGAGCACCTTGCGGTGACCGATCACCGCGCCTTCTCGGCGTCCGCGAGCGCCTTCCATGCGGGCTCGGCCGCGCCTACCGCCGAGCGCGCCCCGGAGCGCACGATGGGCGTGCGGAGCAGCAGTGGATCCTCCAAGAGCAGCTCGGCGAGGCGTGCCTCCGTCGGGGCGCTGTACTGGAGCCCGCGCTCCTTCACGCGTGGACTCTCCGCATCGTAGAGCGCGCGCATGCCGCCCACGGCCCGCGCGACGCTGGCGAGCTCTCCCTTGGAGAGGCCTTTTTCGCGCAGGTCGACGCTCTGCACCTTGATGCCGCGTTCTGCGAAGAACCGCTGCGCCGCACGCGTCGCTTTGCATTTCGTCGTACCGAAAATCTGGATCACAGCAGGGCCACCCTAGCACGGGCGCGCCCGGGACGATCCCGTCGCTTGATGAAGGGTCGACCTCCTGGTAAGGTTTGGTAATTCATGGCACCATCCCCCTCGCTCGCAGCCGTTTTCCTCGAGGTGCTTGGTGGCGCGTCCACACGGACCGAAGCTGCAGCACCAGGGCTCGAAGCGAAGCTCTGCGCGATCCTCGATGCGGCGCATACAGCGCATCCCGACATTCATGTGGCAGGTGAAACCTTCGCCCGTCACCTGGGGGGGCGCCTCTCCTCGACACACGAACCACTCGAGGTCCTCGGAACCCTGAACATCAGTGATCTCTACCTCGCTTGCGCGGCCGCGCACGGCAACGGGGCCGCCATCGCAGCGATCGAGCGCGGCTATTTTTCGTGGCTCCATGCAGCGATGGCGCGCGTCGCCGGGGACAACGACAGCAGCGATCTCATCCAGCTCCTACGTCAGAAGCTGTTTGCTGCAGAGCCCGACGAGCTGCCGAAAATCGGCGAGTATGCCGGAATCGGGTCGCTGGGCGCCTGGCTCCGGGTCACCGCCATGCGCATGGCGCTCAACGCGCGGCGGGGGCGCAAGCGAGAGACCGCACGCGTCAACGCAGACGACCACCTCGAGGGGCTCGCGACCCACGCGTCCCCCGAGATGGACTATCTCAAGTCACGCTACAGGAATGAGTTCAAGTATGCCTTTGAAACGGCGGTCGCAGCGTTGTCAGCGCGCGATCGGAACCTGCTACGTCTCCATTTCATCGATGGCTTGAACATCGATCAGATCGGGGCCATCCACCGGGTCCACCGTTCGACGGTCGCACGGTGGATTGCGCAGGCGCGGGAGTCCATCCTCCTCGAGACACAACGCCTTCTCCGCGAGCGGCTGGGGCTCGACAACGCGGATTTCAACAGTCTGCTCGCCTTGGTCAAGAGTGAGCTCAACCTGAGCATCCACCGGTATCTGACAGACGCCGCGGAGTGATCTCGTCAGGGCTTCGGGCCAGTCGGCTCATGGACACGGGGTCCACCGCGTCTCCAAGGTGTAACTGTCGAGGAAAATCTTGCCGAATTTCGTCTCCGGGCTGCCCTCTGCATTGCGCGCGGCGACGACGCCTCTCACGCGACATCGCGCGGGGAACTTGTCCCCGGTTTTGCGAAAAATCACGTCGACGTTCATGATGGCCCTGACGACCTCGCGGCCCTCGTACTCTTTTCTCCACTTGTCGAGGACGTAGGAGACCCGCACGATCCGAAGGTCACGAAACCAGGAATGAGCCCGCACGAGCTTGTCGATCTCGCGCAAGGTCGCGGGGTCTCCGCTCTCCGATGTCTCGACGTTCGCCGAAAGCTCGGCCTTGAACGCAGCCTCGCTCGGAACCTTGATGGTCACCGTCCCCTCGGCAAAGATCTCGGTGCGTTTCTCGTCCGCGAGCGTGAGCTTCAGCGTGTTGTCGCCCACGTGCAGCATGGGGATGATGCGCTTGTGGAACTCCTCCCAGGTCCGCGCCCAGGGTCGATCGCTCTTCAGGTTGTTCGCCCAGACCCCCGCATAGACGCTCGCCGGCATGCCCATGTGCGTATCGAACGCTTGCGGACCAACCCCGCCTTGAACCGGCGTGATCGAGTCGCCGTGAAGCTCGACACGGCCGAGCGCCCCGAAATCCGCACCCTGGATGATCTCATTGTCGGCACAGGCGGCGGGCTCGCCGTTGACCTCTGCGTACAACACGACGTATTTCGGGGCCTCCTCCCCGTAGGGCCCCCCATAGGCATGGATATACAGCGGGTCTCCAAGCGTCCACGTGTCGATCGCGATCGAGGCGTTGCTGGCGTCCGCCTTCAGCGACTTGTTCGCGAAGAGGATCCGGCGCTGATACGGCGCCGCGACGACAGGAAAGCTCGACTCTTTGGGCTTTTTCGGCTCTTTCGCGGCAGCGGCGGGCTCGGGTTTCGCCGGGTCCTCCTCCGGGGCATTCGCCTCTCGAATGAGCTCAGCGCCACCACGAATGAGGTCAAGGCAACCCGGTAGGCACCCGAGGCTGACAGCGAGGAGAGCGCGCGGCAGGAAACGCGAAAGGGAACGCATCGCCGCCACGGTAGCGGAGCGCTGGCGAAACGCTAGGCTCTTCCGCTTCCGCCGCAGCACGAGCAAGAGCCCAAGGCCGATCCAAGGGGCCCCGTTCGCCGATCCGCTACCGACGACGCAGGCGCCACAGCCACTCTCGCTGGAGGGGTTTTCCCCGGTGTCTCCGCCGGCGCCCGTGGTCGAGCTCGTCTCCATCATCCCGCCGGTCCCGGTCGAGCTGCTACCGCCGCCGCCGCCGCCGGTTCCGGTCGAGCTGCCGCCGCCGCCGCCGCCGCCGCCGCCGGTTCCGGTCGAGCTGCTACCGCCGCCACCGCCGCCGGTTCCGGTCGCGCTCGTGCTCGACGTCGTTGCCTCGATCTCGCATACGCCGGCAAGGCAAACCCCGCTTGCGCAAGGCGTGTCGTCCGGCTTGGGGACCGCCGAGCACACCCCATTGGCCGCATTGCAGAGCCCCACTTCGCACTCGCCCACCGGCGGGCAGACGAGCTCGTTGCCTCCGACGCACATCCCCCCCTCGCACGTGTCCGTTTGCGTGCAGGCATTGCCGTCGTCGCACGCCGTCCCGTTCGGCCCGGGCACGGCAGCGCACAGGCCCGTGCCCGCGTTACAGGCAGCCATTGCGCCGCACTCCGGGGAGAGATTGAGTCCGCTCGTTTGCACGGGCGTGAGTTTATCGAGGATCGTGCCGTCCCCGAGCTCGCCTTCGTTGTTCCACCCCCAGGCCCAGACCGTGCCGTCCGACTTCAGCGCCACCGTGTGCCTGGGGCCCGCTGCCACCGCGGCGAAACCGGTCGGCGCCACCAGTTGCAGTGGCGTAGATCGATTGTTGGTCGTGCCGTCCCCGAGTTGACCGGAATCGTTTCTCCCCCAGGTCCATACCGTGCCGTTCGACCTCACCGCCACGGTATGGTCTTCGCCCCCCACCACGGCGGTCACGTTGTTCAGCCCGATCACTTGCACGGGCGTGTGACGCTCGATGCTCGTGCCGTCGCCGAGCTGGCCGGGACCGTTCCACCCCCAGGCCCAGAGCGTGCCGTCCGACTTCAGCGCGACGCTGTGGAAGACACCGGCCGCCACGGCGGTGACACCGCTCAGCCCGATCACTTGCACGGGTTTGTCTCGGTAGGTGGTCGTGCCGTCGCCGAGACCACCGTGGCTGTTCTCCCCCCAGGCCCAAACCGTGCCGTCCGACTTCAGCGCAACGGTATGGTACCCTCCGCCGACCACTGCGGTCACGTCAATCAGCCCGCCCACTTGCCCGGGCGTGAGTTTATCGATGTTCGTGCCATCGCCGAGCTGGCCGTAGCTGTTCCACCCCCAGGCCCAGACCGTGCCGTCCGACTTCAGCGCAACGGTATGTTGCCGGCCTGTCGCCACCGCGGCGACGCCGCCAAGGCCGCTCACTTGCACGGGTGTGTGACGCTCGGTGGTCGTGCCGTCCCCGAGCTGGCCGAATTGGTTGAACCCCCAGGCCCAGACCGTGCCGTCCGACTTCAGCGCAACGGTGTAAGAGGCGCCCGCCGCCACCGCGATGACGCCGCCAAGGCCGCTCACTTGCACGGCTGTGTGTCGCTCGAGGGTCGTGCCGTCCCCGAGCTGGCCGTTGCCGTTCCACCCCCAGGCCCAGACCGTGCCGTCCGACTTCAGCGCCACCGTGTGATCGAAGCCCACGGCAACGTTCACCGCCGCGCAGCGCGCCGGGTTTCCGTCGCAGGTACCCAGGCTGCCCGCGCCCGCCGTCAATGCCGCCTGCGCCTCGGCCGTTCCCTCCGACGACGGACGCGCGGCCTGCCCGCCCCCGTCGCCTCCTGCGCCCATTCCCGAGGAATCGGCGCCACAGGCCCCCGCGAGCAAAACGAGCGGCCCGAGCCATAGCGCTACATTGAATCGATGATTCTTCACGTGAGGTCCTTCTTGGGAGCTGGCCGCCTTTGCGGCATCGTCGGTTTGTCCACGGAAGCGGGGGAAGATCACTTGCCCGCGATCGTGAGCGAGTTGATCGTCAGCTCGTCGGCCCGGCAGACGCACACCTCCGGCGAACCGGCCGGCGCGACCACCTTGCAGTCGCCCAGCACCGAGGGAGTGATGCAGTCGGTCGAGGTGTTGAAGGTGCCCTGGGGCGCCGAGATCACGAGACCGTTCTGCTCGAGCGGCCCGAGGGTGTCGGCATTGGATGGTTCGAGCTCGCAGCAATGGTCCTCGCAGCAGCCCGCGGCGCCGCAATCGGCGTCCATCGGCTGGTAGGAGCACGTCCCGTCCGCGCACGTGCCTATGGATGAATAGGTGCGGAGCGAGCCATCGGCATTGCAGGCGGGCGGGGGTGGGGCATCACAGGTGATCGACGACGAGGGGTACTTGCACGCGCCCTCCCAGCAGATGCCCTGGCTCTCGTAGTTGAGCACGGAGAACTCATCAGCGCACCCGGCGGGCGGAGGCTCGTTGCAGCTCTGCGTATCGCATCCGCCGCCGGAGCCTCCCGCTCCCGCCGCTCCGCCGCCGGCGCCTCCCGCTCCCGCGGTACCCCCCGATGCAAAAAGACCATCGCTGCTCCCACAGCCGATCACCGGGACGGCCAAGGCCACTGCAAGGTAAAACCAACGCGAATCGTTCATCGTTCGTTTTCTTTCTCCATGCGCAAGGACACGCACGCAGCATCCGGCCCGCATGAGCGCGCGCCATACCCACACCACGCGCACGCAGTGCTTCACGTCGGGAGCGCCACTCCAGATCTGGACAGTCGATGCCTCTCGCGCTGATGGACACCGACCTCGGCAACCTGTCGCAAAAAAATCTCCATCCTCCGTCACCTCCGGCCAACGCAGGCGGACAGATGGCAATTGTTGCGACACCCACCGCGCTGTAGACTCGTCGACGGCTCCCCATGGATTGTATCGACGCAACCACTGTCCTCAGTTTCGTTCGAGGTGTGCTCTCCGAGCAGGAGGCGACACGCGTCGAAGGGCACATCGATCGATGTGCAGAATGCCGGCGCGCTCTGGTGGAGTTCGCGCGCTCGTCCCTGTTCGCGGATGAGGTTGGTGCTGCTCCCACCATCGCTCCCCTCGGCGCGCTGGACAGCCATCATGCACCGATACCGGCTGCACTCCTACCGCGCGGTACGCTCGTCGGACGTTATCTTCTCCTCGATTGCCTCGGCATGGGCGGGATGGGCGTGGTCCACGCGGCCTACGACCCCGAGCTCGATCGCAAAGTTGCGCTCAAGATCTTGCGCCCCGAGGTCATCGAGCAGCTCGGCGTCGAGGGCTCGAGGGTGCGTATCCTCCGGGAGGCTCAGGCCATGGCTCGCCTTTCGCACCCGAACGTCATCACCGTTCATGATTGCGGCACGGTGGGAGAGCACGTCTTCGTCGCCATGGAGCTCCTCGACGGACAGACGCTCACCCAATGGATCCGCGAGCGCCCACGCAAGACACGCGAGGTGCTCGATCGCTTCGTGCTCGCAGGGCGCGGTCTCGCCGCGGCCCACGCGGCTGGGCTGATTCACCGTGATTTCAAGCCCGACAACGTACTTTGTGGGCAAGACGGACGCGTTTGCGTGACCGACTTTGGACTGGCGCGCGCCACGCTGGGTACGACCCCAGGTCAGCAGGAGGAGAGGGACGAGGAAGTTCTCCCTGCTTTGGATGGCGTGCAGCCCACGCGTCTGCTCGCCGCCCACCTGACGCGCAGCGGAGCATTGGTGGGAACACCGGCGTACATGGCGCCCGAACAAGTCGAGGGCGCCTCGGTCGACGCACGCAGCGATCAGTTCAGCTTCTGCGTAGCGCTGTACGAGGCACTCTACGGCGAGCGCCCCTTCACGGGCGATACGTACAAGAGCCTGCTCGCGTCCATTTCGCGTGGCCTTCCACGCGCGGCCCCGAAGAGCCGGCGCATTCCGAAGCGCATTCACCAAGCCCTCCTGCGTGGGTTATCCGCGGAGCCAGCCGAGCGTTTTCCGTCGATGGATGAGCTGCTCTCGACGCTCACCCACGACCCTCGCGCTCGTCTTCGCCGCATCGCGCTCTTCGCGGGCACGGCCCTGGCGCTCGGCGTGAGTGTCCTCTTCGCATTCGTGCGCGAGAAGCCCGCGGCAACGCCCCCCCGCTTGTGCCAGGGCGCCGAACAAAACCTCGCAGGTGTCTGGGATCAGGCACAAAAGCAATCGGTGCGTGACGCCTTCCTCGCCACGCGTGTGTCCTTTGCCAGCGATGCCTGGCAGGGCGTGGAGCGCGCCTTCGACGCCTATACATCGAAGTGGGTCGCGATGCACACGGACGCTTGCGAGGCGACACACATGCGCGGTGAGCAATCCGAGTCCCTGCTCGACCTGCGGATGCAGTGCTTGAAGGACCGGCTCCAGGAGGTCAAAGCGCTCACCACCGAGTTCCAGCGCGCGAACGCGAAGACGGTGGAGAAGGCCGTGGAGGCCGCGGGGAACGTGGCGCCCGTCGAGCTGTGTGCACGCACGGACCTGCTCACAATGCCTGTTCGGCCGCCCAGCGACCCGACGGCGCGCGCCAAGGTGGACGAGCTGCGCGGCCGTCTCGCCGAGGCCAAGGCGCTCACCCGCACAGGCCAGTACAAAGAGAGCCTTGCGCTCACCCGACAAATCACCGAAGAAGCGCGTCTGCTGGGATACCGACCCCTCGAGGCCGAGGCGCTTCTCGAACGCGGCATTCTCGAGCAGGACGTCGAGGTGAAGGCATCCGCGCAAACGTTGACCGAGGCCGCCCTGGCCGCGGAAGCAGGCCGACATGACCGGGTGGCTGCGCGTGCCCAGATGGAGCTCTTCTATGTCATCGGAGGCCAGCAAGCGCGTTTCGATGAGGCGATGGGCATCCATCGCGCCGCGCGGGCAGCGCTGGAGCGAATCGGTGGAGATAAGGCGTTCGAGACGGATCTGCTCATGTACGAAGGATATACCTTGAGGCAGCAGGGCGACATGATGCAGGCCGTTGACAGGTACAAGCGTGTCCTCGAGCTACGGCTCGAGTTGCTCGGACCAGACAACATCAACGTGGCCAGGGTGCATGCAGAATTGGCCACCACGTATCTGAACCAGGGGATACGGTTCGATGAGGCCCACCATGCCCTTCAACGGGCACTCGATATTTATGTCAAGGACCTCGGCCCGACGCACCCCCGGACCGCAGGGATGCGGCGTCGGATCGCGGTAGCACTCTTTGGGAAGTGTCGATACGCGGAGGCCATCACATTACTTCAAAACGCGCTTCCGCTCATCGATCAGTCGTACGGGCAATACAACCGCGATACTGCCCAAACCCTGTACGTCATCGGACTTGCACTCTTCGAGCAAGGAAAGGCGGAGGAGTCGATTTCTTACGTGAATCGTGCCCTGGACATCTGGCGGAAGACGCACGATGACCATAGCACAGCGATCGCGGACGCCACCGAGGTTCTTGGTCATGCGCACGTTTATACAGGTCAACTGGAAAAAGCGCGGGGGTATTGCCAGAGGGCCCACTCGATCATGGAAGCGAAAATGGGTAAGGAGAGCGCTCGGCTGGCCTTGGCGACACTTTGTCTGGCCAAAGTCGATACAGAGGAGAAGCTGTATACGTCCGCGGCTGCTCGCTTCGAACGTTCCATCCAGCTGTATAAGAAAGCATCCGCGGTCGAATCTCAGAACGACGCCATCGTTCGCCTCGACTGGGGAGACATGCTGCTCCGCGCCGACAAGCCTTTGCAAGCGCTCCCGCATTTCCAGCGTGCGCTCGGCATTATGGAGAAAGTCGGTGGTCCTGAACACTCATCCCTTGCCGAGGTGCTAACTCCGATAGGGAAAGCCCTCCTCGCGCTGCACCGCCCCCAAGAGGCACTTGCGCCGCTCGAACGCGCGCTCGCTCTCTGCGAGGCGCCGACCTGGGAAGGTCGTCCCGAGGTTCTCGCCAACGCGCGTTTTTTTCTTGCGCGGGCCTTGTGGGAGGGCAAAGGCGATCGCGATCGCGCCCTCACGCTCGCGAACGCGGCGAAGGGGGCCTTCGCCCGCTCCACGAAAGCAAACATCCCCGAAGCTGCCGAGCTCAATCGATGGCTCGCGACGCGACCGAGGCATTGAAGTGGCTGGGATGATCGGAAGGGAGTCTGACCATGGCAGTCCGCAAAGTAGAACGATACGGGGAAACCCGTCTGTCAAGAGCTTCGCGGAGCTCGTCGCCGAGTGCCGCGAGACCTTCATGGTGGCCGAGCTGAAGGTCACGAGTCGAAGGGGCTACGAGTCGGTCCTCCGGAACACCTTGCTCCCGAGTTCGGCGAGCTCCCCCTGGACAAGGTCGATGGGAAGGCCGCTGCGGATCTGGACCTCGACCTGTCCCGGCAGAAATTGACCCGCTCGACGCGCAACAACACGCAGATCGTCCTCCGGCCGGTGCTCCGATTCGCCAAGAGCCGCGGATACGTGGAGGATCGGCCGGTGAACCTGCCGAAGCTCGAGCCCATCGGGCAGAGCATCCTCGAGATCCCCTCGGACGATCAGGTCCCATCGTGAGGAAGGGACCGCGGGAGGCGCACGTCGCTCTGAACGACCACGGCAAGCCGTGGGGCCAGTTCGGGATCGATCAGGCGTTCGAGCGCGTCTGCCGTCGGGCGGGCCTAAACGGGTGGTCGGTGTACTGTCTCCGACACCACGCGTTCACCTCGTGGCTCCGCGTAGGCATCCCTGTCCACGTTGTCCAGCGGATGGCAGGTCACAAGCACCTGGCGACCACCCAGAGGTACGTGCACTTCATCCACAGTGAGGCCACGGCGAGGCCATGAGGAGGCTGGGCAGTTTGCCCAAAAGATCGATGCTGGGGGTCACACAATTCTATTTGTGCCGCACGTTCCGCAGCCTCGCTCGCACGCTCCCGATGGTGGCGACCATAAGAAACCCTACATTCACCAGCTCTGAGCGCCCGCGACCTGCCGTGTCGTGACATTCACGCGGTTGAACATGTTGATGAGCCCGATGTAGAGGACGAGCTGGGCCAACGCTTGTTCGTCGAAGTGGCGGGCGGCCTCGTTCCAGACGTCGTCGGGGACGGCGTCGGCGCGGTCGGCGAGGCGGGTCTCGGCTTCGGCCAGCGCGAGTGCCGCGCGCTCGGCTTCCGTGAAATAGGGGGCATCCCGCCAGCCGGCGAGCACGAGTAGGCGATCGTCCGGCTCGGCCCCCTTCTTCTCCTGACGGGCATGCATGTCGAGGCACACGGCGCAGCCGTTGATCTGGCTGATGCGCGCGTGGACCAGGCCGAGTGTTCGCGGCGGTATCTTGCCGTTCTGCAGACTTTTCACGAGCGTCATGATGGGCTGCATCGCCTCCGGAACGAGCGTCGCCGGGTTCTTCAGTCGTGCTTGCATGACAAATCTCTCCTTCTGGTCACATCCGGGCCCGCTCGCCCGTCACTGATGTGACGAATCGCAGAACGAGGACGTGACGGTGACGAACGAAAAAAATCTCATCGGCCTTTTCGAGGAGAGCCGGTCGCATCTCCGCGCGGTGGCGTATCGCATGCTGGGATCGCGGAGCGAGGCCGATGACGCGGTTCAGGAGACGTGGCTTCGGCTGTCACGAGCAGAGACAAGCGAGGTCGAAAACCTTCGCGGTTGGCTTACGACCGTCGTCGCGCGGGTGTGTCTCGACATGTTGCGCTCGCGGAAGGCCCGGGCGGAAGATGGCGACGTCGTGCCGGAGGAGGCGACCTCGAATGCGGAGGATGAGGCCGTGCTGGCCGATTCGGTCAGCATCGCCTTGCTCGTGGTCCTCGAGACGCTCGAGCCCGTGGAGCGGCTCGCGTTCGTGCTTCACGATTTGTTCGGCGTGTCGTTCGAGCAGATCGCGCCGATCGTCGGACGTTCGGAGGTCGCCGCGAGGCAGCTCGCGAGCCGGGCGCGGCGGCGCGTGCGTGGCGCGCCCGAACGCGATGAGGCCGAGCTTGCGCGACAGCACGATATCGTCAAGGCGCTTCTTGGCGCGCTTCGAGCGGGCGACGTCGAGGCCGTCGTCGCCGTTCTCGATCCGAACGTCGTCGTCCACGGGGGCGGTGCGGGCGGTCGGGCGCGCGAGATCCGAAGCGTGCGAAACTTGGCCAGGTCGGCTATCGGGTTCGCGAGGACGGCGCATGCATTCGACACCGCCGAACCCGCGCTCGTCGACGGCACCGTCGGCGCAATCTACGCGCCCGGCGGCCGGCTGTCACGCGCGCTTCGGTTGACGTTCGGCGAGGGGGTCATCACGCGCATCGACGTCATCGACGACGAAGACGGGCTGAAAACGCTCGAGATCACGACACTCGGCTGACGCGGCTGTCGCGGACGTGATCTCGTCCGCCCCTCCCCCTCAAATCCGTTACGAGCCCTCTGCAAGATCTCCGAACCAGGCTCCGCTGACTGCCCACCCGATGGGACACCCCGGCGCGGCGAAACTCGCGCTCTCTCGTAGCGTTTCCGAACGTGTTGGTGCGGGCTGCCTCGATGTAGCCGACGAGCGGCTCAAGACCTGGGGTCAAGCACTCGCGGAGGAGCGGGTCTTGCGGAGATCCCGATCGCCAGGGAGCTCGCCCGGCTCCTCGCCCCCATCGTGAAGAAGGGACCGCGGGAGGCGCACGTCGCCCTGAACGACCACGGCAAGCCGTGGGGCCAGTTCGGGATCGACCAAGCGTTCGAGCACGTCTGCCGTCGGGCGGGCCTAAGCGGGTGGTCGGTGTACTGTATCCGACACGACGCGATCACCTCGTGGCTCTGCGCTTGCAGCCCTGTCCACGTTGTCCAGCGGATGGCAGGTCACAAGCACCTGGCGACCACCCAGAAGTACGTGCACTTCCCTGGCAGTCTGACGGGCGCTCAACCTCGCGGTGTGTAACCACGCGGAATCAAACAATAAACGCCTGGATCCGCCTTCGAGATTCGAACGCGAGACCTACGATGTACGAAACCCTTTCCCGCGGTCTCGAGGGCCCCTCGCGAAGTCACGAGAACGACTGCAAAATGAGCGTCGTTCCGGGCACTCTCGCGCATGCGAGGGGGTTCTTGGAGGTGGACAGGAGAGACAGGATGAGACAGGGCGGGAACGAGTTCGTGGTAACGCTCTGGTAACGGGGGGGGGGCGCGCCCGGTGTCACGGCTGCACGATGGACTGCTCGAACGCGGCCGTGTCGCTCTCGTGCTGCCACTGGATTCGCGCCTTGTCGTTCGCCCCGAGGAAGGCCTCGCACCCGGCGGACGGAGTCATCCACGGGACGTCGGCCGCGCATTCATCATCGCGCGTGGTGAAGTCGTCGCGCGTCTTCCAGAGGCTCTTGCCCGCGCGCACGTACTCGTCGGTGATCTCGATCCGAAGGATGCCCTGGTCGTCGGTCGACGGCGCCACGGGCACGTTCTTCAGCACGTCGCGCGTGCGAATGAGAGGGCCCACGCGTGCTCGCCCGGAACGTCCATGCTTTCGCGCTCGACGCAGCGGTCGTAGCATCGGTCCTTGGCATCGAAAGTGACGAGAGGACGCGTTCGCTCATCGCTGCGGCTCCGCCCGCAGCCCGGCTTGGACCCAAAAGGGCGTCGTACGAAGGATGGGCAGCACGCGCCCGTCGAGGCGACGGCGGCGGCTGCTGCGATGTCGATCCGCTCGCATCCCCCTTCCCACGCGGACGCCTCCAGTGCGCCCGTGATGGGCGCTCCCAAGCAAGAACGCGCTCTCCGAGGCCGGCCGCGTCTGGGCGAACGCGGGTTCGTCGGCCGAGGCGCCGATCTCGCCCGCGTCGGGCAGCTCATCGCCGAAGGGGCGCCGCTCGTCACGCTCACCGGCACCGCGGGGATCGGCAAGACCGCGCTCGCGGCGCGTCTGGCTGCCATGCTCGAGGACCCCTCGCAGGACGAGCCGCTGCGGGTCGGCTTCTGCGACCTCGAAGGTGCGCGCGGGGCCGCCGGAATCCGTGCCGCCGTCGCGCGCGCGATCGGCGTGCCCGACCCCGAAGGGGCTTTCGAGCACGAATGGATGGAGCGGATGGTCCGCTCGCTTGCGGCGTTCGGGCCTGCGCTCCTGGTGCTCGACCATTTCGAGCACGTCGTCGAGCACGCGGACGCGACGGTGGGCGCGTGGCTCGCGTGCGTCCCCGAGCTCCAGCTCCTGGTGACGAGCCGCGAGCGACTGCGCATCCCGGGTGAGGTCGTGCACGACCTCGCCCCGCTGTCGCTGCCCGAGCGGAACGACCTCGCCGGCAGCGAAGCAGTCGAGTTATGGATCGCACGCGTCCGCGAGGTCTACCCTTCGTACGACCCGACGCCGGCCGACGCGCCCGTCGTGGTGCGCCTCGTGCGTGAGCTCGACGGACTACCGCTCGCCATCGAGCTCGCGGCCGCGCGCTTCGGCACGCTCACGCCGGCCGAGCTGCTCGAGCGTCTCGAGCGGCGCATCGACGTCCTCGGGCGACGCGGCAAGGCTGGCGGCCGCCAGTCGACCCTGCGCGACGCGATCGACTGGTCGTGGGGGCTCCTTCCGCCCTGGGAGCAGGAAGCCTTCGCGCAGTGCGCGGTCTTCCACGGCCGCATCAGCGTCGACGCCGCCGAAGCGGTACTCGATCCAGGCGGGGATGACGCGCTCGAGGCCCTTCAGGGGCTGCGCGACAAGTCGCTCCTGAGTCATGCGCGGTACGACGACCACAAATGCGAGACGGGGCTCACGATGTACCTGAGCGTACGCAAGTACGCCGAGGAGAAGCTCGCGGCATCGGAGGGACGGACCGCGGTGTTCGAACGCCACACGCGCTACTTCCTCGCGTACGCCGAGCGCTGTGCCGCGCTCACGCGCATCGACCCGAGCGCCGCCGCGCGGCGGCTGCTCGTCGAGCGCGAGAACCTGCTCGCGGTCGTGCGCCGAGGCCTCTCGTCGAGCTCTCCGAAGGATGTGGAGGCTGCGCTCCGGATCCTCGTGGCGCTGGAGGAGCCGCGCTGGCACGACGGTTCCCCTTCTGCGCACCTCCTCTGGCTGGACGAAGCGCTCGCACACCCCTCGGTGGCCGAGGTGGATCCACGCGTCCGCGGCCATGCGCTGATCGCCCGCGGGCGCGTGGCCTGGCGCGTCGCGAGGCTCGACGTGAGCGAGCGCGATTTCGACGAGGCGGTGGCGCTCGCCGTGCGCGCGAAGGATGCGTCGCTCGAGTCGTTGGCTCGGCGCTTCCTTGCGCTCGTCCTGCTCCTGCGCGGGCGCTTCGACGAGAGCCGCGGCGCCGCCGACCACGCGCTACGCCTTGCGATCGACGTCGGCGACCGCCGCCTCGAGGGCCTCGCGTACGCGATGCTCGGATTCGTCGCCCGCCTGCGCGGAGAGCAGCCGCGCGCGCGGCGACGGGTCGAGCAGGCACTCGAACGCTTCCGCGACGTGGGCGAAGCCCCCTTCGAGCTGAGCATGCGTCTCGAGCTCATGTACGTGCACCTCGATGCCGGGGAGCTCGAAGCCGCGCGTGCGTACGCCGAGCAGGCGCTCGCCCACTCCCAAGCGCTCGGCCTTGCGCCGCCCCCGCGCTTGCTGCTCGGCTTGGGGCACGCCGCGCTCGAGGCGGGCGATCCGAGCGAGGCATCGCTTCGATACCGCGATGCCCGGGACGTGGCTCGCGCCGCCGGCGAGCACACGCTGGAGGTGGCCGCGATAGCGTGCGGAGCGGTCACGCTCTTCGAGCAGGGGCGCCCTCTCGAGGCGCGGCTCGAGCTGCGCGAAGCGCTCCCGCGGGTGCGCACGCTCGGCCGCCATGTCTACTCGGGGCTCGTCACGGTCGTCTCGAGCGTGCTCGAGGCCGCGGTCGGCCACATCGACGAGGCGCGCGAGCTGCTCGCGGCAGCCGAGCGCGATCTCGACGCCGGTGCCGATACGCACCTGCCAGCGCTCGAGATCTGCAAAGGCTTCCTCGATCTGGCCGAGGCCCAACGTGCTCGAACGAACGGCGACGGCGGGGCCGCCGCCGAGCTCGAAGGCGGCGCCCAGCGACGGCTCGGCGCCGTGCTCGCGACCGCGAACGGCGCGGGCTCTCGGTGGGTCACCGAGTTGCGCGTCCTTGCGCGCCTCCTCGGCAGCGCGCTCGCGACACACGCCTCCCCGGCCCCCGCGGCGCCCCGCGTGCTGCGGCTCGATGCCACCGGCCGCTGGTTCGAGCCGCCGAGCGGTCCACGCGTCGCGTGTGCAAACCGGCCGGTGATGCGGCGCCTCCTCGTCGCGCTCGCGCAGGCCCACCTCGCCGCGCCGGCTCGCCCGTTCTCGTTCGAGGAGCTGATCGAGATCGGCTGGCCCGGCGAGCGGATCCTGGCGGACGCCGCACGCAACCGCCTCCACGTCATGCTGACCCGCATGCGCGATCTTGGGCTGCGCGAGGTCCTTCTCGGGAACGACCTCGGCTACTTCTTCTCCCCCGATCTCTCGATCGATTTCTGCTGAACCGCCTCGGAAGCACGATTCTCGGGAGGCACGCGGCTCGGATGTAAGCGGCATGTAAGCGCCCGTGACCGCACGGTGGAAGCGAGCTCGCGCTCGCCGAACCCAGGAGGACCATGAAGACACGCTCGGGCCTCGTCGCCCTCATCGCGCTGGCGTCCGCCGCTGGCTGCATGATCAACACCCCTCCCAGCCTGCGCGGAGGCGCGTTCGCCCAGTTTCGCGCGCGCTCTCCCCTCGCGAACGACGAACACATCGTCTTCGCCCCGTCCGAGAACGCGTCCATCCTCGGCCGTGTCCTGCTCGCGCCTTACGTCACGACCCGGCCGCTCGCCGACCAGCTCGCGCCCAACCCGTGCGCGGACGCTCTCGTCGACGTCGAGCCGCGGCCGGTCCCAGGTGACGTCATCGAAGACGCGGAGCTCCTCTCCCCGGACGCCGCGCGCGCGGCCGGAGCTCCGGGCGCGTCGCACGTCCACTACCACTTCGACGTGCGCGCGCGCGTCGAGAAGGCCGCGACGAAGGCCTACACGGAGTGTTGTCAGAGGGCCTCGTGCGGCGTTGGCTATGTTCGCTCGGCGACGCTCGGCGAAGGGGAAATCGCGCTCGCGAAGCCGACCGCGCCCGGCGGCAATGCGGACGTCGCGTTCGACGAGGGCCCCCATCCGCTCGAGCTCACACACATCGACCGGCGCCATGTACGCGGGTTTGTCGCGTTCGCGCTCGGCGGACAGGACGCGGCGCCTCCTCTCGCGGCCGAGGCGGAACCCGAGTCCCCGGGAAGGGCGACGTACGATGCGGAGCGCATCGAGGTCCGCGAGTCGAGCGAGAATCGAGACCAGTTCGAGCTCTGCACGAAAAAGAGCTGCATCACGGAGAACGAGTTCGTGCGCCGTTACGCGAGGCGAACTGGCTCCCACGAGCTCGACGATTACGTGCGCGATCGTGCGCCGCAGATGCGCGCGACCGGCGTGGTCCTCGGGAGCCTCGGCGTCCTGGCTGCTGCGGTGGGTGTGGTGATCCTCGCCACCGACAATCCCGCGGTGCCCGATCGACGCATACCCGCCGTCGGAGGGGTCATGCTGGGCATCTCGGTCCCGTCGCTGGCGGCGGGGATCGGGCTCCTCGGCGCGCCCTACGACGGATGGAAGTACGACCACTACCTCACGAAGAGCGAGGCGAGGCGCTTCGTGGAGCGGTACAACCGCGCGCTGCGGAGCGAGGGTGCAGCGCGCGGCGCATCGAACCACGAATGACGCCGCGCACGATGCAATCGTGTCCCCTCAAGGTGATAGAAACGTGAGCGAGTATGCGTAATCGGTGCACTCGTTCACGCCGGGCTGATCGACGTAGACCAGATAGCTCGTCAGCGTGCTCCCGCCTGCGGTGCATTCGAGGTGCATCAGCACGTCAGCGCCCTGGTTGCAGCAGGCTTCCATGCCGTCCAGCGAGTAGTATTGCCCGTCCTGGCACTCGAGGATGTCCGGGATCTCCTTGGCGGCGCAGCGCGGGATGATGCAAAACCACGTCGTGGGTTTGGTCGCATAGGCCTTGAGCCACGGCTTGGCTGGGCCGGCGCAGACGTCAATCCCGTTCGGGTACGAGTAAATGTCGATGTCGGTCTCGCCATCGAGCACGCCGGCGCGTGTGTCTTCCGTGACCGGGCTGCAGCTTATGTCGGCCGCAATCTTGGTCGCCGTGTCTTTGGTATCGTTCGGCTCGGGGTTCAGGTCGTCGTTGCAGACGGGCCCCCCGCCCGAACCCCCCGAACCCCCCGCGCCCGAACCTCCCGCGCCTCCCGCGCCCGCACCTCCCGCGCCGGAGCCGCCCGCGCCACCGGTGCCGGAGGACGACGACGAGCCGCCTCCGCCGCCGCCGGCCCCATTGCCTTCGCACGTCCCCACCTTGGCCTCATCGCCGCTCGTGGGCGCGCCGAACGTCGACACCTCGGCGGCCATCGCGAGGCTCGTGGTGCCGAGCGCGAGGTCCGCCGTGAACTTGGGGATCTCGAACGTCTTCGTGCCGACGAAGGGCACCTCGATCTCGATGCTCGGCTGGATGATGAGCGACCCGCCGCGCACGACGTCGCCTTGGTAGGCCACGTCGGTCCCGTCGATCGCGGCGCAGGTGCCGGTGAAGCCGATCTCGACGAAGCTACCTTCCTCGACCTCGAGGACGAGCGAGCCCGGGATGCTTCCGGGCAGCGGGATCTTGGGCAGTCGCACCGGTGGGATCAGCGCCTGCGTCGTGATGCCCGTCCCGATCGAGAACGGGTCGAAAGCCGTGCTCCCTTCAAAGGTGATCTCGACGTTCTCGAGGCCGGGGATCGGGCCGTCGTAGGAAGGCAGATTGTCGATATCGACCTTGAGCGTGCCCACCATCGAAAAACCACCGGACAGCGCGACCTTGCCGCTGCCCGGCATGCCCGTGAGCTTGGGCTCACTCTTCGATCCGCTTGGCGCCGCCTTGGCGTCCACCGTCGCCGCGCCCTTTGCGGAGAGGTCGAACGACGCCTGCACGGGCGAGCCGCTCGGCTGCAGACCCGTGGAGTATGCGAATCCGGGGAGGAGGTCGGCTTCTCCGTGCAGGGGCAACGCGACGACCTCCGACACAGCCGACGCGGGGTCGTCGTCGCCGCCACAGGCGCCGATCAAAGCGAGGAAACTGCCGGCGACGAGGAATAAGCTCTTGCGGACCGTCATGTCTGTCTCCGTTGGGTTGAAGGGGCGGAGCGCGCGTCGGCGACGGTGGATACCCGCAGCCGATGTTGCTCGCGATCCGGTCGGCTCAGACCTGACCCGAAGGCGGCTGCGAAGGAACTTACATGCGGCTTACATCGCCATCGTTGAGCATGAGGGATGGGAGTTGCTCCACGGAATCAACCTCAATGCTGCCCCCTCTTTTACGAGGTTCCACATTGTGGCCATGCCCGAACTTCGTGAAGCCGCTATTCGACGATGCACCGAGCTCCGGCTCTGCTCCGGAAACGGGACGGAGAAAAACCCATCACCCGATCCCGGGGCGCGCCCTGTCTTTCGACACACGTCCGGGACTGCGAGGACACGTCTCATGACTCAGTTCGGAAGAACAGCAGGAGCTCGAGAAGTCGTTCCCTCGGCATCCCGACGCGGAGCTCGAACTCCCAGTCTTCCAGAGCCTGATCGGTCTCCCGCAATGCCGATCTGATGATGGCCAGATCGTCGACGGACATCAGAACGCGAACCGAGTCAGGACCGAGTCGCTCGATCTTTCTATTCATGATCACTGAAATAGTTGATCCGCCAAGGGACGAGAAGGGCGTCGCGAGGTGGCAGGGCGCGCCGCCCCTACCGGGTCCGGGCATCCGGAGCCGCGGCAAACGGCTTCGCGAGGTTCGGCGAGACGTGGGGCGGAGGCGTCGGGGCAGGCGTGTGCGAGGGCGCGAAGCTCGCCGCGCGCGGGGTCGAAGGTGTCGAGGCGGCGGGTGCAGACGCGGAGCACCTCCTGCAGATGTCCTCGCGGTCGGCCTCGACGTGGGTCCAGCGGCGGAGCCAGCGCAGAATGTCCGGGCGGAGGGCGAGGAGCTGCGGGAGGAGTTCGTCCGGGCGAACGGTGGGGGGAGAGGGACACGGGAGCGGCATGCTCATACCCAGGGTCTGCGCAGGCGGGGGTGGAAAGGGTTCACAGAGAGGGAGAAATAAAGCCTCCGTGAAATTCTTCACCGATCCGATGCGCGGGCAACATGGGGGATAGCGAGAAGTTTGGAGCCTTGCCCTCGTCGTGTATCTTTGGCAGCCCTCTCACGGAACAGGTCATCATGAAGTGTTCTTCCCTCATGCTCCTCGTGCTCCTGCTGGGGGCTTGCGGCGGTTTCCTCCCGCACCCCCAACAGCCCTATCGGTTCACCGCCGCATCGGCAGACGGCGACCCAGCGGACGTCGTGGCCCGCCACCTGGCGAGCGAGGGGTACTCGCCTGCCAACGTGGACAAAGAGGTCGGGCTCGTGCAGACCCAGTGGCAAGACACGGGCTTGGGGTACGGCTTCGTGCAGGACACACCGGCCACGCTCGTCCGGCGTTTCACAGTTACCATCGCCCGTACCGCGAATGGGAACGACATCTTGCTTCGAGCCGACCTCCAACGCTGCCCGAAGGGCAGATTCACCATCGACAGCACCGGTGTCCGTGGTCCATGCGTGGCTGCGGAAGAGCACTACGAACAGAATCAGCAGGAGCTCGACGGGCTCGGCGCTCGCCTACGAACTGCCTTGAACGGCAAATAGCGAAACGTACAAGCTTCATCGCGGCCCGGGAGATGGCGTGAGGACCGGAGCTACGATCGTGGGCAACGGTGGCAGCACGATAGGTCCCGTCGGAACCGGGATGTTCCCCTGGATCACCAAGCCGTTGGGCCCCGTGATGACGAACCGTATCGGCTCGACCGCAGAGGGGGGCGTCGAGGTTGGTGGAGCCGACGGTGGAGGCGGCGACTTCGAAGCCGGCGTCGCCTCGGGCTTCACGACCGGCGGTGGCTGCGTCGCAGCCGGCACGATCACCGGCTCCGGCACGGGACGCACGACTGGCTCCACCGACGGCGCCAGCTCCGGCGTCACCTCCTCCGCCTCCGGCCGGAGCTCGAACGGCGCAGCCGGCAACCCGATGACGGACACCCCGAGCCCCATCCGCAGGGCCTCCATCGACGCGGCCCGCGGAGGCGTGAGCACGTAGACGCTGACTGCGGTGAACGTGGCGCCGACGAGCGAAAGAAGGGTGAGCCGGGCAGGAGTCATCTTCGGGGCGGCGATCGTATCAGATCCGCACCGCAAAGGTTTGTCAGCGTCCACCTGACAAACCGTTACGTTCGGGACGTCGACTTGAGCAGGACCGGAATCCGGAGCGACGAGCGAGCCAGCCAGCCATGACCTGTCCCAAAGCGGAGAGGCCCGATCTCCCCGAGATCGGGTCTCTCACCAAACCAGAATCAGCGCAGCGCTGACTTCAGGGCATGATGACGAGGGTCTCGGACTCTTCCTCGCCGCCGAAGCGGGCGGTGATTGTGACCGTTCCCTCGTCGATCGCGGTCACGAGGCCGTCAGCGGAAACGGTAGCGGTCGCTGGGTCGCTCGAGATCCACTCGACACGGGCGTGCCTGGACATATCCCCGTCCGACGTCCCGTCGGAATACGTCACCTTCAGCGTGTACTGAAGCGTCTCGCCCTTCTTCATCGAGCTCGTGTCGGGGGTGAGATCGAGGTCCGAGACCGTCTTGTTGTCCAGCTCGATGTCGTCCGCGTTGTCATCGCCGCAACCGACAGCGGCAACCATCGACATCGCTGAGAACGCCATGGCGAAGAGCATGCAATACGATTTCATTTTCTTTGCTCCTGGGGGGTTACCCACCCTTTGATGTCCGGCGGTTCGCCATACACGTCGTGTGCCGACGTCGAAGCGGCATTTTTCCGCCCACGGATGTGCAACTTGTGCCCGGAAATTACGACACGAAAATCTTTCATGGTATTCCTTGCAGCAAGCGCCTCTTATGACGGATCCCAACGATCTCGCATATAATGGCAAAGATTCGTTTGTCAGCGTGCACCTGACAAAAACGGTTACGTTCTGGACGTCGACTCGAGCAGGAACGTCACGAGGATCCCGAGCAGATTGAATGGTACCCCTGGCACTTGCGCCTTCCGCGGCGGCTCCGTAGTCCCGACCCAAGCCCGGAGATGCCTCGCGCTGAGCTCGGGCACGACGCGGACGAGCTGCGCCGCGTGGGCAAGCGCGTCGATGTCCGCGCTCGCGTAGGAGTACACCCACAGCGCGCCCTCGCGCGTGACGACGGGCCGATCGACGGAGCCGGCCCGATCGAGCTTCCACCCCGTCGCCATACGCAACACGCGCGCCGTCGAGCAAAAAGCCTTCCCCTTGCCATGATGCGTGCGTGCCATCTGCCAGCAGATACGCGCTCGCCCGCACCCCCCGAGGTAAAGCCCTCGCACCCGCTGGCACCCGGCCGAATACCCGATGAGCGCAAGCCGCGACACCTCGCGCACCCCCGCCCGCTGGTGCGCGAACTCCAAGAGCTCCCCCATCATCGGCCCCTTCGCGACGCCATCCGCCACGATGCACGGCCGCGGCCCGAACGCCGCGCGAAGCTTCGGATCGAGGTTGACCCCGATCAGAAACGCCAAAACGAGCGGCCTCGGATGCCCTTCGCCGGCCTGCACGAGCCGAAGCGCCACGGCTACCTCCGCATGGTGATTCCGAGAGCCACCTGACCGAGGCCCGTGCTTTCACCGTTGGCGAGCTCGTGAAACTCGATGTCCTCGCCGTAAAAAAACCGGAGGATCGTCACGTAATCATATCCCTGGGCGGCCAACCAGTGCGCACAATGCTGCCCCAGACAGCCGCGGGTCCCAGGGTGAGAGCGCAATGACAAACTCGTCGGAATGACGTCACGCCCTCGCCGCCCGGCGTTGTAGGTCACCCATCGCTCGGTCTCGTCGGATCTGGACCATGCGACCCATCCGGATTCCAATACGCCCCCGCGACATGATTTGCGAGGATCATTCGCCCCTGGTAACGCAACACGATGCCCCGCGTCCGCGTCGCTGCCTTGACGTAGCCCTCGCCGGAATACCGCGAGAACACTTGAAACTGCGGCCCGCTCGGGATCGATGTCGTGCGTCCCAGCGTCGGCCGGTCGCGCATCGCCCGGAGCACGAACGTTCGTGCGGCGATGGCGAGAGCGGCTTTCGCCTTCGGATGCGCGTGCAAATGCTCACCCGCGACTATCCGCGGCACGTATTCGAGCTCGAGCGAGAGCCACCCCGCGGTCGTGAGGATCCGCTCGGGCGCCTCGGTATGCTCCTCCCCGATTGGAATGCTCATTTCTTCAATCCATGCCGAACCACGAAGATCCTGCAATCCGTTACCGGTGACGTGCCCGGATGCAACCAGACCCGCGCCGTCGCGCGCCCCGCACCACTCCAGAAGCGAACAGCCCATCGTTCGACGGGACTCGGGTACTTCGCCATCGCCACGACCTGCCGCTTCTGCACGAGGGGCCCCACGATCACCACGGGCAGACTGACGAGCAACCGTTCCTTTCCGAACACGACGTCGCGAAGCGTGAGCGTGGCGGAGACCTGCCATTGCGGGGGAGGCTCGTCCCCCACCAACAGCGGCGGATCCATGATCACGATGCAATGTGTCGATGCGCCTCCCCCGCTGCCGTCGTCGAACCTCCCTCGCCTCCCGAGAAGACGTTCACCGACGTCATCACCGAGTACCGCGCGACCTTCATGATCACCGATCTGAAGGTCACGACCCGGCGAGGCTACGAGTCGGTCCTCGAGAGCACCCTGCTCCCGAGGTTCGGCCCGCAGCCGATCTCGAGGGTTGATGGCGCCGCCGCGGCCGCCCTCGATCTCGACATGTCGAAGCGGGAGCTCGCCCGAGCCACCCGCAACAACACGCAGATCGTCCTCCGGTCCGTGCTCCGGTTCGCCAAGAGCCGCGGCTACGTGGCGGATCGACCGGCGAACCTGCCGAAGCTCAAGCCGTTTGACGAGGGCATCCTGGAGATCCCCTCCGACGAGCAGATCACCAAGCTGCTCAGGACCGCCAACGAGCTCCATCGCCGCGCCTTCGCGCTCATGGTGTTCGCCGGGCTACGCCCGAACGAACTTCGTGCTCTACGTCGCAAGGACATGAAGCTGCGGCGGGAAGGGGGCGCCGCGATGGGAGGCGTCCTCGGCATCCGGGAGGGCCGGTCCCACGGCGAGGTGCACACGCCGAAGACCGGGCAGCGAGAGATCCCGATCGCCCCGCAGCTCGCGCCCCTACTCGCTCTCGTCGAGGAGGGGCCGCGAGACGGATACGTCGCTCTGAACAAGCGAGGTAAGCCGTGGGGCCAGTACGGACTCGACCAGGCGTTCAAGCGGGTCGGGCGGCGTGCCGGGCTTGAGGAGTGGTCGGTGTACTGTCTCCGACACTACGCGATCACCAGCTGGCTCCGCGCAGGCATCCCTGTCCACGTTGTCCAGCGGATGGCAGGTCACAAGCACCTGGCGACCACCCAGAGGTACGTGCACTTCATGAAGCAGGACCTCGAAGAGGCCGCCCGGCGCATGGCACAGGCTCAAGGGCTCAAGGAGGAGTCGTGGTAACGCGCTGGTAACAGCGTGGTAACGACCCTCCGGACCAACCCTGCGGGTGATCATCCTCGCGAGGTCTAACCCCGCGGAATCACCCAAGAAACGCCTGGAGCCGCCTTCGAGATTTGAACTCGAGACCTACGGTTTACGAAACCGTTGCTCTACCGCTGAGCTAAGGCGGCGTTCCCGTCGAACGGGCGCGCAGTAAAACCATCTTCCGCGTCGCTTGTCAACGACTTTTTTCAACCCCCCTCCCAACGCCCCCAACCGCCCACCGAACGCCTCCCCCAATCCCCTCCCCTCTCCGCCGCAGCCTCACCCCTTCCCCACCCCCAGCATGCTCAGCCCCATGCACACCACCAGGGCACCAAGCTCCAGCCGCTCCGCTCTCCGCTCATCGAGCACCCGATCCCGCAGCCACAATCCCACCACGTTGCCCCCCATCACCGCCACTGTCAGCACCGTCGCTCGCACCACCGTCTCCTGCGTCATCATCCCGCCGAGCCCGTACGCCGCCACCCGCCCCGCGTGCAGCGCCACCGCCGCCGCGGCGATCGTCCCCACGAAACGCTTGCCGGTCAGCCCCGCCGCCATGAACAGCGGCCCCACCAAGAGCCCCGCTCCCCCCGCCGTCGCGCTGATCGCCCCGATCCCCAGCCCCGCCGGCGTCATCGCCGCCGCCTGCGGCCTCCACGTGAACAGCCCGAACGCTCGCCCCAGCGCCGCCGCAGTCATCGCCAGCATCAGCCATCGCAGCACGCCCTCCGGCATCCACGCCACCATCAGACCGCCCAGGAAGCTCCCGGGCACTGCGCCCCAGGCGAACGCTTTCGCCGCCTCCCGGTCGAACTCCTCCCGCAGCAGCCACAGCCGGTGCAGGTTGCCGAAAAGCATCGCCGGCGCCGTCGACGCCAGCGCCGCCGCCGGGCCCCACACGAGCGACAGCCCGAGCAGCAGCAGGATGCCCCCGCCGAGCCCCGCCATCGTCGTCAGTATGCCCGCAAGAACCCCGAAAACCGGGAGAAGCGCCAGCATCGCTTCACCTCCTCACGGCCAGACGTAGGGGCTGCTCCGCCATCGGACCAATCGATTGTTCGGAAGGCTGTGATAACTTCGGCTGATGCTGGATGCCCTTCGGCATTTCGTCCTCATCGCCGAACACGGGACGTTCACGAGGGCCGCGCGGCATGCGCACCTGTCGCAGCCGGCGCTCACGGCGTCCATTCAGCGGCTCGAAGAGGCGTTCGGCGCGCGGCTCCTCCATCGGGACCGCGCCGGGACGAGCCTGACGGCCGCCGGACGTGTTCTCCTGCCACGTGCGCTGCACATCCTCGCGGCCATGGGTGATGCCATGCGCGCCGTGGCCGAGGTCGAGGGGCTCGAAGCCGGCGAGGTGCGGCTCGGCGCCGGCGCGACGGCGTGCACGTACCTCTTGCCGCCCACGCTCTCGGCGTTCCGGGCGACGCATCCCGGAGTGCGCTTTCGTCTCCGTGAAGCGACGACGGCCGAGGTGCTCGACGCGCTCGAACGCGGGGAGATCGATCTCGGCGTGGTCACGCATCCCGAGGGAGAGCCCTGGATCGACGATCAGCTCATCCTCGTCGCCGCGCCGGGCCTGCCGGCGGAGGGCGCTCCTTTCGTGACGTTCGGCCGGGGCTCGACGACACGCGCCCTGCTCGACCAGCATTTTCCGGACGCCGACGTCGTCATGGAGCTCGGGAGCATCGCGGCCGTGAAGGGGAACGTGCGCGCGGGGATCGGCGTGGCGCTCGTGAGTCGCTTCGCCGTCGAGCACGACCTCGCCCTCGGTCGGCTCGTCGAGGTGCCGCACCCGGCGACGCCCATCGTTCGGCCCATGCACATCGTGCATCGCGGCGAGGATCGCCTGCCCCCCGCCGCCGCCGCGCTCCGGCACCTCCTGCTCGCGCGCCGCGCCGCGCGGGCGAAGCGTTGACCCTCTATTCGAGGGCGCCCGCGCGCCGCAGACCGTGCCGCTGGAGCAGGCGGTGCAGGTACATCCGGTCGAGCTGCGCTTTGCGCGCCGCGCGGCTCACGTTGCCATCGGCCCAGGCGAGGAGCGCCGCCAGGTAGGCACGCTCGAACTGGTCGATCATCGTGTCCTTCGCGGTCTTGAAGGGCACCTCGATGTCGACGGCGCCGGCGCTCGGGGCGGGCTTCTCTTGCGACGAGCTCACGCCTTCCTCCTCGTCGCGGAAGCTCGGGGCCTCGGTCTCCAGCACGACGCGGCGCTCCACGTGGTTGCGGAGCTCGCGCACGTTGCCGGGCCAGTCGTACCGCGACATCTCCGAGAGCACCTCGGCCGTGAAGAGATGCGCCTTGTCCGTCGCCTCCAGCGCGGAGAGGAAGCTGTTCACGAGCAGCGGGATGTCCTCGATGCGCTCGCGCAGGGGCGGGACGCGCACCGTGACCACGCTGAGCCGGTAGTAGAGATCCTCGCGGAATCGGCCGAGGTTCACCTCACGCTCGAGCCTGCGGTTCGTCGCGGCGACCACGCGGACATCGACCTTGCGGGACTGGTTCTCGCCCATGCGGCGGATGTCGCGCGACGCGATCGCGCGGAGCAACTTCGGCTGCATGTCGAGCGGTAGCTCGCCGATCTCGTCGAGGAAGACCGTGCCTCCGTCGGCCGCCTCGAACGCGCCGATGCGGTTGCGATCGGCTCCCGTGAAGGCACCACGCACATGACCGAAGAGCTCGCTCTCGATCAGGTTCGGCGAGATCGCGCCGCAGTCGACGATCACGAGCGGTTTGTTCGCGCGGGGGCTTCGGCGCACGATCTCCGTGGCGATGAGCTCCTTGCCCGTGCCGCTCTCGCCCTCGATGAGCACGTTCGCGTCCGTCTTCGCGACACGCTTCAACAGATCGAAGAGGCGGCGCATGCCGACCGAGGCGCCGAAGATCGAGCCGAAGCTCGGCGCGGCGGGCACGTCGGCCGAGGCCGTCGCGTGAAGCTCGCGCACGCGCACGATCGACTCGCCGAGCTCGATCCGGCACTCGGGCAGCGGCAGATCCGCGTCGCGGATGCGCACACCGCCGATGCGCGAGCCGTTCAGCGAGCCCGTGTCGATGATCCGGAAGCCCCCGACGCCGCGCGCGATCCGGCAGTGGAAGCGCGACACCATCGGGTCGGTGATCACGAGATCGTTGCTGGCGTGCGAGCCGATCCGGAAGAGCTCGCCTTCGAGCACGACGACGCGCTCGGTCGCCTTGCCCGCCTCGCGCTCCACGCAGAGCTCGATCCGCGGGATCATCACGGGGTCCGAGAACTGCGGCGTGGTCTCCGAGTTGCGTCCGAGGCCGGACGCGCCGGGCGACAAAGACGGATCACTTCCGAACGGGGGCCTGTTCATTTCGCCCGCCTACTCTAGCCCATGCACGCGCCCGAGGTCTTGGGGTGCCGTCAGGGATCCAGCGGAAAGTGCAGCATCGAGGTGGTCTGCCGACAGCTCAGTCACGCCGTCACGAGCTCGTAGACCTTCGTGGCCGCGCTCCGGCCGGTGAGCGCACGCTCGCCGAGGGGCGAAAGCTCGAACGTGCCGCTCGCCACGAGCGCGCGTGTGGCCTCCGCGACGAGGACCTGGTTCGGGCGGGCGATCGCCTCGAGCCGCGCGGCGACGTTCACCACGTCACCGATGACGGTGTACTCCATCCGCTTGTCCGAGCCGATGTTGCCCACGAGCACCTCGCCCGAGTTGATGCCGATGCCGAGCTCGATGGTCGTGCCGTAGCGCTCGCGAAACGACTCGTTCGCGGTCTCGAGGAAACGCATCATGTCCTCGGCCGCTGCGAGGGCGCGCGCCGCGTGATCCTCCTGGGCGACGGGCGCGCCCCAGACGGCCATGATGCAGTCGCCGATGAACTTGTCGACGGTGCCGCCGTGGCGGAAGACGACCTCCGTGAGCACCGAGAAGAGCTCGTTCAAGAGCGTGACGACCTCCTCGGCCGGCCTCGTCTCCGCGAGCGGGGTGAAGGCGACGACGTCGGCAAAAAGCACGCTGACCGCGGCGCGACGGCCTCCGAGGGCGAGCTCGTGCCGGCCGCTCACGATCGCCTCGACGAGCTCCTTGCTCAGGAATCGGCCGAGATCCGCGCGCTGACGGGCCTGGCGGGCGATCTCGATCTCGCTGCCTTCGAGATCGGTCGCCATGCGCGAGAGCTCGGTCGTCAGCGTGCCGATCTCGTCCGTGCGTGACGAGGTGAGCGAAAGCTCCCGCCAGCGGCGCTCGCCGACGAGACGCGCTTGCCCCGCGAGGTGCACGATGGGCCGCGCGATCCAGCGCGCCGAGAAGGCCGCCGCCGCAAGCGCGAGCAGGGCCGCGCCGAGCGCGACGAGCGCGCCGCGACGCTGCATGGCCGAGAGCACGGCGAACGCGTCTTCTTCACGCCGCGCGAGCGCGACGCCCCAGCCGAGGCCCGGGAGGAAGCGGACCACGCCGATCATGTCCGCCCCGCTCTCCGCGCGGTACGGCGCGACGCGCACCACGCCCACGACGCCGGGGTTCTCCTTGGAAAAGCCCGTCCAGAGCGGGTGGTTCGACGTGTCGGCGAAAGCCCCGATCTCGGGCATGCCGTGGGATGCGACGCTGCGCCGCGTCGCGTCGACCACGACGAGGCCGACGGCGCCGCCGAAACGACGGCCCGCGATGTCGTCGATCTCGCGCTGGAGATCGGCGACGTCGAGCGTGGCCGTGACGTAACCGCGTGCCTTCGTGCCCGCGCCCTCGACCGCGGGGATCGGCACGACGAGCAGGCCCTTGCCCGACCCGAGCAGCGAGACGCCCATGCCGTGCTCGTCGGCGGCCCTGCGCGTCTCGGGCGTCGAGGCGGGCACGTCGACGCCCGCGGCGACGTCATCCCCTTTCTGACGCAGCACCGTGCTCACGCTGCGCTCGGGGACCTCGAAGCGGACGGCGCCGAGCTCGCGGCGCGTGCCGAGGGTCGCGCGCACCGCGTCGAGCCCATCGCCCGCGCCGGCGGCCGGCTTTCCGTTTGCGGCCTGATAAAGCGCGAACGCCACGGCGTCGGCGTCGACGCGCACGCCTTCCACGTGACGCATCGTGGCGCGCTCGAGCTCCTCCAGCACGGCGGCCTGGAGCTGCTGCTCGCTCGTCTGCACCGCCTGGCGGTTCACGGAGAGCAAAAGCGAAACGACCGCGCCGACGGGCACGAGCCCGACCGCGGCGAAGAGCAGGAGCGCGCGTGCGCCGATGGAGCCGAGCTTCACTTCGCGGCGCCTTCCTTCCAGCCGGCCTCGCCGAGTGGTGTGCGGCGGAGGATCTGAAACTCCACGCGGCGGTTTTTCGCGCGTCCTTCGGGTTTGTCGTTGCTCGCGACCGGCCTGCGCGGACCGAAACCACGCGCCTCCAGCCGTCGCGCATCGACGCCGTGATCCACGAGCCAGCGCACGACGGCCACGGCGCGCCGCTGCGACAGCGTGACGTTCGCCCGCTCGGCGCCGACGTTGTCCGTGTGGCCATCGATCGCCACGCGCGCGATCTCCGGGTGCTGCGCGAGCACCGAGCCGACCTGCTCCAGGAGCGCGTAACTCTCCGGCGCGATCACGTCGCTGCCCGTGGCGAAGTTGACCTCCTGCAGGATCACGATCTGCGTGCCCTCGACACGCACGGACGCGGGGCAGCCGGTGATCTTGGGGTCCGCGTTCACCTCGCCGCGCTCCTTGGGGCAAGCGTCGACGGCGTCGGCGATCCCGTCGCCATCCGTGTCGAGCGCGCAGCCGAAACGCGCGGGATCCGCGCTCGCCACGCCCGGTTCATCGGGACAGACGTCGTCGGCGTCCGCGATGGCGTCACCGTCCCGATCGGGCGGACAACCGGGGCGCGCGGCCGTGGGCGTCGCGTCGCCGGCGCGGTCCGGGCAAACATCGTTCGCATCCGGAACACCGTCGCCGTCGGCGTCCGGCGCCGCGGCGGCATCAACGCCCGACCCGTTTTTCCCTTTCGGGTTCGCCTTCGGATCCCCCGCCGAAGCTGAAGCGCGTGCGTTCGTCGCGCCCTCGGCCTTCGCCTGCGCCTTCTGCGGCACGTCGAACGAAGCACCGACGCTCGCCACGAGCCGGAACGTCGGCGTCCCGACGCCGGCCGTGAGCCCGGGCCCGCCCGCGAGGCCAAACGACAGCGGCCCCAGGGTGGCGCGCCCCCCGAGCAACAACTCGATGTTCGTCGTCCCGCGCCCGAACGGCGCGGCCTCCACGGTCACCGTTGATCCGTAGAGCTCCCCGTACGCCGAAAACCGGCCGAAACGCCCGGCGATCGCGCCTCCCGCGACGAGCTCTCCGCCGAGCAGACCGAGCCCGCTGCGCGTGTCCTGCACGCGCCGCCCGAGCGCGATCGAGTAGGAAAACCGGCCCATGTCGGCCCCCACGACGATCGAGGGCATGTGCCGCACCTCGCCCGTGCCCGTGAACGCGGTCTCGTCGCCCGTCGGCACCCAGACCGCGTAGACGAGGCTCGCCGCGGGGATCGCGCCGCGCTGGGGCAAGAGCACGAGGCGCAAGCCCAGCCGCAGATCGTTCATCGCGGCGCCCTCGGGCGAGCCGTACGTGACTTGTGTGCCCGGCGGCAGCGCGGAGACGAGGCCCGTGATCGAAGGCGAATCCCCGCCCTGCGCGAGCGTGACGGGCACGTCGAGATCGAACTTCAAGAACCGATGGATCTCGATCGCGGCGAGGACGTGCCCGGTGAGCTGATACGAGACCACCTCGCCGGCATCCTGCGCCGCATCGCCCGACCCCACGCGGAGCGAAAGCGGCGAATCGGCGTACGAGAACACGAGCGCGGCCGAGGTGCGGAGGTCGCCGGGCACGTCGGCGCGTGGCACGGCGAAAAAACCGTCGCCTGCGGGAGCGGGTTCGAGGCGCTCCAGCGCGGTCGCCGTCTGCGCGCTCGCCACGGCGGGTGCGAGCCACACGGCGCCCGCACACGCGAGGGAGCGGAAAACCCGGGCGACCATGGGGTGCGACGCTATGGCAGAGGGCGCGAGGGGGCAACTCCAAACGAAGCGGGAGGAGGGCGCGTCCGCGGGAAGACGCGCGGCCCTCGCCATGCGCCACGAACCGCGTCTATGCTGGCGACCGTGCCCGCGGTTCGGCGTGGCGCGTCTTCGGAGGAATGGGCATGCGGACAGTCGTGAAAGGAGCCTTGGCCGCCCTGGCCCTCGTGCTCCTCGCCCCGCGCGCCCACGCCGACACGCCGCCGCCGCCCGGCTTCCTCGAGCCCATCGTGCACTGGGGCGTGCAGAAGGGCGAGACGTGCGAGGACATCGCGAAGGTGATGTACGGCGCGGCCGTGCACGTTCCGCTCATCAACCGCTACAACCGCGTCGACTGCACGAGCCGCAAGCCCTTGCCCGAGGGCATCACGCTGATCCTGCCGAAGGGCGTCACGAGCGTGCCCGACGCGCGCGTCAAGTCGAGCCACCCCAACGTGCGCGGAAGGCCCTCGGGCGGCGGGTGGGACACGGTCGCGACCGGCACCGCGCTCTACCGCAACCACAACGTCCAGACGATGGACGAGGGACGCGCGCACATCGAGTTCCTCGACCACACGCACGTCTTCCTCGCGCAGAACACGCTCGTCGTGATCTACGGGACCGCGGGCAAAACGCGCGTCTCGAAGACGCCGCCGACGGTCGAGATCGAGGCGGGCGAGGTGCAGGCGGGTTTGTCCGCGCTGCGCGGCGAGCCCGCCGAGGTCGCCGTGCCCGATGGCGGCGTCGTCCGCGCCGAGTCGAGCGACACCGTCGTCGAACGAAAGAAGGCGCGCACCACGGTGGCGGTCTTCGACGGCAAGGCCGCAGTCCAGTCGGGCGGCAAGACCGTGACCGTCCCGAAGAACTACGGCACGCGCTTCGAGGGAACGGCGCCCCCGGCCGCGCCGCGACCGCTGCCGCCCGCGCCGCGCTGGGAAGACGGTGGATCGCCGTCCGTCGTGCTCGCGCCCCCGGGCACGGCCGTCCTCACCACGAGCTGGAACCCCGTCGAGAAGGCCAAGGCCTATCGCCTCGAAGTCTCGCGCGACGAGGGCTTCCACGATCTCGTCGTGCGGGAAGAGATCCCCGCCGAGGTCCGCTCGTTCCGCGCCGAGAAGATGCCGCCGGGCCTCTACCGCGTGCGGGTCCGGGCCATCGACGTCGAGGAGTACCTCGGCGTCGCCTCGGACGTGCGCACCATCGACGTCGTCGCGGCCGAGCTCCGCGGCGAGGGTGCGCGGTTCGAGGGCAAGACCGTCACGGTGAACCCCTACGGCGTCCTCGCGCTCACGGCCTCGAGCCCGGTCGAGGTGGCCCTCGACGAAGGACCGTTCGGCCCGCCGCCCGCGCAGATCGACCTCCTCAAGCAAGCGCCGAAGACGCTGCGCTTCCGCACGAAGAGCGGCCTCGAAGAGCGGATCACCCTCGTCCCCACGCCCGTCGTGTCGACGCCCGAAGCGACGTTCGACGAGACGAAGCGCGAGATCCGCGTGCGTGTCGCCACGAAGGGCCTCGGGGAGATCGACGTCCCGAAGCGCGTCGCGCCGCGCCTCCGCATCCGCCTCGGTGAGCGCGTGGAGACGGTCCCGCTCGCCGTGGCCGAGGGCGGCGCGCTCCTCGCGTCGATCCCGGTCGGCGAGGCGCACGGCGAGGCGCGGCTCGACGTCCTGGATGCTCGCGGAAAGGTCCTCGGCACGACCACGGTCCTCGCCCCGGACAAGCCCCCGCCGCCTCCGCCGCGGCGCCCGGTGTTCCGCCCGCTCGGCGCGTGGCTGCCGCCCTTCCGCCCCGCCGGCGTCACGGCCGTGCCCTGGACGAGCCCGACGGCGCCCACGGCCGTCGGCCGCGGCCTGAGCGCGGGCAGCACCGCGAATGGCCCGGTCTTCCAGGCCAATGGTCGCGTGAGCGGCTCGTTTGGCCCGCTCGGGCTCGACGCGCTCATCGTCACGACGCCTTTCGAACGCGCCGACTCCGTCCAGATGCCGGGCAGCGTGCCGACGGAGGACATGGCGTGGCTCGGCGCGCGCTATCGTGTCCTCCAGCGCGGCGCATCCGAGCTCGAAATCGCGCCGCTCTTCCGTATTGGATTGCCGCTCGAAAATCAGCGCGACTTGATGTTCGACGTGGGCGCTGCCGCCGGCGGCGCGAAAGGCCGCATGACGTGGGTCGCCAATGCGGGCGCTCGCTTCATGCTGGAAGAACCCACCGCGCAAGTCCCCTGGGTGCAGCCGTATCTGCTCATCGGCGCGACGTACGATCCATTGCGCTGGCTCCGGGCGTATGTCGTCGCCGACGCGCACGTGCTCGCCACGATCGGGCAAAACGGCACGGTCGTGGTTCCTTATGGCCTGACGGCCGGCGTCGAGGCGGGCGGATCGGTTTTCCTCGCGCTGTCCGGCTGGGTCGGGCGGGCGGAGAGCGTCACCTGGCAGGCGGCGGGCACGGTGACCGGATCACTCGGATTCCGCCTGGAGGGAGAAACCCGATGAGCGACGACGACGACGATCGTTCGCCGTCCAAACCCATGCGCGTCAGCGTTCGCCCGCCCGGAGCCGACGACCTCGACGAGCTCGAAGCGCAGCACCACACGACGCTGCAAACCCTTCCCTCGCCGCAGGCCGCCCCGCGTATGCCCGCGCTCCCGAAGGAGCGCGGCGGCGGCGCGCACGTCGGGCTCGTCCTCGGGGGCAAATACCGCCTCCTCGCGCGGATCGGCTCGGGCGGCATGGGCGAGGTGTACCGCGCCGAGCACGTCACCTTGCGGATGCCGGTCGCGGTGAAGCTGCTTCATTACAACATCGCGATCGAGCCCGACTACGTGCGGAGGTTTTACCGCGAGGCCCGGGCCGCGACGCTGATGGATCACCCGAACGTCGTGCGCGTCATGGATTACGGCGACGACGACGGTTTACCCTTCCTGGTGATGGAATACCTCGTCGGGGTCACGCTGCACGCGTGGCTCCGCGACCGGGACGCGGCGCCGCCGCTCACCGACGTGCGGGACATCCTCGGCCAGATCCTCGACGCATTCGAGGTGGCGCACGCGCGGGGCATCGTGCACCGCGATCTGAAACCGGAAAACGTCTTCCTCACGGACCTGGGGGGCAAACGCCTCGTCAAGATCCTCGATTTTGGTCTCGCGCACGTGGAATTGCCCAAGGAGGACGACCAGGGCTCGACGCTCACGAAGCCCGAGGCCGTCGGCGGCACGCCCGAATACATGAGCCCCGAGCAATGCCATTCGCTCGCCGTCGGCCCCTCGACGGACATCTATGCGATCGGGTGCGTCTTGACGGCGATGCTGCAAGGGAGGCCGCCCTTCCTCGGGAAAAACTCCATCGAGATCATCTCGGCGCACCTGTTCTTGCCGCCGCCGCCGCTCGCGCGCCCGACCGGTTCGGAGGCTGTGCCGCCGCTGCTCGAAAAATTGCGCCTCGAAATGCTCGCCAAGCAGCCGGAGCGGAGGCCGGCGAGCGCGGCGATCGTGAAAAAGCGACTGGAAGACGCACTCGATCCACAATCGCTGGCGACGCAGCTCGTCACGCGCAAAGGGAACGAGCCGCTCGGCGGCCGGGAGTCGCGCGCCCCGCAATGGGACGGGCAACTCGCCCGCGCCCATGATTCGACCGATCCGGGGCACGGGCTCACGGAGGTCGGCTGGATCCGCATGGCCAGCGCATCGGCCGTCGATCCTGCCTGCATCACGGGCCTCGCGTCGCAAGGCATTTACCTGGTGCCGCTCGAAGCCCTCGACGAAAACGACCGCGCGAAGCTCGGCGTCGTCCTCGTCGACGCGGGGAGCGACATCGACGGCGCGGCCGCAAAGCTCGCCGAGCTCGCACGCATCCTCCCGCAGGCGCGGGTCCTCGTGTGCGCCGCATCGCTCACGCCCGAGCGCATGACACGGCTCGTCTCGGCGGGCGCGGCCGACGTGGCGAACGCCCCCGCGAGCCCGGACGGGCTCGGCAAAAAGATTGGTCGGATCCTGCGGCGGGGGCGGTAAGACCCCCCCGGATCGCGATGTCAGTCTTGCGACCCGCGCGGCCCCCGGCAGAGGGTGCCGACGGGCTAGATCTCACGGCTTTCGCCCAGACTGGACCTCGCGGCCAGGATTTTGCACACGCGTCGCGGCGCCGATGGCACCCGTCAGCCCGGACACGGGCGCGGCGGCTTTACCTTCCTTGGAGACACCATGAATCTGCTTCGCACCGTTCGTCATAGCGTCAGCATCCTCGCCACTGCAGGCCTCCTCTCGCTGCTCCTCGCCGACAGCGCAGAGGAACTGTGTGCGCAATCGTCCTTCGACCGCACCTTCGACATCACCACGACCTGCGGCGGTGACCTCAGCGGCCGCATCCGCATCAACGGCTCCATGCAGCCGGGCGTGAGCGATGAAACGGCGAGCCTGTCGGTCACCAAGGCCTCGGGCGACGTCGCCCCGGTCGCCGGGGGCGTGGTCGGTGCATGCAGCGATGAGGACGAGCCGTTCGTGAGCACGGGGGTCACCCTCAAGCTCCCGATTTCCACGGCCGAGGAGACGGGCGCCGGGGGAGGCGGCGGCGCTGCGGGCGGCGGGGGGGCCGGTGGCAGCACGAGCAGCGGCTCGGCGGGCGGCGCGGGGGCGCCCGGCATCGTGGCCACGTGCAGGGTCGACTTGAAGACGCAGCTCGGAAAGGACGTGGCGTGCACCATCGACGGCGGCGACACGTGCACGGTACGCCTCACGGCCGCGCAATGAGCGACGCTACGCGCCCGCAAGGGCTCGCCGCATGGATGGTGCTGAGCTTCCTGGGCGGCGCGGCCGTGATGAACGGGGAAATCGCCGCGGGCAGGCTGCTCGCGCCGCACCTGGGTACGAGCACCACGACGTGGGCGATGCTCATCGGCACGGTGCTCGGGAGCCTCGCGCTCGGCAACCTGCTCGGCGGCTGGCTCAGCGCGCGCGGCGCGGCCTCGCAGTGGATCGTGCGCCTGATGCTTGCGTCGTCGCTGCTCTTCGCGGCGCTGCCGCGCGTGGTGCCGTGGGTGCTCTCGTCGAGCCTCGCGCGCTTCCGCGCGGGGGGCGCCTCCTCGCTGGGGATGCTCGCGGCCATCACAGCCCTCGCCATCGCGCTCCCCATCGGCTCGCTGGGTGCACTGCCCCCGCTCGTGATGCACGCGGCCGGCAATGCGGGCGACGGTGAGGCGACCGGGAAACTCGGTCGCCTCGCCGGGCGGCTCTCGGCGCTGGGGACCCTCGGGAGCCTCGTGGGCACGTTCGGCGCGGGGCTCGTGCTCCTGCCTTGGCTGGGGACACGCGCGACGTTCGACGTGGCCGCGGTGCTGCTCTCGGTGAGCGCCGCGGTCTTCGGCTTTCGCGCCCGCGCCCGCCGCGAGGCCATCGTCGGGCTCTCGACCTCGACGCTGACCGTGGCTCTCTCCTTCGCGCCGCTGTCCACGCCGTCGCCCGCGCATGGGCGGCTGCTCTGGGCAGGCGAGTCGCGCCACAACCACATCGCGGTAGTCGAGCGCGGCGCCGAGCGGCAGATCCGGGTCAACGACGGATTCGCCGTGCAATCGTTCGCGCGCCTCGACGGCGAGCTGCCCGTGCGCGACGTGTGGGCCTACTACGCCATGGCGCCGAGCTACGGGACGCGGCCCAATCCAGAGCGTGTGCTGCTCCTCGGGCTCGGCGGCGGCACGTCGGCGGAGGTGTTCCGGCGGCTCTACCCGGCGGCGGCGGTGGTGGGCGTAGAGCTCGATGCGGCGGTGGTGGAGGCGGGCCGCAAGTGGCTCGGTTTCGAGTTACCCGAGGCCTCGGTGATCATCGACGACGCACGCCCCTTCCTCGAAGCCGAGGCCCAGCGCGCGCCGGGGACAAAGGACGTCATCGTGCTCGATGCGTTCCAGTTCCCGTACGTGCCCTTCCAGCTCGCGACGGTGGAGTTCTTCGCGGCGGCGCGGCGCTGCCTTTCACCGGGCGGCGTGCTCATGGTGAATGCGGGCCGTCACGGCGAGGAGCGCGGCGTGGTGCACGCGCTCGCGCGCACGCTCGCGCAGGTCTTCCCGCACGTGCAGGCGGCGGATCCGCCAAGCCGCTCGAACACGATCCTGGTGGCAACCGAGCACGCGCCCGCCGAGGCAGTCGGGGTGGCGGGGCTCTCGGTCTCGGCGCGGACGGCCGGCGTGCTGCGAGATCTCGCCGCGCGCCACGCCTCGATGCAGCCTGCGGCCTGGCCTACGGACACGCCGGTGTTGACCGACGATCATGCGCCGGTCGAGTGGCTCACGGACAGGATCGTCTGGCGTGCGCTCTGAGCCCCAAAAGCTCGGCGACGTCCCAGGCCGGGCGCTGCTCCACCCATGGTCATACCTCGCGGCGGCAGCGCTCGCGTTCAACGTCTTCTGGCTGCGACGCAAGCATCCGGGGGTGGTGAGCGGCAAGCTCTCGGATCTGGCAATCTGCTTTCTCTTGCCGGTATTCCTGGTGGCCGCAGCGGAGTGGCTGCTCACGCTTGCGCGGCTGTGCGGCGGCCGCGTGGGGCCGCGCGTGGGCCCCCGTGGAATCTGGCTTTCGTGCGGCGTGAGCGTGGCGTATTTCGTGCTGTTGAAGACGTGGCCCGCGTTCACGGGCGTGCACCGGGCGCTGCTCGGGGTGCTGGATACGCCGTTCGGCGGGGGGAGATCGTTCCGGAACCTGGCAGATCCAACGGATCTGGTGGCACTCGTGATGGTGCCACTCAGCGCGTGGCATCTGGTGCGGGTGGCGGAACGTGAGGACGTCTAGACTTCCGGACCTCACCCACCCCAACCCTCCCTCTCCACACCGTGGAGAGGGAGGGAGTTTCCGGCTCGATCCAGCGCCTTTCGCCCCCTCTCCGCCGCGCGCAGGTCCCTCGACCTCCGTCATCGGTCTTCGACCCCGTTCCCGCAGGTCGCGGGACCTCCCGGATCGGTGTGGGAACCCGTCCACGCAGGTCCCGGGACCTCCCGGATCGATGTTGCACTCCGTTCGCGCAGGTCCCGGGGACCTCCCGGATCGATGTTGCGCTCCGTGCGCGAAGGTCCCGGGACCTCCCGGTCGATGTTGCGCTCCGTTCGCGAAGGTCCCTCGACCTTCCCGAGCTGTGTCGGGTCGACGCCGCTGCGCTGGGGCGTTGCCCCAGGCCCCAGCAGGGGCTGTCCGCCCCTGCACCCGGACCAGCCAGGGGCTGGACCCAGGACGATGAACTGCGCGATGCGCAGTTCATCGCACAGGCCCGATCGAGACCGGCGACAGCAGCGCTGACGTCTCGACGGGCGGGCGGTCCCACCGGCGCCTGCTGGGAGAACTGCGCACCGCGCAGTTCTCCCACAAAAGGTCCAGGGCTTGCCCTGGTTCGGGTCGAGGGGCGAACAGCCCCCGCGGGGTCCGGGGCGGCGCCCCGGCTTTACGGTCCCAGCGCCCCTCAGAGCCCCATCTGCTTCGCGATGATCACCTTCATGATCTCGTTCGTCCCGGCGAAGATTCGCTGCACGCGCGCATCCATGTAGGCCCGCGTCACCGGGTATTCGAGCATGTACCCGTAACCGCCGAAGAACTGCAGACACTCGTCGACCACCTCGCCGAGCATCTCCGTCTGCCAGAGCTTCGCCATCGAGCACTCCTTCACGAGGTACTTGCCTGCGACGTGCTCCGCGATCAGCCGATCGAGGAATGCGCGGCCTACTTCCACCTTCGTCGCGCACTCGGCCAGCTTGAACTGCGTGTTCTGGAATTTTGAAATGGGCTTGCCGAACGCCTTGCGCTCCTTGCAATACGCGACCGTGTCCTCGAGGATCCGCTCTGCTCCCGCCTGACACCCGACCGCCACGACGAGCCGCTCCTGCTGGAGCTTCTGCATCAGCATCAAGAAGCCCCCGCCCTCCTCGCCGAGACGGTTTTTCACGGGCACCCGACAATCCTCGAACGAGAGCTCCGACGTATCCTGCGAGGGCAGCCCCATCTTGCGCAGCTTCTTGCCCTTCACGAAGCCTGGCGTCCCCGCCTCCACCACGAACAGGCTGATGCCTCGGTGCGCGTTCTCCGCATTCGTGTCCGTCTTCGCCGCCACGATGCAAATGTCGCAGAGAATGCCGTTCGAGATGAACGTCTTCGCTCCATTCAGCACGTAATGGTCGCCGTCCCGCACGGCCGTCGTCGCGAGCCCCGCGAGATCGCTGCCCGTCCCGGGCTCCGTCATGGCGATCGCCGTCACGATCTCCCCGGACGCGCAGCCGGGCAGCCAGCGCTGCTTTTGCTCCTCCGTGCCGAAGGTCGCGATGTAGGGCACCACGACGTCCGAGTGCAGCGACATGGCGAAGCCGGAGTCGTAGGCCCGGGCCATCTCCTCGATCACGATCACCGAATGGAGGAAATCGCCGCCCGCGCCGCCGTAGGCCGGATCGAGCGACGGGCAGAGGAAGCCGCCCTCGCCCGCCTTGCGCCACGCCTCGCGGTCGACGCTCCCCTGCTCCATCCACCGCTCCTGGTGCGGCTTGACCTCCCGGTCGATGAACCGGCGGAACGACGTTCGGAACAGCTCGTGCTCTTCGCGGAAAAGGTTCCTGTCCATTTGAATGACGGGTTACCAAACCTCCCGTCCCGCGTCTATCCGGAAGCGGTAGCGGTTGACGCGCGCCGCTCGGTGGAAGACGCTTTTCCCCGAGGCCGACGCTTGTCCGACGGAGCCAACGCTGCCGAGCCGACCATCGCGGAGCGGCTCTCCACACGCGAACCGCGCATCCACGTCTCCATCGGCGCCGTCTGCAACAACAACTGCGTCTTCTGCATGGAGGAAGATCGCGACGGCCGCTACGTCAACAACTCGGCCATGACCACCGAGCGCGTGCGGTGGATCCTCGAGCAGAACCAGGGCGCCGAGGAGGTCTGCTTCACCTCCGGCGAACCCACGACACGCCCCGAGCTGCCCGAGCTCGTGTCGATGGCCAAGGGCCTCGGTTACCGCAAGATCAGCGTGATGACGAACGGCCGGCGCCTCTCGCACCTGCCGTACGCCGCGCTGCTCGCGAAGGCCGGGATGAACCGGTTCTACGTCTCGATCCACGGCCACACGAAGAAGCTCCACGAAGGCCTCACGCGCACGCCTGACAGCTTCGAGCAGACCGCCGCCGGCCTCGCCTCGATCACGAAGCTCAAGCGCTTCGGCGTCGAGCTGCACACCTCGACGGTGATCACGGACCGGAACCTCCCGCACATGCTCGACATCTACCGCTTCCTGCGGCAGGCGGGCGTCGACCAGGTCGTCTTCAACGTGATGCAGGCGAACGGCCGCGCCGACACGTATTTCGAGCAGATCTTCCCGCGCTACACGGACATCGCCGCCGCGTTCCGGCGCTTCCTCGCGGACGTCGGCGAGCGGCGGCCGATGGCGTTCCTCGTGGACATCCCGCTCTGCACGACGGAGGGCGTCGCCGATTTCAACCGCGGCTACGTCGAGAAGTACCAGCACTTCGACCTCGGCGCTCAGGCGAACCTCGATGCTGCGCGCGCGCCCGAGCGGGCCGGGGACGGACGCGGCCGGGGGCTCGTCCTCGTCACGCGGCAAGATCTCGACGAGGCCCAGCGGGACAAACGCGAGGCGTGCGGAACGTGCAAATACGGGCCGCAATGCGAGGGTGTCTGGCGCAACTACCTCAAGCGGTACGGCTGGGACGAGTTCGAGCCGATCCTCGGCGCCCCAAACGCTCGGTGATCACAGGGTAGAACGTGTTACCATCGCCCGAGCAGGCATGAGCGACGGCAAGAGCGATGGACGTGGCGACGGGGCGAGAGCGCAGGCAGCGCATGTAGAGCATCCTGCCGGGCCCCCCCTCCCGGCTCCCTCACCCCCACGTCCGATGTTCCAGAGCGCCTCGCACGCAGGCCCGCACAGCGTCGGCCCTTCGAGCGTGGTCGTCGCGAGCCGCAAGAGCGACGTGCCGCCGCTCTCGCAAGATCCCGAGGCGCACCGCAAGTGGCTCGTCGAGGAGCTCGAACGCACGCGCGCGCGCCTGCTCCAGGCCGACAGGCTCGCCACGCTCGGCACCATCGCCGCGAGCGTCGGGCACGAGCTCAACAACGTCGCCGCGGTCCTGACCCACACCGCGACCTTCATCCGCATGCGCGCCGACGCCGGGAAGCTGCCGGAGCCCGACGATCTCGTGGCCCTCGACCGTGGCGTCGCGCACCTGGCCGAACACGCGCGAAACCTCCTGCACCTCGGCACGCCGAGCCAGGATCGGCACGAGGTCCTCGACGTGACGACCGTGATCGCCGACGTCCTCTCGATGCTCCACGTCTCGGGTCGCACGAAGCGCGTCAGCATCATGACGCAGGCGCCGCCTTCGCCCGTGCGTGTGGCCATGAGCCGCACGAAGCTCGAACAGATCTTCGTCAACCTCGTGACGAACGCCGCGGACGCCGTGATGGAGCAGCCGCCGGAGGGCCGGCTCATCCGCATCGAGGTGAGCGAGAATCGCGAGACGGGGCGCGCGCACTGCCTCGTCGAGGACGCGGGGACGGGCATCGCGCCCGAGATCCTCGCGCGTGTCTTCGAGACCTATTTCACCACGAAACCTTCGGGCAAAGGTACGGGCCTCGGGCTCTCCGTCGTCAAGAGTCTCATCGAGGCCGTGGGCGGGGACATCGAGATCGAGAGCGAGCTCGGCAAGGGGACGGCCGTGCGCTTCGATCTCCCGCTGTGCACGTGAGAGAACGTCCTTGCCGTCGGACGGCCGTGGGCGCCATCATGCACCCAGGTCCGTGACGTCGCATGCGTCTCCCATTGGCTCGTCGGCCACCGCCGTCGCACCGGGCACCCTCCTCGCCCAGAAGTACCGCGTCGAGCGTGTCCTCGGGCAAGGCGGCATGGGGTACGTGGTCGAGGCCCGGCACGTCGCGCTCGACGAGCGGGTCGCGCTGAAATTCCTCCTGCCCGAGTACGCGCAGCATCCCGAGGCCTCGGCGCGCTTCCAGCGCGAGGCGCGCGCCGCCGTGAAGATCAAGAGCGAGCACGTCGCCCGCGTCCTCGACGTGGCCACGCTCGAGAACGGCGCGCCGTACATGGTCATGGAGTTCCTCGATGGCCGGGATCTCGCGCGGCAGCTCAAGGACGGCGTCCTCTCGGTGCCCGACGCGATCGACTACGTCCTGCAGGCCTGCGAGGCCATCGCCGAGGCGCACGCGCACGGCATCGTGCACCGCGATCTGAAGCCCGCGAACCTCTTCCTCGCGAGCCGCCCCGACGGCTCGCCGCTCGTGAAGCTGCTCGACTTCGGCATCTCGAAGATGAAGAACGCGCCGGGCGATCACGCGCTCACGCGCACGGCGACGGCGATGGGCTCGGCGCTCTACATGTCGCCCGAGCAGATGCAGGAGACGCGCGGCGTCGATCACCGCACCGACATCTACTCGCTCGGCATCACGCTCTTCGAACTGCTCGCGGGCACGCAGCCGTTTTACGCGGAGACGTTGCCCAACCTCTGCGCCGAGGTGCTCACCGGCACGCCGCGTCCTCTGCGTCAGTTTCGGCCGGAGCTCCCGGCGGATCTCGCCGCGCGGATCGAGCGCGCCTACGAGCGCGACAAGAACCGAAGGTACCCGTCGATCGGCGAGTTCGCCGTCGCGCTCGCGCCCTACGCGCCGCCGCGCTCGCAGAGCACGCTGGAGCGGATCACGCGCATGGCCGGCCTGCCGACGCCCGAGCTGCCGTCGCGACAGCCTTCCCAGCCGACCTTGCCGGCGTTCGCGCCTGCCGACGCGCGCGCGTCGACCGAATGGGCCGAGGGCCCGAGCACGGTGCCGCTCGGCAACACGGGGCGACGCAACGCGGCCGTCAGCTCGACCCTGTCCTCCGCCCCGTCGCCCGCCGAGGTCGCCACGCAGACCGCGCACAAGACGATGCCGCTGCCGGTGCAGATCGCGTCCTCGCCGGAGCTCCCGTCATCGGCCACGACGACGACCGGACCGAGCATCATCACGCTCGGACAAACGCCGTCGCTCGACGTGATCGAGCCCGACCTCAGCCGCATCGAGGCCGACCTCTACACGGGTCCGCGCAGCGCTCACGCGGCTGCCGCGTTCGCCAGTGCCGCGCGGACGCGGACGCCGTCCGATGGTGGTCGCTCGTTCCTGTTCGTCGCGCTCGGCCTCGGCGCGCTCATCGGCGTCCTCGGCGGCGTGCTCGTCTTCCTGTTCCGATCGAGCGTCGAAGCGTCTTCCACGACGCCGATCGCGACCGGCGCGCCCCAGGAAGTCCCTGCGCCCCCCGCGCCCACGAGCGCGGCTACGCCGACGTCCACCGCGCCCACGGTGACCCCCGAATCCACGGCCCCGCCGATCCCTTCGGCCTCCGCGTCGCCGGCGATGGCCGCGTCCGCGGTAGCGACCGCGCCCGCGGCGCCATCGCCTGGCCCGAAGCCCACGAGCAAGGCGACGGTGGCCCCGACGAGCACGACGAAGAAAGATGCAAAAAACGCTTTCAATCGCCGCTAGCTCGCCGATGCCCCGCGCCCGCCTGCGGATCCTCGCCGCCGCGCTCACGCTCGCGGCGGCGCTCACGCTCGCGCCCGGCCCTGCGGCCGCGCAGAGCGGGGACAACAAGGCCATCGCCGAGGCGGCCTTTCTTCGCGGCCGCGAGCTCATGGACCAGGGCAAACCCGCGGAGGCGTGCCCCAAGTTCGAGGAGAGCGCGCGGCTCGATCCCTCGGTCGGCGCGCTCCTCAACCTGGCGCTCTGCAACGAGCAGCTCGGACGCACCGCCACGGCGTGGGCGCGCTACAAGGAAGCCGCGACCTTGGCCCACGCCACGGGCGACACCGATCGCCTGAAGATCGCCGAAGAGTTCGCGGGAAAACTCGCCCCCAAGCTCTCGCGCCTGCGCATCGAGACGGCGGCCGAACCCACGGCGGGCCTCGTGATCAAGCGCAACGGCGAGCCCCTCGGGGCCACGCTCCTCGGCGACCCCATCCCCGTCGATCCCGGCGAGCACACGATCGAAGCGACCGCGCCCGGGTTTTTGCCCTGGTCCACGAAGATCGTCGTGGGCAAGGACGCCGACCTGAAGACGGTCTCGGTGCCTGCGCTCGCGGCGGCTCCGGAGGAAAAGAGCGTCGAGAAGGTCGAGACGCCTCCCCCCGCATCCAGCGCGAACGGCCTGCGCACGGCGGCATTCGTCGCGGGGGGCGTGGGCGCCCTCGCGCTCGGCCTCGGCGCGGTGTTCGGCGGGCTCGCGTCGAGCGACGTGGGCAAGGCCGATCCGCTTTGCCCTCAAAAGAAGTGCAACCCCGAGGGATTCGCCCTCATCGAGGGCGCGCAGACGAAGGCCCTCGTCTCGACGATCGGCATCGGCGTGGGCGGCGCAGCCCTCGCCGCGGGCGTCGTGTTGTTTTTCGTCTCGCGCTCCCCGGCGAAAGAGCCCGGCCCCGAGGCGCCACGCGCGTGGCTCGTCCCTTCGTTCGGACCACGCAGCGGAGGCGCCTCGATCCTGGGCACGTTCTGAGCCCGAACCGACAGGACCCGTTTCCCCCATCTGCCATGGACTTCGACCTCACCGAAGAGCAAAAGCGTTTCCAGGAAGCCACGCGCGCGTTCGCCACGCGTGAGCTCGCGCCGCGAGCCGCCGAGATCGATCACGACGCGCGCCTCCCCGAAGGCCACGCGCGTCGCCTCGGCGACGCGGGCCTGCTCGGCCTCACGATCCCCTCCGCGTACGGCGGCTCGGGCGGCGACTTCGTCTCGCTTTCGCTCGCGATCGAGGAGATCGCCGCGGCGTGTGCGAGCTCGGCCGCGATCGTGGGGACACACGTGGCGCTCGTGGCGCGCACGCTCCTCCGCGCGGGAAGCGACGATCAAAAACAGAAGTACCTCGCCCTGCTCGCGCGCGGCGCCTCGCTCGGCGCGGCCGCGATCCCCGATCCCGCGGAGGGCACGACCCTCTTCGCCGAGCCCAGCGCCGCCGGCGGCTTCGTCCTCGACGGCGAGACCGGCCCCGTGATCCTCGGTCCCGCAGCCGACGTGTTTCTCGTGTTCGCCGCGACGAACCGCGCCCCGAACGATCCTCGCCTCGTCGCGCTGCTCGTCCCGAAGAGCGCCCCGGGCCTCACGATCGAGCCCGCGGAGGCCTTCGTGGGTCGGCGCGCGGCAGGCGCGGCCTTGCTGCGCGCGCGCGGCGTTCGTGTGGATGCGGCCGAGGTGATCGGCGCGGCGGGTGAAGGCGCATCGATCGCCACGGCGGCACTCGAAGACGCGCGCATCGCCGTCGCGGCGGAGGCCATCGGCATCGCGCGCGCGGCCTTCGAGAAGGCGGCGGCGCACGTGAAGCGCACGCAGGACCGCTTGAAGACGCCCGGCCTCCTCGGCATGCAGGCGCAGCTCGCCGACATGGCCGTCGACATCGAGGTCGCGCGCCTGCTCGTCCTTCGCGCCGCGCACCTCGCGGATCGCGGCGCGCCTTCCTCGGCCGAGCGATCCATCGGAAAACTCTTCGCCTCCGAAATGTCGACCCGCGTCGCGCACCGAGCCATGGACATCCTCGGCGCGCGCGGCGGAGGCGCGAGCGAGGGCCTTGGACGTCACTTCCGCGACGCGCGCACCACCGAGCTCGTCGAGGAGAGCAGCGGAACGCAGCGATCGATCATCGCGCAAACCATGTTGAAGGGATGATGAAGAGCAACGAAATCAGCCTTGGGTTTGGTTCTCCTCGGGCCCTCGTCGCCGCGCTCGCGGCGCTCGCCTCGCTCGCGGGCTGCGGTGGCGAGGTGACGGCGAACAAGCCGCCGGACACGGGCGGCGTGGACTCCTCGACGAGCGGCGGAAACGGCGGCGCCAACTTCGAAGCCGAGATCGGCGCGCTCGATCAGGACAAGGTGCAGTCGACCCTGCAGCGCACCTCGGACAAGCTCAGCGCCTGCTTCCACAACGGCGTCCGCCGCATCCCCTTCATGGGCGGCGAGATCAAGTTCGCGCTGCGGATCGCGCAGGGCGGAACGGCCACCGTCGCGTACCTCAAGGAGTCGACGCTCGGCGATCGCGAGACCGAGTCGTGCATGCTGGGCGCGCTGCGCAGCGCGAGCTGGCCTTCTCCCGTGGGTGGCAAGGAAGGCCTCGCCGAGGGCGGCTTCGCCTTCGATCCGAGCGCCGACGAGCGCCCGCCCGTCGCGCTCGGGCCCGATCGCCTGGGCAAGGAGCTGCCGAAGGCCAAACAAGCGCTCGCGACGTGCCGCGCGAGCCAGGGCGCGGGCCCGATCACAGCCACGATGTACCTCGACACCGATGGAAAACCCCTCGCCGTCGGCGTCTCGAGCGCCGATCCCAAGGGCGACGCCGCGGCCACGTGTGTCGTCGACGCGCTGCGCGGCATGAGCTTCCCGTCGCCTGGAAGTTACGCCGGCAAGGTGTCCCTCGTCGCGGAGTGAAGAAGTGTTCGGTCGAGGGGCGCGGATCGAAGGGTCGCGCTAGGATCTCCGCGTGTGGAAGCTCATCCGTGAAGTCCTCGGCCTCCTCTGGAAGCTCGTCAAGACGCTCCTCAAGAACAAGCTCCGCGCCATCCTGAAACGCGTCCTGCTCTACACGCTGCTCCTCGGAGCCGTGATCGCGGTCGTCGTCTTCCTCGTGACCCGCATCTTCGTTTGACCAGACGAACCCGTTGGCGCTCCAACGGGTTCGCCTCCAGCCGCTCCGCCTCTCAGCGCGTCGCGCTCCGGGCAATCACGATGCGCTGGATCTCGCTCGTCCCCTCGTAAATCGTCGTCACACGCGCGTCGCGCAGGTGCCGCTCCACCGCGAAGTCGCGCACGTAGCCGTAGCCGCCGTGGATCTGCAGCGCTCGCTGGCAGATCCGGTTCGCCGCTTCGCTCGCGTAGAGCTTCGCCATCGCCGCCTCGGCCGAGAACGTGCGCCCCTTCTCCTTGAGCCACGCCGCGCGTAGCGTGAGCGCCCGCGCCGCTTCGAGCTCCGTCCGGCAATCCGCGAGCGACCACTGGATCGCCTCGTAGTCGCCGATCGACCGGCCGAACTGCTTGCGCTCCCGCGCGTACGCGGTGGCCTCCTCGAGCGCCGCCGTCGCGATGCCCACGGCCTGCGACGCGATCCCGATGCGCCCACCGTCGAGCGCCATCATCGCAATCTTGAAACCCTCGCCCTCGCTGCCGAGCAGCGCGTCCGCCGGCACCTTGCAGTCGTCGAGCTCGAGCGGCACCGTGTTCGACGCGCGCAGCCCGAGTTTGTCCTCGGGCCGACCGCACCGGAGCCCCGGCGTCCCGCCCTCCACGAGGAACGCCGAAAGCCCACGCGTCCCCGTCCCGCCCGTGCGCGCCCAGACCACGAACACACCGGCCCACGCGCCGTTCGTGATCCACTGCTTTTGCCCGCGCAGCACCCAGCCGTCCTCGGTCCGCTCGGCCACGGTCCGCATCGAGCCCGGGTCACTTCCCGCCTCCGGCTCGCTCAGCGCGAACGATCCGGCCGCGTACTCGCCCGCGCAGATCTTCGGCACGTGCTTCTCGCGCTGCGCCTCCGTGCCGAACCGCGCGATCACCTCCGCGACCATGTTCGTCACGCTCATCGTCACGGCCGTGGAGGCGCACGCGCGCGCGATCTCCATCATCGCCAGCGCATACGCAACCACGCCCGCCTCGGCGCCGCCGAGGGCCGCGGGCACGTTCACGCCCATCAGGCCGAGCTCGGCGAGGCCTCGCAGGATCTCGCGTGGGATGTCTTTGTCTCGGTCGAGATCGGCCGCGACGGGCCGGATCACGCGCTCGGCGTAGTCCCGCGCCGTGCGCTGGACGAGCGCCTCGGTCTCGTTAGGCTCGAGGTCCATGGGTCCGCGTTACTGGCACTTCTGCGTGAAATCGCAAGGATCGCCGCCCTGCGCGGTCACGAGCAAGCTGTACTGCGTGCACGTCCCCGTGGCGCCGAGCTTGCGGTAGACGCGCACGTAGTACTTCGTCCCGTTGTTGTTGCAGTGCACGGGCTGCGTGCCGTCGTTCGCGCAAGGCACCTCGCCCTGGAGGCCGTCTGCCGATTTCCCGTCGACGCACCAGTCGTACGACGTGATCCCCACGGCGCCACCCGACGGCGTGTCCGTGCACATGTCGCCGCGGATCACGTCGACCACGAACTCGTCGTTCGGCATCGGCGCCACGAAATCGATGCTCACGTGGTACGAGTTCGTGGTCAGCTCATTCGTGTCGATCGTGTCGAACGACCACACGTCGACGTCGCTCGCGCCGCCGAGCGAGCCCGTGATCGTGATGCTGCTCCCGCTGGTGTCGCTCACGCTACCGGCGGGCGTCGCGTTCGCGCAGAGGTCGTTCGGTTCGCCCATCTCGGTCGGGCACGAGCAGCCGTTCGCGATCGGGCCCGGCGGATAGCTCGCCCAGCCCGGCTCGCACGGCCCGAGCTCGCACGAGCCTTGCGGCGTGCACGCCCACGACGCGTGCGGCGGCACCGGCCCCTCCGCGCTGCAGAGCGCGTTCGGATCGCCTTCGTCGCTCATGCCGTCGCAGTCGTCGTCGGAAGCGTTGCACGTCTCGGCCGCGGGGACCTTCGCCGTGCATCCCTCGAAGTCGCCCGACTCGCCGTTGCACGTCTCGACGCCCGAGCACGTGCCGTACTCGTTCGAGTTCGCGCAGTCCTTCTCGACCCCGTCGCGTTTTTCGCTGCACGGACACGAGAACGGCAAGTTTGGCACGCAGAACTTGTAGGCCTGCCCCTGCGGAGGCTTGGGCGGCCCCGCGTCCAGACCGCCGTCGCCCGCATCGCCCGCATCGCCCGCGTCGTCCGGAGGCCCCGCGTCCGGCATCTCGCCGTCGCCCGGCTTCGGCGGATACTTCGCGCCCTCCAGGCACGTGAAGCCGTTCGGACACTGGCCGTCGGTCGTGCAATCCTGCGCGCAGAAGCGATCCCCCGCGGGCGCGATCAAGCACGCATCCGAGGGGTTCGGGCATTGCAGCTTCGTCATGCACGGCAAGCACTGGTTGCCGAGATCGGGCACGCAGATCGAGTCGCCGTTGATGATCGCGCAGTACGTCCCCGCAGGGCAGCCGGGCGGACACGGCACGGTGCAGTACTTGTTCGCGCCGACGACCGTGCAGTCCCCCTGCTCGCAAGGCGTGTCGTCGTCGCAAGGGCCGCCGATCTGACCCGGCGGAATGCCCCCACCGCCCTCGCCGCCCGCGCCCGCGCCGGCGCCGCCGCTCGGATCGATGTGATTGCCCTGCGCGCACGCCGCGAACAACGCCGCGACGAACGATCCGATCAAGACGATCCGCCCATGGTAACGGTGCCCCAAGCTCATCGGACGGCGCCTCCTCGACGACACGAACCGGCCCGCGCGTGGAAGCCGAAAATGGCTCTTCCTTCCCGCGCAGAGGCCTTCGTCAGGTTAAATGTTTTGCACACCGGGCGTCAAACGCGTAACTGGGGAGTCGAAAGCGGTCCCTCCGCTCCCCGCCATGCCTCGCGCCCCTGCTCCCAGGCCCTCCGCGTTCGTCCCCGGTGCGTCATGTGCGAGCCTCGCCGTCCTCGCCCTCGCCACGCTCACGGGCTGCACGAGCGCAAAAACCGAGGCCACACCCAGCCCGAGCCCCGCCGCAGAGCTCATGCCCCCGGCGCCGCCCGCCGCCGCGCCGCCCGCAGCGTCCGCGGCCGCCGCCGCCGCACCCGCAGAAGCGCCCGCGCCCGCGTCCGCGCCCGTGCCCGCGAAGCCGCGCATCTGGTCGAAGGGACGTTTCGCCTGGATCCACCCCCAGCCCGGGGCGAGTCACGCCTGGATCGGATACCTCGCGCTCGGCAGCTCCGCGCCGCTCAAAGGCAGCAGCGTCGAAGCCGCGCGGATCCCAGGTTATGCCGGCTGCGACGCCTGGTACGCCGTCGAGCCACGCGGCTACGTCTGCGCAGGCGCAACGGCGACGGTCGACGAAAAAGACCCAGCCATCGTCATCCTGCGTCGCGACGCAGCCGACGTGAGCTCGCCCTGGCCCTACCAGTACGGCGAATCCATTGGCGCTCCGCGTTATGACCACATCCCGACGCGCGCCGAGCAACGCGAGGCGGAATGGGACCTCGTAAAACACGAGGCCAACGTCGAAAAAGCACGCGCCGCCGCGGGCGACACGGCCGCGATCGCCGCCATCGACAAGTCCCTCGTCGGCGTCGACCTCGCCCCCTCCGGCGAGGGCCCGCCCGAGCTTCTGCCCTTCGGCCCCCTCGTCCGGGAAAACCGCAAGTTCGTCCAGCTCGGTTCGACGATCGCGTTCGTACGCGCCTTCGAGTCCGGCGGCCGAACCTTCGTCCTCACAGCCGACCAAGCGATCATCCCGAAGGACCGCATCAAGCCCTACCCGCGCTCGACATTCCACGGCATCTCGCTCGGCGACGACGTGAAGCTGCCGCTCGCCTTCTTCCGCCAGAGACCACGCCCCAAATGGAAGCGCGGCGAAGACGGCAAGCTCGCAAAGACCGACGAGACGTTCCCGCGCCTCGGCTGGATCGGTCTCACAGGCGTGCGCGTCGAGCAAGACGGCAAAGCATTCGTCGAGACGAAGGAAAGCGGCATCTACGTGCTCGCCGAGGACGCGCAGATCGTCGAAGCCGTCACCGAAGCGCCCTGGCTGGCCGACAAGGACCCAAACAAGAGCAAATGGGTCGACGTGCGCGTCCTGAACGGCACACTCGTCGCCTACGAAGGTCTGCGCCCGGTCTACGCGACGATGATCTCCCCAGGCCGCGGCGGCGTCCCGTACCCAGGCATCGAGCCGCTGAAGACAGCCTCCACCCCGGTCGGCCTCTTCCGCGTGGACGGGAAGTTCCGCACAGCCACGATGGTGTCGAGCTCCGACGAGAACTTCGTGCATTCCGAGGTGAACTGGGTCCTGAACTTCAGCGGCCCGCATGCACTGCACGGCGCCTACTGGCACGACGCCTGGGGCGAGCCGAAGAGCGGCGGCTGCGTGAACCTCGCGCCCATCGACGCCAAGTGGGTCTTCGACTGGACCGACCCCGACGTCCCCGAAGGCTGGCACGGCATGCGCGCCGTGAGGGAGTTCGGTCAGAGCACGATCGTGCGGATTCGGCGGTAGCGCTGGCAGCGTTGCGCCGGGGTTTCACCCCGGACCCGACCAGGGGCTATCCGCCCCTGGACCTGGACCAGCGCAAGCGCTGGACCCGGGGTCGATGAACTGCGCAACGCGCAGTTCATCGAACAGGCCAGGTCAAGACCAACGACGACCCTGCCTGCCAAGACCGCGGCGCCGAGGATTCAACTGGCAACGTCCCCGCCGCCAGCGTGAAACGCACCTCCATGGTCTTGCCACCGGCCTGTTGGAAGAACTGCGCGATGCGCAGTTCTTCCACGAACGGTCCAGGGCTTGCCCTGGTTCGGGTCGAGGGGCGAACAGCACCCGCGGGGCCCGGGGCAGCGCCCCGGCGCGGCGGCCTCAGCGGGGAATTTCGAGGAACGCCTTCGCGAGTTGCATCGCTCGCTCGGGGTCGACCATGTTGAGGTAGGCGATCTTCCCCTGCAGGTACGCCTCGAAATGCGGGATGTTCTCGCGGTTCTGCGCGGCGAGCCCGGTCTTCTTGGCGGCGTGCAGGATCGCGCGGAGCTTGCGGACCTCCTCGCGCGGCATCCCGAGCTTGTCGTTCACGACGATGCCCGTGACCTCCTGCCGCCCTCCCGCATGCTGCACCCGGCCCTTCTTCGGGTTGATGGCAAACCCCTCCTCCTGCACGATGTGCCGCACCCGCGCGAGCAGGATCCCAAGGTCACTCCGGCCCTTCTTCTGGCCACCCTTGCCATCATCCACGAGCTCGTTCTCCGCCGAGAACGTGAGGTCGTCCGCATACCGCGTGTACGTCCAGCCCATCTTGCGCGTCATGCCTGAAAGCCGCCGATCGAGCTTGCGCGCAACCAGATTCGAGATCGCCGGACTCGTGCACGCACCCTGCGGCAAACCCCGTTCGCCCACCGCCACCCAGTACGTCGTGCCGTCATAGACGACCTTCCGCCGCGGCGACTCCGTGCAGATCAGCGCAAAAATCGTGGCCACCGCAGGCGAGTACCCGATCGACTCGAAGAGCCCACGCACACGGCCAAACGTGATGGTCGGAAAGAAGTCCGAGAGGTCGAGGTTCACCACGGTCCCGCGGCCAAGATGCGCCCGCGCATTCGTCACCGTGGATCGCCCCTTCACGAACCCATGCGCCTCGCCCTCCACCGAGAGCTTCGCGAGCACATTCTGAAGGATCCACTGCTGCGCCTTCGAGAGCGCCTCGTGCGGCGCCGAGAGCAGACGCATGCCGCCCGAACGCTTCGGCACCTCGAAGTACACGTAATGCGGCTTCTCGACCGCGTCGTTGTGGTAGCAGAGCCAGCGCAGCCGCGGGATCGGCACGGAAAGCGCCTTCGCGACCTCCGCCGGCGTCGACAACAAGGGCAACCCCTGCTTCCGCAGCGACTCGACGTTCGCGCGCCGATCACCGAGGCTGCCGGACACGCCACGCCCGAGGAAGATGATGTCCTCGGCGCGACGCTTGGCGACCGCCTCCGCGTGTTTCTTCTTCCGCTCGGCCGCGAGCCGCTTCTTCTCCGCCTTGCGCTCGGCCTTCTGGCGGCGAAGCTCCTCGATCGCCGCGTCCGCCTTCTTGCGGGCCACGACGGTCGCCATGCTCGCGGCCTCGTGGTGCTTGAGCCAAAGATCCCCGACGCGGTGGATCTCCTCGAGCTGCTGCTCCGTGAGCAAGCCGCGCAGAATGAGGCCCCGATCGATCAACGCCGTGCGCTCGTCGCTCTGCGGCGGGATCGTATCCACGCGCCCGATCCACGCCGTCTGGTACGGGTTGATCTTGAGCGCGCGCTTGCGCATCTCGTCCGCCGACAAACCAAGGATCCCCGACGTCTCGTACGGGTCCTTCGGCTTCGGTTTGTCCTTCTTCTTCTTGTCGGGCGTCGCCGCCGCCGCCGCCGGCGCAGGGCTCGCCGTGAACGTCGCGACCGCCGGGTTTTTCCCGCCCGCGCCGCTCGTCGTCAAGGTCGAGGACGTCTTCGCTGACGTCGACGCCCCCGCCTGCGGTTTGTCGCCCTGCTCGTTTTTCCCGGGCTCGCCCTCGCCGGGTTTGCCGGTGCCGATGAAGGACTTGACTTTGTCCCAGAAGCCCACGGCAACTCCCGCTAGATCGAGGTTGCGACGCGCGTCGCCCGAGCGCTCGGACGAGCGATCCCTGATGCACCGTTCGACACGCCGTCCAGCCCTCCAAGGAAGCCCGTCCGCCCGACTACTCGCCTAGGACCACGTCCGATCACCGAGGCCCTAGGCCCCCTACCGGCATCCAGACCCAAGGGTCCGCTGAGTGGATGCTGGTAGGGGGCTTTAGGGCCAAAAGAACATCGGGCGCGGGGACGCATGGGGGAACGAACTCCGCCACGGCGGAACGCCGCAGCATGGTGGGCTCGGGCGGACGGACCTCCTTGCAAGGCTGGACGCGAGCGCGTCGAACGAGACGACAAGACCATTCCTACAACGATTTCCTACCAAGAAGCCAGGCCAGACAGAGGACGGATGCACGCTCGGCACGGAACCGATCCGCGACGCGCTTCACCTCGGCGAGCACGTCAGGCGGCAGCGCAAGCCGCTCCTCCACGGCATCCGCCGGCGTACGGGTGGCGAGCAAACGCGCGAGCGTGACGTCCGCGAGCGCGAGCGCCGTGGTCCACGATCGCTCCGCCTGAATCCGCGGCATGGCCACGTCCCATGCCTGCTCCAGCACCCGCGAAACCGTGGTGTTCTTCCGGTTCGCGGTCTTGCGGATGTCGTCGAGGATCTGGCGCGGAATCGGAAAACTCTCGCCCGACGACCACTTCGACGCCTTCGCCGGCTCGGGCGCAGGCTCGGGCTTCGGCGCCTGCGGCAGCGCGCGGCTCGAGAGCACCATCTTGAGCGCGAGCAGATGCCGGCAAGGCCCGGCGCGGAGCCCGCTCTTGTAGAAGTACGAGCACGAGCACTTCGCCTTCTTGATGGCGAGATCCTCGTCGAAGATCGCCTCGCAGCCCGTGCCCTTCGCCTTGCCGACGACCGCGCGCCGGCCGTCCGAAAGCAGCTCGTCGCGATCGATCGTCACCGCGTTGCCCCGGGCCATCGCGCGCCCCTCGACGAGCTCCGGGTGCTCCGGCCCGATGAGCGCCTCGCTCAGCACGGCGGGCATGACCTGCCGGTAGCGATACACGCGATCGGCGTGGTCATAGATGAGCTGCCCACGCTTCGCGAGCTGATGCAGCGCGGGCACGAGGCTCTCCTCGGACGCGCCCGTCGCCGCGGCGATCGCGGGCAAGGTCGCGCGTTGTTCGTTCTGGAGGAACCGATCGGCCTGCACCATCGTGCGCGCATCCGGCTCCCACGCGCCCGCGAGCAGATCGAGCCCCGAGCCGCTCGTCCAATCGTTGGTGGTCCAACCGCTCAGCGCGAGCACGAGCCGCATGTCGCCCATGTGCGCGATCCAGATGCTCGGCAAACCCGATCCGAGCAGCCGCACCTCGACGCGCTCCGTGAGCGGCAGGACGCGGGCGAGCGCGAAAAGCCGCCGCCGGCCCCAGATCTTGACCTCCTCGGAGATCTCGCGCCCCACGGGCGCCGAGCGATACGGGCCGAGCTTGCCGCCCGCGCCATGGCCGCCAATCTCGAGCCCGCCGTCGTACACGGGGCCGCGCGACTGAATCTCGATCCCCCACGGATCGAGGATGATCTTCGGCGCCTTGCCCGGCGTGAGCACGAACCGGATGCTGCGCGGCCCGCTCTTCTCACGATGGCGCTTCAGGTGCGCGAGGATCGCGTACACGACCTCGACGGGCAGATCCACGCGGCGGCTCGGCAAGCACGTCGAGGCCTGGATCTGACCGAATCCACGCAGCCACGAGGGCGGCAGATCGATCTTCTCCTCGCGGTAGTCCGCCATGCCCTCGACCTTCACGTCGAAGCCGGCCGGATCCACGGAGAGGCGCGTCTTCCGGTAGCTCCGTAGCGTCTGGAAGTGCTCGTAGAGCGCGATCGAGTAGTCGACGTTCGTCGTGCCGAGCCCCGCCTCCTGCGAGCCCACGAACGAGTCGCGGTCCACGGACAAACAGCCGTAGCTCGACTCGTCCTTGGAAAAACACTCGAAGAAGACCACGTCCGGCGCGACGGTGACGACCGGGTCACACGGCACGAGGTGGCGGAAGAGCTCGGGATCGTTCCGCGCGAGCTCGTTCGCCCACTTGACGCGCGCGTCCCAGTAGAGGCGATGCATCTTGCGGAAATCAGAATCGAGGTTCGGCGGGATCGGCTCCTTCGCAAGGCGCGCGAGCTCGGCCCGCTTCGCCTGATCGAAGAGCTGCGCCTTGATCTCGGCCTCGCGCTCTTCCTCGGCCTTCTTCCACGCCTGGTACGCGGTCTTGTCCTTCTTGCGGAACTTGAGGTCGCCGACGACCACGTCGTGCAGCGCGCTCATGGCCTCGCGGAAGCGGATCGCGTCCTTGAGCTCCGCGTCGAAGAAGGTCTTCGGCCGCGCGAGGTTCGGGGAAAAACGCACGAGCAGGCTCTGCGCCGCCCCGAGCACAGAGCTCTTGCCCAGATAACGGAGATCGACGTTCACGCCCTCTCCTCCTGGAAGAGCGAGAGCTCCGGCAACTTGCGCCCGATCGCGCTGCGAAGCGCGGGAGCCTGGAAAGCCGCGCGCGAGACGGCCGCGAGCGCCGCACGCCGCTCCGGCGGACGCACGCTGCGCAGCGCATACCCGAAGAGCCCCACGAGCGGCTCGGCCTCGGTGGGGTGCGAAACGATGCGCGCCGCGATCTGCGAGAGCGCCGTGCGCTTCTGCTTCGAACCGCGGTGCACCGCGAGGATCGTCGTCGCCCAGATCCGCTCGAGCGTCGCCGGCCCGAGCGCCTTCTCGCGCTGCACGAGGTGCGCGAGCAAAAACGCGCGCACGTCGTCGTACGGGCTCTCCGCGAGCGCCGACCAGAGCGCCGGATCGTCCTTGAAGCGCACGTCGCGCTCGAAGAGCTGGAGGGCCTCGCGCCGCACGTCGTCGTACCGCGCGTCCACGAGATCCCGGACGTGCGTCATGCGCGTTTCCTTGGAGGTCGAAAGGATCGACACGACCCACTTCGCCGCGGCCTCGCGCACGCGCGGCGCGCGCGCCGAAGCGAGCCGCAGGACCGACTCGATGGTCTTGATCCCGGCCGTCTTCTTGGTCATGGCCCAGTCGAGCCCGAGCTCGGCGACGGGCGCGATCGGCGAGCACGCGAGGTCCACGCACTGATCAAGCGTGAGCCGCGCCGGCGAGACGTGCTTCTTGATGGCTTCACAGAGGAAACCGAGCGCCGTGGGGTTGTCGATCTGGAGCAGCTCCAGCCACTCGGCCACGGAGAGGCTCGAAATGCCCTCGGCCGTGCGCAGGAGATCGGCCGCGAAGACCTGCACTTCCTCGTTCGGGCTCGCGATGAGCGGGCGCAGGCGCGACATCGTCAGCGTGCCGAGCTCGCGCGGGTACCACGCCTTGAGGATCTGCACCGCGAACACGCGCACCGTGCGGCTCTTCGCGGTCGTCACAAGCGCGAGCACGTCCTCGAACGAGCCCTTCCACGCCTCGGGCCAGAGCGGCGCGGGTTCGAGCTCCGCGAGCGAATGGCCCTTCGCCACGCGGATGCCATCGGGGTGCCGATCGAGCACGGGCGAGCCGTGGTAGAGCACGTGGAGCAAGCTCCAGGCGTCGAGCAGACGCTCGGGTTTGTCCAGGTGATCGTCGCGGTAGAGCACGAGCGCCTTGCGGATCGCCTCGCCGTACCGGACGGGATCCTTGCGCCCGATGTCGCGGAAGTAGCGAAGCACGCGACGGCGTAGGTAGTCGCGCGTGGCCTTCGAGAAGTGCGGCGCGCTGTCGTTGCGGCCCCAGAAGCGGGCCGGGTGTTTGCCCGTGCCCACGAGCGTGCGCACCTTCAGCGACTGCCGGCTCGACCAATCGTAGCGCGACTTCTCCACGAGCTTGCGCTCCACGAGCCGGTCGAAGGCGACCATGAAGTGACCGACGAGCTCGTCGTCATGCGCCTTCTCGGCGAGCTTGAAGAGGCTCTTCACGAGCGGCCGATGGTGCGGCCTGTCGCAGCCGTCGGCGATGTACGCGACGAGCGTGCGTCGCGCGAACGGCCGGCTGTCCTTCAACCATCGATCGGCGAGGGATTTGAGCTTCTTGCCGGCCGTGAGCGAGAGGACCTCGTCGACGTAACGGTCGTCGCCCGCCTCCCAGTATTCGTCGAGGAGAAGGTTCGATCCGGTCCGCGTGCGCGCGTTCGCCATGCGAGGGCCGAAACGATAGGCAAGTCGGACGCGCGCGGTCAAGGGGCACGGCCTTCGCGCCGCAACGACCCCCCCAAAGCCCCCGACCATTTCCACCCCCGCTTCCAATCTTCCACCCGAACGGTTCGTCCACGATCCGCGTTGAGCGCGCGCGACCGATCCTTTACGGTGTCTTCATGAGAGCGCTTCGATTCTCGCCTGGGACGCTTGCCATTCCCCTCGTCTCGCTCCTCACCGCAGCCGGCTGCGGCAGCGGGGGCGATACCGATCCACTCTTCAACAACCCGACAGGCTCGAGCAGCGGCACGTCGGTGGGCGGCTCGGGCGGCTCCGGCGGCGCCGGGGGTGATGGCGGCGGGAGCGCCGGAGGAATGGGCGGCACGGGTGGGGCCGGTGGAATCGGCGGCTCGGGCGGCGCCGGTGCCGGCGGAAACGGCGGATCGGGCGGCTCCGGCGGCGGCGGTCCGGCGTGCGCGCCCGAGGGGCCGTTCGACGGCGCGCCCGTGGAGGCCCAGGCCGGGCAATGGACGTGGGTGCCGGTCCCCGAGGCGAAATGCCGGGGCGGCAGCTCCACCGGCTTCGGCGTCCGCATCAACCCGGAATCGACGAAGCTCGTCATCTTCCTCGAGGGCGGCGGCGCGTGCTTCAACGGCACCACGTGCAACCTCAACCCGAGCTCCTTCGGGGAGAACAACTTCAACAACTGGAAAAACAACGGCGGCAACAACGGCATCTTCAGCACGTCGAACGCCGCGAACGCCGTCAAGGACTGGAGCTTCGTCTACGTCCCCTATTGCACGGGCGACGTGCACGCCGGCAATGCCCCGGACGCCGACGTGCCGGGCGGCCTCTCCCCGAAGGGCCAGCAGTTCGTCGGGTACGCGAACATCGGCCATTACCTGAAGCGCATCATCCCCACGTTCAAGGGCGTGACCGAGGTCCTGCTCACGGGCGTGAGCGCGGGCGGGTTCGGCGCATTCTACAATTACGATCGCGTGGCGCAGGCATTCTGCCCCACGCCCGTCGCGCTGATCGACGACTCGGGCCCCCCGATGGGCGACACCTACATGTCGCCCTGCCTGCAGCAGCGCTGGCGCGAGCTCTACAACTTCGCGGACACGCTGCCCGCCGACTGCGTCGAATGCACGCTCCCGAACGGCGGCGGCCTCGCCAATGCCTGGAAGCTCCTTGGCCAGAAATACCCCGACGCCTCGCTCGGGCTCGTCTCGTCCGACAAGGACGGCACGATCTCGCAATTCTATGGCTACGGGAAAAACGACTGCCAGAACATCGACGGCCTCTTCCCGTCGTCGCTCAGCGGCGCCGAATACACGGCGGGCCTCGAGGAGATCCGCGAGAGCTTCCTCAAGCAATCGCCCGCGTGGAGCAGCTATTTCGTGAGCGCGACGACCCACACCTACCTCGGCGGCAATGGTTATTACAACACCAACGTGGATGGTACGGCGTTGACCGGCTGGGTAAAGGGCATCGTCGACGGCGCGGATGCCACCCACATCGGCCCGTAACGAAACGGCACACGGAGCAACTTTCCGCTCTTACCGAATTTTCCGGGTGCCAGTGACGGCCCCCTGGACTATGTTCCGCGCATGAACAGCACGCGCACCCATTTCCGCCGCGTCGCGGTCTACTGCGGGTCCTCCGGCGGCGTCGGGACTCATTACCTCGACGCCGCCCGCGCGGCCGGCGCCTACCTCGCCGAGCGCGGCATCGATCTCGTCTACGGCGGCGGTCGCGTCGGCATGATGGGCGCCGTCGCCGAAGGCGCGCTCATGAAAGGCGGCAAGGTTTACGGCGTCATCCCCGAAAAGCTCAAGACCCGCGAGCTCGCGCATGAGGGCCTCACCGAGCTCTTCATCGTCGACAGCATGCACGCCCGCAAGACCATGATGGCCTCGATGGCCGACGCCTTCGTCGCCCTCCCCGGCGGCTGGGGCACGCTCGAAGAGGTCTTCGAGGTCGTGACCTGGTCGCAGCTCAACTATCACAAGAAGCCCGTCGGCCTGCTCAACGTGCGCGGCTACTACGACCACCTCGTCGCATTCCTCGATCACGCGATGGCCGAGGGCTTCATTCGCCCCATTCATCGCCCCCTCTGCGCGTCGGCCGATTCGATGGACGCGCTCCTCGACCGCCTCTCGAAGCTCCAGATCCCCGATATCGGCCGGTGGATCGACAAACCTTGAACCGAGCCCGTCCGATCCCCACACCTCCGCCCCGATGACCGACGAACGAAAGATCCCGGAAGGACGCCTGGGAAGGCTGGCGCGGCTCGCCGCCGTCGGGGCCCGCACGGGCGCGAGCATGCTCCGCGGCACGTCAGCGGCGGACGCGGCCGCGAACAAGGCCGCCGAAATGCTTGGCACGCTCCGCGGGCTCGCCGCGAAAGCCGGTCAGATGGCGAGCTACGTGGACGGCATGGTCCCCGAGGCGCAACGCGAGGCCTACGAGACGGCCATGCGCAAGCTCCGCAATGCGGCGCCGACCTCGTCCCCCGTGGCCATCCGCACCCGGGTCGAGGAGGAGCTCGGGGCGCCGATCGACAAACTCTTCGCCGAATGGGACGAGCAGCCGTTCGCGAGCGCCTCGATCGGCCAGGTGCACCGGGCGCGGCTAGACAACGGCCGCGAGGTCGCCGTCAAGGTGCAGCACCCCGGCATCGAGAAGGCCGTCGAGAGCGATCTCGAAAATGCCGACGTCCTCGGCGGCATGGTCGCGGTGCTCGGGCCGAAGCGCCTGGAGCCCAAGGCCGTGCTCGCCGAGCTCCGGGCGCGCTTCACCGAGGAGCTCGATTACGAGCTCGAAGCCCGGAGGCAGCGGGCGTTCACGGCGCTGCACCAGGGCGACCGGTCGATCCGTATTCCCGAGGTCATCGCCGAGCGATCGAGCAAGCGCGTGCTCACGAGTGAGCTCGTGGCGGGAAAAACCCTGGAAGAGGCCTGCGAGGCGGACCAAGCCATCCGCGAGCGTTATGCGGACACGCTCTGGCGGTTCGTCTTCAAGGGCAACCTCGTCGGCGGCATGTTCAACGCCGACCCGCACCCCGGCAATTACCTCTTCCAGGACGACGGCTCGATCATCTTCCTCGATTTCGGCTGCGTGCAGCCCATCGAGGGCGAGCGCCTCACGCTCGCGCGAAACCTCCACCTCGCGGCGCTCCGCCGGGACGAACCGGCATTCGGCGACATCGCCACGAAGATCCTCCTCACCGAGGGCGGGATCTACGAGCGAATGGCGGTCGCTTACTCGCGCCGCTGCTTCGAGCCGATTTTCGCCTCGCCGTTCCGGATCACGCGGCCCTACGCAGCGAGCCTGGTCGAGGGCATCCGGGAAATGAAGAACGAGGTGCTGTCCAAGAAGGACGGTAACTTCGTGCAGCTCCCGCCCGGCATGCTCTTCATGAACCGGCTCCAGTTCGGCTTTTATTCGGTCCTCGCCCGCCTCGACGTGACGATCGATTACGCGGCCGTGGAGGAGACGTTCCTGCGGGAGGCAGGGCTCGTCTGACGCAAGGGCCGTTGTGAAACGCGCCCGCCGGCTTATACTCCGCCGAGGTCCGTGATGCAGAGGCTCCCCCTTCCCTTCCTCGCGCTCGCCCTTCTCGCACCTGCTTCCTGCGGTTACGAGGAGCCGGACATGCCCTCCCAGGACACGCTCTACGACGAGCCGTGGAGGCCGAACGACTTCTTCCTGCAGGGCTCGGGCGGGCACGTCGTCAACGCGACGATCGGCGAGGGGACGGCGATCGGGCCAGTCGTCAACGTCGGCCTCTACGCCGAGGACGACGGCAAGGTCCTGCGCGGCCTCGTGCTCGGCAAAACGCTGAGCGCCTCCGTCCGCGGCTCCGAGGTCGTTGGGCTTTGGAGCGCCGAGCCGCTCCGGCTCCGCGTGACGCGCATGGAAAAGCGGCAGCACGTCGAGGGCCTGCTCCGCGGCCGCATCACCGATCTCTGGATCGGGCCCGAGGCGATCACGGGGACCGTCGGCCTCTGCGGGTTCGATCTCGCGAGGCGCGGGCACATTTACGAAGGGTCGCTACGTTGTGGAGGTTCGATGGAGCTCGTGAGCGTCCGAATCCCCGAGACGTTCGCGAGCTGGGGCGAGACCGCCTCGGCCGCGATGGTGGCCATGCTCCTGACGGGTTGAGCGCCTGCACATCATTCGTATTCGACGCCTGGGGTAGCCCCCTCGCCCGAAATTCTTTTGTGCGCCCCCCTTCCGGACGCGCGAGGGATGCTTACGTTCCGTAACCCCGGCGAGCATCACCCTCCGCCGCGTCTTTCGCCGGGCTGGACGCGGGCCTGGAGACCACATTGAACAAACTGAGGATCGCGGGCCCCGCGAAGGAGCCCGCACGCAAGCGTCGTCCGCGTACGCCCAAGGGCCCCACGCCCCCGGCGCCGCGCGCGGCTCCGATCCAGGACGCGACCGATCTCTACCTGCGTGGACTCGAAGCAAGCCAGCCGCTCACGCGCGAGGCCGAAGCCGAGCTCGGGCGTCGTATCACCTTTGCCGAGCGCGACGCGCTGTCCGCGCTCGTCCGCTCCCCGGCCAGCATCCACGCGCTTGCCGCGATTGCGGAGGAAATTCGGTCTGGCCAGACGAACCCGCGGGACCTCCTCCTGAACGGCGAGGCCCCGGACGCGGCGGACACCACGAGGCGCCTCGTCGACGCACTCGAACGAGCACACGTGCTCGCCTCTGAATCGGGAAACGACGCTGCATTGCCCGCGGATCTCGCGGATGCGTTCGACACGCTGCGGGTCGACCCGACGCTCGTCGAGCGGCTCGATCAGGCGCTCGCCGCACGCGCGAAGGCCACCTCGGCCGACGAGCAGGCTTGCATCGAGGAGGCGCGTGATCGTTCGGCCAAGGCGCGGGCGCGGGCGGCGCACGAGAAGGGCGAGCTCGTCCGGGCAAACCTGCGCCTCGTGGTCGCGACGGCGCGCCATTATGGAAACCGCGGCGTCCCCCTGCTCGATCTCGTGCAGGAGGGGAACCTCGGCCTCATCCGGGCCGCCGACAAGTTCGACTATGCGCGCGGCTATCGGTTCGGTACCTATGCGGCGTGGTGGATCCGGCAATCGATCGAGCGTGCGCTCCTTTATCAGGGCAAGGACGTTCGCATGCCGGTACACCTCACGGCGAGCCGGCGGCGGGTGCTCGGCGCGGAGCGGGCACTCTCGCAGAAAAACGCGCGATTGCCCTCGCAGGAGGAGATTGCGGAGAGCTCGGGCGTGCCGCTCGACAAGGTCCAGGCGGTCCGCGCGCTCTCGCTCACGCCGGTCAGCCTCGACGCGCCCATGGGCGACGAGGGCGATTTCCGCTTCGGCGACACGCTCGCCAGCGAAACGGACGCGCCCGACGAGGCGCTCGTGCGCAGCCGCATGCGCGAGGCCGCGAGCGCGATGCTGGAGACGCTCACGCCCCGCGAGCGCGAGGTCTTGAAGCTTCGTTATGGCCTGACGGGCGAGGACGACCATACCTTGGAGCAGATCGGCCGCTCGTTCTCGCTGAGCCGCGAGCGAATTCGGCAGATCGAATCGAAGGCGCTGCAGAAGCTCCGCACCTGGTCGGAGGAGCGGGGGCTCGGTTCTTATCTGGAAGGCTTGCGCTGAGGGCCGAGCTCGTCCATCGATGGCGAGGTCCATCGATGGACGCTCGGCCCCCCGCGCGGATGGCTTCTCGGTGGGCTTGATCCGTGGCAAGCTCCCCTTTCGCTTCCCTTCGAGCCCGATGCATACGCCCGACGTTTCCTTTCTTTCGCGCACCTTTCGGATCGGCCCTCATCAGGCGAGGTTCGAGCCGCCTGCGCTCCTCATCATCGAAGTGATGGGTCCCGTCTCGAAGACGGACGCGTCGGCCATCAAGGACCTGCTCCACCAGGTCGGCGACCGGGTAGGCAGCCCCTACGACCTCCTGGCCGAGGTGAGCCGAATGGGGAGCTTCGAGCCGCATGCACGCGCGGTCTTCCGGCAGGTCGAACGCAAGTATCCATTGCGGCGCGTCGCCATTGCCGGCCCGAGCTTCACCACGCGCGCGCTCCTCGAGATGGTCGAGCGCGCCGGTCGCGTGCTCTTTTCTCATTTTTTCGAGTATACGGTCGGATTCTTCGCGAATATTGAGGAGGCGCGCCGCTGGCTCGCCGAGCCGCCGCCGCGCGCTTGAGCGTCAGCCCTTCGAACGCAGACGCACGCCCATGCTGACGATCTTGCGGAACGCGTCCGGCAAAGCGCGCTTCACCCTCCAGAGCCAGCGCGCGTCGGCCATTGGCACCGCATAAAGCTCGTCGCGCTCCACGGCCACGAGCGCCGCGACGACGACCTCCTCGACGGGCCGGCCGCCCGCCATGAGTTCGTCCGCCATCTTGCGAGTCTCCTGATCTGCGAAGCGCCCCGAATTCACGATGTCCGTCTTGAAAAACGTCGGACACAGAACGGTCACGCCCACGCCCGTATCGTCGAGCTCCACGGCCAGGGTCTCCGAAATCGCGATGACGCCCGCTTTCGCGGCGTTGTAGGCGGCCATGCGCGGCGCGCAGAGAAGACCGGCGGCGGAGGCGACATTGAGGATATGGCCGGCCCCCTGCTTTTTCATGCGGGGAACGAAGACGTGGCAGCCGTGGATCACGCCGAAGAGGTCGACCTCGATCGTCCAGCGCCAATCCGTGAGCGAGAGATCTCCGACGAGCCCGCCACTGCTGACGCCGGCGTTGTTGACGAGGAGGTCGACGGGTCCCTCGCAGGCATTCGCGAGCGCCTCCACCTCCTCGATTTTCGTCACGTCGCAGCCGAGCGCCTTCACCCCCGCGGCGCCGCGCGCGAGGGCGAGGCGCGCCGTCTCCTCCGCCGCGCCCGGGTTGATGTCGGAGAGCACGAGCCGCGCGCCGCGCGCCGCGAGCTCGAACGCGAGCGCGCGACCGAAGCCGCCCCCTGCCCCGGTGATGACGCTGCATCCCGATGATCGAAGTCCCATGAAGTTCTCCTCTTCCTCGTCTCCAGGCCCGCATCAAAGCCCGACAAGCGCCGATCCGTCAATGGCACTCACGCCATCGGGACCACTTCGTAAGGCGCGGGATCGAAGCGCCGCGTCTTCAGGCGAAACTCGAAGGTGAAGCCGGGCCAGAGCGTCGTGTTCTTGCCGCTCCGGGTCTGATACCAGCTCACGCATCCGGTCGACCAGACGGTGCGGGGAAAACGCGCCTGGAGCTTGCGGTTCTCCAGGCTTTGCGCCTCGGGACGCACGTCGACGAACTTCCACCGCCGCGCCTGCATGGCCTCGATGCAGCTCATGACGTAGGCCGCCTGCGATTCGATCATGAACACCATGGAGCTATGGCCGAGGCCGACGTTTGGCCCGACGATCAGGAAGAAATTGGGAAACCCCGCGATCGTCGTCCCGCGATAGGCCTCGGGCCCGTCGCGCCACGCGTCGTTCAAATCGCGCCCGCCCCGCCCGCGGATTGCGAACGGCGCCACGGCCTCCGCGGCCTGGAACCCGGTCGCGAGGATGAGCGTATCGACCTCACGAAAAACCCCGTCGCTCGTCCGGACGCCCTCGGCCTCGATCGCCTCGATCGGCTCGGTGACGAGCTCGACGTTCGGCCGGAGCAGCGCCGGGTAATAATCGTTCGAGAGCAGGACGCGCTTGCAGCCCATGGTGTACGCAGGCGTGAGTTTCTCCCGCAAAACCGGATCCGGCACGCTGTTCGCGAGGTACGCCCGCGCGAGCCGCTCGGCGAGCTTCATGATACGCGGCTCGGCGACGAACCCGAGCGCGAAGAGCTCGTGCCACCAGTATTGACGCAGGCGGGCAAGCCGCTGGAGGAGCGGCACGCGGGCGAACCATTCGCGCTCGGCCTCCGAGATCGCGCGATCACGCTTCGGCAGGATCCACGGCGGCGTGCGCTGGAAGAGGTGGAGACGCCCGACCTTCGACGCGATGGCCGGCACGATCTGGATTGCGCTCGCCCCGGTGCCGATGACCGCCACCGTCTTGCCTTCGAGATCCGCGGAATCGTCCCAGCGCGCCGAATGAAAGGTTTTTCCGCCGAACGTGCCGAGGCCCGGGATGTCGGGCAGCGCCGGCCGGTTGAGGCCACCACAAGCCGAGACGAGCACACGCGCCGTCGTCGTGCGACCGTCGCTCGTCTCGACCCGCCAGATCCCTTCCCGCTCGTCGAACGTGGCGCCTCGGACCTCGGTGTTCAGGCGGATGTGGGGGAGCAATCCGTACTTCTGGGCGCAGGATTCGAGGTAGGAAAGGATCTCGGCCTGCGGCGCGAACATGCGTGTCCAGCGCGGGTTCGGCTCGAACGAGAACGAGTAGAGGTGCGATTCGACGTCGCACGCCGCGCCCGGGTAATGGTTGTCGCGCCAGGTGCCGCCGACACGCCCCGCCTGCTCGAAGATCGTGAAGTCGTGGATGCCGGCCTGCTTCAGCCGGATCGCCATGGCGAGGCCCGCAAAGCCGCTGCCGACGATGACGATGGGCGTGACCGAGCCCGAAACGCGCGTGCGCTGCATGGCTGTTGACTCCGGTTCAGTAGTGAAGTCGAAGATACCGGCTGTTGAACCGAAGTCAACAACAAACCGGACGATTGAACATCCCGGGCGGCGGGGGTATAGGCACGCCTCATGAAGAGCCGAGCAAGGCCGAGGCCCGCGGCAGGGCCCCCGGCGGAGGCCGAAAAAGGGCCCGCCGCGCGCGCTCGACTGGAGGTCGACGAGCGACGCGCCCAGCTCCTCGCGCTCGGCCTGTCGATCTTCAGCGAGCGCTCCTACGACGAGGTGTCGATCGACGACATCGCACGCGCCGCCGGGATCTCGAAAGGCCTGCTTTATTATTATTTTCCGACGAAGCGCGATTTTTACGTGGCGGCCCTGCGCGCGGCGTCGACGGAGCTGCTCGACGCGACCCTCGGCACGGCCAAGGACGCCTCGCCCGAAGAGGAAGTCGAGCGGGGCGTGCGGACCTACCTCGCGTACGTGGAGCGACGCGGCGCCGCGTACGTCGCCCTCATGCGGGGCGGAATCGGCTCGGATCCGGAGGTCGCGGCGGTGCTGGAGGAGACCCGCACGATCTTCCTCGGCCGCATCGTCGCGGCCCTGCCCCCCGAGGCCATGGGCCCGCTCGTCCACACGGCGATGCGCGGCTGGATCGGCTTCGTCGAGGCCGCGTCGATCGACTGGGTGGCGCGCAGGTCCGTGCCGATCGAGCAGATCGTCACGCTCGCGAAGGTGCTGCTCTTCGACGCGCTCCGCGCCGCGACAGAGTTTTCCCTGACGAACGAGCCCGCCCCGCCGAAGAAAAAGCGTCCCGCGAAGGCGCGCTGATCAGAGGGAGTTCCACAGGCGTCGCGAGCGGCTCGAGGCTAGGGAGGCCGAGCGAGGCGTACACTGTACGTCGAGCGAGGCCGACCGACGCATCGAGCCGCGCAGCAGCCTGTGGAACTCCCTCTCAGAGCCAGGCCGCCGCGAGCGAGCGTGCGCGGATGTTCTCGGGCACCTCGTGGAGGTAATGCGAGCGCAGCGCCGCGTCCGGGATCTCCGCGGCGCGCGCCTCGATCCGGCCCATGACGTCGCGCAGGGCCCGCGACGCCTCCTCCATCTCGCCCTGCTCGGCGCACGCCTCGGCCATGACGAGCCGCGCCTCGATCTCGACGTACCCGCCGCCGTCCCGGCCGAGCGCCGCGCCGATCTCCCGAGCGAGCGCGCGCGCCTCGGACGCCTTTCGCAAAAGGACGAGGCAACGCACGAGGAGCGTCGTGATCCAGAGCTTGCGCAAAGGGACCCGCGCGCAAAGGGCGAGGGCCGCGCGCGCCTCGCGGGCGGCGTCCTCGTAGGCGCCGCGGTGGAGGAGGATCTGCGCCCGGATGCCGCGCGCCCAGCCGCGATACCCGTCGCTCACGCCCGAGGCCGAAAGCACACGCTCGGCGATGGCCTCCGCCTCGGCCCATTTCGTGTCCTCGCCGAAGCCGACGAGCAGCGCCGCGAGGTGGAGCTCCGATTGCAGGAGGGCAAACGGTCCCCGAATGCGGCGCGCGAGATCGACGGCGGACCGGAGCGCGCGCTCGCCGGCCGCGCGCTCGCCGAGCTCGCCGAGGGCCTGGCCGAGCCGGTTCAGCGCGGTGATGTGGTTTCTGGCATCGCCGATGGATTCGAACGCGGAGACGGCCCTCCGCGTGAGCTCGAGCTGGCGAAACGGGGCGCGCTCGAAGGCGCGGAGCTCGTCGCTCTCCCCGATCGCCAGGGAGCCGACGACGTCGAGGTCGAGCGCAGGCATCGACGCCGCGAGCCGTTCGGCGCGGTCGAGCAAGGCGCGGCAAAGCGCGCGCCGTCCGTACGACGTGAGCAGGGAGGCGGCGAGCGGGGCCCAGAGCAGGTAATCGCGACGCGCGTCGGGCTCGGGCTCGAAGTCGATGAAGCGGCTGCCGATGCGGAGGAAATCGTCCTCTGCGCCCACGACGAGCGACGCCCACGTGCCGTGGAAGAGGAGCAAGCACTCCCAGCGGCTGCCGCGCGCGACGAGCGGCAGCGCCGAGACGCTCGTCCGGTGCGCGGGTTCGAGCTCCGAGCGCCAGCAATGCGCCATCGCGCAGAGCGTCTGCAGGTTGCCGAGGACCTCGCCCGCGGCGCCGCACGCGATCCCGCGCTGCGCGCAGACAAGCGCGCCGGAAAAGTCGTCGCGGTCAAACGACTGGCTGCCCGCGCGGAGGTAATGAACCGCGGCGTTCTCGGGGTCGTGGCCGCGCTGAAAATGTTCGGCGAGGACGAGCGCATCGGGCTCGCCGGCGCGCTTCAGCCACTCCCCGGCGAGCCGATGGCCGAGGTGCCGATCCTGATCGGTGAGCATGGCGTACGCGCCCTCGCGGATGATCGCGTGGCGGAACGCGTACTCCTCCTGCCCGGCGAAACGCGAATGGAGACGCCGCGTGACGAGCTCTCGCGCGCAGAGCTCCGAGAGCGACGCGGCGAGTGGCATGCCGTCGCCGAGCAGCTCGCAGATGCCGCTCTCCCAGAACACCTCGCCGAAGATGCTCGCGGCCCGCAGCAACCGGCGCGATTCGGGCGCGAGCGCGGAGAGGCGCGCCTCGACCATGCCGAGCACCGTATCCGGCAGCTCGCCGCCCCGACCGTCGGCGACCGCGCGGATGAGCTCTTCCAGAAAAAACGCATTTCCCTCGGCGCGCTCGACGAGCGCCGCGCCGCGTTCGGCCGCGACGTCGCCGCCGAGCACGGCCGACACGAGCTCCGTCGCGGCGCGCTTCGGCAAGGGACCGAGCCGGATCTCGTGCACGTTCCGGCCCGACCAGAGGCGCGGGAAGACCTCGTGCACCGCGGGCCGCGCGAACGCGAGCACGACGAACGGCACGTCGGTGACGTCCCGCAGCACGGCGTCGAGGACCTTGAGCGAGGGCGCGTCTCCCCAGTGCAGATCTTCGAGTACCACGAGGATCGGCCGCGTGGCCCCGACCGTCGCCGTGAGCTCGCGGTAGGCCGACTCGATCTGATCGGCCATGAGCTGCGGGTTCTGACGCGCCGCGCGCAGGCGTGGGCTGCCCTCGTCGGGGAACGGCGCGCCCGCGAGCTCGCCGAGGAACTCCATGATCGTGCGTTGCTCCGCCGCGTCCGAGAAGACCGACGTGAGCAGCTCGATCTTGCGGCGCTGCGCCTCGATCGGCTCGCCCGCCGAGATCTGCAGGATCTCGCGCAGCGCGCCCGCGAGCAGCGAGAAGGCCGATCCGGCGCCGATCGCGTCGGGCCGCGCGATCGTGCAAGCGACGCTCGTGTGGCGCTCCTTGATGACCCGCAAGAGCTCCTGCCGCAGGCGCGACTTGCCCATCCCCGGAGGCGCCGTCACCAGCACGGCCGAGGGGCGCCGCTCCTCGAAGCTCTCGGCCACGAGGTCGAGGATGTTCCGGAGCTCGCGCTCGCGGCCCACGAAAGGGCTCGGCCTGCCGAGGAGCGTGCGGCTCTCCTGCCCCGTCCGGCGCTCGCCACGCAGCGCGATCCGTCCCTCCTGCTCGACCAACTCGAAGCGCGCGTCGAGCAGCGCGCGCGTGTTGTCGTCGATCCGAACGGGCGCGCCCTCCTGCTTCTCGGAAAGCGCTTCGTCGAGCAGCGCCGCCGCGCGTTCGAGCGCCTCGCCGACGGGCAAGCGGTTCGTGGACTCGCCGCGCCCCGTCACGAGCACGACGGCCGCCTCGGGCGCCGCGAGCTTGATCCACATGGCGCAACGCGCCGCGTTCGCCGCTTGATCCACCACGCTGCCCTCGCCGAGCAGCACGGCCACGACCGCGCCGGAGGAGAGCTCCAGGGCCCGCGCGCCGAGCGGCGTGACCACGCGCCGCACCGCGGCCACGAGATCCCGCGGCACTTCGCGATCGAGCGGCGGCGCGACCGCCACAATCGAGACGAGCCGCCGCTCCGTGCCCGTCAGCGACGCCCGCGGAGGCTCACCCGTGGAGACGGGCGGCCTCGCGGTCAGGTCGATGCGATCGAGGAGCACGCGCACCGCCGCGCCGTCTTCGGGGCGGCTCTCCGGGTCCTTGGAGAGCAAACGATGAACGAGCGCCGTGAGCGGCTCCGGCGCGTCGGGGCGCAGATCCCGGAGCCGCGCGGGATCCTCGAGCAGGAGCTTCGCGAGCAGGGCCATCGGGTGCGCGCCCTGAAACGCGGGTTTTCCGGCCAAACACTCGTACAGGACACACCCGAGGGCGAACAAGTCCGCCCGCGCGTCGGCGTCGCGGTCGCCGCGCGCCTGCTCCGGCGCCATGTATCCGGGCGTCCCCAGGATCGATCCCGTCCGGGTGAGCGCGCCCGTCACGCCGCTCTGCGCGATGCCGAAATCGACGATCTTCAAACGATCGGCCGAGCCGCCCACGAGAAACAGGTTGCTCGGCTTCACGTCCCGGTGGACGATCCGCCGCGCGTGCGCCGCGCCGAGCGCCTCGGCGACGTGGCGGGCGAGGGACAAACTCTCCTCGATGGAAAGCGCGCCTCGCTCGAGGCGCGCGAGCAGGCTCTCGCCTTCGAGCCATTCCATCGCGAGATAAGGTTCGCCCGAGGAGGCAATGCCATGGGCCACGTAGCGCACGACGTGCGGGTGCTCGAACGTCGAGAGGATACGCGCCTCCTTTAGGAAACGCGTCGCCGACTCTCCCTCGGGATCACGCAAGACCTTGAGCGCGACGGGCATGCCCGTGCTCTGGTCGACGGCGCGCCACACCGTCCCCATCCCTCCGGATCCGGCCCGCGTTCCGAGCACGAACCGTTCGTCGAGCACCTCACCGGATCGCATTTGGATTCAGGATACCCTGGAGAACCGGAGCCCACAAGCATGCTCGCCGGGCGACGAAACGAAGTTTTCTCTTTCGATTCGAGGCTCGGGCGCGTACCTTCGCGCCATTCAGACATTTCCCGTCGGGGAAGCCCGCCGCGCGACCGGGACGTTTACGGCAGGCTCGCCATTTCAATCGGCTTGCGGCAGGACGCGAATCCGCCCGCGCAATGCCCCGACTGGAACATGGGCCCGCGCGGCGCGCTCGTGCCCGGCCAAAAGCCCGCCGCGCCCCATCGTCCGTCGAAGCGGAATGCCCGCCCCGCGAGCGCGCTCTCGGGCACGTCGTCGAGCCGCGAGAGCCCGCCGCCTTCCCAGGTCCGCCAGGGCCGATCGCCGCACGTCGCGAGCTCGTCGCACGACGAGGCGGCCGATTCGAACCATGCGAGGTCCGAGCGGTTGGCGTAGGTCGCGTGGGTCCCGCGCGCGGACAGGACGACCGGGTGCTCGCCCTCCTTGCGGAGCCGGGACCACGTGAAAAAGGGCCCGGGATTGTTGTCCTCGTGCCGGGCGAGGTACGCCCCGAGCGGGAGGCCCTCCTCGTCGAGGCGCACGGTCATGTGCTCCCAGTCGCTCTCGTGCTTGAAAAAAAGCGGCCCGTCGTTGTACGGGTAATAAAACCAGTATTCGACGTGAATTCCGCCGCTCGCCCGCGGGTAGACGTTGACGTACGTCACCCAGTCCTCGGGCCGCTCGCTCCCCTTGCGCACGTCGTCATCGAACGCCCTGCGTGCGCGGCGCACGCGCGCGGCTCCCTCCACGAAATCGGACTTTTCCATGACCCAGGGAACCGACGCCGGGAGCGCGCGATCCTCGCGATCGAGGAGGACAATCGGAGCGAACGTACGAGCGAGCTCGGCCTCGCGCTCGTCGGAAAGCCCGTCGCCGTCCTTGTCCCCCGACGCGAGCGGCGGGGGCGGCGTGCCGACGGCCGCGTACACCGGATCCATCCACGCCTCGCGCAAATCACGCGCGTGCCCACTGCCCAGCTCGATACCGGCGAGAGCGAGAAAAAGGACGGATACGGACGCGAGCCGAGGATGACGACGCGCCCTCCGGGGCGAGAAAACAAGCGGGACGAACGGCATGCAGCGGGCAACCTTTGCACGCCCCCCACCCTCGCCGCAAGACCGGCCTGGACGTTATTGCGAACGAACTGCACGTTTCCGTTTTAATGCTCGGGCCGCTCGTCTGGCGGCTGCGGTGCTCTCCATAGAAGTGGAACGACCGCGCCCACCGCCACATAAACGGCCTCGAGCGCGTGCCCGAGGAGCGCGATGGCGAGCGCCTGCGGCAGGGTCGCGCCGAGCACGTCGGCGCTCCACGCGAACGCCCCCTCGCTCACGCCCACCTGCGCCGGGACGAACGCGCCCACGGCGAGCGCGACCATGCTCGCCCCCTGGGCGACGAGCGCGCGCGAAACGCTCGTCGCCGCGCCCACCGCGCGGGCCAGGATTGCATATTGCGCGACCTGGAGCGCCCGACCGAGGAGCATCGCGGCGATCGGCCCCGGCGGAAGGAGGCTCGTCTCGCAGGCGCGCGCCTGAAAAGCCTGGACATGCGCGCCTGCTAGCCCGGACAAACGGCCGGCGAGCGAGCCGAGCCACGGCGCGCGCATGGCCATCCGGATCCCCGTCCCCGCCGCGAAGAGCAGCGCGGAATGAAGGACGAGCGCCATCGTGATCGGCGAGGCCCCCGAGAGCGCATACGCCGCGACCGCGCAGGGCACCGAAATGATCCCGCTGCTCACGAGCGTCACGGCTTGCCCCGTCGCGGCCGCCGCCGTGGCCGCTGTTGGGCCCGCCCACGGCGCGAGCAATGCCGCCTTCGTCGCCTCGGCCGCTGTGCGCCCGGCGGGCGCGATCGACGAGACGGCCCGCGCCACGAGCGCCGCGCGCGTAAGGACCCGGGCCGGCAGGAGCCTCCGAGCGGTCGGGCCATAGGCTGCATATGTCGCGACCGCGTCCGTCCCGATGCGCGCCCCTTCGAGGAGCACGACGAGCGGCAGCCATGGCGCCGCGTCGCGCAGAATCTGGCAAAGCGTCCCCACGCCCACCTGCCGCACGAGGGAGACGACGACCCCGATCCCGAGGGCCGCGAACGCGAGGCGCACGCCCCAGCGAAGCGCCGCGCCCCAGGCCCTTCGCTCCAGCATTTCGTGTCGCTCCACGTTTCCCCCGCGAAACCAGGCGAGGCGCTCGCGCGGCCTCGTCCTTGGCTCTCGCCACGGACGTGCCAGCGCGGCTTGCCCTCGTCATCGCGACGAAATCGGAAATGGCGCGACAAACGAAAAAACAGCGCGCAACGTGGGGTTCCGGGAGGCCCCACGCTGCGCGCCCCATGGGAATTCGATCAGGCGGAGGTTTCAGCGGCCCTGGCCACCCGTCCGTCCGCCCTGCTACTGCTGGCCGCCTTGCGTGCCCTGCTGCTGGCCACCTTGCACACCAGGCTTTTCGCCGATCAGGATCCGCGTCACGTGCAGATAGGCCTGCGCGCCGGTCAGCTCATTGGCCTCCTGGGAAGACAGTCCCCATTGCTGCTGCGCGAGCTGCGTGCTCGGCGACTGCCGGATCTCGCCCACCAGCGCGACCTGATCCCCCTTTTGCAGCTTGTGCTGGCCCTGCAGCAGCGCGCTCCGGGCCTGGTCGTCCAGGTAGACCGGCACCGTCCGCTCAGCGCTCGGGCCGACCCAGAAGACTCGATCGTTCGAGACCTTCTGCACCTGCGCCCCGACGAGGTCGACCTGCCGATTGAAGAGCGTCGGGCGGTCGGGCGTGACGAGCACGATCGTCAAATCACGAATGGGCTCCGGCGCGGGCTGCGCTTGCTGCTGCCCGGCGGCAGGGGGCGTCCCCGGCTGCTGGACCGCCGCCCCTTCGCCGCCCTTACGCACCTCAGCCCCGGCTTGACCGCCGCGGTCGCGCTCCTGGCAGCCCGCCACGGCGAGCGCCGCGAAGAGGCCGGCCACGCTCACGAAACGAAAAGATCTGCGCATCGCGCTCCTCCCGTCGTTCATTGCAGAGCTCCTCTCGCCCTCGATTTCCGCCGAGGACGCCGCCCCCATTTCGCTGCAAGTCCCGATCCGAGAAGGCCGCTTCGATCGCCGAACACGCCCGGCCGGGGTGAGGTCTCTTCCTTGCATTCTACGCCTCGGACCCGACGCCCTAGAGCGCCGAACAGTTCGGCGCTCTGCGAGATCGCGAAGCGGTTCTCGCCTCGGGGGATGAATCGGCCGGGCTTTGCCCGGACGAGAGGGGGACGCGAGGCGTCCCCCTCGGGACAGGAGCGCGCATGCAATCGAAGACACCCAGGCTCGACGACATCCACGGCATTCCCGCACGGGCGCGCAAGATGAAGCCGCTCAACGTGGGCCCGAACGAGCGCGTCGTTTCCGTGGCGATCGGCGGCGGTCTCGTCGCCTGGGCGCTCTGGCGCAGGGGCGCGCTCGGCCTCCTCGCGGGCGTGTTCGGCGGCGCGCTCGCCAATCGCGGCGTCCGCGGCCATTGCCCGGCCTACGAGGCCCTCGGGCTGAGCTCGCGCAATGCCCCGAAGCCCATGCCCATGCCCCTCATCCCGGCCGAAAAACTCACCCGCATCGAGCGCACCGTCACCGTCGCCCGCCCGGCGAACGAGGTATACGCGTTCTTGCGGGATCCGGCCCACGTCCCCCATTTCGCGCCGCACGTCGAGGGCGTGGAAGACCTCGGCGAGGGACGCATCCGTGTATGGACCGCCCTGAATGGCGAGCGGTCCTCGTGGGAGGCCCATATCGATCTGGATCACGAGGCCCGGGCCATCGTGCTCGGCCACGCCGAAGGGCCGCCGGAGCGGCTTGCGATTCTGCTCGGCGACGCCCCCGGCGGTCGCGGGACCGAAATACGGCTCGTGCTCGAGCTCTCGAAGACACGCGGACTTCTGCTCCGCGCCCTCGCCGCGGTGGCGGGCGCGGATCCGGACGCGTGGGCCCGCGCCGGTTTGCGCCGCCTGAAGATGCTGCTCGAGGCCGGCGAAATCGTGACGACCGAGGGACAACCCTCCGGCCGGTTCCTCCCCGTGACGCGCGCAGCGGCATGAGCCGGGACAAACGAACGACGAAGGGAGAACGACCATGCAGGCGCTCTGTTATCAAGGCGTGAACCGCGTCGGGATCGAAACCGTCCCCGATCCCGAGATCCTCGGCCCCCACGACGCCATCCTGCGCGTCACCATGTCGAGCGTGTGCGGCTCGGATCTGCACCTGCTCGACGGATACGTGCCCACGATGCGGCAGGGCGACATCATCGGCCACGAGTTCATCGGCGAGGTCGTCGAGGTCGCGACCGACGTGAAAAAACTCCGCCCCGGCATGCGCGTCGTCGTAGGCTCGATCATCGGCTGCGGCCATTGCTTCTTCTGCCAGAGCGAGCAGTACTCGCTCTGCGACAACACGAACCCGAACCCCGAGATCACCGACAAACTCTTCGGCTACCCGACCGCGGGCATCTATGGCTACTCGCACGCCTTCGGCGGCTTCGCGGGCAGCCACGCGACCTACGTGCGCGTGCCGTTCGCCGACACGAATGCCTTCGAGGTGCCCGACGGCCTGCCCGACGAGCGTGCCCTCTTCGCCTCGGACGCCCTGCCCACGGGGTACATGGGCGCCGACCTCTGCAACATCCAGCGCGGCGACGTCGTGGCCGTCTGGGGATGCGGCGGCGTGGGGCAGATGGCAATTCTCAGCGCGTATTTGCTCGGGGCCGAGCGGGTCATCGCGATCGACCGCTTTCCCGAGCGGCTCGCCATGGCCCGGGACCGGGCGGGCGCGGAGATCCTCGATTACGAGCAGGTCGACGTGCGCGAGGCCCTGCGCGAGATGACCGGCGGCCGCGGCCCCGACGCGTGCATCGATTGCGTCGGCATGGAGGCGCACGGGACGGGCATCGATTACGCCTACGACCGGGTCAAGCAGGCCGTTCGCCTGGAGACTGACCGGCCGACGGTCCTGCGCCAGGCGATCCTCGCGTGCCGGAAAGGCGGCACCGTCTCGATCATGGGCGTCTACGGCGGATTCGTGGACAAATTCCCCATGGGCGCCGCGATGAACAAGGGGCTCACGCTGAAGATGGGCCAGCAGCACGGCCAGCGGTACATCCCGCGGCTGCTCGAGCACATCCGCAAAGGCGAGCTCGACCCGAGTTATCTCATCACCCACCGCGCCCGCCTCGCGGACGGGCAAGAGGCCTACGACACCTTCAAGGAAAAACGGGACGGTTGCATGCGCGTCGTCTTCACGCCCGAGGCCTGATCAGTCGTCGAGACAGGCATTGAAGGCGGCGCTGCAACCCTCGCCGGGGTCGAGCACGCAATTGACGCACGGCTGCGAGGGATCGCTGCCCAGACAGATGGTCGCGGTGCAGACGGCCGCGCACGGCCCCGCGCACATGCACCCGAGGAGCGTGTCGTGCAGCGACTGAGACTCGGGGCAAAAGGGAAGCTCGGGGTGCATGTCCGAGAGGAAGTTCGAGCAGGTCTTGCAGAAACCGCCGCAGGGCATGAAATCGTCCGCGGTCCCATTACAATCTTCGTCGAGGCCATTGTCGCAGATCTCGGCGGAGGGCACCGCCTCGCCCTCACACGCGCCGGGCGTGCCGCTCTCCGTACAGACCCGGACGCCGGCGTGGCAGACCCCCACGCCGTTCGTATTCGGCGGGCCCGTGTAACAAGACTCCGCCACCTCGCCGGGCGTACACGGCGGCGAACCGCCGCTGCCGCCCTCGCCGGTCGCATCCACGACGACCTTCGCGCCACAGGCCGACCCGACGAGGCAAAGGAACACGAAGCCCAACCAAGAGACCGTTCGCATGGGACGTACCTCTAAAACGGCCTCCCCCCACCTGTCATCTTTCCATCGCCCACGATGATGCGATGCGTCATCGTGACATTGCAGCCTCGCAACGACGGCGGCCGCCTTTTTCCCCGCTGCAAGGGTGGTCACGCCGATTCCCACGCCACAACTCCATGAAAAGATTCGGTTCCGGCGAGCGAAGCCGGCTGGATCGCTCGTTGCAAAGAGGATCGCGGAATCGGTCGTACCGCGGAGCTGCGTCATGAGCAAATCGTCGTCATTCGAAGAGCGGTTCGGGTCGCACCGCATGCGTTTCGAGGCTCCGGACGAGATCTGCACCGTGCTCGACGGCCCGCTCACCGTCGACGAGGCCGAGGGGATCATCGGCCGGATCTACGAGCTCGGCCGGAAATACGGCCCCCTGCTCTCGATGCTCGACGTCTCGCGGTATCAGACCTCGGGCGACCGCGTGCGGCAAGTCTTCTTGCGGGGCGGAGGCGACCTCATTCCGGTCCGCGCCGGCGTCATTTTCGGCGCCTCGTTCCCCATCCGCATCGCGATGTCGATGGTCCTCACCGCCGGCGCCCACATCCTGCCGACCCGTTTCTCCTTCCCGGTGACATTCACGCCGACCGAGGCAGAGGCCCGCGCGTGGCTCGCCTCCCACCGCCCCGCCAATTCGGTGCGCGGCAGCGCTCTCTTGCCCACCGGCACCTGAAACGGCAAACGGCGCGCCGCGCCCCGTCCGTCACGGCGCAGGCGGCAGCGCAAGGAATTCACTCCCCGCACCACGCGAATTCCCAGCACCTCGGCCATTCTCGACGCCATCCTTCGTCACGACGACCGCGAGCTGGGTCGCGTTGGCGAGCTCGATGCCGCGCTCGTCGAAGACCTCTTTGGTGAACTTGCGCAGGATCCGCGGAATCGGGTCCGGATCGCCGGGCGTGAGCTTGACGGCGACACGAACCACGATGCCGGTCTGGGCGATCTGCGTGACGCCTCGAACGACGAGCGGATCGAGCACGCGACTCCGGTGCGCCTCCTCGAGGCGCTTGCCCGCCTCTTTCAACGCATCGAACACCTCGTTCAGGTTCGCGTCGAGGCCAACGACGATGTCCACCACGGCGTGGACGTACTCGCGTGAAAAGTTGATGATCGTGCCGATGTCGCCATTGCGAAACGTGAACATTCGCCCGAAGCCGTCCCGGATCATGGTGACCCGGAGCTGGACCGAGTCGACGACGCCTTCGCAGTCGCCGATCCGCACGTAATCGCCCTTGAGCAAGTGCCCCTCGAACAGGATGAAGAATCCGCTCACCATGTCGTTGACGAGCTTCTGGGCCCCGAGCCCCACCGCCAGCCCCACGATGCCGGCGCCGGCCAGGAATGGCTTCGTGTCGATCCCGACCTGATCCATCATGATCAGGCACGCGCCGAAATAAATCACGTAGGTGATGACGCTCTGGAGAAGATACACCAGCGTCACGCGGTGCTTCGAGGTCTCGTCCTCCGCGCTCTTTTTCCCCGCGAATGCCTCGACGAGGACCACGCGTATGAGCTCGGCCAGCACGCGGGCCGCAAAGAAGGTCCCGAGGAGCCGGATGATACGAGGGCCATAAGGCGCGAACGCTTCGAGCGTCTGGAATTGCCGAACGACGAGGGTCGCCGCCGCGAGGTGGATGATGGCCTCGAGGATCCGCTTCGCCAGCGGCGAGAGCTTGCGGATGCTCGCGTAATAGACGCCGAACGCCGACTTTTCGAGGCGCGTGGCGCCGACGTGGTCGAGCCCTTCGAGGCTCAGGACGCCAAGCACCGAGACCGCCCGCGCGACGCATACGACGAGCAGCACGTAAAGGATCGTGTCGAGCAGCCAGTGGACGCTCGACGGCAGGCCGAGCGAAGCACTGCCGAGGCGGTGCAGACCATACAGGAACGCGACGTTCCCGAGGCCCCCGGTCCGCTCTCGGAAAAGCGTGATTTCCTCTTTCTGGCTCTGGAGGGCTGCGACCGAACGGAGCCGCGCTTCGATGCGGTCGAGCAGCGACTTGAAGAAGACACGGAGGGCGAGCCAGCCGATGCCGATCGCGACGACGATCCCGACGCCACGGAGTAGATCCTGGCCCGTGCGGACGCTCGCGTATTCGACGAGCCGATTCGCCCACGGGTGAAGATCGATATCGCGGATGATCGCAATGGCGAGCGTCGCACAGCCCGCCACCACGACGAGTAGCGACAGGACCGTCGCCACGAGGCGCAGCGACTTCTGCACCTGCTCGGCGGCGCTCTCGACGGTCTTCGAGCGAACCGACTGCGTGGCCTGGCGGACGACCCACCGCAAGAACACGGTCAAGGCGAGCGGCGCGAGGAGCAGGATCGTGGTGGCGACGACGGTCAGCGCGACGTTGTTCGAAACCGTGTCGGGAGAAAAACGGGGCAACGGCATGTCATGTACCTCGTGACGTCGTGCTGCTACGCGGGAGCGCGATACCTACCGATCGAAGGGTGGTTGCCAGCACGGCGCTCTGGAGGGGGCATCCCCCCACGCCACTCTACACGAGGCCCCGGGAAAAAGAACGGTCCGCGGGACAACCCCCGCAGACCTCCTTGCCACCCCGCGCGGGCGTGGAAAGATGCCCCGCATGACCCTACGTCACCTCCTGCTCCTTCCGCTCTTCCTCCTCGCCTGCAACAAGGAAGCCCCGGCCCCGGCGCCGGAGGCGAAGGCCCCGGAAGGGAAAACCCCCGCGGCCGCGGCGGCCTCGGACAAACCGGCAGCGGGCGCCGAGGTCGGCAAACCCGCCCCCGATTTCACGCTCACCGACTACGAGGGCAAGACCCACCACCTCGCCGACTACCGCGGCAAGATCGTGGTCCTCGAGTGGTTCAACCCCGACTGCCCGTTCGTCAAGGCGTCGCACACGAAAGGCTCGCTCAAGGGATACTCCAAGCGCGCCGTCGAGAAGGGCGTCGTCTGGCTCGGCATCAACTCGTCGGCCCCGGGCAAGCAGGGGCACGGCCCGGAGCGCGTCGCCGAGGGGCGAAAATCGTTTGGCATGGAAAACCCCGTGCTCGCGGACGAGACGGGCAAGGTCGGACACCAGTACGGCGCGACGAACACCCCGCACATGTTCGTGATCGACGCGCAGGGCACACTCGTCTACCGCGGCGCCATCGACAACTCGCCCGACGGCGAGGGCGAGTCGCCGAAGGACGGCAAGCTCGTGAACTACGTCGACGCGGCCCTCGAAGACCTCGCCGCCGGTAAGCCGGTGCGCACCCCCGACACCCGCGCGTACGGCTGCAGCGTCAAGTACGGCTCGTAAGCCCCCCGCCATTGTCCGGACCGCATGACCTCGGGTAGTCTCGACGGCATGTCGAAGTCCACGCCGCCGGACGGGCCTTCCCCTTCCGCCATCGACGACGCCGTCACGGTACCGCGCGCAGAGCGGGCGGCGGCCGCGAGCGGCGAGCCGAGCGCCATGCTGATCTCGTCCTCGGCGCTTGAAGAGCGCGGGCAAGGCTCGCTCCTCCAGGACGAGCTCGCGTCGCTCGTGGGAAAGCTCATCTCGGATCGCTACGTCGTGCACGAGCTCATCGGGCACGGCGGCATGGGGGCGGTCTACCGCGGCGAGCAGGTGCACCTGCGCAAGCGTGTGGCCATCAAGGTCCTCCGGCCGGACATGGCGCGGATGATCGAGCTCTCGGTCCGGTTCGAGCGCGAGGCCATCGCGGGCGCGCACGTGAGCCATCCGAACGTCGTCGCGGCCACCGATTTCGGCAAGCTCGACGACGGCTCGCAGTTCTTGATCCTGGAGTACGTCGAGGGCACGCCGCTGAAGGACCTCATCGAACAGGGCCCGATGCCCCTCGATCGGGCCCTCGCCATCAGCCGGCAGATCACAATGGCCCTCGGGGCGGTGCACGAGAAGAGCATCGTGCATCGCGACGTGAAGCCCCAGAACATCCTCGTCGACGCAAAAGGCACGGTCAAACTGCTCGATTTTGGCCTCGCCAAGGTGCGCGTCGAGCTGCTCTCGGATCAGGGTCGGAATGCGAAGCCGAGCCCGGCGCTGACGGGCGTGGGCATGGTCATGGGGACGTTCGCGTACATGGCGCCCGAGGCGGCGCGTGGCATGGAAGGCGTCGACGCCCGCTCGGATCTGTATGCGCTCGGCGTCGTGATGTACGAGATGCTCACGGGCAAACGCCCGTTCGAGGAGAGTGATCCGGGGCTTCACCTGAAGAAGATCCGCAGCGAGGATCCGCCGTCGATGCGGCAGCGCGCGCCGGAGATCACGGTGCCGACGCGGATCGAGGCGGTCGTGCTGCGGCTCCTCGCGCGGGAGCCGGATCGGCGGTTCGCCTCGGCGAACGAGGTGCTCGCGGCGCTCGACGAGGCGGCCGCGGCGCCCGAGAAGGAGCTGGAAAAAGCCCCCGAAATGGCGCCCGAGGCCGCGCCCACGAAGGCCGCTTCCGCCGGGCCGAAGCGCCTCGACAAACGCGCGCTCATCTTGGTTGCCGGGGGCCTCTCGGCGCTCGCGGTGCTGCTCCTCGTCGTGGTTCTCCTCCGCGGAGGATCCGAATCCCAGGAAACCTCGGCTCCCACGGCGAGCGCGGCGCCCGCGCCGAGCCCGACGACGGCCCCCGAGAGCGCGCCGACCGATATCGACGGCGCGGACGCGACGGAATGGGCCGAGCGGCTCCGACGGGCGGCGTCTCGCAAAGAATGGCGGCCGGGGGCCAAGGCGTTCCTCGCGCTCGCCAAGCTCGATCCGGCGCGGCTCACCGGCTCCGAGCTTCGCGGCGACGTGGCCACGGTCGTCGCGGGGATCGGCTTCGAGACGAGCTTCACCGAGTCGGATCAGGTCTTCGACGCGCTCGAAAACGAGCTCGGCAGCGGCGGCCTCGATGTCCTCTTCCACGTCGTGCGGACCCGCGGCGGCTCGAAGGCGAGCCGCAGGGCCCAGGACATCCTCGGAAAGCCCGGCATCCTGGACCGCGCCACACCCGCGCTGCGTGTCGCGTACGAGCTCCGCAAGTCTGCTTGTCCCGACAAGCGCGCGCTCTTTTCGCGCGCGGCCGAGGAGGGCGACGGGCGCGCCCTCGAGGAGCTCTTGATCGTGAAGGACGTTCCCTGCTCGGCCAAGCGGGATCCGTGTTGTTATCGGGAGGACGCGGAGCTGAAAGACGCGATCAGCAAGCTCCGGGCAAAACTCGGGGGCTGATCTCCACGGCTCAGGCGGTCTCGATGCGCGACACGAGCTCGAGCCCGAGCTCGCCCACGGCGAGCTCGCGCATCCGGAACTTTTGCACCTTCCCCGTCACCGTCATGGGGAACTCGTCCACGATCTTCCAGTAACGCGGAATCTTGAAGGTCGCGATTTTGCCTTTGCAAAATTCGACGAGCTCGGCCTCCGCCACCGCCTCGCCCGGCTTCGGCCGGACCCAGGCCATGATCTCCTCGCCGTATTTCGCGCTCGGCACGCCGATCACCTGCGCCTCGCTGACGCGCGGATGCAGGTGCAAGAACTCCTCGATCTCGCGCGGATACACGTTCTCGCCGCCGCGAATGATCATGTCCTTGATGCGGCCGACGATGTTCACGTATCCATCCGCGTCGATCGTCGCGAGGTCGCCGGTATGCATCCATCGGCCCGCGTCGATCGATGTGCGCGTGGCCTCCTCGTCGCCCCAGTAGCCGAGCATCACGCTGTAGCCGCGCGTGCAGAGCTCGCCGGCGACGCCGCGCGGCCGCACCGTGCCCGTCTTCGGATCGACGATCTTGACCTCCACGTGCGGATGCACGCGGCCCACGGTGCCGACGCGTTTGTCCTCGGGATCGTTTGTCGCGCTTTGCGTGGAGACGGGCGAGGTCTCGGTCATCCCGTAGCAGATCGTGACCTCCCGCATGTGCATCTGCGAGACCACGCGCCGCATCACCTCCACCGGGCACGGCGATCCCGCCATGATTCCCGTGCGCAGCGAGCGCAGATCGAACTCCTTGAACCGCGGATGATCGAGCTCCGCGATGAACATCGTCGGCACGCCGTAGAGCGACGTGCACTTCTCGGCCTCGACCGCCTCGAGCACCGCGAGCGGATCGAACGCCTCGCCCGGGATCACCATCGTGGACCCGTGCGACGTACACGCGAGGTTTCCCATGACCATGCCGAAGCAATGGTAAAACGGCACGGGAATGCAGACCCGGTCATCGGGACCGTAGCCGAGAGCCTCGCCCACGAAATACCCGTTGTTCAGCACGTTGTGGTGCGAGAGCGTCGCGCCCTTGGGAAAACCCGTCGTGCCCGAGGTGTACTGGATGTTGATCGGGTCGTCGAACGAGAGCTCGGCCTCGCGCTCGGCGAGCGCGTCGTCGCTCACGTGTCCGCCAGCCTCCACGATCATCTTCCAGTCGTCGTCGAGGATCAAGACGAGCCGGAGCTCCGAAAGGCGCGGGCGAACCTCCGCGATCATCTCCACGTAACTCGTCGCCCGGAACCGCCGCGCCGCGAACAGCACCGACACGCCCGATTTCCGCAATGCGTATTCGAGCTCCGCGGTCTTGTAGGCGGGATTGACGTTCACCAGAATGGCGCCGACGCGCGCCGCGGCGTACTGCAGGACGACCCATTCGAACCGGTTCGGCGACCAGAGTCCCACGCGATCGCCCCGCTTCACGCCGAACGCCACGAGCCCCCGCGCGACGCGCGTCGTCGCCTCCCAGAGCTCGCCGTACGTCATCCGCACGCCTTGCGAGCGGACGACGAGGGCCTCACGGTCCGGGTATCGCGTCGCCGTGCGGCGCAGATTTTCCCCGATGGTTTCGCCGAGCAGCGGCGTCGCGCTCGTGCCGTGGGTGTAGGAGAGAGCGGCGGTCATGGCGCGGCATCGTGGCACGACGCGGCCGCGCCCGGGAGATGAAACGAACGAGGACGGACGTCCGGGGCATATCTCGCGGGTTTCAGCGATGCTCGACGGTTGACGGGGCACACGGGGCCGCGGATGATGGGTGGGGGCACCATGGCAGGACGCATCGCAGGCAAGGTGGCGCTCGTGACGGGCGCGGGGTCGGGCATCGGGCAGGCGACGGCGGAGCTCTTCGCGGAGGAGGGCGCGCGCGTGGTGGTCACCGATATCGACGTCGCCGCGGCGGAGGCAGCGGCCACGCGCATCGCGACGCGCGGCGGCCAGGCGCTCGCCCTGGAGCTCGACGCGACGGACGAGGCGGATTGGGAGTCGGTGCTCGACCGCGTGCTCGCGGGCTGGGGCCGGATCGATATCCTGGTGAACAACGCGGGCATCGCGTCGAGCGCTCCGCTCGCCGACAGCACGCTCGCCGATTTCCGGCGCGTCATCGCGGTGAACCTCGACAGCGTTTTCCTCGGCACGCAGCGGGGGATCCGGGTGATGCGCGGCGCGGGCGGGGGCAGCATCGTCAACGTGGCGAGCGCGTCGGGCAAAAGAGCGAGCGCGGGCGCGGGCGCGTATTGCGCGAGCAAGGCCGCCGTCGTGATGCTGACGAAGGTGGCGGCGCTCGAAGGCGCGCCGCACCGGGTCCGGGTGAACGCCGTGCTGCCCGCGGGCGTGGAGACGCCGATGTGGGAGAAGCAGCCGTTTTTCCAGGCGCTCGTGAAGGAGCTCGGCGACGTGCGGGAGGCTTATGCGGCGCTCGCGAAGACCTCGCCGTTCGCGCGGTTCGCCACGCCGCGGGAGGTCGCGGCGGCCATTTTGATGTGTGCATCGGACGAGAGCTCGTACGTGACGGGCGCGGAGATCTTGGTCGACGGCGGGTATACGGCCTGATTCAGGGCGCGTTCAGGATCCTGAGCACCCGCACCTTGATCCCTTTCTCGTCTTCGAGCCGCACGCCCACGGCGACCTCGGCCCCGAACGCCCGGATGTCGAGCAGCCGCACGTCCGTCCACAGGTCGGAGAAGAGATTGTAGGTCGACGGCGCGTCGATCGGGAGCGTGAAGAGGGGGTCGACGAGGAGGTTTCCGGGCTCGTATCGCGCGATCACGAGCTCGTTCTTCGTCTTCACGTCCTCCACCACGCCGCCGCAGATGCACATCGACTCGTCGTCGAAGCATTGCTTCTCGTAAACGCGCATGTAATCGAGGTGGCTCACGATCCAGGCGAGCCATACCTTGCCGTCCGCGGTCCGCGTGATCGCGAAGGCACCGTTCTCGATGCCGGTCGCGGTCTCGTGGCAAGGGGCAGGGCATGTCCCGTTTTGCGGATCGTAATCGGTGGTGGCAGGACAAACGTAAGGCGGGACGTTCGTGTCCGGAATCTCGATCTCGTCGGATGCCTGGCCCTCCGGCCACACCACGTGCAGGCCGACGTCGTGCTGGATGACGGCGACGAACGGCTCGACGCTCGCGCCGTTCACGCTCGCCGGGGCCTGGGTCACGCGGTATTTCGTGATCACCGAGGGCACGGAAACGCCGGTCAGGACCTCCGGCGGATCGCCGTACGCGAGATCGTAAAAGGAGCCGTTGGGAACGTACCCGAGCGAGACGGGCGCGCCCGAGGCGTCGATCGTGAATCGACTGCCCTCGCCGACGGTCTGCACGGGCGAAGACGAGAAGCTCCCGTCCACCGTACGCCTCGCGAGCGAGATTCCGCTCGGCGGATCGCTCGCGTACCACACGTACGCGATGCCCGCCGGATCGATCTCGAAATCGTAGACCGGCACGTAACGATCGTCCCTGTCGGCGACCGTCTCTTTCACGAACCCGCTCCCCTCCGGGCGCACGAGCACGAGGCCGTTCGGGTATCCGACGGGCGAGGTGCTCCCGTCGATCGACGTCTCGTCGCCGACGGCATACACCTCGCCGGCCGGCCCCTGCGCGAGCACCATCGCGGTCGCGTCGAGCCGCATCGGGAATTCCTCGAACCGGCTGCCGCCCGACGGCGTGATCTCGAAGAGATAGGTCGCCTCGTGGCTCGACGTGCCGAGGTACGTCCCCGTGGGCCCCGGCGCGACGCGCACGCCGGCCGCGCCGAATTCGCGCTCGGTGCAGCGCACCTCGATGTCCGCCGTGATGGGGCAGCTCCCCGCGGGGCATCCCACGTCGTGCGAGGCCACTTCGAACGAGCACGTGATGGGCTCGCCGCCGGCTCCGCCGCCTCCGCCGGCCCCTCCCCCGCCCGCGCCGGGAGGCTCGTCCGGCCCGCCGCAGCCTGCCGCGACGTGCATGATTCCGACGAACATGGCCCCGACGAACGATCCGCGCAATGCCCTCATGACGCATCCACCTCGCGTGAAAAGGAAGGCGAACACGGCATCAGAATGACAGGCGCCTGTCAAGCCCCGCCGGGCCTAGCGCCCGCCGAGGACCTCGAAGAGCATTTCGAGCATCCGGTACGTCAATCCCCACACGATTCGTTGCTCGACGGCGAATGCCGGCATATCGAGCACGTTTCCTTCGTGATTGTACGAATACCGCGTGGCGTTCTGGCCACGCGCCATCGGGCCGATCGGCGCCCATACCACCTCGGCCACCTCGGCGCTCAGCTGAAACGGCGGCAGATCGGGCTCGTCGAGGGCGAAGACGAACGGCGTGATGGTCATTCCGACGCGCCGGGCCCGGGCCACCGCGGGCACGTCCGCGAGCCGCGCCAGAAAGCGGCCGTGTTGCGCGAGATCGAGCCCGATTTCCTCCTCCGTCTCGCGCAGGGCCGTGTGATAAAGGCTCGGATCCGCCGGCTCCCGTCGCCCGCCCGGGAAGGCCATCTGCCCCGACCACGGATCTCCCTGCCGCTCGGAGCGGCGGATCAAAAGGACCTCGGCCTCATGCCCTTGGGGGTTCGGGGGCGAAGCTCCGCTTGTCGGAGCGGAGCCCCCGAGCGTGGAACGCGGCGCGCGCAGGATCGCCGCGACGGCCGCTTGTCGCTCCGTCGTCGCGGCCTCGGATACGAGATCGAGGACGGTGAGCCGGGCGGCGATGGCGGCGAGATCATACGAGGTCGACACGGCGTTTCTCCCACAAGGGCTAGCGGCGCGCGCGGGAGACGTCAAGGGAAGGGCTTGACGCGTCGAGTCCCCATCGTGGTATCCGGCGACGAAGCGATCATCATGATCGCCGGCTGCCAGCCGCCGGACAGCGCGTGCACCGATTGCCACGATTGCGTGAACCCGACGCCCGCCTGCGGCCCCGGCGGAACGTGCGGCCCGTGCAACACGGACAAGGATTGCTGCCCGCCGCTCGTCTGCACCCCGAACGGGACGTGCGTGCTGCCTCCACCCCAAATAGAACGTTTTTCCTAGCCGCGCGGCGCCTCGCCGAGAATCGCGAGGTTTCGCGGGGTCGCGTCCGCCTCGAACACCTGCGCGACCCGCGCCGTGTACCCTCGCTCTTCGAGCGCCGCCGCGCGGTCCAGCACGACCGCAATCTCCAGCGGACGCGCGAGCATCGCGCGCGGCAGCGTCCAGCGCCGGATCCGGCCGAACTCGATCGCCGCTTCCGCCTCGTGCTCGCGGATCTCCGCCTCCGTCGCCGGCGCGAGCCCCCGGAGCGCGAGCGCCCGCGCCGAAAGCTCCGCGAGCCCCTCGCGCGCCCTCCGCCGGTTGATGCCACGCATCTCCTCGCCCGGCGCGATCGCAACGCCGCGCGCCCTGAGCAGCCGCGCGAGCGCGTGCCTGTTTTTCCGCGCATCGAGCATCTCCGCGAGGCTCGCCTCCACGCCCACGAGCCGCGTCGTCAGGTTCGAAAGCCCGAGCGCCTCGCGCGGGAGTACGAGCCCGGCCTCTCGCGCCGCCGCGGAAAGCGGCTCGCGCGCGGGCCCGTCGATCTTCTGCAGGCAACACGACACGAGCGCCACGTCGCATGGCGCCCGCGATGCTTCGAGCACCAACTGATCGCCGAGCGAGCCGCACGCGTGCAGCCCGACCGCGAGATCGTCGGGCGAAAGCAGGATCGGATCGCGGAGCGCGTCGAGTACGACGAACGTCGCGCGCGAGCCTTGCCCGAGGATCGACGCCGCCTCCACGCGCCGCGGCTCGCGCTCGATCCCCACCGCGTCGCGGTCGAACATCTCCGCCGCGAGGCGCGTGAAATGTCCCCGCCCCGCGCCGATGTCCACGATTCGCCGCGCCCGCTGCGCCATGGGCTCGACCGCGTCGAGCAGCGCTTCGAGCTGCCGCGTCTTGCGCTCCGAAACCGATCGAGGCCGGTCGAGCCGCGTCCCCGGGCTCGCCGCGAGTCGCGCGGGCAGCGCCGAAACCTCGAGCGCCGAGCGCCCGAGCTCCACGAGCGACGCCGGCGCCCCTGTGAGCATCGGCAAGTGCGCCGCGAGCCCCTCGGCCTCGCAGCGGGCGAGCTCGTCGTCGGAGAGCGCGCCGAGGAACGCCGTGAACCCGCGCTCCTCGCAAAAGGCGGGCGGCTCCGCCGAATCCGGCCGCCCGCGCAGGATGTCGAGCGCCGGCACGACGAGCGCGAGCGCCCGCGCGAGGCTCTCCGAGACGAACCGGGTTGCCGCTTCCATGGCCGGCAAAGCGAACGGCCCCACATGCCTTCTGTCAAGCTGTACGTTTCGTGCCTTCGGGCTTCTACTCGCGCCCCTGCGTGGTGTAGGCTGCCGCCGAGCGCCGCATGGCCACCTGTCCTACTTGCCTTGCCACCTACTCGGGCGACGTCGCCACCTGCCCCGTCGACGGCACGTCTCTCGTCCCGGACGACGCGATCCCCGCCGCGGCCCTCCAGCTCGAGCCCGGCCGGATCGTCGGGGAATATCGCATCGAGCGCAAGATCGGCGAGGGCGGGTTCGGCGCGGTGTACGCCGCGGTCCACCCGGTCATCGGCAAGTCCGCGGCGATCAAGGTCCTGAACCCGCAATACTCGCACAACCCGGTGATGGTCTCGCGGTTCGTCGCCGAGGCCCGCGCGGTCAACCAGATCCGCCACCGCGGCATCATCGACATCTTCTCGTTCGGCAAGCTCGAGGACGGGCGGCAGTATTACATCATGGAGCTGCTCGAGGGCGTGACCCTCGAAGGGTACCTCCGCCAGCGCGGCCGCCTCCGCCCCTCCGAGGCATTGCCCATCCTGCGCCAGATCGCCCGCGCCCTCGACGCCGCGCACGCCGCCGGCATCGCCCACCGCGATCTCAAGCCGGAGAACGTCTACCTGGTCTTCGACGAGGACGGCTCGGTTTTCCCCAAGCTCCTCGATTTCGGCATCGCCAAGCTGCTCGGCGAATCGCAGGGCCACAAGACGCGCACAGGCACGCCCATGGGCACGCCGCTCTACATGTCGCCCGAGCAATGCCGCGGCAAGCAGGTCGACCACCGGACGGACATCTATTCGTTCGGCGTGATGACCCACGCCGTGCTCACGGGCGCGCCGCCGTTCATGGGCGACGACGTGATGGACGTGCTCATGCAGCAGGTTCAAACCCCCCCGCCGGCCCTGTCGTCGGTTTGTCCGGACCTTCCGATCGGGCTCGACGCGCCCGTCTTGCGGATGCTCGCGAAGGATCCGACCGAGCGCCCGGCCTCGGTGACGGCCGCGATCGACGCGGTCGTCGAGGCTGCGCGTGCAGCGGGGATCGAGGTGCCCTCCGTCGCCACGCGCTCCAGCGAAAAGCTCCCGCGCCTCGACGTGCCGACGGCCTTGACGCCCGCCCAGCAAGCCGTGTTCGGGCAGGCGACGACGATGATGCAGCCGGAAGCGACGTCGGCGACCACGGGTTCGTCGGGGGATCAGCCGAAGGCGACGCTCCGGTCCACGCCCGACGCCATGCCAAGCCGAAGGTCCAAGGTCCTTTTCGTGACCCTCGGCGCGGGCCTCCTCGTCGCGGGGACCGTCGCGGCGACGCTTCATTTCTCGCGGGGCGGGCCGGACGCCGTCGCTGCGCACCCGCCGCCGCCTCCTCCACCGCCGCCCACGCTCCCCGCGCTCCCTCCGGAGAAAACGGCCGCGCCGGAGCCCACGGTCGTGCCGGACGTGCCGCTCGACATCGAGCTCCGCGTGCAGGCGACCCCGGAGAACGTCGAGGTTCACCTCGGCGAACGCAAGCTCGGCGTGGCGCCGGGCCCGTTCAAGATTCCGCGCGGCGATGCGCCGGTCGAGCTCACGTTCTCGGCGAAGGGACATCAATCGAAAACGGTCTCCATCGAGCCCAACCACAACATCCTGATCCCGATCACGCTGGAGAAGGAGAAGGCGACCTCCCAGCCGCGACCGGGCGGGACGGCGAAGACGGTGAAGAATCGTGGGGAACTCGAGTATTAGCTTCCGGCGGCGCGCGGCGCTGCTCGGCCTCGCCGCGTTCCTCGGGGCGGTGGCGGCGGTGAGCTGCGAGAGCCTCGAAAACGTCGACGAAAACGTCTGCGGCAACCGCGTCCTCGAACCGGGCGAGGATTGCGACGGAAACCTCGTCCCCGGCGAGGAGGCGGTCAACGATCTCACGACCGTGCCCTCGAACCTCTGCGGCGCCACCTGCCGCTACGTCTGCAACCTCGCCGATGATCCGAACGTGGTGTGTCCTGCCGATTTCGGCTGCGGGATCGACGGCACGTGCCGCAAGCCCGGCGGGCTCTCCACGCCGCCGCTCTCGATCGGGGGTGGCGGCGTGCGGCGCTTCCTCTCCGGCGACTTCGACGGCGACGGCCGGCAGGACGCCGTGGCGCTCGGCGACAACTCGCTCGACATTCTGTTTTTCGGGACGAACGGCCTCATCGATCGCTCGATCAACGTGCCGAACGAGCGCCGTTTGCCCGGGGTGGGCGATATCGACGGGGACGGCACCTCGGATCTTGTCCTGAACCTCGGCGACGCGCTCGGCGTCCTTTCGGGGCAGGACAACCGCACGCTCAAGCCGTGGAGCTACCATTCGGGGGAGCTGGAGAGCGGCGGCACGCGGCTCGTCCCCCTCGGCCAGGTCTACGAGGAAAACACGCTGCTCGCGTTCATCACGAAGGAGGGACAAACCCACCTCGAAACGATCACCGTCAACGGCAACGCCGAGCCCGTCCACAAGAAGGTGGGCGGAATGCAGGAGCTGGTTTTGCCGGGGACGCTGGTCGGCGCGGTCGCCGTGTCCGAAAACACGAAGAGCGGCTCGAAATGCCCGGTCGTCGCCTTCGAGCTCGCATCGACGCCCTCGCAGGTGGTCATCCTCTCCTGCGGCGAATCCGGCAAACTCGCGGAGGATCCGAAGCATACCGTGATGCCGCTGCCCCTCGGCGGCGCGGCCTGGGCCGGAGCATTCTTCGCGGACGCGGACGACGACGGCGACGACGACCTGCTCGTCGGGGCCGCGGAGCGTCTCCACTTCCTCGCGAACGACGACACGGGCAAGTTCATGGAGGCCGTGAACCCGGGGGAAGAAAGCCCTCTTTTGCCGCTCGTCGTCGAGCCGGGCCAGTGCGGAGGCCGCGTCCTCGCCGGGCCGCCGCTCGCGGTCGGTGACCTCGACGGCAATCGAGCGCTCGACATCGTCGACGCGCGCGGCGTGCTCTACAATCCGTACTATAAAAAAGAAGCGATCAAGAAGAGCTGCATCTCTCCGTCCAGCGTGAGCTGGGCACACGCCATCATCGGCGATTTCAATGGCAACGGTCTCCCGGACGTCCTCGCGTCGCGCTCGACGCAGACCCTCCTCGACGTGTGGAGCAGCGTTCCAGGGGGCGAGCTCAATACGTTCACCGTTCCGGTCGAAGAGCTCGTCGGCGAACTCGCCCTCGGCGATTTCGACGGTGACTCCGTGGACGACGCCGTGCTCCTGTATGCTCCGCCGCCTTCGCCTGGCAACGAAATGATGACGCCTCCGAACGAGCTCATCGTGCTCTTCGGCCGCCCGCTCGCCGCGCCCGAGGCGCCCTTCTCCCTCGGTTTTTATCGGAACCTCGAGCACATCGCCACGGGCCGCGTGAAAGGGACGAACGCCATCGGTGCCCCCGATCTCCTCGACGATCTCGTGGTCCTCTCCGCCGCCGCCGGGGACTCGGGAGAGGCGCAAGGCATGCCGAAGCCTTTCACGATCATCGAGGGCAACGTCGGGCGACGGCTCCTCGCTCCGCTGACCATCAAGGGCACGTCGGCGGGCGCGCCCGAGGGCACGATGCCGGTCACGGCCGATGCGCCGACGCAGATCGTCGTGTCCCACTTCGGCGTCGAAGCCTGCAATATGCAAGGGGGCCCGGGAGGATCCGCGCAGGGGACCCGGGCGACCATCGCGGCCGCGACAGAGAGCGCGGTCTGGCTTGCAGGGTGTCGTCAAGACGGCTCGTCCCTGCGGGTCCTTGAAGGTCTGGATACGGGGAAGAGCAGCATGCTGCTCACGCCGGTGAATTACAGCCAGAATCGCGACGCGCTCGGGGTCTTCCTCAAGGCTGAGACCGGGCGTGGCCTCTGGGTCGCCGATTACGACCCGAAGACGGGTTTCGAGGCGTCTCCCAAGCTCGATGACATCTCGAGCGTGCTCGAGGACCTCGTCCTGCCAAACCCCGATCCGTTCGACGCGCCGGCCGTCGTCGTCGATGTCGACGGCAATGGGCGGAGCGACGTCGCCCTCCTGGTGAACACGGTGAGCCCGATGAACGCGGCCCGGCCCCGGAGCGCGGTCGCTGTCTACTGGAACGACGGCACGGGCACGGAGACGCTCGACGGGAAGCGGCCCCCGACGGTCATCGAGATCCCCCAGAAGCTCCTCGAAGACCCCGACACGTCCACGGAGAACAATAGCTCCAGCGACGACCTCATCCAGGGGATCGCCGATATCGCATTTCTGAACATCGACGGGGACGCGGCCCGGGAGCTCGTCCTTCTCACGCAGCGAGGGCTCTACGTGCTCGACCTGGGCACGGCTCAGGACGGGAAACGCGCGTTCAAGCTCCCGGAGGACGACAATCCGTTCGCCCGACTCCCGGGCGGCCAGGCGCTGCTCGCGATTGACGCGAACAGCGACGGCGTCGATGATCTGCTCGTCGCCGAGGGCCCCAGGCTCCTCCTCTTCCTCGGCAAGGAGGCGGCCCGATGAGGCGTTTCTTCGCGGCGCTCGTGATGCTCGCCCTTTCGACGGGCGCGGGACTCTCGCTCGCGGGCCCTTCGGACGTCGATTCCCCCGAGGCGCGCGCCTACTTCGAGACCGGCGCCCGCGAGTACGAAAAGGGCAATTACGCGAACGCCGTCCGCGCCTTCGAGCAGGCGCACGCGCTCACGACGCGCCCCGGCCTTCTCTTCTCGATCGCGCAGGCCTACCGCAAGCAATACGGCAACGACGGCAAGTCGCAGAACCTGCGTCAGGCCGTGGATTATTATCGCCGGTACCTGGCCACGGATACGACGGGCAAGCGGCGCGGCGAGGCGGACGCAGCCATCAAGGACATCGAGGCAATCCTCGCGCGCTTGCCTCCCGAGGTGCAGAGCACGCCCGCGCCCGAAGAGGCGCCCTCGACCCAAATCTCCATCACCACGCAGGTCGAGGACGCGACGATTTCGATCGACGGCGGTCCGCCGCGCGCGCTCGAGGCGATCGACGTCACGCCGGGCAAACACAAGGTATTGGTGCATGCGCCCGGGTATTTCCCCGAGGAGCGCGAGGTACCGGCCAAGCAAGGCCAGATGACGGCGCTCGACGTGCCCTTGCGTGAAATGCCGGCGTTCGTGTCGATCACGGGCCCGGCAGGCGCGTCGGTCACGGTGGACGGTTTGCCCAAGGGCGCCTTGCCGCTCCAGTCGCCGCTCCAGATCGACGCAGGCGTCCGGACGCTCAGCGTGAGCCTGAACGGCTTCAACACGTTCACCACCGAGCTCGATCTCGGCCGAGGAAAGTCGGAGGACGTGAAGGCCGCGCTCGATCGCACGCGGCAAAGAATCACCTCGTTCGTCCTCATCGGCGCGGCGGCGACGTGTGTCGCCGGCGGCGGCGTCATGGCGTTCTTCGCGGGGGCAGCCGGCGACAATGCGAAGGAGATCAACGACCGGCGCCTCGCAGGCACGATCAGCGAGGCCGAGCTCGACGAGTACCTCGAGTCTCGGGAAACGCAGACGGCACTTCGCAACGGCGCGACCGTGGCGCTCAACGTGGCCGCGGGCATGGGGGCCCTCGCGTTCTTGCTGTATTACTTCGACGAACCCCGGCTCGCGCCCCCGCGCAAGAAGGACGATAAGAAGCCCAAAGGCCCGGATCCCTCGCGCCTGCGCGAGATCGCGGTCGTGCCGGCGGTCGGCCCCGGCGTTGTCGGCCTCTCCTTCGGCGCCCGGTTCTGATTCGCCCGCCTACCGCCGCTTGCGACGCATCGCCGCCGCAAAGGCGAGCGCCCCGATCACCGCGCCCATTCCTCCGAGGCCCCGGGCCGATCCAGGCGCCGCGCTGCAGCCTCCGGCCTCGTCCGTCGTTCCGTCGACGCCGAGGTCGGGCATCGAGCCGGGCGGCTGGCTGCATTGCGTATAGTCGAGCTTGCAATCCGCCGTGCAGGCGAGCGGCCCTTCGCCCGCCCCTGCTTCCGCGCAATCGCTCACCAAAAATAGCTCGCCGTCGCATGCCTCGCCGGCTTCGAGCTTGCCGCTGCCGCAGACGGGCGGCGGGTGGCTGTCGGTGTTTCCGGGGTTGTACACGAAGCCCTTCGGATCCGGGTCGCCCTTCGTCCAGGTGCAATCGGGGTCGCCGAGCTCCTGCCCGTTCGTCCAACCATCCTGATCGGAATCGAGCGGGCAGAGCGGCCCCCAGTTCACGTTTTGCTCTTGCACCGGCACGTCGCCCACGAGCTGCAAGCGCGCATCGCCGCCAAAATCCGTATTGTAACTGGCCTTCGTGTCACCGTGGCAGTTCAAGCAGCCGTATTTGGTGCCGTTCGGGATGTCGTTCACCCGAAATGGACGCGCGGAGGCGGTCGTGACGAAGGTGAGCGAGGCGAGGCCGAGGAGGAGACCCGAAGATCGCAAGGAGGACGTCATTCGCCGAGCGTAAAAACGGCTGGCCGGAGGCGTCAAGGCAAGCCGCCGCGCCGCGCCGGGGCGCTGCCCCGGACCCCGCGGGGGCTGTTCGCCCCTCGACCCGAACCAGGGCAAGCCCTGGACTCGGGGTGGAAGAACTGCGCGGTGCGCAGTTCTTCCAACAGGTCGGTGGCAAGACCAGGAAGGTGCGTTTCACGCTGGCGGGCACGTTGCCAGTTGAATCCTCAGCGCTGCGTCTCGATGGGCAGGGTCGTCGTTGGTCTTGACCTGGCCTGTTCGATGAACTGCGCATCGCGCAGTTCATCGACCCCGGGTCCAGCGCTTGCG
>NZ_JAGTJK010000027.1:0-141046 GCF_028435265.1 Polyangium jinanense | reverse complement strand
CGCTGGGAGCCCACGCCCTATCAGCACCGCGAGCAGGAGCCGCTGCTCGACCTCCTCCACGGTTCCTTCAGCTGGATGCTCATGCCGATCGCGTGAACCACTACGAACTTTGGGGATGATGTACTAGTCCTGCTCGTGCATCACCTGGAGCGGTTCAAAAGCTCGAATACCGGGCGGCTCGTGGCGCGAATGATCCCCGAGACGATCGTGCGTGTGCACGGCGATCCGAGCCGCGAGCCCGCGGCGCCCTTGCCCGAGGGGCGCGTGCTCTTGTTGTTTCCGGATGCGGAGGCGCGTGTGCTTTCGGCGGATCTCGTGGAGGGAGGGCGCGCCGTGCTGATGGTGCCCGATGGGACGTGGGGGCAAGCGCGGCGCATTTCGCGGCGGGATCCGGACGCGGAAAAGGCTCTCCCGGTGAAGCTGCCAGAGGGCCAAACCACGCGGTTCGGGGCGCTGCGGCGCAGCGAGCGCGAGGGGACGATGTCGACGATGGAAGCGATCGCGCGGGCGCTCGGGATCCTGGAGGGGCCGGAGGTCGAGGCGCAGATGATGCAGGCCTTCGAGACGTTCCTGGAGCGGACGGTGTACGTCCGGTCGAATGCCGCGCGCGTGGCGATGGAGAATCCGCGGGGCGGGCGGTGATCAGCGAGGTTTTGCGAAGATAGAGCCCGCGGCGCGGCGGGAGAGCTTTTGCCATTTCGCGTAGGCGTCGACGGCGCGGTCGCGAATGGTGGAAGGAGGCGCATGCACACCGATCGCGTTGACGACGGCGTCGAGGACGTATCCCTCGGGGGCCATGAGCGAGCGGGTCATGAGCCACGTCTCCGAGCCCGCGGCGCGCAAGGCGGGGCCGAAATAAGGCTCGGAGTCGCAGGCCAGAACGAACGAGGGAATGGCGCGGCCGCGCTCCTCGGGGCCAGGCGTGGGTGGGAGGCGGACGCCGTCCATCAGGCGATTGTGACCCGCGTAGCCGGCGACGGAGATGCGGGCCTCGCGCTCTTTGCCGCCGTCGTGGAATCGAATACGTCCGCCGCGGGTCGCGAGGTGCCAGAAGGCTTCGACGGCGCGGTCGATGGAATCACCGTGGTAGGCGTCGAGGACGACGATCTGTTCGAGGGTTTCACCGCGTTTGCCGCCGAAAGGTTCTGCCGAGACGAGCCGGCGATAGACGACACGTTCGAGGCGCGGGCCGTCGGCGGGGACGACGTCGACGCGGGTGAAACCGCTCTTCTTGCGGTCGAAGTAGCGGCGGTGGCCAAAGGCGGCGCCCCAGTAGAGGTTCGTGTCGAGGCGGTCGGGGTCACCGGCGACATTGCTGCCGCAATCGATCTGGGCATTCGAGCAAAGAGGGACGATGACCTGGATGACGAGCGGCTCGGCCGCCTGGGCCGAGGTGGCGGCGAGGAGGATCACGGCAAGGACGAGGAGGAGGCGGAGGGGTCGAGGCATGGCGCTGTCCCCCTATCGGCGGAGCCGGGCAGAGTGTGACGAGGTCGCGTCCTACTCGTCTCGCAGGGCCGCTGCGAGGTCTGCCCAGAGCTCCTCGACATTCTCGATTCCGACGCTCAACCGAAGGAGGGATGGGGGCAGATGCTCCTGGCCGGGGATGCCTGCACGGCGTTCCATCGTCGACTCCACAGCTCCCAAGCTCGTGGCGTGATGAATGAGCCTGACCCGCGAACACACCTCGTCGGCCGCCCGAGCCTCGCCACGAACATCAAACGAGATGATGGTGCCGAAGCCCTTCAACTGTTCGCGCGCAATCGAGTGCGTCGGGTGGCTGCGAAGTCCCGGGTACCGGACCACCGCGACACGAGGGTGTGCATGCAGGCGCTCCGCGAGGATCATCGCATTGGCCTGGGCGCGTTCGAGCCTGAGCGCCATCGTGCGCGCACCACGCACCGCGAGGTAGGACTCGAGCGCGCCGGGCGTGGCTCCATTCAGCTCACGTGAGCGCCGCAAAGCCGCGCGGAGATCGTCACGTCGCACGGTGACCACCCCAGCGAGCAGGTCCGAGTGCCCACCGATGAACTTGGTTGCCGACTGGAAGGAAATGTCAGCGCCGAGCTCGAGCGGCTGCTGATTCAGGGAGGTCGCGAACGTATTGTCGACCGCCAAGAGGGCCGATGGCTTTCGGGCGGCCGAACAGATGGTGCGCACGTCGGCCACCGTCAGGAGCGGGTTCGACGGAGACTCCAGCCAAATGAGATCTGCATCCGCGCAGGCCCGCACCCACCCGTCGGTATCGTCGACGGCCAATCTGCGAAGACTCCAGAAGCCCTTCTGGTTCCCACGTTCGGCGAGCCCGACCACGCCCTGATAACAATCGTCTGGAATCACGACCTGCGCCCCAACGCGCAGTTGATCGAAGACCGCGGCGGCACCGGCCATGCCTGAGGAGAAAGCGACGGTGTGGCCTCCCTCCAGGAGTCCAACGATCTCTTCCAGCGCTTCCCACGTAGGCGTGCCGTCGTCTCGCGAGTAAGCGCGCTCGGTGCCGAGGATAAAATTCGAGGCTGGAACGGGCGGCTGATTCAGCGGCGCCCCCGGGCGTCGGTCACGTCCTGCCGCAACGAGCAGTGACTCGGCGGACGAGATCTTCGCGAGAGGTAGGTCCGTGCTCATGCTCGCATCTTTGTCCCTCACGATGTCCGTTTCAAGCCGGCGATCCTCCGCGAGGCGTCGCGCCGGGGCGCTGCCCCGGGCCCCGCGGGGGCTGTTCGCCCCTCGACCCGAACCAGGGCAAGCCCTGGACCTTTGGTGGAAGAACTGCGCTGCGCGCAGTTCTTCCAACGGGCCGCTGCGACGACGTTGCCCGTTGAAATGGCAGCGCGGCTGTCTTGAATCGGCCTGTTCGATGAACTGCGCATCACGCAGTTCATCGACCCCGAGTCCAGCGCTTGCGCAGGCCCCGGGTCCAGGGGCGGATAGCCCCGGTGGGGCCTGGGGCAAAGCCCAGCGAAGCGGCTTCGACATGAGACCAATCCTGGGAAGGTCGAGGGACCTGCGCGAACGGTTTCAAGCTTGACCCGGGAGGCCCTGGGACCTGCGGGAACGGAGCGCAACATCGATCCGGGAGGTCCTGGGACCTGCGCGAACGGAGCGCAACATCGATCCGGGAGGTCCTGGGACCTGCGCGAACGGGTTCCCACACGATCTGGGAGGTCCCGCGACCTGCGGGAACGGGGTCGAAGACCGATGACGGAGGTCGAGGGACCTGCGCGCGCGGTGGAGAGGGGGTGAAAGGCGCTGCGATGAACTGCGCATCGCGCAGTTCATCGACCCTGGGTGACCCGATCACCAGGTCCGGACCCCGTCGCCGGGTGGTTCGCAGCCGGCTAACTGCCAGCGAGCGCCCGCGCCGGATCGACTTTCGCGGCGTGACGCGCAGGACCGATGGCACCGAGGACCGAAAACAAGACGGAAAATCCCATTCCGAGGAGCCAGAGCCACCAGGGGAACGCGAAGAAGGTGTCGGGCTTGAACGGGAAGTCCGGAAGCTTCTCGGCCGCGGCCCAGTCCGCGAAGAACGCGAGGATGCGCGCGACGAGCAGGCCGAGCGCGCCCGCGAAGAAACCAACGACGGCCGCGAGCGAGACCGTCCACGCGCCGATCTCGCCCGCCGTGGCCCCGACCGCGCGGTAGAGGGCGATCTCGCCGCGACGTTCGAGGACGAGCGCGCGGAAGGTCTGCGTGATGCTCGACGCGCTGACGACGAGGACGACACCCGCGACGAGCGAGAGCAACGCCATCACGCCCGAGACGAGGACGCTGACGTCGCGCGCGCGTGTGTCCTTCGGGGACAACCCCATGCGGGTGCCCGCGTCGATGACGTCCGCGACTTCGGCGCCGGAGCGCGCCTCCACGACGGCGCTCGAATACCGCTCGGCCGCGCGTTCGCCGCCGAACTCGCGGTTCCAGCGGCGCACGACGCCGAGCGGGAACGTGAGCCCGAGGTCGGTGGCGCTGCCCGAGATGCCGACGATGCGGGCCCTGATGGTGCGAGGGCTGCCCTGCTTGGCGCGGCCGAGCAGGCTCTCGCCGAGGCGAACCGTGAAGGTGATGCCCTGCGCGCGGCTGAGAAGCGTCTCGCCGACGGCCGGGAAGCCGTGCGCAGGCGCGATGCTCTTGTCGAAGATCTCGACGAGGTAACGGCTGACGATTGCGGGTACGGGCGCGGAGCATCGGCCCTCGGCGGCGCCTTCCGCGCGCTCGCAGTACGCGCCGCCGGTGCAGGCGGCGTCGTCGGCGCAGGCGGGGCCGGGCGTGTCCATCGGATCGACGAAGAGGCCGGGCTTCACGTCGCCCGCGGCGAGCGAGGGATCGATGCCGTCGCCGGGCAGCTCGCCGGCGCCGACGTCGTGGCCGAGGATCTCGCGGCCGCCACGCGCGCTCGCGGGGAAGGCCAAGGAGAGCTTAGGCAGGACGCGCTTGACGCCGGACACGCGGCCAAGCGCGTCGACGTCGTCGGGGCGGATGCCCGTGGGCTCGCTGCCGCCGCCGAGGAGCAAGCCGAGCAGGCCCGGATCCTTGGCCTTCGGGGGCTCGAGCTCGATCCGATCGATGGGAAACACTTCGCCGAGGAGGACGGCGCGCACGCCGAGGCCAAGGGCGAGGAAAAACACGAGCGTGGCCGTGCCTGCGGTGATGCCGAAGGCGCTGCCGGCGAGGGCGCGGCGCGCGCGTGCGAGGTCGCGGCGCACGAGGCGGACCAGGGCGGCGAGCTTCATGCGGGCTCCTCGTTCGTGGCGTCCACGCGGCCTTCGTGCAGGCGGAGGATGCGGGTCGCGGCGCGCGCGAGGCGCGCTTCGTGCGTGACGGCCACGATCGTGAGGCGCTCTTCACGATGGAGCTCCTCGAAGAGCTCGATGATGCGCGCGCCCGTGCCTTCGTCGAGGTTGCCGGTGGGCTCGTCGCAGAGCAAAAGCTTCGGCTTGCGAAGGAGCGCACGCGCGATCGCCACGCGTTGTCGCTGCCCGCCCGAGAGCTCCGCGGGCGTGTCGCCGGCACGATCGGCGAGGCCGAGTCGATCGAGGAGGTGTTTTGCGCGCGCGAGGCACGCTTCCTCGTCGCCGCGTGGATCGAAGAGCGCGGGCGTCGTGACGTTCTCGATCACGGTGAGGTGATGCAGGAGGTGAAAGTGCTGGAAGACGAAGCCGATGCGCTCGCCGCGCAGACGCGCGAGGGCCGCGTCGCTCATGCGGCCGAGGTCTTCGCCGAAGAGCTCGACCTGACCCTGGTAGCCTCGATCGAGCCCGCCGATCACGGCGAGCAGGGTGCTCTTGCCCGATCCGCTCGGGCCGAGGACGCAGACGAACTCGCCCTCTTCGACGACGATCTCCACGTCCACGAGGGCCCGGCGCGCGTCGCGTCCGCCGTCGTGCACGCGGCAGAGGCTGCGGGTGCGGATGGCCGGGACGCTCACAGCGCCGTGACCGCGACGCGCTCGCGATCCACGGCGGCCTCGGCGGCGCGCACGCTCACGGCCGACGTGTCCTCGCCGTCGCGCAGCACCTCGTCCGTGAGGCCGAAGAGCCAGAGCAAGAGCTGAGGCGGCCGCAGGCGGAGATCGTCCTCCTTCACGAAGAGGCGCGCGAGGTGCTCGGCGTAGGCGCGGCAGAGGACGCGGAACGGGATGTGATCAAAGGCCTCGGCGCGGCGGCGGCTCGCGTAGGACGAGAGGAGCAGCGCGACGTAGAGGACGTCGTGGATCACCTGGAGGCGCAGGCGCGAGGTGCCCGGGTTTCGCGCGAGCGTTTCGCGGAGGAAGTGCACGTTCAGCGGGACGTGGAAGGACTCGTCGCGCGTGAGGATCGTGAGCACGTGGCGCACGGCCGGGTGACGTGCGCGGCGCAAGGCGAGGCGATAGGTCGTCGAGCCGATCGTCTCGAACATGAGGTTCGTGAGAACGATCGTCTCGATGCGCTTGGCCCGGCCGTAGAGGCGGTAAAACGTGCCGGTGACGCGGCCCATGGGGCGGACTTCGCCGCCGAGGTAGGCGAGGAACTCGGTCAAGAGCTCGCGGTGCCAGCCTTCCTCGTTGCCGTAGAGGCGCAGGCACTCGGCAAGCTCGGGATCCCAGGTGGCGATCTCGTCGGCGAGCTCGTGCGCCTGGCGCAGGCCCGACTCCTCGGCGCGGAAGGCCGCGTTGAAGAAGGCGATGGCCGCCTGCCGCTCTACCTCGGACGCCCACACGATGGGCTCACGGAGATCGAGCTTCTCTTCGTACATCCGCTCGGCCCGCCTCTTCAGCATGCCGAGCCACCACGAGGTGGGGCGCCGGAGCGGACCGCTCTCCCTGTTCTTCGTCATCGCTGCCTAGGACGGAGGGTGCCGGCGGACGATAGCGCACGGAGGTCACGCGGGCACGGGTCCGCGGAGAAGGCGAACGAGGGAGCGAAGAAGAGCGGGCTGGAACAAGAACGCACGCGTGCAACGTGGACGGCGCGCCTATGTGCTGCGGATGAGGTAGGATGGTTGTGGGTCCCGTGGCGTTCGAACAGCTCTCTCTACCGTTCGAGGGGCACCTCACCCCCACCGCGCCGGCGCGAATCCCGCGCACGCGACGGGTGTTCGTGAACCGCAATCTGAAGATGGCGGGGATCGACTGGGTGGGGTTCGACATGGACTACACCCTGGCGATCTACAACCAGGTCGAGATGGACAAGCTGTCCATCGAGGCGGTGATCCCGAAGCTCGCCAAGCGCGGCTACGACGAGGACATCCTCCGCGGGATCACCTGGCCCATCGACTTCCCGATCCGCGGGCTCTTGATCGACAAAAAAGCCGGGAACGTCCTCAAGATGGACCGCTTCAAGGTGGTCCACAAAGGCTACCACGGCCTGCGTGAGCTCACGAAAGAGGAGCTGCGCTCGCTCTACCACCAGAAGCGCGTCAAGCCGAATACCGGCCGCTACCACTTCATCGACACGCTCTACGCGCTGAGCGAGGTCGCGCTCTACACGGGCATCGTGGAGGCGTTCGAGGCGCGACGGATCGAGCTCGACTACGCGAACCTGTTCACGGACATCCGCGAGTGCATCGACGAGGCGCACCGCGACGGCTCCATCCTGGACGTGGTGCTCGGGGATCTGCCGCGGTTCATCGAGCGCGACCCCTTGCTCGCGCCGACGCTGCACAAGCTACGCTCGGCGGGCAAACGGCTGTTTTTGCTGACGAACTCGCGCTGGCCCTACACCGAGCGGATGATGACGTACCTGCTCGGCGACGCGATGCCGGAGTACCCGAGCTTCCGTCACTACTTCGACCTGATCATCGTGGCGGCGCAGAAGCCGGCGTTCTTCCAGGAGCGCAGGCCGCTCCTCGAGCGCGACGGCGACAACCTGCGGCCCGCGACGTACCCGCTCGAACGAGGCGTGATCTACGAGGGCGGCAACCTCCACGACCTCGAAGCCGCCCTCGGCATCGGCGGCGACCGGATCCTCTACGTCGGCGATCACATCTACGGCGATATTTTGAGGTCGAAGAAAGAGTCGGCCTGGCGGACGGCGATGATCATCCAGGAGATGGAGGCCGAGGTGATCGCGCACGAGATGTGCCGCGAGGAGCACCAGAAGAGCGCAGAGCTCGAGCAGCGCAGGGACGAGCTCGAGGATCAGCTCCGGTACTACCAGCAGCGGTACAAGGACCTGACGCGCAAGATCGAGGACGCGGCGCAGGCCGTGAAGAACGGGCACGGGATCACCAACGGGAGCGGGATCTCGTACGAGGCCGAGCGAGGACGAGCGAAGCGCGCCGTGGAGCGGATCCGGGGCATGCTGCGCTCCGTGGACGCGGAGGCGACGAAGCTCGAACGCGAGATCGATCAGCGCTTCCACCCCTACTGGGGCTCGCTGCTGAAGGAGTCGATCGAGCCGAGTAGCTTCGGCGATCAGGTCGAGGAGTTCGCCTGCATCTACACGTCGCGCGTGTCGAACATGCTGGCGTACTCGCCGCTTCAGTACTGGCGGAGCCCGCGCGATCTGATGCCGCACGAGCTCTGATCAGGCGTCACTGACAGCAGCGGAAGCCGGTTGAATAATCGTGGTACCGCGCGTTGTGCGCGGTGGTCTTGTAGTCGCAGCCGTCGCCGTTCTGGTGCGTGTCGAGGTAGTAGCCGCCGCGGAACGTGCCCGACTTCGAGGCGGTCCACTCGTGCAGGTTGCCGACCATGTCGAAGGCGCCGTAGCTCGACTTGCACTTCTTGTACGCGCCGCTCTTCGCGAGCGTGCCCTTCATCTGGTTGAGGCGTTCGTCGTTCATGTTCGCGAACGTGTACGCCTCCTGCGGCGGCGGGCCGCCGGCGACGCCGTAAAGCGCGTTGAACGAGGAAAAACCGCCGTCGTTGCAGACGCCGGAGACGTGATCGCTGCCGTACGGGAACGTCGTGGGCTTCTTGCCTTTGCAGGCGCCGATCCACTCGTCGTCGGCGCAGAGGCGTTTGCCCGCGTTCTTGCAGGCCTCCTCGGCCTGATCGCGGCTGATGTACGCCTGCGGGACCTTGCCCTTCTTGCTCACGGCCTTCACGCGCAGGCCGGAGACCGACTGGTACGGCGAGTGCGACTTCGTCTTGTTCTTGCCGACGATCTCGACGACGTGCGCCTCGTACGTGTCGATGCAGTACTTGTCGGCCACGCGCACCATGCCCTCGGCGCACTTCTTCCCCTTCGCCTCCGCCTCCGAAGGCGCCGGCAAGGTCGCCGCGAGAAGCGCGACGGCCGCGAGGCCAAGAGCCTGAGGAGAGCGGAAAAAGACGATGGGCTTCATGGCGCCACGAAGGACGAGCGAGCCGCCTCGTCGACTCATACCGAAAGCTTCCGGCGAGGGCAAATCCGCCGTGGCCGCTTGGACGGGCCTCGGTTTTCGGTCAACCTCTGCCGCCCATGCAGGCGCCCCTTCCGATCGCCAGGATCCGTACGAGCCCCGAGGACTTCGTCGTCGAGGAGATCCCCGCGTACGCGCCGAGCGGCAAGGGCGAGCACCTCTACGTCACCCTGCGCAAGACCGGAAAAAACACGCCCGACGTGGCGCGGGATCTCGCGCGTTCCCTCGGCGCCGATCCGCGCGGCACGGGCTGGGCCGGAATGAAGGACCGGCACGCAATCACCACGCAGACGATCTCGATCCAGGTGCCGATCGCGGAGGACGCGGAGGCGAAGCTCGCCCAGATGTCGCTGCCGGGCGTGGAGATCCTCGGCGCGGCCCGGCACGGGAACAAGCTGAAGCCGGGGCACCTCGTGGGGAACCGGTTCACGATCACGCTGCGAGGTCTCGCGCAGGACGACGCCGCCCGCGTGGGGGAGCGGCTCGCGGAGGCAGGGCGCGTGGGGGTGCCGAACTCGTTTGGACCGCAACGGTTCGGGCGCGACGGTCAGAACCCGGCGCGGGCGCTTGCCTGGCTGCGCGGGGAGGAGCGGGGGCCGCGGGATCGGCGCGAGCAGCGGCTTTTGTTCTCGGCCCTGCAGTCGATGTTGTTCAACGAGGTGCTCGGGCGGCGGGTCGAGGCCGGGACCTGGGCCGCCGTGCTGCCGGGGGATCTCGCGAAAAAGCACGACTCCGGCGGGATCTTCGCCGTCCCCGCCGAGGGGCGAGATCTCGACGACGCGAAGGCGCGGGCCGAGGCCGGGGCCATCTCGGCGACGGGGCCGATGTTCGGCGCGAAGATGCGCTGGCCCGAGGGCACGCCGCGAGACATCGAGCGCGAGGTGCTCGCCACGGTGCTGCCCGATGCGAGCCGGCTCGAAGCCTTCCGCGCCCTCGGCGAGGGCACCCGGCGGCCGCTGCGGCTCATGGTCGCCGACATGCTGGTGCGTCCGATTGACGCATCCGGCGGGCTCACCGTTTCTTTTGTGCTACCGAAGGGTGGCTACGCCACAACGGTCCTCGCCACCGCTTGTCAGATCGTTGATGCAACCTCACGCGCCAGCGACGCGGACGGTGGCGATGAAGGCGACGAGTCCTCCTCCGAGCCTTCCGATTCCGCTTAGCGCCACTTCGCGCCCGCCTCGAAGCTCGTCGAGAGGGCGTGTGAACCAGATCAAAAGCCCGGGCTGCAAGGGCCCACGACGACGGAAAGGCACAACCGGAAGATGAATCTCATCGAGTGGCTGCAGCGCATCATGGTCGGCTTCGGCGCTGCCTGGGTCATGTGGCTCATGATCGGGCTCTCCGTGGTGAGCGTCGCGATCATCCTCGAGCGCGCCTGGTTCTTCTGGTCGCTGCGGGACGACGTGGTCGTGCTGGCACGGGACCTGCGGAATACGCTGAAGGACTCGATCGAGGCCGCGCAGAAGCGCATGGAAGCCTCGCCCTCGGCCGAGGCGGCCGTCGTGAAGGCAGGCCTCGTCGAGGCCGATCGCGGGCCGAAGGCCGCCGAAGAGGCGATGGCCGGCGCGCTCGCCCTCCAGCGCATGAAGCTCGAGCGGCGCCTCGCGTACCTCGGTACCCTCGGCAACAACGCTCCGTTCATCGGCCTCTTCGGCACCGTCATCGGCGTCGTCGGCGCGTTCGACGCGCTCGGCAAGGCCGCCGAGAAGCCGATGGCGCAGGCAGCCTCCGCGGCGATGGCCCCGCAGCAGGTCATGTCGAGCATCGCCGAAGCGCTCGTCGCCACGGCCGTCGGCCTCGCGGTCGCCATCCCGGCCGTCGCCGCGAACAACTACTTCCAGCGCCTCATCCGCTCGACGATCGCGAACACGGATGCGCTGACGCGTGTCCTGCTCGCGCACCTGCACGGCGAGAAGGAGAGCGCCATCGAAGAGGCCGCCTCTGACATCGCCCTCGCCGTGGCCGCGAAGAAGACCGAGGCGGCGAAGCCCGCGAAGACGAACGGCGCGCAGAACAAGAAGGCGGCGAAGAAGGGCGAGGACGAGGAAGAGTCCAGCGAGGAGAACGGCTGATGGCCGCGTCGAGCTCGAACAACGAGGACAACATGGTCGAGGGGATCAACGTCACCCCCCTCGTCGACATCACCCTCGTGCTCCTCATCATCTTCATGGTGACGGCGAAGATCATCGTGTCGCAGGCCCTGCCGCTCGACCTGCCGAAGGCCGCGTCGGGGCAAGAAGTGCAGATGGTCTTCAGCGTCGAGCTCCGCGCGAACGGGGACATGGTCATCGACGGCCAGAAGCTGCCGAACGACGACGCCGTGCTCCCGCGAGCGAAGGAGGCGCAGGCGAAGACGCCCGATCTGCGCGCCGTCATCCGCGCGGAGCAGACGGTCCAGCATGGCCGTGTGCTTCACGCGCTCGATCTCTTGAAGCGCGCCGGGATCACGAAGATCGCCTTCGGCGTGACGCCCGTGCCCGCCGAGGACGGCAAAGCGGCCCCGGCCCCGCCGCCCACGCCCGTGACGCCGTGATAATTTCGCTCGAAACTCGAGGGGCTCCGTAAGGCCACGCGGAGCTCCACGCCCGGACCTTGGAGATAGATTGATCATGAGCTCGGCGGCGAACAGAGTCGTGATGGGGGGAGGCCAGTTCCACCACACCGCCGAGCGCGACCGTGATCCGCTCGCGCCCGTCGTCGCGCTCGGTGATCGCGCGGCGAAAACGGGCACGGCGATCGGGCTCGTGCTCGCGCTGCTTTCGCACGGCTACGCCTCCGCGCGCGCGATGACCGCCCTGTTCGACATGCGGCGCGCGGTCGTGGAGATGCGTCAGGGTCTGCACGAGTTCTTCTGGACCGAGTACGACATCGACCTGACGCCGAAGAACGAAGACAAACCCAAGCCCGAGGAAAAACCCCCGGAGCCCGAGCCGGAGCCCGAGGCGCCGCCGCCTGTGCCCGCGCCGAAGGCCGAGAAGGCGCCGGAAGAAGAGGTCCCCGACAAGGATCCGGAGCCGCCGCCGCCGCCCTCGCAGGCCGCGAAGGTGCTCACGCAGGAGCCGGACGAAGAAGAGCCCGTGGACATGACGGGGCAAGGCTTCGTGAGCGGCGAAGGGACCGGACCGAGCTACGGGATGGTGAGCGCGGCGGGGACCGGAAAGGTCCCGACGTACAACAAGGGCGCGTCGCTCGATGGGAAAGAGGGCGGCACGGGCACGGGGAAAGGCGGGCCACCGCCCGCGCCCGCGGGGCCGGATCTGTCGAAGGCCGCGAACCTCGCCGGTAGCTCGGCCTGGGATTGCCCCTTCCCGCCCGAGGCCGACGCCGAGCAGATCGATCAGGCCGTGGTGTCGATCATCATCACGGTGCGTTCGGACGGGTCGCCGCAGTCCGTGAAGGTCGTGAACGATCCGGGCTACGGTTTCGGCCGCGCCGCGCGCCTCTGCGCCCTGTCGAGGCGGTACACGCCGGCGCTCGACCGGACCGGGACCCCGATAACAGCCGCGACGCCGCCGATCCGCGTGCGCTTCACGCGCTGACCACGATCACGCGCGGACCATGATCGGCCGCGGCCGAGTCGCCGCGCTTCCTTTCCGCGCGGCGCCTCATTATCCTCCGCGGACACGTGGACGTCGCCGAACGCATCGAGAAGCTCAGCAAGGTGCCCCTGTTCGAGGGGCTCACCACCCAGGCGCTCGAGCTGATCTCGCGCGTCGCAAACGAAGAGTCCCACGCGCTCGGGACGAAGATCTTCCAGCACGGAGATCCGGGCGACAAGCTCTACATCATCCTCGAAGGCAAGGTGCGCATCAGCCGCGAGGTGCCCGGCATGGGCGAGGAAGCGCTCGCGGTGCTCGGGCCCGGCTCGGTGTTCGGCGAGATGAGCCTGCTCGACGAGGCGCCCCGCTCGGCCGACGCGCGCGTCCACGAGCGCTGTCGCTTGCTCACGGTGCCCAAGGACGCCTTCGAGGACCTCCTGTTCCTGCACAAGGATCTCGCCTACGAAGTGCTCTGGAGCTTCGTCCGGATGCTGACGCAACGGCTCCGCGAGACGAACGACAAGCTCACGTTCCTCACGGTCACGGGCAAATTCTGAAGGCACGGGCGCGAGTTTCGCGCCTTGGACTTCCGTCCTGCGAGGCGGGTCGTGTAGTGTCTGCCCGAGACACCATGGTAGCCACGAAGCACCTCGCCCTCGTTTTTGCTCTCGCCCTGTCGGGCGTCGCCGCGGCCTGCGGCGGCGGTTCGACGCCTGCGCCCGACACCGCCAACGATCAGAAGACGGACGGGTCCGCGACCGACAAGCCCGCCGAGACGGGCGGCGCGACCGACGCGAAGCCCGAAGGCGACGCGAAGCCCGCCGGCGACGCGAAGCCCGCGGAGACGGGCACGGGCGGGACGGCCGCGACGCCGCCGGCCGCCTCGGGCAAACCGTCGACGAACATCCGCCAGAGCCAGATGCTCGAGGACATCAAGAAGATCGGCCTCGCCCCGGACAAGCTCGCCGACCTGCCGAAGATCGGCCTCGCGCAGAAGAAGAAGCTGATGCCGCTCTTCCAGAAGGCGCTCGGCTACAAGGACTGCAACGGCTGCCACGTCGAGGGCGACTTCAAGGCCGAGACGCGCAACATCAAGATCACGCGCGGCATGTGGAAGAACTTCGTCGTCGCGCTGCGCGACGAGAAGGGCGGCGCGGTCTTCTGCGACACGTGCCACGACGGCAACGAGCACAACCTCAATCACTCCGACAAGAAGGCGCTCGAGAAGTTCATGGACGAGCAGTACGAGGACAAGCTCACGCGCGCCGACAAGAAGGACATGGAGTGCGGCACCTGCCACGGTGATCCCTTCGAGGGCGACATCATCACGAAGGTCTGGGGCATCGCGAAGAAGTAGCGCTCGCCCGCAAGCGCTGTTTTCTCCCGGCCTTTCCGCCCTCTCCACCCCTCCCCGCTCCGCAAGGGCCACCTCGCGTGGCCGGCTCCCGCTTTCGTACTAAAGAGACGCCGCATGTGCGGTGTGTTCGGCATCTATGGCCACCCCGAGGCCGCCAACATCACCTACCTCGGGCTGCACGCGCTGCAGCACCGAGGTCAGGAGGCGGCGGGAATCGTCACGAGCGACGGGGAGCGGCTCACGCCGCACCGGTCGATGGGCCTCGTGCAAGCAGGATTCTCCCCGACGGATCTCGCGGCGCTGCGCGGCGACCGGGCGATCGGCCACGTGCGGTACTCGACCGCCGGCGGTTCGCACATCCGCAACGCACAACCCTTCGCGGTGGACTACGCGCGCGGGTCGGTCGCGGTCGGACACAACGGGAACCTGACGAACTACGAGGCGCTGCGGGATCGGCTGGAGGCGCGCGGGAGCATCTTCCAGAGCGCGAGCGACACCGAGGTGATCGTGCACCTCATCGCCGCGAGCACGCAGGCGACGGTGGAGAGCCGCATCTCCGAGGCGCTCGGGCAGGTCGAAGGTGCCTACTCGATCCTGTTCCTCACGGAGCGCGAGCTCATCGCCGTGCGGGATCCGATGGGCTTCCGCCCACTTTGCATGGGTCGCCTGTCGCACGGCGGAGTCGATGCGGTGGTGATCGCCAGCGAGCCGACGGCGTTCGATCTGATCGGCGCGACGTACGTGCGGGACATCGAGCCGGGCGAGATGGTGATCGTGGACGCGACCGGGACGCGATCGCTGAGGCCCTTCGCCCCGCGGACGCGGAAGCTCTGCATCTTCGAGCACGTGTACTTCGCGCGGCCCGACTCGCTCATCGAAGGCGCGAGCGTGTACGAGGTGCGCAAGGCGCTCGGCCGCAAGCTCGCCGAGGAGTCGCCCGTTCCGGGCGGGAATGACGCGGGGGACGTCGTCGTGGTGCCCGTGCCCGACTCGGGGGTGCCCGCGGCAATCGGTTTTGCGGAGCGCGCCGGCGCGCCCTTCGAGATGGGCTTGATCCGCAGCCACTACGTGGGCCGAACGTTCATCGAGCCGCAGCAGTCGATCCGGCACTTCGGGGTGCGGCTGAAGCTCTCGCCGAACCGCGCGGCGCTCGCAAACAAGCGCGTCGTGATCGTGGACGACTCGATCGTCCGGGGCACGACGAGTCGGAAGATCGTGAAGATGGTGCGCGACGCCGGGGCACGCGAGGTGCACCTGCGGATCTCGAGCCCGCCGACGCGCTGGCCCTGTTTCTACGGGATCGATACGCCGACGCGCGCCGAGCTCATCGCAGCCACGCACACCGAGGGCGAAATCTGCAAGTACGTGACCGCGGACTCGCTCGGATACCTGTCGCTCGAAGGGCTCGTCACGTCGGTGCGCAACATCGAGCGTGTGGCATCCCCGAACGGGCCGACCTCGCCCAGCAGCGGGGAGGCGGCCGAGAACGGATACTGCGCCGCCTGCTTCTCGGGCACCTACCCGGTGCCGTTCAACCCGAACCCGAAATCGAGGCACCTCCGGCTCGTACACGGCTAACGCGCACAACGCGTTGACGGCGCCCGTGCATGCCGAACAATGGTCACCCCATGACGGATCGCCCCTCGAGCTCGAGCGCAGCCCCGCACGATCTGTTCGCCCACGCGCCCGATCGGGTGTCGCTCTACGAGGTGAGCCCGCGCGACGGTCTGCAGAACGAGGCGGTCGTCGTCCCGCTCGAAGCGAAGAAGCAGCTCGTCGCGGCGCTCGTGGCGTCCGGCGTGAAGCGGCTCGAGATCACGAGCTTCGTGTCGCCGAAGTGGGTGCCGCAGCTCGCCGACGCCGAGGATCTGGCGCGCGAGATGCGGCCACCCGAGGGCGTGACGTTCAGCGCGCTCTGCCCGAACGCAAAGGGTCTCGAGCGCGCGCTCGCCACAGGGCTCGGCGAGATCGCGGTGTTCATGAGCGCGAGCGAGACGCACAACCAGAAGAACATCAACAAGTCGATCGATCGGACGCTGGGGGTGTTCTCGGAGATCGTGCCGCCGGCAATCGAGGCAGGCCTGCGCGTGCGCGGGTACGTGTCGACAGTGTGGGGATGTCCATACGAGGGCCCGGTGTCCGCGGAGCGGAGCGTCGAGATCACGAAGAAGCTGCTGGAACTCGGCTGCTACCAGGTGTCGCTGGGCGATACGATCGGCGTGGGGACGCCGAAGCAGACACGCGACATCGTGTTGCGTTGTCTCGACGCGATGCGAGTGGATCAGTTCGCGCTGCACCTGCACGACACACGCGGGACGGCGCTCGCGAACATCTTGGTGGGGCTCGAGCTCGGAGTGCGGGACTTCGACGCGTCGGTGGGAGGTCTCGGAGGTTGTCCGTACGCGCCAGGCGCCGCGGGGAACGTGGCAACGGAGGACCTCGTGTACATGCTGCACGGGATGGGAATCGAGACGGGGATCGATCTCGACAAACTCATCGAGGCGGGCAACGTGGCCGAGCGGGTGCTCGGTCGGCCGCTGCCAGGCAAGGTGCACAAAGCCGGCGCGTTCCGGCGTCGGCCGAGCTGACCTCGGGCCGCTGCGCTGGGGCGTTGCCCCAGGCCCCACCAGGGGCTATCCGCCCCTGGACCCGGACCAGCGCAAGCGCTGGACCCAGGGTCGATGAACTGCGCGATGCGCAGTTCATCGAACAGGCCGAGGCAAGACCAGGAGCGACGCTGCCAACCGAGAGCGCCGCGACGTGTCGACCGGCAACGTTGTCGCTCGTCTTGCCACCGGCTCGTGGTAGAACCGCGCATCGCGCGGTTCTTCCAACCCGAGTCCAGGGCTTGCCCTGGTTCGGGTCGAGGGGCGGATAGCCCCCGCGGGGTCCGGGGCGGCGCCCCGGCGCGGCGGCCCAAGCATCGCGCTAAGGCACGATGCAGCCGAGCCGTGTGAAGAACACGTGCTGCTGGCCTTCGCGGTCGTCGCGGAAGAGGATGCCGACGTTGCCGTCGGGGCCGAACGTGGCGATCGGGTAGATGCTGTCCTTCTTGCCGAACGTGACGCGTTGCTCGGTGCCGGAAGGGTTTAGGTTCCCGTCGAGCATGAGCGCGTAGAGCTCGTAGCCGTCGTTCTGGTCGCGATCGTCGGCGTAGACGAGCAGCACGCGGTCGCCGAGGGCCTTGATGCTCGGGTAACGCGAGCGGAAGGAGCCGGGGTTCGTGAGTGCCTTCGGCTCGACGAGGATGTTGCCGTCCTCGTCGACGACGGCGCCGTAGATCGCCTTGGGGTTCGCCGTCTTGTCGAACCATGCGACGACGTACCGATCCTGGTTCCAGGCGATCGTGGGGTAGACCGAGTCGCTGGTGCCCTGCGTCAGGGAGACGGCCGCCGATCGCGGCGTGAGATCCTGGTTGAAGACCTGGAACTGGATGAAGTGCTGGAGCGCGTCGCCGGGCGCCCATGCGACGCCGATCGAGGAGAGGCCGGCCGCCATTTGCGGCGCTTCGTTGCCCACGTTGAAGGCCTGCGTGAGCTTGACGTTGCCGCCGATCGGCGCGCCGTCGATGGAGAGGCGCTGCGCGTAGAGGTCGAAGAGGCCCTCACGCTCGTCTTGCCACGCGACGATGAACTCGCCGCCGGTCCAGCCGAGCGAGACGTTGATCGAAAAACCCTCGGCGAAGGAGAGGCGTGTGTCGGGCAGGACCTTCGCGCCGCTCTCGTCGAGCAGCGTGAAGTACACCTCGTAGTCGCCGCTGCGACGATCCTGCCACGCGATGCCGTACCGATCGCCGACCCACACGATCGGGCCGCCGGCGTTGTCGCCGTTCTGGAAGACGATCGGCGCCTCGGGGCCGAGCGGCACGCCGGTCGGCGCGAGCATGTTGAGGCGCATCGAGAAGCCGGAGACGGTGCCCGTGTACGCCGCCGCGTACGAGGTGCCGCTCCACGCGAGGCCGCCGGGGCCCGCGGGCGCGATGTCGCCTGAGAGGCGGATGGGCTCGTTGAGGAGCGGGATGTACGTGGCGCCGTCGTCGACGACGCCGTTGCAGTCGTTGTCGACGCCGTCGCAGACCTCGGTACCGCCCGGATACGCGAGCTCGCTCTTGTCGTCGCAGTCGTCGCCGCACGCGTTCGGATCACCCGGCAGCGTGCCGGGCCGCGGGCCGCGGAAGCCGTCGCCGTCGTTGTCACGCGTGGCGACCTCGTACGTGCACTGCCCCGTCTTCGGGACGCACGCGTCGTCGGTGCACGGATCGTTGTCGTCGCAAACGATGGGCGGGAGGTTGATGCAGAGACCGCCGTTTCGCGGGGCGCCTGCCTCTGCACCTGCCGCGAGGTCGCAGTAGACGGGCTCGCAGAGGTTCTTGTGGCCGGGACAATCCGAGTCGACGAAACAAGGGGGCTGAGGCGGGCCGACATCGAGCGGCGTACGCGCGCCGCAGCCGCCCGCCACGATCCCCGCGGCCACGAACATGCCCGAGAGCGCGGCGAGTGAGAGTCCGATCAGGCTTCGTCCGCCGCGCGCCTTCCGCAAACGCTTCACAGGCATCCGCCGAACCCTTCGACGTCGATCGGCTCGCACACGAGCCCGGACGGGCAGCCATCGTTGCCATCGAGCGGACAGAGCTGCACACACTGCGTGCCGGAGCCGGTCACGACGCAGGCAAACCCCGCCGCGCACCAGAGGCCCGTGTTGCTGCCGCACGGATCACCTTGCACGCCGGAGCCCGCGGGCGCGCAGAACGCGCCGTAGACCTCCTGGCCGCAGGGTTCGCTCGGGTATGAGACGAAAATGAAGCACCCGTCGCCGGGGAAACAGCCGCTGTTCAGTTGATCGAAGGGATCACACTGGAAGTCCTCGATCGGCGGCGGCGTGGAGGGGCAGCCGGGATCGATGTACTCGTCGAACGCGTCCTTGCCCGCGTCCCAGATGGGGCCTGTTGCGGTGCTGCTCGACGAGTCCCCACCCTCGCCGCCGCCTCCGCCCTGGCCCTCCGTCTCCCGCACGATCGAGCTGCCGCACCCGCCGAGACCCGCGGCCGGGACGATGAGGCCAAGCGCGGCGGCCACCAAGATAAGCCGCTTCTGCATGCCCGAAGCGTAACCGAATTTTTTCGCGCGCGCCGCGAGGGAGAGGAGGATCCGGCGCAGAAAAGGTCACTTGCGGGTGACGGTGACCTTCTGGATGACGGGCGGGGTTTCCGGCTTCTCGCGGACCACGGGAACGGAGGCGATCTTGTGCACGACGTCCACCGGCGCGCATTCGCCGAAGATCGTGTAGCCGCCGTCGAGGTGGAACGCCGCCTCGTCCGTGATGAAGAACTGCGCGCTGTTCGTATTCGGCCCGCGGTTCGCCATGCACAGGAGGCCGGGACGATCGTGGTTCGCGTCCTCCCAGACCTCGTCCGGGATGACGTATCCGGCCTCGCCCGAGCCGTTCTTCTTGGCGTCGCCGCCCTGGATCATGAAGCCCTTGATGATGCGGTGGAAGATCGTGCCGTCGTAGGCGGGCTTCTTCTCCCACTTGCCTTCGGGCGTCTTCCACGGGCGAACGCCGCGCGCGAGGCCGACGAAGTTGGCGACGGTGATGGGCGCCTTGTCCTCGAAGAGCGTGCACTCGAGACTGCCCTGATCCGTCTCGATCGTGGCCACGAGGCTCTTGCCCGCGGGCAGGCCTTTCGTGGCGTCGGCGAGGGTCCACTTGCCCTTGACCGGATCGTCCTCGCTCGGCTTGACCTCGGCGACGGGCTTGGCCGAGACCTTCTTCTTCGTGGGCTTCGGCAACTGGATGCGCGGCCGGGCGCTCTTCTCGGGCTGGCCGGGCGCTTCCTTGTTCTGGGTCTGGGCCTCGGTCTTGCGTTCGGGGGCCGCCGTGGGCTCGGGAGGGCTCGACTCACAGCCGCTCGCGAAGGCGGTGACGACCAGGGCAGAAGCCGCGGCGAAGGCGGTGAAAGCAGGGCTTTGGATCGCGGGAAGTTTCATAGGAGGTCTTTCCCTTGCGGCGAGGCGCGGCGAAGGTCAAGCGCCGGCTCGCATCGTGCTACGAAGGGGCCCGAGCCATGGCCGTCACGAAGCTCAGCATCGCCCTGTCGCTCGGGTTCCTGGTCGTCGCCTGCGAGCCGCGCGTGGAGGAGCCGGTACCGCCCCCGCACGACGCGCGCCCCGAGCCGATCGGGCAAGAAGCCCAGGCCTCGGAAAATCGCCCCTCGAAGACGCGGTGCATCCACCCGACCGAGGACAAACCCAAGCGCACGCTCGCGCAGACGGGCCCCGATCCGGCGTGTCCGCCCGACGATCTCGCCAAGCCGCCCGTGCTGCGCGAGGGCAAGGTGGTGTTCGCCGACGCGAAGGACGAGACGGTCACCGTGGAGATCGCGCAGCGTGATCACGAGCGCGCCCGCGGGCTCATGTACCGCAAACACATGGACGAGCAGCGCGGGATGATCTTCGTCTTCGATCGGAACGAGGTGCACCAGTTCTGGATGCACAACACATGCATCCCGCTCGACATGCTGTTCGTGGATGCGGACGGGACGATCGTGGGGATCGAGGAAAACACGCCGACGATGAACGACTCGACGTTCTCGGTGCCGTGCCCGTCGCGTTACGTGATCGAGGTGAACGCGGGGTACTGCCGGCGGCACGGGGTGCGCGCCGGCCAGAAGGTTCGTCTCGAAGGGATCGCGGGCTAGCTGCAGGAGTTCGCGCCGTCACAGCGCACGTAGCAGTCGTTGCAGATCACGCACGAGGCGTACTGGTTGAAGAGGTCCGCCCCGGTCGGGTAGGCCGACTCGCAGTTCGTGTAGCAGGCCGTGTCGCCATCCGTGCACCCGTCGATGCACGTGACGAAGTCACCACAATCGAGGCTGTCGGCGCAGGCCGCGAACTCGGACGTGCAGAGGCCGTCGGCGGTGTTGCGCGAACACTCGGAGCACGTGGAGCAGTCGGCCGTGGTCATGTCGCAGGTGGTCATGGCGACGCCGCCGCCGCTGCCGCCGCTGCCGCCGCCGCCCGAACCGCTACTGCTCGAACTCGATCCGGGTCCTGGACCCCCCCAGTCATCGCCTCCCTCGCCGCCCCCGCCGCCGACGCCGCCGGTCGAGCCTTTGGCGCAAGCGAACACGTTGAGCGCGAGAAACGAGCAAGCGACGGCGAAGATCGAACGCGCGGACATCATGAATCCTCCTGCCGCGCGATGGGGCGCGGCGCCGGGGTATCGACGAGCCATCGTCGCACGAATTCGAGGAAAAAAGGACGCAGGGGCAAGGCGCGCGACGCCTTTCGAGGCCGACGCAAGGCGCGGGTCTTGGCACGCTTTTGTTGGTTTCGGTATACGAGGAATGCGTGGTTGCTTTCGTCGTTCCACATGAGCCAGTCCCTCCCGTCGACGCGCTGAAAGACGGGCTCGCCGCGCTCGCGGAGAAGGCGCGCGACAAGGTGCGCCCGAATGATCTCGAGGCTCGCGATCCGCGCTTCATCGAGCGCGCGATGCCGCTGCTCGGGATGCTCTACGACCACTACTTCCGCGCCGAGACCGAGCTCGAAGAGCCGTTCGCTCCCGGTCCCGCGCTCGTGGTCGGCAACCACAACGCGATGACCGGGACGCCGGACATGTTCTGTCACATGCTCGCGTTCTGGAGGCTTTACTCGCCCGCGCGTGTCTCGTACGGGCTGATGCACGACGTGCCGTTCCGCTTCCCCGGCGCGGGCGCGTGGCTGAACGCCGCGGGCGCGATCGCGGCGAACCCCGACAACGCGGCGCGCGCGCTCGATCGAGGCGCGGCGGTGCTCGTGTTCCCGGGCGGCGACATCGACGCGTGCAAGCCGTTCTCGCGACGGTACGAGATCGAGTTCGGCAAGCGCCGCGGCTTCGTGCGCACGGCGCTCAGGCACCAGGTGCCGATCGTGCCCGTGGTGAGCGTGGGCGCGCATCACTCGCTCTACATCTGGACCGACGGGCGGCGCATCGCGGAGGCGCTCAAGCTGCCGATGCTCGCGCGATCGAACGTGGCGCCGCTCGGCGTGGCGCTGCCGTGGGGGATCATCGCGGGAATCCCGCTGCCGCATCTGCCGCCGCCCGTGAAGATCCACACGCGGATCCTCGCTCCGATCCGCAGCGATCTACCGCCCTCCGCGGCCGACGATCCCGACGCGGTGGAGGATCTTTTCGAACGCGTACGAAGCGCGATGCAGCGGACGATGAACGATCTGAAGCAGCAAGGCCGCCACGGCTTGTTCCCGGCCTCATGAAGACGCTCGCGCCGCTCGTCGCGCTCTCGATCGTGGCCGTCGCTTCCCCGGCGAGCGCGGTGGCCGTGGGCGGCGCGACGCCGTCGCCGGTGGTGCACGAGGATTACGTGATCGTGAGCCACGACGAGGCGAGCGGTCGTGAGCACGTGCTCTTCGCCGCGCGCCTCGCGCCCGCCGCGCCGCGCGTGCTCCTCGGCTTGCCGACGCCGAGCACGCCGACGATCGAGCCGCGCCCGTTGCTCGATCCCGCCGCGCTCGTGCACGCGCTCGTCGAGCCGTACGAGCGACGCACCCGCGGCCGCGCGCCGGCGCCTCCGGCCGCGTGGGTGATGGATCGATCGACGCTCTCGGGCTTCGTCGTCGGCCCCTCCGCGGGCGAGCAGCCGTTCGACGCCGCGTGGACGAAGAGCTACGTCGATCGGAATTTTTCGTTCGCCGTGCTCGACGTGGTCACGCCGCCGGGAAGCTCGCTGGAGATCATGACGCCGGCCGCGCACGTCTCGTTCGACACGCCCCGCGTGATCCTCGCGCGTCGCGAGCCGCCGCGCGCGGAGCCACCTCCGGACGAAGCGCAGGAAGGCGCGGTGCTCCCGCTCGTGGTGGAGTCGGTGCGGGCCGAGCCAAAGGCCGTGGCGCCGAGCAGCGAGGTGATCGCGCGTATCCTGCGCGCGCGGAGCGGGCCGATCCTCGATTGCTACGAGCGTTTCCTCGAACATCGCCCCGAGGCTACGAAGGTGACGATCGAGGCTTCGATCCGGCCGAAAGGCGACACGGCTTCGTTGCGCTCCCCGGGCGAGCGTGACGGCGATGAGACGACACGCGAGCTCGCGAGGTGTGTCGTGACGATCCTCCGCGCGCGGCAGTTCCCGCGGACGGACGAGGGCTGGAAGTTCTCCGCGGATCTCGCGTTCAAGCCGCCACGCACGCCCGCGCGCCGCACGCACGTCGTGCTCGTCGGGCCCTCGCGGTACGTGTGGAAAGATCCGCCCGCATCGGCGCGCCTGCTGCACGATTTCGAGGCCAGACCGGAGGATGTCGCGCGTGCCATGACGCCTGATCTACGCCGCGCGCTCGGGCTTCCCGAAGGCAAACGCCTGTGGATCTCGCACTGGCTCGACCGGGACGTGCGGCGCGCGCTCGCCGAGGACGCGCTCTTCGATCGCGAGGCTCTACCCGCGGACGGCGAGCCGGGCACGCTCTCGGCGCCCACGCAGAAGCCGCCCGAGATTCGTCCCACGGCGGAAACCGCACGCGAAAAACCGCGCGCACGTTCACGCGGCAAGCGCACCCGCGGCGTCCTCGTCGCGGCCACGGCGCTCCTGTTCACGGTCGCCCTCGCTCTCTGGCTCGCGCGGGACGAACGTCCTTCGGCGTGAAGCGCGTTGCCCCTTGCGCTCGCCCACGCCGGCATCCATGGATTTCCGAGGAGGCCTCCATGAACGTCGTGATCAAGTACTGCCACGTCTGAAACTACAAGCCCCGGGCCGTGAGTTTCGCGGCCGCCATCAAGGATGCGTTCGACGTCGACAGCAAGCTCGAGATCGGCAAGCCCAGTCAGTTCGACGTGATCGTCGACGGCGAGCTGATCTTCTCGAAGCAGTCGGCAGGCCGTTTCCCGGAGATCCAGGAGGTGCTCGACGCCATGTCGAAGCGCGCGGCCGGCTGACCGCCGCGAGCGACAAACCGGCCGCAGCTTGACGGCCGTGCGTCGATGAGGTCCCCTGTCCTGGATGCGCCGCTCCCTCGCGCTTCCCTTCCCTGCCCTGCTGCTCCTCGCGCTCGCCGGGTGCGGCGATCTCGACACCTTCGTCCCGGATATCCCGGGGTTCAGCGGTCCGGCGGGCGTCGTCGAAGGAACGCTGACCTACACGGGCCCGCCGCCGTGCACAGAGAAGGGCCACATCGTCGGCGCGGCCATCGTGCTCGCCTTCGACAAGCGCCTCTTGCCGCCGCCCTCGGGCCTCGGCACGGGCGCCGCGAGCCTCGACGCGATCCCGGGGGACGTGCTCTTCGCGAGCATCCGCGACAAACTCGTCTTCGACAAAGACGGCGCGCTCCGCTGCCCCGATCCTTCGGCGCCGAACATCACCGCGAGCGGGACGTGGACAATCGCGCCGCTGAGCGGCGGGACGTACCAGTTCCGCGGGTTTTACGATCGCGACGGCGACTTCAACCCGGCTTTCTCGATCTCGAATCTGCCGACAGCGGGCGACGTGGGCGGCGGCGCGATCGACAACGCGGCCGAGGTGCTCATGGGCGCGGCGCCAGCGTACACGGAGGTCAACATCGGCGAGCCCGACGGCAAGGGAAACCTCGTGATCCCGCCGGTCGGCGTGCACGTGCTCGGCGTCGGCGTGACGCTCGGGCAGGTGCTGCCGCTCGAACGACCCGTGTTCTACCCGTCGGCCGTGAACGACAGCGTCGCGGGCAACACCGATCCGCACAAGGTCGTGGTGCCGTCGGACTTCGAGTTCGCCACGTTCCCCCCGAACGACGCGTCCTTCATCCGCATCACGTTCTCGGCAGGCGTCGATCCAACCGAGATCGACGCAGCCGCAGTCACGCCGTTTTTCCTACCCGTGAAGGATCCGGCCGCGACGCTCTACATGGCGGTCGAGGACGTGAACGGCGACGGCCTGCTCAACAACGAGGATCACGTGGTCGAGTCGGCAAACGTGCCGCAGCTCTACCCGACGTCCGTGTTCTCGAAGATCAACGCGCCACGGCTCGCGAACGACAAGCGCATCGAGACGCAAGCGCGGCCGCGCGTGATCATGCAGGGGCTGACGCTCTTGAAGAACCTGCTGCTCACGGCGACGAAGCTGCCGCCCGCAATGCCCGATCCGATGAACCCGCCGTTCCAGTCGATGGAGTCCGAGGTGACGGTCGCGGTGCGGCCGGCAGCGATCTGCATCGATCCGGTCGATACGTCGAAGAACGGCGTGTTCGTGCTGAGCCGCAAGACGGCCGCGGACGGGACAGCGATCATCGCCGATGAAGAGGCGTTGAAGCAGAGCCTCGCGGCGCGCTTCGGGCGCCCATTCGACATCGTCTACGGTTGTCTGCCGGAAGGGCAGTACTCGATGAACCTCGTCTATCCGACGGGACAGGCGTGGAGCGTGCCGAACGAGGCCGGCATCTGTGCACTCGCCGAGCCGCAGACGTCCGACGGCAAGACGTGCAAGGCCGTGACGAACTCGCGCCCGAGGCTCGTGTCGCAAGACGCGATGCTGATCGTGGGCGCGCCAAAGGACGACGCGTACTGCAAGGCGAATCCGACGCCCTCGGCGTGTACCGGGCTTTGAGAGCGTAGCGCCGGGGTTTCACCCCGGGCCCGACCAGGGGCTGTTCGCCCCTGGACCCGAACCAGGGCGCAGCCCTGGACCTCAGGTGCATCGACCGCGATGCGGTCGATGCAAGAGGAGCTCAGCCCCACCAGTACGATAGTTTGGCCAGCAACGTTTCTTCGGAGGCGCGCGGGCCGAGCCATCCGAAGTCGAAGCCCGTGGCGCGCCGGCCGAGGGGCGCTCGTCCGTCGCCTTGCGCGTGCGTGCACACGAGGAACAACGTCGAGCCGAGCCGGTACTCCCAGCGCAGGACGATGTTCGCGTTGATCGATCCGCCCTCCCAGTCGGGATCGTCGTCGAGCGGCAATCCGAACGGCAGGAGCTCCGCGAGGCGCGCGACCTTGCCCGGTCCACGCGCCTTCGAGAACGTGAAGCCATCGAAGCTCTGCGCTTCGAGGAAGGCCTGCGCGTAGGCCTGAAGCGAGAGCCGCGGCGTGAACGTGTACGTCGCGCGCATCGTGAGCCCGAGGCTCTGCGCCCGCAGCCGGCCGAAGACGTGGCCCGCGCCGATCGTCGTGACGTACCGCGGCTCGCCGCGCGTGTAGAGGAAGGTCGGGATCAGATCGAGGTCGAGCTGCGGCAGGATACGCACGGACAAACGGCCGTCGGCCTCCACGTTGAGGCCCGTCTCGATGCCCTGCACCATCACCCACGCCTCACCGTTCACGAGGCGTCGGCCATCGGTCGCGACCCAGAGCTCGCCGCCGAAGAGGGGCGCGCGCTCGAGCGCCGTGCCGTCGCCGACCTCGCGATCGTCGAAGCGCGAGGGTTTGGCGTGGATCGCGACGAAGCTCTCCCAGAAGTTCGCCCAGCGCGTGTAGTTGCCGAGCACGAGCATGCGCTCCTGCGTGAGCCAATCGAGCGTGTCGCGCTCGACCGCGTCGACGAACGTCTCCGTTTCGAGCGTCACCCACCACGGATCGAGCCTCCGATAGCGGACGGACGCAGTGAACGCGTGGAGGTTCTGCCGCTGCATGTAGCCGACGTCGTTGTAGTCGACCTTGCGGCCATGCCCGGCGTACTCGGCATTGAAGGTCCAGTGCTTGCCGCCCTCCTTCGCGACACGCGCCTGCACTGCAGGGCCGATGTCGCCGGAAGAGATGACGGTGCCGTCAGGCAGGGTGCGCGGCGGGCCGTCGTGCACGAGCGAGGCGACGACCTGTCCGCTGATCACGTAGTCGCCGCCGGGCGAACGCCAGCGACCGTCGATGCCCGCGACGTAGGCGTCGTGAAAGCACCGCGCGCCGTGCGCGACGAGTTGTTCCTTGGGGCAAAGCACGCGCGTGCGGCCATTGCCGGAAGCGGTCTCGACGGTGGGGTACACGGACGGCGTCTCGAAGCGGCTCTTCGCCGTGGCCATGAAGCCGAGCGAGGCGCGAGGGCCGAAGTCCTTGCGGAGGCGCAGGACCTTGAACGCGGCGAGTGGTTCGGCGACGCGCGAGACGAAGCTGCCGTCGCCGCGCTTCACATCGACGAGGACGGGCGCGGTGACGCCGAGCAGCTCGAACGCCGACACGCCCTCCGCGAGCTCACCCGAGAGCTTCGCCGCGGCGTACACCGTGGCCGGCGTCGAAGATCCCACGGTCTCCTCGTCGTCGCGCACGGCCGGCGTCCCTGGCGCACGGCCGATCCTGCGCGTGTAGACGAGCTTGAAGGGCGTCGCGAGGTTGTCCGCGCCCTCCAGGAAAAACGGCCTGCGTTCCGGGAAAAACCGTTCGAAGTTGCTGAGGTTGAGGATGACCTGATCGGCCTCGACCTGGCCGAAGTCCGGGAAGATCGTGGCGTCGAGGGTGAGGCTCTGCGAGGGATGCCACTTGAGATCGAGGCCCGCCGAGCCCGTGGGGAACACGCCCGCTCCGCGGCTCTCGGCCTCACTCTCGCTGTAGCGGAGGGCGCCGACGAGGAAGGGTCGTAGCTCGAGCGCGGCCTTGGGCCGGAGGCCGGAGAGGCCGTCGAGTTTGCCGTAGCGCGACACTTCGCCGCCGGCGTCGCGCGGGATGAACGTCCACTCGTCGACCTCCTGCAGCATGGAGACGCGGCGACGAACCTGCAGGCCGAAGCTCTGCGTGGGTAGATCGCGGAAGCGCAGGATCCGGAGCGGGATCTTGAACTCGGCCGACCAGCCGTGCGTGGTGCGCGTGGTGCGCGCGTCCCAGATCTCGTCCCACTCACGCGAGATCTCGGTGTCGTTGAAGCGGAGCGCATCGGAGAGGACGCCGGCCGCGTTGACCTCGAACTCGAGCGCGCTCCGTCCGTCGCCGCGTGTGTCGAGCGTGACCGTGACGGCGTCTGCCTCGACCTGGCGATCGCGCCGCGTGAGGCGCGCGATGATCTCGTCGTCCGTCTGCTCGCAGTCGATGCCGACGTAGACGGCCTCGTCGTCGTACACGACCCGAACGAGCGTGCGATAACGCGGCTTTTCACCGGGCGTGGGGAGCTTCTGCGTGAAGGCGTCGCTGCCCTTGGCGCGCTTCCAGGTGAGCTCGTCGAGGCGGCCGTCGAGGACCGGCGGGGTGGAGACGCGCGTCGCGGTGAGGTGCGGCGTGGCCACCTGGGTGGTCACCGCGAGGAGCGCGGACAGGAGAGACATGGCGGGAGATGGACGCCGAGCGTATCACCGCGTGACGCACGGACGGACGGCGGAAGCTTGCGGAGAGCCGCAGCGCCTCAGAAGACGTCGTCGATCGCGGCCACGGTCTGCGCGAGATCGTGCGTTGGCGCGTAGCCGAGATCGTTTCGCGCGCGCGCGTCGTCGACCATGCACACGTAGCGGATGTGATCGATCTCGGGCGCGGGGAACGACGTGGCCCGGTACTGCCAGAGCTTACGGACGACGTTCTGCGCGATCCCATGCGGGATGGCGATGCGCGAGCGTCCGGTCATGCCGACGAGGCGCGACAAGGGCAGCGGCGGCGGGCCCGCGAGGTTGTAGATGCCGCGCGCGCCGGGCGTGAGCGCGCGGGCGATCGCGCTGACGACGTCGTCCTGGTGGATGACCTGCACCATCGGATCGAAGCCGAGCAGCGTGGGGATCACGGGCAAGCGCAGGTAGTTCGAAGGCGCGTTGCGCACGGCGCCGAGGATGTGCACGGGCCGGAGGATCACGGTCTCGGTGCGTGGCCTCTTCCAGAAGAACGACTGCGCGAGCATGTCGACCTCGATGAGATCGCGGATCTCGCTGAACGAGGCGCCGCCGAGGAGCGGCGCATCCTCCGTGAGGAACTGCGGGTTGTCCGGGCGAGGGCCGTACACGTTGGCGCTCGAAAGAACGACGAGCTTGGGGATGTCGTAGTGCGCGACGTACTCGAGGAGGCGCTGCAGACCGACGACGTTCCAGCTGTGGTGCTCGGCCTGGCTCACCCGCGGATCGTGCATGACGCCGAGGTGCACGACGGCGGCGAGGCGCTCGTGGCGAAAGACGTCCTGCGTCTTCTTGCGGCGGATGTCGAGCTGGTGATGGACGATGTCTTTCGGTTTGCCCTCGAACGATCGCCGATCGATGCCGATCACCGGCCGCTCGCGGTGCAACTGCCGGGCGAGCCTGCGCCCGAGCCGCCCGCAGATGCCCGTGATGAGCACCGGCAAATGCGAACGATCACTCTCCACGCTCGGCTCGCGTGAAGAATCCCCATCCACGCTCACGCTCGCCCTGCGCGGCGGCCGCATCGTGAGCCGCGGCGCGACGCGCGTCGCTTCGCCTCCCCCGTTCGTCACGTTCATCCCCCCGATCCCCGACGCTCACCGTGAAGCTCGGAAGCACGTCACGTCAAGCACTTCGCACCGTGCTGTGTTGCCCTCGATTTGCTACGTTCGCATGCATGCTGGATGCAGCAGCGCGCACCCTCGGCAGGCTCTCGACCTTCGCGACGCGCGAGGCCTTCCCGATCGCGCGCTCCGCCCTCGGCGTCGCCCAAGACGGAATCGGCGAGCTCGGGATCAAGCTGCTCGGCCGCGACTTCGAGGAGCGCCTGCGTCGTGTGCCGATCCCCTTGGGAGGCGGCGGCGTCGACCCCTTCGGGCTCGATCCGGAGTGGGCGAAGTACGCGATCGGCGTCGCGGCGTTCTTCCACCGGTTCTACTTCCGCACGATCGTCAGCGGGATCGAGCGCGTGCCCGCGTCACGCGTCCTCTTCGTGGCGAACCACTCGGGGCAGATCCCGATGGACGGCGTGATCATCGCGGCCTCGATGTTCCTCGACGCCGAGCCTCCGCGCATCGTGCGGAGCATGGTGGAGAAGTGGTCGCAGACGCTCCCGTTCGTCTCGACATTCTTCTCGCGTGTCGGGCAGGTCGTGGGCGTGCCCGAGAACGCGCGCCGGCTGCTCGAGCTCGGCGAGGCGATCCTCGTGTTCCCCGAGGGCGTGCGTGGCGTGACGAAGACGTTCGCCGAGCGCTACAAGCTCACGGACTTCGGGCTCGGCTTCATGCGCCTTGCGCTCGAGACGAACACGCCGATCGTGCCCGTGTCCGTGATCGGCGCGGAGGAGCAATACATCTCGCTCGGCAACTTCCGTCGCGTGGCGAAGACGCTGCATTTGCCGAGCTTTCCGATCCTGCCGCAGCTCCTCGTGCCGGGCGGGATCCTCCCCTTGCCCACGCGCTACAGGATCACGTTCGGCGAACCCATGCGCTTCGACGGCGATCCCGACGACGACGACGCGATCATCGAGGAGAAGGTCCTCCGCGTGAAGGCGACCATCCAGTCGATGTTGAACCGCGGGCTGAAGGAGCGGAGGTCGGTGTTCTGGTGAGGCGGGGGCGGCGGGACCGCCCCCTCGGGCTCATCAGGATTCGTCGTCGAGAAGCTCGGCCTCTTCGAGCTCTTCGCCCTGGGCCGGCTGCTGCGCGGCTTGCTGGTGCGCGTACGCCTGCTGCTGCTGCGCATAGGCCTGCTGCTGCGCGTAGTACGCCGCGTACGCCTGCTGCTGCGCGTACGCCTCCGGCGTCTGCGCGGCTTGCTGCTGCGCGTACGCCTGCTGCTGCGCGTAGTACGCCGCGTACGCCTGCTGCTGCGCATACGCCTCTTCCGGCGTCTGCGCGGCTTGCTGCGGCTGCGCCTGCGGATCCACGTACGCAGGCTGGGGAGCCGGCTCGGCCTGGACGTACGCCGGAGGCGCCACGACCATCGGCGGAGGCGCGGCCAAGGCCGCCGCGGGCGCGATGGGCGTCGGCTCGTTGTCGTTCGGGGGCTGCCACGTCGGAGCCGCAGGCGGCGGCGCGGACGGCGTGGGGACCGCAGCAGGCGGCGGCGTGGACGGCCCCGCGTACGCAGGCGGCGGCGGCGTGGATGCCCTCGCGTACGCAGGCGGCGGCGGCGGCGTGGATGCCCTCGCGTACGCAGGCGGCGGCGCGGACGGCCCTGCCGCGGTCGGCGGCACCGAGGGCATCGACGCGCGCGCCGGCGAACGCTTGAGTTTGCCGGTCTTCGCGCGTTCGAGTCCCTGGGTCGCCTCGGCGTCGCCGGCCTTCATGCGCAGCACGCGCCGCCAGGCGTCGGCCGCCTCGCGCGCGTCGCCGAGCTCTTCCTCCCACAGACGCGCGACCTTGCGCGCGAGCTCGGCGCGGATCGCGGGATCACGGCCGCGGAGGATCTGATCCTCGTAGAGCTGGATCATGCCGCGGTGATCACCGAGCTCGGTGAGCAGGTTCGAGAGCTCGTTCATCACGTCCTGATCGGCAGGCGACAGGTCGTGGAGCTTCTTGAAGTCGACGCCCGCGCCCTTCTTGTCGTTCAGCGCGTCGCGGCGCAGGCGCGCGCGGCGCTGCAGGAGCTTGCGAACGAGCGGGCCGTCGAAGACCTCTTCGAGCGCGCGCGTGAGCGTGGCCTCGACGCGCGGCAGATCGTTGAGCTCGCGGCCGAGCGCTTCGAGCGCGTCGAGCGAGGCGTCGTCGACGTGCGTGACGAGCGCGTCGCCGAGCCACTTGAAGGCACGCTCGACATCGGCGAGCGCGCGGTGCGCGATGGTCGCGGCGCGCCGGAGGAGCGCACTCTTCGTGCGCCCGCCGTCACGCGACCCCTGACCGCCGCCCGCGAGCGCCTCGGCCAGGATGCGGCGCAGGCCCGTGCCGCCCGAGCGCTCGTCGCCCGCAGTGGCCGCAGCTTCGAGCGCGACGAGCGTCTCTTCCTGGACGCCCGCGCTGAGCGCGAGCTCGAAGAAGCCACGTGCGCGATCGTTCGCGCCGCGCTCGGCCGCGACCTGCGCCGCGCGCGCGAGCGCCGTGAGCCGATCCGCCGGCAGACGGCAACGCCCGACCTGACGCTCGTACACGTCGATCACCTGCGCGACGTCCGGCGCGAGCACCGCGAGCCGCGCGAGCAAGGGCTCGACCTCGCCCGGCGGGACGCTGGCGAGCGCGCCCTCGCCGTGCTGGATCGCCTCGTTCGCGGGCACGGACGCGGCGATCTGCACCTCGGCTTGACGCACCATCTCGGCCGCGCGCGCGGGGCCCGAGACGTCCTTTGCGAGCAGGTCGTGCGCGACGCCGAGGGCGTCGAGATCCTTCAGCTTGATCGCGAGCTGCTCGAGCCGCTCGGCGAGCGCACGATCGGCGCCGCGCGAGCGCGCGAGCTCCATCGCCACGCGGGCAGCATCGGCGTCACGGCCGACCTCGATGAACCGCTCGAACGCGCCGCGCAGCGCCTCGTTCCGTGCCGGGCCCGAGCCCGACTCGTTCCACGAGACGAGCTTCGTCGCGACGAGCCCCTTCCACCCGAGTTTGTCGCCGAGCTCGACGTACGCGCGCCGGCACGGCTCGTCGCCCGTCTCGGCGATCTTGTCGAGCGCCGCGAGCGCCTCGTCGCCACGGCCGAGTTTGTCGAAGAGGATGTCCGCGACCCTTCGGGTCATGCGGGACAGCTCCTCCTCGTCACCCTCGACCTCGACGAGGATCTGCAGGAAGTGTGCGACGCGCGGCCAGTCCTCGACCTCGGCGCAGAGCCGCTCGAGCCGACCGATCGCGTCGAAGTCCTCCGAGTCGGCCGCGTGCACGATCTCGAGCGCTCGGATCGCGCCGCGCGGATCGGAGAGGCGGGCCTCATAAATCTGCGCGAGGCGCTGCGCGAGCTCGACCTTCTGATCGCCTTCGGCCAGCGCGACCTCGCGCTCGAGCGCCGCCGCCGCGCCTTGCGGGTTGTTGCGCCGCTCTTCGAGATCCGCGATCGCCGCGAGCGCAACGCGGCTCTTCGGATCGAGCGTCTTCAGGATGCCCTCGTACCGCTCGATCGCGCCGTCCACGTCGTCGAGCCCCTCGGCCAGGATGCTCGCCTCGCGCAGCGCGTGGTTCAGCTTGTCGGCCGGCGCCTTCGTGATCGCGCCGAGCCGTCGGAGGAGCTCCACGCACTCCTGGTGATCGCCGCGCTGCGCCGCGTCCTCGACGAGCAGCGCGAGCGCGCCCTCGTCGTCGCCGTCGGACAGCACGAGCAAGAGGCTCTCGCGCGCGCCCTCGTTGTCGCCGAGCGAGCGCTGCACCTCGGCCGCCGCGCGACGCGAGGCCACGCGCTTGCCACGATCGGAAAGTTTTTCCGCGCGCCCGAGGAGCAGGTGCACGAGATCCGAAAGCCGCCCGGCCGCGCGGTACTGCTCTTCGAGCGCCTGCACGTACGCGTCGTTCGTCGGATCGATCTCGGAGGCGCGCTCGAGCCGGATCATCGCGCCCGGCGCGTCGCCCGCCTTGACCAGGAGATCTGCGGCCTGCGCGAGGAGCGTCGCCTGCTGCTTGCCGTCCGCGAGCTCGGCGCGCTGCTCGATCGCGTTCGCCGCGTCGGACATGCGACCCGCGGCCGTGTACGCCTTCTCGGCCTGCTCCCAGATCTTCGCTTGCTTGCCGAGCTCGGCGGCCTCGGCGAACGCGTCGCCCGCGGCGCCCGGATCGTTCAGCTTCAGCCGCAACTCGCCGAGCTTCTGCAGGAGCCCGGCGCGCGTGTTCGGGTCCGTGAACCCGGTCATGTTGTCCGCGATGGCCTGCGCCGCGAGGTCGAGCCGCTCGCCCTTCTCGTAGAGCTTCACGGCCGTGTTCACGGCCTGCTCGTCCTCGGGCATGAGCGACGCGATCCGCGTCCACACCTCGGCCGCGGCCACGGGATCCTTGCGCTTCGCCTCGTGCAGGCTCGCGAGCTTCTTCTCGATCGCGAGCTTCTGCTCCGTGTCGGGCGTGCTCATCGCGTCCTGCTCGAGCACGGTCGCGAGGTCGTCCCACTTCGTCGCGCGCTCGAGCAGCCTGCGGAGCTGATCCCGCGCCTGCTCGTCGCCGCGATCGATCTGGCAGAGCTGCTTCCACGCCGCGATCGCCGTATCGATGTCGCGGAGCTGCGACTCGCACATGCCAGCCACGTCGCGGAGCTGGGCCTTGCGCGTCTCGGTCGAAACCGTCGGCACGCGCGACGCCGCGAGCAGCACGTCGCGCAGATCCGCGAACATGCGCTTCTGTCGCAGGTACTCCTCGACCCACGAGAGCGCCTCGGAGTTCGCCGGATCGATCTTCAGCGCCTCACGGTACTTCGTGTACGCCTGCGGCTTCCGTCCCTTCTGCGCCTCGGCCGAAGCCTCCTCCAGGAGCGCGTGCACGTCGCCTGCCGGGACCGCCGGCTGCGCCTGCATCGCGACGACCGAAGGCGAAGGCGCGCGCGGCTCGGACGCGGGCGCGGCTGCCGGCGGCGGCGACGGCTGCGGGGCCGCGGGGGGTTGCGAGGGCTGCGCGGGCTGCGCGACGGGCGCGGGCTGCGCGGCTTGCACTGGCTGCACCGCCTGTGCGGGCTGCGCCGGCTGCGGCGCGGCTTGCGCGGCGGGCATCGGCGGCGGCGGAGGCTGCGCGTTGCCCGCCTTCATCCGCGCCACGTTCGCCATGAACCCGTTCGGGTTCGCCTTCAGGTACGCCGCGTACTGCGGACCGAGCTCGCCCGTGCGGCCGAGCAGCGCCGCGAAGTGATCCGCGAGCTGCATCGCGCGATCGTGCCCCGGCGAAGCGCCGAGCGCCGACAACGAGTACGAGAGCCCATACTCCCCGTCGTACGTCTCCGCGAGCTGCACGAAGATCCCGGCGGCCTCGTCGCGCTCCGGCTGCGGCACGTTCTCGCCCGCGTTGATGCGCTCGAGCACGCTCACGCCGAGCTCCTGCGTGAGCGCGACGTCGGTCGGACGCACCGCGCGCGCCGAGCGCAGCGCCTGCGTCGCGCCCGCCATGTCGCCCGCGCGCTTGCGGATGTCGGCCTCGTCTCGATAGAGCGCGAGCTTGCGCTCGGGATCCTCGGCGATGGCCTGCTCCATCGCGAAGTACGGGATCGCCTCCGCGTACTGCTGCTGCGCCTTCAGGATCTCGCGCGCCGCGTAAATCGCGTACACGTTGCGGGGATCGAGCTCGGCGACCTTGCGCCAGTTCTCCACCGCGCGATCGGGACGCGCGAGCTGCGGCTCGCTCCACATCCGTCCAAGCTCCTCGTGAAGCTTGAGGAGCATCGTCCGCACCTCCGGCTTCGCGGCCGCGGGCGCGAGCCCTTTCGCTTGCCGCTCGTAAAGCTGGATGAGCGACATCGCGTCGCCCTTCTCGCGGAAGATCTGCGCGAGCCGCTCGGCCGAGCGATGCATCGGATCCCTGTCGACCGCGAGCAGCAACGTGCGCACGGTATTGTTCATGTCGCCGAACGCCGCTTGCCAGACGTTCGCGGCCTCGCTCAGCCAATGGGCGCCGTAGGCGGGATCCGGCGTCTGCGTCCCGACGCGCTCGAGCAGCATGGCGTACGAGCGAGGGTCCTGCGCGCCTGCACGATGCGCGTACGCGAGCGCCTCCTGGTCGTGGGGGTTCGCGAGGAGGCGCTGGACGAGCATTTCGATTTCACGAGGATCCATCGTTGTCCGTGCGCGAAGGTACACGGCTCTACGGGCGCCGTATAGTCGCCTCGCGCCCGCCTGCTGCATGCCGCGCCGCGCCGCCCCCTGGCCCTCCGGCGAGCGCCTCCTCGATCGCCGCGATGAACACCCGCGCGCTCGAAGGCCGATCCTCCGGCCGCTTGCAGAGCGCCCGCACCACGAGCTCCACCAACGCCCGCGGGATCCCCGCTTCTGGCGCCGCATCACAAGGCGCGATCGGCGGCTCGTGCACGTGTTTGGCCATCACCCGCGCCGCATCCCGCTCGACGAACGGGGGCCTGCCCACGAGCATCTGGTAAAGGAGCGCGCCCACCGCATAGAGGTCGCTCCGCGCATCCACCGGCTCGCCCCGCGCCTGCTCCGGGGACATGTACCGCGGCGTACCGACGGGACCGCTCCCCCACCCGAGCGCCGCCTCCTTCGGATCACGCGGCGGAAGCCCCAGGTCCGCGAGCCCGAAATCGAGCAGCTTTCCCGCCTCCGCGCCGCCTTCGAGGCGCGCGATGAACACGTTGTCGGGCTTCAGATCCCGGTGAACGATCCCCTTCTCGTGCGCCTCGGCCAGCGACGTGAGCGCGTGTGTCGCGAGCCGCGTCGCCTCCGCGATCGAGAGCCGCCCTTCCCGACGCAGCCGGACGCCGAGCGGCTCGCCTTCGAGCATCTCCATCACGAGGAACCGCGACACCGTCGGCGAGACGAGCGCGTCCTCGCCGCCGTGCACGATCTCGCCCACGTCGAGCACCTGCACCGTGTGCGGCGAACGCAGCATCGAGAGGACCCGCGCCTCTCGATCGAGCCGCGAAAGCGCCCGCGTGCCGAGCCCTCGATCCCCACGAAACACCTTCACCGCGACGTCCTGCCCCCGCGTCACGTCCCGCGCCCGGTACACCGCCCCCATCGAGCCCGCGCCGATCCGACCGAGCACCACGTACCGCCCCGCGATCGTCATCCCGAGGAACGGATCTCCATCCGCGTCGGCGAGGACCGACGCGGCGACGAGCGCGAACCCATCGCGCGGGCAAAACACGAGCGGAGTCGTCCCTTTGGCCGCCTCGGGTTTCGGTTCCCGGCAGCGCGGGCAAACGAGCCCGGTCAAAGACCGCAGCGCGGGCCTCCCCATCAGCGGAGCTTGCAGGCGTACTCGCCCACCAAGACGAACGCACGCCGGCAGACCACGTCCACGGTCCGCTTCGGCGTCACCATCTCGAACGTCTGCCCGAACGGCGTCCGCTCGAGCCGCGTCACCTGCGCGCGGCAGTTCGGCCCCTGCTCCCCGCACGCCACCGCCGCGGCCGCGCGCTCGACCTCGCTGTTGTCCGCCATCACGTTCACCGCGGCGGAGACGCTGAACAAGACGCAGAGGACGAAGATCGTGATCTGCCCGGCGCGCTTCATGACCGCGCATCCTAGCAGCGGATGGACACGCCGCGCCCGGGATCCGAGCCCTCGGCGCGCCTCTCTCTCAGAGCTTGATCCCGCCGTTTTGAATCGGCTCGAAGCTCTGCCGCCGCGTCTCGTACTTCCCGCGCACGAATGCGCCGAGCACGGGTGCCATGTTCGCCGGCACGTCCTCGTCCCACTCGCCGCCGTCGATCGCGTCGCGCGGATAGAGATCCGGCGCGAGCAGGAAAAAGCCCGGCACACGCTCGTGCGGCATCTTGAGCCCCGTCAGGTCCTCGTCGAACGCGTCGATGTCCACGCGGACGAGCCGCACATGCGCGAGCGCCGTCTGCATGAGCGGATTCCCGAGCGACGACGACAAGCTGCGACACGAGACGCACTCGTTCTTCGTCGTCATCACGACGATCGTCTCGCCCGCCGCGGCCGCGGCCGCGCGCTCCTTCGCGAGCTCCTGCGAGAGCGACGACACCGACACGCCCACGTCCACGACCGTGACCGTGCCCTCCTTGCGGACCATCGTCTCTTTCTGGAAAACCGGCACGGCCTTGGAGGGCGGCGACGCGGGATCCGTGGTGTCCACCGCTCCCTCGGGCGGCGACGCGGTGTCCCCGACCGTCACGACGTTGGCGATCGACGCGAGCTGCGCCTCGTGGCTCCGCTCCATCGTCCACACGCCAAACGCGATGGCCGCGCCCCAGGCCACCGTCAGGCAAATCCCGAGCCCCATTCCCAGCGTTGCCAGGACATACCCGCGGCGCTCGGCGCCCACGCCGGCGTGCTCCCGACGCGCGGCCCAGCCGAAGACGATGGCGGCGACCGAGCCCAGCGGTCCGCCCACGAACGGCGCCAGGATCGACGTCAAGGCCAGCGTCGAGAGCGGCTTTTTTTGGGGTGGCCTCGGCCCCCGCAGGTACGGGTCCGAGAGCGGAGGGAGCTCCGTCGGGCCCTCGGCTCGGGCGACGCGCGAAAGCGCGGACCTCGGGGAAATGGCCTCGCTCACCCACGAATTCTAGCGCCTAATCTCGCTTACGCTTGCAAACCAAGGATGGACGGAATGAAGCGTCCCGCCCGTGCAGAAGGGATACGCCAACCCCCCACGCAGCGTGGTAGGAGGAAGGTGCGCTCTCATGATCGAACCGGCCCGCTCCTCCGTCTTTCCCCGAGCCCCGGCCGCCCGGCTCGTGTCCGTGACGATCGGTGACTACCAGGCGCTCGGCAACAGCACGATCGAGCTCGCGATCGCCGCGCGCCGCACCGTGCTCCACGCGAAGGGCGGATCCCTCGCGTCCTTGCTCGTGCAGGGCATCGCCGAAGGCGCGCACATCGCCGTCCACGCCCTGAGCGACCCGGAAAAACCTCGCCACTTCCGCTGCGAGTTCGAGGGCGACGCCGGCGAGCACCTCGTCTACGCCTACGACCGTCGTTTCCACGATCTCGAGGACGACGACGAGCCCTTCCCGCCCTCGATGCGCTGGGAAGAACACGCAGCCCGCACGGACGAAGCGAACGTGGATCTCTGGACGGTGCGCGATCGACGCGCCGTCTTCGGCGACGGCAGCCGCATCTCGCTGCCCTCGGGCGTCGGCGCGCTCGCGCTCGCGGGCGAGTCCGCCGATCGCGTGCCCGAGGACGCACGCCGCATCCGCGCCTACCTCGAAGGCATCCGCTGGCTCGGCCTCGCCCTCTCGCGCCCGCCGATCGAGGATCGCGCGGTCGTCACGCTCACGGGTCGATCGGGCGTCCTCTGGACCTCGCGTGGCCTCGACGCGCGCCTGCTCTCGCTCGCGTCGACGCTCGTCATCTGGTTCGAGCTCTACCGCGAGCGGTACAACAAGGTCGTCGAGCTCTGCCAGCGCATCGGCGCGGCGGGCGAGCTCGCGGTACAGATCACGCGTGACCCGTCCGCGCGCACGGACGTCGCGCCGCAGGATCGCGCCAGCATCACGTTCGAGGGCGTGGATTTCGGACGTCTGTCCGACACCGTGATCCGCAGACTCGAGCTGCTCGTCGCGCTCGTGGATCCGGAGTCGACGGCGCTGCTCCTCGAGGAGCCCGAGGTCTCCGCGGTCCCCGGCAAGATCGGCGCGCTGCTCGAGGTGATCGAGGCTTGCGCCGATCACCGGCAGATCATCGTCTCGACGAAGTCGCCGCACGTGGTCGACTGGGCGCGCCCCGAAGAGCTCCGGCTCGTCGAGACAAACCGGTATCGTGACCTCTCCGTGCGCAGCCTCGACTTCACCGAGCTCAGCGCCGCGCAGGCCCACGTCGCGGCCGGCGGCAAGCTGTCGGCGTTCCTCGCGTCCTGATCGATCACGCGCGTCGACGCGTCCGAACGCTCGTCACGTGCGTGTGCAGGGCCCGCCACGCGCGTGCGCTCGAACGACACGTTCTGCCGCGCTCAGGGGATGCAGCTCGACTCGAGCGTGCGCAGGACCGCGCGCTTCGTGCTCACGCCACCACTCATCGGCTCGGCCCACAGGAAACCCATGCGCGGGCCGGCCGGCGTGACCGCTGCCGGATCCTTCACCGCGCCCGTCCCGTCGCTGACCCGCATGCCCGTCGCCGACGGCTCGCCGCTCTCCGAGAGCTTCACCGCGAGGACCTGATCGTCCTTGCCGCCCTCCTGACCGAGGAACACGACGAGCGCGCCATCGCCGATCGGCGCGAGCGCCGGGGCCCGGCCGCGCCCGACCAGCCACGTCTTTTCGCCGGGACGCGCCGCCGCGTCGACCGCGCGCGCGAGGATCTTGTCGCCCTCGATCCACACGGCCATCGCGCCTTTCGTCGTGGCCACGAGGTTCACGCGTTCGCGCGCGGGCGCGCCGGCCGGCGGGGCTGCCGCGAGGGTGTAGGCCTCGTCGATCTCCTTGCCCGCGAGATCGAAGCGCGACACGACGATCCGCCCGTCTCCCTCGTGCCAGGCGAGCGTGTAACCGGTTCCATCCGCGGCGACGGCGGGCCTGCGCGGCTCGTGGGCGTGGTGCGTCGCGCCGAGCGCCTGCACGGCCGGCGCGGCAGCGTCCGTCGGGGCGAACTGGAACAGTCCGAGCTGCGCCTTCTCCATGTTGAACGGCGCCACCGCCACGATCGCTCCTGCGGGCGTCGCGGCGAGCGCCACGTCGTCCGCGTTCGCGGCGTTCACCGTGCTGAGGTGCTCGATCACGGGCGCGGGCGAGGTCTCCCAGCGCGGCTTCGTGTACGCGAGGCCGTCGGCGTCGAACCACACGAGCGTCCAGCCCGCGCCGTTTGCGAACATCCGCGGCGCCGTCTCGTTCGCCGTCCCGATGCCGCGCGCCCGCGCCACCTGCTTCGCGTCGAGGGCGAACCCTGCGAAGGCGAGCTGCGCGCCCGGCTTGTTCGCGGCGAGCTTAATGAGCCAGGCGGCGGCGATCGCCCCCTCTTGCCCTGCGGCCGTCACCTCGCCGCGCTGCAGGTACGTCGCGATCTCCCCGGTCTGCGCCTTGCACGCCTCGGTCTGCGCGGCTGCGACGAACGAGGACACGCCGGAGCCCACGGGCTCGCTCGGCGGAGGCGGAGCTTGCACCGAGCTCGCCGAGGTCGTGGGCGGATCCGCGGCGGCGCTCGTCGCGACCGACGCACTCGGCGCGACCGAAGCGCTCGGGGCTGGCGTGGCGCCGCCTTCCGTCTTCCGTTGCCCGCACCCGGCGGGAGCGAGGCCGAGGACCAGGCTCATCGTGACGCCGACGAACCCGAGGGGCCACGCGCCGGTCGCGATCTCTGGGGAGCGAATCTGCTTCATCCCCGCCGAGCCCCCCGGCGCGCCATGCGACATTGGATCAACCTCGACAAGGCCGGCACCTGATCCACGAAGAGGGACCACGGCAGCCTATCCCATCAAGCGAAGTCGCGATCCCTCAATGTGTTTTCGCTTACGAACAGTGCGAAGAAGAGGACTTGAACCTCCACGCCCTTGCGGGCACTGGAACCTGAATCCAGCGCGTCTGCCAATTCCGCCATCTTCGCGTGATGCCTTCCCGTGAAGGACATCGATCCGCCGGCCGTTCGGCCAGCGGGGGCGTATAGATAGATCGGCTGAAGCCCTGTGCGCAAGGACGATTTTCGCTTTTCGTCTCCATCACGCCGGGCGCCCCGAAGCGCCGCGAAAAACCGCACTGCGCGCCCCTCCAGAGCGCTCGCTCCTTGCCGAGCACGCCTGCACGTGCGCGTCCGCCACACGGGCGCGGCACCGTACGTGCTCCGCGAAACCCCGATGGCGAGGCGCGAGCACCTTGGGTCTCCGGCGGTCGCTCGTGCTGCGACCGGCGGTCCGCTCGGTGTTGCGAGCGTCCCTGCCTCACCCCCCGATCGGAGGAGCCTCTTCGTGCCGAGGAAGAAGATCGTCGTCGTGGAGGACGACCCCGAGCTCCGGGATCTCGAGACCTTCCTGCTCGGCGCCGAGGGCTACGACGTCGTCGGCGTCGCCGATGGCATCGATGCCGCTGCGATCGTCAAGCGCGAGCATGCCGACCTCGTCCTGCTCGACCTCATGCTGCCGGGCAAGGATGGCAACGCGGTCCTCGAAGAGCTGGCGGCCGAGCCCGAGACGCGGCCCACGCCCGTGATCGTCGTCTCCGCGTTTCTCGCGCAGCTCCGCCTCACGCCGCAGGTCCGCCGCGTCCTCTCGAAGCCGTTCGACGTGAGTGATCTCCTCGACGCCGTCGCGCGCGAGGTCGAGCGTCCCCGCGAAGAGGTGGTTTGATGAACGGTCCTCACGACGCCGGATCTGCGCGCGGCCTCGCGCTCCCCGTCGACCTCGACGCTCCTGCTCCCTCGCCCGCGCCGCAGCCGAACAAGCCTACCGGCATCGTCTCGCTCGACGCACCGCCGTCTGCGCGTGACATCCGCGACGCCACCCTCCTCAAAGAAGGCGACCTCTTCCTCCTCACGGACGCCGAGGGCAACGTCCCGCGCAAGAACCGCGAGGGTTACGGCCTCTACCTCGGCGACACGCGTTTCTTGAGCAGCTACGAGCTCGCCATCCAGGGCCTCCGTCCGACGATCCTCCTCTCCAGCGACCACGCGCACTTCCTCGGCGCGCAGGTCCTCACGAACCCGAACCTCGTCACGCCCGAGGGCCAGGCCGTCCACGAGCAGACCATCCAGATCCGCCGCTACCGCCTCGTTCGACCCACCGAGGTCAGCGAGTCGCTCACGTTCCAGAACTACAACCGCTTCCCCGTCACGCTCGACGTCGAGCTCCACTTCGAGGCCGACTTCTCCGACATGTTCGAGGTCCGCGGCATCGTGAAGGGCGCGCGCAAGGGCAAACCTCACGCGCCCGAGCACATGCCGAACGTCCTCAGCTTCCGCTACGACGGCGCCGACGGCCTCGCGCGTCGCACCGAGGTCCGCTTCGATCCCACGCCCGACAGACTCGCGTCGTGCACCGCGAGCTACCGCATCGAACTCCGCCCGGGCGGCTCCACGTGCATCACGATCGGCGTCAGCGTCGACGCCTCGCCGATGATGAACACGAACGGCCCTTCGGCTCCGCGCCGCGCACTCACGGGCTACAAGCAGTGGCTCGCGGGCCAGGTCGGCGTCGAGACGAGCAACAGCCTCTTCAACGCGGTCTTCGCGAAGGCGCGCAGCGACCTTCGTGTCCTGCTCTCCGGCGATCCCGACGCGCCCTTCATCGCGGCGGGCATCCCCTGGTACGCGTGCCTCTTCGGGCGCGACACGATCATCACGGCGCTCCTCTACCTTTGGATCTCCGCCGAGCCTGCGCGCCAGGCGCTCCGCTTGCTCAACCGCCACCAGGGCAGCCGCGACGACCCCGCGCGTGACGAGGAACCTGGCAAGGTCATGCACGAGCTTCGCCGCGGCGAGCTCGCGCGCCTCGGCGTCGTCCCCTTCTCGCCGTACTACGGCACCGTCGACGCGACGCCCCTCTGGATCATCCTCCTCGCCGAGTACTACCGCGCGACCGGCGATCTCGATCTCGTCCGCGAGCTCCGCCCGAACCTCGACGCCGCGCTCCTCTGGATGGATCGCTACGGCGATCACGACGGCGACGGCTTCCTCGAGTACGCGTGTCGCTCCGACGCAGGCCTCGTCAACCAGGGCTGGAAGGACTCCACCGACGCGATCACGCATCCCGACGGCACCCTCGCCGAACCTCCGATCGCGCTCGTCGAAGTGCAGGCCTACGCCTACGCGAGCCGCCGCGCCGCGGCCCGCATCTACCGTGCGCTCGGCGATCCCGCGCGCGCCACCTCCGAGGAGCTACGCGCCGCCGCGCTCCGCGACGCCATCGACGCGGCCTTCTGGATGCCTGCGGAGAACACGTACGCCATCGCGCTCGACCGCGACAAACGGCAAGTCGCGACCGTCTCTTCGAACGCGGGCCATGCGCTCTGGGCCGGCGCCGTCCCGCACGCGCGCGGCGAGCTCATGGCGCGACGCCTCATGGAAGAGGACCTCTTCTCTGGCTGGGGCATCCGCACCCTCTCCACGCGCGCGGCTCGGTACAACCCCACGGGCTACCACCTCGGCACTGTCTGGCCGCACGACAACGCCCTCATCGCGCTCGGCTTCAAACGCTACCGCCAGGAGCCTCTCGCCCTCGAGCTCGTCACCGCGCTCTTCGAGGCTGCGCAGCACTTCCCTGCGTACCGCATGCCCGAGCTCTTCTGCGGCTTCGCGCGCAGCGCCTTCGCCGTCCCCGTCCGTTATCCCGTCGCGTGCAGCCCCCAGGCCTGGGCCGCGGCTTCTTGGGCGACCCTCCTCGCCTCTCTCCTCGGCCTCTCTCCCAACGCGCCGGGCAACGAGCTTCGGATCGTCCGCCCCACCCTTCCTCGCTGGCTCCACTGGGTCGAGGTCAAGCGCCTCTCGGTCGGCCGTGGGGAAGTCGACCTTCGGTACCAGCGTGTGGAAGAGCATACTGCCGTGGACGTCGCTGCGATGCGGGGAGATGTACGGGTGACTTTCGTGGACACCTGGGAAGAGGACGGGACGTACCCACCCAACCCTTCGAATCCGTGAGGTTTTCCGGCCTTGGCGCCGCTCCTCCCACCTTCACGCACCCGAGCAAGCTCCCTCCCTTCATTTTTTCCGATGTCCGTACAGCCTTCGATGCATACCTTCCCGGCTCCCTCGTCCAAGTCTGCCAGGAGGTCTACCCGTGCGAACGACTGTCATTCGCTCCCTGCTCGCCACTTCTGTGATCGCTTCCGCCTCTGCTTTCTTGTGCGCGGACGCGGCCGCGGAGGGGACGGTCGGGGTCCTCGTGCTCCGGGAGCACGGGGTGGGGAGCGCGGCGCAAGCCCAGCCTTATGTCGACAAGTTCGTGTCCGTCGCGGCCAAACAGAACGGCTGGGGCGGCGCGAAGGGCGAGTATCACACGAGCCGCGGCAACGCCGAGGCCTTCATCTCCGCCCAGAAACCCCACTACGGGATCCTCTCGCTCGGCGCTTTCCTCGGCCTCAAGGCCAAGCACAACCTCGACATCATCGGCCAGGTCGCGGTCAATCGCGCCGGCGGCCAGCAGTATCACCTCATCAGCAAGACCGCCTCGGACCTCGCTGGTTGCAAGGGCAAGGCGCTCGCCAGCGACCACGCCGACGATCCCAAGTTCATCGACAAGGTCGTCTCGAAGGGCGCCTTCAAGCTCGGTGATTTCACGTTGGTCACGACGACCCGCCCCATCCAGACCATCAAGAAGGTCGTGAGCGGCGACGCCGCGTGCGCGCTCATCGACGACGCCCAGCTCGCCGAGGCCACCAAGATCGACGCGGGCATCAAGTCCGTCTGGGCGAGCGACAAGCTCCCGCCCATGGTCGTCGTCGCCTTCCCCTCCGCGCCCGCGGACGCACGCAAAGCGTTCCAGGCAAACCTCGGCAAGATTTGCGAGGGCGAGGGCAAAGCGACGTGCGGCGAGGTGGGCATCCTCGCCCTCAAGTCCGCGACGTCCTCCGATTATGCGGGCGTCATCGCTGCGTACGACAAGTAGCGCCTCTTCGCTCGCCTAACGCGGGGCGCTTCTCCCCCCAGGCGGTGTTATTTCTCCCCCCCGTGCGCTGGTCCTTTCTCCTCCTCGTCGCTGCCCTGGGCGTGTTGCCCGCGTGCTTTGGCGGCGTGACCGGCGCGCAGGGCCCCGCCGTCAACGCTGCGCTCAAGACCGCCGTCGCCACGAAAGACGCGCTCGTCATCGCCGACGCGCTCGAAGACCTCATCGCCGCGGGCGCGGACACGCCGGAAGATCGCCAGCTCGCCTACGCCGAGGTGCGCGCGCGTGCTGTCGACACGGCCGCGTACACGTACGCGCGCGCCGTCGTCACAGGAAGGCTCGTGCAGCTCAAGGGCTTGCTCGGGGCCGACATGATCGGCGAGGTCGAGCACTACGCGCGCCGCAGCCGCCAGCTCGATCCGAACTTCCGCAGCGGCGCCGCCACGCGCATGCTCGGCACGCTCTACGTGGTCGCGCCCGCCGCGTTGCTCCGAAATGGAGACTCGGAGACGGGGCTCGAGCTGCTCGAAGGCCTCGTGAACAAGGATCCCGACGTCATCGAGAACCACCTGCGCGTCGCCGAGGCCTACATCGCGCTCGGCGACGTCGATCCTGCCAAGCCCCACCTTTGCCGCTGCTCGGCAGACCGCGCAAAGCTCCGGCGCGACGATCAGGCGCTCCTCGCGCAGCTCCTCAAGGACGCGGGCAACCCCACATGCCCGAAGCCTGCGGCGACCGCGCCCACGCCTTGAAACGCCGCGCGGGATCGACGGGCGGCCTGCGCGGGATCGTGATAGCAGCGTGGCCGTGTCGACTTCTTCGAGCTCTTCGAACGGCCCCGCGAGCCCGAGCCACGACGCGCCCGGATGGCTCGTCCGGCTCTTCTCCCGCATCATCGCGGCCCGCTGGATCATCATCGCCCTGTATGCGCTCGTGCTGCCGCCGGCAGCCTGGTTCGCGGCGCGCGTCCAGCAGGACAACGCGATCGAGCGCCTCATCGCGACGAGCGACACCGACTTCGTCAAGACACGCGAGTTCGAGAAGATCTTCGGCGCCGGCGAGTTCGCCGTCCTGCTCGCCGAGGCCGACGATCCGTTCGCGCCCGCGGTGCTCGAGCGTCTCGACAAACTCGAGCGCGCGCTGAAGGAGATCCCGCACGTCGAGCCGAACTCCGCGCTCTCCATTTATCGCCGCGCCAAGGCCGGCTTCGATCCGACCCCCGAGCAATCCGAGGCGCTCCGCAAGTTCGTATCGGGCACGAAGCTCTTCCAGGATCAGGGCCTCGCTGGCGACGGCTACCTCGCGATCGCGCTCATCCTCGACGTGCACACGAGCCAGGAGCGCCGCGAGACCCTCGCGGCCGTGCGTCGCGCCATCGAGACGACGGGCGGCGACGGCGCCCCGCTGAAGACCTTGCGCCAGGTCGGCCAGCCCTACGTCAACATCTACCTCGACGAGGACATGCAGAAGACCGGGCCGAAGTACTTCGGCCTGTTCGCGGCGTTCATCATCGGCCTCTGCCTCTTCCTCTATCGCTCTGCGCGCACGCTCGCGGCCTTCTTGATCACGCTCGGCGTCTCGATCGCCCTCTCCATGGGCTACATCGGCCTCACGGGCGGCGTCCTCACGATCGTCTCGCCGATGGTGCCGATGACGATCCTCGTCACGACCACGGCGACGCTCGTCTACGTGCAGTCGCGCTTCGTCGAGCGCCCTGCGGATCGCAGCGTCGACGAGCACCAGGTCTTCTCCTTCGCCAACAAGTGGCTCGCTTGCACGGCCTCGGTCTTCGCGACGGCCGTCGGCTTCGCGGCGCTCGTCGTGTCGAGCATCCAGCCCATCCGGCAGATGGGCGTCTGGGTCGCGGTTGGCCTCGCGCTCAGCTACATCGTCTGTTTCACACTCTTCCCCGCGCTGCAGAAAATCCTGAAGACCCCGACCGCGATCGAGCAGAAGGTCGCGGCCGCGTGGTTCGTCCGCCTCACGGAGGCGCTGCCTCGCTGGAGTTATCGTTATCGCTGGCCGCTCGTCCTCGGCTCGATCCTGCTCTCCTTCGCGGGCGGCGTCGCGCTCTTCGGGCTGCCCGGCGTGGTCAAGCCGATGCGGCTGCTCACCGATCCCGTCGAATACATCAATTCGGGATCACGGCTCTATGCGGACACGAAAGCCATCGAGTCGAAGATGCCCGGCCTCTCGATCACCGAGGTCTGGCTCAAGGGCGGCGTCGGCAGCGTCTCCGAGCCTGACGCGCTCAAGGGGTTCCAGGCGTTTCACGAGGCGCTCGTCGCCGACCCCGAGGTCGGCGCGGCGATCGGACCGACCACGATCCTGCGCATGATGCAGTACCTCGGCGGCGCGGGCGACGCGTTCCCCAAGGACGCCGAGGCGCTCGACGAGCTCGCGGGCACGCTGGAATCACTCGCGCCCGTGGACCCGCTCCTCGGCCGGTTCGTCCAGAAAAACGGCCTCGGGCAGACGCATTTCACGGTCATGTCGAAGGCGACCGAGCACGAGGCGTTCCAGAAGCTCCAGGCGAGCATCGACAAGCACTGGAAGGCCGCGGCCGAGGCGAACCCGGCGCTCAGGGAGTTCGAGCTCCGCACCGTGGGCATGGCGCCGCTTCAGGCGCGCGTCTCGCAGAGCCTCGTGCCCACGCTGGTCGAGAGCTTCGAGCTCACGGTCGGGATCATCTTCGTCACGTTCCTCGTGGTCTTCCGCAGCGGGGCGGCGCGGCTCATGGCCATGATCCCCTCGCTCTTCGCGATCCTCGTCATGTTCGGCGTGATGCGCATCTCCGGCATGACGCTGAACGTCGCGACGATTCTCATCGCGTCGACCGTGCTCGGGACGAGCGAGAACGACCAGATCCATTTCTTCTATCACTTCCAGGAAGGCCGAAAGACGGGCTCCGTGGAGCAGGCGCTCCGGCACACGCTCTTCGTGTCGGGCCGGGCGATCTTCTTCGCGACGCTCATCAACGCGGGCGGCTTCGTGGCCTTCGGAATGGCGGATCTGCCGCCGATCCGGCAGTTCGGCATCCTCTCCGCCGTGGCCTTCGTCCTCTCGATGATCGCGGACTTCACCGCGCTCCCCGCCGCGCTCTGGCTCGTCTTCCGCACGAAGCCGGACGCCGAGCTCTCCCCGGCGAAGGCGCCGGGACAAACCCCCGCGGCGAGCTAGCCCTGCCAAACCCTCGAAGGAGAAACCGATGACCATTCGCACCGAGCATGTCCAGATCCCCGTCGCCGACGGCACCACGATGGATGGCTACCTCTGCCGGCCCGAGGGCGACACGCCGCGCGCCGCGATCCTCGTCCTGCAGGAGATCTTCGGCGTCAACGCGCACATCCGCGACGTCGCCGAGCGCTTCGCCCGCGAGGGGTACGTGACGCTCGCACCCGACCTCTTCCACCGCACGGCGCCCGGCTACGAGGGCAGCTACGAGGACTTTGCCCCGAGCATGAAGCTCGCGACCCAATACAAGGCCGAAGAGAGCGAGGCCGACGTGCGCGCCGCCGTCGAATACCTCGCCAAGCACCCGGCCGTCGAGGCGGGCCGCGTCGCCGCGCTCGGTTTCTGCATGGGCGGGCGCCTCGCGTTCGTGACGAACGGCGTCGCCCCGCTCAAGTGCGCGGTCTCCTTCTACGGCAGCATCGCGCCCGACAAGCTGCCGTATGCCGCGACGCAATCGGGAAAGATTCTGCTCCTCTGGGCCGGCAAGGATCCGTTCATCCCGAACGAGAAAGCGCAGAGCGTGGTGGACGCGCTGCGGAAGCACGAAAAGCCGTTCGTGAACATCGAGTTCTCCGAGCACGACCACGGCTTCTTCTGCGACGCGCGCAGCAATTACAATGCGGCCGCTGCGTCCCAGGCCTGGGCGCTCACGCTCGCGTTCTTGAAGTCGCACCTCTGATCGGCGAATCCCGCCGGCTGCCCCGCGAGCGCCCTTCCCCCGAAGGGCGCTCGCAATTTTGTCGTCATTTTTCGCCTCCGCATGGATGAAAGCGCCGCGCTGGAGCATCGGCCGGACCGCGCGGACGTACGGCCGTCCATGACTTTCGACGCGTGCATGGCGTGGACGAGGGTTTGCCCCGTGATCACGTTGCCGACCCCGACAGCGCGTCTGCGGGGAGGAGGACGGCGTCGTTCGACGCGGCTGAGGGGGCGGGCGTAGTGCAGGGGGCGGCTCCCGACCGTCGACGTGGGCGCCGCGCGGAAGGCCTCCCGGCGCGCGCGTAGGGTGCCTACGACGCCGCTCCTGACGAGCCGGGGCCTTCCTCCTGCAAAACGAGGCGCCGCGCGTTCCCGACATTGCGTTTCGATTCGGCCATGGCGGCAACGCGGGCCGGGCAAGGCACACCCATATGCCGCGAATGAAACCGGGCAGCATTTACCCGGCCGACGCATGCGGTATCCCACCTTGCCGCACCAGACATAGCCGAGCTCGTTTGCATCGATGAATGCGCGGCAACGCTGGAGTCTGGCGACCGCAATTTCATGAATGCTCGGTGAGCGCTCGCGTGGTCTGGAGCTTGCTCGGTCGTGCAATCGACGGCTCTTCCACGAGCGGAGAAATCGGAGAGCAATGCCATGCCGCCGGCGGACAGTCAGAAACCGCCCTCCGTACGAGTCTCGACGACGGGCACGGAGGTCTCGGTCCTCGCGAAGACGATGTTCCGTGATTTGATGAGCTCCGGGTACGGATCTCGCGACGTCATCACGTTCGCGACCGAGCTTCTGGAGCTGGTCCTCACGAGCCTCCGGTGTGCGAAACCGGATGCAGCCGCCCTGAGGCAGCCGCAAAGCGCTGCGGATGAAGAAAACCAATGAGCCGCATGAACGTGCCCGACCTCCCATTTAAATAAAACCATCGCTGCCGCACGAACATTTTTCTTCGAGCGAGACGTTCTCGGGCGTCAAACCACACGGAGGGGATCATGGCCATCTTGTGCAGGCCGGAAGTCGCGGTTCCGGAGTACATCGTCACGATGGAAGATACGCTGAAATTGGCCGAGCGATTGCACGCGGGCAAACCGCAGCTCAAGCTCGCCATGCGGCTCATCAGCAGCACCGGGGTGCGGAAGCGGCACATCATTCAGCCCCTGGAGCAGACCCTCGCGCACCCCGGGTTCGAGACCCGCAACAAGATCTACGAGATGGAAGCCAAGCGCCGGGTTCCGCCGGTCATCGAGCGAGCGCTCCAGCACGCGGAGCTCTCGGCGCGGGACATCGACGCCATCATTTATGTCTCGTGCACGGGCTTCATGATGCCGGCCATGACGGCCTGGCTCGTGAATACCATGGGATTCCGTCACGACACGCGGCAGATCCCGATCGCGCAACTCGGCTGCGCGGCCGGCGCGGCGGCCATCAATCGCGCCCACGATTTCTGCACGGCGCATCCCGGCACCAACGTGCTCATCGTGGCCTGCGAGTTCTGCTCGTTATGCTATCAGCCGCCCGACGACGACGTCGGGTCGCTCCTGTCCGACGGGCTCTTCGGAGACGCGGTGGGCGCGGTCGTCCTCCGGGGACGCGGAGGCACCGGCATCCGGCTGGAGCGAAACGCGGCGTACATCATCCCGGACACCGAGGAATGGATCTCGTACGTCGTGAAGGAAACGGGATTCCATTTCAGACTCGACAAGCGGGTCCCCGGGACCATGAAGCCCCTCGCCCCCGTGCTGCGCGAGCTCGCCGAGCGCCACGGCTGGGACGTTGGCCATCTGGATTTCTACATCATTCACGCCGGCGGGCCGCGCATCCTCAACGATCTTTGCAAGTACCTGGGCGTACCGCTCGAGTCGTTCCGGTACAGCAGAGCCACGTTGACGGAATACGGCAACATCGCCAGCGTGGTGGTGCTCGACTCCATCAGCCGCCTGTTCGCGGACAACCAGCTCAAGGACGGTGGCAAGGGAATCATCGCAGGGTTCGGCCCCGGAATCACGGCGGAAATGAACGTCGGTTCCTGGAGGACCAAGGAAGGCCAGTAGGGACGGCGCGCATGCTGCCGCTGTCGTGATCGAGAAGGACAGGAGGGGGACTATAATGAATAAATCGCTGAAAGCTCCGTCGTCGACGTTCAACCTCGGCGGCGACCTTCGCGTGCGGCGACTCGGTTATGGCGCCATGTATTTGACGGGGCCCGGCATGTGGGGCCCGCCGAGCGACCCGGACGCGGCCATCCGCCTGCTCCGCCGCGCCGTCGACCTGGGCGTCAATTTCATCGACACCGCCGATTCCTACGGTCCGGCAGCCAACGAGCAGATCATCCGCCGCGCGCTCCATCCCTACCCCGCGGGGCTCGTGATCACCACCAAAGGCGGGCTTTTGCGTTCCGGACCGGAGGACTGGACGAATAGGGACAAACCGTACATCGTCCCCTGCGGACGCCCCGCATACCTCCGCCAGCAGGTGGAGCTGAGCCTGCGCAACCTCGGGCTCGAGCGCATCGAGCTCTATCAACTCCACCGCATCGATCCGGCCGTCCCGCTTTCCGATCAGCTCGGCGAGCTCGTCCGGCTCCGCGAGCAGGGCAAGATCCGCCATATCGCGCTCTCCGGCCAGCCCGAGGTCACCATCGAGCAGCTCGAACAGGCGCGCGCGATTACCGAGATCGTCGCCGTGGAGAACCTTTACAACGTCGCGGACCGCGCCGGCGAGCCGGTTCTGCGTTATTGCGAGGAGCGCGGCATCGCCTTCATTCCGTGGTTCCCCATGGGCCACGGCGCCCTCGCCGGGCCGAACAGCATCCTCGCCGGGTTTGCCAAGAAGCGCGGCGCCACGCCCGCCCAGCTCGCCCTCGCCTGGCTCTTGCACAAGTCGCCGGCCATTCTCGCGATCCCCGGCACGTCCTCCATCACCCACCTGGAGGAAAACCTCCGCGCCGCTGAGCTCACGCTGGACGAGAAGGAAATGGCCGAGCTCGCGTACCTCGCCGCGAGCGTGCCGACGTGGCGTCCGTCGCCCCCCACGTCTTCCGCCACGAAGGAGGTCGCATGAATACCACCGCCATTCACCCGAACGTCCGGATGCTGCGCACCCTGTACGCCAATCTGGCGCGCATCGGGGAGTTCGTCACCGACGATATGATCCTGCACAAGGCCGATCGGGCGTTCTTTCGTGATGCCATGGCCGGCCGCGTCGTCGGCAGGGAAGCCGCGGTCGCCCACGAGCGCGAGCTCATTGCTCTGACCGGCAACACCCTGGTGATGGACGTGGAGCACATCACCGCGAACGACCATTTCGGGGCCGTCTTCGGCATCCTCAGGGCCCATCGCGACGGGGCGAAACTCGCGGTGCCGTTCTGCGGCGTGTGGCGCTTCCGCGACGGTCGGATCACGGAGCACTGGGAAAACGCCTACGACGTGGTGACCGTCCAGGCCTTCCTCTGCGGCAACGAGATCAGCTCCGCGTTCGTGCACAACGAGGACTGATTCACCACGTCGTTCGAGCCTCGGGCCTCGCCGGTCAATGGCCGGCGGGGCCGAGGTCGACTTCGCCGCCGGGGTAGACGAACGAATCGCTGGGCGAATAAAAACAGGCGCCCGGCACGACCTGGAGCGGCGAGGCGGGGCGCAGCGCATACACGGGGTGATCGGGGGCGAGCATCTCGATCGAGAGCACCTCGAACGGGGTCACGAGATCGCCGATGTACGGATATCGGCCGCCCAGGATGCGGTGACCGAGCCGCGTCAAATAAAAGAGATGGCCACGGGCGACCACGCCGATCTCCTTGCCCACGCGGGCGCGGGAGCGGATCACGGGGACGCCGTCGACGGTTGTCGTGGCCGTGAGGATGTCGTTCTCGATCTCGAGCGTGGTCTCGCCGGACGAGGCCGGGACGCCGCGCTCGCGGGCGTAGGCGCGGACGCGCTCGGACGAGTTCAGGTAATGCGTGAAGAACCGGCCGGGGGTCACGCCGTCGGGCGCGACGTGGCCGTCGAGATCGAGGCCGAGGTACGTGAGCGAATACGCGCCGAACCCCGTCGTTTGCTCGGGCGTATCGACCACGTATTGGTTCATGTAGATGGCATTGTTCTTCGCCGGGCGGAGCGTGGCCGGCAAGAGGCGCGCACAAGCCTTCGGATCGGCGGGGATGAAGCTCGTGTAGAGCATGCGACTGTGGATGACGAGCTGCGGCGAGACGAGCGGGCCTTCGGACATCCATGCCTCCAGGAACGAGATCAAGAGGAGCGTACACGGGACGCGCGCTCTCACAAGACGGCGCGGAGGGCGGAAATTTGCCCAGACGGCACGCGTCAATACGCTCTCGCGCTTCACCTGTTCAGGGCGGTAGACTGACGCATCGCGTGCGAAACGATCTCGAAAAGGCCTGCGCCTCCTGCGAGCTCCGCCTCCCGGCGACGGATTCGGTTTGCCCCCGTTGCCGCGCCGCGACCATGCCCGTCGCGGACGCGCTCCGGAGCTTGCGTGGTCGCGTCGGAAAGGACACGTGGCTCGACGTCCCGCGCACGCTCGCGCTCTACGTGCCCGCGGCCCTCGGCCTCGTCGCCGCGGTGGTCGTCGACGCGCTTTTCTTGTGGGAAGAGGTGATCGGCGCGCCGTCCTTTCAGAAAAACGCCCTCGGGGTCGGGCTGATGATGCTCGCGGGCCTCTGCTTCTTCGGCATCTGGTGCCTGGTCCTCGCCTTGCCGTGGGGCCTGTGGGCAGGGCTCGTCACCCTCACGTTCGCCGTCTACCGACACATTCGCGGAATCCCCGCGCCCCCGCCCCGCCTTTTGCCGCTGCCCCTGCCCGCGCCCCTTCGCCCGAGCCTCCTGCGTCGGGCCACCGAGCGCCTCGACGACCTCTCCAAGAAGCTCGACGCGTGGCATGACGGAAAACAGAAGCCGAGCCAGCGCATCCCGCTGCTCGTGCTCCTGGCCGCGATGGTGCTCGCCGAGGTTTTCGCGAAAGAACCCGCAATCGAGCTCACGAGCTTGAAGGCATTCGCGAACTCCGTCGGCCCCCTGCTCATCATGATGATCCCGATCGCCGTCGTGGCGACGATCACCTCGATCTTCCCGCTTTATGCCGCGAACCGCACCACCAAGCGGCTCGTCGCGGCCCTCCGGCGGATCGATGAACGAAAAAGCGCGCGTCTCGAGGACGAACCCTCGGTCGAGCCCCTCCGCGCCGGGCGCGCCTCGGCGCGTGGTCGTGTGTCGCAAGGCCAGAAGCCAGCGCTCGTCGCCCCGCTCTCGGGCAAACCCTGCCTCGCATTCCGGCTCGTGGGCCACATCGACGATATCGCCCTCGACGACGGCGACGCCGTTCCCATGACCGTCGTAAACGGCGCCGAATCCGTGGAGATCCGCGGCGAACGTTTTGCCATTGCGCTCGGGAAGCCCGAGGAGAAGGCCGGGTCCCTCGATACCGAGGCCGCCGCGCGCGTCGCGGCATTTCTCACCGCGCGCGGAATCCAGGCCGAGCCACGATTCGTGGAACTCGGCGAAACCTGCCTTCGAGAAGGCGACGACATCGAGGCCTGGGGGATGGCCGGGCAAGAACGGACAGCAGGCGAAGGCTATCGGGACGTGGTCCTCGGCCGCGTGCTCGACGACGGGGACGGTTTGCCCGTCCTGATCACGCGATAGCCGTCACGCCGAGCCCCGGCGCCGCCGGCAGATCGTAGCGCGGGCCGTCCGCTTCGTATCCGCCCCGGTAGGGATCCCCGGCGAGCAGCCACGCCGTATCCAGATCGACGAAATCGACGCCCCCGAGCGCCGCCGCAACGTGCGCGCCGGCCGTCATGCCGAGCCGCGTCTCCACCATGCCGCCGATCATGATCGGCATCCCCGCCTCTTTCGCCGCCCGCCCGATCGCGAGCGCCCCGAGCGGCCCACCCGATTTCACGAGCTTCAAATTCACCCCGTCCGCGGCCCGCGCCGCCCGCACCCGCCCGAGGTCGGCGAGCGTCTTCACCGACTCGTCCGCGATCACCGGCGGCGCGAGTGCGGCGGCGACCTCGGCCATGCCTTCGAGGTCGTCCGCGGCGCAAGGCTGCTCCCAGCATTCCACGACGAGCCCTTTCGCCTCGACGGCGCGCCCCATCGCAATGGCCTGCGTCGCGGAAAACCCCGCGTTCGCGTCGATCCGAAACCGCGCGTCGGGCACGGCGTTCCGGATCGCGAACAGCGCCGCGAGGTCCTGATCCATGTCCTTGCCGACCTTCACCTTGAAATGGCGAAAACCTTGCGCGGCCCAGCCCTGCGCGAGCTCGGCCATGCGCGCGGGCTCCGCGATCGGGATCGTGATGTCCGTCGTGAGCGTGCGCGTCGCCTCGCCCCGCGCTCCGCCGAGCAGGCGCCGGAGCGGCATCCCGAGAAGCCGCGCCCACGCGTCGAGGATCGCCGTCTCCAGCGCCGCCCGCGCCACCGGCTTGCTGGAAAGCACGCCGTCGAGCGCCGCCCCGAGCTCCACGAGCCCCGCGAGCAGCACCCCGTGCGCCTCGTCCACCGGCGGGAGCACAATCGTCTGCCCGGACAAACGCTCTGCGGCCGCCCCGAGCGCCGCGAGCACGTCCGGCTGATCCTCGACCGTCACCGGCCAGAGCGCCGCGCCCTCGCCAAGCCCCTCGGCCCGCGCGCCGCCTGCCGCGAGCGTGACCCGCACCTCCGCCGAGCGCGTCACGGTCACGCGGCCCGTCGCGATGACGAACGGATCGTGGAGCGGGACCGACAAAGGGCGAACCGAGATGGCCTCGACGTAAAACATCGGCGCCACGCTTAGCACACCCGTCACGCCGTTTGGCGCGAGGCGACGGGCAACTCGAGCCCGATCCGCGCGCCGCCTTCCTCCCGGTTCGCCGCCCGCGCGCGGCCACCGTGCGCCTCGGCGATCCGCGAGACCAAGGAGAGCCCGAGCCCGAGCGAGCCCTGCTCCCGCGCCTTCTCGTCCGGACGCCGGTAAAACGGCTCGAAGATCCGCCTCTCTTCGCCCGGCTCGAGGCCGCGGCCCGCGTCCTCGACCTCGAAGACGACCGCATCGGCAAGGGCCGTGATCCGCAGCGCGACCACGCCGCCGCCGTGCTTCTTCGCATTGTCGAGCAGGTTCGCGAGCGCGCGCGCGAAGAGCGTGGGTTCGGCGAGGACGGGTTCCGGTTTGCCCTCGACGACGAGCGCCTCCGCGCCGACGCCCGCGCGATCGAGCGCGCGCAGGCCCGTCTCCACCGGATCGAGCTGCTCCTTCGCGAGCGCCGTGAAATCGAGCCGGCTCTGCGCGAGCAGATCCCCGACGAGCGCGTCGATCTCGAAGACCTCGCGATCGAGCTCGTCGAGGTTCTTCTGCGCGTTCACCCCGTCCCGCGTGAGCTCCGTGAGCAGGCGGATGCGCGCGAGCGGCGTGCGCAGCTCGTGCGAGACCGCCGCGAGCAGCTCCCGCTGATCACTCATCTGCCGCTCGATCCGCGCGGCCATCTCGTTCATCGCCATCGAGAGCACGACCGCCTCGCCGTGGACGTGCCGCCCCATCCGCGCCCGTGCGCCGTAGTTGCCGCGGCCGATCTCGCCCGCGACGCGCGCGAGCTCCTCGAGCGGGCGCGAGAGCCTGCGCGCCACCGTCCCCGAGAGCGCCCACAGGATCATGCCCGCCGCCACGAGCGGCGCGAACCAGCGCAAAAGGCCTCCCGTGCGCGTACGCTCGGCGCAGATCGAGACGACCCCGAGCCTGTGTCCCTCGCGCACCGCAGGCGCGTCGAGCGTCCACGCCCTCCGCCCGCAGCCGTGGCCGAACGCCTGGAACGCGGCGCCGTTCGGGTCTCGCAACGTCACGCTCACGTCGAGGTCGTCCGCGATCGCGCGGGCGAGTGACTCGCGTGCGCGATCGTCGTGCCACACCTCGCCGAAGCGCGCGCCGAGGAAGGCGCGCGCGCGGCCCATCTCGCGCGCCCAGGCTGGGCCGCCCGGGGCCGAGACGAGCAGCATCACGATCGAGAACGCCACGCCCGAGAGGAGGATGGCCACGCCGAACCACAGGAAGAGGCGGCGCTGCAGCCGGTCGCGCACGTAACACGACAGTCGATTCACGACTTTTCTTTCGCGAGAACGTACCCCACGCCGCGCACCGTCTTGATGAGCCGCGGCGAGCGCGGGTCGTCGCCGAGCTTCTGCCGCAGGTGCGAGATGTGCACGTCGACCGTTCGTTCTCCAACGATCACGTCCCCACGCCCTGCCTCCGAGAGCATCGCGTCCCGAGCGACCACGCGTCCCGGGCGCCTCGCGAGCGCGCAGAGCAGATCGAACTCCAGGCCCGTGAGCTCCACGAGCTCTCCCGCGCGCGTGACCACGCGGCCGGGGACGTCGATCACGATGTCGCCCGCGACGATCCGCTCTCCGGCGACCTCGGGCCGGGCCCTGCGCAGGACGGCCTTGATCCGTGCGAGCAGCTCGCGCGGGCTGAAGGGCTTGGCGATGTAGTCGTCGGCGCCGATCTCCAGGCCGACGACACGATCCGTCTCGTCGCCGCGCGCCGTGAGCATGAGGACCGGGATCGTATTTTTCTGTCGGATCCGGCGGCAGACCTCGATCCCATCCATCCCGGGCATCATCACGTCGAGCAGCACGACGTCGAAGATGCCGGTCTCCAGCGCGGCGAGCCCGCGGGGTCCGTCCGGGGCTCCGGTCACGTGAAACCCGTTCTGCTCGAGGTAACTCGACAGGAGGTCGAAGAGTCGGACGTCGTCGTCGATGAGGAGCACGCGGAGCGCCATGGCGTTGGCAGAGTACCAGGGCCACGGAAGCGGCCGTCACCCGAGCTTGCGCGCGCCTCGTGAAGCGCCTGCGCGGCCTTCCGTGAAGAAATGCAAAAGGGGTCGCGCGGCGAGAACGAAACCCACCATGATGCCCGCACGAAAACGCTTTCCGGAAGGAAAAAACGTACGGAACGGGCCGGCGCCACATTCCTGCTCCCTGGTCATGGAAGAGGGCGCTGGAAAACGAAAGTCCTTGCTCTTCCGGGAGGTCGGCTGGTAAGTAGAAGAGTCATCGCGGAACTCCGAATTGGGCTCCGCAGGTATTCGGATTCACAGCTCGCCGCGCTGTTGCTCGGGGAACGTGTATCCGACGTTTCTGGTCTCATGACGCGCGAGAGAATGCGCGTAGGAGTCGTCTCATGAATACGCTTCGTTCGATCACCGGGCTCTTTGCGATGGCTTCTCTCTTCGCGTTCGCCGCTGGGTGTAGCGTCAGCGAGAAAGAGGAGCTGATCGGGCAGAGCAAGCAGTCGCTTGCCGAGCCGCCTTGCGAGTGCCCGACGGTCGTCGCCAGCTCGTCGAACATCGTGGCGCCGCCTTGCGAGTGCGAGCCTCCGCCGGAGGAGCCGCCCGTCGAGGAGCCGCCCGTCGAGGAGCCGCCGAGCTCGTGCCCGCCTGGCGAGCACGAGGAGTGCAGCGTGATGGCGCCGGGCGGCGTTCAGTCGATCATCGCCCCGCCGGAGTGCGTCTGCGTTCCGGACGACGAGCCCCCCTGCCCGCCTGGCGAGCATGAGGAGTGCAGCGTGATGGCGCCGGGCGGCGTTCAGTCGATCATCGCCCCGCCGGAGTGCGTCTGCGTTCCGGACGACGAGCCCCCCTGCCCGCCGCACGCCGTCCCGGTCACCACCTGCGGCGGCATCATCGCGCCGACGGGTGCTTCCCAGATCTGGGGCGGTGGCAGCGGCTGCAGCACGCAGTGCGTCCTCCCCTACTGATGGTCTGACACTCGGCGAGTACACCCCGCCGAACGCCCCGGGAAACCCCGGGGCGTTTTGCGTTTGTCCACCCCACAACGCAATTTCGTCGGACCTGGAGCATGTATCCTTCCAAACAAGTGCTAGGCTTCGCCCGATGTCGGACGTCGCTTCGGGTCAGCCGTCGGGGACCGAAGTCGCGCTCGATCGGCTCGATTGGCCCGTGCGGGGCCTCTCGGCCCGGGCGCGTCGGGTGGTCTTCGCCTACGCGGAGGCCATGTACGCAGACGAGGACGAAAAGGGCGCAATCGTGCCGGCGAACCCGGCCATTTGCGAGCGCGCCACGGCGTGGCTCGACCACTCCGTGGGCCGCGCGAGCAGCGATCTGCGCCGCGGCTTCGCGGTCCTCACGTGGCTGCTCGAGCTCATGCCTCTCTTCGTGATCGGCGCATTCTCCCGCATGAGCCGCCTGCCCATCGCGCGGCGGGTCAGCTACCTGGAGGCGCTCGAGCAGAGCCGGTTCGGGTTCTTCGCGCTGCTGCTCGTGGCCTTCAAGGTGCCAACGAGCGTGGCCGTGTTCGAGGAGGGCGAGGAGCTCGTGTCGACAGGTTTCGATCGGCCGAGCACGACGGCACGAAGGCGGCTCCCGGTCGCGCCGGAGCGGGCGCCATGAGCGACGTTCCATCGGGCGAGTCCGTCGTCCACGGGCGGGATTTGTCGGGGCCGTTCGAAGCGTCGTGCGACGTGGTCGTGGTCGGGTCCGGGGCGGGCGGCTCGGTGGTCGCGACGCTGCTTGCCGAGGCAGGCCTGCAGGTGATCGTGCTCGAAGAGGGGCCGTATTACCGGCCCGAGGAGTACCAGCGGTTCCGGCCGAGCGAGGCGCTGCGCCGGCTGTTTCGTGAGTCGGGAATGGCGACGGCGTTCGGGATCGGGCAGACGCCGATCATCGCGATCACGATGGGGCGGGCCGTGGGCGGCTCGTCGCTGCTGACGGGCGGCGTTTGCTTCCGGATCCCGAGCGACGTGCACCATCACTGGGTCACCGATCTCGGGCTCGACGCGCTCTCCGAGCGCGCGCTCGAGCCGGCGTACGAGGACGTCGAGCGCAGGCTCTCCGTGCGCGAGGTGCCGGCTGCGTTGCGCTCGCGCTCCACGATGAAGTTCGTCGAGGGCGCGGAGAAGCTCGGGATCACCATGAAGCCCATGCGCCGCAACGCCGAGGCATGCGAGGGCAACGCGCGGTGCAACTTTACATGTCCGGCAGGCGCGAAACGCTCGGTGGACGTGTCGTATCTGCCGAGCGCGCTCGCGCACGGAGCGCGCATCGTATCGGACGCGCTCGTGACGCGGGTGCGCGTCGAGGACGGGCGCGCCGCGGGCGTCGAAGGGTGGCTGCTCGGCGGCGAGGGCGGGCGGCCGTCGTTCCGGTTCGTCGTGCGCGCGCCGGTCGTCGTGGCCGCCTGCGGGACGCTGCATACGCCGCTCTTGCTCGGGGCGAGCGGCGTGGGGCGGGCAAGCGAGAAGCTCGGACGGCGGGTGACGTTGCATCCGGGCGTGCGCTGCGTGGCGATGTTCGACGAGGAAATCGGCGGCTGGGACGGCGCGATGCAGAGCGTGTACTCGGACGATTTCGCGTCCGAGGGGATCAAGCTCGTCGGCGTGTACAGCAGCGTGAACGTGCTCGCGGCGAGCATGCCGGGCGTGGGCCCGCGGCTCCGGCGCATGGCGCGCGAGGTCCAGAGGATCGCGGTGTTCGGCGCGATGGTGCACGACGAGGGCGGCGGCACGGTGCGGTCGGGGCCAGGGCGCGAGCCCATCCTGACGTACGAGATGGCGCCGCGGGACCTCGCGCGGCTGCGGCGGGGGATCACGATCGTGTCGGAGATGGCGCTCGCGGCCGGCGCGCGTGAGGTCTACACATCGGTGACGGGCGCGGATCCAGTACGCACGATGGACGACGCGCTCGCGCTCGAACGGTTGAACTACGACGCGCGACGCCTCGAATGCATGGCGTTCCACCCGCTCGGGAGCGCGCGCGCCGCGAACGATCCCCGGCGCGGGGTCGTCGATCCGGACGGCCAGACGTACGAGCTGCCGGGGCTCTTCGTGGCCGACGGCTCGATCTTGCCGACGAGCATCGGTGTGAACTCGCAGGTGCCGATCATGGCCATGGCGACGCGCATCGCCTGGCGCATCGCCGAGAGGTTCCGGCGGATCGCGCGCCCTTCCTGATCACTCCATCGAGGGATCGCGGAGGTCGCCGAAGAAGTCGATGAGGATGTCCGAGACCTCGGCGGGCTTCTCCTGCTGCGTCCAGTGGCCGCAATCCGCGACGCGCTCGATGCGCAGGTTTTTCACGTACGGCCTCGAGAGCTCGGCCATCTCCGGCCGCAGGACGGGGTCCTTGTCCGTGACCACGAGCAGCGCGGGGAGATCGATCTCGTGGGACGGGAGCGAGCGATCCTCCTCCCACGAAAGATCCATCGCGCGGTACCAGTTGAGGCCGCCCCGGAAGCCCGTGCGCTTGTAGATGCGCACGTACGTGTCGAGGTCGATCTTCGAGAGGAACGTCTCGCCGGGGCCGATCTTCCCGAGCAGCGAGCTGCCATCGCCGACGGTCATGAACGTGCCGAGGGAGTCGGAGTACTTCGACGGGCGCATGATCTTCTGGAACGTGTCGCGCACGTCGGCCTCGAGCTCGCGCTCCGCGATGCCCGGCTCCTGGAAGTGACGCATGTAGAACGTCCTGTCCGTGAGGCCGAAGGCGTCGCGGTACATGACGCTCGGGGCCACGGGGCCCGGCGGGATGTACGGCGTGTTGAGGCTCGCCACGCGCTCGGTGCGCTCGGGATGGCGCAGCGCGAATTGCCACGCGAGCGAGCCGCCCCAGTCGTGTCCGACCACGCCCGCTTTGTCGATGCCGAGCGCGTCGAAGAGACCGTGGATGTCTTCGACGAGCTCGCGCATCACGTAGCTCTCGATCTCCTCGGGCGCGTCCGTCCCCCCGTACCCACGAAGATCCGGGCAGAGGACGCGGAAGCCCACCTCGGCGAGGGCGTGGATCTGGCGGCGCCAGGAGTACCAGAGCTCGGGAAAGCCGTGGCAGAGGAGGATCGGATAGCCGCGGCCCGCATCGGTCACGTGCATGCGGATGCCGTTCGAGTCCAGGAAGGTGTGGCGGATGATCGTGCCCATGCGGTGAAGACTCCGGTCTCGCGCTGCTCTCCTCCCGTCTCCCCCGGGACCGAGCGCGCGTCAACGCTGGGCAGTGACAAGATGGTGCGTCCGGGTCCGCTCAGGGGCTGGAGTCACCCGAGCAGGTGACGAAGAGGGTGGCCCCCTTGGAGGGCTCGCCCTCACCCACGAGGCGGATCATGCGGCGCTCGGAGTCGGCGCAGCGGGCGACCAGCGCCGGGTTTCCGATGGCCGGGTCGGTCGAGGCGTCGACGTAGCAGAAGCCACTGACGGGTTCGCCGGCGGGCGTGACCGGGTCGTCCGAGACGTCGTTCTGGCAAATGGTGAGCTCCTCGTCTTTGAGCTGCGGGATCTGGCAGAAGCAGTCCCAGCCCGCCTCGGGCGAACGCGCCTTGGCCTCGTCGATCGCGGCGGCGTGCGTGTCATCGACGGGGAGCCGGGCATGCTCGGAATCGCACGAGCAAGCTCCGCCGGTCGGGCGCGCCTCGATGAGGAGGCAGTTCACCGCGCCCTCTTTGTCGCGGTCGAGCGTGCGCGGCAGGCACGGGCCGCCGATCTTGGCCTTCAGCCGATCGACGAGCGCGCCGATGGCGGGGCGGTAGCCGTAGTCGTCCTTGGTGCGATCGTTGACCTGCTTCGGACAAACCGAGCCGACGATGCCCTGATCGCCGAGGCCGCGGAGCACGTCGAGCTGGCGCAGGCCGGGGTAGGCCTTGGCGCGCACGCGCATCGTGGGCGTGGCCGGATCGCAGAGCGGGTTGGCCGCAGTGCCGTCGCGGCACTCGGCGCACTTCGGATCGTTCGGACAATCGGTCGCCTCGGGCAGCTCGAAGATGCACGCGTACTGGAGGTCTTCGCCGAGCGTGTCGTACTCGTGCCCGTTGATCGAGTTGCCGAGCGGCGAGCTCGGGTCCATGTCGGTCTGCTCGCCGGTGATCGGGTGCTTTCCGGCGCGCGGATCGGGCGACTCGTGCATGAGCGGATCCGTCGGCAGGATGCCCTTCGCGGGGTCGCCGACGATCACGTCCCAGGTCCCGTCCTCGCCCATCTCGCGCGCATTCTTGATGCCCTTCGTCAGGTCCGCCGGATCGCGGGCGATGTCCTGCCACGGCACGCCGACGATGCCGGCGAGGAAGACGAGGTCCGGCGTGCGCACGACGGGCACGCCCCCGGCGGGATTCGCCTTCGGGAAGAGCGGGTTCTCCACGAGCTCACCGCTGCGCGTCGTGATCTCGGGGCTCGAGAACGCCTTCACGTAGCGATCCGTCGGGTAGAGGAAGTTCACGCCGAAGCGGCGCTTCTGGTCGAAGCAACGCAGGTCGACGGGATCTTCGGATTGGGTCAGCACCATGACGTTTCCTTGGGCGTCAAAGCATCCCGGATCCTCGGGGCACCCTGCGGGCGGGGTCATGCCGCAGGAGGTGCAGCATTTGTCGTTCGGATCGATCGCGCACTCGGCGCGCGGGCGCGGCAGTGCTGCGGTGTGCGAGGCGCGGAAGTTGAAGCCCGACTCTTTGATCGAGCAGTCGTTCTCGTCGCTCAGCATCAGGATCGCCACGAGCGAGTCGGGGCGGAGGAAGTCCTTGCGCTGCTTGAGCAGGACGTCGTCCGTGTCGCTGACCTTCACGTTCCCCGACGAGGCGTCGATGGTGCCGTAGGGCTCGGGGTCGACGAGGAAGCGGTAGATGCTCTCGAGCTGCGACTCGTAGCCGCAGCCGACCTGGCCGGTGCCGCGGACCATGTCGGCGAGCGCGGGCACGAGGCCGGGCTCGGAGCCGTCGAGCGTACCGAGGTTCGTCTCGCCAGGCGGGCTCAGTTGCTCCTTCGGATCCCACGCGAGGAAGCCCTTGTTGGCGTACGTCGGCACGACCTCGCTGGCGACGCAGGGATCGGCGCGCGAGAGGAGGTGACCACGGTCGTTCTTCGAGACCTTCTCGTCGCTGCAGCTCGGGTCGGTCTGGAGGTCGGGGCAATGCCCGCCGCCGTGGCCGCCGAGGCTCGACGAGACGATGCCGATGTGGATGTCGAGCACGGGCTCGAACTCGCGGCGCGAACCCGTGGGGCAGTCCTCGCTGGGGCCCTTCGGCTGCTCGGCGCTCGGAAGGGGCGCGCCCGCTTCGTTGATGCACGGCGGGTTCACGAGGCTCTCGACGAGATCGGGGATGGCCTGGGCGAGCATCTGCTGCTTGTCGGCCATGGAGGCCGAGTTATCGATGCCGAGGACGAGGTCGATCTTGTCGACGCCGCTGTGCGGGACGACCTCGACGATGGTCGACGTGATGCGCGGGTCGACGACGTCGATGGGTCGGTCGAGGCAACCGATGGCGACGAGGCCGGGGAGGACGATCGCGGAGGTGGCAGCGAAGACGCCCGGAAGACCTGGACGAAGAGGACGGCGGTTCATGGGGGCTCCCTTTCCTGATTTGCGAGGTGCCTGGCGGGTTGGCTGCCTCAGCAGCAGCGCCTCCCCCTCTTCGCAAAAGGGATGCCGTCCTATTTTGTCGACTTTTGGTGTTATTTTTCAGTTACACGAAAAATTTAGCAACAGAGTTGGCAGATCGCTCGGATCAGGGCCAACCGAAGTCGTGCTCTCGCGTTCGCGAGGCTCAAGGGTGCGGGGGCGGCTGGTCGATCGCGGCGGTCCAGCGCGCGATCTCCTCGGACGTCATGCTGCCCTCGGGCCAGAGGCGCGCGTCGTCCCAGCCCTCGCTCACGTCGGCGAGGTACTGCGCGCGCGAGAGGAGCGTGCCCCGGCAGACGCGACCCACTTCGGGAGGCGACGCATGCTCGGCTTCGAGGCGCGCGAGGAGATCACGCATGACCCACGGCGGGATGCGTCGCTGCTCCGTCGGATAGATGAAGCCGAAGAGGATGAGCTGGCTCAAGAGCACCCGCCAGTGATCGCCGAAGCGCGCGACGATCCGAGGCCAGTCGAGATCCTCGCAGCGTGCGCGCAGCACGTGCGCCACGTCGGCACCGTCGTATCGTTCGCGCTCCTGGATGAAGGACTTCGCAAAGATGGTCTCTTCCGCAGGGCAGAGGCCGACCTCGACGCCGAAGACCTCGCCGCGGCCCGCGTGCTCGAACCAGAGATCGTCGACCTCGGCGAGGCCGTTGCCCGAGCTCCAGATGACGTCGACGTGTTCGCTGCCGGAGTACGCCTTAGCGAGCCAGTGCGGGAACGCGATGCAGGTCGGGTAGCCGGCGTTTTCGAGGACGAGGAGCGCCGCGCCGACGTCGCGGCGGCGGACGAAGACGTCGAGGTCGCGGGTGCGCCTTCGCATGCCGGCGTGGTGCGCGAGCGCGTAGGCGCCGCCGACGAGGAAAGGAACGTCGGACGCGGCGAGCGCGCGAAGCGCCGACGCGAAGAAGTCGCGGGCCTCGGGGGTCATGTCGATCGCGAGGATCGCGTTCGGGTCCGCGTCGCGAGGCAAGGCGATCGTGGGCTCCACGGGCACGCTTGGTGGAGGTGGAGGGTCGCAAGCGGCCATGGGTTGGGGGAGCGGGAGCCGCGTCGTGTCGAGCGAGCGTGGCGTCCCGGAGGACGAGATTGCATCAACCGTGCGGCGGAACATCACGGCGGGACGTGTTGCCGGGCAGTTCGAACCGCAAGGGGCGCGGGGACAGAAATCGGGGCGCTACGGAGCGTCCGCAAGCGAGCGTTCGAGCGCGGCGCGGAGGTGGTTTTGCGCGCGCAGCGAGTACGGTCCGTCGGGCGAGATCTCGAGGTGCGTCGCGAAATGCTCGGCCGCGCGGCCGAACTCGCCCTTGCGATACCGCACGACGCCGCGCGCGAGCTCGCGCGGATACGAGGGATCGAGGGCCGAAAGCTCGTCGATCTTGCGGAGCAGGAAGGCCGCCTGGTCCTGCGCGCCGCGCCCTTCGTCGCGGCCCGGATTCGGGCGGGGCGGGTGCACGAGGAGGAAGCCGAAGAGCGCGCGCTGTTCGTCGACGCCGAGGGCGAGCGCGCTGCCCGAGAGGCCGCTGATCTCGTTCCACCGGCGCTTGAAGGAGGCGCGGAGCGCGCGTTCGTCCATGTGCATGACGCACGGCGGGGCGCCCTCGCACCAGCCGTTGCGGGTGAGGACGTCGGCGAAGGGGCCGCCGAGCTCGACGAGCTCGTCCGAGGTTTCGCCGGTCAAAACGAAGCGGCGCACCTCGCGGAGGAAGGAGCGGAGCTGGTAGGCGCGGAGCGCGAGGACGGCGTCTTCCCCCTGGGCGAGGGCGCGGGCGGCCGCGGGGCCGATCTGGCGGCGGAGCTCGGCGAGCATGGCGTCGTCGCCACGGGCGTCGGCGCGTCCGAAGGCGCGGAGGAGCGATCCGAGCGCGCGGACGTCGGCGTCGAGGGGTTTTGTCTCCACGGCGCGGACGCGGGCGTCGTCGTTCGCCGCGGTCTCGGCGAGCTTTCCGGGCTCGACGAGGGGGACGGGCAGGCCTTCGGGCGGGACCGACTGCGGGACGGCGAGGAGGGCGGCGCTGCCGGCGAGGAAGACCGCGACGACGCCCGGCTGCCAGCCCTCGAAGTGCCGGCCGAACCCCTTGGCGACGCGCGCCTCGTTTTTTGCCACCGCGCTCCGACCTCCGACCGTTTATTGTAGGACGCCGTCGGGACACGAGGAGAGAAAGTGTTGGCCGAGAAGCGAAAACACGCGCGAAGGGTCGTTCGACTGTCCGTCGCGTTCCAGGTGGGGGATGGCCCGCGCATCGATGCTTTCTCACGCGACCTGAGCATCGGCGGCATGTTCATCGTCACCGACAAACCCGCGCCCTTCAACGCGAACGTGAACCTCTACATGCAGCTTCCCGGCGTGAAGCAAGAGGTCATGGTGAAGTCGACGGTGCGCTGGACCGAGCCCGACGGGATGGGCGTGCAGTTCGGGCTGATGGGCGCGCGCGAGACGCACGCGCTGATGCAGCTCCTCACGGGCGCGCCGCCTTCGATCCGCTGAGGCGGGCGGGGTTTGTCGGGGCAGGGTTCTGCCCGGGCAAACCCCTACTGACCGAGCTGGAAAGGCACAGCGAGGGGGCCGGTCGTCCCGAGGAACTTGCCTGGGCGCAGCGAATTGAAGACGCACTGCATGAACTGCGGTTCGAGCGGCGGGTCGAAGCGCACGGACGAGACGGCGCCTTCCGGGTCGAGCGAGACGGTGACCGTGGCCGCGACCGAGAGACGAACGGAAGGGTCGCCGCCGCGGTAGTGCGTTTCGAAGCAGCCCGAAAGGCCCGCCTGCACGGAGGCGCGCGTGAGCACGGGCGCCGGCTTGGGCGCAGGCGGCGCCTCGGGCTCGACGGAGGGCGTGGGCGCAGGTGCAGGCGGCACGGGGGGTGCGTCCGGACGATCGGGGGCGTGCAGGTGCGGGCGCTCGGCGACGCTCGGAGGCGGCGGCGCGATCGCGGGCTTCGGCGGAGGCGTGGTCTCCACCGGCGCAGGCGGCGCGGGGGGCGCGTCGTCTACGGCGAGCATGCGGGCGGTCTCGCCGCCGTCGAGCGAGAAGGAGGCGCGTGCGCGGCCGACGAGGAGACGGCCGGTGGTGACGCCGGGGCGACCCGCGGGGCCGACGGCGACCGCGCCATGCTCGAGATCGACGAAGACATCGTCGTTGCCGCGGACGACGGTGAACGCGGTGCCATGCGCGGCGACACGCGTGCGGCCGACGTCGACGGCGAAGGTCTCGACGAGGCCCTCCGCGGTTTTTCGTGGCGTGACGTCTGCGCGCAACGAGCCTCGTTCGAGGCCGAGAACGAGCGCATCCCCGGCCTCGGAGGCCGCGGCGACGACGGTCGCGCGCGCGCCGGGCGCGAGCGTGACGCGGACGATGCCACGTTGCACGAGCGTGAGCGGCGCCTCGCCGGCCTCGACGCCGTCACCGGGACGAAGGAGCGAGAGATCTCGCTCGGACTCGCTGCCCGCGAGGAACGCGATCGTCTCGGGCGCGCGCCATCGGACGGCAAAGCCCGCGGGGGCGTCGTTCTTCGATCGCGCGCCGAAGCTCGCGACTGCGATCACCGCCGCAGCGGCCGCGCAAAGCGCGAGGCCCACACGCGCGCCGCGACCGATGCGAGGGAGCGCTCGGGACGCGCGCGCTTGTTCGTCCTCTGCGATGCGCGCCTCGAGCTTCTGCTCGATCGCATCCCAGGGCAGCTCGGGCAGCTTCTCGTCGGCGAGCGCGTCGCGCATCACCTCGAGGGCGCGCGTGCCGGGGTCGTTGTCGCTCACGTGGCTTTCCCCTCCGCCGGTAGAGCATTCGACGTTCGAGGGCTCCGCTCGGACGCGCCGAGCTGCGCCCCGAGCCCCCCGATCTCATCCACGAGCTGCGCGAGCGCAGGCTCCTCCCGCATGAGCTCGGCGAGCTCGCGCCGCGCGTAAAACAACCTCGTTCGCACCGTGAGCACGGGAGCATCCACGATCGTCGCGATCTCGGCCGGCGCCAAGCCCTCGATGTCGTGCAGCACGTACACCGTACGTTTCTTCTCGGAGATCCGATCGAGCAGCCGCTTGAACGCGGCGAGCCGGCGCCGGAGCGTCGCTTCCTCGTCCGGCAAGAGGCCCGCATCCCTCTCGTGCTCGGTCGCGAGTGGCTCGTCGGCGAACACCGGCCGGCTGCGCTCGGCCCGGCGGATCATGAGCACCACGTTCACCGTGATGCGATGAATCCAGGTGGAGAACTTCGACTGCCCGCGGAAGTCACCGAGGCTCCGGTGCACCTGGAGGAAGACCTCCTGCACCACGTCCTCGATGTCGCTCGCGCGGCCGAGCATGCGGAAGACGAGCCGCGCCACGGCCTCCCGGTGCATCCGGTAGAGGGCCGAGAAGGCGCCCCTGTCGCCGCTCCGGGCGCGCCGGACGAGCTCGTCTACGTCGCCGCTGTCCACGAAGGCCCGAGTGGCCAGGCTCGCGCTCGGCCATGCGAAAAACGACGGGGATGGAGCGACAGCGGGCGCCGAGACCAGCGAGGAGATCGCGCGCGGCAGCGCCACGGGGTACACGAACGGCTCCGTTGCGCGGCGGCGGGGCCGCATTCACGAGGCCGCCCTTTTGCACGAAATTTGTCCATTTCCCGCGGCCGGCCCCAACGTCGGCGCATGCTCTACATCGCCGTGGGATTGACCGTCGCCCTCGTCGCCGCCGACTTGCTCGACATCTCGTCGCGCAAGCCCGCCCGCCGACGTCTCAGCGATCTGTGACGGGCGGCCCAAGCGCCGCCCGCGACGTACCCTTCGAAAAAGATTCGGGGGCGAAGCTCGCGTCTCGCGAAGCCTCGCCCCCGCCTCATCCCTCAGGCCGCCGCGGCCTTCTTCTCGCCGGGGAAGAGCGCCTTGAGGTCGACCTTCTCCTGCTTCTTCTGCTCGAGGATGTGGTTGACCGCGCGGAGGATGCGCGTCTTGGACGGGCCGCTGACGGACTTGCCCGCGAGCGCCGACGCGATCGCGCGGTCCGTCACGGGACGGCCGCTGCGGGGCTTCTTGAGCCCCTCCTTCTTCTTCGCGCCGTCCTCGCTCTTGCGGGCGAGGCGCTTGGTCAGACGAATCGCCCGATCCTCGGGGCGCAGCTTCTCGATCTTCTGGGACGCCGCGATGATCCTGCGCGGGTCGATCGCCTTGGCCTTGAGGAACTCTTCGAACGTGCTCATCGGATTCACCTTGGAAGCTTCTGGAGGAGCGGGCTACGCGCGAGGTTGGGCGCGAACACCCCTCAACACGCAGGAGGGCGCGCACCCTATCACGGACGCCCGAACCCTGCACCCTTCTCGAACCGACGAAGGAAAGGACGGACGGCGGAGCGAGCGCGGGCAAACGTTTACCCGCCCCGTCAGCCTGTACTAACCTCCGACAAATGAGCCTGATCTCCCACCTCGACGAGGCCGTCTCCGTCATCCGATCGAAGAGCCCGATCACCCCCGTGGTCGGTGTGGTGCTCGGTTCGGGGCTCGGCGCGTGGGCCGAGAGCCTCGAGGAGCACGTGGTGCTCCCCTACAGCGAAATCCCGTTCATGCCCGTGTCCAACGTCGTCGGGCACGCGGGCAAGCTCTGGATGGGCCTCGCGAACGGCGTGCCGGTCGCTTGCCTGCAAGGCCGCGTGCACCTCTACGAGGGCCACGCGCCCGAGCGCGCCGTGTTCGGCGCACGGCTGCTCGCACGGCTCGGGTGTCGTGCCACGCTCTTGACGAACGCCGCCGGAGGTACGAGGCCCACGTTCCAGCCCGGGGACCTGATGCTCATCCGCGATCACCTGAACCTGACGGGGCAAAACCCGCTCGTCGGGCCGAACGAAGCCGGCATGGGGCCGCGCTTCCCGGACATGACGCACGCCTACGATCGGCGCATCGCGGCACTCGCGCGCGAGGCGGCGGCGGATACGGGCGTGTCGATCCACGAGGGCGTGTACGCGGGTCTGCTCGGTCCGTCGTACGAGACGCCGGCGGAGATCGCGATGCTGCGGACGCTCGGCGCGGACGCGGTCGGGATGAGCACGGTGCACGAGGTGATCGCGCTGCGGCACATGGGCGTGCGGTGCGGCGCGATGTCGTGCATCACGAACCTCGCCGCGGGCCTGAGCCCGACGCCGCTCGATCATGCCGAGGTCGAGGAGACGGCGCGCAAGTCGCGCGAGCGGTTCACGACGCTGCTCTCGGCCTGGGTGAAGAAGGTCGGCGCCGCGATCACCGGCGGCGGGAGCTGGCGAGGAGGAGCAGCTTGACCGATTTGCAGACGAACATCGATTGGACCGTGCTCGAACGCGCGGCGCTCGACGTGCAGGCGCGCGCGCACGCGCCGTACTCGACGTACCAGGTCGGCGCCGCGCTGCTCACCGCGTCGGGTCGGATCTTCACCGGTTGCAACGTGGAGAACGCGTCGTACGGGCTGTCGATCTGCGCGGAGCGATCGGCGATCGTGCAGATGGTGGCCGCGGGTGAACGTGATCCGATCGCGCTCGTGGTCGTGACGCCGGGGACGTTGAAGCTCGGTCCGGGCGTGGAGAGCCCGCCGATCGGCGCACCGTGCGGGATGTGCCGGCAGACGCTCGCCGAGTTCGCGGACGATCTGCGGATCCAGATGTCGGTCACCGGGCAGGAAGGGCTCTCGCGGAGGACGTCGCTCGCAGCGCTCCTGCCGGAGGCGTTCCGCGCGAAATCGGGCTGAGCGGCCGCGCGGCCGCTCGGCTCACTCTGCGTCGATCGGCCGCGACTCGACTTCCTGGATTCGCTGCACGGCCTGCAGGAGCGACTCGCGCGCGCGTTCGAGCGCGAGCTTGTCCTCGTCCCACCTCGAGCGGACGCGCGTGAGGCGCGCCGCAGCGTTGACGGCGTCGGCCACGAGCGTCGCCTTCTCCGCGGCGAGCGCGTCGCGCTCCTCCTCGCGCTTGCGCAGCTCCTCTTCGAGCCGCGCAACGTCGGCCACGCGAGCCGCGAGATCCGCGCGCAGCGTGCCCTCGTCCCGGCGCGCGGACTCGATCGCCCCGCGGGCCTCTTCGAGCTCAGTCCCGAGCGCGGCGATGCGCGCTTCGAGCTCGGCCGCGGCGGCGCGCAAGGTCGTCTCCTGCTCGGCGAGCGCACGCTTGCGAACCTCGCGCTCTTCCTCGACCTCCGCGGCTCGCGCCGCATCGTTCGCGCGCGATCGCTCCTCCTGCTCCGCGACGGCCTTCCGCGTGGCCTCTTCTGCGCTCGCGATCGCCGCGACGTGACGCGCTTCGAGCGCGCCCACGGCGTGCGCGTGCTCATCCTCGAGCTCTTGCACGCGCGCCGCGATCCGCTCGTCGGCCGCGCGCGTTGCTGCCTCGATCGCCTGCGCCTTCTCGGCGCTCGCCGCTTCGAGGGCCTTCGCGTGCTCGGCTTCGATCCGCGCGAGCGTGGCCGCGTGCTCCTCGCGGAGCTTCGTGATCTCCTCTTGCCGCGTGCGCTCCGCCTCGTTCGCGCCCGCCGATCGCAGCGCCTCGATGGCCGTCGCATGCTCCTCGCGGAGCTTTGTGATCTCCGCCGCGTGCTCCTCGCGCGCCTTGCCGAGCTCCGCGCCCTGCTCCGCGCTGAGCTCGCCGATCTCGGCCGCGTGCTCGTCGCGCAGCTTCGCGATCGCCGCCGCGTGCTCCTCGCCGAGCTTCTTGATCGCGGCCGCGTGCTCCTCGCCGAGCCGCGTGATCTCCGCCGCGTGCTCCTTCCCGAGCCGCTCGGCCTCGCTCGCGCGCGTCCGCGCCTCCGCGTCGGCGACGGCTTGTGAGAGCGTCTCGCTCGACGTCCGGAGCTGCTCCTCCCGCATCGCGATCGCGGCCTCGCGATCGAGCCGCGCCGCCGCGAGCTCCGCGTCCCGCGTCGCGAGCTTCTCCTCGACACGCTCGAGCAAGAGCTGGAAGTTCTGCACGCGCTTCTCGAGGGCCTCGCGATCGTCGCGCAGCTTGCTCAGCTCGGCGTCGACCTGCTCGCGCGATCCCTCGAACTCGATCATCCGATCGAGCTGATCGGCCTTCTCGCGCTCCAGCACGAGTGCCTGATCCCTGAGCTCGATGAGCTCCTTGTCTCGCTGCGAGACCTGCTCGCGCAGGGCGAGGATCTCCTTGTCCTTCTTGTTCAGGGCCTCGCGCAGATCGAGGAACTCGCGGCTCGACACGCCGCCGAGGCGCGAGGTGGCGGTGAGTGCCGCCGTCCCCGTCAAACCGCCTCCGCCTTGCACGGCGGCCGTCGCCGCGATGGCCGCGGAGAGCTTCGCCTTGAGCTCCTCGGCCTCGCGCTTGAGCCGCGCCACGTCGGCCGATCCTTCGCTCGCCTTGACGAGGTCGGCTTCGAGCTTCGACACGCTGGCGCGTGAGGTTTGCAGTTCCTGATCGAGGCGCGTGCTCTCGTCTCGCGTCCGCGCGAGCTCGCCCCGGAGCGCCTCGATCTCTTGCTGGGCGCGCGGGACGTCGCCTTCGAGGCGCGCGAACTCGCCCTTGGCACGCGTGAGCTCGTCCTTCGCTTGCGTGAGTTCGTCGCGGCTCCGCGCGATCTCTTCCTTGCTGCGCGTGAGCTCTTCCTTGCTCTGCGCGAGCTCTGCGCGGAGTCGATCGAGCTCCGCCGTGTCGGCCGCTTGCGGGGCCGGCGGGCGCTCGCTCCCGCGGAAAGGCGCCGCGGGCGGAGGCACGGAGCGCGTCGTGGCAGGCGCGGGCGCTGCTGCAGTCGGACGCGGAGGCATCGCGGTCGTGGATCCACCGGGACGCGGCGGCGCGGCGGGAGGCGGCGCAGCGGCCGCGGGCGCAGGCGGCGGAGGCGGCGCAGCGGCCGCGGATGCAGGCGGCGGAGGCGGCGGCGCGGCCGCGACAGGCGCAGGCGCGGGCGGCGGTGCAGGAGGCGGCGGCGCGACCGCAAGCACAGGCGGCGGTGCAGGAGGTGGCGGCGCGACGGCAGCGGCGGGCACGGGCGGCGGCGCAGGAGGCGGTGGCGCCACGGCTGGCGCGCGCGGCGCGGGCGGCACCACCGGCAACACTTGCGCGCGCGTCTTCTCTTCGTCGTCGTCGGCCATCAGCCGATCGAAGGCGCCGCCGAGGAAGTCGTCGATCTCGCGTTCGCCCGCGGCCTCGTTCGGCGGCGCGGTCTCCTCCTCGACCTCCTCGACCTCGTCGGCCTCGATCACCTCGGCATCGTCGATGACGATCGCATCCGCATCCGGCTCGATCGTCGCCTCGATCGGCACGAGCGCGCGGATGTGGTCGAGCAGCTCGCCGAACGCGATCGGCTTGTGCACGTAGTCCTCGGCCCGCGTGCGCAGCTTGCGGTGTTGCTCGAAGGTCTCGTCGGTCGACTCGCTCGACATGATGAGGAGCGGCACGTCCTTGAGCTGCGGATCCTTCTTCAGCTTGTTGCACACCGAGAAGCCGTTCATGCGCGGCAGCTCGATGGAGAGGAGGATCAGGTCCGGTCTGTCGTTCGCGGCGAGCTGCAACCCGGCGTTGCCGTCGTCGACGACCTGCACGGTGCAGCCGAGACGCCCGAGCTCGGTACGGAGCTCTCCGGCGAACGCGTGATCGCTCTCGAAAACGAGGACTTTTGTCATTTTTCGGGCCGTTTCGACAGGCTCGGAGCCTTCCTCGCCAAGATATCGATCTCGTTCGAGGACTGTCAAACTCAGCTCAGAACCGACCCACGATCGAGACAGAGGCCGGGCCCACGAAGACGCGCGCCGACGCCTCGTCCTTCGCTTTTTTCGGCGCGAGCGCCCAGATCCCGACCGCCGCGCCCGCCGCGAGGCCGGCGCCGATAAAGGCCCCGAGCGCGAGGCCATCGAACGTCCGCACGCTGTCGATGCGATCCGCGCCACACTGCACCCGCTTGCGACACTCGATCTCGCCCGCCTCGGCATGCGCGCCGGCCAGGAGGTACGACGCCACGCCGCCGCCAAGGAGCGCGACGGCTGCGCCCCCCGCGATCCACGTGCCGAGCGGCACGGCGCTGCTCGCCTTTGGCTCCGTGGGCCCCGCGTTCGTGCTCCCCGGCAGCTTGATCTCGACCGTGAGCTTCGCTTCGTCCTCGGCCTCGACCTTGGTCGAAAACGCCTCGCCGCCCGGCGCCTTCGCCTCGATCTGATGCGTGCCGGGATCCACCGGCACGGGCGCGCCGAGGCTCGACGCCGGGAGCGCCTCGCCGTCGATCGTCACGACGATGCCGGAGACGTCCGCGGGGAGCTTCAGCCGGATCGTGGGGATACGCGGCTCGATCTCTTTGCGTTTTTTCTCGATCGCCTCGCGACGGGCCTTGTCCTTCTGCGCCGCCGCGATCTCTTCCCCGTGCTTCCACGTGGCCACGGCCGCGCGCAGCTTGCCCGTCGTGGCCTGACACTCCCCGAGCGCCAGAAACGCCTCGGCCGTCTCGTGGATCGCGATCGCCTGCTCGAGCATCGGGATCGCGTCGGAGCAGCGCCCGGCCTTCACCTCGACGACAGCGTCCCGCACCATGTCCTTGGCGAGCTGCACCTCGGCCTTGCTCGGCTCCTTCGCGAGCGCCGCCGGCACGCCGAGCGTGAGTGCGACGCCAAGCGCGAGCCCCCACGTGGCCTTCACGACGCGGCGGTCCCTTCCTTCGCAAAATGGCCCGGAGGCTCGTCGCCGAAGCAGATGCCCATCTCGCGCGCGGTCGTCACCGTGTCGCCGTCGAGGTCCACCGTCTTCGTGCGTCCCGCGGTCTCAGAGAGCGGGATGAGCTCCACGCGATGGCAACGCAACGCGACCATGCCGCTCTCGCAGCCCTGCATGAGGAAACGCACGGCTCCCGCGCCGAAGCGCAACGCGAGCAGACGATCGAACGTCGTGGGGCCGCCGCCGCGCTGCAGGTGGCCGAGCACCATCGAGCGTGTCTCCTTGCCCGTGCGCGCGCCGATCTCCTTCGCCACGCGCTCGGCCACGCCACCGAGCACGGCCACGCGGCGGAACGCGTCGCCCGTTTCGCGCACGGTCACGTCGCCGCCCTTCGGGCACGCGCCCTCGGCCGCCACGATGATCGAGAAGCGCCGCCCGCGCGCCTCACGCTGCAGCACCTTCTCCACGATGGGCTCGTACGAGAACGGCACCTCGGGAATCAGGATCGCGTCCGCGCCGCCTGCGATCCCGGACCGCAGCGCGATCCAGCCCGTGTTCCGCCCCATCACCTCCACGACCATGACGCGCTCGTGCGCCTCCGTCGTCGAGTGCAGCCGATCGATCGCCTCCGTCGCGATCGAGACCGCCGTGTCGAAGCCGAACGTGAGCTCCGTGCCGTACACGTCGTTGTCGATCGTCTTCGGCACGCCCACGACGAGCGGCAGGCCGCGTTCGAGCAGCGCGTTCGCGATGCGCATCGAGCCGTCGCCGCCCACCGCGACGAGCGCGTCGAAGCCCTCGCGATGGAACCGCTCGACGAGCTCGTCAGCGCGATCCTTGGGGACGATCTTGTCGCCCTCGTGTGTCGGGTAGTGGAACGGATCGCCGCGGTTCGCCGTGCCGAGGATCGTGCCGCCGAGGTGCATGATGCCGCGCACGGCATCACGATCGAGCCGCACGAGGCCGCCAGGCTCGTCCTCGAGCAAACCGCGATACCCGTGTTTGATGCCCCAGACCTCGATACCCCGCTCGATGGCGGAGAGCGTGACGGATCGAAGCACGGCGTTCAGCCCGGGCGCGTCACCGCCCCCGGTGTTGATGGCGATCTTCCGTATCGTGCGCGGCATCCTGCGGGGAGGATCGCGGTCATCGGCCCGTTTGGCAAGGGGGCGAAACGAGCGCCGCGGTCGCCCTCGCCTCGCGCAAGCCGGACCAGGTGAGCCCTACACCCGCCGCGATCACCAGCGCCGCCCCCGCGAGCCCGACCGGCTTCTCGGGCTCCCCGAGGATCACGATCGCCGCGAAGTGCGTCAGAACGACCCCGAGGTAACTCCACACGCCCACGCGAGCCGCACGATCGAGCGCGTACGCCCGCGTCATCGCGATCTGCGCGAACGCGCCGCTCGCGCCCGTGCCGAGGAGGAAGAGCGCGCCTTCGAGGTCGGGCATGCGCAGCGTCGGGAGCGCTACGAGCGAGAGCGAAACGCCCGCCACAAGCGAGAAATGCGCGACGATCGCCTCGGGGCTCTCGCGCGGCGTGCCCGATCGGCCGGTGCCCAGGCGACGCAGCCAGATCATGGCGAGCGCGCTCGCGACCGCGCCGAGCAGCGACACGAGCGAGAGCGAACCGGACAGCCGGAAGCTCGGGCCCGCGACGAGCGCCACGCCAGCGAATGCGATCGTCGTTGCAACCCAAACGATCCGGGAACTCCGCTCGCCGAGCAGCCACGGCGCCAGGATGGCGATGAAGATCGGCGACGTCGCGCCGAGCGTCACGGCGTCCCCGAGCGCGATCGCCGGCGCGCCGAACGTGTAGAACGTGCAGAACATCGCGACCGTTCCGCAGATCGATCGGGCCCACGCCGTGCGCCGGTCGTGGATCACGAGCGGGGCGCCGCGCATCCGGGCGACCGCGATGGCGACCACGGCCCCGAGCACCGCGCGCGCCGCGGCGACCTCGGACCACGGGAGCTTTTGCGCGCCGAGGCGCGTGCAGATCCCCATGATCGTGAAGAGCACCTGCGCGACCACCATCCACGCGAGCGCCTTTCGTGGTCCGCTCGTGGCCTCGGGGGCGCTCCTCTCTCGGCCCCCCGGCTCGACGCTGTTCACCCGCGCCGCGTTACCACGCGAAAGGCCGCGAAGCCCGCACTTGCGCGCGAGGGTTGGTCTCCCCTGTGTGCGTGCTGGCCCTCCGTGATATGAATCGTCACGTTTGGGACGAACCTACCCCACGCTGGAGATCTGCATGACCCCGAAAGCCCGCAGTGCCTCGATCGACGCTGGCTCCCTGCCCGCGCTCTCGCCCCTCGCCGCGTTCGCCCTCGCGCAGGCCGACGGCACCCGGTCCATCGCGGACATCGCTGCCCTCGCGGCCGCCACCGGAACCGACGGGTGGACGCGTGACGCGGTGTTCCGCGCGCTCGACGAGCTCGCGGATCTCGGCCTCCTCGAGGCGCGCGTGGCCCCTCCGGCTGGTGGTCCTCGGGTTCGCCGCGGCCCGACGGTCGAGAGCGCCCCGGCCCTCGGTGTTTCGCCGGGCATGCCGCTCTGGGCTTCCGACGACGACGACGGCTCGCGGAAGAACCAAGAGGAGAAGGAAAAGCGCCACGCGGAGCAGAGCGACAAGAAGAAGTCCGGCAAGGACAAGGACAAGGAACAGGGCGCCCGCGGCGCGGAGCAGAGCGACAAGCGCACGGCCGAGCAGAGCGACAAGGGTTCCTGAAGCGCCGTCGCCGCTACGTACCGGCCCTTCGCTCCGCTTTTCGCACGAGCCAATCGATCATCGCTCCCCCCACGTCTTGCCCGCCGACGAGCCGGGCGCGCGCGAAAAAACACGGAAAGTTCACTTCGAGCACGTAATGGCGTCCGCTCGGATGTTCGAGCACGTCCACGCCGCCGAGCTCGACATCGAGGGCGGCCGTCGCAGCCACGGCGCTCGCCAGGATCTCGGGCGCGGGCGGCGTCCGGTAATCGGCCGGATCATCGGTCGCGTGGGTCCGGAAATCGTCTTCGTCCTTTTGATTTCGCCAGTACCCCGCGACGCGGTCGCCCACCACGATGCAGCGATAATGCGTCGCATCCGGGATGTAGGCCGAGAGCACGGGCATCCGGCCCGACGCGAGCGCATGATCCATCGTGGAAAACAGCCCCGCCAGGCTGTCGATGCGCAAGACGCCGATCCCCCCCGATCCGCCGGCAAACTTCATCACGATCGGCAGGCCGCCGAGATCCTCGACATAGCGCCGCAAAAGCACGCGGTTCGTCGTGTTCCCCCAGATCCACCGCGGCACCGAGATTCCCCGCCGCTCGAGCACGGAAACCTCGGGCCCGATATCGCGGAACATGCCGTCCGGCTCCCGATGAAATGTCACCACCCCCGGCCCCGAAAGCGCCTGCTCCACGCGCACCGCCGAGGACGAGACGGCCGGCCGGAAGAGCAAGGTTCCCGGCGGGAGCGGCTCGGCCGCGGTGAAATCGAAATTCGCCGCCTGCACTTCCTCGTACGAGACCCCGCGCGACGCGCACGCCTCGCGCAGCACGCGTATCGTCGTCTCGGGCACGCCGTCGTTCACGCAGACGAACCGCCGCGAAGCAGGCGCCTTCCCCGCCGGCCTCTCGTCCGCCGCGAGTTTCACGCGGGCGGCCTCGACGGGGGCATAAACGAAATACGCGATCGTCGCCTTTTCCCCTTCGCGGAGCGGATTCGACTGATGCAGCGCGGCCCTGTCGACGCTCCCGTCGGGCCGATGGTTGAACCAGAGCGCGAGCCGTCCCCTTTTCGCGCCGACGGCCACCGGATGCGGCTCGGCGCGCGGGAAAAACGTCTCGCCGCCGCCTTCCGCGTCCGTGAGATAGACGATCGCGGTCGCCATGAGCCGCGCGCCGCCGATCGTGTATTCGTCGAGGTGCGGCGGATGCGCGTCGCCCCGCTCGTACCGGCGAAACCGGAACGTCGGCTCGACGAGCGTGCAGGAAAACCCGAGGACCGCCTCGATCCGCGCCGCGATCGCCGCGAGCACGGGGTCCTCGCGGACGGGTAGCTCGCTCGACAACCCCGTCTCGTTCGCCTGCCACGCGAGCCCGCGGCGGGTGAGCCCGTCGCGATCGCCGTACGAGGCGAGCACGTGGCGCACCTCGTCGTCGAAGACAAAACCCTCCTGCACGTAGAGGCGCGGCGCCTCGGAAAGGCGCCGCAGCGGAGACGAGACGGGGTTCATGGGCCCGACAGCACCGTGCGAGAGCGACGCTGTCAAGCCCGGCGGCCCGGGATCACTTGATGGGGAGCGCGGCGAACCGCGTGATCTTGCCGCGGCGAACCTTGAACGCCGCCACGGTGCCGGGCTTCATCTTGCCGAGCGCGGCTTCGAGCGCCTTGGCGTCGCGCACCGGCGCGCCGTTGACCTCGAGGAGCACGTCGCCCGGCGAGAGCTCGCTCTCGGCCTCCGTGACCCGGTCGACGCGCACGCCGCCGCCCGCGAGATCCGAGAACTGGAAGCCGAACTTGTTCGCCGTGGCCGGCGCCTTCGGCCCGCGCGTGGGCTTCGTGTCGACCTCGTCGCCGTTGCCGTCGCCGAGCTGATCGAGTTTCGCGGTTACCTCGAGCGGCTTGCCGGAGCGGAGGAGCGAGACTTTGATCGTCGTGCCCGGCGCGTGCCGCGCGACCTTGCGGGGCAGGTCTTCGGCGTGGTGGATCGGCGTGCCGTTCACTGCGACCACGATGTCGCCGGGCTTGATGCCCGCGCGCGCCGCCGCGCCGCCCGGCTCGAGATCCGAGACGAGCGCGCCCTTCGGCGTGTCCATGCCAAACGCCTTGCCGAGATCGGCCGTGAGCGGCTGGAAGAGCAGGCCGAGCTTGCCACGCTCGACGCGACCCTTCTCGCGGAGCTGCGGCAGGATGTCCCTCAGCGCGTCGACCGGCGTCGCGAAGCCGATGCCGTTCGCGCCGGCGCGGATGGCCGTGTTGATGCCGATCACCTCGCCCTTCCAGTTGAACAGCGGACCGCCGCTGTTGCCCGGGTTGATGCTCGCGTCGGTCTGGATGAAATCGTCGTACGGGCCGGCGCCGATCGAACGCGCCTTGGCGCTCACGATCCCGAGCGTCACCGTGTGCCCGAGCCCGAAGGGGTTCCCGACCGCGAGCACGTGCTCGCCGACGCGCAGCGCCTCGCTCGATCCGAGCGCCGCGACCGGAAGGCCGCTCGCGCCGCGAAGCTTCAAGAGCGCGAGATCGAGCTTCGTATCACGCCCGACGACGTCGGCGGCGAACTCGCGCTCGTCCGCGAGGCGCACCTTCACATCGTCCGCGCCCTCGATCACGTGCGCGTTCGTCACGATGAACCCCTCGGGGTCGATGATGAACCCGGTGCCGAGCGCGGTGCGCGCCATCTGTCGCTCCGGGGTGCGCGGCGCGCGTTCACCTCCGCCGCCTCCGCGCGGGCCGAAGAAAAACTCGAAGGGATCGATGCCGCCGAAGCCCGGTCCTCCGCCGGCGACCTTCTGCGTCGTCGTGATGTTGACGACCATGGGCGTCACGCGCTGGGCGAGGTCGGCGACGTCGAACGTCGCGGGCACGGGCGCGGGCCCGGCGGGCGCGGGCGCTGCCGTGACGGCCGCGGCGGCCTCGGCCGAGACTTGCTGGGCAACCTCTTGCGTAGAGGGCGGCGGCGGCGTCGCGTGCGCCTCGTGCCCGCAGCCGGTGGACCCGAGCAATCCCGTGGCGAGCAAAAGGGCGAGCGCCGAGCGAGACACGAATGAAGACGCGCGCTGGGACGAACGGACGGACATCATGAATTCTCCCCTCGAACCTCCGGGCGAGCGAACCAGCCGAGGCTCCACTTCATTCCGAGCCTAACGGATGAATCGCGATACCGAGTTGCGCAACCCCTCGCGGTGCGGTTGGGACGATCGCATGTCTCCCCGGATGCCGCTGTCCCCTGGCGTAGCGCTCTGGTACCGTTCGCCGCCGGAAGGGAAGCGATGAACGATCTGCGCAAACGCATGGAAGAGCGGCGAATCGGGTTCGTGGGCGGCGGCAGCATGGCGTCCGCGCTCATCCGGGGCCTCTTGCATTCGGCCATGGTCACGCCCGCTCAAATCCGGGCGAGCGATCTGAAGGAACAGCGGCTCGACGAGCTCCGGCAGACGTACGGAATCGACACCACGGATGACAACGAGGCGCTCGTCCGCTGGGCCGACGTCGTCGTCATCGCCGTGAAGCCGCAGATCGTCGACCGTATCCTCGGCGCCGTCGCGGCCGGGCTGAAGGAGGGCGATGTCGTGATCTCCGTCGCCGCCGGCGTGCCGATCGAGGCCATCGAGGCGCGCCTGCCCGAGCGCACGCGGGTCATTCGATCGATGCCGAACACCGCGGCCATCGCGCTCGCGGGCGCCACGGCCATCGCGCCCGGCTCGCACGCCACGAAAGACGACCTCGAGGTCGCCCGCGCGCTCTTCGAGGCCGTCGGCCGTTGCGTGGTGCTCGACGAATCGCTGATCGACGCGGTCACGGGCCTGTCGGGCAGCGGCCCGGCGTACGTGATGCTCATGATCGAGGCCCTCGCGGACGGCGGCGTCAAGGTCGGCCTCGGCCGCGACACCGCGCTCCTCCTCGCGGCGCAGACCGTGTACGGCGCGGCCAAGCTCCAGCTCGAGACGGGCGAGCACCCAGGGCGCCTCAAGGACATGGTCACGAGCCCCGGCGGCACGGCCATCGCGGGACTGCACACGCTCGAAGCCGGCGGCCTGCGCCGCACGCTCATCGACGCCGTCGAAGCGGCCACGAACCGCGCCGGCGAGCTCGGCGAGCAGATGGCGAAAAAGCTCCGGCGCTAACCTCCCCGCATTCCGTCCTCGTCGCCGATCGAGCGCCCTCTGGCTTTCGGCCGCGCTCTTGCTCGTCCGCACGGCATGTCCCCGCCGTGCTCGATGATTTCCCCATCGCCGTCCGATTCTCCAGGCCTTGACGGTCCTCCCGAGGAGAGCTGTCATGCCGTGAATATGCATTCTCGCCTTGCCCTCTGTTTTTCCCTGCTAACGCTTACCTTCTCCTTCTGCGCGTGCAGTGACACCGACGAAGGCAGCGCTCCTGGCACGACCAAACCCTCGTTCGTGTATCCGCTCGACGACGTCCTGCGCCTCCACCACGTGCAGGCCAAGGCCACGCACAACAGCTTCCACGTGGCGAACCCCGATCTCACGGGCGCCGCGTACGCCGTCGATCACGCGCCGCTCGACGTGCAGCTCTCCGAGCAGGGCGTGCGCTGCATCGAGCTCGACCTCCGGTACGACGAGGCGCTCGGGGATTACAAGGTCGCGCACGTGCCTTTCCTCGACGAAGGCAGCACGTGCGCCACGCTCGGCGCGTGCCTCGGCATCGTGAAGCGCTGGTCGGACGCCCACCCGGCCCACCTACCGCTCACGATCATGCTCGACATCAAGGACCTCGCGCCCGGCGCGAACGCGATCGAGGCTTATTTCGGCACCCTGCACGAGAAGCTCCTCGGGGTTTGGCCGGAAGATCGCGTCGTGACGCCCGACGAGGTGCAGGGCGATTACGCGACGCTCGGCGAGGCCGTGAAGACCGAGGGCTGGCCCACGCTCGGCAAGCTGCGCGGCCGCGTGATCTTCACGATGTACAACCTGACCGACGGGTTTGGCAAGGCGTATTCCCGCGAGGGAACGAGCCTCGCAGGCCGGCTCCTCTTCACCCGGACGGTGCCCACGGATCCGCATGCCGCATGGACGCTCTATGACGATCCCACGGTGACGAAGGTGCTCATCGACGAGGCCGCGGCCGCGAACATGATGGTCCGCACGCGCGCCGAGATCGACCTCGACGCCGCGCTCGCCGGCGACACGAAGTTGCGCGATGCGGCGCTCGCGGGCGCCGCGCATCTCGTCACGACGGATTATCCCGCGCCGATCGACGGCTCCACCTATCACGTGGACATCACGGGCGGCACGCCGGCGCGCTGCAATCCCGTGACGGCGCCTGCCGAATGCACGTCCGAGGCGCTCGAAGATCCTCGGTTCATGAAGCCCTGATCAGCGATAGAGGAACGTCACGCTCCGGTACCGGTCGAGCGTTTCGGGGATGCCTGGACCAATTTCCAGCGCGATCTCCGCGCTCTTCTGGAAGTCGATCCGATCCGTGAGCACGTGGAACCGGCACGCGCTCGTGCGAGCCGAGGGCGGCGTGACCTCGGTGCCCCACCATTGCGCGAACGGCGAGGCGTGAGGGCCGGATTCGAAGTAGAACGCGCCATTCAGGTAATCCTCGGTGCCCGTTCCGACGACCGACGTCACGCCGTCGAGCACGGCGCGCTCGTCACCTTCGAGGAAATTGAGCGGTTCGTCGAAAAGGCTGCCATCACCGATTCCGCGGCCTTCCAGCATGAGGCACGTCCCGGCCCAGCGCCCGCGGCCCGTGACGCTCGCGAGTGGATGCTCGGGCCCCGGCGCGGGCGCGACGGTCTCGTTGCGGACGGCGTGGAGATGGCCGAACGGCTCGCTCGGGACGACCTTTTCGCCTCGAATCGAGAGCGTGAAATCGACCTGCTCCGCGGCCGCGCTCGTCGCCGCGAAGACCGCCTTTTCCTTGAATGGCATCGGGAGCCGCAAGGCGAGACGCGCCGTGCCTCCGTCCTTCGACCCCGCAAGCGCGAGGCTCGCATTCTCCGGCGCATCCAGCGTCGCGGCGAAGAGATCCGAGAACGGCAGCAGAATGGCCGGCGCGGCATCATCATCCCAGGTGACCGAAAGCGTGACGTCACGCAGCGTGGCGAGCTGCGCCTCGGCGACCTCGATGGAAAACGCATGAATCGTGGAAGGACCTGCAAGATCGGCCAGCGTGGTCGTTTGTCCGGGCTCCAGGGTCACGGTCTTGGGCGCGAGGAGCGGCTCGCCCGGGATCACCCCCTCCGCCGTGGACGAGAGGACGGAAATCGCCTGGTCCCGCGCGGCGAGGCGCGCCTCGGCCGCCTTGCGCGGCACGGCCTCCGGGGAAAGGACCGCCCCTGCCTGATGATAATAATATTCCAGCGGCCCGAGCCCATCGAGGGCTATCACGATTTTCTTGGAGAAGACGACCGGATAATACCACGCGAGGTGATTCCCCGGCCCATCACCGAACGGCGGCGCGAACATCTCCCCCGCCGTGCCGTCGATCACCGCGGCGAGCGGCTCCTCCACGACGGGGTTCGCCTCGTCGTCGACCCAGATCCGCAGCACCTCGTCGTTCGCCACGAGCCCGTTCCGCAGCGAGCTCGCCGTGAGCCAGAGCCGCGACAGGTAACCCGAACCCGAAAACCGCGAGAGCACGACGCCCCGCACGTACGCCTCGGGGCACGCGGCCTCGTCGTAAATCGGCGGGATGAGCTGGTTCTCGCTGACGGAGGCCTCGCGGCCGCGGCAGACGAAATGGTTCATGTCGCGGTTTCCACGCTCCACGAAATCGGCCGGCGCAGGCGCGCCGCTCAGGCGATCCTGGCTCCCCGTCTGGACGTACCTCTCCTCGCCGAAGACGGGCAATGCCCGGAAATCCGCGAGCGCCGCGAGCGCGGCTTCGTCCGCGAGCTCCTCGCGCGTGCCTGGCGGCGGGAGCGTCACCACGGGGCGGGGATCATCGCTGCAACCGGCGGCGGAAGCGGCGGCGAGGACGAAAAAGGTGGCGCGTGCGCGGCGGATCGTGCGGTCCATCGTCCGTTCAATGTGCGCCGATGCCGCCCCGGAGGCGAGCGTATTTTTCGTGCGCAGCGGACGAGAAAAGTCGGAACCCGCACTTCTCCGGGCGGCGGGAATGGTGCATCCTTCGAGGCGCGCAATGGAATGGACCATCTCCGACACGATCCGCGTGGAAGACCTGGCGGAGGCCCTCGGGACCACGACCGAGGGCGCGCCGCCGCGGAGCCATCCGCCGGACGCCGAAACGCCAGTGCTGCCGCGCCTGTCGCTTTCGACCGGCGCGATCGAGGGCAAGGCACCCGTGCTCTCCTCGCCGGGCGTCGACCTCACCCTCGTGCGGCAGCTCGGGCAAGGCGGCATGGGGGCCGTCTACCTCGCGCATCAGCGATCCCTCGATCGCCATGTCGCCGTAAAAATACCGCACGACGACGCGCCCCGGAGCGCGTCCTTGGCGATCATTCGCGAAGGCCAGGTCGCCGGGGGGCTCGAACACCCGAACATCGTGCCGGTGCACGCGCTCGGGCTCGACGATACAGGGCGGCCGATCCTGGTCATCAAGCGGATTGAGGGCGTGTCGTGGAGCGACCTCCTCGCGGATGCGAGCCATCCGTTCTGGGAGCTCGCGAGCTTCGGGGGCGAATCACGCCTCGTCGCGCACCTCGAGATCCTGATGCAGGTATGCAATGCATTGCATTTCGCCCATACCCGCGGGATCGTCCACCGGGACATGAAGCCCGACAACGTGATGGTCGGCGAATTCGGCGAGGTGTACCTGCTCGATTGGGGGGTGGCGCGGAAGATCGACACGACGCCGGGCAAGGAGGCGGAGCCGCTCGTCGGGACCCCTGCGTACATGGCCCCGGAGATGGCTTGCGGAAAGCCGCACGAGGTCGACGCGCGGACGGACGTGTATCTGCTCGGCGCGACGCTCCACGAGATCCTCACGGGCAACCCGCCGCACGCGCGGCCGAGCCTTTACGACGCGCTTCTTTCGGCGAGCGCGGGGACGCCGCAGGACTACCCGCCCGAGGCCCCGGACGAGCTCGTCGCGCTCTGCAATGCCGCAATGTCGCGCGATCGGGACGAGCGGCCCCCGAGCGCCGCGACATTCCGCGAGCGCGTGGCCGATTTTCTGCATCACCGCTCCTCGCTCGGAATCGCGAATGCGGCGAGCGAGCGGCTCGCGGCCTTGGAGAAGGCCATGGGTAACGGCGGACCTGAGCTCGTCACCAGCGCGGAAATGCTGGGCGGGCTCAGCGAATGCCGCTTCGGCTTTCTGCAAGCCCTCCGCGAATGGCCCGACAACACGCGCGCCAAGGAGGGGCTCGCGCGGAGCCTCTCGCTCCTCGTCGAGCGCGAGCTCGCCCTGGAAAACCCTGCGAACGCCCGCGCCCTGCTCGAACGAATCGAAGGAGATCGCTCCGCGCTCGAAACGCGCGTCGCCCTGCTGGAAGAAAAAATCGAGGAACGCCGGCGGCTCGAGCGGAGGGCCGCGAAGATGGCCAAGGAGATGGATTCCAGCGTGGGTCGCCGCGCGCGGACGCTCTTCATCAGCGCCGTGGTCGGAACCGGCGCCATCGCAATGGGCGCCCTCTCGATCCGCGAAGCGAACACGCGCCGCCCCTCGTCCTGGGCCGACGTCCTCGTCTTCGACGCGGTGATCCTCGCGCTGTTCCTCGCCGGGCTCTTTTTTGGTCGCAGGCGGCTGCTCACGAACCTCTTCAACCGCCGGCTGCTCTTCACCGTCACGGCCTCGTTCGCGCTGAATGCCCTGCACGACGTGCTCTCCTACGCTCGCGGCGAGCACGTCTGGACCTCGGGCGCGATGGGCCAGCTCATCATCGGCTCTTGCCTCGTGGTCACCGCGATCAACAGCACGCTCGAGCTCCTCTGGCCCGCGGCGATCCAGCTCGCGGGCGGCTTGCTCTCGTTTTACGTCCCCTGGGCGACGGGCGCGATCAGCACGATCGGCACGCTCGTCACGGTCGCGCTCGTCCTCCGGGCATCGAAGCCGAGCGGCGCCGCGGAGACGGCTGACGCGCGGCACGACCGCGTGTAGAATGCGCGCGTCTGACCTCATGAAACTCCTCGCCATCAGCGATCTGCACGTCGGATTTCCGGACAATCGAACCGCCGTCGCGTCCCTCGGCGCGCGGCCCGACGATTGGCTCATCCTCGGTGGGGATCTCGGCGAAACGTTCGAGCACGTACGATTCGTGCTGGATACGCTGGCGCCGCGGTTCCGGAAGCTCGTGTGGGTGCCGGGAAACCACGAGCTGTACGTCAACCCCCACGAGCCGGGCGAGCCCCGCGGCGCCGCCCGATATGCGCGGTACATCGAGCTCTGCCGCGAGCGCGGCGTGCTCACGCCGGAGGATCCATATCCCATCTGGGAAGGCGAGGGCGGCCCGCACCTCATCGTCCCCATGTTCCTGCTCTACGATTACACGTTCCGCCCGGACCACGTGCCCGTGAGCGAAGCCGTCGCCTGGGCCGCGGAGCAAGGCATCGCCGCGGCGGACGAGGTCCTGCTCGATCCCGCGCCCTTTCCGAGCCGGCCGGCGTGGTGCCACGCGCGCGTCGCCGAGACCGAAGCGCGCCTCCGCACAGCGCCCGCGCTGCCGAAGGTGCTCATCAATCATTTCCCGCTGCGCCAGGACCTCGTCTTCCTGCCGCGCGTGCCGCGCTTCTCGCCCTGGTGCGGGACGCGAAAAACCACGGATTGGCACGTCCGCTTCGATGCGCGCGTCGTGGTGCAGGGCCATTTGCACGTCCGGCGGACGGTGCACGTCGACGGCGTCCGCTTCGAGGAGGTCTCGTTCGGATACCCGCGCGAACGCCGGAGCGACCGGTCGATCGACGCTTACGTGAAACAGATCCTCCCGACGCCGGAGATCACGCCTTGAGCCCTCTTTCCTTGCCCTCGGGCGCCGCGCACCTCTGGTACGTCGATCCCGACGCGATCGACGATTGGTACCTGCTCGCGGCCTACCATTCCGTCATGTCTCCCGACGAGGCCCGGCAGCAAGCTCGTTTTCGGTTCGCCGAGGGCCGACGCGAATACCTCGTCACGCGCGCGCTCGTCCGCGCCGTGCTCAGCGCGTATGCGCCCGTCGCCCCGCGCGATTGGGTCTTCGTGCGAAACAGCCACGGCCGCCCGGAGATCGCGGGGCCGAGCGGCGCGCCGAGGGTGCGCTTCAACCTCTCGAACACACGCGGCCTCGTTGCCATCCTCGTCGCGCAGGACCGCGAAGTCGGCCTCGACGTCGAGGACACCCACCGGCGCGGCGAGACCGTCAGCATCGCCGACCGCTTCTTCTCCCCGTTCGAATCCGCCTCGCTACGCCGGCTGCCCGCGCACCGCCAGCGGGATCGATTCTTCGATTACTGGACCCTCAAGGAAGCCTACATCAAGGCGCGCGGCATGGGCCTCGCCATCCCGCTCGATCATTTTTCCTACCACCTCGACGAGACCGGCCCCATTCGTATCTCCTTCGAGCCCGAGCTCCCGGACGCCCCTTCGCGCTGGCAATTCTCGCTCACCTCACTGGGCGGTCGTCATCGCGTGGCGACGGCAATCGAGCGAAGGCCCGGCGAGGGCCCCGTCGCCGTCGAGATGTTTCGTTGTGTCCCGTTCGAGGACGTGCCGCGGTCGCGTGGATGAAGAGGAACCCCAAGGCCTGACGGTTGTCCCAAGGAAGGCGGCGTCTTTTGCGTTTCACGAAGCACGCCCCCCATCCAAGGAAGACCCGATGGCCGACGGATCCCGCTTCCCCAGGCTCGCTCCCCCGTTCGCGATCACCGGCGCCGCCGCCGGCTGGCTCTCCGCGGAGCTGCTCTCGAACCCGCTCCTCGGCGTCACGTACGGCGAGATCAAACCCCTCGCCGCCCTCGGCACCATGCTCATCGCCGCCGTCACCGGCGTCCTCCTGAAAAAGCTCTGCCTCGGGTGGCGATATTCGTACGAGATCGAAACACCCAACGCCGAGACCCGCCCGACGTCGGACCGGACCGGGTATCACGTCCTGGTCGTGCTCCTCGCCGGCGCCGCGGCCGGCGCGATGGTCGCGAGCCTCGACCACGCCAGCGACGGCACGCTCGGCGGCGCCGCGAGCGGGGTCTTCTCCGCGATCCTCTTCTTGCCCGTTTGCCTGCTCATCCTCTCGTCCGCGCGCCGCGCCCAGCGGGCCCGCCTCGGCTCGATCGTCGCGGGCAGCGATCGCCGCGCCGTGTGGGGGATCCTCGCGGCGGCCCTCTCCGCGGCCACGCTGCTCGCGGCCCTCGACTGGCCGGCGGCGCACCTGGAGGAGACCGAAAAGCCCATCCCGGCGCTCTTCATCCTGCTCGCGACAGCCCTCGTGACGCTCGTCGTCCTCGCGGCCGACCTTCGTGCTTTGAAGCGCGCGCAGACGGCGCTCGCGCCGGGGCTAGAGGCCGAGAACGACGGGCCCGCGCCGCTCGTGGACCTTGCCGTTCCGCGCGTCGATCTCGGCCTCGGCGACGACCTCGCCTCGCGCCTCGCGCGGAGCGCCGCCGCGTATCGAGGCCGGGATCGCGCGGTCGAGCTCGTCCAGGGCAATCCAGAGCAGGCCCTCGGCGCGCTCCGGCGCGCGGTTCGGCGCGGGGTCACGAGTCTGGCGCTGATGGGCGTGATCCTGGGCGCGCACGGCCTCGCCCAGTCGTCCTTCGTGGCGAAGCTCTACGCCGAGGCTCGTTGCAACACAGGGTTGCCGGCGCTCCTCTGCCAGACGTACCAGGCGCAGGCTATCCAGTCGCGGTAGCCGTCGTCGCGCCCTCGCCCAGCCACGAGAGCAAGAGCGCGTTGAAGCGGTCCGCCTGGACGAGCGTGAGATCGTGCCCCGCATTCGGCAAGAGCTCCGTCTGGATGTGCGGCGCGACGCGCTTCACCCGCGCGATCGCATCCTTCGCCGAATAAATCGTCTCGTTTTCCCCCAGGATCAGAAACGTCGGCCGCGGCAGCGCCTGGAGCTCCTCGTCACGTAGCACCGTCGGCTGCGCCGTGGGCTTCCACGCGAAACATCGCGCGGCCAGGTAGGAGTCCTCGATCACCTCCTCGACGAGCTTCCGGCCCTCCTCGCCCTTCGCCGCCGTGTCCGCGAGCATCCATTGCATGAAGTTCCGCGTGAGCCACGGAATGGGCAGGGCGGTCAAAATGGCGCGCGCCATCCATTTCACCACGATGGGCAGCACCGTGTTCGCCGGCGCGACGAGCACGAGGCCTCGCACCCGCCGCGGATATCGCAGCCCGTACTGGCTCGCGATCCACCCGCCGTACGAGAGCCCCGCGAGCGCGAACTCCGATCGGATACCGAGGCCCGTCGCGACCTCGTCGAGCCAGTACGCGTAATCGTACCCCTCCTTCGCGAGCCGCGAATAGACGCTCTGGCCGCAGTCGTGGATCCCGTCGATGGCGAAGACCTCGAACCGCTCGGCGAGCTTCGCAATGTTCGGCCCCCATTGCAGCGAGCTGCCGGAGATCCCGTGCAAAAGCACGAGCGGCGGGGCGCCCGCGCGCCCGCTCACCCGGACGAACGTCCGTCCGAGGGACGTTTCGATCGTGCGGCCTTCGCAGGGAACGGGCCAGCGCGCGGCGCGCTCGTCGTAGCGGGCAAGGAACCGTTCGCGGGCCTCGGCGGAGCGGAACGGGTGATGCGGGGGGAAGGTCATCTCAGGACACCCGCGAGGCGATGCGGCGCCGGACCTCGGCCACGAAGGCGTCCGGATCCTCGACCGAGACATAAAGCGTCTCGGTCGGAACGCGGACGAGCACGCGCATCGGCTGGGCCGGCGCGAGGCGAATGCGCACCACGTCGTCGTACGACCCGACAACCGCGACCGTATCGACGAAATTGGTTCGCCATCCGAGCCCGCCGAGCAGCGGCCAGCGCGCGCGCTCGACCGAGGTGACCCGCGAGAGCGGGATGCGCTCGTCGAAGAGCCAGCCAAAACGAACGTGGATCTCGTCGCCTTCGATGTCGACGTACGATCGCTCGGCCGTTCCGCCGAATACGGAGAGGAGTGGCTTGACCCAGGTGCTGCGTCGGATCTCGGTTCGCATGGGGCCCCACGATGGCCATCGTCGCCACACGACGCAAGGCGGCAGGTGACGATTCTACCTCGAAATCACGACCGCCGTCGTAGGCCCGTTCTCCGGGGCGCCGGCCCCCGACGCGCCCTGCCAGCCGGCGGGCACGGGTGGGTCGCTCCAATGGAACAGGGTCTCGGCGTCGATCGGCGAGAGGTTCACGCAGCCGGCGCTGGTCGGCTCGCCGAAACGCTCGTGCCAGTACGCGGCGTGCAGCGCGAAGGGCGGGTTGAAATACTGCGTGTGAGGGACGTCGGCGATCCAGAACGAGCGATCCTCGCCTTTTTCGGGCGACATCGTGGCCGCCTTGTCCTTGAACGTCACGTAAAACGTCCCGGTCGGTGTCGTGCTCGCCTTCACGTTGTCGATCCCCTTCACGGGAACACCGCCGGATCCGGGCGAAATCAGCGTGGCGAACACGGGTTTGAGCCCCTCGTACGCGACGAGCGTGCCTTGCGTGATCCGCACGTGCACCCACTTCGTCCCTTCGCGCACGCCAAACGGCAGCTTTTGCCGCGGCTCGACGACCGTCGCATCGGATTGCTCCACCCACACCGGCTGCCCGCCCTCGCGCTCCTTCGTTTCGAGGTACGTGGCCCCCGCGACCTCGGCCGTATGGCCCGTGAGCATCGCATACGAGCGCGCCGGGAACGACGTGCCGGTGCGCTCCATCGCGCCGCCGTCGAGCCTGCGCCATTTCGCGCGTGGTGATTTGCGGAACCAGGCGAGGGGCAAGGCGACGTCGTCCCCGAGGCGAACGCCGTGGAACGAGCTCGGTCGGAACGAGCGCACGCGGTCGGCGGGCACGACCGTGAGGTCCACCGAGAGCAGGAACGTGCGTCCCTCGGCGGAAAACGCCTTCGTGTACGAGAGCATCGACCCATGCGGGATGTTTTGCCGCACGAGATCGAATCGCCCGGGACGCACCATTTTGCCACCTTCGAGGAACGCGGGCAGCGGGTCGGTCGGCGTGATCGGCTCGGTCTGGGCGAGGTCTTCGTGCGCGGAGAGGAATTTCGACAGCGGCTCGAACTTGCCGGCGGGCCCGAGGAGCCTTTCGATGCGCGCCTGCTCGCGCGGCGTGGGCACGCGGTTGTACATCGGCGCGCCATTGGAGATGGCGTATTTGTAGGGGAAGGGTCCCGCCGCGGGCAACGTCGCGTCGAACGCGGGCCGGACCTCGGGCAGCGGCTCGCGCGAGACGAGCGGGTCGTTGCAGACGTACCCGCGCGGCTCGATCGCCCAGAACCCCCGCGCGCACCCGGCCCCGCGCACGGGTTCGGGCTTTTTCAACGCGACCGACTCGCCGACCCGAATGTACCCGAGGTATCGCTCGCCCTTCTTCTCGGGCGTCGGGTAAATCCAGGGAATGCCCTCGACGGCATAAAGGCGCGGCCCGGAAGGAGCCGCCGGCGCGGGTTCGGCCACGGGCGCGGAGGCGGAAGCGGGAGCGGCGGCGGAAGCGGCGGCGGGCGCGGGAGCGGGCGCGGAAGCGGTTGCAGCCACGACCACGGGCGCCTTCGGCGGCGGCGCGGGCATGAGCGCGGGCTCCGCCGGACCACATCCGAGCGCGAGCACGACGGGAGCGAACGGGAAGCCGCGCATCCTGATCCCGAGCTATGCCCCGGATTCGCTCGCCTGCGCAACTCCGCCGCGCCGAAAAACCCGTAGCATCGCGGAACGCCCCATGGCCCCGCGCGCGACCCTCCCCCCGCCCTCGACCGTCCGCCCCCCGAAGGCCCCGAGCCACCTCCAGGCCGAGCTCCTCGCCGCAGCCTGGGAAGCCTTCTCCGCGCTCCTCTTCGTCTGGACCGTCGTCCCCGACGCCCTCTCCGCAGCCTTGCCCGTCGCCATCACCATCGGCGTCGTCTCCCTCTCCCTCTCCGCCCTCGCCGGCCCAGCGCTCGTCCGCCGCGGATCCCGCGGCCTCTTCGTCGCCGCCCTCGTCCGCACCCTCTCCTGGCCCCTCTCCGTCAGCCCCCTCGTCCCGCACATCGGCTCCCGCGTGCTCTTCGCCGCCGCCGGCTTCGGCCTCATGGCCGGCGGCATCCGTCGCGCCTTCTACCGCCGCTTGAACCCGTTCGCCGACGCTCCCACCGACGCCCGCAACCTCCGCGACAAACTCGCCGAGTCCGCCATGGTCGCCGGCATCGTCGGCGGCCACACCCTCATGCTCTTCTGCGTCGCCTTCCTCCGCACGCAGAGCCCCGTCCTCTTCAAAGCCTGGCTCGAAATCGTCCCGGCCCTCGCCCTCGTCGGCACCATCGGCTTCACGCTCGCCGTCCGCCCCGCCACGCGCCACGTCGCCCGCGCCCTCGCCGCGGGCCCGAACGGCGACCGCGCCATGCACGAGCGCGCCATCGCCCAGGCCGAGGCCCTGCCGAACACCCTCTCCTACCTGAACTTCACCGTCTGGTCGGCCTTCATCACGATCGGCGTCTTTTACGCCCGACCCGGCCGCGCCGCCTGGTCCGTCGCCGACGCCGTCATGGAGATCTGCCTCGGCATCCTCTTCGCCTTCGGCGTCTCCTTCTACCAGCGCGGCTGGGACCTCGACACCGTCGCGCCCCTGCTCGAACGGCTGCGAGCCTGGACCGGCCGGGGCGCGGCCATGCTCGCCGAGCCCATCACCCTGCGCCGCCGCATGCTGCGCGATTTCGGCCTGCCGCTGCTCTTCACCACCACGCTCTCCCTCTTCTCCTCCGTCGGTCTCTACCGCGCCCTCTCCGTCGGCAGCGATCTCCGCCAGGACATCGACGCCATCGCCGCCCTCATCGCCGCCTTCGCCACCATGGTCGTCGCCGCATTCGGCGTCGTGGCCCGCGCCGCGCGTGAACTCAGCCGCCCCCTCGCCGTCCTCGCCGGCGCCGCCGATCTCGTGGCCGGTGGCGCACTCGACGCCGCAGCGCCGCCCGTCACCGGGCCCGTGGAAGTCGTCGGCCTCGGCGAGAGCATCGAGCGGATGCGTGTGCGGCTCGCCGGCACCATCGCCGAGCTCGAACGCGAGCGTGCCGGTCTCGAAGAAAACGTCGTAGCTCGCACAGCCGAGCTCACGAAGACATTGGACGAGCTCCGCCGCGCCCAAGCCGCGCTCGTCCAGGGCGAGCGTCTCGCCTCGATCGGCGAGCTCTTCGCCGGCGTCGCGCACGAGATCTACAACCCCCTCACGGCCATCGCCGGCGCCGCAGCCCCCCTCGAACGCCTGTCCTCGGAGCTCGGGCAAACCCTCGCCGCCTTCCGCGCCGCCCTGCCGGAACTCTCGCCAGCGCGGCGAAACGAGCTCGAAAGCACGATGAAGGAGCTCGACGTCGACGCCGCGCTCGAAGACCTCGTCGGCATCTCGCACCTGCTCCGCCGCGCCAGCGATCGCGCCGTCCGCATCGTCGGCAACCTGAAAAGTTTTTCCCGGTCACCCGGCGAGGTCGTGCCCACGGACCTCGTGGCCGGCATCGAGGAGACCCTGGTGCTGCTCGGCCGCCGTCTGCGCGACGCGGGCATCGAGGTCGAAAAACGTTACGGCGACGTGCCCGAGGTCCTCTGTCGCTCAGGCGAGATGAGCCAGGTCTGCATGAACCTGCTCGTCAACGCCATCCAAGCCGTCGAGAGCGACGGGCGCTCCGGCAAACCGACCCCGCGCATCGTCATCGAGGCCCGTCGCGACGGCGGCGCAGCCCTCGTCGCCGTCAGCGACAACGGCCCAGGCGTCCCCGAAGACATCGCCTGCCGCATCTTCGAGCCCTTCTTCACCACAAAACCTCGCGGCCAAGGCACCGGCCTCGGCCTGTCGATCTCGAGCGACATCGCCCGGCGGCACGGCGGCGCGCTGTCCCTGGAGCGCGCCGAGAGCGGCGGCGCACGGTTCGTCTGTCGAATCCCGCTGGCCTGATCGCTCGCTGTCCCGTCGCGCCGGGGCTCTGCCCCGGGCCCCGCGGGGGCTGTTCGCCCCTCGACCCGAACCAGGGCAAGCCCTGGACCATTTGGGGAAGAACTGCGCGATGCGCAGTTCTTCCCACAGGCCCGTGGCAAGACCAGAGACAGCGTTGCCAGTCACGGCGGTCTTGGTTGGCAGGGCCTTCGTTGGTCTTGACCTGGCCTGTTCGATGAACTGCGCATCGCGCAGTTCATCGACCCCGAGTCCAGCGCTTGCGCTGGTCCGGGTCCAGGGGCGGACAGCCCCTGGTGGGGCCTGGGGCAAAGCCCCAGTGCAGCGGCTTCGACACGAGACAGCCGTCAGATCCCCAGCATCCAGATCGTTCCATCCCGACAAGCTGCCACCAGCTTGTCATCGCCTGCTGGCTGGATCGCCACCGGCGCTGCGCATAGCTTCTCGCTCACGAGCGCCACGTTCCCATCTGGCCGCGCCACCCCGACGCGCCCGTTTTGCCGCGCGAACGCCACGCGCCCCTCTGCGTCCACGATCATCGCTGGGCTCGGCCGTGCATCGGCTGGCGCGTTGAAAAATCCTGTCGCCGCTGCCGTCCCGGCCGGCGCCGCCGGATCTGGGGCCGCCGGCTGCGCCCCCTTGTCGAGCACCATCCGCAGCCGCTCGTTGCCTGCTGCGTCCACCCCGAAGAGCAGTCCCGTCGACGTCGAAAACATCGCGAACCCCCGCGGGTGGATCGTCACCGGCTCGTCGTACGTCCCGAGCCCCACGTCGCCGGCCCGCACGTGCGTGAGCCCCGTCTTGAGGTCGAGCCCCACGAGGGTCTTGCCGTTCACCACTGCGAGCAGCGTCCGCCCGCCTTCGAGCGCTGCTCCGCGCCGCAGCGGCCCGCCGAACGTCCCGACCTTCTTTGGCGGGTTCGGCGGCCGGAACACGTAGACACCGCCGGCCTCGCCCGTTGCGATCGTCCCTTCTGGACCCTCGATCAGCGCCCCCACCGCACGCTCCGGCAAGCTTGCCCGCGCCCGCACCCCGCCGTTCGCGTCGAGCTCCACGAGTGCCCGTCCCCCGACGACCACGCTTCCGTCCGAACGCGCGAGCGGCGCCACGTCGAGATCGCGGCCTCGTTGCCCGAGCGGCGTCGCGAACTGCACCCGACCGTCCCGCCCGAGGCCTACCGCCGCGCCCGCGCTCGTCACGAGCAGGATCGTCCCGTCGCTCGTCAGCACGGGCGGCGCGATGGCTGGCGCGCTGCCGAGCCGCGTCCGCCACACCTCCTTGCCGTCCGGCGAATACGCGACCACCTCCGGCACCGTCAGCGCCGTGTAGATCCGCCCCGTCTCGTCCACGACCGGCGGCACCTCGATCGTCCCGCCGAGGTGCCTCCGCCACTTGTCGACCGGCGGAAACGGCAGCCTCGATCGACTCTGCCCCGTGCGCCGCGCGTCCACTCGCTCGCTTGGCGCGTGCCCGCGCGGCGGACCTACGACCACCGTGTACGGCCGCGTCGTGTCGATGCCTTCCGCGTGCGCGATCTCCGGCGCCGGCTGCGCGCAAAACCCTGCCACCACGGCGAGGGCTGCCCCGAGGCGCGACGGTGTCTTCATGCTCATTTCCGCTCTCCGGGCATCGTGAACGCCACCTGGATCTCCGGCACCACGCTGCTACCCGGCGCGCTGAACGGTTTTCCGAGTTGACCGTACGCCGTGATCACGTCGCCCGCCTTCGCCGGGTTCGGGAAGCCGTGCACGAGCCGCACCCGGCAAGGACCTTGTCCCTTCGGACACCCCTCCTTCGCCGGCACGTCGAGCAAGAAGATCGTCTGGTGGTTCTGCGTCCGCGCCTCGACGATCTCGCCCGACACCACCGCGGCCTTGCCCACGTCACTCGCCTGCGTCGAGGCGAACGCCGTGTAGCCGAGCGGTTTGTCCGTCATGAACTCGTGCGCCGCGGCCGCGAGCTTCTCCACGCGCCGCACCGCGATCGGCACGATCCGCGGCGCCATCCCGGGCGCCTTCGCGCGCACCTCGATGTTCGTCGATCCCACCGACGACACGCTCATCCGCTGCGCGAACGATCCGTCCGCGGACACCTGGATCGGCTTGCCCGCCGCGAGCACCTCCGCGCCCTTCATCGTGCGCCCTGCGAGCACGAACGTCTCGCCGTCCACGATCACGCGCGGCCCCGGCGCGTCGATGTGCAGCGGCACGATCCCCACCGCGACGTCGACCGCGCCCTCCTCGCGCGTGCCGCCTTCCGTCTGCACCACGTACGGCACGCGGCGCTTGAGCGTCGCGGGTTCGTCCGCGGGCCCCGTGCAATCCGCGGCCACGTCGATCACGTGCACCGCGGGCCCGTCCTTCACCGCCGCGGGCTTGCCGTCGATCGTGATCTCCGTCCCGCCCACGGCCTCGACCGCCACGTGCACCGACGGTTTTTCATTCGCGAGCCCCGTGAGATCCGGCCGCAGCCGGTAACTCACGTGCACGCTCACGCCGACGGACTCGTCGCGCCCGCTGCCCGGCCTGTCGATCGAGACCTTGAGCCGGTTCTCGCCGAGCGCGAGCGGCGCGGGCAAGGTCACGAGGGCCGTGTGTTTCTTGATGTCCGCGCTCGCCGCGCCGATCTGCACCTTCGTGCCGTCGGGGCAGCTCTTGCACTCGATCTCCACGGCCTCGCGGCCCTCGGGCGTGGCCTTCACCCGCGCCGTGAGCGGAGGCGGGCTGCTGTAGAGCAACGTGAAGACGACGGCGAACACCACGAGCAAACCCGCCGTGATGATCACCGGCAGCGCGCGCTTTCGGTTCTTGCGCGCGCGCTCGCGCACGACCTCGCCGCCGCGCGGCTGCATGGGCGGCAAGACGAGGCGCTTGCGCGCGAGCTTGTCGCGGGAGCTCGGCCGCGGGTTCTTGCCGCGGTACCGCTCCATCTCGTCGGGCATGATCGTCGCGCCGAGCTCGTGTGGCATCTCGCGCTCGCGACCCGCAGGTTCGCCGTCGACGATCGGCGCACTCGCGCGGAGCGGCGCGATGCCCGGCCGCGCCACGCCGAGCAACGTGCCCTCGGCAGGCGGCGGCGCCTTGACGGCGGGCGCAGCGGAAGGCGAAGCGGCGTTCGGGACGGCGACGCCGAGCAACGTCTGCGCGGGGGCGTGCGCCGGCGCGGGCTTCCGGCCTTCGGACGGCGCGAGGGCAGGCATGCCGACGATCGTGCGGTTCTCGGGCGACGGCGGGACGACGGGCCTCGCCGGGCCATTCGAGCCGGGTTTCACGAGGGTCGGCGCGTCGGGATCAACCGCCATCGACGCGTTCGGGCCCTTGGCGAGGTCCGACAGCGACACGCCCACCATCGTGCGCGCGGTGGCGGCGCCTTTCTGCGCCGACGCGAGCGTGGCCAGCGCAAAGCCGCACCCGCCACAGGTGGCGGCGCCGGGGCTAGCCTTGGTCCCGCACTCGGGGCAGTGCATCAGGGCGGATACTACCGTGGAAGCTCGCCAGGGGAAGCCCCCCCTGGCCTGGGCCGTCGCGCCGGGGCGCTGCCCCGGGCCCCGCGGGGGCTGTTCGCCCCTCGACCCGAACCAGGGCAAGCCCTGGACTCGGGGTGGAAGAACTGCGCGATGCGCAGTTCTTCCAACGGGCCGGTGGGACGGTGTTGCTGAGCGCAGTGGCAGCGCGGCTGTCTGGTCGTGTCAATCGAGTGCGAACGCCTGCGCGGTCGTCCTTGCATCGGCGCGAAGGCGCCCGGGACACGTGCACAGCGCGGGGTGCGCCGGAGCCAATGGGGCCGTGACGACGTGAGCAGCGCCCCTGCGTCGATGCAAGCGCGGATAGGAACACGTCAGGGCGACGCTGGGACGCGCGCAAGTGCTCCCGCGCCGCGTGCTCGGCGTCCGTTGAACGCGTGCAAGGCACGCGGCGCAGGTCGTTTGGAGCGCCTTGCACGCGTGGAACACCCACCGAGCAGCCGCCATCGGGCGATTCGCACGCGCGCAAGGCGCGTCGTGCTGGCCGCGTGGTCCAAGGCACGACCGTCCGTCCGTCCGACTCGGTGACGAGCGCGCTCACGTGCCTGTCGAAAGATCCCCGGGCACGCGGGCAGCGCGCGCGGCCCAGGAGGATCTCGCGAGGTCGTGGGGGTCATTGCCCTCGACCAACGCGGCGCAGTCCGCCACGCAGGTGTCGCAGAGGAAGATGCCCTTGGGCCCTTTGATCAGCTTCTTCACGCTCGCTTGCGGGAGGTCGCAGAACGAGCACGCGACGTCCGCATGGCGTGAGCCACGACGAACGTCCGGGATGATGTGTGCTAGCCTCGAGCTATCCATTGTCGAGGGGGGCGCGTCGTCTCGCGTTACGAGGATGCAAGCGGCGCGTGGGCGCACACGTTCGACGGCGCATGCAATCATCGAGGAATGCACGCATGGAAATCCTTTTCGATGCAGACGTGCTGAACGAATTCGAAACGCTTCACGATGAGGCCATCAAGTTGACCGCCGCAGGAAACGTAGGCGCCGCCATTCCCATGATCCAGCTTGGCCTATCCATTCTCGAAAACACCTTTGGGCCGGAGCCTCTTCAGGTGGCGTATGCACTGAAGAACGCCGCGGATCATTACGACAATCAGCACGCAGACCACCGGGCGAATTTGCTCTATCAACACGCGATCCTCCTCGTTGAAAAAGCAACGGGACCGGACAGTCCGGAGATGTTCTCGTGGCTGACTCATTTGGCCAGGCGGTACAGATCACGCGGAGATCATCGGGCCGCAGAACCATTGCTCGCCCGCGCGATTCAATGTATGGCGCGAGGTGCGGACCCGGAAGATCCCATTGGCAGCGGCTTCGGATGGGCCATCGAAGAAGGTCAGCTGCTCCACGCAGAAGCGGCCAAGCTCCGTGATCGAGGTCATTATGATGCAGCCATTTTTCTCGCAAAAAGCGCACGCACATTGCTGGAGAATGGCTTCGGAGGCCCCTCTGACTTGTCTTCGACATCGAGTTACATCCTGGGAACGACGTACGCGCGAAAGAAAGACTACCCCAACGCCGAACTGGAGCTCCGACGCGCGATTGTCAGTGGCGAAAAATTGTTGTCACCACACCATCTCACATTGGCCACTCCGCTCCAGGATCTTGCAAGACTGTATGCCGCAAAGGAAGACTACGCCCAAGCCGAAGCACATTACGCAAGAGCCATCGACATCTTGAAAAAGACGTGTGGACCCAACGACCCTCGCGTTGGGATGGCGCTCGATCGATTTGCGGAAATGTACTTCCTGAAAAACGATTACGCCAAAGCCGAATCGCTGTGCCGGGAGGCGCTCGCCATCCTCGAACGAGCGCTGGGACCAAACCATGCCCTTGTTGCGAAGCTATCCTTCCAGATCGGGGTATTGCGCGAATTTCAGATGGATTCCACCTGGACCCAGTTGCGCTACGAGCTCGCGCTGTCCACGATGGAGAAAGCGGTCGGTCGCGATCATCCCGCGGTGGCGTCCATGCTCGACCGCATGGCAATCGTCAAGACCAACGAAGGACATTACGACCATGCCATTTCGTTGGCTCGACGAGCAATTGCCACACGACAAGCAGCATTCGGAATGAGCCATCCGGGCATCACGGACTCACTCCTCGTATTGGCTGACATTCAAAACCAAAAGGGAGACTTCGACGAGGTAGAGCGTCTTTGTCGGCGGGTCATCGACATCAACGAAAAGACAACGGAAGCGTGCCATCCCGGTGTATCGCACGCCATGAACCTTCTCGCGGATCTCTTGCTCCGCCGAAAGAAAGACTTCGATGCTGCGGAGGCACTTTTTCAGCGCTCGCTGGCCATGACCGTGGAGACATTTGGAGCAGACAACCCCGACGTTGCGATTTCGTGGAACAACCTCGCCATGCTTTACAGTTACAAGAAGCAATTTTCGAAGGCCGAGGAATATTTTTTCCAGGCGCTGACCATTGGCGAAAGAGCACTCGGGGCGGGGCATCTGCAAGTGGCCGTTCTTCTCCGCAATCTCGCGACGATGTATATCGTCTGGGGCAAGCCGGAACATGCCGTGAAACACCTCGCACGGACGGTGCACACAGAAGATCGGCATATTGCGATGCGTTTGACCGTCGGGTCGGAGGAGCAAAAGCGGAAGCACATGAACCTCCTCTGGCGCTCGACGAACGACGCCATTTCACTTGTCGCCCACGACGCCCCCAACGCCTCGCAATCGAAGGAACTCGCTCTTCGGACCATTTTAAATCGTAAAGGTCGAGTGCTCGATACGATGACCGACAACTTCTCCACGCTGCGCCGATTCTTGACGACGGCGGATGGCAAGCTGTTCGAGCGCCTGCAGCGCGTCTGCGCGGAGCATTTCGCCCTCGTGTGGCGCGGATCCATCCGTCCGCCCAAGGTCGAAGACCTGTTGGCCCGCGCGCGTCTCGATCAAGAACGGCAACAACTCGAAATCGCCATGAGTCATCGGTGCGGCGAGCTGCGGGGCGAGCTGCAACCGGTGACGATTGAGCAAGTGCAAGCTGCAATCCCCGAAGGTGCAGCGCTCGTGGAGCTATTCCTCTATGTACCCGTCGTTCATGATACCGACGAATTCAAACCCGGTCGTTATGTTGCCTATGTGCTACTTCGCGATGGCGCGATTTCCTGGGTGGACCTCGGCGAATCCGATGCCATTCACAAGCTGACCGTGGAGTTTCTCGCGGCACTTCGACGACCCACGCCGACGACGCGCGAATTCGGTGATGTCGACACTGCCATTGCGGAGCATCGCACAGCGGCCCGAACGCTCGATGCTCTCATCATGCAACCCATCCGGCGTTTGCTCGGCCCAATTCGTAAGATTCTCTTGAGTCCCGATGCCTTGCTGAACATCGTGCCGTTTGGTGCGCTCATCGATGAAGATGGTCGCTACGTCATCGAAAATTACGAATTAAATTAATTGGCAAGTGGCCGCGATCTCTTACGCCTTGCGGACCACTTCCAATCGCGCCAAGGTCCCGTCGTCATTGCCGCCCCCGATTACGAACATATCACGCCCATTGCTCCGGATGCGCAGGAGAGCGTCGCGCGGGACCCTACTCGTGATGCGCTGCGTGGGTTGTCTTTCCGTCCGCTTCGCTTTGCCGCGCAAGAAGGTCGCGCGATTGCACGAAAGATCGACGGTTCCACGTTGCTGATGGGAGAGGCGGCCACCAAAGGCGCCTTGATGAAGGTAGCCGGGCCAAAGCTGCTCCACATTGCGACGCATGGCTTTTTTCTGCAGGGCCCATCGACGCAGGAAGCGCCCTCGCCATTCGATGAGGGTTTGTTCGGTTTTGATCGCCCCACGCATTTCAAATCGAACGTGGACAACCCGCTCTTGCGTTCGGGCATCGCGCTCGCTGGTGCAAATCGCGGGCACGAGAATCAGGCGCTCGGCATTCTGACGGCGTTCGAGGTTTCGCAACTCGACCTGCTGGGGACGAAGCTCGTGATATTGTCGGCGTGCAAAACGGGCCTGGGTGAAATCGCCAGCGGTGAAGGTGTCTATGGATTGCGTCGAGCCCTCAGCATTGCCGGCGCGGAGACGCAGGTCATGAGTCTATGGAGCGTGGATGATGCGGCGACGTGTGAATTGATGGAGGCTTATTACGACAAGTTGCTTGCGGGGGAGGGGCGCGTAGAAGCCTTGCGTCGAGCCCAGCTCGAAATGCTAGGCCACCCTGATCTCGCGCATCCGTATTACTGGGCTTGCTTCATTGCGTCGGGAAATGATGCGCCCCTCCGCTCATCTGCGGAGACCGTTGACGAGGGGGGCCGCCCTGACTCGGCCTCTAGCGAGCGTCGCTGACCGCGGCGGGCTCGGCGCGCACCATTTTTGCAAAGTGCGTATCGAGCCAGCGCTCGGCCTCCGCGAGATCGGGCGTGCTGCGAAACGCCTCGGCGCGCTTGAGCACGTCGATGAGCAGCTTCTCTTCGTGGACGGGGTAGGCCAGAGACAGCTCTCCGTGCGCGAGGTGCGTTTCCCAGCGGGCGCGCACCGCGGCCCAGAACGCGGCGGTCTCCTTCCAGTAGCGCTGAGCCGCGCTGAGCGGATCGTCGATGCGGGTGTACTCGTTGAAGCCGAATTCCCGAACCAGCGGGCGCTCGACACCGTCGCGGCGGATGACCTTGGTGTTGTCCTGCTCGTGGGTCCAGCCCAGCGGCGTGATGGTGTGCCGGTTCTCGGCGACAATCAGATCGTAGTCTTTGCGCTTGGAATACTCGCGGCGCGGGAGCGGGCGCAGCGTCGTCTCCGAGGTCCAGGTCGACGAGCTCTTCTGATGCACCCAGGTGCCGCTGCCGGCATAACGTGGCGCATCGTTGACTTCGTAGACGAGCTGGGTCCACGTGCCTGCGCGTTCCTGCTCGCTGCGCGTGCGCCGGTCGAACCGCTGCGCGCCGAGGAACCGGAAGTGATCAGGCGCCTCGTAAACCCACACCTGGCGCCAGTGCTTCACCACCATGCCCGCGGGAAGCACCAAGAGGTGCTGGAGCTCGATGCGTCGCGGCTCGTCGCTCACCACCACCACGGCCTCCGTGCCGGTCACGTCCTTCGAGGGGCGCGGGAGGTAGCCCGGCTCGAGGAGCGTTGTCTCGTCGAAGTGGAACGACACGCGGTAGCTGCCGGCCATCGAGAGGATCGCGCGGCGGTCGCAGTCGAAGGCAGCAACGCCCGGGCCGCACCAGGCCTCGGTGCGGGGGACTCCATGGGCGAGCCGCTCGGCTCGCGAGCTCCCTGCATGTCCACATCCCACGAGCATCGTCGTCGCCAGAGCCAGAGCCACAGTGCGCATGCGGAGGCTCGTAGATGAAGTTGCTAATGAAAGTCAATATCTATGAAGGGCACCGCACGAAACGAACGCGCGCAGCCTTTCGCCGCTGCGATTGGCAACGCCGTCTCTGGTCTTGCCACCGGCCCGTTCGATGAACTGCGCATCGCGCAGTTCATCGACCACGAGTCCAGCGCTTGCGCTGGTTCGGGTCGAGGGGCGAACAGCCCCCGCGGGGTCCGGGGCGGCGCCCCGGCGCGGCGGCGGCCCCAAAAAGAGACGTCAGCTCAGCGGCTCGTGGTGATCGTGCGCGACCACGCCGCGCTTCCAGTGCCCTGAGGCGTGGATTCGTGCGCGCGCCCAGCCTTGCTCGCGCACGAGCATGCGCATCACTGCGGCGGTCTCGGAGGCCTCACCGGCGAGCCAGGCGAATCCATTGCTCGCATCGGGAAGCTCGGCTGCGCGCACGATGTCCACGAGCTGCTTTGCTACGTCGCCCGCTCCGCCCGCGTCCGCACGGTGCACCCAGCGGGTCTCCACGCCTGGCTGGACAAGCTCGGGCCATGCGACCTGGTCTTTCGTGTCCTCGACCAGCGCCACCACGAAATTGTGCACGGTCGCCGGTGTCTCCTCGAGACGACGTACCATCTCCGGCAACGCCGTCTCGTCGCCGACGAAGAGCTGCCAGGCTGGTTGCAGCCGGAGCAGGCGCGAGCCGCGCGGCCCGGCGAGGCCCAGCACGTCGCCTGGGGTCGCGCGTGCCGCCCAGGAGGAGGCGACGCCATGCCCGTGCAACAGGAAGTCGACGTCGATGGTGTCCGCGTGCCTTGCCCTGATGGTGTAGTCGCGCGCGATCGGACGTGCGCCCGGTGGCGGCTTTATTTCGCCGCGCTCGTCGATGACGGGCAGTGCAGGCTCGGACTGTCCCTCGGCGGGGAACAAGAGCTTCACGTGGTCCTCGGGTGCCAGGGATATGAAGCCCTCGAGTTCGGGACCGCCGAGCGTGATGCGACGCATACGTGGCGAGAGATCGCGGACGCGGGTGACGACCAAACGGCGAATCTTCAGCGGGTGACGAACGAGCTCGAAGGGCGAGTCTTCACGGTTCATCGAGGACACTCCTGCGGAGACGAAGGTGGCCGGTCACCAATAACACTGGGGAAATTTATGCAACGAGCGAATCGGTGTGTTGGACGAAAGGTCTACGATGCGGCCATTCGCCGCCTTGAAGCAGACGCAGACCAGGAGCCCGAGCCGCTTCGCTTCCGCCCCCGCTTCCACTTCCGCCCCCGCTTCCGCAACATCTCCGCTGTTGACAGCCCCCTCGCGGCGCGCGAAACCATGGGCGCGTTCTTAACGGCAGGAGGCTGACTTTGCTGAAGCACCTCAACATCGACGAGATGGTGGCGATCATCGCGCCCTGGGTGGACGAGTCGAAGCGCAAGAGCGTGTTCCTCTCCATCCCGGAGATCGCGCCGCTGCATGGCAAGGTGCTGAAGGCCTACGAGGCCGTGATCAGCATCCCGCAGACCAAGGCCACGCCGACTGCGCTCGCCTCGATCCTCGAAGAGGAGACGCTCGTCGACGCGCGGCACGATCACCTCGCCCGCGCCATCTCGCTCTCGCTCGACGCGCGCGCTGAGCTCTACCTCGCGGGGCATCCGCCCGACTTCGCGCGCGCGGCGCGGGCCCGGGACATCTCGCGCAAGTTGTTCCCGACGGGCCTGGCGATCGTGAACGCGTCGCTGCTCGCGGAGTCGGGCAACACGGCGCGGGTCGCGCGGCTCGTGCGGGAGGAGGAGCCCTGGATGAGCGACTTCCTCACGGAGATCCCGGCGGGCGCGCCCCCGCATACGCTGAAGGACGTGGTGGACGCGTGGATCGCGACCGGCGCGCGCCTGGCCGAGCTCGAGAACGCGCGGACGGAGCTGCTCGCGAAGGAGGCGGCGACGCCCGAGGGCGTGCTGTCGCCACAGGCCGCGCGCAGCTTTTGGCTCCGGGTGGTGTCGCAGGTCCTATCGAACCTGGAGCTGTCGGAGGCGCCGGCCGAGTACATCGAGGCGATCCGGAGGCCGGTCCTGCGTGCGTCCGAGCGGGCGGAGCGGCGGTATGCGGGCGAGAAGAGCGCGCCGGACCCGATGAACGACGATACGTTGCCGGCCGACGGCTGAAGGGAAGTTGGCCCATCGCGGCGCCTGGCGCTAAGCGCGCTGTGTGCTGGCCAAGCGCATCATCCCGTGCCTCGACGTGAAGGACGGACGCGTCGTCAAGGGCGTCCAGTTCGTCGGGCTCAGGGACGCGGGCGATCCCGTCGAGGCCGCCCGGCGCTACGACGAGGCCGGCGCCGACGAGATCACCTTCCTCGACATCACGGCCTCACACGAGAAACGCGGGACGCTGCTCGACATGGTGCGCGCGGCGGCCGATCAGATCTTCGTGCCGCTCACCGTGGGCGGCGGCGTGGGGAGCGAGCGCGACATCGAGGCGTTGCTCGACGCGGGCGCCGATAAGATCGCGATCAACACGGCCGCGGTGCGCGAACCGGAGCTCGTGGAGCGGGCGGCGGCGCGGTGGGGCGCGCAGGCGATCGTGGTGGCGATCGATGCGAGGCGGGTCGGGACGGAGGAGCCGGCCCGGTGGACCGTCGTGACGCACGGGGGGCGGCGGGAGACGGGGCTCGACGTGATCGAGTGGTCGAAGCGGATCACGGGGCTCGGGGCGGGAGAGATCCTGCTGACGAGCATGGACCGGGACGGGACGAAGGCTGGCTACGACCTCGCGCTGACGCGGGCCGTGGCGGACGCGGTGAGCGTGCCGGTGATCGCGTCGGGGGGCGTGGGGACGCTCGAGCATCTGTACGAGGGGCTCGTCGTGGGAGGGGCGGACGCGGCGCTCTGCGCGTCGATCTTCCACGACGGGACGTACTCGGTGGCGGAGGCGAAGGCGTACCTGGCGGGACGCGGGGTGGCGGTGCGGCAAGGCGAACCGAGGAGAGGTGGGTCGTGAATCGGGCGAACGTGACGCTTTCGGAGGTCCTCGGGGCCGCATCCGCGCGGGCCGCGGCGATGGTGCCGGAGAGCGCGGGCTACCTCGTGCTTTCGCTGTGCGACGCGCTCGGGAATCTGCCGATCCGGGTGGACCCCGCCGCCGTGACGCTGTCGGCCGAAGGCGTGGTGGCCGTGAACCGGCAAGGCGAGGTGCTGTCCGGCGCGGAAGCCGCGCGCGGGCTGCGGGAGTTGCTCGGGCGGCTCCTCGCGGTGACGGCAGGCGGAGCGCCGGGGCTTTCCGCGGTGGCGAGGGCAAGGGCGCAGGCCGCCGAGCGAGGTCCGGGCGTGGTGGCGGCGGAGATCGAGGCGGCGCTGGTGCCGCTGAATCGGGGTGCGGCGAAGCGGACGCTGGCGAGGTTGGCCAGGGAGACGGCGCGCGCGGTGGAGGCAGGGCTCGTGGTGGAGCCGGCGCCGCTGCCGGCGCCGGTGGTGGTGGCGGCTCCGGTGCAGGCTCCGGTGGTGGTGGCGGCGCCGGCACCCGCTCCCGTGGCCGCTGCCGCGCCCGCGCCCGCTCCCGTCTCCGCGCGCGTGGCCGCTCCCGCGTCCGTGACCGTGGTGGACAAGGTCGTTTCGGTCGCGGCCATCCCTTCCCTGCCGCCGGATCTGCTGTTCACCGCGCCGCCCTCGGGGCCGCTGCGCGAGGCGACGCCGACGCTCCAGGATCCGATGTCGATCGAGACGACCGACGCGACGCCGCTCTGCAGCGTCGATCTCGCCCTGCTGGAAGCGCCGGCCGAGAGCGAGAAGTCGAGCCCCGCGGCGGCGGTGTTGCCAGCGTCGGAGCCGGTTGCGGCGCAGGCGCAGGTGCCGGTCGTGCCCGCGGTGGCGGAGTCGACGTTGCTTTCCGCGCGGGAAGCGGCGGTCGAGCTCTTGCCGCCGGCCGAGGCGTCGCCCGCGGCGGCGCCGGTGTCCGTGAAGGACGCCGGGACACGCGTGACCCACGAGTCGACGTGGCCCTGGCCGGTCGGGCTCGGGATGCGGCCAGAGGCGCCACCGCCGGGATCGGCGCGGCCTGTCGCGGCGCCGCCTTCGCGGGTGGAGGAGGCGCGGGTGGAGGAGGCGGCGGCCGTGGTGCATGCGGTGCCGTCGGAGGTGCCGCCTTCGGCCGAGGAATTGCGGAGCTTCGAGTTCGAGGTGCTCACGCCGCTACCGTCACCGGCCGTGGAAAAGGGCGTGGAAGCGCTGTCGCTGTCGGGATTCTCGGGCATCGTGGAAGCGCTCGAGCATCCAGCGACGGAGCCGCCCGCGTCGGTGGTGGATCCGGTATGGGTGGCGCCTTCGGTGTCCGTGAAGCCGGTGGCGGTGGAGCCTGCGGTGGCGGAGGAGCCGGCGGCGGCGGTCGTGGAAGAGGCACCCGCGGAGGCGGCCTTCGTGGCGGCGCCCGCGAAGGTGGGGCCGGACCGCGTGGACGAGCTGCTGACGCGATTCGCATTGCCGGAAGGCGGCGAGGAGGCGTTGTTCCGGGCGACGGCGTCGAGCTTGAAGGAGCTCGCGGGGCTCGCGCCGACGCCCTACGCGCCGGAGGTCCTGCCGGCGATCCGGATCCCGGCGCGGCCGGAAGGCAAGAGCCCGGAATGGCTGCCGCAAGTACGCAAGGAGCCGGCGGAGCTCGCGCCGGCGCCGCTGGTGCCGGTTTCACGCAGAATGGGGGCGCGGGTGCTTTTGCCGCTCGCGCTGTTGGTGGTGGTGCTGGCAGGGACGGGGGTGCTCGCCTGGGCAAGACCGGGCATTTTCGCGCGCGTGCCGCGGTTCTGGAAGGCGGTGCCGAGCGAAGGAGCCGAGAGGCCGGTGGCAGCGACGGACGAGGCGGAGTAGGGCGCCAAACGACGCGCTGGAAACCGCGCGACGAGGCTGGTATCCTCCAGTTCCATGAGCACGCACGTGTTGCCCTTGCCGCTGGCCCTCGATCCGGAGCTTCGTGAGCGTCTGGAACGGATCGCCCAGGCCGCAGGCCGCAGCGTCTCCGAGCTCGCAGGCGCCGTCCTGCGCGACTTCATCGACGAGAACGACCGCCAGCTCGCCGCCATCGACGCTGGCATCGCCGAGGCCGACGCAGGCGAGCTCCTCGATTTCGAGGAAGTCCGAGCGGACATGCACAAGAAGATGTCCGCCCTCTCCCCGAAGCGATGAAGCTCCGGCTGACGCTCACGCGGCTGGCCAAGCTCGACCTGGACGACCTCATCGTCCACATCGGCACGGACAACCGTCGAGCCGCCGTGAAAATCGGCACCTCGATTCTCGACAAGATCGAGCTCCTCAAGGACCACCCGGAAATGGGGCGTCGCGGTCGACGCCCCGGGACACGGGAGCTCGTCGTCGAAGGCACGCACTACATCGTCGCTTATCGCGTCGTGCCCGAACGAGAGCAGATCCAGATCCTGCGAATCCTGCACACGTCGAGGCTCTGGCCCGAGCAGCTCTGAGCGTACCCCAAGCCGAGCCTCGGTTTCCCGCCTACCCCCGCTCGAACCATTCCTTCGCCGCGGCCGCGCCATTGGCCACGAGCTTGTCCTGCATCTCCTTCGAGAGCTTGAATTCGGTCGTGGCCACGCCCGCGTCGTCGATGAAGATCGTCCGCGCGAGCGCTGCTTCGTCGAGGTGCAAGAGCGTCGACGAGGAGATGATGAACGAGGTCAGCGCCTTGGCGTAGGTCTCGAAATCTTTGATGTCCATGCGCGGAAGCCTCCAATCGTCGAGGGAGGCATCGTTCTCCGCCTTCGTCCCCAGGCAAAAGCCGAGCGTCGCCGGCTGCACCGCCGGGGCGTGCGGATCGGCGCCGAGGACCGGGGTCTTGTGGACGCCGTCGAAAAGATCGATCGGGTAATTCCACGAGACACCGCCGTCGACGTAGAGGTCACCATGGAAGGGGTACGCCTCGAAGAAGAGCGGAATGCTCATCGACATGCGCACGGCCTTGTACACGGGGACGTCGGGGCGCGAGGCGGCTGAAAAGACCTCGGCGATGCGCTGCGAGAGATTCGTCGTGACGACGTAAAGGTTGCGAGCGCGGCCAGGGTATGCCGTGGCGAGGGCCGAAAGCTCCGCGAAGGTGAGGTCGGGCTGAGCGCGACCGGTGAGGCGCTCGGTGAGGTGCGCGATCTGATTGCGCAGCCAGTCCTCGGCGGTCTTGCCCGGGTGGACGCCGTAGGCCTCGAAAAGGCGCGAGGCGCCCCCGAAGACCCAGCCCTTGCCGTCCATGAATTTGGTGAAGTCGGTCTCCCGCAGGATCTTTTCGAGCTCCGCGGCGTCGACGCCAACCGCGAGAAGCGCCGCCGTGATCGCGCCCGCCGACGCGCCCGCGACCTGCGTGACGCCCCCGAGCACACCACGCCGCTCGAGTTCCCCGATCGCGCCGGCATACGCGATCCCCTTCATGCCCCCACCCTCGAACACGAGATTCTCGATCTTCATGACACGAGCCCTCCATCGGACAGGGTATCCGGGGCGTGGGGGCGGCGTCATCCATGAAGCAACCGGGGTCGAGCAATCCGTCTCCCCTCGAAAGCGCATGGGTTCGGATGGCTGGCGTACAGCGACGTGGTACGCTGATGGCATGATCACGCGGTTCGAGGTCGATGGGTTCAAGTCGCTGCGGGATTTCGCGGTGGATCTGGAGCCGCTCACCGTGTTCGTCGGCCCGAATGGAGCGGGGAAGTCGAACCTGCTGGAGGCGATGGCGCTGCTCGGGCGGCTGGCCTCGATGCCCGTGGAGGAGGCGTTCAAGAAGGGACGCGGACGGGTCCTCGATCAGTTCAGCCGGTTTGGGGGAGAGACGAGCAAAACGATTCGATTTGCGGTCGAGGTGTCGATGCGCGCGCCCATTCCAGCTCTCGATGAGGAGTCGCGACGCTCCCAACAGGATATCAATACGAGCTCACGATTGAGCGCCGAGCGCGGGAATCGGGCGTCGACAGATTCGTGATCAAGCACGAGAGTCTTCGGGGAAAGCTCGACGGCGGTGACGAGACGGATTCTTTCGTCACCAATATCATCGGAGAGTCTTCAGGCACAGTTCTCCAGGGGGCGCATTCGGTCCAGTTCTCTTCCCCTCTCTTGGGTCTCGTCAACGCCCTCGTGGAAGAACTCGGCACATTCCGCATCCCTCATCTCGATGCCACCCGACTCCGCGAGCCAAGCGAGAGAATCAGCTCCGGCATCCTCGCGCCCGACGCCTCCAATCTCGCGACGATACTCGCGGACACGCCTCCGCGCGAGCCCCGCGCCCGCCCCGTGGGCAAGCCCAAGAAGCCGAGCGACAGCGCCTTCGTCGCCTCGCTGCGCGAAGTCGACATGCTGCTCCACGCCGCGGACGCCGAGGCGGCCGAATGACACGGAGCCGTATCTACCTTTGTGCTGCCCTCTATGCAGAGGGGCCAAGCGATTACGATTTCCTCTCCCCACTCATCAATCGCTTGCTCGATCTGCTGGGAAATAGGCTTCTTCCGAGCAGGGTCGACGTCGCGGAGACCATCGGCATCGACGCTCCCAGGCCGTATCCCCCGAAGCGAGACGATCGTATCGCCGCCGCTGTCGCCGAGCACTGGGGCGCCTTCACGCTACTTGTCATCCATGCCGATGGCGCAGGAGACCCGGACGAAGCGCGGCAGACCTGCGTGACACCGGGGACCGCTCTGGCCGAGCAGGACTTTCCATCCCTCGTCAGCGTGCCGTGCGTCCGCGAGGCCATCCAGGCCATCGCGCGCGCCTCGGACGCCGCAGACTGAAATCTCCCGCCAATGCAAGGGTCCCCCCGCATACCGCACGGGGACCCGTCCTCGATGAGCCTCCGCCACGCTCCCCCTCCGTACCGAGCTCCCCTCGACGTACCTTCGCTACGGTCCCCCTCCGTACCGAGCTCCCCTCGACGTACCTTCGCCACGCTCCCCCTCCGTACCGAGCTCCCCTCGACGCCCCTTCGCTACGGTCCCCCTCCGTGTTGAAGCCTCGTCCATGAGACTCCCCTAAGAAAAAAGGCCCCCGCGCATCCGCACGGGGGCCCTCTTCAACGAAGGAACGTGGAGCTCAGGCCCGCTCGAACAGCCCCGCCGCGCCCATCCCGCCGCCGATGCACATCGTCACGATCGCGTACCGCCCGCCGCGGCGGCGCAGCTCGTAGAGCGCCGTCGCCGTGAGCTTCGCGCCCGTGCAGCCGAGCGGATGGCCGAGCGCGATCGCGCCGCCGTTCACGTTGAGCTTCTCGTCCGGGATGCCGAGCTCGCGCTGGCAGTAGACCGATTGGCTCGCGAACGCCTCGTTCATCTCGACGAGGTCGATGTCGGCGATCGAGAGCCCCGTCTTCGCCAGGAGCTTCTTCACCGCCGGCACCGGGCCGATGCCCATGATCGACGGATCCACGCCCGCCGTGACGAACATGCGCAGGTAGCCGAGCGGCTTCACGCCGAGCGCGTCCGCCTTCGCCTTCGTCGTCACGAGCGCCGCCGCCGCGCCGTCCGAGAGCGGCGAGCTGTTGCCCGGCGTCACCGATCCTACGGTCGCGAACGCGGGCTTGAGCGCCGTCAGGCCCTCCAGCGTCGTGTCCGGGCGCGGCAGCTCGTCACGCGTGAAGTCGAACGCGATGCGCTCGTTGCCCTTGTAACGCACGCCCGTCACCGCGACGATCTCGTCCTTGAAGCGGCCCGCCTCGATCGCTGCCGAGGCCTTCTTCTGGCTCGACAACGCGAACGCGTCCTGATCGGCGCGCGCCACGTTGAAGCGCTTGGCCACGTTCTCGGCCGTGATGCCCATCGGCGTGTAGACCGACGGGAACCGATCCATCGCCTCGGGCGAGACCGAGATCTTGTTGCCCGTCATGGGCACCATCGACATGCTCTCGACGCCGCCCGCGAGGACGATGTCCGCGTAACCGGCCGTGATGCTGCCCGCCGCGAGCGCGATCGCCTGCAGGCCGCTCGAGCAGAACCGGTTGATGGTCATCGCCGAGACCTCTTCGGGCAGGCCGCCCAGCAAGGCCACCGGCCGCGCCACGTTGAGCCCCTGCTCGCCTTCCGGCATCGCACACCCGAGGACCAGGTCGTCGATGTCCGACGGCTTGATCTGCGGCACGCGCGCGAGCAGGCCTCGGATGACCTCACCCGCGAGCTCGTCGGGGCGCTTCTGCGCGAGCGCTCCCTTGTGGGCACGGCCCACGGCCGAACGAACGGCCTCCACGATCACGATGTCTGCCATGGCTACCACCTAGTTCCGCAGGGGTTTGTTGGTCATCAGGATGGACTGCATGCGCGCCTGGCTCTTCTCTTCGCCGCACAGGCTCACGAAGGCCTCGCGCTCGAGCTCGAGGATCTCGTCCTCGGTCACCTCGTGCGCGTTGCCGCTCGCGCCGCCGCAGAGCACGACCGCGAGCTTGCTCGCGATCTTGGCGTCGTGCTCGGTGGCGTAGCCACCCGCGACGAGCGTGTCGACCATCATCCGGAGCGTCGCGATGCCGCTCTCGCCCGGCAGCCGGTACGCCTTCGGCGCCGGCGGGTGATACCCCGACTCCGCAAGGCCGATCGCCTTCGCCTTCGCCTCGGTCACGAGGCGCGCCTTGTCGAACGAGACACCGTCCGTCTTGCGGAAGAAGCCGAGCGCCTTCGCCTCGTCCGCGCTCGTCGCGACCTTCGCGAGCGCGATGTTCTTGAACACCTGCGTCACGATCTCCTGCGTGTTGATGCTCGCGCCCTCGGGGATGCCCTCGAGCGCGCGCCAGAGCATGTTCAGCGTGCCCGCGCCGCCCGGGATCAGGCCCACGCCGACCTCGACGAGGCCCGCGTAGGTCTCGGCCGCCGCCTGCACCGCGCCCGCGCCGAAGCAGAGCTCGAGGCCGCCGCCGAGGGTCATGCCCCACGGCGCCGCGACCACCGGCACGCGCGCGTACTTCAGCCGCTGCGTCGCGTACTGGTAGTTCTTCACCATCGCGCGGATCGACTCCCAGTCCTTCTGCCCGGCCGCCATCACGACGAGGAAAAGGTTCGCGCCGACGCAGAAGTGATCGCCGTCGTTCGAGATGACGAGCCCGCGGAAGTCCTCCTCGGCCTTCGCGGCCGCGAGCGAGAGCATCGAGATCACGTCCGCGTCGATGCTGTTCGCCTTCGTCTTGAAGGTCAGGCCGAGGATGCCGTCGCCGAGATCCCACGCCTCGGCGCCGTCGTTCTTGAGCACCGGCGCCTCGCCCTTCTTCAGGATCGAGAACGTCGCGTTCCGCGGATCAATGGCGCGCTTCACGAAGGCGCCCTTCACGAGGTCGTACACCTCGTCGCCCTGGTAGAAGCTCGTCGCGCCCGACGCGATCATCTGCTCGATCGAGGCCGGCAGCGTGATGCCGTCCTTCTTCATGCGCTCCGCCGTCTTGACGAAGCCGAGCGCGTCCCACGTCTCGAAGGGGCCGAGCTCCCAGTTGTAGCCCCACTTCATCGCGTCATCGACCGCAGTCACGTCGTCCGTGATCTCGCCGATCCGCCGCGCCGCGTACGCGAGCGACTTCGAGAGCACCTTCCACGCGAACGCGCCGGCCTTGCCCTCGTCCGCGACGAGCTTGCGCACGCGCTCCTCGGGCGAGGCGATCTTCTCGATCGACTTCGTCGCCTTGCGGATCGCCTCGTCGCCGCCCTTCGCTCGGTACTCGAGCGCCTTGACGTCGAGCGTCTGGATCTGCCCGTCCTTGCCCTTCTTGTAGAAGCCGCCCTTCGTCTTGTCGCCGAGGATCTTCTTCTCGATCATGCCGCGGGCGAACGCCGGGACCTTGAAGACCTCGCGGTCCTCGTCCTCGGTGAGCGACGCGTAGCAGTTGTCGGCGACGTGCACGAACGTGTCGACACCGACGAGATCCGCGGTCCGGAAGGTCGCGCTCTTCGGGTGGCCCATCGCGGGGCCCGTGATCGCGTCGACGTCCTCGGGCTCGAGGCCCATCTCGACCATGCCCTGGAGCGTCGCCAGCATCGCGTGCACGCCGATGCGGTTGCCCACGAAGTTCGGCGTGTCCTTGCCGACGACGATGCCCTTGCCGAGCACGTCCTCGCCAAAGCGACGCACGCGCTCGAAGACGGCCGGATCCGTGTCGGGCCCGGCCACGAGCTCGAGGAGCTTCATGTAGCGGACCGGGTTGAAGAAGTGCATGACGAGGAAGTTCTTCCGGAACGCCTCGCCGCGCCCCGCCATCATCTCCGCGATGCGCAGGCCCGAGGTGTTCGACGCGACGATGGCGCCGGGCTTGACCAGCGCTTCGAGGCGCGCGAAGAGGCTCTGCTTCGGCTCGAGCTTCTCGATGATCGCCTCGATCACGAGGTCACAATCTTTCACACGCGAAAGATCGTCCTCCACGTTGCCGACCTCGACGAGGCGGGCGAAGGAGGGGTGGAAGAACGCGGCGGGACGGGCCTTCAAGGCCTTGTCGAGCCCGCCCTGGGCCCACGCGGAGCGGGCGGTGCGGTCGTTCTTCTGAGCGTCGCCGAGGTTCGGCGGGACCATGTCGAGCAGGACCACGTGGATCCCGGCATTCGCGAGGTGGGCGGCGATTCCGCTGCCCATGACCCCGGCGCCGATGACGGCTGCACGGTGGATTGGCTTCATCCGAGAAGGCTCCCTGGGTTGTCGTTGCCGGCAGACGGGTACCGCGGAGGCCGGCCGGTGTCTACGGACAGATGCCGCGACGCGGCAGGTAGGGCAGGTAGGGGCCAGCGGGCATCATGTCCACCCCGGTCCGCTCACGCGCCGCGGAGCGTTCGGCGCATCTCGGTGAGCCAGGAGCGGGCGGAGGCTTCGTCCGGGAAGAACCGGAACGCGAGCTTTCTGTGCGCGAAAACGCGGGCCGCGTTGGCGATGAGCTCCGCGACGACCCGGAAGCGAAAGCTGCCGCCGACGAACGCGGTTGCCTGCGCTCGTTCGTCCCGGATGGCCGCGATGCTGCGGCGGCACGCGGGCTCGACGCCCTCGACGCGGCGTAGATCCGCGAGCGTCAGGAGGTAGCGCTGATCGGCGAGCAGCTCGGTGCGCAGCGCGGCGTAGGCCGCGACATGGGGGGCGCGGATCACGCCTCGGAAGGTCAGGACGAGCAGATCGGGCGGCTCGAGCGTCGCCGTGTGCTCGCCGATCACGGCTTGCCGCAGTGCGGACACGGCGCCCCCTCCCCGAGCACGACCTCGCGCGGCATCTCGCGGGCCGGTGTTCCCCGCTCGAACCGGACGAACACATCCCCGAACGCCGCCGCCTCCTCCGCGTCGTGCGTCACGAGCACCGCCGGCAGCGATCGCCGCGCGAGCGCCTCCCGTAACGAGCGACCGATCGCGAGCCGCGAGGGCCGATCCAGCGCGGAAAGCGGCTCGTCGAGCAGGAGCAGTCTCGGCTCCGCGGCGAGCGCCCGCGCGAGCGCCACCCGCTGCCGCTCGCCACCGGAAAGCGCGTCCACGCGCGCCTCGCAGAGCGCCGTGAGCCCGAGCTCGTCGAGCAGCGCGAGCGTCGCGGACCCTGGCTTTTTCCGCTCCGCGCGGGGCAGACCGAAGACCACGTTGCCGAGCACGTCGAGGTGCGGAAAGAGCGCCTGGTCCTGCGGCACGTACCCGATCCGCCGCCTCTCGGCCGGCACGAAGACCCCACGCGGAAAGTCGTACAGGGCCTCGCCCGCGAGCCGCACCGAGCCTCGCGCCGGCCGCAACAGGCCGGCGATCGCGCGCAGCGTGACGGTCTTACCCGCGCCGGACGAGCCGAACAGGACGAGCACGCCCGTAGGCAGCGAGAACCGCGCCTCCACGGAGAACGCCGCCGCGCCGCGACCCACCGTGACGTGCAGATCGACGTCGAGCGCCGGCGCACCACTCACGATGTCGCCCGCCCTTCCCGCGGCCCGAGCAAGCCCGCCACGAGCACCACCACGACCGAGATCGCCGAGAGCACCACCACGTAGAACCCGGCCCGCGCGTCGTCGCCTTCCTGGAAGGCCGAGAAGATCTCCACCGGCATCGTGTTCGTCCGGCCCGGGATGTTGCCCGCGAGCATCAAGGTCGCGCCGAACTCGCCGATCGCCCGCGCAAACCCGAGCACGAGCGCCGCGAGCACCCCGCGCCACGCGAGCGGCAAGGTCACGCGGAAGATCACCTCCCACGGCCGGAGCCCGAGCGTCCGCGCCACGTCTTCGAGCTGCGATGGCACCGCCTCGATCGACGGTTGCGCCGTCTTCACGAGGATCGGCAGCGCCACGACCGCCGACGCGAGCGCCGCGCCGGCCGGCGAGAACACAAGCCGAAGGCCGAGCCCCTCCTCCAGCATCCGCCCGAGGAGCCCCCGCCGTCCGAACACCACGACGAGGCAATACCCCACGACCGAAGGCGGCAAGACGAGCGGCAAGAGCACGAGCGCGTCGACGAGCCCACGCAACCTGTACCGGCACCGCGCCTGGAGCAGCGCGACCGCGAGCCCGATCGGCCCGACGAAAAGGAGCGCGAGGCCGGCAACGCGGAGCGAGAGCAGGATCGGGAACGACGTGGACGACTCCACCGGCGGCGACTCTACGCCGGGAAGCGGCCATGTGCCCGCGCGATGCGACGCCGCACGGTCGCCTTGACGCCCCGCGCGGCCGGACGATACCGTTTCTCATGGCCCGCCCACGCAAGCCCTCCGGAGCTTCCGCGTGGCCTTTCTCGATCGCCTGCGCAGCCCTCCTCGCCGCTCCCGTTGCCCACGCGCAGCAGGATCCGGCGGCGGCCGAGGCCCTCTTCAACAGGGGCCTCGTCGCGATGCAGGCCGGGCATTTCCACGTCGCTTGCCCCGCCTTCGCCGAGAGCCAGCGCCTCGATCCCCGCGCCGGAACCCTGTTCACCCTCGCCGAATGCGAGCGGCTCTCCGGCAAGATTGCCTCGGCGTCCGCCCATTACGCCGAATACCTGCGGCTCTTCGACGGCATGCCCGCGCCGCTGCGGCAAAAACACGCGGAGCGCGCGACGATCGCCCGCAAAGAAAAAGCCGCGATCGATCCCACGATCCCCACGCTCACGCTCGTCCTGCCGCAAACCGCGCCGCCCGGAACCCGCGTGACGCGCGACGGGATCGAGCTCGGCGCCGCCTCGCTCGGCACGGCCTTGCCCGTGGATCCAGGCGAACACCTCCTCACGACGTGGGTCCCCGGCACCCCGCCGATCGAGCAGCGCGTGATCGTGGCCCAAGGCGAGGCGAAGACCGTCGCGCTCGACGTGCAGGCGACGACCCCGACGCGTCCAGCCGGTTCGACGAGCTTCCCTCCCATCCTACCCACCGACCCTCACCACCCCGAACCTCCCGAGCATGCCTACCGCGGAGTCCCGACCTGGGCCTGGGTCGCCGGGCTCGGGGGCCTCGCCGCGGCCTCGGGCAGCATCGTGTTCACGGTCTCGCACCTCCACGTCCGCGGCCTCGTGGCGGAGCGTTGCCCCGACGGCACCTGCGTCGAGCCCGGCCTCGCGGCGGAGTATCGCCGGCTCTGGAACCGCGACCTCGGCCTCGCCATCGGCTTCGGCGCGCTCGGCGCGCTCGGCATCGGCGCCGCCATCACCGGGATCGTTCGCGCGTCGCCCGAGGCCACGAAGGTCCCCCACGCCGCGGCCTTCGTCCCGTGGGTCACGAAGGGCGCCGGCGGCGCCGCCGTCGTCGGCCATTTCTGATAGGACGCGTCTCATGCGAAGGGCCTCGCCGTCCGCGCTCGCTCCCCTCGTCGCGCTCCCACTCCTGCCGGCGTGCGCTCCGCCGCTCCAGGATCCGCCTCCGCCCTTCGAGGAGCGCCCGGTGGGCGAGCTGCGCGCCGCGGCCGTCGCTAAAATCGAAGGCATGGGTCCCCGCACGATCACGGACGTCGCGGTCCTGCCCTCGGGAGAGCCCGTCCTCGTGGGGCATTGCAGCGGCGAGCTCCACCTCGGCGATAGCCCCACGCCGTGTCCCGGCAAGGAAGCCTTTTTCCTGATCGAGCTCTCCCCGGCCGGCGCGATCGCCCGGTCCCTCGTCGCAGGCGAGCTCGGCACCGTACACCCGGTCGACGTGGCCACGCGGACCGACGGCAGCGTCGTTGTCGTCGGGGAGTTCGCGGGCGCGCTGGATCTCGGCTCGACGCGGCTCGAAAGCACCTCCGGCGAGGACGCGTTCCTCACCGTGCTCGACGGGTTCGCGCCGGGCGAGACGATCGGCGGGGAAGCGATGCGTTTCGGAGATACGGGCGAGCAAATCGCGACGAGCGTGGCGGTCGCCGAAGGCCACGGCATCATGCTCGCGGGCGCGTTCTCGGGCGTCGTCGGCTTCGGCGGCCCTGCGCTCGAGAGCGAAGGCGATTACGACGTTTTTATCGCGTCGAGGACCGCAGGTGGTTCGCCTCGATGGTCCACGCGGCTCGGCGGCCCGCTCGTCCAGCAGGCGATCGCCATCGCGGCGCGCCCGGACGGCGGGGCCGTCGTGGTCGGCGCTTTCGAGGGCTCGATCGGCGCGGGGACGGTGTGGAGCGCCGGCGGAAAAGATGTATTCGTCGCCGCGATCGACGCCGCGGGCGGGCCGGGCTTCACGCTCGCGCTCGGCGATGCGGTCGATGACGAGGAGGCGGCGGGCGTGGTCGTCGATGCGCTCGGTCAGACGGTCGTGCTCGGGAGCTTCGGGGGCAGCGTGGGGCACGGGGCCACGCTCGCCACGGCGCGATCCGAGCGCGCGGCGTTCGTCGCGGCCGTGGATCCCCAAGGCGCACTCGTCAAAATCCGAAGCTTTGGCGAGACGGGCGTCACGCGCGGCAGGGCGATGGCCCCGCGGCCCGGGGGCGGCACTTACCTCGCGCTCGATTTCACGGGCCGGGTCGAGGTGGGCGATCGTGTCTTCGAGAGCAAAGGCGCCGAGGACGTGCTCGTCCTCGAGCTCGACGCGTCCTTACGGGCCGTACGAGCGGGCGCCTTCGGGGACATGTATACGCAGCGCGCGACGGGCATGGCCGTCGACGGGGAAGGACGCGTGTTCCTGGTGGGTGATTTCGAGGGAACGCTCCTGGCGGGGGAGGACGCTATCACCGCCTCGTGGATCGAGCCGTTCTGGATGCGGATCGACGCATGGAGCGGCGGCGAGTGAAGAGCGCGAGGCCCGCGAGGATCGAGGCCATGGCCGCGGGCGTGAAATCGGAAGAGCTCCCTGCCCCGTAAGCGCAATCGACGTCGAAGATGGGGTTCGGGCAGGAGAGCCGCGGGTCGAGGGGACAGGCGTCCACGTCGTTCAGGAGCCCATCCCCGTCGATATCGTCGTCACAGGCATTGCCCACCCCGTCGCCGTCCTGGTCCGCCTGATCGGGATCGGGTACGGCGGGACAAACATCCTGCGCATCGGGGATCGTGTCCTGATCATCGTCGAGCACGCTGTCCCGATCGCAGGCGTCGCCCAGCGTGTCCATGTCGCTGTCCGCCTGGTCCGGATTGGGCGTCGTCGGGCAATTGTCGCCCATCCCCGTCGGGATGCCGTCGCCGTCGGGATCCGCGTCGCAGGCATCTCCTTCTCCGTCGCCGTCCTGGTCCGCTTGATCCGGATTGGCGACGTCCGCGCAATTGTCGAACGCTCCGGGCACGCCGTCGCCATCCAGGTCTTCGTTGCAACCATTGCTCGGATCGCCATCACAATCGCTGTCGATGGCGTCACCACAGATCTCCGTCTCCGGCTGCCCCGGCGCCACGCCGCACGCGGTTCCTCCCTGCCCGTCACACACGAGGAACCCGGTCCGCTCACACGCGCCGACGCCCACGGAGCACGGGCCATCGAGGCCGAACCCCTCGTCCGTGCAGCCATTGCAATCGTTGTCGGCTTCGTCGCAGACCTCCGCCTTGCCGATCGTGCCTTCGATGATGGTCGCGAGCGCCATGCTGAGCGCGGCCTCGTTGTTCGCCTTGATCGCCGTGCCGGTGCCGCCGGCGGCGGCGACGGCGTCGTTGTTGAGGCTGGCAGCCGCGAAATCGATGACGTGCGTCTTGACGCTCCAGAGGATCCCGCCCTTCGTGAAACCTGCGTAAAGGTCGGCGGCAGCGTCCACCGCGTCCGCGCTCGCGTCGCAGCTCTCGAGGCCGTCGGTGATCAGAAGGACACGCACCGGCCGACAGGCCCGCTCGCCCGCGTCCGCGATCGGCGAAGGGAACGACCTGGTCCCCGTGGGATTGGACCATCCGACCGAGAGGTACCGATACGCGTCACGGAGCAAGCCGTTGATCGGCGTCTCGCCTTGGGCCCAGAGCTCCTTGGGCATCGTCCCGGACTGCGTGCAATCGTTGTCCACCCATTGCAAAAGCTCGGAGACATTGGAGGGCTCGAGCGGCGGCGCATAAAAGTTGTCTAGACGCACGGGCACGAGGATCTCCCCGCCGTGCCGGTCCTCCGAATTCGGCTGTGACGTGGGCTCCGTGCCGCAGCCGCCCCCGGGCACGCCGCCCCCGGGATAACTTTGCCACGTGCACGTCCCGTTGCCATCTCCGAACCCTACGTTGGCGCAGGTCGACGTGCAGTTCATGGCCGACCCTCGGGCGAACGCGGCGAGGCCGAAGTTCACCTGCTCGCCATACGTCTCGACCAAGTTCTTCACGACACACTTCGCGTGGTCCCCGCGCGACGACCCGAAGCCACAGGAGCTCATCACCGGCGCCCCAGCTTGCATGACGTTTTGCGACATCGACCCCGAGGTGTCGAACGCGATCAAGAAGTAAGGCTTCGCCGGCGCCGGCCACATCGACGGATCGAGCGAGCACTCCGCCGGTTCGGCGCGAGCGCCGGTCGTCGCGAAGATCGCCGCCGCAGCGAGCGTGGATCCAATCAGATGGGCGCGTGCGCCACGAAACCTGCACGTTTCAGCGTCTCGACTGTACCGCTTCGTCATCAAACACTCTCCTTCGATCGGGATCGTTTGGATGATCGCATGTCGGAGGCCTTACTGACAAGCCCCTCATTCGCGTAGTGCCACGCTTTTCTTCGGCGCCGCCTCGCGCTACGATCGCGGCATGTCCGCCGGCGTCCTCACTCCAGGCAGCGTATTCGCGGACCGCTACGAGGTCGTCCGCTGCCTTGCCACCGGGGGGATGGGCGCGGTCTACGAGGTCATCCATACCGAGACCGAGCGCCACGCGGCCCTCAAGGTGATGCTGCCGCATTGCATCCCGAGCGACGAGCTCCGGAAGCGGTTTCGCCTGGAGGCGCGCGTCGCGGCGAGCGTGCAGAGCGAGCACATCGTCGACGTGCTCGACGCGGGGATCGAGACGACGAGCGGAATGCCCTTCCTCGTGATGGAGCTCCTGCACGGGGAGAATCTCGGCGAGCGTTTGCGCCGTCTCGGCCCGCTCCCCCCGGCCGAGGTGCTCGAGTACCTGCGCCAGACCGCCCTCGCGCTCGACAAGACGCACAAGGCCCACATCGTCCACCGCGACCTCAAGCCCGACAACCTCTTCCTGTGCGAACGGGACGAGAGCCCTCCTCGCATCAAGGTCCTCGATTTCGGCATCGCCAAGCTCCTCGCGGCCAGCGCCACGAAAAACGCCACGCGCTCGATGGGCACGCCGCTCTACATGGCGCCCGAGCAATTCGATGCCGACTCCGTCATCTCGCCCGCGACCGACGTGTTCGCCCTCGGCATGATCGCGTACACCTTGCTCTCTGGCATCCCCTACTGGGACGAGGAGTCGCAAGCGGGCCTGAATGTCTTCGCGTTCGCGGCGAAGGTCTGCGTGGGCCCGAGCGAGCCCGCCACCTCACGGTGCGCGCGGGCGGGGACGACGCTGCCGCCCGCATTCGACGCCTGGTTCGCGAAGGTCACCGCATTCGCACCCGAGGACCGTTTCCAGAGCGCCTCCGAGGCCGTGCGGGCCCTCGCCGGGGTCCTCGACCAGGGGGAAGGCATCTCCCACGCGGCCCCCATCGAAACGCCGGCCATGCCCGCGTCGACGCCCAGCCGGACGCCACGAGGCTTCCTCCCGGAACCCTCGGTCCCAGCACGAACCACGAGCGAGGCCTCGACCATCGAGGTGCCCGCCGTAGGGACGCCCGTGAACACGCTCGGAGAAGGCGCCTCCCCGGACAAACCTCGCCGCCTCCGCCTCGCCGCACTCCTCGTCCTGGGCTTGCTCGGCGCCGGATCCGTCCTCGCATACGCCGTCCGCGCGCCGCGCCCCACGAGCCCGCCCGCACCCCTCGCCGCGCCGGCCACGGAGGACACGCAGGGCACGCCGCCCCCCGTGATCGTGACCCCGACGCCCGCCCCTTCCCCGATCCTCCCCGCGACCGCCGAGGCGCCCCCCGCCCCGTCCGCCGTCCCCTCCGCGTCCGTCTCGACGCCCGCGCCCGCCGTGACGCTCCGCGCGCCCCCGCGGCCATCTTCCCGCCCGCCTGCGGATGCTTCCACCACGACCGCGCCGCCCCGCTCGACCTCGATTTACACGCGAGACTGAGCCCGCCCGAAGGTGGATCTCCGTTGATCCAGTTGCCGGGACGAACGTCGCGCCGAACGAACGCGGTGCATGGCCACGACCAAACGCGCCGCACCCCACTCCAAAAAAGCGCCCGCGACAGCCGACGCCGCCGCGCCGCCCGCAAAACGCACCCGCCGCAAGAAAGCCCCGGCCGAGGGATCGCGCGGCCTGCCCGCCGGCGTCCTGCTCGCCGGCCCGGTCCCGCCCGAGGTCGAAAGCCTCGCGCACGCCATCCAGGAGGACGGCGGCTCGGTCCTCGCCATCTACCGCGACCCGCTCGGCGCCCACCCCACCCTCCTCGCGGGCCTACCGCTCGACCGCGTCGAGCCCACGCCGTTCCAGCGCGACCTCTCGGAGGCCCACGCGCAGAAGCTCGCGACCGTGCTCGACAAGATCGGCATCTTCCTCGACCCGATCATCGCCTTCCGCCGTCCCGATGGCCGCTACTGGACCCCGAACGGCCGCCACCGCCTCGAGGCCATGAAGCGCCTCGGCGGCCGCGCCCTCGTCGCCCTCGTCGTGCCGGACGAGCGTGTCGCCTACCAGATCCTCGCCCTCAACACCGAGAAGGCGCACAACGTCCGCGAACGCGCGATCGAGGTCATCCGCATGGCCCGCTCCCTCGCCGACGCAGGCTCGGACCGCGCCGAGAAGGATTTTTCCTTCGAGTTCGAGGAGCCCGCGCTGCTCACGCTCGGACTCTGCTACGAGGCCCGCCCGCGCTTCTCGGGAGGCTCGTACCATGGCGTCCTCCGCGCCTCGGACGCCTTCCTCGACCTCCCGCTCCCCGAGGCCCTCGCCCGCCGTGAAGCGCAGGCCGAGCGGCTCCTCGAGCTCGACGACCGCGTCACCGAGATCGCCGCCGAGCTCAAGGCGCGTGGCTTCGAGAGCCCCTTCCTCAAGCCCTTCGTCGTCGCGCGGCTGAATCCGCTCCGCTTCCGCAAGGGCGCTGCGATGGCCGTGGACGACGTCCTCGATCGCATGCTCGACGCCGCCCACGCCTTCGACGTCGGCCGGGTGCGGCCCGAGCAGATCGCCCGCACCGGCGGCCCGCCGATGGAAGAGGCCGCCTGACGCGAGGACCCGTCCGGATTGTTGGCAAGCGGCGCGCCGCTCTCCCATAGTCCCCGCATGCTGCGGCGAGACGTGTACTTCTTCGGCCTGCTCTCCTTGGCCCTGCTCGGCTGTGGCGGCGGGAGCGAGGCATCCCCTCCGCCGGCCGCGCCAAAAACCCCGGCGAAGGGCGCGTCCGGGGCCGCCGACCAGGGCCCGGCGAAGGCCCCGGACAAGATCGAACGGGAGACCTTGAAGACCGTCCTGCCGATGGGCCTGCCGTGGCTGCTCCGCCGCGTCTGGCCCGAGGAGGTCTTCCGGGACGGCAAGTTCGTCGGCTGGCGCCTCGTGGCCATCCCGGAGGAGTGGACCGGGCTCGACGTCCGCCCGGACGACGTCGTCACGCGCATCAACGGCAAGACCGTCGAGACCCCCGAGCAACTCTGGGACGCGTGGACCTCGCTCGCCACCGCGCCCGAGCTTCGCGTCACCTACGAGCGCGGCGCCGAAACCAAGGAGATCGTGCTGCCCATCGCCGGCGCCCCTGCGCCCGAGCTCTTGGCCTCCCTCACGAACCCGTCCCCGCCGCCGCGCAAGGCCACCACGAAGCGCGGCACGATCGTCATCGAGAGCCGCGACCCGGCCGGCGACGATCCCGACACGAAGTAACGCCCTGCCGATCGCGCCTACATCACGCTCTTGCGGTTGCGCCCCCTGCGCCGCTCGGCGAGCCATGCGCGCGCGCTCGCCTCGTTGTCGAACACCTTGCCGTACATGTTCACCCCGAACGCGCGGATCATGCGCGTGAGGAACTCCATCGACGTCCGGTGGAAGAACCTCCGCACCACGTAGGCGGCGGTGCGCGGAGGCGACGCGCGGAAGAGCTTGGCGGTCTCGGTGATCGCGCCGGGGGCGATGGAGAGATCCTCGCCGAGGACGACGAGGTTGTAGATCGGCGCGCACTCGTCCCACAAGGGTTTCTCGAGCTTGCTCAGCTCGCCGACGTGCGCGCCGGTCGCCGTTCCGCGCGTGAAACGATAGACGAAAAGGTCCGTCTCCTCGCGCTCGATGCGGTGCTCACCAGCCGTGTGTGTATCGGGCGTCACGATCCCTCCGTCGGGCGGGGGTTTTCCATTTTCCGGAGGAACGATCATGCAGGGGCGCGGGGCACTTCGCAAGCCGCACGCGCGACGAAGCAGGATCAGGACTTGCGCTTGAAGACGAGCGTCATCTTTTTCTTCGGGTCCACAAGCTCGAGCGTCTTGTCGTCCTTCAATGTGATGGTGATCGCGAGATCCTTCGGCATCTCCTTCTTCGAGATCTCGTCCTTGCCTGCGGGCTTCATCACCACGGTCCCATTCTCGTCCTTCACGACCTCGTACTTCACCTTGAGGATGACCTTGTCCTTGCCCTTCTCGGTGACGTGCGAAACGTACACGGAATCGACGGTGAACTCGATCCACTCGCCGGCGGCGGCCTCTTCGAGCTCCTTCATCAGCGCGGCATATTTCTTCTCGTCCTTGCCGGCTTTTTTCTTGGCTTCGGCTTCGGCGTTGGCGCGCGGCTCGCCCGAGAAATCGAACTGCCATTGACCGACGATTCGCTCCTTGCCGGGCTTCGGCGCGGGGGCGGGCTCGGGCGCGGGGGCCGGAGCGGCCTGCGTCGGGGCGGGCTCCGCGGCCGTCGTCGCGGGCGGCGGCGTGGTTTCGGCCGGCGCCGGCGGCGTCGTCGTCTCGGCGGGCGGCTGCGGCGCCGTCTCGGGCTGCGGTGTTTCGCCGCCCCCGCACGCGATACCGAGCAGAGCCATCGTGGACACGAGCACCAGAGAAAGCTGCCTTTTCGCCATCATTTTCCGTTCTCCTCGTGAAACGGGGCATCCGCCCGGCCGATACGCGTGTTTACGCGCCAAACCGAAGGACGCCCGAGCGAGGGAAAACGGCTCACGTCGCGATCGTGCGCTCCTGCGCCTCATACGGCCCTCCCACGGCCCTCCCACCGTCCCGGGCGATTTGCTCGAAGAGCGGCGCGAGGTTTCGGAACACGCGTTCGCGCGAAAGCACGATCCGGACATGGCAATTCCCCGCATACACGAGCGCGAGGATCCCGCTCACGGCGAGGAGCATCCCCCAGGGAAAGGACGCGGGCCGCCAGCTTTCGAATGAGCCCCACGCGGCGAGGACGAGCAGGAACGGCGACGGCAACGCGAGGAACAAGGCCCTCCAGAGCAGCGCCGCGGCTTTCCGGAACGCCTCGTCGTAGTCACGGGCGATCTCGGAGAAGACGGGCACGAGGGCGGCATTCGGTCCGCCACGATATCCGCCACGCGCCGCGCTCTCCGGTGAGCCCACGCGCACGGCCGCGAGGATCGCGGCCTTCGTGGCCACGCAGACCGGCAGGGGGTGACCGGCGTTCGTGATCTTGAGGGCGCGTGGCAGGTTGCCGGCCTCGATGATCCTCCGGATGACGGAGACGAACATGTCCCCGTCGACGTCCCGGTTGTGGGCCAGCGCGACCCAGTACGCCCCGGAGGCCAAGCCCGCGAAGAGCACCCCCACATGCTCGCGCAGCCACCACGGAAGGTCGACGAGTGGCTCCATCGCGGGCGATCCTACCCGATTTCGCCCCGCGGAATGGCCTCCTCGCCTCGCATGTAACCTCCGAGGCCCCCGTGCCGTTCCCCCGGGGTCCGCGCCGCCGAAAGATCCCGACGACGCCCCTCCTGTCCTTTGCTACAAGCCGAGACGATCGACATGCCGAAGCGCCCGCTCCTCGCCACCTCCGCCCTGCTCCTCGCCCTCGCCGCCTGCCAGGACGACCCGGCCCCGACCGCGCTCCCGACTTCCTCCGCCGCGCCCGCGCCGCCCCCGCCGAGCGCCGCCGCCCCGGCCGCCACCACGAGCGCCGCCCCCGCCGCGGAGCCCACGGCCGCCGCACCAACCGCCTCCGCCGCCGCGCCCGCGCCCGCGCCCGCCACCGCAACCGCCTCCGCCGCCGCGTCCCCGCGCCCGACCGCGACCGCGTCCGCCGCCGCGCCGCCCGCGACCGCCTCCGCGGCCGCGCCACCCGCCACCGCCTCCGCCGCGGAGCCTGCGCCCTCGGCCGCGCCTGCGCCTGGCTCGGCCGACGCCGTGGCCGTGGCGATCGATCAGGTCTTCCTCGACAAGAAGACCTTCTTCGCGAAGTTCAAGCAGGAGCACACGCAAAAAGTGGCGGGCACGACGAAGAAATCGACTGGCGTCTTCTATTTCGAGCGGCCGAACAAGATCTCCTTCCGGTACGACGCGCCGAGCAAGAATCGCATCGTCTCCGACGGCACGACGCTCAAGGTCTACATCGGCGAGGACAACCAGATGTTCGTGCAGCCCGTGGACAAGACCGAGTACCCCGGCGCCCTCGCCTTCCTGATGGGCAAGGGGCTCGGCCCCTCGTTCAACTTCGCGTTCCACGACAAATCCAAGTTCGAGGGCGGCCCCGTCCTGCTCGGGAAACCCCGGCAAGCGACGCCACATTACGACTCGGTGTATTTCTACGTGGACAAGGCGTTCCTGGAGAAGAAGGATCCCGGCGTGATCCGCCGCGTCATGCTCGTCGACGCCCAGGGCAACCGCAACCGCTTCGATTTCGAGGGCTCGACGCAACCCGCCACGATCGACCCCGCCGAGTTCACCTTCACCCCTCCGCCGGGCACCAACGTGACCCAGAATTGAAGCCGTGCCGCTCGACCTCTGGCCGCTCTCCCCGCCGGGCCGTCTGATCCACGAGGACCGAGACCTCGTCGCCATCGACAAGCCCCCGTTCGTCCCGACACACGCGCCCGAGCGCAGCGACGACGTCCATCGCCGCCTCACGGCCTATTACGAGGCCATGCAGCCGGGCGCGCCCGTCTACCTTGGCGTCCACCAGCGCCTCGAACGGGACACCTCGGGCGTGCTCGTCTTCACGCGCCGCCGCGAGGCGAACCGATCCATTGCCGAACAAATCGAGCGCCGCCGCGCGCGCCGCACCTACGTCGCGCTCGTCCGCGGCACGCCGGGCATGCTCGGCCGCGGCAAGGGGCCGGACAAGGGCGTCTTGCGGCATCGGCTCGCGCCGGGCGACGGCGGCCATCGCGTCTTGCCGCCCTCGGCGCGGGCGGGCCAGGTCTCCACCGTGAACTTCCGCGTCCTCGAGCGGCGCGGCGATCGCACGCTCCTCGCGCTCACGCCCGAGCCTGGTTGTCCCGTGGATCTCCCGGCCCAGCTCGGCGCCGAACAAGCTCCGATCGTGGGCGACGTGGCGCGCGGCGGAGATCCGGCGCCTCGGCTCGCCTTGCACCTCGAAGAGCTCGTCCTCGACCACCCGGAAGGCGGCCGCCCCCTCACGCTCCGCGCCCCCATTCCGGTCTTCTTTTCGGATTTTCTCGAAGGGAAAGAAGGGCTCTCCGACGTGGACGCCCTCGAGCGTCGCTTGCGCGAGGCCGCCGAGCGCCGCGCGTGGATCGCGCGCCTCCCGGGCACGGATGCCTTCCGCCTCGCGAATGCCGCGGGCGACGGATTGCCCGGCGTCACGGTGGATCGATACGGGGATTTCCTCGTCGTTTCGCTTTACGACGAGGACGCGGAGGCCGCGCGGGAGCGGATCCTCGACGCGGCCTTCCGGCTCGGCCCGACGGGTATCTACCTCAAGATCCGCCCGAAGCACGCAAGCCGCATCGTCGACGCGCGGGAGCCGCAGTTCGCGCCGAAGGACCCGGTCCGCGGCGCGCCCGCGCCCGATCCGATGGTCGTGCACGAGCTCGGCTTGCCGTACGAGGTGCGGCTCGGCGATGGTTTGTCCACGGGTATCTTCCTGGATCAAAGGGAAAACCGTCGCCGCGTGCGGGAAATGGCCTCGGGGTTGTCCGTCGCGAACCTCTTCGCCTATACGTGCCCCTTCACGGTGGCGGCGGCCGCGGGCGGGGCGCGGCGAACGGTGAGCGTGGACGTGTCGCGCGGCGCGCTCGATTGGGCGCGGCGGAACCTCGACCGGATCGGTGTGGATCCCGCGGCGCACGCGCTCGTCGAGGCGGACGCGATCAAATGGCTCGAAAAGAGCGCCACCAAGGAAGGACCATTCGACCTCGTGCTCCTCGATCCGCCGAGCTTCGCGACCACGAAGCAGACGCGTTTCTCCGCGGAGAGCGATTACAAAAAGCTCGCGGCGAGCGTCCTCCGCGTGCTCGCGCCGGGCGGACGGCTCCTCGCGTGCACGAATCACAAGGGAATCTCGCGCGCCAAGTTCAAGCGTGTGCTGCAGGACGCCGCGCGCGACGCGGGGCGGGGCGCGGCGCAGGTGAAGGAGTGGCCCGATCCTGAGGATTTCCCGCCGGAGCCGGGCGCAGAAGCCCATTTGAAGACGGTGCTCGTCACGCTCGAGAGGGGTTGAATGGCGACCTCCCTCCCCTCCGACGATCACCTCTCCCACCGTGATCGCCCGGGCCTGCTCGCGCTCATCCTGGGCGCGCTCGCGGCGCTCGGGCCGCTCACGATCGACATGTACCTGCCGAGCTTGCCCTCGATCGAGCGGGATCTCGGCACCACCGCCTCGATGACGCAGCTCACGCTCGCGTCGTATTTCGCGGGGCTCGGCATCGGCCAGCTCGGGTATGGACCGGTCACGGATCGGTTCGGCCGCAAGCGCCCGCTCTATTTCGGGCTCACCCTGTACGTGCTCGCGTCGGCCGGATGCGCGCTCGCGCCGAATGCAAAAGCGCTCATCGCGCTCCGGTTCCTGCAAGCGCTGGGCGGCGCCGCCGGGCCCGTCGTCATGCGAGCGGTGGTCCGGGATCTTTATGTGGGCGCCGCGGCAGCCCGGCTGCTCTCCATGCTCATCCTGGTCATGGGCGCGGCGCCCATCCTGGCGCCGCTCCTCGGCGGCTTCACCCTGGAAATCGCGGGCTGGCGAACCATCTTCGTCGTGCTCACCGTACTCGGCGCCGCCTGCCTCGCGCTGATGGCCGCGGCGCTGCCCGAGACCTCGACCACGCGGACGCGCATCGAGGTCCGGTCCCTCGCCCGCAATGTCCGCGCGCTCCTCGGGCACCGCTCGTTCGTCGCGTACACGCTCACGGGCGCATTCTCGCAGGCGGGCATGTTCGCGTACATCTCGGGCTCGCCCTTCGTCCTCATCAACCTCTTCCACGTCTCGCCGCAGCGGTACGGGTGGTTTTTCGGGGCGAACGCGGTCGGGTTCATCGCCGCGTCCCAGGTGAACCACAAGCTCCTCGCGCGCTTCGCGCCGGGCCGGCTCCTCGCGCGCGGAACGGTCGCGGCGGCGACGGTGGGCGTGGTCCTCTACGCCATTGCGGTGACCGGGGTCGGGGGTTTGCCCGCGGTGGCCGCGATGCTGTTCGGATTCCTGGCGAGCATCGGCTTCATCGGGCCGAATGCGACCGCGCTCGCGATGGAGGAGCAAGGGGCCCGGGCGGGCCTCGCCTCCGCCCTGCTCGGGTCGATTCAATTCGGCATCGCGGCCTGCGCGTCGTCCCTCGTGGGCCTCTTCAACGATGGCTCGATGCGCCCGATGGCGGGCGTCATGGCCGCCTGCGGCGCGGCCACCTTCCTCGCCGGCTTTTTCGCGCGGCGCTGACCCTCAATCGAACTCGACGTCGAGCTCGTCCGGCATATCCACGAGCCACGGCAATCGGGCGATCCCCGCCTCGTCGCAGAGCTCGTCGAGCTCGACCTCGGTCCCGTCGTCGAGCACGAGGTCGCCGCGCACGTAATACCGAAGCCCCCAGGAGAGCGGTTTTTCGCGGCTCTCCGGGCGCTCGGCGAGCTCGCACAAGAGCTTCCGGTCCTCGGGCGTCGACATGCGCGCCACGTGCCGCGCGAGCGCCGGCCAGAGCGGGTCGATTCCTTCCGGCAGCTCCGCGAGCGCACGGCGAAAAGGCATCGATTCCGAACGCGGACGCAAGGACAGGCGGCATGCCTCGTGGAACAGGCGCAGGAGTGGATCCTTCGGCTCCGAGAACGCGAGCACCGCGCGTGTCCCGGCCCGGCCGATCCCCGCGAGCTCCGCGGCCGCGAAATCGAGCGTCCACGGCTCCTCGGGCAATTCGAGCTCGTGCGCCCAGACCCAGGCCATGTCGAGCACCCAATCTTGCGCCCAGTCCCGCGCCCAGTAGCGCGACAGATCAAACGCCCAGTCCCGCGCCAGATCCCGCGTCCAGTACCGCGCCAGATAACGCGCCCAGTACCGCGCCAGATCGAGCGCGAAATCCCGCGCCCATTCCCGCGCCCACGAGCGCGACAGATCCATCGCCCAGTCCCGCGCGAGGTCGAGCGCCCACGTGCGCACCCAGTCGTCGTGCGCCGCTTCCTTCGCCCACGACCGCGCCAGATACCGCGCCATGTACCGCGCCAGATCCCGCTCCTCCCGCTCCGGCACGAGCGCCCGCCGGGCCGCGCGCCCGAGGTGCTCGCGTTTGCCGCCGAGCGAGATCAACGTCTGCAATCGCGCCGCCGCGGGACCCCGCGGACCCGGCCACAAATGGAGCAGCGAGAGCTCCGGCGGATCGCCCGGCCAAACCGGGCTCGACCCGCCGAGCGCCCGACCACGCGCCACGCCTTGCCCCTCGCCCGCCGCCGAAAGCAATCGCGACATCGCCGGCGGCTCCGCCTCCTCGCGCCCGAGCCGCGCCTCCTGCCACCACGACGCCGCAATGACCCCAGGCAGCCATCGCGCCTGCGACGCCACCTCTGGCCACGCCGCCGCGAGCCGCTGCCGCCGCCCCTCCTGCCGGCTCGCCGCCCACGCCCGCGCGGCCGCGAACCCGCGCACCTGCTCGTGCACGTGGAAATGGGCCGAGAGCCGCGCGCACCACGCCTCGAAATGCCCCGCGCCGAGCCCGTCCGCGAACATCACGCCCGCGAGCCAGAACCCGTCCGCGTCTCCCTCGATGAGATTCTCCAGCACCGCCGCGAGATGCGCGGGATTCCGGTCCTCCACGACCGCCGCCCACAGCCTGAGCGTCTCCCAGAACGCAAGATCGTGCAAATACCGCCGGCAAAGCGCGACCCGCGCCTCCGCCCCCTCCACCACCGCGGCCCAATGGTGCGCCACGAGGTATTCCTGGAAGCTCAGGTGCGCAAACGAAAAGGTCTCGTCGGCGCGATCCACGAGCACGCCCGCCGAGGAGACCAGCCACGCGATGAACCCGCGTCGCTCCTCGTACGAGAAGCGCGAGGGCAAGAGCGCGCAAAGCTCGTCCTCCGTGCGTACGATCGGGCTCCGGCTCTGCTCGCGATAGCCATCGCGCTGCACCCGATCGGCGAGCTCCGCGAGCACACGCATCCGCTCGGCTGCGTCCTCGGGCCGGAACACCGCCGACGGCGCCCGCGCCCCCTCCGCCTCCTTCGCACGCGGCCGGGCCGAAAGCAGGTTGTCGAGGCAAATCCGGTATAGCTCGTGCCGTTTGTCCGGGAGCGGCCTCGACCGGTGCACGAAAAGCATCATCACGAGCAGGAGCGCCGTCCGCGCGAGTGCCTCGGCCTCGGCGCTCGACGCGAGGGCCGAGACGAAGCGCTCGCTCGCGGCGTGGGCGGACGCCTCGTCCTCGCCGTGCACGCGCCCGTGGAAGCGCGTCGCGAACGCCCGGATCTCCTCGTCCGAGAGCGGCTGCACGTCGAGCACGTCGAACCCCTCGGCGCCCGAAGGCCGGCTCTCGCCATAAGGACGGCTCGTCACGACCGCGAGCACGCGCGGCGACGTGCCGAGCAGGCCCATCAATTTCTCGCGCACCTCGTCCCCGAGATCGCCGAGCTCGTCCCAGCCGTCAACCAGCAGAATGGGCCGCGGCCCCGTGGGATCGTCGAAGAGCACGGCGAGCGTCTTTCGTTCGTCGCGCCCGCGCACCTCGGCGAGGCGCCCCGCGAGATAGGCTTCGAGCGTCCGCTCGCTCGGCACCGCCCGCTCCCATGCGCGCCCGAGCTCGCGGAGCTCGATCAAAAACGGGACACAGTTCTTTTCGCCCTCGGCGAGCAGCTTGCGGAAACAATGGCGCAGGATCGTGGTCTTTCCGCAGCCGGCCGGGCCCCGAATGACGAGCGGCGTTTCGCGCGTGGCAAGCGCGAAGGGCTCGAGCGGCGCGCCATCGTCGAGCCGGTCCGCGTCCGTATTCGTCCCGAGCCTCGGCGGCACGAACATCTCGTCGAGCCGCGAAGGCACGGGCGGCCCTCCCCCGCTCGGCTGCGTCACGCCCACGCCACCGAGGTCCCAGCGCACATAACGTGCGCCGAACCGCCGGCGATACGCCTCGACGAACGCCGAAACCTCGACGGCCTCGGACGGCGTGACGATCTGTTTTTCCTCGCCAAACCCTTTCGGCACGTACAGATCGAGCGTGGCGCCGCGCGGGCTCGCCGGATCCACCGCAAAGGTCCCCGGCTCGACCTGCCCCTCGGCGCGGACGCGCGGCGCGTAGATCCGCAGGATCGACCGCGCTTGCCGCCGGGCCGGATCGAGCTCCAGCAGGTGCACCATCGCCGGCTGGCTCTCGGGCAGCTTCCCGGGCGAAAGCCCCCAGCTCCCGGACGAGAGCACGAGCGTGTGCCCCTTCTCCCCGCGCCGGAACGGGAATGCATGGGCATCGGCGCCGTGATGATGTCCGTGCAGGACCACGGAGACCCGCGCGTCCTCGGTCACGGCGCGCAGGTGCTCCTTGCCCTCGAAGCCGGCAGCGTCGGCGGCGAAATGCTCGATCGTCTCGGGCTTGAGCGGACCGGGGTGGCCGCGCAGCCATTGCACCCAGCTCTCCACGGCCTCCGGCACGGGCGTGATCGGATTGTGGTGCACGGCGAGGATCGACATCCACGACGGGGGCAAACCGCGCAGATGATCGAGCAAGCGCTGAGCTTGCGCCTCGCCGAACGATCCGCCCTGCCGCGCGTGGGACTCGCGCTCGCAGGAGTTCAAGGCGGCGACGGCGATCCCGCCATCCGGCATGGCGAAATGGTGGACGACGGCGCCATGGCCGATCGAGGTCACGGTCGGCAGCTCGGCGCGCGGGCGCCCGTGGAACGCCGTCACGAACGCTTCGAATCGCGCGAGGCGCACGAGAGCGAGGCGGCGTTCGAGCTCGGCATCGTCGAACCCCTCGTCTTCCTGCTCGATCTGGACCTTGCGTGTCTCGGCCCAGGAGACATCGTGGTTTCCAGGGACGAACACGAATCGATCCCGCGGGACACGAAGAAGCGCATCGAGGTGCCCAAAAAACCCGAGCGCGGCCTCGTATTCGTTCTTGCGCGCCGCCTCGGCGATGTCACCCGTGACCACGACGAGCCCCACGCCCTGCCGAATGCCAAGCTCCTCGCGCGCGGCGTCGATCGCGGCAGCGAAGCGCGCAGCGAGCCGCTCGCCATCCTGGCCCCCGAAGCGACCATGCGGGCCGAAATGCAGGTCCGAGAGGTGGAGGACGAGGAGCGGGAAGGACACGTCGAGGGAGCATACCGGAAGTGGGGCGTGGCATGAAGACGGCGCTGCGCTGGGGCTTTGCCCCAGGCCCCAGCAGGGGCTGTCCGCCCCTGCACCCGGACCAGCGCAAGCGCTGGACTCGGGGTCGATGAACTGCGCGATGCGCAGTTCATCGAACGGGCAGAGTCAAGACCAACGACGAGCCTGCCCGCCAAGACAGCAGCGCTGACGTTTCAACCGGCAACGGGGTACCACCGGCCTGTTGGAAGAACTGCGCATCGCGCAGTTCTTCCACGAACGGTCCAGGGCTTGCCCTGGTTCGGGTCGAGGGGCGAACAGCCCCCGCGGGGTCCGGGGCAGCGCCCCGGCGCAGCGGCTCGGTGTGGGAGTTTGTCGGAGGATCCGGGGGCGTACACTGCGCGTCAGAAACGGATTGCGGAGGTGGGTTTTTCCAGGTACGAGTTTGACCAGGAACATGCCTCGGTCATCAACCTCCGCACGGTTTCCTCTGTACCTCACGGCCTTCTCCTTCGTCGCGCCGCTCCTCGTGTCCGCTGCATGCGCGCCGAGTCGCGAGGAGGAGATGGTCCTCCGCGAGCCGATGAAGATCGCGATGATGTTCGGCCCTCACCTGCGCCTGCCCGACCAGGCGCGTCTTTGCAAGAGTCGGCTGGGCGTCCATCGGTGTCCGAAGGACTTGCCCCTCCGCGGGATTTATCCCGTCGAGCCACTGCGGAACGCGTCGTGTCTGTACGAGCCAAACGGCCCGCCCATCGCGGAGCTCGACGAGAATGGCGTACCGCAGGGCGAGTACACGCTGTGCTGCGCGCTGACCTACTTCGAGGCGGACAGGCGTGACGCCTGTTCGCGCTGAGGGTGCCACGATGGAACAGCAGCGACAGTCACCCGCGCGCGTTCGAGCTCGCGGACCTGCTGCCTGGGTCGAGTTCGTCGGCGGCACGCTGATATTCGTCGCGTGTATCCTCGGCGTCGTGAACGTGTTCGCGTCGACGGTCGAGGTCGACCAGTTGGCGAGCGAAACCGCCTGCATGGGGCAGCCTCCCGGGTGCGAGGCGGTGCCGATGAAGTGGGACCGTGTGCCATGGGCGCACACGCTCGAGGTCAACACGACGGGAGGCACCGTCGACGTCCGTTGCAGTCGCGCGTATGTGCTCCTCGGCGCGTGGTCGTGTGCTGCGCTGACCGCGTTGCCGGTGCCCGTCGCGCCTAGCGCGAGTGCGAGCGCGAGCTCCGCGCCCGCCGCGTCGTCGGCGAAGACTCCACCCCGATCCGGGAAGCCCATCGTCGTCCGGATTTCGCCGGCTTCGTCCGGATCGGCGGCGCCGCGCACGGGGAAGATGGAGCTTCAGGTGGTTCGCGACCTTGGCGGGAAACCTCCGGCACAGTCGACGCAGTAGAGGGCTGGACAGCCCTGCTTTCAGAACGTTTGTCAAGGAAAATTTCGAAACAGCCGCGGCGACCTACCCCTCTCAAGGTGTCGCGTGGACGGGGGGCCGTGGCTCAGCCATCCTCGACGCGGATCGGGATCCAGTCGAACCCGGTGACGCCGGCGCCCTGGAAGATGCGGCGGACCTTGGGGGTGACGAGGAACAAGGGGTATGGGAAGAGGGCGTCGCTCACGTCACCCTCGAAATTCACCTCACCGAACCATTCCCACGTCACGTTCACGTCGTGGATATCGGCGACGTCCGAGGCGCGGTAGGCAATGCGCATAGGGACCTCCTCCTTCCCCGTGAAGCTACTCCGCCCGCATGCGCAGGGCTTGTAGGGGTAGACCCCGGTCGAACGGGGAGACATGGGAGGCAGGGTATGCGTGGCGCAGAGCTGCCGCCACGGAATCTGGAAGCCCCGCTCCTCGAACGCCGCGAAGACGCTCCGGAACGAAAGCCCCGTCGCGCCGCTCTGCGCGAGCGCCGCGGCGAGCTTCTCGTCCACGAGCACGTCGTCGTAGGACGTCGTGGCCGCGCGCCGGCCTTCGAGTTTGGGGAGGTCTTCGCCCTCGATGATCATCGCGGACGTCTGCCGGGCCCCGGCGCCGCACCGATTGCAGGCGTCTGACATGTCGTACGTCGTGCCCATCCTGGGCCCCCCGAAGACCCTGGCGTTGACGTCGTACCACGCGGCGATCAGGCGTGCTGACTCAAGCTCTTCATCGGTGAAGCAGTCGTAACGCCGTTCGAGCCATCTGATTCCGCGGTCCTTGAGGAGGTTCAAGAGCAGCGACAGGCGTTCGTCCGTCTCGTCGAGCGTCAGGTCTACCCAAATCTGCCGTTTGCGTTGCAGCATGAAGTCTTGCACTTTCGCGGCATCCATCGGTATCCCCGCCGGGCCGAACACGGCTTCCAGTCCACCAGGGATGTGTTGAGCATGGAAAAGAACCTTGACCTCGGTTTTCATGTCCTCGTCTCGCGATATCTCACTTCACGAAATAGGGCTTGATGGCTGCGAGCCAGTGCGGAAAGTCCTCATACACCTCCTCGTATACCTTCCAGACGTTTTCCTTGCTCGTGGGGGGCAGCCGCTGCCTAGCATCATTGAGCAACGTCGTGATCCTCTTGTGCTGGGCCTCCGTCAAGATCACCGACGGTATCTTGTCAAGCTGCTTCTTCGTGAGCCCGAGCTCCCGCCCCATCGCCTTTTCCAAAGTACGAGATCGACCCGATCGAGCTAGAACCCGCGGGAAACGAGGATCTGTCAGTCGGTCCACCCATGGCGATCGGAGAAGCTAACCCCGCGATTCCTGGTAGCGTGACAGAATCCCGACAAGAACGCGAGGGGACCGCGACTCCCCCGACGAACCCCTTGGACGCCGCGACGGCGGCCCTCCGGGCAGCCCTGGACGCGTCAATCAAGGCAGGTGACATCGAAGGCGCGCGGCGCGCCATGCGAGCCCTAGACGCCCTCCTCGGTGAGCCCCCGACGTCGGGCCACGATGCGCCCGTCTCGGCCGTCAAGAGCACTCGCAAGCGCCGGAAGGCGTAAGCCGCGCCGATGGCCCCGGGCGAGCTCGTGAGGGGGCGCCCGGGGCTTCTACGCCCGTCCGATCGGCCGACCGAACCAGGGAGGCGGATCACCTCATGATTGCCAGCAAGTCACGCGCCCGGGAAAGCCTGCTTTTGGCAGTGCCGAGCACCACGCCGACGCTCTCGGCAGTCTCGCTTGTCGTGTACTCGAGCGCGTCGAGCTCGACCACCCTGCGCAGGTTCGGAGGCAATCGCTCGACCATCCGAAGAGCTTCGCGAGCCTCGAAACGGAGAGCGGGATCCCCCCCGCGCGAGGGTGTTTCGTCTGCCGGGCCCCCACCGCTCCACCTTGCGCTCCGCCGATAGCGCCGGGCGGCCCGGACTGCAAACGCCGCGATGAGCGTCCGTGCGGCGTCCACGTCGGCCTTCCCCTCGATGACGCGGATCCGTCGCTCGTCGGAATATCGCCAGAATGCGAAAAGCACGTCCTGCGCCAAATCGTCACGGTCGGCAGGGATAACGCCTACCCGGCGAGCAATGCCGCAGACGTAGGGCCGAAGTTTCTCTAGATCGGATTGATCCAGCGTGATCCGTTCGCTATGCTCGCCTGTCTCTTCGTTGACCACCCATTGCCGTTGCATGGCGTCCCTCCGTTCGTTTCAGCCGCTCTTGTCCAGCGTGCAATCGTTTCCAAGCGGTAGCGCGCGAGGTTTCGAGCCTGCGCGCTATCTCGTCGATCGAATGGCCTTCGAGGTGGAGCCGCAGCGCTGCGCGCTCGACGGGCGGCAGCCGTTCGGCCCGATCGAGCCATTCCCCAAGCGAGGCGCGCTCTTCTGGCGAGGGCGACGGGTCGAAGGCGCACCTTTGCAGGTCTCTCCCTGACATGAGCACCTCGACCCTATGACGGGCGAGGCGTCGCCAATTCATCGCGAGAAACCATGCCGTTCGCATGAGCCATTCGGCAGGGTTCCGCGGCGCCCTGTTTAGCCGGGAGTATTGCAAAAACACACGTTGCGCGAGGTCGTTCGCGTCGACCTCATGCACACCGAGCCGGCGCAGCTTCGCGACAATTCGCGGCCGTTCTCTGGCAAAAAGGCGGACGAATCCCGCCCCGCTGGCGCCCGTCGGGCGCTCGGGTCCCTTGCGCTGCATTGTGCATCGCTCCCGGACCGCATCGGGCGGCCCGAGCTCGATTTACGGGCGCTCGCGTGGCGAGTTCAAGCCATTTTAGCGAAGGACGAACGTTTTTCTTGGCACATTATCATCTGGTAATGATATGCTCCGCGGCCGGAAACGAGGTTCGATCGCGAATGTCCACGATACGCGGAGGGACAGATCGGACCGAATGACAGATATTCGGCCGACAGCTATCCGGCCTTCCCGCCTCGCCTGCTACCCCGGCGAGCGGATCGGGGAGGGCTCACGGCGTGACGGATCAGGCAAGACGGGCGGTTGCCGGACCGGGAATGCAAATCCCGCGGAGCCTGCCCGCACCTGCACAAATGCGCAGCCTTCCGGCGCAGCACGTGCTCGGGTACGGTATGCTCCATGCGCATTGTACCCTCCAGCCTGCGAGCGTTGAAGCTGCTGTCCGGCGCTTAGTTAGGGAGCATGATCGATGGCGTTCCTTTGGAACAAGGAGAACATCCCCCAGCGCGGGTGGGTGTGCATCGACGTCGAAGACCTTGAGGATACCATCCACACATGTGAAATGTGCGGCAACGAAAATGTCCGCTACGTCCACTGGATGCACCATCCAGAGCATGTGCCGGATCTACGTGTCGGATGCGTATGCGCCGAAAAGATGGCTGATGGTTACGAGGGAGTGAGCCGCGAGCGCCGTTTGAAAAACCGGGCGGCTCGACGGGCGAAGTGGGTTAAGCGTTACTGGCCACAACGCTTGATAAGCGACAGGCCCATTGTCGTGGGCATGCAGCTCAAAACGCAAGGTTACAAATTTTGTATTGTCCCCGTGACTGGTGGCTGGCGCGGGTCAATCACCCTGCCGACTGGAAGAGTTATACAAGGCAGGCGTACGTTTAATGACCTCAATACCCTTAAGCTGATCCTCTTCGACTATGTTTGGCCACGGCGTCTCGGACCAACAACGCACCAATGACTCAGTCCCGGAGGCGCACGTGCGCGGGGTCACCTCACGTGGCACGTCCAGCGCTCGACGTTGTTTGCCGCACGGACGCGCGCGTTCCGGCGTTCGTCCGTGCGTTCGTTCGCGCGTTGCGGGTCCGTTTACGCGGCATTTCGTCGGGGCTCGCGCCCGTGGCGCTTGGCCTGTAGAGCCTCGAAACGGTCGGCGATCAGGGCCCCGATCCCGATCTCGGCCTTCACCACGACCCCGGCCGCGTCGATCGCGTCAAACACTGCGTCCACGAGATCCGCCATGACCCCGGGCCACTCGGGGTGATTCTCGATCGATGCGGCCTGTTCGAGCTTCGCCAGCGCGGTTAGAGCCGTGATCCGCTTGCCTTCCAACGTCGCGATCTGCGCCGGGGAGAGCTTGCCCGTCTGTAGGATCTTCGTCAGCCGTGCGACGCTTGCGCGGAGTTCCTCCGCGGTAGTTCCCAGAACGGGCGGCGCATCGTGCGGGGGATCGGACGGCGGCGGCGCTTCCGCTTCCGTGCGCGGGGCATCGGAAGGCGCGGCCTTCCCCGCGCCGGTACGCGTCCACCAGGACCACGCGATCGGCGGGATGTCTGCCAGGGCTTCGAGCTTTTCGAGGTACGGCGCCGCTGGCGTTCGGCCTTGTTTCCAGCCTGTCAGCAGGCCCGGACTGCACCCGAGACGCGCGGCGAGCTCCCGGTAACCTGTAGCTCCGCGCCATGCGTCGAGGCGTGTCCAGCCGACGGAACCCCACCCCTCGCCGGGGCATGACGTGGCGAACCTGGCACCGTCCGGAGCGTCGAAGCGAACCATGGAAACAGTGTGCTCCGTTGCGCCGTGAACGTCAAACATATCTGTTCACGGCTCACGAACAAGGGCGAACGATGGAAACGTGAGTAATTCCCGGCGTAACCCCGGCCCCGGGCCCCACCTCGCCGATGATGACGTCGGGGCCTTCGAGGTGACCGGCGCGCTCGACCCGCCGCACCTGGACGAAGGCGAGGTTCGCGCCGTGGTTCCGTGTTCCCAGGCGTTCCCCGGCCGGCAGGAACGCGAGCGGCGGCGCGAGCAGGGCGATGCCCTCGGGCACGAGGTCGACGCCACCTCGACCCCGCCGCACTCGACCGCGACGAGCTCCCGGCCGATGCCGGCGACGGCGACGAGCTCCGCCACGGCCGCGGCCCTCACGGCGACGGCGACGCCGACGAGCCCCGCCCGAGGGCCCTTCGCCCTGCCACGGGCCGCATGGCCTGCTCGAGCACGACGACGCCGACGAGCTGCGCCACGGCGGCCACGGCGACCACGGCGACCACGGCCGAGAAGAGCGGCGAGGAAGGCGTGCACGCGAGCGGCGACGCAGGCCCGGCCCCGGGCCCCGGCGACGTTCACGAGCACTTCGCGCCGATCGGGGCGCCGCGCGAAAGTCGCCTCCCTTGTGCCTCGAAGGCCCCCGCCACTGTTCGCGGCCCTCGCGATCCACGGCCCTCGCAATGGTTCGTCCCGGCGTAACCCCGGCCCCGGGCCCCACCTCGCCGATGATGACGTCGGGGCCTTCGAGGTGACCGGCGCGCTCGACCCGCCGCACCTGGACGAAGGCGAGGTTCGCGCCGTGGTTCCGTGTTCCCAGGCGTTCCCCGGCCGGCAGGAACGCGAGCGGCGGCGCGAGCAGGGCGATGCCCTCGGGCACGAGGTCGACGCCACCTCGACCCCGCCGCACTCGACCGCGACGAGCTCCCGGCCGATGCCGGCGACGGCGACGAGCTCCGCCACGGCCGCGGCCCTCACGGCGACGGCGACGCCGACGAGCCCCGCCCGAGGGCCCTTCGCCCTGCCACGGGCCGCATGGCCTGCTCGAGCACGACGACGCCGACGAGCTGCGCCACGGCGGCCACGGCGACCACGGCGACCACGGCCGAGAAGAGCGGCGAGGAAGGCGTGCACGCGAGCGGCGACGCAGGCCCGGCCCCGGGCCCCGGCGACGTTCACGAGCACTTCGCGCCGATCGGGGCGCCGCGCGAAAGTCGCCTCCCTTGTGCCTCGAAGGCCCCCGCCACTGTTCGCGGCCC
>NZ_JAGTJK010000026.1:0-147498 GCF_028435265.1 Polyangium jinanense | reverse complement strand
GGCAAGTCCTCCGGAGGACCCCCCGGATCCGTCACCATCAGCCGCGGGCTCGAACGACTGGCACCCGCAGCAGAGATGCTACGGGTGCTCAGGGAGAATGGGCTCGCGAGATGAGACCAATGCTCAGCCCCTGGTGGGGCCTGGGGCAACGCCCCAGCGAAACGCCTCCCAGCTACGAAATGGGCGTGAACGCAACCATCAATGGCAGATGGTCTGACGGCTCGTTCGCGGACGGCATCACGGTGTCGCGGCTGAGCCTTGGGAGGACGGAAGGGCGTGGATCGAGCCGGCCTGCCGAGTGGAGGATGTAGTCGATTTTGCGCGCGCGGCCGTTGATTGCGGTCGTGTCCCATGGGCGCTGCGCGCGACAGCTCTCGGCGAGACCACGCTCGTAGGCTGCGCCGAGCACCGGGCTCTGCGAGGTTGCATTGAAATCCCCGGCGACGAGCCAGGTGATATCGGTGGGGGCCGCGTCGCGGTAGGCGATGAGCTCGAGCAGCTGGCGGCGCCCGAGGTGCTCGTCGATCGGCGTGCTGTCAGGCTGCCAGGTCAGGTGGGTCGTCGCGACGTGGAGTGGACGGGCATCGACGGAGAGGCGCGCGATCAGTGCGAGATCGTCGTCGCCGGGGCGGTGCGCGGCGAAGTGCAGCACGTCGTGGCCGTGCCATGCGAAGACCGTGCGGCGCGCGAACAGGGCCGAACCCTCGCGGCGACCCGCCCGCTGTGCGTACGCGCTCGCGTGGGTCGCGTCGAGGCGGGCGCTGAGCGCCTCGTACAGGTCGGGCTCGACCTCCTGCAGGCATAGGAGGTCGGACCCGAGCGCATCGATGCGCGCGAGGAGCCGTGCGCGGCGGGAGGTGGGCTCGAGCGCGTCCGGCGGCGAGCTCCGGTAGCGATCGGGCCGCACGTAGCATTGGGCGAGCACGTTGTAGGTCGTGGCCGAAAAGGTCGTCGTCATCGAGCGACACCATAGAGTCCCCCCCGTGGAATCACCCGGACAGGATTCCGGACATGGCCCGGGGCCGGTCGTCAGGCCAGATCGATCTTGAGCAGCACGCCGTCGGGCCGCTCTTCCGTGGTCACGTATTGCCGGCGAAGCGCCTCGGTGCCCTCGCCCGTACCTTCGAGCAGAAACGCCTCTTCGTCCGCGTCGAGCGGGCGCTTTTCGCCGTCGATCCGCAGGGCGATCTGCGCGCCGCCATCTCCGTCGACCATCATCTCGACGTAACGTGTCGTGCCGAATCGCCCGCACGCCTCGATGTACCGCAAGAGCGTCACGATCGTGTCGACCACCGACGGACGCCCCTCGATTTCGAGCGTGACGCGCTTCGAGTCCTCGTCTTGCATGCGCGCAAGTATGCCGATCGGGTACGTCCGCGTCGACTTTCGTGATCGACGTCGACGGGTCGACCCGCCGCACGATTCGTGCGACCCTGCGGCCTTCGGGTATGGTGACGATGAAGCGCCACGTTTGGTTTCTTCTGGCGATTGCTCCGCTCGCCTTGGTCCCCGCGGCGTTCACCGCGGTCCTCGCCACGGGATCGCCCGTGCTCCGCGCCGCGATTCCGATCGAGGCCCACGCGAGGGATCACTGCACGTGGCACTGCCACAACCACGGCTGCTCCCACGCGCCAAGCCTCCCGCTCGCGCTCGCGGGCGACGGCGGGCTGTACGGCAAGACAATCGCAGGGCTCAAGGCCGCGGGAAAGGCTGTCGTGCCGAGCGCGCCCCACGTAGGCTACGGCGTCGTGAACCTTGCGCTGTTCTGCGTCGCGTGGCCCGGGCTCATGTACGCGCTTTATCTCGTCGCGCTCTCGCAGCGGCGCAAGCTCCTCGCGCTCCGGCGGGGTGCGTCGTGACGGAGCTCGGGATCGCCATCTACGCCGCGTGCGTGGATTTCATGATCCGCGCGGCCGCGCTCGCCGGGGCAACGTACCGCGACGCGAATGCGTTCATGTTCTTCGCGCTGTGGCCCGCGGTGACGGTCGTGCTGCTCGCGGTCGTGGCGTGGCAAGCCGTCGTGCTGCGGCGGCTCCGGCGTCGCCGGTGAAACGTTCAGAGCCCGCGCGTATGCTCGGGCCGGAGCTTGATCCGACCCGAGAGCGCGGCGTCGATGACGTCGAGGATCCGCGCGCGATCCTGCGGGAGGCGTCCGCCGATGGGTAGGTAATTCGACGCGTGGTTCGTCCGGAAAAGCGCATTCGTGGGCGCAGCCTCGGCGACGAAGGTGCGCAGCTCGCGGAGCAGGCCGTGTACGTCGGGTAAAACGAAGCGGCCACGGCGTTCCAGTGTGGCGAGAGGTGTGTCGGGGACGATCGTCAACGTGAGCGCTGCGAGGTATTCGGGATCCATCGCGGTCGCGAGGCGCGCCGAGGCGCTCGCGTGCTCGCCCGTGCGCTCGGTGCCGCCCGCGCCAAGGAGGAAGATCGCCGAGGTCTTCATGCCCGCGGCGCGGGCGCGGCGCGCGGCCTCGACGTGGTCGTCGAACGAGGAGCCCTTGGCAATCCGCTTGAGCACGAGGTCGTCGCCGGATTCGGGGCCAATGTAAAGCAAGTCGAGGCCACGCTCACGCAAGGTGCGGAGATCATCGCTGGTTTTCTCCAGCAAATTGGTCGCCATCGCATAACAGCTCACCTGCCGGAGGTTCGGAAAGGCGCGGCGGCAAGCGTCAAGAAGGGGGAGCCAATGGTCGAGGGGCATGACGAGGGCATCACCGTCGGCGACGAAGACCTTCTCCACGTGGTCGCCGAAAGCCGCCCCCGCGGACGTGATGTCTTGCAGAGTCTCGGCGAGGTCGCGAATACGAAAGGTCTTGTCCCGGTACATGTCGCAGTACGTGCACTTGTTCCAGGAGCAGCCGATCGTGGCCTGCAAGATGTACGAGTGCGCCTCGCTGGGCGGACGGTAGAGCTTGCCTTCGTAGCGCATCGCCCTGCCGAGCCTACACGAGCGGCGCGGGAGAGGCCAGCGGATGGCCTACCGCCTCGCTGTGAGCATGATATCGTCCGCACGATGCCTCCCGCCCCGCGACGCCAATCCTTTGCAGCACCAACCATCTGCGCCGCGGGCGCCCTCGTGCTGGCTTGATGTCCCCTCGCACCGCCACCACGACCGGCTTTTCGGCCATCCTCCTCTGGTCGCTGCTCGCCCTCTTCACGGCGGCTTCGGGCAAAGTCCCGCCATTCCAGCTCGCCGCCATGACGTTTCTCGTGGGCGGCCTCGCGGGCGTCGCGACCTGGATCCGGCGGCCGCACGCCATTCGATCGCTGCGGCAACCGCCGATCGTCTGGGCCCTCGGTACGGGCGGCCTCTTCGGGTATCACGCCCTTTATTTCGCGGCGTTGCGCTGGGCACCACCCGCCGAGTCCGGCCTCGTCAATTACCTCTGGCCCTTGCTCATCGTGCTCTTCTCGTCGTTCCTGCCCGGCGAGCGATTGCGAGCGGCCCATGTCGGCGGGGCGCTCGTCGGTTTCGCCGGAATCCTTGTGCTTTTCCTCGGCCGCGGCGCCCTCGACGCCCGCGCCGAGCACCTGCCGGGGTATGCCTGCGCCTTCGCGGCAGCCTTCGTGTGGGCGGGTTATTCCGTCCTCTCCCGGCGCTTCGGCGAGGTCCCGACCGACGCCGTGGCCGGGTTCTGCCTCGCGACCTCCGCCCTGAGCTTCCTCGGCCATCTCGCGTTCGAAACGACCGTTTGGCCAGAAAACACGACGCAATGGCTCGCGCTCCTTTCGCTCGGCATCGGCCCGGTCGGAATCGCTTTTTATGTGTGGGATATTGGTGTGAAGCGCGGAGACATCCGCCTGCTCGGCGTGGCGTCCTATGCGGCTCCGGTGCTTTCGACCTCGATCCTCGTCCTCGCCGGCCACGCAGAGCCGAGCATCACGCTGGCGGTCTCCTGCGCGCTGATCGTCGCGGGCGCGCTGGTCGCGACGCTCGGGGCAAAGCGCCCCGAGCCACACACGAGCGGGAAGGGGACGGAGGCGCCCCCCATTCCCCAGTAGACTCGCTTATTTTCCCGACGGCGTCCCCGATCGCTTCTCGGAAAAACCGTGCTCCTCGAGCTTCGCGTAGAGCTGCGGGCGCGGAATGCCGAGGAGCTTGGCCGCCAGGGTGCGATTGCCGTCGGCGCGCTGGAGCGCGGACGCGAGCAGATCCCGCTCGAGGCGCGCCACGGCCTCGCGCAGCGGTAGGCCGAGGTAACGGTTCGTGGGCTCGGTTGGGGAGGCGGGCGTCGCGAGCTCGGGCGGGAGTGCATCGGCGTCGATGACCTCGCCGTGGCACATTTCCGCGGCCCGGCGGACCACGAGGAAAAGCTCGCGTACGTTGCCCGGCCAGTCGTGGCGCACGAGCGCGGCCATGGCTTCTTCAGAGATTGCGCGCGCGCGTGTCCCCACGATCGCCCGCGAGACGAGCAGCGGCACGTCGCTCCGGCGCTCGCGCAGGGGAGGGACGGCAATTTCGAGGACCGCGAGCTGATAATAAAGCTCGGCAATCAAAGGAACCTCGAGCGAGCCCGGCGCGAGGCGCGCCAGCGTGATGACTCGGACCGGCGGGGACTCGGAGAGCCACGCGGCGAACGCGCCCTGCGCCGCCGGCGTGAGATCCCCCGCGCCGTCGACGAGGAGGGTCCCGCCCGCGCGCGCGCCCGCGAAGAGGCCTCGGAGCTCGGCGGCGTCCGTCGACGGATCGACACGCACCACGACGAGCGGCTCGCTGGCGCGGCTCGAATACTCGTGGATCGCGCGGGCCACGAGCTCCTTGCCGGCGCCGGCCTCGCCCTTGACGAGCACCGGGGCCTGCGAGCCGGCGGCGCGGCCGATGAGCTTCCAGACCGCGTGCATGGCCGCGCTCCGCCCCACGAGCGGCGTGCTCTCCGCGTGCGCCGTAGCGGTCGCCGGAGGCGTACGCCGCTGCTTGATCGCGCGCGCGACGGTGGCGACGAGCCGTTGGAGATCAAAAGGCTTTGTCAGGTAATCGAAGGCCCCGTCGCGCATCGCCTCGATGGTGCGTTCGCCATCGTCGTACGCCGTGGCCACGATCACCGGCAGATCGCGGTGTTTTCCGGTTCGAAGCTCGCGAAGCAGTTCGAGGCCACTTCCATCTTTGAGGCGGATGTCGACCAGGGCGCAGTCGAAGCTGTTTGGTTCCTCGAGCCGCGTCCGGGCCTCGGCCAGGCTCGCGGCGGCCACGGTCGTGTGACCCACGCGCGCCAGCGCCGTCGCGAGCCCGAGCCGGATGCCTTTTTCGTCGTCCACGATGAGCACGGTGCTCATGCCGCGCCTCCTTCAGCCGGAACCGAGAGCTCGAACCGCGTGACGCCGCCCTCGCGAAGGTACGAGAGGCGCCCGCCGCTCGCGACCGCGATGGCCCGCGAGACCGCGAGGCCGAGCCCCGTGCCCTCGGGTTTCGTCGTGAAAAATGGCTCGAAAAGTTCGGAGACACGATCCTCGGGCACGCCGGGTCCGTCGTCCTCGACCGTCAGCACCGACAGCCCCTCGCGCCGCTCGATCCGCACGCGCACCTCAGCGCCCGCAGGCGACGCCTCGACCCCGTTCTTGACGAGGTTGTCCACGGCGCGCGCGCAAGCATCGGGGTCGACGACGGCGCGCGCACGGCCCGTCACGGCCAGGCTGACGCCACGCTCCTTCGCCCAGGTCGCGAGCAGCCCGAGCCGCCTTTCGACCACGTCCCGGAGCTCCGTGTCCACGCGCCGGCCGATCCGACGACCGCTGACGACGAGGAAATCCGTGAGGAGGCGATCGAGCCGCGTGATCTCTTCGTCCACCGCGTCGAGCTCGGCCACGACATCGGCCGGCACGCCCTCCGAGGTGCGCGCCATGTCGACGCGCAGCTTGATCGACGCGAGCGGGTTTTTGACTTCGTGCGCGACGCCGGCGACGACACGTCCGAGCGCGGCCAGGCGCTCCTTGCGAGCGAGCTCCTCGGCGAGCCGCTCGTGCTCGCGCTCGGCCGCCGCGAGGCTCGCCGCGAGGCTCGCCACGCCCTCGGCCACGCTCGACAGCTCGGCGATCGCAGGACGCGGGACCTCGGCCGTGAGGTCCTCCTCCAGCGCCGCGAGCGAACGCTTGAGCCCGCGCGCCCCACGCGTGGCGGCGATCACCGTACCGAGCGCGATCACACCGAGCAGCACGGTCGCCGACGTGAGCAGGCCCGCGATGAGGCGCCAGTTGGCGACGAGCTTCGACATCGACACGGTGTACGCGGCCCAGAGCAAGCGGCCGTCCGCGCGCCGCCGCGCCCCGAGGAAAAGCGTGCCCTCGTCGACGTCGAGTGATCCAACCTCGGCCCGATCCCGCTTTGCTACGGCCGCGAGCGTGGAGAGCGCGCGATCGGCTTCGCTCGAGATGCCCGAGCGGATCGGGATCGGCGCTCCCGGGACGGCCGGATCCAAGGTCGTGCCGCCACGCAGCCCGAGCACCGTGAAGCGCGCGGGCCCATCGCCTGTGTCGGGCTCTTCGGCCCAGCGCGCGAGCTCACGTTGCACGAGATCGCGGCCTCGCTCGAGGCGCTGCTCGCTCGACATGCGGATGAGGCGGTTCACCGACACCACCGAGACCCCGAACACGAGCGAGGCCAGGATCGTCACGGCTCCGAGCAGCCACCTCAGCGAAACACGCGGGAGCCTCATCCGGGCCGCGAATGATGTCCCGAATCCTGACAGGTGTCACCGCCCGTGACGAAGCAGGGGCAGGGCTCGATCGGGCCGAGCCTCGCCCCTTGGAGAGGCGGTAGAGGGGGAGGGCGAGGAGACGCTCGATGACGGTCCGAAGGTCGTTCTTGCCCACGCTACTCGTCTCGCTTCTCTTGCTCTTTCCCCGCGGCGCGCGTGCCGGATCCCTCACGCTCGAACAGGCCGTCCGGCAGGCGCTTTCGAACCATGAGCGCGCCGGTAAGGCGCCGCTGCGCGTGAAGGCCGCCGAAGGCCAGCTCGACCGCGCGCGCTCGGCGTTCCTGCCGAGCCTGGTCGCGGGCGCGAACGCGACGCTGCGCGGGACCGAGGATCGGATCGGCCGCCAGCTCTTCGGCACGGGCACCCTCACGTTGACGCAGCCCATCCTGAATCCCTCGGCGATCCCGCAGTATACGCAGGCGCGGCGTCAGCTCGCGGCCGAGCGATGGGGCGCGGTCGAGGATCGGCGCAGCCTCGCCTTCGACACGGCGCGCGCGTTCCTCGTGGTGCTCACGCGCGAGCGCGTGCTCGAAGCCGCGACGCGCAGGCTCGAACGGGCCCGCGCCAACCAGCAGAACGCCGACGCGCGCGCGCAGGCAGGCCTCGCGAGCACGAACGACGTGACGCGTGCGCTGCTCGAAACCACCGCGGCTGCCAGGGAGGTCGCGCAGGCCGAGGGCAACGTGGCCACCGCTTATCTGGAGCTCGGTTTCCTCGTGGGCAGCCCGGTCACGGGGCCGCTCTCGGCACCCGATCGCACGACGCGCGCCGCGGAAAGCGGCGGCGTGCGGGGCGAGGACGAGGTCCGGCAGGCCGAGGCGCGAAGGCCCGATCTCCGCGCCGCCGAGGAACGCACCGCGGCCCTCCGCGCGTCGGCCCAGGAACCCCTGTATCGCCTCGCGCCCACGCTCTCGCTCTCGGCGCAGGTGCGCTTCAACCCCGCGCCCGCTCCGCCCGACACGACCCACGACGAGACGTTGCAACTGAGCCTCACCTGGCCCCTCTTCGACGCGGGCGCGCGCTACGGCGATCGCAAGACACGCGTCGCGCAGGCCGAGAGCCAGGCCCTCGACGAGCGGCAAATCCGCCGCTCCGTGGCGACCGACATCGGCATCGCGCGGACCACGCTGAAGGCCGCGCGCGACAGCTACCGCATCGCCGAGGAGGCCGTCGCGGCCGCGCGGAAGAACACCGCCGAGACCGAGATCCTCTACCAGCAGGGGCTCGCGCGGGCGATCGAGCTCGTCGACGCGAACGCCCGCCGCTTCGAGGCCGAGGTCGCGCTCGCCACCGCGAAGCTCGCGATGGAGCAGGCCTACCTGGAGCTGCGCTTCGCGCTTGGCCAGGGACCCACCGACGACGACACCGAACGTTCCGCCGCGACGAACGGAGATGCGCAATGAAGCTCGCGCGTGTGCTCTTCCTCCTTTGCTTGCCCCTCGCCGTGGCCTGCAAAGGCAAGCCGACCGAAGGCGGCGCCGCCGGCGGAAGCAAGCCTTCTCGCGAGGGCGGCGGGGGCCTCGCGTTCGCCGCCGACGTCATGCCCGTCGAGGCCAAGAAGGTCACCTACACGGTGAACGCGCCGGGCACGATCGAGGCCTTCGAGCGGGTCCAGGTCACGGCGCGCGTGGCCGGCGTCGTCGACCGCGTGGCCTTCACCGAGGGCCAGGAGGTCAAGAAGGGCGACGTCCTCGTGGTCATCGACTCGGAGCGCTACCAGCTCGCGGTGAACGGCGCCAAGGCGGCGCTCGCGAAGACCGAGGCCGCGGTCCGCGACATGGAGGCCATGGTGGCGCGGCGCGAGGGCGCGAGCGGCATGAACCCCGGCCTCATCCCGGGCGAGGAGCTCGAGAGCTACAAGAGCAAGGTCCTCACCGCCAAGGCCGATCGCGACATCGCCTTCCAGGCGCTCCGCACGGCGCAGCTCAACCTCCGCGACTCGTCCGTGCGCGCGCCCATGGCCGGCGCCATCCAGACGCGCACCGTCGAGACGGGCCAGTACGTGCAGGCGGGATACGTCATGGCCACGCTCCTCCAGAGCGAACCGCTCCTCCTGCGCTTCCAGGTCGAGCCGCTCGAAGCGCCGCGCCTGAAGGTCGGCACGACCGCGACGTTCACGATGCGCGAGACGCTGCGGAAGTTCTCCGCGAAGATCACGCTCATCGCCGCGGCCGCCGATCCGACGACGCACATGGTCCCGGTCACGGGCGAGGTCGTCGACGACGGCCACAAGTACTGGCTGCGCCCCGGCTCGTTCTGTGACGTCAGCGTCGACATCGGCGCCCAGCGCGAGGCCGTCACGATCCCGCGGCTCGCCGCGCGCGCCACCGATCACGGCTACGTCGCGTACGTCGTGGAGAACGGCGTCGCCAAGGAGCGCGTGCTCTCGCTCGGGATGAGCACGCAGGACGGCTGGGTCGAGGTCCGCTCCGGCCTCGCCGCGGGCGACGTGCTCGTCGTGCGGGGCGCCGAGGCGCTGAACGACGGCGCCAAGGTCAAGCCCACGACCATCACACCGGAAGCGCTTCTCACGGCCACCGCGCCGAGCGCCAAGCCGACGGCTTCGAGCGCGCCGCCCCCGGCCGATCTTGCCTCGGGCGAGCCTGCATCGAGCCCGCCGCCGACGCCGACCGGATCGGCCAGCGCGGGGGTGCGGCCGTGAACCTCACCGACGTCTCCATCAAGAACCCGGTCTTCGCCTGGATGCTCATGGCGTGCACGATCCTCTTCGGCATCGTCGCGGCCACGCGCATCGGCATCAGCCAGTACCCGGACGTCGACTACCCCAACATCAGCGTCAACCTCTCCTGGCCCGGCGCGTCTCCGTCGGCCGTCGAGCGCGAGATCATCGAGCCGCTCGAACAGGCCCTCGCGCAGGTCGAGGGCGTCAAGGAGATCTCGTCCCAGTCGCGCCAGGGCTCGGCGCGGATCACCGCGAGCTTCGACATCTCGCGCAACGTCGACCTCGCACTCCAGGACGTGCAGGCCAAGGTCGCGCAGGCCCAGCGGCAGCTCCCGCGCGACGTGCCTGCGGCCACCGTCTCCAAGTCGAACCCCGACGACACGCCGATCGTCACCGTCGGCGTTTCCGGCCCGTTCTCGCGCCAGCTCCTCGCCGACGTCGCGCGTTACCAGGTCCAGGAAAAACTCCAGACCGTGCCGGGCGTCGGTCAGATCACGCTGAACGGCTACCTCGATCGCAACATCCGCATCTGGCTCGACACGAGCCGCCTCGCGGAAAAAGGCGTCGTCGCGAGCGACGTCATCGACGGTATTCGACGCGAGCACGTCGAGGTCCCCGGCGGCCAGCTCGAAGCGGGCGGCCGGCAGCTCAACGTCCGCCTCCTCGGCGAGGCGCTCGACGTCGAGGCGCTGCGCAAGCTCGTGGTGCGACACGTGAACGGCACGCCCGTCTACCTCGACGACGTCGCCGTCGTGGAGGACGGCTTCGAGGACGTGAACTCCGTCGCGCGGCTCGACGGCATCCCCTTGCAGGCGCTCGGCGTGCTCAAGCAACGCGGCACGAACGCCGTCGCCGTGGCGAGCGCGGTGCGCGAGAAGGTCGCGGAGATCCAGCGCAGCTTGCCCGAGGGGATGAAGGTCGAGGTCCTCTTCGACACCACGACGTTCATCGAGGAGTCCGTGCACGAGATCGAGATCGAGCTCGGCCTCGCGCTCGTCCTCACGGCGCTCGTCTGCTGGCTCTTCCTCGGCTCGCTCTCCAGCACCGTCAACGTGATCCTGGCGATCCCGATGTCGCTGCTCGGGACCGTGGCCGTCGTCTACTTCCTCGGCTTCACGCTGAACACGTTTACCCTGCTTGGCCTCTCGCTCGCCGTCGGCCTCGTCGTCGACGACGCGGTGATGGTCATGGAGAACATCTACCGGCACGCCGAGATGGGGAAGGCGCGCGCCAAGGCCGCCGCCGACGGCACGAAGGAGATCACGTTCGCCGCGCTCGCGGCCACGGTCGCCGTCATCGCGATCTTCCTTCCCGTCGTGTTCATGGACGGCGTCATCGGCCGCTTCTTCTTCCAGTTCGGCGTGACGCTCTCGGTCGCCGTGATGCTCTCGTACTTCGAGGCGATCACGCTCGCGCCCGCCCGCTGCGCGCAGATCCTCGACACCTCGCGCGAGGGCCGGAGCGCCGTCGGCAGGGCCATGGATCGCGGCTTCTCCGCGCTCGAACACGCCTATGGCCGCGTGCTGGGCAAGGCGCTCGACAACCCCTGGAAGGTGCTCCTCAGCGCGGTGGTCCTCTTCGGCGTCACGGCGTTCGTCGTCCCGCGGCTCGGCACCGAGTTCGTCCCCGCGCAGGATCAGAGCCGCCTCGACGTCCGCATCCAGACGGAAACCGGGACCAGCGTCCAGGCCGCGGCGCCGCTCTTGCAAAAAGCCGAGCAAAAACTCGCGGCTCGGCCCGAGGTCACGCGCATCCTCACCACGCTCTCTGCTTCGCGCGGTGTGATGAGCTTGACCCTCGTCCCGCCGAACGAGCGCAAGCTCTCCGCGCAGGAGGTCGCGGCCGAGATCCGGCGTGATCTGCGCGGGATCGCCGGTATCCGCGCGTCCGTGCAGGATCCCTCGCAACAGAGCTTCGGCGCGCAGCGCGGGTATCCGGTGGACTTCACGGTGCGCGGCGCGGACTGGGACACGCTCGTCACGGCGGCGATGCAGCTCAAGAACGACCTCGAAAAGAGCGGTGTCGTGACGGACGTGACGACCGATTATCAAATCGGCGCGCCCGAGGTGCAGATCGTGCCGGATCGCCGCCGCGCCACGGACCTTGGTGTTCCGGTGAGCGACCTGGCGAACACGGTGAGCGCGCTCGTCGGCGGGAACATCGTCGGCAAGTTCTCCACCGGGGGCCGCCGCGTCGACATCCGCGTGCGCCTCCTCGCCACGCAACGCTCGCGCCCCGAGGATCTCGGCGAGATCCGGGTGCGGGCACAGAATGGGACCACGATCCCGCTGTCGCTCGTCGTCTCGCAGAACGAGACGGCGGTGCTGCAATCGATCAATCGCGTCGATCGGGAGCGGGCGATCCGGATTTCTGGCAACGTGGCGCCGGGGCATTCGCAGATCGAAGCGATGAACATGGTGAAGGACCTCTCGAAATCGCTGCCGCTCGGCTACCGGACCGTGGCCGGCGGGCAGGCGTCGCAGTTCGACGAGACCACGGGCGGCCTCGTCTTCGCGCTCGTGATCGGGATCCTCGTCGCGTACATGGTGCTCGCGAGCCAGTTCAATTCCTTCCTGCATCCAGTCACGGTGCTCACGATCCTGCCTTTGGCGCTCTCCGGCGCGGCGCTCGGCCTGCTCGTCACGGGGAAGACGCTGAACATCTTCAGCATGATCGGCGTGCTCCTGCTGATGGGGATCGTCAAGAAAAACTCGATCCTGCTCGTGGAATACGCCAATCAATTGCGCGAGCACGAGGGTTTGTCCCCGCACGAGGCGATGCGCAAGGCGGGACCGCTCCGGCTGCGGCCGATTCTGATGACCACGATCGCGACGATGATGGCCGCCGTGCCGGCCGTGCTCGGCATCGGGCCGGGGACGGAGACGCGGAGCCCGATGGCGGTGGTGGTGCTCGGCGGGCTCACGGTATCCACGCTGCTCAGCTTGCTCGTGGTGCCGGCGTTCTATCGGGTCGCCGACGACATCAAGGAGAAGCTGCGCCCGAAAGCCGCGCCGGCCGAGGCGGGACAAACGTCAGGTTGAACGTGTGAATGCAAAGCGATCGTGCTCGCCAAGGCTTCGAACCGCCAGGGCGAGCGCATCGCGGAGCGTCGCGAGCGTGCGCACGCGTGACAGATCGAGCCCCAATGAAATGATCGTCTGCGCGACGACGGGCCGGATCCCGGTGATGATCCCTTCGGCTCCGAGCAGACGAACCGCGCCGAGGATCTTCAGGATGTGACCCGCGGTCGCCGTGTCCACCACGTCGACGCCGGTGAGGTCGAGAATGGCGAAGCGGGCTTGTGTATGCGATACCGCGGCGAGCAGATCCTCCGTCACACGCGCGGCGCGGCGGCTGTCGACGACGCCGACCATCGGCACCGTCAGCACGCGATCCCATACTTGAATGATTGGGGTCTCGAGGTTCCGGATGACGTCCTGCTGGCGTTCGATGAGCGTGAGCTTGGCGGTGAGCTCGGCCTTCGTCCGCATGGATTCCGTGACGTCCAGGGAGAGCGTGACGACCCCCGTCACACGCCCCTCGCCGTCGTACGTCGGCGTATGCCAATTTTCCCAGACGATGCCATGCGCCTCCGTGATTTCGTGGGCCGGCGCGCCGGAGAGGGCTTTTCGGAGCCCTGTGGCTCCCTTGTCCTCGAGAACGGCAAAAACGTTTTGACCGAGGAACTGGCCCCGCTGGTGCCCGACCCGATCGATCGCCTTGCCGTCGTGGAACGTGAACGTGCCTTTGGCATCCACGGCCCACACGACGAGATCGAGGTGATCGAGAAGAACACGGAGCACCTGCGCCATTTCGAGCTTGTGGATCGGCCCCTTGGAGAGCGGCGCCTCGTCAGGGACCGCCCTTTCGAGGCGAGCTTCGAGCTCCGCCACACGCGCCCGCAGCGCCTTGCACTCCTGCTCCAGATCGTGCTGTGACACGAAGACTCCCGTCCGCGATCCGCTGGTCGCCCGCCGACCATGGCCATCCGCGCGGAATGGGATATTTCAGCATATTTGCGTAAACGTGGCTTGACGGCCGTGTTAAGGATCGTGAAGGCCTATGAAAGGATCCGCGGCGACAGGGCTCACAGCGAGGCTATCGACATTCCATCCTCTGCGCGCAAAAGCAGCGTCTCGGTCTGCTTCCACACCACGATCCGAGGTCCGGCGAAAGCATGCGCTCGCCCCCCATCGATGGCGTACGCCCAACGTGTCCCGCGCTGCACATCGTACGCGGAAAGCGTGTACGGGCCATTTTCGTGATTTCGTGTCGCCAGCACCGCAAGGCCGCCGGAGACCACGAGCGCCCGTTCGCGCGGATCGGACGAACCGCCCAGAAAACCGCTCTCACCGCGCAGCGCGAGCGAGGTCGCGTCGAACACGGCGATCCCGAGCTGCGCCCCGAGCCCCTCCGTCGCGAGGAGGGCAACCACGCTGTCCGAGGCGGCCAGAATCTGCTGGATACGCACCCCGTTCGCGCAGGAAGTCGTCTCCCGCACCTCGAGCGGCGACGCGCCCGCGCCCGTTGGAATACGCACAGCGACGATCGAGCGCTCGAATGCGTCGATGAAGAAAGCACGATCCCCGACGAACACGGGCTCCCCGAACGGACGGACGTTTGCTTCGACAATCGGCGCGAGGAGCTCGCCCGTCCCTGCATCGGCGACGAGGACCTGGAGAGAACCGACCCCTCGGCCCGCCCGCGCGCCGGCGCAAACCAGCCTCCGACCGCAGACCCCCGCCCCCGTGGCGAGCCCATTGTAACGGCCGGCTCGGCTGCCCTGGACCGTGAGGATTTCGCCGCTCCTGCCGTCGAGCACCGCCGCGAATTTCCCTGTCTGGTCGGCTCCCGTGACGAGGACGCCGATCCCGGGCACCTCCGCGGTGACCGTCTGGTTGTAGCCCGGATCGAAATGCCATCGAGGCTCGCCGGCAACGCGATCGAATGCACGAATCGATTGAGGATATTGCGTCTTGATCACGACGACGCCCCCGCCGCCCGGCAGGTGGATATCGTGAACGTCGCGCTCCCCGCGCTCGGTGTACGATATGTTCTCGGGCACCTCGATACGAAAAAGGACTTTGCCCGTGCCGAGATCGAGCGCAGCGAGCTTCTTATCGCGCACGGCCACGTACAGCCGTTCTCCCCGCGCCGCATAGTCGCTTCTCCATTCGGGCAGGTCCACGCCGAGCGCATCACTCTCCCACACGACCGCGCGGCGCTCGAAGGCGACGGCGCGCAGCACCGGCGGCTCGGCGCCGCGAAATGCCAGGCCAATCGCCCACACCTCACGCGCCTCCTCGTTCCAGACGACGGCCGGGCCTGGCTCGAGTAGCCCCGTGGTGGTCGGACCGTTCTTGCGGATCTGCTCGACCTCCTCCTGGACGTCGATCGTCTCGTCGAGAAATAGGTAACGCGCGGCCGTGGAGGACTCGTAGAGGATCCCGCCCCAGAGCTGTTGCGCCTTGGTCCAGAACGCGGCGTCCATCGCGAGATACCTGAGCACGAGGCGCTCGCTGCCGACCGCCGCGATCAACTTGCGGATGCGCACGAGATCCGAGAGCTTGACGGCGAGCCCTTCGATGCTGCACTCCGGGCTCATGCGGCCCGCGCGCAGCGCGGCGAGCGCCTCCGCTCGATATCTGGCAGCGTCTTCGGGGAGAAGCATCGTGACGTCCCATGGAAGCGCGGATGCGGGAGCACGTAAAGTAGATTCCAATGCGTCCAGAGCAAGATCTCGGCGCTGATCCACTCTGTGCCACGCCTGGCGTCCGTGCCACGCCTCCCGATGCGCGTCGCCCCCCGCCGTTCGGAAATTTCCCGGGGCACGGCCATTGCTCGTCCGCCCGGCATGAAACGTAGCGTTCTGCGGCGCGCCGCAATCTTGCTCCTCGCGCTCTCGAGCACCTCGGCGCTCTGGGCCTGTGGCGATAACGGTGGACAACCGAGCCCCGGCTCCGGCGGCGGAGACCAGGGTGGCGGAGATCAGGGCGGCGGTGGCCAGGGCGGCGGAGACCAGGGTGGCGGCGGCCAGGGCGGGACCGGCGGGTTCGAGTGGCCCGTCGACACCTATCCCATTCCGATCACCCCATCCGATGCCTGGAAAAACCAGATCTCGTACCCCTACGACCCCTTCCTCTCGGAGCCCAATTACAGCAGCATGGATGGCGGCGTCCGGTGGATCAAGTTCACCGTCCTGATGCACGACCCGACGAAGGTGTATTACCAGGACAGCCTTTCGTACCCCTTCCATGCGCCCTTCGCGGTCGAGCGCCTCGATCCGTTCTTCGGCATGTCGATCGGCGAATTCAACGACGTCTCGCTGCACGCCGAAGGCCAGAAGGCCATCCTCGGCGCGGTGCTCATCCCGCCCGATCCGGTGCGCTTCCCCGAATACGGCATCCAGCTCGTCCGGCAGGATCCGTACGACCCCGAGATGGCGCGCGTCGTCCTCGATCTCGTGGAAGACAGCGTCGTGGCGGAGACGGGCATCACGCCGTTTTATTTCCCCACGTACGAACAAAATGCCTCGGCGCAGGAGAACCAGGCCTTCTTCGCCAACGCTGGCTTCCCCGTGAGCAGCGTCGAGCGATGGATCGGGGGCAGCCAATGTTATGCGTTTGGCTGGGCGCTCGGCAAGCTCCGCTACGTGCCCGCCGATCAGATCGAGACCGCCTACACGAACGGGACGTTGAAATCGGAGGACATCCTCCTCACCGACGCGATCCCCGCGGAGCTGCCTTATCTCGCGGGCATCGTCTCCCTCTCGCCGTCGACGCCCAATGCACACACGGCCATTCTCGCGACCTCGTTCGGCATCCCGTTCGTCTATCTCGGGAGCGAGGCGGAGCGCGAGCAGGCCAAGGCCCTCGACGGCAAGGAGATCATCCTGCGCGCGAAAAACCAGTGGGGCCGCTGCGACGCGGCGCTCTTCGACGTGGACGGCGCGCTCACGGCCGCCGATCGAGACACGCTGCTCGCGCAGAAAAAGCCGGATCCTCTGGCCTTTTCGCCCAAGCAGACGCTCGGCGCGCTCGCCCGGAACACCGACGATCTCGGCCCTGCCGACATCGTTCATTTCGGCGGCAAGGCGGCCAATTACGGCCTGCTCCGCGACGTGATCCCCGACGATTCACAGGAGGCCCTCGCGTTCTCGTTCGATCTATGGGACGGCTTCCTCGATCAGACCATGCCGGGCGGCAAGACGTTGCGCCAGGAAATCGGCGAGCGGCTCGCAGGCTATCAGTACCCGCCGAACCTCGCCGCCCTCAAGGTCGATCTGGCCGCCATTCGCGCCCGGATCGAGGGCGACGCGACCTTCTCGGAGGCCCAGCGGCAAGCGGTCATCGCCGCGCTTGCCTCGTTCGATCCAGCGCGCAAGATCCGCTTCCGCAGCTCGACCAACGTCGAGGACAGCGACGCATTCACGGGCGCGGGGCTCTACGACAGCGCGAGCGGCTGCCTCGCCGACGACACCGACGCCGACACCGCCGGCCCGAGCCATTGCGACGCGAGCCAGAGCAGCGAGCGCGGCGTGTTCCGCGCGCTCCAGAAGGTCTACGCGAGCTTCTACAACGACAACGCCTTCATCGCGCGCCTGCTCTACGGCGTGAACGAGAGCGACGTCGGCATGGGCGTGCTCGTCCATTACTCCTATCCGGACGAGGACGAGATCGCGAATGGCGTAGCCACGAACGTGCGCCGCACCGACCCGATCGACGACATGAAAATCGTCTCGCAGGTCGGTGCGCTCAGCGTGACGAACCCCGAGGGCGGCGCGCTCCCCGAGGTCGTCCACGGCTTCCGATTCCAGTGGGGCACCTCGTTCGATACCATCTCCGGCTCGACCCTCGTGCCGCTCGGGGGCCACGTGATGGAGTGGAAGAGCGATTACGAGAAGCTCGGCACGCTGCTCGGCAAGGTGGCGGATCGGTTCGCCGAGGTCCATCCCGGCAAGCAGACGTTCGCGCTCGATTACGAGTACAAGAAAATGAAACCCGACGGGGCGCTGCTCATCAAGCAGGTGCGCGAGCTGCCGCTGCCGGACGAAAAAGCCACGCTCACCCCCTTCCTCGTCCCCGGGCCACGCGCGCTCTGCACGTTCCAAGGCGAGCAGAGCGACGTCTTCGCCCTGCATCGGCTAAAGGCGCGCGCATCGCTCCGGGCGCGGACGGGGTTCGTCGACGCGGCGAGCCTCGCAGCCGAGACCATTTATGACGGCGTGACATTCGCACACCTCTCTGCCAGTGGCGTGGAAACCCTCACGGGCAACCCGGGGACGTGGCCCTCCGCCACGCACACCCTCATGGCGGATCAGACGCTCGATCTCTTCACGTCGGGCAGCGGCGCGGACGCGCGGACCTTCGAGATCATGACGAACCCCGTGCCCACGCTGCTCCCGCAGTCCGACGGCCCGATCCTCGCGCTTCGCGACATGGAGGTCCATCTCGCGGCGGAGTATACGACGCCGGTCCCGCACATCGACTGGGATGGCAATCCGGCGAAACGCATCCGGGACGAGGCCGTTCGCATGACGGAATGCACGGACGAGGGGCCACTCCCGGCGGGCTCGTCGATGCAGACAAGGACGATCGAGGCGGGCGGCGTGAAGATCGTGACGAAGTTCTACTGGCCGGCGCCGCCCACGGGCGTCGTCGCCGGATACACCGCCCCGCTCCTGCGCTGGGAGGAGACGCAAATCGAGGGCCTCACAGCCGCGCCCATCGTGCTCAAGGGGCATTTTTCGCAGACGTACCGGCCGCAGCACCACAACTTCTCCGAGGATTTCCTCTTCGAGCCGGCCCTCGAGGAGGGTTTGCCCGCGGAGGTGCTCACCGAGCTCGCGGCGAAGGGCGTCCGGCAGATTTACGTGCTCGGTACGACCATTGGCACGATCGATCCGACCGGGCAGGTGAACCAGCTCTGAACACGGCCCTCCTCGCTCGCCGGAAAACGCGCGTTGGGGCCGCCTCGCTGGGGCGTTGCCCCAGGCCCCACCAGGGGCTATCCGCCCCTGGACCCGGACCAGCGCAAGCGCTGGACCTTTCGTCGATGAACTGCGCGATGCGCAGTTCATCGAACAGGCGGCGATCCTGCCAAGAAAAACCGCCGCGACTGGCAACGCCGTCCCTGGTCTTGCCACTGGCCTGTGGAAGAACCGCGCATCGCGCGGTTCTTCCAACCCGAGTCCAGGGCTTGCCCTGGTCCGGGTCGAGGGGCGGATAGCCCCCGCGGGGCCCCGGGGCAGAGCCCCGGCGCGGCGGTCAAGATTGCATCTTCGGCCTTGCTCGCGGGCGTGGCAGGCGCGATCGTGGCGCGGACGCACGCCGCGAAACCGCGCCGATGGCACTCGTCTTCATGCTCATGACCTTCTTCCGTATCGAAGGCGCCCCGTGAAAGACCCGCGGGTCGCCTGGGACGACGTTCACTTGTTCCTCGCCGTCGCTCGCGCCGGCACGCTGAGCGCCGCCGGCCCGCGGCTCGGCCTCACGCAGCCCACGGCAGGGCGCAGGCTCCGCGCGCTCGAAGAAACCGTTGGCGTCACGCTCTTCCAGCGCACGCCGCGCGGGTTTCGCCTCACCGAAGCGGGCGAGGCGATGTTCCGTCACGCCGAACGCATGGAGCACGAAGCCGTGGCCCTCGAGCGACGCCTCTTCGGCGAAACGCGCGAGGCGGGCGGCGTGCTTCGCGTCTCCACGAGCGAGTGGTTCGCGCGGCACGTCCTCGGCCCGGTGCTCGCCGCGTTCACCTGCGAGCATCCACGCGTGACGGTCGAGATCGTGGCCGAGTCACGCCTCCTCGACCTCGATCGGCAGGAGGCCGACCTCGTCTTCCGGTTCGTCGCGTTCGACCGCGCCGACATCGTACAGCGCCGCCTCACGCAGATTCGTTATGGCCTCTACGCCTCGCAGAGTTACCTCGATGCGCGTGGTGTGCCCGACGCGCACGGCGGCGACGGGCACGCGATCGTCACGATGGACCGCGCATTCGACGCGCTTGCCGACGTCGCCTGGCTCCGCGCGCGGTTCCCCGGCGCGCACCTCGCCGTGCGGAGCAACAGCCGCGACGTGCAGGCCGCTGCGTGCGTGCACGGCGCCGGCCTCGCGGTCTTGCCGAGGGTCATTGGAGACACGCTCCCGCTCGTGTGCCTCGACGTCGGCGAAGAGCCGCCGGGCCGCATCATCTGGCTCGGCTACCATCGCGACCTCAAGAGCCTCGCTCGCCTTCGCGCGCTCGCCGACCACGTGCACGCCTCCGTGCCGAAGACGCTCTGATTTCAGAAGCCGACGAGCACGATCTTGCCCATCGCCTTGCCGCTCTCGATCTTCGCGTGAACCTTTCTCAGCGTCGCCGCGTCGATGCGGCCTTCGCGCTCGGTCAGCGTCGTGCGGAGAACGCCCGCGTCGACGAGCGCCGAGACTTCTTCGAGCAAGCGATGCTGCTCGATCATGTCGTTCGTCTGGAAGATCGACCGCGTGAACATGAGCTCCCAGCCGACCGTCACGCTCTTGCGCTTGAACGGTACGATGTCGAAAGACTTCGGATCGTCGATCAGCACCACGCGTCCCTGCGGGGCTACGGCTTTGGCGATCGCCTCGTGATGTTTGTCGCTCGCCGTGAGTCCCGCGACGTACTCCACGTTTGGAATTCCAAGCGCAGCCAATTCTGCGTCGAGCGGCTGCGTGTGATCGATGACGTGATGGGCGCCCATGTCGAGGACCCATTTCTTCGTCTCGGGCCGTGACGCCGTCGCGATGACCGTGAGCCCCGTGAGGCGCCGCGCGATCTGGATGAGGATCGAGCCCACGCCGCCCGCGCCGTTGATCACGAGGACCGAGCCCGCCTGCGTCTTCTGGCCATACGGAACGCCGAGCCGGTCGAAAAGAAGCTCCCACGCGGTGATCGCGGTCAGCGGGAGCGCTGCGGCTTCGGCGAAGTCGAGGGATTTCGGTTTATGGCCCACGATCCGTTCGTCGACGAGGTGCTTTTCGGCATTCGTGCCGGGCCGGCCGATTGCGCCTGCATAAAAGACCTCGTCGCCCGGGCGGAACAGCGTCACGTCCGGCCCGACGGCTTCGACGACGCCTGCCGCGTCCCAGCCGAGCACGCGCGGGCTCCCGTCCGTGGACTTGAAGCTCGCGCGAACCTTCACGTCGACGGGATTCACCGAGACCGACTGAACACGGACGAGCAGGTCGTGCCCGGTGGCTTTTGGCTCCGGGAGCTCGACATCGACGAGGGCATGGTCCGCGGTGATGGGGAGGGGTTCGTAGGTGCCGACGGCCTTCATGGGGACGACTCCTTGGTTCGTGGAAGTGCGGTGAATCTTGGACATCTCGGCCCGTCGCGCGAGGTGCGTGTACGCATGCCGGCCATGCGAAAGCGCATGGCGCGGAGCGAATCGTGCCGTTAAGCCACCAGGCGTCGTGGTTCCCCCAAAAGGACCCGCGTCCTGCCGAGCCCGAGGCGGTCCGCGGCCCGCGCGAGGAGGCCGGCATCGTGGACGGCGCAGGTGTTCACGTCGTTGTTGAAAAACGCAAACACGTCGGAGGGCTCGGGCCAAACCTCGGCGATGCGTCGCGCCCATGCGCCGAGGGCGCGCGCGCCGTAGCAGGGCGCCGGGTCCGCGCTGCCTTCGTGGAAACGAACGTATCCAAAGTCCGCGGTGCGCCAGAGCGGCATCCGCAAACCCTTTCGATCCCACACACAGAGCGCGGCGCGGTGCCGGCCGAGCAGCGATTCGATTTCGGGGACGAACCACGATTCGTCGCGGAATTCGACGGCCACGCGGGCGCTTTTCGGGAAACGTTCGAGCGCGGCGTCGAGCCTACCCGCGTCGCGCTTCATGCCGGGCGGGAGCTGCACGAGCACGGGGCCGAGCTTCGGGCCGAGCGCGGAGGCCCGGTCGAAGAAGCGCGCGATCGGCTCGTCGGGGTCGCGGAGGCGCTTCAGATGCGTGAAAAACCGGCTCATCTTCACGGCGAACACGAAATCGACCGGCGTCCGCTCGGCCCAGCTCCGGAAGACGTTCGCCTCGGGGAGACGGTAAAACGTATTGTTGACCTCGACCACTTGAAAACGCTCGGCGTAATGGTCGAGCCAGCGCGCGCTCGGCAGCGTGTCGGGGTAAAACGTCCCCCGCCAGTGCGCGTACTGCCAGCCGCTCGTTCCGATGAACAGCGTCATGCGGCGCCCCAGGGGGATACGTGGGGCCGAGGGACGTCGCGACAAGCCCGCGAAGGTGCTGGATTCGGGCATCGGGCTGGGGTACGAGGCCTCGTGATCAGCGATGTGATGCGCGCCGAAGCCTCCGTCTGGATGCTCGCGACGTACAGGCCTCCGCTCACGATCCTCGCAGAACGCCTTGTCTCGGCGGACCCGGCCGCGTCGCTCGCCGCCGCAAAGGCGCTCGCGGAGCGCGTGAAAGAAGGGGACGACGACCCGAAGGCGCTCGCCGCCTGCGTCCCTGTGGACCTGTTCGCGTTGCCCCACGACGCGCAAATGGCCGTCGCCGAGCTCGCCATCGCGGGCCTGCCGATCCCGCTTCCAAAGCTCCCGACGAACCTTCCGCCGGAGCTCGCGAGCCGCCTTCGTTGCTCCGCGCTCCTCGCATCGCCCGAGCTCTTGCCGCTCGACGAGGTTTTCCCATTGGACCTGCGCGCCGTCGCGGACGCGCCCATCGAACGAGCCCTCACGTCCGGTCTCTTTCGCCGCGTGGCGGCCCATGCGCGGCCTGCGATGCACGATCAAGCGATCACCCTCGCGCGCGCCGGCCTCTCGCGTGCGCTCCTCGCGCCGGCGGAAGCGGCGGAGGTGCTCCTCGATATCGCGCGCCGCTCGTCCGAGGCGGTGGCGTCACGCGCGCTCGGGCTCCTCGCCGAGCCCTGGGCGGCCCGTTTGTCCTGTCCGTCGCTCGCCGCATGGATGAAAGGGGAGGAGGTCGCGCTCGCGGCGCTGCGCCTCGCGGCCGCGCGTAGGGATGTCGCGTGGGTGCGGCGATTCGCGACGGGCGAGGACGTCGCTCGCAGCGTTCGTCGCGCCGCCCTTGCGGCGCTCGGCGCGCTCGGCGAGGTCGACGATGTGGAGAGGGTGCTTGCGCTGGCGGAGGAAGATCCAGCCGGCGCGGGGCTCGAGGCCATCGAGGCGCTCCGTGACCTCAAGCGACGCGGGATCTCGCCCGACGAAGACCAGGCGCGTCGTGCGATCGAGCTCGTGCTCCGCTTCGAGGTGCTCTCGATCGAGGCGATTGCGGAGAGCGCGAGCAGCCGCGCCGATGTGCTCATCGGAACGATCGACGAATGCATCACCCGTGGTGCGTCGAAAGTAAGATCGGCGCGATTGCTTGCCGCATTCGGTACGCGCCGAACCATCACGCGCCTCGTCGAAATGGCGGAGCAATCCGCGGATCCGATCCTGTCGCGATGTGCGATCCGCGAGCTTGGCCGGCTGGAGGAGCGCTCGGCAGAGCCCGTCATCCTGGCAAGGCTCGACGCAGAGCCCGACGCGTGCCTGTTTGCCCTCGGTCGGCTTGGCGGGGCGGCCACCGCGCAGCGATTGCGAAGGCTGCTCGAGGAAGCACCACCGCCCTGGCTCTCGGCAGGGCTGCGTGTGCTCTTCCGGCTGGATCCTTCCCCCAGCGTGCTCGCTGCGGCGGCCGAGCACGGCGCGATTTCCGCCGAGACGCTCGATGCCTTGCAGGCCCACGGGAGCGCCGAGCAAATCGACGCGCTCGCCGCGATTGCACGAGCACCCGGACATCCCTTCCGCGCCTCGGCGATCGGAGCGCTCGGTCGCACGGGCGGGCCACTCGCGATCGATCCGCTCGCTGCGCTCTTGACGGACGGCGACGAAGAGGTCCGCGAGCTCGCCCAAGCCGCGCTGCGCACGCTGGGACAGCGCCTCGCCACGCCGGATCCGCCGCTCGCGTGCCTGGAAGGGGCAGCGGATCCAGGCGCGGCGCTCGTGGCGGAGGGCGCGCTGCGGAGGTTGCGCTTGCGGGCCGAATCCCTGGCCGAAACGACGCTCCTGCTCGACGCGGTGATCGGTTGCGACCATCCGCACCTCGTGCGGGTGGTGCGTCCGCTTCTGCGCCGGGAAAACCCCGAGATACGCAAACGAGCGATCGCCTGCCTCGCGGCCGCGGGGCCGGCTTGCGCGGCCTGGCTCCTGCCGTATCTGAGCCAAGCGTTGCCGCTCCCGGTCGCGCGTCAGGCCCTGCTCGCCCTCGGGAATGCGGCCGTGCCCGGCCTCGGTGGGGCGATTGCCGCGTGGTTGTTCCAGCCGAACATGAATTTGAAAAAAGCGGCCGCCGAGGTGCTCGCCCGGAGCCGCGATTCGGATGTGATCCCGGCGCTCGTCGAGGTGCTCGCGGTTCAGGATCAGTCGGGTCTCCGGGAACTTGCGGAGAATGCGCTCCGGGAGATCGCGGGGCCCTTTTTTCGCTCGCTGCTCGTCGAGAGGCTCGCCGCGGCGAAGGACCCGCGCAACGAAGAGCTGCTCGCATCCACGATCGCGGGGGCGTTTTCGCCGGAGGAGCTCGCCGCGTTCGTCACGTCCCGGCCCGACCTCCCACGCCTCCTCCTTCTGCACGCCTATGCCGCCCACGCGGACCGCTGCGCCGATCTGGACGCCGAGCTTCGACGTCGTGGCGCTCGCGATCGCATTCCGCGCGAAACCGACATCATACCGGGAAGCCCGCTGCGCCAGCATCTCGCGCGTGCCGATGCGCAACGAACGTTCGCCGAGCTGCAAAGGCGCATCCGCGAAGCGCCGTTCCTCCACGAACCCTCGTCCGAGCTCGTTACAAGCCTTCGCGCGGCAGTCGAACGGGCGGGCTCGCTCGGCTCCCGGCTCGCCGTGTCCGAACAGCGCATTCTCTCGACGCTTGTATCGCAGCTCGATCCCGCGACCCGCAAAGACGCCATCGCGCTGCTCGCCACGACGACGGATCCGTTCGTCTCGAGCCGCGTGATCCCCTTCGTCGATATCGACGGCGTGATCGATCCGCGCCACGCGCCGCTGCTGCCCGCGGCCCTCCGCCAGAGGGGTCCCGAGGCCGCGCGATCTCGGAGCGGCGATCCGCGCCCCGACGTGCGAGCGCAGGCCGCGCGCGTGCTCCGGCTCGCAGGGGAGGGGACCCTTGCATTTACGCCCCTGAACGAGCGGCCCGCATTGCTTCGCGCCTGGATCGACGGGGGACACGAAGACGACCTCCTCACGGCGCTGGAAGGTCGGGACGCGCTTCCGCTCGCGGAGGTGGCGGCGCTCGTGGCCGAGCGCTCCGGGGCTGCCGCAGCGTGGGCGCTCGTGCAGCGATGGGTCGCCGAGCGTCCGGCCGAGCGAGCGCCGGCCCTCGTGGATCTCGCGTTTCTGGGGGAGATTGCAACGCCAGCGCTCCGAGAGCTCGTGCAGGGCGAAATGCGCGGCGAGGTTCGTCTGCGCGCCATCACGGAGCTCTCCCGCAGGCGCCATGCAGACCCCACGTTCCTACGGCCCTTGCTCGCGGATGCGCACCCTGGCATCCGTGAAGCTGCGGCGGCGGCGCTACTTCGCGCAGGCGATCGTGACGATCGCGCGTACGTGCTCGGCGCATGGATCCAGGGAGCGTTCCGCGGGTCGTTCGTGATGACGCTCGACGAGCAGGATACGAACGCCATTGCAAAGGCCGTCGCCGATGCGACCACCGAAGCCGCAGAACTCCACCTCTTCGGTCCCGTGGCCTCCTTGCCCCCGGCATCCCGCATTCCGCTGCTGCTCGTGCTCCTTTCGTCGTCGCATCCCCGGGTCGCCGGGGCGGCCCGCGATGCATTACGCTCACTCGCCGCAACGCACGTTTTGCCGCATGTCGAAGCCCGTCTCCGCGCCGGGGACCTGTCCGCGCTCGATATCGTGGGCGTCGCGGGCGCTGTCCCCAGGCTCCTCGCGGACCTCGCGCGCACATCGGAGGCCCCCGCGACGTGGATTCGCTTCTGCCTGCGCGCCGCGGGCGCTGGCGTTCTCTATGCGGCCGACCTCGGCCCCTCGATTGCGGCATGGGCCTCTTCGGACCCATCTCCCGCGGCGCTCTCGCTCCTCGCACGCCTCGCCGATTGGTACGACGAACGCCACGCGCGGATGCTCTGCGATGCCCTCGAGCCTGCGCTCGGGAGCGCGCATCGCGACGCCGTGCTCGGTGCCATTCTCGATGCGCTGCGTGATCAACCTCCCGAGCTCGTTGCGCGGGTGCTCCCGGCCATGGTGCGTCCCACCGATACCACGGCCCTCGAGCTCCTCGCCCAGGCGGAAGCACGATCCCCCGGCCTCGTCGACCTCCTCGACCTCACGTTGCGCGCCGCCGTGGAGCGCGCGCTCGACACGGCGCTCGATACGGCGGACCCGGAGAATGCGCGCCGTCTCCTCACCTATTTCGCAGGCCGCGCCGAGCGCCCCTCCGAGCGCGAGCGTGTCCTCGCCTTGCTGGAGCGGCACGTTCGATCCTCCTCGCGCCGCGTGAGCCTTCACGCCCACCGCCTGCTCCGCACCCTGGCCCCGCGCGACCGTTATCTCCGCGCCACCCGCGCACTGCTCGACGACCCCGATCCCACGACCGTCCGGCTTGCGATCCGCGTCCTCGCATTCGGCGGCGACACAGCGTCCGCCGCGGAGATCGCGGATCGCTTGTTTCATATGAATGCCGGCGTTTCGCGGGCGGCACGGGAAGGGCTCCTCGTGCTCGGGGAGACGGCCGTGCCGCCGCTCTTGCGCGCCCGGGGTCGCCTGCGGCCCGATCGCCGCGCGGCGATCGACGCCGTGATCGACGAGATCCGGAGCCGTCTCACCGCTGGAAAAACCGCGCGTTGATGACCGCATCGGCTGCGTCCCGCCCCGCGTGACGCCGGAGGCGCTCGGGCGGCTCCGCGCGCACGCCAGGCGTCGCGCCGGGGCGCTGCCCCGGGCCCCGCGGGGGCTATCCGCCCCTCGACCCGGACCAGGGCAAGCCCTGGACTCGGGGTGGAAGAACTGCGCGATGCGCAGTTCTTCCAACAGGCCGGTGCAAGACCAGGAAGGCGCGTTGCACGCTGGCGACGGGCACGTTGCCTGTTGAATCGTCAGCGCCGCGGTCTCGATGGGCGGGGTCGTCGCTGGTTTTGACCTGGCCTGTTCGATGAACTGCGCGTTGCGCAGTTCATCGACCCCGGGTCCAGCCCCTGGCTGGTCCGGGTGCAGGGGCGGACAGCCCCTGCTGGGGCCTGGGGCAAAGCCCCAGCGCGGCGGCGTCGACCCGACACAGCTCGGGAAGGTCGAGGGACCTTCGCGCACGGAGCGCAACATCGACCGGGAGGTCCCGGGACCTTCGCGAACGGAGCGCAACATCGATCCGGGAAGCCCCGGGACCTTCGCGAACGGAGCGCAACATCGATCCGGGAAGCCCCGGGACCTGCGTGAACGGGTTCCCACACCGATCGGGAAGCCCCGGCACCTGCGGGAACGGGGTCGAAGACCGATGACGGAGGTCGCGGGACCTGCCCGCGCGGCGGAGAAGGGGTGAAAGACGCTGCGATGAACTGCGCATCGCGCAGTTCATCGTCCCGGGTCCAGCCCCTGGCTGGTCCGGGTGCAGGGGCGGACAGCCCCTGCTGGGGCCTGGGGCAACGCCCCAGCGCGGCGGCGTCAACATGAGACCAATGCTCAGCGCCTGGCCGTGCAATACGCGTGAGCTTAGGAGCCACGAATGGCTTCACGCCCCGTGCATCTCGTATTCGACCGACCGCCGCCCGAGCACCCGCCCAGATCTGTCGACGACCTGCACCTGCCAGCGCAAGTGCACCGTCTCGTAAAGGGAGAGCAGCACGCCCCACACCGTGTGCTTTCGCACGACGCGTGGATCGGCCCGCACGCGGAACGAGGGCGCGGTGTCATCGTTCGCCCCGAGCTCGACCGAACTGCTGGCGAGGATCTCGTCGTCGGCGTCGACGAGGTCGAGCCAAACCTCCGCGGGCGCGACCTGCCGGATCTCCTCGAGTTGAACCTGTACGAGGACGCTGAGGCCTCTTCCCAGGCTCACCTCGATGACACTCGGGGTTGCCTCGTCCTGCTCCGCGTCCTCCGGCCACCGTGACGACCTAGAAACCTTGCTCCGGCTGTGCGCCTGAGCCTTCGTCGCGAAGTACGTCTTCGGATCGCGCATGATCATCCACCCGGCCCCGTCGGGCCTCGGAAGGACCGCCCAGCCCTGCGCTGGGTGCGGATCCCCCTCACTCGTCTCCATGTGTTGACGACCCGGCTTGTTTAAAAAAATCGAGCGGGTGCTGCGAGAAAGGTGGGATGGTGTGGGCACATGGGGCTGCGTGGGCACCCTGTTGCCGGGCGCGTCGATGGCATGTGCTTCCCGGATGATCAACCCATCGGGCTCGCGTCGGGCCAGAGAAAGGTGGCAAGGAACGCCCGAAGGTCCTCCGTCGGCAAGCTCGGATCGAGAGGGAGGGCGCCAATCCCGCCCCAGATCGGAATGTCCTTTCCCTCGGCGTAGGTCACGGTTCTGGAACCTGGGTACAGGACGAACGCCCCGACGGCTTCCCGAATGGCATCGCGGTACGTGTGCATCTTGTAGAGATCCTCGCGCGCCACGGTTCGATCCCAATCGGATGGATCCTGGTCCTCCAGTTCGTCCAGGCGGTCGCCCTCGAACTTGAGTTTTGCATCGAAGATCAGCGCCTCCCAACCGCTCGATCGCTCTACGCGCACCACGATGTCGGGTCGAAGTGTCACCGAATAGGAACCCGATCGCCGCCGATAACTCGGGTTGTAGACCAATTCGACCTGGCCGTCCTGATAGCGGAGCTTCGCCGACCACGGGACCCTCCGTCTTTCTTCCTCGGTCACCGCCAGGTTTGCGCTTCCGGGCTTGCCGAGGAGCACGTCGAGAACGCGCTTCACCTCGAAGAAACACCACAATTCGTACAGGAGCGCTCCATCCTTCAGGTCGAGCAATGCTTGCCAACGATGTCGATCCTCGGCGAGCGCCGAGGAGAGCGAGAGCCGCAGGAAGTGCCCGAGGAATTCACGGTAACCTTCCCGGCGCTGAAGAACCGAGGATTGCAGCGGGACCATCTGCAACGGGCCGACCTCGCGCAGGAAGTCGAAGGAAAGCATCCAGTCGAGCTCCTCTCGCATGACGCGCACGTCGGTCCGGAGGTCGGGGTTCATGGTCTCGCGCCCTTCGAAGGCTCTCACGAGCTCCGAGGCAAACTGGAGCACGTGCAGCACGAGTCGATTCTCGTGTGTATCGAAGCTCTCCATTCGCGCGGACACGAGAACCTCCGCGGGAAACGTCGACCCGGGCAGCCGACGCCCGAGTCCCGTGCGCGAAAGGCTCGACCCAGCCGGAATGGGGACGAGACGTTCCGGATGGCTGGCCACGCCGAGGAGGCCCGAAGGGCCAAGGCTCGACGCGCGTGCAACCGGAGACCATTTCGGCTCGGCCTCCATGCACCGATGCGGAACACGTGCGATCTGGAGAAAGTGCCCGAGGAGCCCGTCTCCACGGTCGACACGCCGCATGATGTGCCGGAGGTACGCAAGCGCGTGGTAACGCACATCCGCGGACGCCGCGAGGTCGTCACGCGCGAAGGGCAGCGCGGTTGGCGACCCGTAATCGAAAGCGAGATCGGCCACGTCGGCGACCACGCCATCGAGCATCCTGGAAAACGCCGTCTCCGTCAGCTTGGCGTGCTGGACGCGAAAACGTAGCCCGCCCATCTCGGCGAGACCGACGTAGTTCTGGAAGTAGAGCGTTCCGAGCCGTCCCTCGCTGAGAGGCTGCACTTGGAGCACCGGCTCGTGGGGGACCAGCGCCGTTTCGGACCGGATGACGTACCGCCGCTGATCGTGGATCGCGAACACACCGGAAGCGTCCTGCTCGACCGCCCGGCCGCTCTTCGCCTCGCAGATCCGAATGCTCGACGCGTCCAGGGCCATCGCCGTCATTCGATGAAGGAAACGAAGCCCTGGGATCGCAGCTTTCGCAACATGCGGGCGAGCTTCTTGGCCGAGCGGGGCATGACAGGCTTCTGCGCCTCGGCACCACCGGGCGGCGCGACGGCGCCATTTTGCCGAAGCGCCCGCTCGATCCTGTCGAATTCCAGGTCGCCGTAGGGAACGTCCGAATCTTTTCCGAAGAGCGTGAAGAGCAAGATGCGGAAGAGGGGCCCGAGCAGCTTCTGTTTCGAACCGTGGAGCTTCGGCAAGAGCTTCTGGAGCACCTGGAGATCGAGTGCGTCCTCCACCGCGCCGGGTCCGATGGCCGCCATCGCGTGTTCGATGTAGAGCGCCATTTCATTCGCGACCCGGTAGCCGAAGTGCAGGTTTTCCTCGGCGAGCATATGGTTCAGCGCCACCAGTGTGTCGCGAACCTTCTGTGGAGCCCTCAGGAAATGCTCTTGCCGAGCGACCGTGGTCGCGCCAAGGGGCACGCGTCCGTCGCGCAACACGAAGCCGGAAGAGGCGCCATCTTGACCGTAACCTGGCAGATCCACCTCGTTGAACTCGATCACGTTGGCACGGTCGAGGACCTTCGGCGAGAACATGTGTGTCGTCTCGTCGATGTTGACCGTGCCCGTGATGTACACGTTGGCCGGCACTTCGAGTTTCGGGGGCACCATCTGCACGCCGTCGAAGTGGAGCGAGCAGGCCGCGATTTCATCACGCGTCGCCTTGCACGAGGCGCAGCGTTCCGGCTGCTTTCCGGTCTCCGGTTTGGCCATCGGCAAGCATCGAGGCTGGTCGTGCAGGTGGAGCGCTTCCTGCCGAAGCTCGTTCTCCTGGAGGGTGCGGGATTCCATCGCGGAGAGCAGATCGGCGAAGTAGTGCTCGACGCGCGCCAGGTTCATCTCGTCGAGGATCACGAAGTGGGGCTCGGTCCGGTCGCGGTGCGCCCGGAGAAGGAGGCTCAGGAAAGGCCGCAAGGCGTACGCCTCGGTCAGCACGTTGTAAAAGCCGAGCACCTCTTTCCCGTCGAGCCAATCGGGGCGGACCGAAATGAACTCGTGGCGGCGGACCTCCTCGGATCCAGCCCATTCCGCGACCGCCTGAGCGAGCTTCGTTTTTCCGGTTCCACTGATGCCGGACAGGATGACGAAAGGCTTGGTTCTGAAGGAAAGGAGGTACGTCGTGACGAGCTCCGCGGGAAAGTGGAGCCCCCGGGAGCGAAGGTGGTCGTAGATGCTCGCGCGTGTTGCGTCGGGCTCCGGGGGGAACAGCGTCGCGTAGAGGGACGGAGAAATTTCGGCGACCGTCGTCACCCAGCTCTCTTGTCTGGGGATCTCACGCTCCTCGATATCGAACCAGCGCACGGCCAGACAATTGGCGAATTCGCCCCGGTCGGCTCGAAATTCGGCAGGCCCGAGCACCGTACCACGCCCCACGATCTTCGATTGCCCTCGATTGGCGACGATGATGTCGCCGGGCTTGATGTCACGCGTGAAGGCCCAGACTTGACGGACGTTCGCATGGGCTTCGCTTTCGGTGTAACCGAAAACCTTGGCGAGCTGCGCCGAGAGCTCCTCTTTTGATGCGTAGGCCCGAGGATCACCGGCCTCCCCCCACCCGATGGCGATGAGTCCGACGCCGAGGTTTTCGTTCCAGAACTGGGCATTCCGGCCCGGAGCAACCTTCCAGTAGCGGCGCGTCGTCGTCGATCCCTCGAAGACTCCGGCCTCGTCGTCGTCCTCCTCGGGATCGTCGATCCCCCGCATACTCGTGTCGTAGACCGGGTTCGGAAGGGAAGGGCGGTTCAGCGTCTCGCGCAAGTAAGCAAGGACTCCAGGAGAATGACTGGAGAAAAATGGCGTCTGCCCGGCTGTTCTGGCCGCCGCGTCGAGGAATCGCATGTACGCGTCCTCGATGCGAGGGCGCACTTCCCCGAGAAGGGACGCATGAAACTGGCATTTTACGACGCCAGGGAGCGCCTTGAAGGGGCCCAACCATTCCACCCGCGGGTCCAAAAACGCACGCAGCTCCAGCGTCAGATCCGCTTCGGGAAGACCGAGCCAGATTCGTCCTTGGTAGATGCCCAGGCCGAGGCAACGCCCGACGTTGAAGTGAATCTTCTTGGAGATTCGCAACGTCACGCCCCAGCGAGCTTCGCCGCGGTCGTGGGCCCGCTCGATGGCATCGGCGAGGAACGTCAAACACGCCGTTCGCACCGCGGGATCCGGCAGAAGCAGCTCGAATCGTTCACGCGCGAACGCGGCATCCTTTCGCTGCTCGACCCGCACATCGGCTGCCTTTCCGCGCTGACGTTCGTTTCCGATCCGTACGCGATCGCTCCCACCCCCTTCGAGAAGCGTTGTCTGGATGTCACGCGCCAAGCGGCGAACGACCCCGGGACTACCAGCCAGGGTATCCCAAATGGGCCGCCCGTCCCCCCCGACACCAGCGTCTTCCGATGAACCGTCTTCGAGGCTCCGGAAATCATCGAGCCGCCACTCGATCTCCTCGGTGGAGCGATCCAGCAGCCGAGCGAGCTTTCCGATCTCCGCAGCACGAGCCTGCGGGGCGGAAACTTTGTTCTCGAAGTAAAGACCAAGCGCGAGGATGGTTTCCTCTCGCTTCCATGCACTGCTCCGCCCCTGGACGAGTTGCAGGACGCGCGCCCACTGCTCGTCCGTGATCTTGAATATCGTCCCCGATGCTTGCCGGATGATGTGCATCTTCGACAGCACCGGATCCACCATGCATTGCGATCGCAGCAGCGGGTAGAGGTACATCCTCCGCGTGAACCGCAGGCGGAGTCGAGGCTTTTCCTGGGTATCGTCGTCCTTGCCGGCGCCCACCCAGTACGAAGCGAACCTCGGGTCCTCCGGCATTTTCGTGGGAGCGGACGTCACCTTGCCGAACGCATACCCTCCGCTCCTCGGCCCGGACAGCCACAGGAGGACCTCGTCTCCGACCTGCACCTGATCGGCATACTGGTTCGCGGTCCAGGTGATCTCGTCGAAATCGATCCCCGCCTGAAGGATATTGTAGCGTGACGGATTGGCTTGGAGCGCCCAGTAGGCCATGCGGAGCTCATCCTACCGATCCCGAAGGCGAACGTCACGTATGTGAACTAGCGGCCGACCCACGAAATCCTCTACCATCCCCCTGCTTGCGCATCCTCTTCGATCCCGACTTCGATCACGGTACCTGGCCCGGTCCTCGCGGCGCCGCCGATGCCATCGCCGGAGCCGCCTGGCTCGGCCCCGAGGGGTTCCTCGCGCTTCTCGAAACCCACCTCGGCCTCGCCACGCCGCACGCCTCCCTCGCCGATCGCGCGGCCGAGCTCGTTCCGCGCCTCTTTCGCGAAGACCACTTTTACGGAGCCTCGGCCAAGACCGACCCCTGGGCCACGGCCCACCGGCTGCTCGCGTGGCGGGATCATCTCTGGGAGCACGGCTGGCGTGGCGAGCGGCTCGGGCAGCGGCGCCTCGGAGAGCTCGCCGAGGTGACCCTGGGCCTCCCGCCGGGCCCCGCCGAGCGCATCGAACGCGTCTCCGGCTGGCTCGAGGGGCGATCCGTCGATGTCGAAGAGGTGCGGCTCCTCGTCCCCAAGGCGACACTCTCCGCTGCGTGGCAGCGGGTCCTCGCGCCGCTCGAAAGGGCAGGGGTACGTATCGTCTCGGAGCCCCTCTCCGACGCCCAGGCCGCCGGAAACCTCGCCGCAGCGCGGGGAGAAGGCGCCCGGATCACGCCCGGCGATCCGAGCCTCCAGCTCGTCCGCTGCCATGGGCCACGCGAGGGCGCACGGATGCTCGCCGCCGCGCTCGCCGCCGATCCGGGACTCGGGCAGACGCTTTTCATCGGGCCGGATGGAATCCTCGACGAAGCCCTGGCCGAGTTCGGCTTGCCCACGCTCGGCGCGAGCTCGGCGCACGACGCCGGCGCGCTCGCCGCCCTTCTCCCGCTGACGCTTCAGCTCGCCTGGGGCCCGGTCGATCCTCAGCTCGCGCTCGATTGGCTCACGCTGCCGGATCATCCCCTCGACCGGACCGTGGCGGCGCGCCTGGCCGCGACGCTCGAGGTCTGGCCCGCCGTGGGAAATCCCCTCTGGCGCGCAGTCTCGAACGAGGTGCCCGGCGGCGAATCCTTTCGGGCGATCCTCGACACCGTCTTCGTGCCCATTGCCGATCGCCACGCCCAGATCCGCGTCCACGACCTCTTGCCTCGCGTCGAGCTCCTCGAACGCTGGGCGAGCCTTCATGCCGCGACGAGCCCGGCGCACGCGCTCGTCGTGGCGCAGGCCGAAGCATTGCGTGGCCGGTTCGAGCTCGCCGAGCTGCGCCGGCTCTCGCCGCCGAGGCTCGACGCGGTGCTTGCGAGCGTCGTCGGCAACGGCGCGGCGATGCGCAGGCCCGCGCTGTCGGGGTATGCGGGCGTGGGCCTGCCCGGAGGCGTGGCCGGCCCGGCGCGGCGTATCGTCTGGTGGAACTTCCACGACGCCGGCTCGCGACGTTCCCACGTCTCCCTCCGGGCCTCGGAGCGACAGGCCCTCGCGTCGATCGGTGTGTTTTTGCCCTCGCTCGGCGACGAAACACGCGCCGCGGCGGCGCGGGCGCGGAGGCCTCTCCACCAGGCCGAAGAGACGTTGATCCTCGTTGCGCCGCACCAGGACGAGATCGGGGAGGCGAGGCCCCTGCACCCGCTCTGGGACGAGATCGCGGGCCGGCTCCACGACGGACGGTATCGAAGGCACCTGCATTTCGAGGCGCCAACGCTGGGCAAACCCGCCGCACGAACGACGGTCGTCGTGACCCGAGCCGAGCGTCCGTCCCGCGAGCATCACGCCTCGCGGCCCCCTTCGCCGCGGCCCGCGGAGTCGCCTTCGAGCCTCCAGAAGCTCCTCGGATGCTCGTTCTGCTACGCGCTCGACTACATGGGCCGGATCCGTCCCCGCACCTCGCCCCGCCTCGTGGTCGAGAGCCGCTTGCATGGCCTGCTCGCGCACGAGGTGCTGGCGGCGGCGTCTCGCGAGGGCGTTTTTCCGAGCGAATCGGAAGGCGACGCGCGGCAAGCCACGCTCGCGATCCTGGACCGCCTGCTCCCGACCCATGCGGCGTTGCTTCTCCTGCACGGCCACCAGCAGGAGCTCTTGCTCCTGCGAGACGCCGTCGGCGGCGCGGCCGCTCTTCTCGCCCGCGTGATGCATGCCGAGGGGCTGCGGATCCACACCGTGGAGCAGGAGATCCGCGCGGAGCTCGGCCCGGGGGTCCTTCGCGGCACGCCCGATCTCGTGCTCGAAGATCCTCGGAAACGCCTGGTGCTCCTGGATTTCAAGTGGTCGGGCGAGGCCTACCGCCGCGGAGAGTTACGCGGCGCCACGTCGCTCCAGCTCGCGGCGTATGCGATGCTCCTCGGCCGCGCGGGCCACGAGATCCGCTCGCTCGGTTATCTCATCCTGCGCAGCCAGCGGCTCCTCGTGCGCGGCGCCGCGATCGCGTTCGCCGAGCAGATCCGGCCCGAGCTGCTCGACGAAACCTGGACCGCGACGGAGCACGCCTGGGCCCGTCGCACTGCGGAGCTGTCCCGCGGCGAGATCCAGGCCGACGGCGTCGCGACCGAACGGCATACGCCGCTCCGCGAGGCACGTGTCGATCGCGGTCACCTCCTCCTGCCGGCCCCGTGCACGTACTGCAAGCTCGACCTGCTCTGCGGGCGGGAGAACCGCGCATGACGAAGGGGCGCATCGACATCGTCTCGGCGAGCGCCGGCAGCGGCAAGACCACGCGCCTCGCGCGCGAGCTCGAGCACGCGGTCACGGAGCTCGGCATCGCGCCCGATCGTATCGTCGCGACGACCTTCACGCGCAAGGCCGCCGCGGAGCTCGTGGGTCGAGGCCGCGACTTCCTGCTCCGCAAAGGACGCCCGGACGACGCCGAGCTCTTCCGCGCCGCGCGCATCGGCACGGTGAACGCCGTGGCCGGCATGCTGGTCTCCGAGTTCGCCTTCGAGGCCGGGGTCTCCCCCGAGCTCATCGTGCTCGACGAAACGCGCGCCGAGGAGACGTTCCGTCGCAGCTTCGGGGACGTCGTCTCGCGTGACGACCTGGCCGAGCTCGCGCGTTTGTCCGGGTGCTTCGACGAATTTCCGTGGCCATCGATCGTCCGGCAGATCGCCGACGATGCCCGAATGAACCGCATCTCGCTCGACGCCCTCGACGGCGACCGGGAGCGAAGTGTCCGCGGGTTCTTCGAGCTCTTCGACGAGCCCACGGAGCGGGGCGACGTCCTCGATGCTCGACTCGAGGCGGCCCTCGACACGGCCATCACGCGCCTGCGCGAGAAAATCACGCAGGGCGCCGATCCCACGAAAAAGTCCGCCGAGACGCTCGCCGCCTACGAGCGCGCCAAGGATCACCTCCGGGCGCAACGCTCCTTGCCGTGGCCCTCCTGGGTCGAGCTCGCCCACCTCGCCGCGGCGAGCAAGTCGGATGCGGCCTGCGAAGAGGTCCGCCGCGCGGCCGGCGTGCTCCTCCGGCATCCGACGTTCCGCGAGGACAACGAGCTCGCGATTCGCCTCTGCTTCGACCTCGCGCGGCGCTCGCTCGCCGCCTACCAGCGGTTCAAGTCGGCCCGCCGCGCGATCGATTTCATCGACCAGGAGACGATCGCGCTCGCGCTGCTCGATCGCGAGGACGTGAAGGAGGTCCTCGCCGAGGAGGTGTCCCTCGTCCTCGTCGACGAGTTCCAGGACAGTAGCCCCCTCGAACTCGCCCTGTTCCTCGCCCTCGCCCGCATCGCGCCGCGCAGCGTGTGGGTCGGCGATCAGAAGCAGGCCATTTACGGGTTTCGCGGCGCCGATCCCTCCCTCATGGAGGCCGTGATCGCCGAGGTCCTCCACGGAAAGGAGCCCGAGACGCTCTCCGTGGGCCGGAGAAGCCGGGCGCCGCTGGTGCACCTCACGAACGCGCTCTTCGTGCCGCCTTTCGGGGAGGCGGGCCTCTCGGCTGCGCGCGTCGCCCTCGAACCGGCGATCCCCGAGGATGCCGAGCGGCTCGGGCCTTGTGTCGAGCGGTGGCGGCTCGACCTCCCGAGCGGCTCGGGCGCAGCCGCCGAGCTGGCTCTCTCCATGCGCCACCTCCTCGACGACCCGTCGGTGTACGTGCGCGGCGAGGAGGGCGCTCCGCGGCGGGTTCGTCCGGGGGACATCGCCGTCCTCTGCCGGCGCCGCGAGACCTGCCTCGCGGTCGCGACCGCTCTCGGCAAGGTCGACATCGCTGCCGAGGTCGCGCTCGGTGGCCTGCTCGGCACGCCGGAGGGCCGCGCGGCCTCGGCAGGCCTCGGGCTCTGGGTTCATCCCGACGACATGCTCGCCCGGGCGGAGCTCGCGCGTTTGACCGAGCCCGGCGCCGCATCCATCGACATCCTTCTGCGAGGCGACGATCCGGATCGATGGCGCGACGTGGATCCCATCGCGCGCTTGCTCGGGGCGCGCGACGTTTCCCCGTTCGCGGGGGCGCTCGAGGCCTTCGACGCCGTCGCGCGTGCCCTTCGCCTCGACGACCTCGTGGCGCGCTGGGGCCGCGGCAAGCAGGGCCTTGCCAACCTCGACGCGCTTCGCGCCCATGCCGTCACGTTCGTGCGACTCGCGCGCCACCGCGGCGGCGCGGCTTCCCCGGCGGCGCTCGTCGCGTATCTCGAAGGACTCGCCGAGAGCCTGGAAGACGCCCAGGCCACGCCCGGTGGGGGCCATGCCGTCTCCATCACGACGTGGCATGCCGCGAAAGGCCTGGAATGGCCCATCGTCGTTCTTTACGAGCTCGACGGCACGTTCTCGCGCAGCGCGCTCGGCGTGCACGTCGACGATCGCCGCGGGCGCGGACCGCTCCTGCAAGCGCCCCTCGCGGGACGCACGATCCGATACTGGCCGTCTCCGCTTCGCTTCCAGCGCTCGCCGCTGACCGAGCGCCTCCGCGCCCATCCGATCGCAGCCGAGGCCTCCGAAAACGCCGTCCGCGAGGAGCTGCGCCTGCTCTACGTCGGCTTCACCCGGGCCCGGGATCGTCTGGTGCTCGCGAGCAGCCGGGATCTCTCGGAGGGCACGCTCCGCCTGTTCACCCGCGGCGGCGGCGCGCCCCTTGCCGAACCGATGCCCGCCCGTTCGCGGGAAGGCGTCTCCCTCGTCTCGGTCGATTGGGGTGGACGGCAAACGAGCGTCGCCGTGCGCCGTCCTGCGCCCCGTGCGTCGCTCGTCTCCTCGCAGGCCGACCCGGCCCACGCGGAGATCCTCGATCGCCCGTCGCCCCGCACGTATGCCCCCGCCTTGCTGGCCCCGTCGAACCTCGAAGGGCAGGGGAGTGTCCTCGACATCGAGCGGATCGGCCCACGCGTATCGGCCCGCGCGACCGTCGATCCCGCGGCGCTCGGGAGCGCGGTCCACGCGTTCCTCGCGTCCGATCGCCCCGGCCTCGACGAGGACGATCGCGCCGAGCTCGCGGCTCGCCTCCTCGACGCGTGGGGCGTCGCCGAGGCCCTCCCGGTCGAGGACGTGCTCGCCCTGGGTCGCCGGTTCTCCGATTGGCTCGGCACGCGCTGGCCCGGTGCGATCCTGCGCCGCGAGTGGCCCGTGGAGCACCGGCTCGCCGCGGGGACGCTCGTGCGGGGCAAGCTCGATTTGCTGGTGATGGCGGGCGAGACACTCGTCGTCATCGACCACAAGGTCGTGCTCGCGGGCGAGCTCGACGCCCTGGAGGAGATCCGAGGCGCCCACGGACAGCTCCGAGCCTACGCCGATGCGCTCCTCGCGGCCGGTGCAGCATCCGTGCAGGTGAGGGTGCACTTGCCGCTCGCCGGCCTCGTGGCGCGGCTCGGCTGATCACGGCACCTCGACCACCCGCCTCGCCAGAAATCGCAACTCGAGCTCCTCCGGCAAGCACGGCTGGAACTTCGACAGCGGCTCCCGCGCGCACGACGCCGCGAACCTCACGGCATCCGCCTCCGTCACCGCCCCCGGCGCCCGGAGCGCGCGGATCGCCTCCCGCACCGCCGCCCCCGATCGCGCCGCACCCCCGCGCACCTTGATCGCCATGTTCCCCGGCACCACCAGCGATCCCAACCGCTCCTCCAGGAGCTTCGCGAGCAGGTTGTTCGCTCGTCCCCCGAGGAACGTGTGCCACACGATCTCCCCGGCCGACTCCATCACCGGCATCGCCTCGTCCGCGAGAAACACATTCGCCGCCCGCTCAGCCCGCATCGCTTCCCGCGCGCGCTTCGTCCACCACGGATCCTCGGCCTCGTCGAGGAGCGTCCGCCGAAGCTCCTCGCAGATCCGCCGTGCGATGAGCCGCGGCGGCCCCATCCAGTTCAGGTGCCGCCCCTCCGGCGCCGGCGCCACCTCGCAGAGCCCCTTTTTCCAGTCGATATGCGTGATCTGCCAGGCCTTGCCTCCCAGCACGAACGAGCTCGCGGGCGGCAGCGATTGCACGAAAAACGCATCCACCGTCCCCACCTCGCGCGGCCCCCAGAAGACCTGGAGCAAGGCCTGTGCCTCGAAGATCGCATACAGCGCCTGGAAGTTTCGCCGCGCATACAGCGCCTCGCCCCTCGGCCCCAGGATCAGGCGCCCATCCGCGGCCACCACGATCCCCTCCGAGAGCATCCGCCCGAGGAGCATCTCCCGCTCCCGCTCCGTCACCTCCGAAAAACACACAGCCCCCGCGACCCACGCCCACCAATCCGCGATCGGCACGCCGCCTTCCTGCAGGCAAAGCGCCAGGATCTGCTGCGCCAGCACGTGAAACGCCGCCCGCTCCGGCCGCACGGGCTCCACGTATCCGCTCTTCCAGAGCCGCAAGAGCGCCGCCGACAGCGCGAGCTCGCTCTCCTTCGTACACAAGAACGTCGCCCGTTGCTTCGTCCCCGCTCGCCGCCCCGCGCGCCCGATCCTTTGCAGAAAACTGGCCACGCTCGGCGGCGCGTCCACCTGGTAGACCACGTCCAGATCGCCGACGTCGATGCCGAGCTCCATCGTCGACGTCGCCACGATCACGCAATCGCTCCCCGATTCGAACGCCTGCTCCGCCCGCCGCCGCTCGTCCGCCGAGAGCGACGAATGCATCAGGAACGTCGTCACGCCCGCCCCTTGCAGCGCCTCGCCGAGCTGCTCCACGCGCCGCCGGCTGTCCACGAACGCGAGCCGCTTCTTCCCAGGGTCGAGCCCCGCAATCACCTTCGCCGCATTGGGCACGCTCGCCACCCAGTCGAGATGGACCTCCGCCGCGGAGGGCGGCTTCGGCGGATCGACGAGCCGCCCCTTGCGACGGCTCGTACCGCCGAGCCACGCGAGGATCTCCAGCGGATTGCCCACCGTCGCCGAAAGACCGATGCGCTGGAGATCCCTCCCTGCATGCCTCTGCAATCGCTCGAGCAGCGAGACGAGGTGCGCGCCGCGGTCGTCCCCCGCGAACGCATGCACCTCGTCGATCACCACCGCCTGGAGCGCCCGAAAGAGCCGCTCGCTCGGCACCCGGCTCGATACGAGCATCACCTCCAGCGACTCGGGCGTCGTCATCAAGATGTCGGCCGGATCCTGCGTGAATCGCCCCCGCTCGTTTGCGCCGATGTCGCCGTGCCATTTGAACACGCGTCGCGACAGCATCCCGGCGAGCTTCGTGAGCCGCGGCTCCTGGTTGTTCAGAAGCGCCTTGATCGGGCTCAGGTAAAGCACGCTCGGCGCGCCCCAACCCTCGCCGTGCATCCGCGAGAGCAGCGGCAAGAACGCCGCCTCCGTCTTTCCGCCCGCCGTCGGCGCGAGCACCACGCAGTTGTCGCCGTCCAGGATCGCGTGCGCCGTCAGCTCCTGCACCGGCCGGAGCCCTGAAAAGCCGAGCGTGTGGACGATGTGGTAACGGACCGCCGCGCCGAGGCGCTCGAAGGCGCTCTCGTTCGCGTCAGCCATCGTCCTCGCCCCGCAGATTCAGCACGATGTCGTCCGGGCTCCGCGCGATCCCCGCGGCCGTGGCTTCCTCCGCCGTCATCTCGGCCGCCGCGATCCGCGGGTCGAGGTGCTCCCGCGGCTCGAAGTCCTCGAATTGATCCACCCGATCGAGCAATCGATCCACGAGCTTTTTCAAGAACAGCCGCGGCGCGATCCCCGTCCGCTGCCCGAGCTTGCCGGCCACGTTTCGCGCGAAGGCCCGGAGCACGTCGTCCGTCACCTTCGCCCGGATCCGCTCGGGGTGGTCGGCCGGGTAAAGCTCTCGCACGCGCTTGCCCACCTCCACGAGCCGCTCCTCGTTGAACGGCAAGAGACGCACCTGCACCGCGCGCGGGTTGTCGAAGCGGCTGTCTTCGTCGAAATCGGTATGCAGCCGCGCGGCGAGCGGCGGGAGGCGCTGCACGCCCTGCGGTCCATCGTAAAACGCGGGCGTCCCCGTGATCACGAGGTACAGCCCCGGATAATCGCCCCGCCCGATCGCGTCGAGGAGCTGCCGCAAGGCATTCAGGCTTTTCTCGCGGCTGTCGCCGCGCACCCGTTGAATGGTCTCCACCTCGTCGAGCACGAGCACGAGCCCCGGCCGCCCCGTCTGCTTCAGGAGCAGCAACAAGCCCCGCAAAAACGCGAGCGCTCCCGTGTGATCGAGGTCGGCCTTCAGGTTCGCCTTCCGCTTGACCGTCGCCGCCACGTGCGGCTGCCCCATCAGCCACGCGACGAGCCCCTCGAACGTCGCTTCGTCCTCTTCGAGCCGCGCTCGATGCGCCGCGCGCAGCGCCGACGAGAACGCCGGTTGATCCTCGGCCACCACGCGCAGTCGTTCTTCGAGAAGGAGCGCCACGCGCTCGTGCATCCGCGCCGGATCCGCGCCGAGGCCCGGCTCGGCGGCGAGCGCTTCCTCCTCCAGATCAAAAAACCAGCGCTCGACGAGCTGCCGGAATGCCCCGCGATCACGCTCCTTCGTCCGCAGGTGCTCGAGCGCGCGTCGGTACACCGTCTCCAGCCGGTAGAGCGGCGTATCCACCTCGCTCACCTGCACCTCGGTGACGGCCATGTCGAGCGCGAGCGCCCTCGCCGCGAAGTACCGCGAGAAGAACGTCTTTCCCGTCCCGTAATCGCCCCGCACCGCCTTCACGCGGCTCCGGCCTGCCGCGCACTCGGAGAGCTCCTCGCCGATGGTCTTCTCGAATCGATCGAGACCCACCGCGAGCCATTCGAGCCCCTTGTCCGGCACCGTGCCCGTTCGCAGCGCGTGGAGGATGTCCTTGCGGCGCGCCTTCGAAGGAAGCTCGAGCTCAGCCATGGCCGTCCTCCAGGAAGATCACGCGGAGCCGCTCGGCGTCGAGCGTGATGATCTGCCCCTTCGAATCCATCTCGACGACCGGCTCCTGATCCACGTTGAGCACCCGTTCGAGCTTCGACAGGAACCCCGGCACCCGCACGCCCTTGCCCGCCGTGTCGATACCGAGCGCCACCGCAAAGGGATCCCGCGCCATGCGGCCGCCTCGCCGCACGAGCAGCTCGATGGCCTTCTGGCAATGCGGCCGATCCGGCTCGGGGATCTGCTTGATCTGCTCCTTGTAGAGCGGCGATCGGAAAAGCGCGACGACGAGCTCCGGCGGCGCCTCCGGGGGTGGAGGCTCGAAGGGCAGGGAAACCTGCGCCGTCTTCTTCGTGGGGGCCGGCGGCGGCGTCGCGACCTCGCGCGGGGGCGGAGGCGGTGCCGGGGCTTTGACCTCGCGCTCGACGCGGCTCACCTCCCGGGTCCAGAACGCCGGCGGTTCGAGCGGGGAGACGTCGACGTCGAGCCCCTCCAGCGTGGGCAAGAGCCCCCGCGGCGCGAGCAGCACCGCCGGCGCGACGACCTCCCCGAGGCTCGCGCCCCCGTGCTCGCCCGCGTGCAGCACCGGCGTGTACCGGATCGCCTCGTGGACGGCGACGGCCACGCGGTCCACCCCCTTCACCCCGGCGAGCGCCCCCACGGGCAGCTCGATCTCGTCCGGCGCCGCGGCCTCCTCGGCCCGCAGGAAGCGATGCCGTGCGCCGCGATCCATCCCCTCCGGATCCTTGCCGCCCGTGCGCACTGCGGCCCCGACGAAGCGCTGCCAGTTCACGTTCCCGTGATCACTCACGAGCAGCACCAGCCGTCCCGTATCCTCGGCCGCCTTGAGCAGCTCCTTGAGCGGCAGGATGTGCTCCACGGAGAGCGTCACCCGGAGCTGCACCGAGCCCTTGAGCTGGTCGTCGATGGCGTTCACCACCACGGCTACGATTCGCTCGTCCCCCCGCACCCGCCGGTTCGCGTCATCGGAGAGCCCCCCGCCTTCGCCGAGCACGTCGCCTCGCAAGAGCACGACCGGGGTCTCGTTCATCTGCCGGATCGTCGCGTGCTTTGCCAGCCGCTCGCCGTCCCGCGTGGTGTCCAGCGGCTCGCCCGGCAAGAGGGCTCGACCGGCGAACAGCGCGCTCCGGGACAGGCGCGTGATCGTGGGCACGTGCGCGAGGACGGCCGCGCGTGGCCCGCGCGAAACAGGCACGAACGAGGTGCGGGCGATCGAACCCCAGAGCTCCGCCAGGTTCGCCCAGCTCATCCCGTCCATGCAAAGCACGAGCAGCTTGAGCTCCTCGCTTCGCGCGAGGACCACGAGCCCCATCCTCGCGAGGACCTCCTCGATGGGCAGCACCTGCTGATGGCGCCCCTCGACGCGCACCATCCCGGAGAGCGCCCCGCGATCGCCCCGCGGGCCGAGGACACGCGCATACGCCGCGGCGAACCGTGCATCGAGCGCGTCGCGAACGCGGTCCACCGCGGCGATGAGCCCGAAGAGACCTTTCCCGAGCGGGCCGGCCCCATCGTCGCGCGCCACTTGCCTCGCCCAATCCACCCAGCCGCCTGCCTCGGCCTGGAAGGTCGAAAGCCGGACGACCTCCGCGTGCGGCGCCTCGACGGGGCCGCTTTGCGCCACTGGCTCCCCCAGGAACGCGGCGAGCCGCGTGGCCATCTCGACCTGGTCCCTGAGCCGTGGTTCTCCCCGGGCCCCGTCGTGCGCGAGCAGATCGGCCGCGGTCCGGTCCACCACGTCCATCACGCCCGGCTTGTCGGACGCGGCGACGGCCGCGTCGATGGCCTCGAGGAACACCTTGCACCGGTGCGCGAACACGAACGGCAGCCGATCCGATCCGAGCGCGAGGGGCCGCAAATGCTCCAGCGCGAGCAGCGTCTCCGCTTCCCCGACGATCGCGCGCCGCAGCGGATCGTGCGCCTGCCCCTCCAGCTTCGGCCAGAAAAGCGGCACCAGGTACCCGAGATCCACGAGCGCCTTCGCGAGCCCCGGCGCCCCCTCCTTGGCCTGTTGCAGCGGCAGAAGCGGGTGCCCCGCGACCTGCCGCACGCGCATCTCGAGGACCGTCATGAGCAGCGCGAACGACTGGCTCGTCCGATCTCCCAGCGCCGCGCGCACGGCTTCCCCCACGACGGCCATCGCCGCGAGCTCCACGGCCGCATCGTCGAGCCAGGCCGCGACGATCCACCGCGCGCTCGCCCCGAGCCGCCGATCGAGCACCTGCCCGAGCTCCTCGCGCGCCCCCTTGACCTCCGCGAGCACCGCCGCGAGGGATTTTCCGCGCCTTTCCCGGTCGAGCAGCACCGCCGCGAACGCTTGCGCTTCCGTCGGGACGGCCTCGAGCCCCAATCGGTTCCGCAAGAGGACGAGCCAGGCGTCGTCGAGATCGATGCTCGGCGCCTCGCCCTGCGCGTACGTCCGTGTGCCCTCCCGCTGCGCCACGAGCCGGAGCTTGCTCCCGCGCATGCGCGGCGTGCAGCTCTTGGCCCCGAAGCGCCGCGGCAGAAGCGACTCGATCTGCGGCCAGAACAGCCGCCCTCCGGCCAGGCTCGCCTCGATGTCCCGCGGCAGCCGCCGCGAGAACGAGACCACGTACGCCGTCGGCTCCTCCTCTTTGGCCAGCTTCTGCCGCAGATCGAGCTCGCCTGACGTCGCCACGATCCGGAAGCGCGTGGATTCTCCGCCCACCACGACGTCGACCGTCGCCCCGTCGTCCGCCTTGTCCGCGAGCCGCGCGAAGAGCGCCGATCGCCGCGCCCGACGCGGCTTCTGGTGCAGGAGATCGAGCTCTTTTTTGATGTGCTCGCGCGTGAGCGCGGGCGCCTCGGGCACCTCGCTCGCCGTCACGGAGTCTCGTCTCCGTCGACGATTTCGATGGTGACGCGCAGGCGTTTTCCGGCGGACAGGCGCTCGCGCAACACGAGGAGGAGTTGATCGGCGTCGGCCGGAGTTTTCAGGAGGACGGGGGCGTCGATTGTCGTGGGACGATCCTCACCCCCAACGCCTCTCCTTGAAGGGAGAGAGGCGACGGGCGCCGTTTCGTTGCGGGGAGGGTTGAACATCTGCGGCGGCGGTTGCGGCGGCTGGGGTTGCACCGGAGGAGCGGCGAACAGAAGCCGCGTGATCCGCGCCCCCTCCTGCTCCAGCGCCGGCCGCAGCGCCACCACGTTCTCGTTCTGCACGAGCGCCATGAGCACCTTGTCCATCGCGGCGGCGACGTCGCTCCGACGTGCCGGATCCACCGAAAGGTTCTGCCCTCCGGCGATCGGCGCCTTCAGGCTCTCGTTCCGCAGCGTCTCCAGGAGCGCCTCGATCCGACGCGACCCCGTCATGTGCGTGATCGCCGTCGTCCGCGCCGCGTCCCAGGGCAGCCGCCCGAGCGCCTCGACGACCCGCGCCGACTCGTTTCCGGCCCCGAGCACCGCCGTCACGAGATCGCGGATCGCCCCGAGCGTCGCGCCCCGCGGCGTCGACTCCACCGGCTCCTTGCAGCCCGCAAGCCTCTGCCACTCCTCCAGGAGCACGAGCGCTTCCGCCACCCGGCTCGTCTCGATCTCGCCCGCTGCCTTCCTTGCCTTCACCGCGAGATCGTCCACCCGCTGCGGCGTCAGCGCCTTGCCCAGGGTCACCCCCAGAAGCTCCGCCGCCCGCAGCGCCGCTTGCCACGTCTCCTGCCCCGGCAGCTCCACCGGCACGAGCGCGAGATCATTGGCGAGCTTGCCAATCAGCCCCTCCACCACGTGCCCGTGCGCCATGAGCCGCAGCGGCTTCGCGGCGGCCTTCGCGTAGGCGAGGACCAGAAAATCCTCCACCTCCCGCGCGAGGTCCATCAATCCCTCTGGATCGATTGCCGCGCGCACGGCCCCCACGGAGAGCGTCCCCTTGTTCTGGGCGAGGTTCTTCGCCATCGCATCGAGGATCCCGCCTGCGTACGTCGCCTCCTCCTCGATGACCCGCACGACGCCCAGGTGCTCGGCCGCCGCAATGGCGCGCAGATCGTCGATCTGCGCCCGGTCGAAGCGCGCCCTCCGTTCGGGCGTGTCGAGCAGCCGGCCCACGAGATCGAGCACCCCCTCGATCCGTGCTCGCGTGGGCACCTTCGTGAAGACCGGATGCCGCGGTGCCCGCGCTTCGAGCGCCTGCTTCACGATGGCCTCGAGGGATTGCTCGAAAAGTCCGTCCGCCGGCACCGACAGCCGCGTCTCGTGCCGCAGCAGATACGCCCGATGCTCCGGGGCGAGCCCCGGTGCGAGATGCGCATCGAACGTGTGTGTCACGCCATATGCGCTGGCCAGCGCATTCTCGATCTGCGCCCGCTTGTGCGCCTGCTGCTGCTCCAGCGTCCCGCGCACACGCCCGAGCTCGTCCAGGCTGATCCATGGCACACGCGCGGCGAGATCCTTGTCCTGGAGCGGCAAGAGCCCGTCGAGAATGCAGAGGTCCGCGAGCACCTGCCGCGTGTCCTCGTCGATGAACGCCGGCAGCCAGACCACCGTCGGCAATCCGCGCTCCGCATCCTGCCCCGAAAGGCCGTCGAGGAAATCACGAAGGCGCTCCTCGTCATGCCGCGGGCTGTGACCGACCTCGTCGAAGGGGTAATCGACGAGCACCCGAAGATCCTCGCCCTCCGCGGGCTGGAACGCATGCTCGTTCACGAGCCGGATGTTGTCGTAGACGAACCCGATGCGCCATTTTCGCCCGCGCCACTCGATCACCCGGCTGCCCGTCTGATCCTCCAGTTTCACGCCCATGCGCTCGAAGAGGATCTGCCGTACGCGGATGCGCCTGCGCTGCTCGTTGTCGAGATCGCGGCAATAGTCGAGGATGCGGCGCACGTCGATGACGTCGAGGATGCAACGCACGGCGGGGTTCGCCGCCCCCTCGACGTGCACGGCAGGCGTCACGCCCGAGAGCTCGCGCACGAGGTTCGCGGCCATGGCCGGCTCCTGGTTCGGCACCTTCGACTTGAGCGTGCCGCTGTTCAGGTACACCAGGCTCTGCGCCGTCAGGTTCTTGAGGACGGGCGTATTGGGCACGAGCCCCTGGAGCAGCACCGTCTTTGCAATCCGCGTCTGCGTGCGGCATACCGCCTCGGGGCACCCCGAGCAGCCGAGGCGGGCATCGAATTCCTCACGGAGGAGCTGGCACTTCTCGGGGCTCGCCGTCTTGTTCTTCTTGCGGATGTGCGGGAGCAGGTCGTTCTCGTAAATGCGCCGGGCCTGCTCGTAGAGCTTCTGGATCGCCTGGAGATCACTCGTCTGCCCGTGCGCGACGACGTCGAAGAGGTCGCCGACGGGCACGACCTTGCCGAGCTCGAAATCGGGCAGGTATCGCACGAGCAGATTGGTGAGCTCGCGGAGCGCCGTCCGGTCCCGCTGGAGCGTCGCCGAGAGGGCCACCATGACCTCGACGAGCGCGGGGGAGAACGGATAGACGCGCCGAAAATCGTCCACGTCGCCCTGGTTGCCATTGAGCTGCCGGAAGTCGGACGAAAAGGCGCGCTTGTACGCCTCGAAGGCCCGGTCGATCTCCGCCTTCGCCTCGGGCCCCGCGCTCCGGAGGACGCGCTTTTCGATGATGCGCGGCAGATCCTTGTCTTCGAGCGAGATCGTCTCGAAGCGGTCCTTCCAGAACGAGAGCTGATCGCGGAAGATCACCTCGTCGCGGCCGACCGTCAATTTGCCGACCATCTCCGAGAGATCCCGCTGCCGGGCCGCGAACGTCAAGAAGGGCAGGGCCGGCGGGTAATCGCCATGCTCGACGAGCGTGGAGACCTTGGGCGTTTCGAGGGCGAGTTTTTTCGGGTCCTGGAAGGTCGAAAGCCAGAGGACGAGCTCGTCGAGGAACAGGATCACGCCCTCGTAGCCGAGCCGCGCGAGGTGCTCGGCGAGGATCTGCAGGCCCGGCCCGAGCTTCACGAGGTCGGCGCCCGCCGCCATTCCTTCGAGCCACGGCGTCTTCGCGAGCTCGCCGGCGAGCGCGCGCGCCTCCGCCGATCCGGCGAGCTCCATGGCCGCCTCGAACCGCGCGCGGTCCCAGCCCCCGAGCTCGCCCCAGTCGTCGCCGCCACTCTTGTTCGAGGGGAACGCCGCGAAGAACTTCTCGTCGCCGAGGTCTTCGAGCAGGCGTTTGGCGCTCGCGAAGAGCTTCTGCACCTCGAAGAGGGCCGGCGCCGGAGCGTCGGGGTGCAGTCGGGCGAGCTCCTCGACGGCCGCGCCGAGGACGATCTCCTCCAGGGTGCGCGCCTGGCGGCTGATGCACTGGACGTGGAGGCGGAAGAGCTTCTTGCCGATGACGCCGGGGGAGAACTGCTTTCGCTGGGCCTCGAGCTCGGGGTGGAGCGCGTAGACGGCCTTCTCGTCGGCGACGAGCAGGCTGAGCACGTTCATGAAATGGGACTTGCCGCAACCGAAGCTGCCGTGAATCCAGGTGAAGACGCTGCGCCGGTCCTCGATGCCGCGGCGGACGTTGTCGAGGGCGCGGTCGAGGTTCCGCGCGATGGAAGGGGTGACCTGGTAGTCGACGAGGGTGCGCTGGATACGTTCGGCCGTGGCAGCGCGGTCGATCTGGTGGACGAAGTCGACGGTCTTGACGTCGTCGGGGAGCTGGAAATAGCGGCGAAGCGGGGTGGGAGGCATGGTCGGGCAAAACGCTGGGCGTTCGGGGGCGGGAGTGTACGCGGGGGGACAGGGCAGGGGGAAGAAGTTTGTTGGGGTCGGGTCGCGTGGAGGCTGGGTGCCGCTTGGCCCGGGGAAGCGGTCGATGGTAGCGTGCCCACGTGACGCCCGAAGACCGCCAGTTTCTCAAGGCAGCTTTCCAGGCCGTGGTGGATGCTCCGCTTTACGTGAACGACACGCGGTACGTCGCGCTCGGTGAGGCGGCGCGGGGCGAGGATCCGGTCGAGCGGCTCGCGCGCGAAATAGAGTTTTCCGCCGGGGAAAGCCTGCAATTCGTCACTGGCTTTCGGGGGACGGGGAAGACCACGGAGCTGAAGCGGCTCGGGCTGAGGCTCCACGACGAGGGCTACGACGTCGCTTACGTGGACATGGACGCGACCCTCCGCGTCGGAAACAACCAATTTCTGACCCGCGACCAGTTCTTCGACGCGCTCCTCCTTGGCTTCAACCAGCCCATTCGTCACAACAGGCTCGAATATGATTGGGCCGGGATTCGACTCGCTGACGACCCCGGCTTCTCCACACAGGAGACCGTCCTCATCGTCGATTCGCTGGAGCACGTACGCACCACGTCCACGAAGGAGCTCGCACACGCCGCGATCGCCGACCTCCTGGTCCAGTACGCGAGTGAGCTCCGCATCCGGGGTTTGCATGTGGTGTGCACCGTCCCGCCGGATCTCAAGCTCGATGCGAAGATGGCGGCAGCCATCCGCCTCGCCGGGATCATCCAGTCGGTTCCCGCCGTCCGTGTGCGCAGCGAGCGAGGATTCCCGTCGTGGCCGGGAATCGAGGCGCTGGAGGCCCTCCTCGGCGCTCGATTCGATACGATGCGCCTCCTTGGCTCCCGTGATCTCGTCCTCAAAGTCATCACGCACTCCGGAGGCAATCCACGCGATCTGCTCCGCCTCGTCGGAGAGATCATCCGCCGCGCCCGGACGCTGCCTGTCAGCGCGGAGGTCGTGGAGAACGCGATCGGATTTTTCCAAAGCGAATTCATGGTCTCCGCCGGGAGCTCGATCGTGCCCCTCGCTCGGATCGCGGAGACCCACGAGCTCGCGCTCGCAGGGCCCGAGAGCATCGCCGATGTCGCGCGCTGGTCCGACGCGCACCTCGTCCTCGAGTATCGCGACGGACGCGAATGGTACGACGTCCATCCGCTCGTGCGGAACACGGTCCTCGAGAGGGCTCGCGCCCTGGCCAAGGCGGCCGACTCCGTGCCGCCGCCCGATCCGGCGAGCTCCCGGCCTTCCCATGCCATTGCCGCCCACGCAGCCTCGGTCGTTCTCACACCCGAGATGTGCCTCACGATCATCGTCGAGAACTACCGTGCCCTCAGTCACGTCCGCTGGACGTTGCCGCGCGGCGTCTCCGCGCTCGTCGGGCCCAATGGCTCGGGCAAGACGACGCTCCTCGACATCCCCGAGCTCCTCAGGCACGCCCTCCAGTATGACGTGACCCGGGCCATCGACGCGCGCGGAGGCCCTGGCAATCTTCGGAATGCCCGCGCCGACCGCAATGCCCCCGTCATCCTCGGCGCAGCGCTCGACGATCTCGTATGGCGGCTCGACCTTTCCCCGAAAGGGGCCTTCACGACCCCTCTCCACGGGGAACGAGCGACCGTGGGCGAGGCGACTGTCTTCGACCGAACCGCGCCGATTCCCGGGCTTGCCCTGCGCCCCGACGACGCCCGGCCCCTGCTCGCACGGTTCGCCGAGCTGCCCGAAGGAGGTGGCCTGCAGCCGCTCGTCAACCTCCTCGCGGGCTACCGGCTCTATCAAACGTATGATCTGGCGAATATCCGGGTGAACGGCTCGCAGGTATCCTCCGACGAGCACCTGCACCCCGACGGCCGCAACGTGTTCTCCGTCCTCCGCAACTGGCGCGACCGCATGGAGACACGTCCCCGCTGGGAGTTCGTCATCGAGAGCTTGAAGGCCGCTTTTCCCGACACGTTCGACGACCTGGATTTCGAGATGGCCGGTCAGACGGTCTCGGGGCGCATCGTGGCGCCACAACCCGACCTCCGCATATCGACCTATTTCGCGGCGACCGGCTGGCTCGTCGCATTGCTTCACCTCACCGCCGTCGCCTCCACCGATCCCGCCGGCGCCGTCGCGATCGACGAGGTCGAAAACGGCCTGCACCCATACGCCATCCGGCAAATCATCGAGGCGATGCGGAGCTGGGCTGCACAGACCGGCATTTCCATCGTCCTCGCCACGCACTCTCCCGTGGTCATCGATCAATTCAAGGACGAGCCCAGTCACCTCTTCGTGATGGAGCCAGGCCGCCCGAAAGCGCCGCTCCAGCTCGATGAGATCTACGATCCGGAGTGGCTCGCCCACTTCTCGCTCGGCGATCTCTACGCCCACGACGAGTTCGGCGCGCAGAACAAGGACGGCGAGCAACGCGAATGAAGCGGGTCGTCTTGATCGTCACCGGCAAGACCGAAGTGGCCCTCGACCAGTCCTTGGCGCAGCTCTTCCCGAAGGAGAAGGTGACGTTCGTCGTGCGTCCGCCGAAGGACAGCTTCACCTCGAATGCGCTCCTCGAAACGCCGCTTCGAGGCACGGAGGAGAAACCCACGGCGGCGGAGAAGCTCGCGCAGGCACTGGTGTCCGAGGTCGACCCTGGCCGTCGCGACGAGCCTCCCCCCGATTACGTGGTGCTCGTCGATGACCTCGAGCTCGACAACCTACCGTGGCCCGAGCGGGCCATCCACTACGTGCGGACCGCCCTCGAGACCCACGTCGAGCGTCATTATCCCGGCCAGAGCGCGCGGGAGAGGGCCCTCGGGCGTGTGCGCGACCGCTGCTCGTTCCACCTCCTCAGCCCCATGGTCGAGGCCTATTTCCTCGCCGAACCTGCTGCCCTCACGCGCGCTGGCGCGACGCGCGCTTCGACGTTCGATGCGACGACGAACAACACGGAGTCGTCGTTCCAGGTCAGCGACCGCGAGTTCCTCGCGCCCCCGAACCACAAAAACAAGCATGCGTTACCTCCCTGGGCGTCGGCGGATCGGGCGCGGCACCCGAAGCGGTACGTCCAGTTTCTCTGCGATCCCACGGGGACCAAGGCGCAGGCCTACAAGGAAACGGGAGGCGGACGAAACGCGCTCTCGAAGCTCGACTGGCCCGCCGTTCTGGCGACGTCCACGCATGCCCAGTTCGTACGCTCCCTGATCCACGACCTCGCCGATGCCCTCGAGGAGCCCGCCGTCGCCCAGCGGTTCGCCGGCGCCACGCACCCGTTGACGTGGCCTCCCCGCAAGGGGCACCTCCTGCGGAACGTGTAACGGCCTCCTGGCCCACCCTTTGCTCCCGCTCCCGTCCGAGGCGCTCGTCGCCCCCCAGAAAGGGAGGTTCTCATGGGTGAGGTCATTCGCAAGCGTGCCCCGGTAAAGGACATTTTCGCGGACACCCGCACGACGTACGACCGTGCCGTCGTGCGGGGCGGGACGTTTCAGGCGCTCGCCGAGCAACGGATCGGGCCCGTGCTCGCCGTGGTGAGCAGCGTGGAGGCCCAGATCGCCGAGGCCGAGGCCAAGGCGGGACCGGCGCTCGCGGCGCTTTCGGCGGAGAACGGCAAGGCCGACAAGTTGCTCGGCAAGGTGTCGGACGACATCTGGAACGCGCTCGGGCGGCCGGCGGTGGATCCGCACCTGAGCCTGCTTTTCCCCGGGGGAATCGCGCTCTACACGGACGGGGACGTCGCCACGCAGCCGCGGCGGATGGAGCTTCTGGTTTCGCTGCTCCGGACCCCGGTGCATCCGGGTCTGCCCGCGGGCGTGCGGGAGGCGGCCGCGAACGCCGTCGAGGAAGCGGCGGCATTGCTGCGGGCGAAGGTGGAGCCGGCCATGGCCGCAAAGACGCAGCTCGAGATGCTCGGGCGGGTGCGGACGGCGCTCGGGCGGGCAGCACAGATGGAGCTCGCGAATTTGAAGCGGCTTTACAAGGGTCACGGGCTGCGCGAGGTCGACATCCACGAGGTGATTCCGACGCGGGGCCGGGCGTCGGGCAAGAAGGGGGCGGAGCCGGCGGAGCCGGTGGGTTGATGTCGAGCTGAGACGTACGCTTTCGCGGGGGTGAGACCTTCTCACCCCCGAAACCCCCTCTCCCTGGAGAGGGGGTTTTTTGTTTCCATTGCCGATTTCCTGCTCGTTTTGCGGGTTCCACACGTGTCAGGTGGTGGTCCTGTGCCGGCACGGTGCCTGGCACGTGTGTCGGTCGCGGCGGCTGTTCGGGTCGGGCAGATGATACGTGTGGCAGCGGGCGAATTCGTGCTCGTCGTTGCATGGACACACGTGGCAGGCCGTCCCGGCGCTCGGAAAGGGCGGGTGACACGCGTCAAAGGTGCCACGCGGGTGTGGCTCGCGGAGGTGACACGTGTGGACGTTGGTGATGCCGGTCCGCGGGAGCGGGTGACACGCAGGACAGGCGCGCGGGGAGGGCGGGGAGGACGGGTGATGGGTGGGGAGGGCGAACGCACGCCTCTCCTTCGCTTCGTTACCCTGCATCCCCCGCGACGGACACCATCCTCGGCCGCTTCTTCCGCTCGACGAGTTTTCCCTCCTCGACGAGCGCATCCACGGCCTTCTTGATTGCCGCCGCGCTCATCGACAGCGACTCCGCGAGCCCGGCCACGGCCACGCCGGCCCCGCCATCCGCCGCCCTAACGGCCTCCAGAATCGCGGAGGCGGACGCGGGGGCGGAAGCGGACGCGGAGGCGGAGGCGGAGGCGGACGCGGACGCAGGCTTGCGGCCACGCGTCTGCGTGCGTGCAGGCCTGCGGTAGATCCTCGCTTCGTCGAGGGACATCTCGATCTTGCGCGCCTCCTCGGACACGTAGGCCTCGAATTGGCTCGCGGTCTCGCCGTCCTCGTCGTGCCATTGGCGTACCCAGGGGAGCAGGTCGACCATGGTTTGCAGGAGGGGGGCGAGCTTGTGACGGGCCGCGGCGTCGCGGGTGAGGGCGTCGTCGGTCGCGGCGGCGGGGCCGAGGGATTCTTCGCGGTCCTTGCGGGTGGCGCGGGGGAGGACGTCGCCGCCGTGGAGGCCCATTTCCTCCTGCCAGAGCTCGATTGTGGCCTGGAGCTTTTGCAGGTGGTCCCAGCCGGCCCAGCCGAAGACGAGGCCGGCCTTTCCGGAGGCGCCGGCGGGCGGGGTGGCGGTGGGGTAAGCGATGAATCGTTCCTTGGGGACGTCGAGCTTGCCGCGGTGGCGCCAGACGGTGGCGGCGTTTTCGAAGTCTTTCTGGTCGTACTTGGGGGGAGGTTCGATGGACACGGTTTCGCCGGCGTCCTCGCGCCGTTGAAGGTCCCAGACGCGCTCCCAGGCGCGGCGGGTTTCGATGCCTTCGTCGGTGTAGACCTGGCAGGTGGCGGAGGAGACGGATTCCTTTTGGAGGAGGTCGGCGAGGAGGGATTCGAGGTCGAAGGTGCTGGAATGGGTGAGGACTTCGGCGACGGCGCGGACTTTGGGATCGTGGTTCAGCTCGGCGGCAAGGGTGCGGATGGGGAGGGGGCGGGGGTCGCGGGATTGGAAGAAGGTTTCGGTGCGGGTGAGGAGCCAAGACTCACATGCTTGCGTGACCTGGACGGCACGGTCTTCGGGGACCCAGCGGCGCTTGAAGTCCGGTGATTCGAGCACGCGAAGCTGAGCGTCTTTGCTGATGAGTGCAATGCGACGCTCAAGCAGATTGGCTTCCTCCGCCGTCAACTCACCACGGGGGATTTCGGGGTTCGGTGTCCTTCCGTGCCGCGGGAACCAGTCGGTTGGTTTGCCGCTCCGTGCGAGGACGATCTCGAACGCACGAAAGCTCTTCGTGCCGGCAACTTTGGGTTCTCGAACGGAGGGCAAGCCGCAAAGCTCGTAAACAGCCCAGTCGAGCTCCTCCTGGAGTGCGATCATCTGCTCCAGCACTTCGACATCCTGGGCGGCATATTCGCGAAGCGTCTTGCCTACCTCGTGTACGCCAGCCCGTTCGATTGCGAGCCTTGGCGAAAGTTCCAAACGCTTCCAGGCAAGCTCGTCCAGTGACCTTGCGTGGCCGATGAGCAACTCGATTCCATCGGGGAGCGGCAGATCGACGAGGTTGCTGCCATTGAACTCGTATCGATCCATCCAAGACTCCGACTGGACACCGCGCCCCATGCCGCTTCCAGCCTTGTTCGTCACGACCTGCTTCATCCAAAAGCACGCGACGGAGCTATTCAAATAGCCCAGAAGCGTAAGGTACTCCTCCTCCGTCGCACCATCCGGCAGCTTGACGATGGGGGCAGATTGCTTAAAAACTTTGCCGCCGCGGTCGAGAACAAAGTGGTTGTGGGTCGCTACAAATGCAAATGTGATCCGGCGGGGCGCAAAGTGTCGCTCCGGATAGAACATGGAGTATTCGTAAAACTCTCCACCAGCATCCCGCTTCGTCTTGAACCCCTTGCCCTGCCGCTCCCATAACTGGGCCCGGTAAAGCCATGCGACGCGCCCGAACTCTCCAAGTGCATTAATGGGCGCAGTCCCTGCCTGATTGTACGGGAACACGATATCCGTCGTATGAACAAAGCTCCAATCCCTTATACATTCACCGGAGCCGTAGGCAGCGACATGTGCATGAGGCAAGCGCCACCTGGTCGAACATCCGATGGGGATCGCGAACAGTTCGTCTTCACGGGTCACAGCACCGAAGCCAACCAATTCTACCGCATCAGCCAACCTTTTCTCGAATCGTTCTTCAATAAGTTCCTTTAGTTCCGCAACACCGCCGCCCCCTAGGCTCCAGGGATGATTTGCCAATTTTTCCCGCTGTACCTCGGCGATCGAGATGAACTCGCTCTCGTATCCTGCATCGAGATGGTGGTCCGCGATCGCTAACCAGACTTTCCCCTCCGCTGGAACCTCCGGCGTGCTTGGTTCCCCGCGGTTCCCCATCACCGCCCACACCTTCGCACCAATCGGGCGCTGCGCTCGAGCGAACAAGATGACGGTTGGCGTGCCGTGGCCCGGGATATAGGCACCCGAGGTATCGATCACTTCTGTCAAATCCCAGCTCGGCAATACCTGCTCCACGAGCGCTTTTCCAAATTCCCGCTTCATGAATGAGTTTGCGGTGATCTGTCCCGTCCATGCGCCGACATTTCCGAGCTGAAAAATCCGCTCCGCGAAAGGCGCCGACAATGCATATTGCCCTGACGCCGCCTTGTAATGCTTCCGAATCAACTCCCGCTTCTGCGCATCCTTCTCTGTGATGTACGGCGGATTCGCCACCACCACATCGAACCGCGTCTTCTTCAGCAGCACGTCCGCCGCCGTGTCGAACAGCGAATACACCGGCCCCCGCTCGAACCCCGCCGCCTCCTGCCCCTGCCTCGCGAACAGATCCCCGAACTCCACCTGGATCTCAGACAGGCCCGCGAGTAGCGAATCCCCCACGTATACCTGCAAGGGTAGGCGCTCGGGCACCTCCTCCAGCCTCGTGATGCCGGCCTTGTCGAGGTAACTCAAGAGCAACCGGAACCGTGACATCGCCGAGGCGTACGGATTCAGATCGACACCGTACACCTGCGACAGCGCCTTCCGCGCCGTCTCCGCCACCGGCCTCCCAGGCTCCGCACGCAAGCGCGCCTCGAACAGACGATCGTACGCACCCAGCAGCAAGTGCCCCGATCCACACGCCGGATCCAGCACCGTCATCGCCACCCCACGCTCCCGGATCGCCGGATCGAGCGTGTTGTCGAGCAGGAACCGCTCCACGAAATCGGGCGTCTGCAGCAGCGCATACCGCTTCCGCACCCCCTCGTTCAGGTCCTGATACAGATCCCCGAGGTACCGCGTCGACGCCCCCTCGTGCTCCGCTTCCCCCGAAGGACGCCCGAACGAATACCGCAGCGCCCCCTTCTCCTCCGCACGAAGCTCGTCCAGAAGCTCGCCAATCGCCCGCGACGTCGGACCGAGCCGCCACAGCGGCGCATACCCCGGCCCGAACACCTCACGCCCGCCCGGCAAAAGGGAAATCGCGTCGAAGACGTGCAGCAGGTAATCACGATCGCCCAGGTACTTGAACGACGCGCGGAACATGGCCTGCCGCTCCGTCGCGCCGGGTCCGGCCAGCCGATGCGGCAGATACCCGCGATCCTCCAGCGTGCGCGCAAAGACCGCGCAAAGGACCCAGCTCGCCGCGACCTGATCACAAAAGGCCTCGCGGTACGTCTCGAAGGGTTCGCCCGTGCGACCCTGCTTGCGATCGGCGGCGTGCGCTTCGCGAAGGGAAGGGTCGACCCGAGGGTCGGCGGCGCGCTGGCGGAGATCCTCGGCGAGGCGGCGGTGGAGCTTGGCCATCGCGCGGACGAAGGATTCGGGCTCGGTGAGGGGCGGGAGGGAGGAAAGTTTGTGCATGGCGGACGAACGGCGGGGAGCCTAACCGAGAGGCGGGCAGCGAGGCAAGAGGGGGATGGAGGCGCGGGCGCGGGCGCTCGCTCCCGCAATGTATGATTGCGGCGAACACGAAGTGCATCCGTTAGCGTGAAGGCCCGTGGGCAAAGCTACGGGCGCGCCTTCCCGCGGCGGCATGAATTATTTTTAGGTTGCTTCAAAAGATTAGCGTCCATTATGAAGGTGCGCGTCGTCCATGAGGTGGGGCCGATCTTCGGGGACGACGCGAGAGCGAACAGAGAGCATGAAGGGTCTCGATTCTTCCGGAGATTCCGGGAATGAGAGGACGTCGCGCCCATCCCGCGAGCCCGTGGACCGCGAATCGCTGGAGGTGAAGCTCGACGCGCTGATCGAGGAGATGCGCGTGGAGCTGGCCGCCGAGCTCGCCCAAGCCGCGGAATCGAAGGGGCCTTCGGTGCACGTGACAGGGATCCTGCCCCCCACGAGCCAAGCAACGGAAGAAGTCGCGCCGCCGAGGGTCATCGTCGGGAGCGGCGTGGACCCACGCGCCGAGCCGACGCTCGTGGGCCGGCGCTCGACCGACGGGGCCGAATGGATCTTCGACGGGGTGGAGGAAGAAGCTCCGCCGCCCGGGATCCACGCGCCGCTGACGAGGAGTGATGCGCCGGTCGAGCATGTCGTGGTGCTCGAGGCGAAGCCGCGGCGGTGGGCGCCCGTGGTCGCCCTCGCGGGGGCCGTGGTGGGAGTGGCATTGACGTGGATGCTGCTGGGGAAGGGGGCGGCGCCGCTCGTGCTCTTGCATGTACCACGGCCCGTGATCCCCGCGGCGGCGCCATCGCCGGAGGGGATGGCGAAAGCCGCGGAGACAGGGGAAACGAGCACAAAGGCGGACAAGCCCGTGACATCGGAGAACCAGGGCCCGCCGGCGGCGGCTTCGCAGTCCAAGAGGCCGTCATGGAAATCGACACGCCCGAGGGGCGAACCGAAGCCTCGCGCGACGGGGCTGGAGACGGGAATCGAGTTTTGACCATGCGACGAACGTTCGTGATGGGCCTCTTCGGGTTCGCCCTTTTGATGCCCTGCCAAAGCTTCGCCGACCCGGCGCTGCCGTCACCGCCCGACGTGGCCACGGACCGCGCGCGAAAGCTGTCCGTGGAGGGGCTCGCGCTTTATGGCGCCGAGCAATTCGCCGAGGCGCACGCGGCGTTCGTCGCGGCGTGGAGCTTGAAGAAGCATCACCAGATCGCCGGGATGCTCGGCGATTGCGAGATGCGTCTCGGGAAGTACAGGGACGCGGCCGAGCACCTCACGTATTACGTGCGGGAATACCCCAAGGACCGGCCGGCCGAAAAGCTTACGCGGGCGCGGGGGATGCTGGAGGAGGCGAAGAGCCATGTCGGCACGTTGACCATTCGGGTGGACGAGCCGGGCGCGGACGTTTTCGTGGATGGCAAGCCGGTCGGGCCGTCACCACTCGTGGACCCGGTGTTCGTCGATCCCGGGACACGGCTCATCGAAGTGCAGCGAAGCCGGGGCAAGAGGATGCAAACGGTGGAGGTGAGCGCGGGGAGCACCCATACCGTGCGGCTTTTGCTGGCGCCGGCGAGGGGGGCGGTTCCGCCGCCGGGGCCTACGTCGAAGGGGTTGCCCTGGGCGGCGATCACGACCGGGGCGGGCGCGGCGGTGAGCCTCGGGGTGGGAATCGGGCTCCTGGCGAAGGCGGGCTCGGTGGATGCGGAGGCGGCTGCGTATCGGCGCGAGCATGGCATCGAGAGCGAGACGTACTGCGCGGAGAGGCCGGGGCTCGACGCGTGCAAAGAGCTCCATGGGATCGCGGTGCAGCAAATCCCGTACTTCTGGAGTGGCGTCGGCGCGCTCGCGCTGGCCGGCGCCGGGGTCGGGGTCACGACGTACTTGCTCTGGCGGTCTCCGGGGAAGGCGACGGCGCCACGGGTGGGGCTCCGCATGACTCCCGGACCGTATCTACAGGTTCAGGGCTCTTTCTGAAGGTCGAGAGAAAACCATGAAGTGGATCAAGTGGAGCGCTTCGATGGTCCTGCCGGCTTTCGTGCTGGTGTTTCATCCGCTCGGATGCGGCGTTCTCTACACCTGCGAAGACGACGGCACGTGCATCGAGGTGCCGGAGGGCTTCACGGGGTATCACTTCCTGCGCGAGATCCAGGACGCGAGGACGACGGCGGACAGATGCGGCGACGGAGCGGAACCGACGCCATATTACATGAATCCGCCTTCGAATGAACCGCAGAAGTGTCGCGAATGCGCCTGCGATTTGCAAAACGTCGTACGTGGCTGTTCGCTGCCGGAGCTCGAATGCCGGGATGGATCGAGCTGCGATGCGGGGATCAAGCTCAAGACCCATGTATCCGTGGGGGAGTGCGCGGTATCGATGTGGAACCGGGACAGCGATGACAGAAAGATCAGCTTTCCCAGCGGGGTCGCTCATTGCAGCGTCGTCGGGGAGGTGGGAGCCCCTGAGGTCGGCGTCATCGAGCAGGCCATCGACTTGCCGACATGGGGAGCGAGGTTCGACATCTGCAAGGTTCCCCCCCAGGAGGCGACGGGCATGATCTGCATCCAAGCCTCGGGACATGGCCTCACGTGCCCGACGGGCTGGGATCACGGCATCGAGGCCTATACGACGGGTGTCGACGGTCGGAGTTGCTCGGCTTGTAGCTGCAAAGCTCAGTGCCAGTGGGATGGGTACACGATTTCCGACATTTGCTACAACGGAGAATCGGATGGCGAACAGCTCGTCATCGACGGCGCCCAGCGCTGCGTTGGCATCGAATACATTTCGTATGCCTACGGCATCAAAACGATGGCCCCCCAATTGATGACCGAACCAACCGGCGGAGAATCGAGCGGGGAGTTCCTCCCCAAGGGCCCCGTGACCTTCTGCTGCAAGCCCGCCGAATGATCATGAACCTATCAGCTCGTGACGTACAGCCCGGCGACATCCTCGCCGACAAGTATCGCGTCGAGCGGATCCTCGGCAAAGGCGGCATGGGCGTCGTCGTCGCCGCCTTGCACCTCGATCTGCACGAGAAACGCGCGATCAAGCTGATGCTCCCCAATCAGCTCGGCAATGCCGTCGCCGTCGAGCGGTTCCTCCGCGAGGCGAGGGCCACGGTGCGTCTGCGGAGCGAGCACATCACGCAGGTCTACGACGTCGGACGTCTCGACTCCGGCGCGCCGTTCATCGTCATGGAGCTGCTCCGCGGTCTCGACCTCGCGCAGCTCCTCCGCAAAACCGGGCCGCTGCCGACCGACCTCGCCGCGCTCTACGTCTTCCAGGCGTGCAAGGCCCTCGCCGAGGCCCACGCCGCGGGCATCGTGCACCGGGACATCAAGCCCTCGAACCTGTTCTTGACGACCCGCCCGGATGGTTCGCCATGCATCAAGGTGGTCGATTTCGGCATTTCGAAGCAGCTCCCCCTTCCAGGCGTCGAGGCGGTGGACGTGACCGGCGCCAACGACATCATGGGCTCGCTGCTCTACATGTCCCCCGAGCAGATGCGCTCGTCGAAAAACGTCGACGGACGCACCGATGTCTGGGCCCTCGGCGCCGTCCTCTACAAGCTCGTCACGAACCAGGTGCCCTTCGAGGCCTCGAATCACGTGGAGATCTTCGCCACGGTCCTCGACGGGACTCCCTGCGAGCCGCCGGGAAAGTACAGGCTCGACCTCGAGCCCGGCCTCGAAGAGGTGATCCTCCGCTGCCTCGAGCACGACATGACCACGCGTATGCCGAGCATGGTCGAGCTCATGAGCGAGCTCGCGCCGTATTTGCCCGGCAACGCCAAGGTCGCCGAGGACCCGGACGACGACGCGCCCACGCTGCACAGGGCGTTCCTGCCCAAACGAGAGAGCCCCACGGCACGAGCAGAGGTCCCATCGCAGCCATGGGGGCGTCCGACGGATCTCCGCAACCTGAAACACACGATTCCGATCGTGAGCGCGCAAGCCGTTCGCGCGGCGCTGCCGGCGCTCCCGCCAGGGTCCGACGATATCGACGAGTTTCCTTATCTGCCAAAGCCCCTCGTGGCGCAGAAGGTCCCCTCGATCACGACGCCGCTGCCGATCGCGCCGTCGTGGCCCTGGCCGCCGGCCGCGTCGCCGCGAGCCAAGATGGATTCGCCTCCCGGAAGCGAGCTCGTCCGCGTCCCGTCCTCCATGCCGCCGCCAACCGCGTGGGAAAAGTTCCCTTCGTCCTTTCCGCCGCCGTCGCCAGCCGAGCCCGATTCGCGGCTCTGCGCCCCCACGATGACGTCGGAGCGGGACAGCCCGGGCCCGATGCCTCTGTTTCATCCCGCGACGAAGCCCGCGGACAACGAACGATCGCGGCTGCGCGTGGCAGGTGTGATGGCAGCTTCCGGCGCCGTCATGCTGATCGGAGCAACGGCGCTCGTCGGAGCGCTCTGGGTATGGCTGGGCAAAGTCGCGTCGCCGCAAGAGCCCACGGGCCCTGCGACGACCGCATCGCCGGTCCCGCCAAAAGCGCCCACCTCGGCCGCCCCTCCGAACCCGACCCCAGCCCCAGTTTCGACAGCATCGGCGTCCGCGCCGGAGGCATCGACGTCGCCCTCCGCGACGCCTCCCTCGATTGCATCCACGACCCGACCGCCGTCGTCGCCCGGAAAAACGTCCGCGCCCGCGCCGAGGTCCGCGCCCACGCCTGTCGCCACGGGCGTGATCTCCAAACCCCCGAAGAACCGCAAAGGCAGTGTCAACGACCCGTTTGGCGGGGTCCCCTTTTAGGAGAGCTCCCATGCATCGCGCGCGTGCCCTGACGCTCGTCCTGCCCTTCTACCTGGCGACGACATCGCAGGCCTTTGCCACACCGCCTCTGGCGAAGCCGGTCGTCCGGCATCCGGATCGCGACGGAACGCAGGGGGGATTGCCTCTGGCCAAAGAGCTGCTCCTGCGAGGACGCCAGCACATGTCGAAGAAGCAATATCGTTCGGCATGTCCCCTCCTGGAGGAGAGTCTCCGGCTCGATCCCGCCACTTCGTCGAAGTTCGTGCTCGCGAAGTGTCATTATCGGATGGACCGGCACGCGCGTGCCTTCGAGCTGCTCGAGGACATCCAGAGGACGGCGAAAGACCCGGCCGAGGTGAAGCTCGCGCGAGACATCGCAGCCGGCATCACGCCGACCATCGGCAAGCTGATCGTGTCGTTGCCCCCGCCGAGCATGCGCCCCGAGGGGCTCGAGCTCCACCTCGACGGCGCTCGGCTGGACACGCCCTCGGGGCAAGGTTCGGAGCCGGTGACGAAGGCGCTGGACATCGGGGAGCACATCGTGCTCGCGACAGCACCCCGCAAGGTGCCCTGGCGGCAATCGTTTCTCGTGACCTCCCACGACAAACCCATCACGATTCACGTGCCGGAGCTCGTGGATGAATTGCCTCCGCCACCCGCGCCCATGAAGGAAATCGTCGCCAGGACGAGCCCCTGGGTTCTTCCGCTCGCGACCCTGGGGGTGCTCGGCCTCGCGGCGGGCGCCGGCGTGGGCCTCGTGGGCCTGGAGAACGAGCCGCAGCGCCCAGATCTGTTCGTTCCGATGGGGGGGTTTCTTTTCCTCGGCGGCGCGGCCATGGCAGGGGCGCTCGTGTTGTGGCACGGCACGTCGAAATCGACGAACACATCCACCGCGGCGACAATCCCCCTTCAGTTCGTCCCGATCGTGGGCCCCGGCAGCACGTTTGGGGCCCTTCGAGGGCGTTTTTGAACGGGAACGTGGGCGCCGAAATTCACACGCCCGGCGCCGGCGGCTGACTGCCCGATCGCCGCTCCGCCTTCTGCACGACCCACGAAGCCGGGACCTCCAGGATCTCGTGCGGCAAGAGCCCCGGCACCGGCACGAGCGTCGTGCCCGCCGCCGCCCCGACCCGCTCGGCCACGTCCGCTCCGACCTCGACGACCGCACCCTCGCCCGCGAAGACCGGAAGCACGACGAGTGTCGCCGCACGGCCCTCGGGAGGCGCCGGCTCGCGGTGAACCTGGGCAAGGTCGGAGATCGCCGAGAGGAGCTCGTACCGGCCGAGGAGGCCGAGGCGCGTGAGAATGCGAGGACGCGGGGAGGCGAGGAGGCCCGCGACCAGGTGCGCGGAAGCGAGGCGCATGAGCTCGACGAGCCGCGCCCACGCCGGTCCCTCCGGGCCCCGCGCATCCGCTTCGAGCGCAGGCGCGAGGCCGCCGCGGAGTTTTTTCTGGGCCGCAACGACCTCCGCGGCAGAGATGAGCAAGCTGTCGAGCGGATGGACCACGCCGCCGACACGCCGCGCGACCGCGGACGTGACGCGTTCGGCATTGGGCGCGCCACGGTGGCCAGCGTCCAGGGCCTCGCCCCGCCAAAGGAGGACACGGAATGCACCGTCGCGCGAGGCGCGCTCGAGCTCCTCGTCGAAGACCCGCGTGGCCGTCGCGCCCACGACGTCGCCCTTCGGTCGCTCGCCGCGCGGCGGGCGCCGAGAAGGCGCGGAGGCGGCGGGAGAAGCGGGCGCGGCAGCGGGTGTCGCGCCGGAGGCCGAGCCGGATCCGCCGGAGCTCGAGCTGCCGAGCTCGGTCGACCCGACGCCGAGCGTACGCTCGTTCGGCACGAAGGCGTCGCCGACGAAGCGAAGACCAATGGAGGCGGCAAGACGCTCGCGGGCGGCGGGATCGTCGGGGAGGCGCGCGCCGTCGGGGTACCGGGCGCGGACGCGGCGCTCGAGCTCGGCCATCGGGACACGACCCGCAAGGGCCGCGGCGCTGAGGACGATCGCGCGCTCCGCAGGCAGGCCGGCCGGGTAGAGCTCGCCACGGGCGGAGATCCTGGCGCGGGTGGCAGTCGCCGCGGCGAGGCCGACGAGCGCACGATCGGGGAGCGCCGCAGCTTGCTCGGCGGAGCGAGGGCCGAGGCCTTCCGCGCGGATCATCTCGCGCAGGCGGGCCGCAGCGGCGGCCTCGGCGACGACGCTGCCTCCTTCGACGAGGGCGTCGGCCTCGCGGCCGAGGCGGTCGGCGAGGTCGAAGCCTGAGCGGTCCCTGGCCACGAGCATCGGAGCCGGTGCGCCCTGGGACGCGCGGCGGAGTTTTAGGCGCGCGCCCTCGGGGCCGCCGAGGAGGTGGGCGTCGAGCTCGGTGACGGCACGGACGAGGGCCTCGGCCGCGTGCCGAGTGGCCTCCAGCGAGAGATCCGGCTCGGGGGGGAGGACCTCCAGGACGGCGGCCGCGGCGCGGTCGAGGGGCACGACGGAGGCGCTCGCCGCGAGGGTCGCATCGACGGCGGAGAAGACACGTTCGAGGACGGCGAGCTCGCGGGGCTTGGGCGCGGTCGTCGACGCTCGGGGGCTCCGCTCGGACGAGCCGAGCTCTGCCCCCGAACCCCCGGGGCCGGTCCAGCGTTCTCGCGCCTTGCCGATGTCGATGGAGACGGCCGCGCGTGTGATGCCCGAGGCGCGCGCGAGGTCGACCATGCTGCCGTGCCTCGGAAACCCTTCGAGCTCCTCGAGCCCGAGGTACTGCCGGACGCGCCTGCGCGAGACGCCGCCCTTGGCCCCGCCGCTCGGCGCCACGAGCTCCACGGCCGCGCCCAGCGTCGAGGGCGGGCGCGCCGCATCGAGCAGCTCTTCGAGCCACGTCGTGAGGTCCTTGAGCCCCTCGCGCGCCCCCTCCTTGCGCGCCCCCGTGACGAGGTTCTTCACCTGCGCCTGGGGCGCCGAGGCGACCGCGATGGAGTCCGCAAGCCCCGCCTCGACGAGGCGCCGCGCGAGCGGACGGCTCAAGCGCCCCGCCTCGGCCACCTCGTCGACGCTGCGGCGCGCGCCGCCAAACCCCCGGAAGAACGGGGGCGGCGCGTCGGTCGCGCTGATTTCGAGGTGCTTGCGGACGATGTCGGCCAGCTCGACGAGCGAACGCGCCGTCCTCGCGCCCACGCCACGGACGCCGCCGATGCGGTTGCTCGAGAGCTGGGCGAGCTCGTGGAGCGTGTAGATCCCCATCCGATCGAGCGCGTTGCGTTGCCGGGTGGAGAGGGGCAGATCCCCGACGCGCGCCTCCGGGCCGAGGCCCTTGAGCTCGGCAAGGCCGATCCGGGGCTCGTCGACGGCGTGGCCTTCCTGCTCCGGGACCTTGTGGAGCGCGCGAATGAAGGCGTCGCGCATGTCGTCGGCCGTGGGGAAGCGCTCGCGTGCCGAGAAGCGAAAGGCCCGTTCGAGGAACGGGAGGAGGCCGTCGCGCACGTCGGCGTCGATGCGGTCGGATTCGATCCGCACGGCGACGGCGCCGGGGTCGGACGCGGGCGCGGGGGCCGGGCGAACGCCGGTGAACATCTCGTGGAGGGTGATGGCCGCGGCCCAGCGATCCGCGGCGTCGTCCCAGCGGCCCCGCGCGGCGAGCTCGGGGTCCTTGTAGGCCGGGGTGCCGACGCCGAGGTCCTCGGCGGGACGCGAGGAGAGCGAGAAATCGAAGAGCAGGAGGCGCTTTTTGCCCTTCTCGAAGCCGGTGGTGAGGCCGATGTTGGCGGGCTTGATGTCGCGGTGCTGGACGCCGGCCTCTTCGAGACTGCGGAGCGCGGTGAGCAGGTCGTCACCCCAGCGGCGCGCGTAATCGAGCGAGAGGGCGCCCTCGGCGCGGAGCTCGTCGGCAAGCGTGCGGTCGCCGGCGAGCTGCACGAGGAGGCAGGTGCGACCGGCGAGGGTGCGCCGATCGATGAAGTGCGCGATGCGATCGACGCCGGCCATGCGGCGGAGTTTTTCGAGGACCTCGGCCTCGTGCGCGATGCGCTCGTCGTGTGCGTCCGAGAGCGGCACCTTGAGCGCGACCTCGCCCTCGCGCGGGTGGTCGATCTTGAAGACGCGCGCCGTGGCGCCGCTGCCGAGCTCGCCGAGCACACGCAAATCGCCGCCGAGGGTGTCGCCCTTGACGGCGTCGAGCGGGTCGATCTCGCGCTCGGTGTGCTCGGGGGCGGGCGCGGAGACGACGGGCGCCTCGGGCGTGGTCAGGGCCTCTTCGAGGCGATCGATGAAGTCGAGCGGCGTCGGGAGGCCACGGACACGCTCGGTCGGCTCGATGGACGTGGCTTCCCAGAGAACGGCATCGACGCTGTCGCGGACGCCGGGCGGGAAGAGATCGTCGCGCACGGCGGAGATCAAGAGCCCCGCGTCCCGCGCGAGCCGTTGCGTGAGCTCGACCGTCGTGGCGGCGGGTTTTGCCTCGGCGAGCAGGAAGTACGCGAGCGCGCCGAGGGAAAACATGTCGCTCGCGGGCGTGGGCCGCACGCCGCGCGCGACTTCGGGCGCCTCGTACAGGCTCGCGGAGGCGCCCGCGAGGCGGGTGAAGAGGCGTGTGCCCTCGCTCGTGGGTTCGCCGGACGCGGCGAGCGCAAAGCGGGTGAGCTTGACTTCGAGGGGGCCATGCTCGCCCGCGCGATGCGGCGCCGCGCGATGAACGAGCACGGCTTCGGGCGAGAGCGCACCGTGAACGACGTCGGCGCGGTGGCAGAAAGCGAGCGCGTCGGCGACACGACGGAGGATCGCGAGCTTGTCGTTGATGTCGAGGTTCGAGCGGCCCTCGTCGCCGCGGTGCTGCTTGAGGAAGACGTCGAGCGTCTTGCCGGGGAAGCCGCGGAAGACGATCGCCGGGCCGAGAGGTCCCTTGGGATCGAGCTGTTCGAGCGCGAGGATGTCGGGGTGATCGCCGAGGTGCAGGAGCACGTCGGCCTCACGCTTCACGCGGCGTTCGAGGGCGTCGACGAAGGCACGATCGCTCTTCGGCGTGAGATAGGAGCGGACGCGGCAGCGCGGGCCGACGCCGTGGGGGACGGCCCAGTGATCCTGGTAATTGTCGCCCTCCTCGACGAGCTCGGCGAGGTCGAAACGACCGTCAAGGACAGTGAGGGATTTGTCGATCTTGCCAAGGCCGAACTCGCTCGCACCGAGGACGCGGCGAAGGAGCTTCAAGGTGTCCCGCGGGATGCTGCGGCCGCGGAGATCGTCGCGCGCGCCGGGAAACGAAGCCTGGCGGATGGCGTCGCCAATCTCGGACCGGCCGACGACGAGGTGTGAACGCGCGGCATCGTGAGAGCCGAGGTCCGTTCCGTCGGCGTGGGTGAGCCACACGAGCGGCTCGGCCCAGAGCCGATCCATGGCGTCGACGAGGTCACGGGGACCGAGGCGGCGCGCGACGCGACGCACACGATCCATGAAGGCCTTGGTCTTCGTTTCCAGCAGCGGCAGCGGGTGATCGACGACCTCGCGACCGCGCTCGCGGGAGTGCGTGACGAGGTGGCGCGCATCGCCCTCGATGACCTTGCCGCGCCAGGACTTGAGCTCGACGACGTAGAGGCAATGCGAGGTGAGCGCGACGGCGTCGACCTCGTAGCGTCTGCCATCGTCGGTCTGGAAGGAGAACAGCGCGACGGCGCCGTGGGGATCGTACGTGGGCAGCGCCGCGCGGAGCCATTCGAGCCCCTCGCGCTCGTGCCGGTGGGGGGTCGTGCCGATGACGTCGAAGCGCTGGAACGTGCTCATGGCCGATCCTCGCTAGTCGGCGGCGATGTCGATCACGTCCGCCGCGCCGAGCACCGCCGCGAGCGCCTGCGCGGACGCGCGCTCGCTCGTGCTCGCATCCGGCGAGAGGACGAGGAGATCCGCGCGCGCCACGTTCAGCCGTCGTTTCTCGCGGGTCGCCCAGGCGGAAGGCGTCTCCTCGGGCTCACGTCGCAGATCGGCGAGGAGCGGCACGCCCGCCTCGCGGCCAAGCGCGCACGTGACGCCGAGCACCTGTCGCGCCGCAGGATCCGCGCTCACGAGGATGCCCTGCGACCGCATGGAGAGGCGCTCGCCACGCAGGAACACGCGGGCCACCGCCGCAGCGGCGCGGCCTCCGGACACGAGGACATGGGTCGAAGGGGAGATCCGCGCGCGCAGGGCCTCCTCGGCGGCCCGCGTGTCCACCGCGAGTCCCCACGAATGCAGGACCTGCTCGAGGGCGTCCGCTGGGCTTTCGGGCGTGTTGCGGCCCGCGAAGAGGCCCTCGACGATCTTGTGCGGCGGCCGCTCGAAGCCGGTGCCCCAGGGGTCGTCATCGTACCAACCCGAGAGCCCGAACACGGGCCCCGGCGCAAACGCAGCCGGGTAGAGCATGGCGAAGTTGCGCAGGACGAGGTCGCAACGAACGACCGCGGGCAAGTCGTCGCCATACGCCTGCCAGGCCGCATCGGCGTCGGCATCGAGGACACGTGCGTCACTGTCGTGATCGAGCATCCGAGCCGTGGTGAGCGCAGCTCGGTAGAAGCACAGGGCCTGATCCTGGGAAGGTGCAACGTGCGGCATGCCGAGGGCGGGGAGGATAGGGCGGATCGGAGCGGCAGGGAAGAACCCGGTGGCGCGTCTCCCGCGCGCATCCACCCAGGTGTCGAGCGGCGCATTGGTGTCATCTGGGAGGCGCTGCGCTGGGGCGTTGCCCCAGGCCCCACCAGGGGTTGTCCACCCCTGGACCCGGACCAGCCAGGGGCTGGACCCGGGGTCGATGAACTGCGCGATGCGCAGTTCATCGAACAGGCCGAGGAACGACCCCTGCCAACCAAGACAGCCGCGCTGCCCTTTCGATCAGCAACGCTGTCTCTGGTCTTGCCACCGGCCTGTGGAAGAACTGCGCATCGCGCAGTTCTTCCCAAATGGTCCAGGGCTTGCCCTGGTTCGGGTCGAGGGGCGAACAGCCCCCGCGGGGTCCGGGGCGGCGCCCCGGCGCGGCGTCCACACGTGTCAGGTGGTGGTCCTGTGCCGGCACGGAGCCTGGCACGTGTGTCGGTCGTGATGGCTGTTCGGGTCGTGCAGATGACACATGTGGCAGCGGGTGGAGCCGTGCTCGTCGCTGCATGGACGCACGTGGCAGGCGCGTCCCGGCGCTCGGAGAGGACGACGGACACGTGTCACAGGTGCCGCGCGGGTAGGGCTCGGGGAGGTGACACCTGTGGAAGGTGGCGATCCCGGTCCGCGGCAGCGGACGCCACGCAGGACGGGCGCGCGGGGAGGGCGGGGAGGGCGGGTGACCGGTGTGGGGGCGGTGTTACGACACCTCTCCCTCGATGTAGCGTCTCAGCCCCTCCGCCACCGCCTCGAAGGCGACGCGGCAACGCGGACTGTCCCGCAGGTCCACGTGCATCGCCACCCAGGTGTCGAGCGGCAACGAGAGGTCCTTGGGCAGCACACGGATCAGGCGCGCGTCACGCCGGGCGAGCCCGACCTGGCAGATGCCGATGCCGTAGCCGGCGCGGATCGCGGCGAGCTGAGCAAGGTCGCTGTCGGCCCTCAGCGCGAAGGCGTCGCGCCGCAGCGGACCGAGCTCTTTTCGCAGGCCGCGGAGGAACGCCGTCTCGCGGTCGAACCCGATGATCGCGTGGCCGTTCATCAGCTCGCGAAGGCTACGCGGCGTACCGTGGCGGCCGAGGTAGTCCTCGTGCGCGTGCAACCCGAGCTCGATGGTGCCCACGCGGCGGGCCAAGAGCACGTCCTGGCTCGGACGCACCATGCGCACGGCGATGTCGGCCTCGCGCTTGAGCAGGTCTTCCACTCGGCTCGTGAGCGCGAGCTCGACCATCAGCCCGGGATGCTGCTCGCGCAGCGCTGCCAGGATCGGCGGTAGCACCTCGACGCCGACGACCTCGCTGGCCGTGATGCGCACGGTGCCGCGCACCCCGTCGCCTTGGCTTTGCGCCACGCGCAGCAGGGCCGCCGCGGTCGCGGCCAGGGTCTCGGCGTAGGGCTCGAGCGCGAGCGCTGCCTCGGTCGGCGCGAGGCCGAGCTGCGAGCGCGTGAACAAGGCCAGGCCGAGCGCCTGCTCCAGCGCTTCCACGTGCCGGCCCACCGTCGGCTGGGTCAGCCCGAGCGAGCGCGCCGCGCCGGACAAGCTGCCTTCCTTCAAGACGCCGAGAAACGAGCGATAGAGCTCCCAGCCGGGTTCCGCATCCGTCATACGAAAACGTATAGCTGATGCAATATCTTGTGCAATTTCAATTGCAGCAGTTCCGGCCCACACTGCCGTCACCGAAACCAAGGAGCAACGTGATGGCGAGCAAGAAGACGGTCCTCGTTCTGGGCGCAACCGGCGGCATCGGCGGCGAGGTGGCGCGGCAACTGCGCGACGCGGGGTGGACAGTGCGGGCGCTACATCGGGATTCGGCCCGCGTGGCGGCGCGGGCCGATGGTCTTTCATGGATGCAAGGCGACGCGATGTGCCGCGACGACGTGCGGAGGGCGGCGGAGGGCGCGTCGATCCTCGTGCACGCGGTCAACCCACCGGGCTACCGGAACTGGAGCGAGCTCGTGCTGCCGATGCTGGAGAGCAGCATCGCAGCCGCCCGCGCCGCCGGCGCGCGTATCGTGCTGCCAGGGACCATTTACAACTACGGGCCCGATGCCTTCCCGGTGCTCCACGAGGATTCGCCCCAGCACCCGCGCACGCGCAAGGGAGCGATTCGCGTCGAACTGGAGCGCCGCCTGCGCGCCGCCGCCGCCTCCGGCGTGCGCAGCCTGATCGTGCGCGCCGGCGACTTCTTCGGCCCGCGAGCAGGCAACAACTGGTTCTCGCAAGGCCTGATCAAGCCCGGTCAGCCTGTCAAAACGGTCAGCGATCCCGGCCGCCCCGGCGTCGGCCATCAATGGTCCTACCTGCCCGACGTGGCGAAGACGATGGTAGAACTCGTCGAGCGCGAGGAGGGGCTCGAGGATTTCGCGACGTTCCACATGGCCGGCCATTGGGACGAGGACGGCAGCCGCATGGTGAATACGATCCGCCGCGTGGTGGCCGGTGCGACGGGCGGCGCGGAGCCCAAGGTCCGCGCTTTCCCGTGGTGGGCGCTCGGGATCGCCGCGCCGTTCGTGCCGCTGTTCCGCGAGATGAAGGAGATGCGTTATCTGTGGCAGGAGCCGATCCGCATGGATAACCGGCGGCTCGTCGGGGTGCTCGGCAGCGAGCCGCACACGCCGCTGGAGGAGGCCGTGAGGACGACGCTGTCGGGGCTCGGTTGCATCGAGCCTTTGGAATGAATTGCGTCATGACCTTGACGAACGCTCCAGAGAGAATTGCGCCAACGGTGCACGACGTGACGTGAACCACTGCTCCACGGCGCCGAACACGGCGCGGACGCCGCTTTCGTTCTTGACGACGCGCGGAGGCGCGCTTCTGATCCGAGCTTCGCAGGTACCGCGAGCAGAGGAGCAATGGGAAGCACGCCGAATACACTCATGCTCGATTCGACCTTCGAGGCCATCGAGGAAATCACGTCGGACAACGATCACGTTTGGGTCCGGGCCCGGCGAAAGGACGACGGGACGCCCTGGATCCTCGAAATGACGGGCCGCGAGCTGCCGAGCTCGCGCGAGATTGCGCTCCTCCGTCACGAGCACGAGATCCTCGAAGAGCTCGCAGCGGTCCCCGGCGTCCTGCACAGCCAAGGCCTCGTGCGGGTCGGGCGACGCTGGGCGCTCGCATTCCCGTCTGTCGCGGGTCATCCGCTGCGTGACGCCCTCCGTCGAGGCCGGTTGTCTCTGAAAACGGCGATCCGGGTGGTCGTATCGGTGTGCGAGATCCTCGCCGCCGTCCACGAAAAAGGCGTCGTCCACAAGGACATCCATCCGGATCACATCCTCTACGATCCGACGACGGGCTCTGTGCATCTCTTCCATTTCGGGCTCGCGGGGCGCATCGGGGCGAAGCTCGCCGACGGGGTCGCGGCACAGTCGCTCGAAGGCACACTCGCCTATGTCTCGCCCGAGCAGACGGGGCGCACCGGGCGTCCCATCGGCCGCACGAGTGATCTGTATTCGCTCGGGGTCACGATGTACGAGCTCCTGACCGGAACGCTGCCGTTCACGAGCGCCGATCCCCTCCACCTCGTGCATAGCCATATCGCGCGGACCCCGACGCCGCCGCACGAGCTCGACACCGATATCCCCAAGGTGGTCTCGGCCATCGTTTCGAAGCTGCTCGCAAAGGAGGCCGACGCCCGTTACCAGAGCGCGTCCGGGCTCGCGGCCGACCTCGTCGAATGCTTGCTGGAGCTCGACGAGCGGGGCGAGATCCAGCCGTTCCCGCTCGGCCAGCACGATCGGCGCCGCACCTGGACCGGGGCCCAGCGGCTCTACGGGCGCGCGCGCGAGATCGAGGCCTTGCGCGAGGCGTTCGGGCGGGCGAGCCGCAAAGGCGCCGAGCTCGTGCTCGTGGCGGGATATGCGGGCATCGGCAAATCGGCGCTCGTGCAGGAGCTCTACCCGGAGGTCGCCCTCGCGCACGGCTATTTCGTCGCGGGAAAGTGCGACCAGTACAACCGCAATCAACCGTTCAGCGCGGTATCGCAGGCGCTCCGGGATCTCTTGCGCCAGGTGATGGCCGAGCGGCCCGCGGAGGTCGAAGCGCTCGGGCAGTCGCTCGCCGCCGTGCTCGGCGCGAATGCGGCCCTCGTGGTCCCGCTTTTGCCCGAGCTCGAGGGCATCCTCGGGCCGCAGCCGGCGGTCCTCGAGCTCGGGCCGTCCGAGTCGCAGAACCGCTTCGATCAGGTGCTGCAGGCGCTCCTCTCCGTCTTCTGCCGGCCCGAGCACCCGGTCTCCATCTTCCTCGACGATCTGCAATGGGCCGACGCGGCCTCCATTCGGCTGCTTCGGCTCTGGCTCACGGATCCGGGGCGCTCGCATCTGCTCCTCATGGGCGCGTATCGGGAGCAAGAGGTCGACGCGGCGCATCCGCTCAGGCAAACCCTCGACGCGCTCCGGCGCGACGGCGCCCGCGTGACCGAGATCCACCTCGGGTCGCTCTCCTCTGCGGACGTGACGTCGCTGCTCGCCGACGGGCTCGAATGCTCGCCCGACGCCGTTTCGAGACTCGCCGAGCACGTCACGCAAAAGACGCTCGGAAACCCGTTTTTCGTGAATCAGCTCGTGGTCGCCATGATCCACGACCAAGACCTCGCCTGGAACGAGGCCGCGGGGGCATGGCAATGGGACCTCGAGAAGATCAGCGCGCGGGGCGTGAGCGACGACGTGGCCGTGCTCGTGGCGGCCGAGCTCGGGCGCTTGCCGCGCGAGACCTTGCGCGTGCTCCGACTCGCGGCCTGCATCGGCCACCAGTTCGACCTCGGCGCGCTCTCGCTCGTGGCCGAGCTTTCGCCGGCCGAGCTCGCCGTCGCCCTCCGGAGCGCGGTGCAGGCGGGGTTCGTCCAGACGCTCGATTCCAGGGACACGAGCGCCCACGAGGAATCGCGGTACCGCTTCCTGCACGACCGCATTCAGCAGGGCGCATACCTGCTGATCCCCGCGTCGGACCGGCCGCGCACACATCTCGATATCGGCCGAGCGCTCCGCGGGCGCGGGGGGCTCGACGCGAAAGGAGCGCTCTTTTCGGTGGTCGGCCATCTGAACCGAGCGGCGACGCTCCTCGAATCGGCCGAGGAGAAGGTCGACCTCGCGCGGCTCGACCTCGCGGCCGGGCGGAATGCAAAAGCGTCGACGGCATATGCGTACGCCGTCGAGCTTCTGCGCGCGGGGCTCGGCCTTTTGCCGGAGGACGCGTGGGGGACGGAGTACACACTCACGCGAGATCTGCACGCGGAGTGCGCCGAGAGTGAGTACCTCGCGGGGCATTTCGACGCGGCCGAGGCGCTCTTCGCCGAATGCCTGCGGCGCGCGCAGGACGACGTCGAGCGCGCGGGCCTCGAGAGCGTCCGCCTCAAGCTGTATCAGGTCGCGGGGCGGTATGCGGAGGGCGTGACGCTCGCGACGGCAGCGCTGCGCAGGTTCGGCGTCGATTTGCCCGAGACGGCCGAGGACGCGAACGCGCAGATCGCGGGGGAGATCGAGCAAATCCATACTGGAATGGCGGGCCGCAGCATCGAGGATCTCCTCTCGGCGCCGCGCATGGTCGATCCGAGGGATCGCGCGGTGCTCACGTTGCTCGCCGATTGCGCGCCTTGTGCTTACATCGGCCGCCCGGCGCTTTTCCCGCTCGTCACGCTGCGCATGCTGAATTTCTCGCTCCGGCATGGCAACGCGGAGCCGTCCTGCTTCGCCTACAGCGTCTACGGCCTCATGCTCGTCGCGGTGTTCGGCGACACCCCGTCCGGCGTCCGTTTCTCGGAGATGTCGCTGCGCCTGAACGAGAAGATGGGCGACAAGAGGCTCCGCGGGACGCTCCTTCATCTGCACGGCGATCACATCCAGTTCTGGCAGCGCCACATGCGCGAGGACCTGCCCGTGCTGGAGAGCGCGTTCACGGCGTGCCAGGAGGTCGGCGACGCGGTGTATGCAGGGTTCCTCGCATTCGAGGCCCCCTGGCAGCATTACGAGATTGGTACGCCGCTGCCCGACCTCTTCCGCATTTGCGAGGGGTTCGTCACGTTCGCGAAGCGGACCAACAACCGGCCCATCGAGCTGACGATCAAGCTGGAAGAGCAATATTTCCGTGCGCTCATCGGATCCGACGTGACGTCGATGAGCCCCGCATTCGACGAGGCGAACGCCCTCGCACAGATCCACGCGGCGAGCTTCGGCTGCGGCATCGCATTCCACCACATCCTGCGGCTCTTTCAGCTCTACACGTTCGGCCGTCCCGCCGAGGCGCTCGCCGAGCTCGAGCACATCCGGCCCGTCCTCGGCGCGGTCATGGCCATGCCGATCGAGGCGACGCTCGCGCTTTACGTGGCGCTCGCGCACCTCGCGCTGGGAGGGGAAGAGCACCTCGAAGCCGCGCGCAAGGAGGAGGAGCGGCTCGCCGCATGGGCGACGCACGGCCGCGATAATTTCCGGCACAAATGGCTGCTCGTCCGCGCCGAGCGCGCGCGCGTCGAGGGGCGCCGAGAGGACGCGATCGCCCTTTTCGACGAGGCGATCGACGAGGCGCAGCGCGGCGCGTTCTTGCAATACGAGGCGCTCGGGCACGAGCTCGCGGCGGGTTGTCTCACGCAGCTCGGCTCGGGCCGCGCGGCGTCCGTGTACGTGGCCGAAGCCATCGACGCCTACGAGCGATGGGGGGCCAACGCCAAAGTCGCGGAGCTTCGGGCCCGGTTTGGCGAGGTCGCACGGTGGCAAAGGAGCTCGCAGCCCGCCGGCAGCCTGCGTTTCCCGAGCGACACAGGCGGGCTCGACATCCAGGCGCTCCTGCGCGCCTCCAGCGCCATTTCGAGTGAGCTCCACCTCGAACACGCCCTCGATCGCGTGATGCGCACGATCCTCGCCTGCGCGGGGGCGCAACGCGGCGCGCTGGTGCTCGAACGAGAGGGCGCGTTACGCCTCGAAGCCCTGGCGTCCCTCGAGCCCGACGAGGTCCGCGTCAAGCTCGAGGCCCCGCTCGAAACGCGTAACGATTTGCCGCAATCCATCATCCGGTACACGGTGCGCCTCGGCGAGCTCTTGTTGCTCACGGATCCGGCAATCGATCCACGGTTTTGCGACGACCCCTACCTCCGCCGCCGCGCGCCTCGTTCGCTTCTTTGTCTCGTGCTGAAGCAACGCGGCCGCCGGTTCGGCGTGCTCGTGCTCGAACATTTCGAGGCCCGCGACGCATTCCCCGCGGAGCGCGCGGAGCTCGTCCAGATCCTGAGCGCGCAGGCAGCCGGCGCCCTCGAAAATGCGTTGCTTTACGCAACGCTGGAGGACAAGACGCGTGAGCTCGCCGCGCACGGAAAACTGCTCGCGCGCGAGGTCGAGGAGCGTACCGCAGAGCTCCGCGCAGCCAATGCGCGCACGGTGGAGCAGGCGGAGGTCTTGCGCGCGCAAAGCGAGCGGCTCGAACGCGAGCTCGCAGAGCGCGCCGAGGCCGAGCGGGCCCGCGAGGCGCTGCATCTGAAGATCCTGCGCGCCCAGGAAGACCGGCTCGCGGAGCTGTCAACGCCGCTCATTCCGCTGACGAAAGGTGTGCTCGTCATGCCAATCATCGGGAGCGTGGATGCGGCGCGCGCCCAGCAGATCCTGGAAGCCGCGCTGGCCGGCGCGCACGCGTCCTCCGCGCGCCTGGTGCTCCTCGATCTGACGGGGCTGCGCTGCGTCGACGCGTCTGTGGTGAGCACGGTCGTGGAGACGGCGCGCGCGCTCGCATTGCTCGGCACCGAGACAGTGCTCACGGGGATCCGCGGCGAGGTCGCCAAGGTGCTCGTCGGACTCGACGCAGATTTCCGCGGCATCACGACGCGCTCGTCGCTCGAAAGCGGCATCGAGCACGCATTGCGACGCACGGGCGCGACGTTCGGGCGCTGAATCCCCGAGCGGAGAGCGCGAGGAAACCGCCGCGCCGGGGCGCTGCCCCGGACCCCGCGGGGGCTGTTCGCCCCTCGACCCGAACCAGGGCAAGCCCTGGACCATTTGTGGAAGAACTGCGCGATGCGCAGTTCTTCCAACAGGCCGGTGTGATGGGCAGGGTCGTCGTTGGTCTTGACCTGGCCTGTTCGATGAACTGCGCATCGCGCAGTTCATCGACCCCGGGTCCAGCGCTTGCGCTGGTCCAGGTCCAGGGGCGGATAGCCCCGGTGGGGCCTGGGGCAAAGCCCCAGCGCTGCGCCTCCCAGATGAGGACTTCCCTCCGCATATCCTCGCGGAGTAGGATGCTGGCCCGAATCACGTGCCGGGTCGAACATGCGTTTCTCGCTCGTCCTGATCGTCCTCGTATCGTGCGGCGCTCCGAAACACGCGGCGGCGCCGCAGCCCGATGCCGTGAGGCTCGCCGAGGTGACGACGCCATCGGAAGGCGAACCGAACGACGTCGTCGTGCTCGCGACCTGGGTGCGCCCCGCACCCGCCGTCGGCGAGCGATGGTCGCTCGTCGATCGTGAAGGCTTTCTTGGCGAGGTGGTGGTCCGCGGCGCGCTCGAGGCGCGATGCGATCACTGCCCGCAGCACCGGGCGACGGCGGCGCCGGACGGCGCGTGGGGGCGGCCGATCGCCGATGCGATCGCCGTCGGTCCGGCCTTCGGGCCGCTTACGAAAGCGCGCATCACCTTCCGCGATGACAACTGGATCGACGCCTGGAAGAAAGGGTCGAAAGACACCTTCGTGCGCGAGCTCGACATCGATCTCGACGGCGACGGCATCGCCGATATCGCGCGCTGGGCGTCGGGCCCGCAGGTCACGTACGAGCTCCGGGCGCGCGTCGGCATGACGTGGACGGTGCGGAAACGCTGGGTCACGCCGCATCTCCTTGACGTCGAGGATGTGTCTCCCGCCGCGACGCGCGGGCCATGACAATGCGGAGGGGCACTTCCACTCCGCATGAGACGGCCGCGAGAAATCTCAGTTTTCGTCGAGCTTGTAAACGCCGTCTTCCTGCGTGACTCCGATCTTCTGGAACTTCTCCGGAGGCCCCTTGTCGGCGGCCGCCTTCCACACCGCGTACCACGTGTCGAACTGGTCGTTTTGCCTCTCCAGCACGCGCTTGGAGACGCATCGTTTGAACGCTTCTTTGTCGTCTCGGCGTAGCACCTCGTAGATCGTCGCGCGCGCCTTCTCGGGGGTGCTGAGATCGAGGGCCGGTGCAGCGCTCGCGCTCGGCGCATCTTGCGCGGGGGCGGGCGGCGGCGGCGGTTGCGGTTCCGGGGTGCTGGTGGTGCAGGCGGAGGCCAGGGCCGAAATGGTGAAGGCCACGATTCTGAACGTCGACATGGGCTCAGCTTTCGCTCCGGTGGGAGGTTTGTCAAGCCGCCCCCGAGAGCGGCTCGAGCGTTCCTGGGTTCAGCGCCCGAACACGCGCAGCGATTTGCAGGCGGCGAGCTCGGTTGCGTGCGAAGCGGCCATCGCTCGCGGGTCGTCCTGAGGCTCCAGGTTGACCGTCACCACGCACCGGACGACCATCGTCTCCCCTTCGACGACAGCCAGACCGCGGACGCTCGGGATCTTCGCGACCTCTGCCGTGTCGTGCTGGGTCGCATCGTAGATGAGGAAATACGTGCCACCGGGTATCGGCTCGGTCGTCCAGATCTCGAAGGGGCCGTGGTGGTGGTCGAGCACCTTCGGGGTCTTCCATTCGGCGACCGCCGCCGCGTTCGATTTCGGCGTCCAGGTGAAGATGACGTCCGGAAAGGCCACGCCATTTTCGATCACCATCGGCGCCTTGCCGCGCGCGGAGGCCGGCAGCTCTGCGCAGAAGTCGGGGCCTTCGTGCCGATAAGCGTCTGGACCGCAGGGCGCCACGGCGATCGGCGCGGAAGCGCTGCCTGCGCTCGTGATCGCCGAGTGCGCCGGCCGATCCTGGCCCGCCTCCCCGGCGGAGCGGGTGCAGCCGTTCACGAGGGCGAGTCCAAACCATAACAACCAGCCTGCTTTCATGAGGTGTTCCTTCCCGGGCTCACAGGGATGACGCGCGGGGAGGGAACCTGTCGCACGGCGCTGACACAAAAATCGACACCCCCCGTTCGGTCCGGATGCGACAGGCGAGCTCGAGCCGCGTCATCGGGATGCAGTGGCAGCTTTCGCGGCTGTCGCTTCTGCTGGTATGTTCCGCGACGCGAGCTTCCCATGCCCCACCTCACGCTCCCCACGATCTTCACCATCGGTTCGACACTCGCGTTCCTCGTGCTCGAGCGCGTGCGGCCAGGCCGCGCGTTGCCGCACGTCGCCGGCTGGCACGTCCGCGCGCTCCTCCTGAACCTCGCGCAGCTCGGCATCACGCTCGCGCTGAACCGCGTCTGGGCGCGGCTGTTCCAGGGCGCCTCGCTCTTCACGATCTCCGCGCTCGAACGCCCGTGGCTCGAGGGGCTCGTGGCGTGGTTCGTGGGTACGTTCTTTTACTACTGGTGGCACCGCTGGCGCCATGCCGACGGCTTCTGGCGCGTCTTCCACCAGATCCACCACTCGCCCGCGCGCATCGAGATTCTCACGTCCTTCTACAAGCACCCCGTCGAGATGTTCTCCGACGCGCTGCTCAGCGCGGCGATCGCGTACCTCCTGCTCGGCATCTCGCTCGAGGGCGCGTTCTGGTTCAACTTCTTCGCCGCGACCGGGGAGTATTTCTATCACGGCAACTTCAAGAGCCCTCGCTGGCTGAAATGGTTCATCCAGACGCCCGAGCTACATTCCGTGCACCATCAGCTCGACGTCCATCGTTACAATTTCTCCGATTTGCCGCTGTGGGATCGGCTCTTCGGCACGTACAAGGACGCGGACGAGTTCGCCCCGGCGTGCGGGTTCCCGCGCGACAACGAGCGTAAGCTCGGCGCGATGCTCGTGTTCCGGGACGTTTATCACGACGCTGCCTGAGGGCTACATGCCACCGGGGAGCTCGACCACGAACGTGGATCCCATCCCCTGCGCACTCTCGACCCGGATCGAACCGCCGTGCGCCTCGGCGATCCTGCGGCAGATGTACAGGCCGAGCCCCAGTCCGCCGTAATGGCGCGCCGAGACGGCACGCCCGAAGCGCTCGAAGATTCGGGTTTGCTGGTCCGGTGCAATCCCGATTCCCTGGTCCGAGACCATGAGGCTCGTGCTGCCCGCTTCCTTGCGGACGACGATTGTAATGGGTTTGCCACCGCCGAACTTGATGGCATTGCCAAGGAGGTTCGTGACGACCTGTTCGAGGCGGGACCGATCCCACACACCGATGACGGGTGCGTCGCCGTGGATGGTGACCGGACATCGGGATCGCTGCAGATCGAGCTCGAACCGCGCGACCACCTCCTTGACGAGGGCGCTGAGATCGACCTCCGTGGTCTCGAGCGCGACCTGTCCGGAATCGAACCGCGAGACGTCGAGCAGCTCGTCGATGAGCCTGTTCATTCGATCGCTCTGGCGACAGGCGCGCTGGATGAGGTCCTCGGTCGCCTTGCGATCGGTGGGCTTGTCCGACTGGATCGACCGGAGGAGCGATTGAAGGGAGAGCCCCAGCGACGTCATGGGGGTGCGCAGCTCGTGGGAGGCGACCGCGAGGAACTCGTCGCGCATACGAACGGCTTCCTGCGTCGCGCGGTAGAGCCGCGCGTTGTCCATGGCGATCGCGGCGCGGTGCGAAAGCTCCTCGGCCATGCCGAGATCGGCGGCCCCGTAGGGTCGGGCGGGATCGGCAGAGACGAGGGTCACGGCTCCGGCGATCTGCCCCCTCGCCACGAGCGGCACGTGCATTCCACTCTTGGGCCCTAGCGCGCGGAGGATCCTGAAATGCTCCGCATCCACGGTGCTTGCGCGTAACGTCGCGTCGGTGATCTTGGAAAAGAGGAGCGGCGCACCACTCCGTATCACCCGCGCCGCGGGGTGGGGCGATCCAGGAAATGGCGGATAGCGCCTCTGGAGTTCCTCGAGCAGCGGTTGTTTTGCTGGGTCTCGGTGAATCCCCGATACCCGCCGGATTCGTCCGTTGTCGATGATGTCGATCACGCACCAGTCGGCGAGACCGCGGACGCAGAGCTCCGCGAGGCAGCGGAGGACCTGCTCGTACTCGAGCGACGCGCCGAGGCTCTCGCTTGCCTCCGCAAAAAATGCCGAGCGGCGTTCGTGCTGCTCGGCCGCCTGCCGCGCAGTTTGCTCGCTGGAGAGCAGCCGGGCGTTTTCCAGGGAGATGGCGGCCTGCGAAGCCACGAGCTCGAGGGCGCAGAGCCGCTCGGCCGTGAAGGCCCCCGGGACGAGGTTGTTCTCGAGATAAAGCAGGCCGAACACCTCGCCCGTCCGGAGAATCGGCAAGCACAGGATCGACCTCGGCGCGCGCCGCACGATGTATTCGTCCGAGGAAAACCTGCCCGCCTCGGCGCTGGCGTCGTCGAGGATCCGACGCTCCTTCGTGCGACGTACGTACTGCACGATGGACGCGGGGACGAGCTCCGAGGATTCGGCCAGGAGGGGCGATAACATCCGCGCGCGCGCCCCCCCGGCGTCGAGCGTGGCCTCCGCTTCGATCCACAAGGCTCCGCCTCGGGAGATGAGCAGATAGGCTTTTTGCGCCCCGCCCAGCTCGAGGACGACCCGGAGCAGCGTGTCGATGAGCTTCTCCTGCACGATCTCGCCCGAGATGGTCTGCGACGCCTTGACCACCGCGAGGAGGTCGATCTGCTCGGCCCGCACAGCCAAGGTGGCCGTCGGCGCAATGGACCTGCTCTCGGGCAGGTGCGGATACGACCGGTCGAGGCTCCGCACCTTGCCCTCGGCCCCCCAGCGGATGTAACACGAGCGCGCCTCGCGAAGGTAGGTGTCGGCGATGACGAACCCCCGATCGCGATAAAATCGCGCGGCGAGCTCCCAGGAGATCCCTTCGTTTTGAACGAAGCCATTCTCCCGCGCCGCGCGAATGGCCTGCTCGTAGAGCCGCATCGCTTCTTGATCCTGGCCTTCGACCCGCGCGATTTCGGCCGAGACGAGCGCATGTTTGTGCAAGAAGCTCTCGGGGCAGTTGTCCGCCCAAACCCGGAACCGCTCCTGGTCGGCGCGCAGGGTCGCCATGGCTTCCGCCTGCTCCGCGGGGGTCGTCTCGTGATAACGGGCCGCGAGGGAGAGCGCACCATAATAATGACATTCCGAGGCCTCTTCGAACGAAGGACCCGACCAGAGGAGCGCGCGGGCCTTCCGCGCTGCCAGGGCGGCGCCTTCGTCATCGCCGGCCATGAAGCGCGCTTGGGTCTTCCAGACGTAATACCAGCAGGCGACGATCGCCATGGTCGTCTCGTGCTCGCCGAGGAAAGCCTCGTACGCCACCTCGTCGAACCCCGCGCCGTTGAACGACCCGAAGTGATCGGTGCGGCCGCGCAGGTTCTCGATGAGCCGCTGCCTCACGACGACGTCGCCCCCTTCGAACTTCGCCTTCCGCGCGAACGAGAGCGCCCGCTCGCATTCGCGGGAAACATCCTCCAAAGGCTCGCCCTTGACGAGGAGGAACGTGACGAGGGCCCGGGCAGCATACCAGGCGAACGTCAGATCGCCGACCTCCAGCGCCGTGGCGAACGCACGGTCGGCCAAGGCCCGGCGCGTGGCGGCCGGTTGCGCCCAGTACGAAAGGAGGAAGCATTCGAGGAGCACGGGCGCCTCGTAGCCCGTCGAGCCCCGCTTCTGGACCAGATCATAAGCCAGTTTTCCGAAGCGAAACCCGAGGCGATACTGGCCAAACTCGGGTCCGAGGAGCATGCCGAAGAACCCGTACGCGAAGCTCGATCCCGCCGCATTGCCATGCTGGAGGCTCACGTTCACGGCATGGCACGCCGTCAAGCAAACGAGATTGTTGTCGGTGTTGAGCGCCGGCGAATTGATGGCCACGAGGATGTCGAGGGCCGCGCTCGCGTCGGCGTCGGTCATGGGGGGCAGGTCGATCAGGTCCTCGATCTGCCGTTCGCCGAGCCGTTGCCAGATCCTTCCATACGCCTGGTCGACCTGGTCTCGGCTGGGATGCGGCACGAGCTCGATCCCGAAGGGGCCGAGGCCCGCGATCGCCGCTGCCACGGCCTTCCCGTGCTGATTCTGGGCCGCGTGCAGGTACACCTTCACGGACGTGGCCGCGGCGCGGTCCCGGTTTGTCCTGGCGTGCCCGAGGATCACCGAGAGCAAGCCCTCCGCCGCGGCGAACCCACCGCTCACGAACTCGCATTCGGCGCGCTCCAGATGAAGGCGGAAGGTGAGCTCGTATTGGGTCTCCCAGCCATCGGGCGCGAGCAGCGCGATCCCAGCCGAGAGGTATTTGATGGCCGAGAGGTAGGCCGTGGATGCCTTCGCCTTCCTTCCAGCAATCAAATTGAGCTGTGCGACCCGGTCTTTTTCGTCGCGGGACGCGAGCAACGACGCGCCGAGGTTCAACTGGTTCGTGATGTCGAAAATCCTCCCCTCGAGCTCCTCCTTGGATACGTGCGCGACGAGCAGCCTTCCGATCCGGAGGTGCACGAGGGCCCGCTCTTCCTCGGGGATGAGCGAGTAGGCCGCCTCCTGCACCCGATCGTGAAGAAACTCGTACGTATCGTCACGGCGGAGGACGAGGCCCTCGTGCACCGCCTCCCAGAGCGCGCCGTGGAGTTCGCTCTCGGAGCGTCCGTCGATCATCGAAAGGACGCGGGTCTCCGCGATGTTCCCGACGCAGGCGGCGAGCTTCATGGCGTCCTGCGTGGTCGCCGCGAGGCGCCTCAATTTTCCCACCATCAGGTCGACGACGCCGTCGGAGAAATTCTTGGCCTGGATCTTGTGGACGTCCCAGCTCCAGGATGCCAATCGCGGATCGAACGTGATCAGGTGCTCCTGGTGCAGCGTCGTGAGAAACTGTATCGCGAAAAATGGATTGCCGCCGGTCTTCTCGTGCACGAGCCGCGCGAGGGACGCGACCTCCTCGGGGCGGCGGTGGACGATGTCGGCGACGAGATCGGCCATATGCGCCTCCGAAAGGGGCGCGAGGACGAGGTCACGTACGGCGACGCCGCTCCTCCGCACCTCGCCCTGCATGCGCATGAGCGGATGCGACGGGTCGACCTCGTTGTCGCGATACGCACCTATCAGAAGAAAATACCTCGTATCGGGGTGCGTGACGAGGTGCGTGAGGAGGTCGAGGCTCGCCGAATCCGCCCACTGGAGATCGTCGAGAAAAACCACCACGGGGTGATCTGCCCGGGCAAACACGGAGACGAGCTTCTGGAACACCATGTGGAAGCGGTTCTGCGCCTCGACGAGGGGCAAAACCGGGACGGGTGGCTGCCGGCCGATGACGAGCTCGATCTGGGGAATCACATCGACGATGAGCTGACCGTTCACCCCGAGCGCGGCGCGGAGTCGCTGCCGAAAGGCTTCGATCTGCTCGTCGGTCTGGGCGAGGAGCTCGCTCACGAGGTCCCGGAAGGCCTGCGCGATCGTGGCGTAGGGGATGTCGCGCTTGTATTGGTCGAACTTCCCCGAGACGAGCATGCCCTGCTCCCGGAAGACCGGCTTGTCGAGCTCGTGCACCAGCGACGATTTGCCGACGCCGGCGTAGCCGGAGACCAGCACGAATTCGGGGGTTCCCTCGGCGACGACCCGCCTGAATGCCCCGAGGAGCGCGGCGAGCTCCTCGTCACGACCATGGAGTTTTTCGGGGATCCGAAATCGATCCCCCATGTCTCGCTGGCCCAGGGGAAAGGGCTCGAGCCGGCTCGTCGATTGCCACGAGGCGAGGCAACGCGCGAGGTCGTGCCGGAGACCGGCCGCGCTCTGGTAGCGCTCCTCCGCTCCCTTGGCGAGCAGCTTCATGACGATACGAGAGAGCACCTCCGGCACGGACGGCACGAGCTCCGCGGGGGGTGCGGGTGACCGAGCGATGTGGCAATGCACCCACTCCAGGGAATCCGTCGCCTGGAAGGGCAGCCGGCCCGTCAACATCTGGTAAAACGTGACGCCGAGGGAATAGAGATCGGAGCGATTGTCGATGGCGCGGTTCATCCGGCCCGTCTGCTCCGGCGACAGGTACGGCAAGGAGCCTTCGATGAGGCGAAGGGGCTGCGCGGACCGGAGCTCGCGGGGAAGCCGGGAAGCGATTCCCAGGTCGGCGATCTGGACCGCGCCGGTCGCGGGATGGACGAGGATGTTCGCCGGCTTGAGATCCTTGTGAATGATGCTCTGGGCGTGAATCTCCGCGACGGCCTGCGCGATGGCCACCGCGAGAGGGAGAAACCTGGGAACGCCCATCGGCGCCCCGAGGAGGTGGAGAAGCGAGACGCTGCCCGCGTCCTCCGTGACCAGGGCCGGCGAACCCTCGAGCGATTCGAGCGCGAGCGGCTTCGCGACCGCGGGGATGTCGAGCGTCCTGCCGATCTCGTACTCGTTCTTCAGGCGCTCGAGATCCCTGGGCCGGCACCGCCGCGGATCGAGCATCTTGATGACCACCGGACGTTGATCGGCGTCCCTGCGTCCACGATAAACGGCGACACCGTCATGATCGGAGAGCGTCTCTGTCAGCGTGTACATGAAAGGCACCGGCACCTGGTCCTCCGGGCCCCCGGTTCCATAGGCCTCCGCCTGCGCTTCCGCTAGCGCCGCTTTCCCGCGAGTTTTTCGGGGTCGAGATCGTTCGTTCGCGAAAGCGGCGCCACGCATACGAGCGTCCGCGCACGGCAGGCTCGCGCCTCACGGGCGCTTGTAGACGGCCCCGCCCTTCATCACGAACCGGACATTACGCAGCGCCGCGATCTCCCGCGTGGGATCCCCTTCGACCGCGATCAGATCAGCCAGCTTGCCGGCCGCGACCGAGCCGATCGCCGCATCGAGGTGCAGCACCTTCGCCCCGCCGGAGGTCGCCACGCGCAGCGCATCGACAGGCGTCGTGCCGTATTCCACGAGCAACTCGATCTCGCGGACATTGTCTCCGTGGGCGAACACGCCGGCGTCGCTCCCGTTCACGAGGGTCACCCCTGCATCGAGGGCCGCCTTGAAGGCCTTGCGCTTCTTCGTGAGGCTCTCGGGCTCGGGCGTGCTGCCCTTCTTCCAGCCCCGATAACGCGCGATGGCGTCGGTTGCCGCGAGCGTCGGGCAAAACGCGACGTGATTCTTCGCCATGAGCTTGAAGACCTCCGACGTCCCCTCATCTCCATGCTCGATCGTATCGACGCCGGCGAGGGCCGCGCGCTGCATCCCTTCGGCCGAGCTCGCGTGCGCCGCGACGCTCCGGCCACTCGAATGCGCGGTCTCGACGATGAGTCGGAGTTCCTCGACCGAGAACGTCGGCCGTACCGCGCCGCCGGGTCCCCAGTAATAGTCCGCATAGACCTTGATCCAATCGGCGCCGTGCCCGATCTGATCACGCACGACACGCAGGAGCTGATCGTGCCCATCGGCTTCTTCTGCGCCCTGCGGCACGTGGAAGCCGGGATCGAAGCCCTTGGGACCATAACTCCCCGTGGCGACGATGGCCTTTGTCGTGACGAGCATCCGAGGCCCGGGGATGATTCCCTGGTCGATGGCCTGCTTGAGCCCGACATCGGCGTACCCCGCGCCCTCCGTCCCGAGATCACGGACCGTGGTGAAGCCGGCGAGCAGGGTATTCCGCGCGTGATTCGTCGCGCGGGCGACGCGGAGGGCGAGCGGCTCCCGGGCCACCTGCGCATCCCAGGATGCTTCGTCGTACGGATGCAGGAAAAAATGCGAATGCCCCTCGATGAGCCCGGGCAAAAGCGTCGTGTTCGGCAAATCGACGACCACCGCGTCGCTCGGCGCCTGCACCTTCCCCTCGGGCCCCGCCAGCTCGATACGATTGCCGCGCACGAGGACCACCCATCCCTCGTGCGGGCGCGCGGTATCGCCATCGAAGACGCGCGCCGGCTTGAGCAGATAGAGGCCTTTTCCCGCGGTCCCCGTGAACGTGGGCACGGGGAGGGGAGCGGGGACGGAGGCCGGCGCCGAGCCTCCCTGCGCGGAAATCGACGCCACCGCAGGGGCAGCGCTCGTGGCCGCCGGGGCGGCGTTCGCCGGGGAGGCGCGCGGCGGCTCGCTGGGTACGGTCCCGGCCGCTCCGCTGCAGCCTGAAAGGAACATCATTGCGGTCAGCAAGGCCCCGACGACACCGACGTTTTTCATGGGCGACGCGGTCCCTACCACACCACGGGTGCGCGCGTCGAGGACGTCTTGCCCGACCTCATTCGAGGTTTTCGTGGAACTCCGACGCGCCCTTCTTCCAGTAGGCGGCGATCCGCGCGGCCTCGCGGGGATGCCCTTTGTCCACCAGCAGGATCTGACGCAGGCGCGACATCTCCGACGCTTCGCCGGCGCACCAGACAAACCCGTCGCCCGGGGGCAGCGGCAGGTCCCCCACGAACGTGACGAGATCTTCCGCGCGGTTCACCCAATGGACGTCGAGCTTCGCGGCGCTCGCGAGCGCGCGGCGGTCCTTTGGGTCCGCGACGTGCGCGATCACGAGGGCCCGCGTGCCCGCTGGCAGTTCTTCGAGGCGCCGGTGGATCGCGGGCAGGGCGGAGGCGTCGCCCACGAGAAGGTGCCACGCGTAATCGAGCGGGATGATCATCGACCCGCGCGGCCCGCCGATCGTCGCCCGCTGGCCGGGGGCGGCCTTTCGTGCCCAGTCGGAGGCAGGGCCCTCGTCGTGCAAGGCGAACTCGAGGGTCAGCTCACGCTTTTCGGGATCAAAACGCCGAGGCGTGTAGTCCCGGCGGATGAGCTCGCCGTCCGCGCCGGGGAACATGAACTTGACGTGGTCGTCGAACGAAAGCGAAACGAAGTCGGCGAGCGCGTCGCCGGAGAACGTGACCGCGACGAAGCTCGGGCCGAGGCGCTCCACCCGGGCGACCTCGACGTCGCGCCGGCGGAGCTCGTGGCGCACGCGCTGCACGCGGCGCGCGGGAAGCGATGGTGTCATTGCAACCTCCGTGGGTTGGTTGATAATGTCACCCATCATGGGCAGAACAGTTGACAATGTCAACCATGATCCGCGGGACGCCGACGTGCTGGAGTCCATCCACGCGATCATGCACCTATTTCGTGCGCGCCGGCACGAAGCGATGCGCGAGGAGCATCACGACCTGAGCCACATGGAAGGGAAGGTGCTGGGCTTTTTCACGCGCCAGCCGGGCTCGACCCTGAGCGACCTGGTGGCGCACACGGGCCGGGACAAGGGGCAGCTCGCGCGCCTGGTCGCCGGTCTCAAGGAGCGTGGCTTGCTGGAGGCACGGACGGACGAGGCCGACCGGCGCAGCGTCAGGCTCGAGCCCACGGCCGAAGCGCAGGCCATCCACCAGACGATGCTGCGCCATGCGCGCCGGCTGTCCGAAGTGGCGGTGTCAGGGCTGAGTGCGGACGAGCGGCGTCAGCTCGTTTCGCTGCTGGAGAAGGTTCGGACGAACCTCGAAGCCCCTGGCTGCTGAGCATGGGTCTCTACTTGGGGCCGCCGCGCCGGGGCGCTGCCCCGGGCCCCGCGGGGGCTGTTCGCCCCTCGACCCGAACCAGGGCAAGCCCTGGACTCGGGGTGGAACAACTGCGCGATGCGCAGTTCTTCCACCAAGCCGGGTGGCAAGACCAGAGACAGCGTTGCCAATCGAAATGGCAGCGCGGTTGTCTCGATTGACAGGGTCGCTGCTGGTCTTGACGCGGCCTGTGCGATGAACTGCGCATCGCGCAATTCATCGTCCCGAGTCCAGCGCTTGCGCTGGTCCGGGTCCCGGGGCGGATAGCCCCGGGTGGGGCCTGGGGCAACGCCCCAGCGAAGCGCCGCCCGAACAGGGACGTCGCGGTGCGCTACGGCGCGATGTTCTTGTTCAACCGAAAGAAATTCGTCGGGTCGTAGGCACGCTTGAGGGCGGCGAGCCGCTTCATCTTGGCCTCGCCGTAGGTCTCTTGCACCCGCGCGGCAGGTTCGCCGGCGTCGATGAAATTCACATAAACGCCTTCGGCGGCAAACGGCTTCATGGCTTGCCAGGCGTCCTGCGTCCAGCGGATGTGGCGCTCGGCGTCGGCCGGGTCCTGAAAGCTCGATTGGAACATCGAGAAGAACGGGGTTTTCCGCCGCGGGAACGCGGTCTCGTCCTCGCCGACACGCGCGATCGCGCCCTCCAGGTGAGCGATCTCGAAGAGGCAAAGCGGTGACGGGGCCGCGCGAAGCTGCGCGGCGATGGCCTCGATGCCGTCGTCCCCGAGCGTGGAGACGTAATGCCCGCGGATGCATTGGCCATAACCGTAGGCGCCCGCCGGCGCTGTATCGAACATGCTCTGGAGGACGGTATAGGGCATCGGGCTCACGAGCTCCGCGGCCGGCGGGCCGAACGCGCGCAGCGGTGCGAAGGCCGCCTCCGCATCCGCGCTCGGGCCGTTGTAACAGGCCGCGAGAATCACCCCGGGCACGCCGTGCATGCGCGCGGGGAGCGTGGGCATGGGCGGGAGCGCGATCTGGATCAGGGTGCTGCTCATGCGCTCCGGCTCGGTCCGGGCGAACGTCTGGTAGAAGCGCAGCACATCCGCGAAGCGCTCGACCGGGTGAAACAGCATCGCTACCATCACCTGCTCGACGGGGTGCAGGCGCAATTCGAGCTCGGTGACGATTCCGAAATTGCCGCCGCCGCCGCGGAGTCCCCAGAAGAGGTCCGCGTTTTCGTCGGCGCTCGCCGTGACGAGCCGGCCGTCGGCGGTCACGAGATCCACCGAGAGGAGGTTGTCGATCGTGAGGCCATGCTGGCGCATGAGCCAACCGATCCCTCCGCCCAGCGTGACCCCGGCGATCCCGGTGGCGGAGCACTGGCCCCCGGTCGTCGCGAGGCCAAACGCCTGCGTCTCGTGATCGAGCTCGCGCCAGGTGAGCCCCGCCTGGGCGCGGACGGTGCGCCGCGCAGGATCGACGCGGACGCCCTTCATGGGAGACAGGTCGATCACGATCCCGCCGTCGCATACGCCGTTGCCCGCAATGTCGTGTCCGCCGCCCCGCACCGCGACGCGGGCGTCGTGCTCCCGCGCGAACCGCACGGCGGCGAGGACGTCCGCGACCCCGGCGCAGCGCGCGATGAGCGCCGGCCTCTTGTCGATGCGGGCATTCCAGACGACGCGGGCCGCGTCGTAACGCCCGTGGTCGGGGTCGATGAGCTCGCCGCGGAAGCTCGTTCGAAGCGAGTCGAGGGCAGCCTGGGGGAAGCGGGCTCGGTCTTGATGCATCGTGAAAGGCCTCCTGATGCCGTATCGGCGTGATGATGAGTCGATGCGCCCCGACGCGCGTCGTCAAGAAGATTGGCGCGGCGGGTTTATCGCGCGCTGGAGGCGGGTACGGGCGCAGCGGCGCGGCCGGGGAGGAGGAAGGCGCAGCCTATCGTCAGGAGCAGCGACGCGCAGAAGATGGTCATGGCCGTGGTGTGTTCGTGCCTCACGACGTCGCCGGCCGGACGATCCGTGAGGACGAGGCCGAGCACGGTGAGGCCGACGATTCCCCCGATGTAACGCATCGTCGAGGTGAGGCCCGCGGCCATTCCGCTTTTTTCCCGAGGGACGTCGCTCATCGCCGCGGACTGCGAAGGCGCGGACGAGAGGCCGAGGCCGGCGCCGAGGATCACGAGCGCCGGGACCGCGTCCGTGATCGCGCCCAGAGGTCGCGCCGCGAGCAAGAACATGCCGGCGATGGCGAGCGAGCAGCCGAAAAGCGAAACCACGCGCGCCCCGAAGCGATCCGAGCTGCGACCCGCGAACGGCGCGACGATCACCATCGTGCCCATCATCGAAAGCAGCGTAGGGCCGACGTCCCGCGGCGCGACGCCGAAGAGCCTTCCCGCCACCTGCGGCAATTCGAAGATCGTCGCGTACATGGCGAAGTTCTGGACGGCGATGATCAGGCTGCCTCCCACGAAGGCGCGCCGCTTGAACAGAGAGAAGTCGACGATGGGGTCCACGGCGCGGCGCTCCCAGAGCACGAAGGGCACGAGGCCCAGCGCGCCAAGCACGGCCGCCCATCGGAGTTGAGCGGACTCGAGGCCGAGGACAAGCCCCACGAGCGAGGCCCCGAGCAGCACCGAGCCGAGGAGGTCGAAACGCGCGCGCGGCCCGGCAGGCGTCAGGGCCGCGGGTCGCGCCGGCACACCGAGGTGCGCAAGCGCCGCGGAGAGGAGGAGGACCGGGACGTTCGCGAGGAAGATCGAGGTCCAGCCGAAGCGCCCGACGAGAAGCGCCCCGACCATCGGTCCGGTGCCCGCCGCGATCCCCATCACCGCGCCAAACGCGCCGAAGGCACGCCCACGTACCTCGGGCGGCAGCTCCGTGCGGAGCAGGGCCGTCGCGCTCGGGACCACGATCGCGCCGCCCGCGGCCATCACGACGCGCGACACCGCGAGCACCGGGAGCACGGGCCAGACGTACGCGAGCGCGGCGCCGACCGCCAAAAGGAGCTGGCCGAGCCCGAGCGCGCGCCGGTGGCCGAGGCGATCGCCGAGTTTTCCCCCGGGGCTTTGCAGGACGATGTTCGTGAGCAGATAACTCGTCACGAGCGCCTGCCGGAGCGCGCCGGAGTCGGCCGGGAGCGTGCGCGACATCTCCGGCAGCGCCACGGCGACCATCGTGGAATTGAGCGGCGCGAGCGCCGCCGACAGGGCGATGGCGACGAGGAGCCGCACCGGCAGGCGGGACGAGGGCTCAGGCAAAGGCGACCTCGCCCGTGACGCCCAGGCGCAACAGGAGCACGCGGCCTTCCGTGCCGTCCACGAGGATCTCCTGGCCATCCGTGATGCGCGTCGTCGCCCCGGCGGCCCCCAGCACCGCGGGGATGCCGTACTCGCGCGCGACGATGGCCGCGTGCGAGGCCGCGCCGCCGGTGTCCGTCACGACGCCCGCGGCGAGGGTGAAGAGCGGTGTCCACGCGGGGTTCGTGTACCGGCAGACCAGGATCTCGCCGGGCTTCAGGCGCCCGAACTCGCGTTCGTCGCGCACGATGCGCGCCCTGCCGCGGACCACCCCGGACGAGGCTCCGGTGCCGCGGAGCTCGTCGCTGCCCGCGGCGCCTTCCGCGCCCGCTCCGAACGCCCTCTTCTGCCACTTCCCGTTGACCACGCCGTACGTCGCGCGCCTGCGCTGCACGAGCCTCTTCACTTCGGAAAGCGGCGGCGCGCCCTCACCGAGCCACGCCCGGACCTCGGCCTCCGTCAGGTAGAAAATATCGTCGGGGCTCGGCAGGTGGCCGCGCTCGTGGAGGCGACGCGCGATTTCGCCCACGATCGCCTGCTGTGCCGAGAACACGCGGGCCAGATCGTAATGCGAGCGCTCCCGGAAGACGATCGCCCTCCGCAACTGCAAAAGGGTGTTGCGGAACGTATCGGACAGCCCCGGCACGAAACGAAGCGCGTGGGTGACCTCGTCGAGCGCCGCTTGATATCGCTTTTGCCCGGCCTCCTCGGACGGGGGCTCGGTGGTGTCGAGCAGGCTGCGCAAAAGCCCCCACATGGGCGCGGGATCTTGCCGCCAGGTCGGCGCCGAGAGGTACAAGCCCGTGCTTTCCCGATGCCCATGCTCGTCGAGGAATGCTTCCACCTCGGCGAGGTAGGCACGGCCCTCGTCCGATCCGCGGAGGTCCTCGGGGCGCCCCTCGCGAATCGAACGAAACACCTCGGGCCCCGCGCTCACGGCTTTGCGCGCGAGGTGGAACAGCGCGAGGTTGACCTCGGAGGTCCGGGTGTGCAGGCCCGAGACGAGGTCGCCCATGACGGCCTCGGCCCGCTTCCTGCCCACGGCGGCGGTGACCGGAATCCGCAAGGCGATCGCGGCCATCTGGCTGAGGATCCCCTCGAACCGCTTGAACAGGATCTCTCGCGTCGTCTCCTCGATCCGATCGGCACGGAGGAGGAGCGCGGCGTCGGGAAGCGCGCGGAGATCGACCGGCGCGCAGACCTCCAGGATCCTCACGAATGCCTCAGTCTCCCACCACGCCATCCAATCGTTGCGAAGGACCGTCGCGACCCTTTGGGGCAAACCCAGCAGCCGGAAGGTGGGGCGCGGCGACGGCAGAACGAAAAACTCCCGCCACACCTCGGCCATCGTCGCGCGCTCGTCGGCCTCGTCGATGTCGAGCCCCACGAGGCGCATCGCGTTGACGAGCGCGGGGATCACCATCCGGAAGCCCCATTGATCGAGCGGCTTGGGGGCGACGGGGAATCGGTCGTTGTCGTTCGCCTCGAGCATCTTCCGCTGCAAGCGGCTGAGCTCCGGGGGCGGAGGGAGAGGCTCGATGTCGGTCCCGCCGAGGGTGGTGATGGGGCGAGACTGGAGGAGGTAGATGGAGCGTCCCTCGAAGGCGAACTCCACGTCCTGCGGGCAGCCGAAATGGGCCTCCAGGTCGAGCGCGAGGCGGCCGAGCTGGAGCACGAGGGTGTCGCTCGGCGCTTCGCGCCCTGCCACGCGGTGATCCCGGTCGTCGATCGCCAGGGGCTCGCGCCGCAGACGGTAGACGTCGCCGGTCGTGTGTCCCGAGACCACGGCTTCGCCGAGCCCCGGCGCGACCTCGAGGAGCATGCGGTCGGCACGCTGGGCCACCGGGTCGACCGTGAAGAGGACCCCGGCAAAATCGGCCGACACCATGCGCTGCACCACGACCGCGATGTCGACCCCCAGATGATCCACGCCGCGCGCCGCCCGGTACTGGAGGGCCCGCGCGCTCCAGAGCGACGCCCAGCACCGCCGCAGCGCGACGAGGAGCTCGTCCTCGCCCGCGACGTTCAGGTAGGTCTCGTGCTGGCCCGCGAACGAGGCGTCTGCGAGGTCTTCGGCCGTCGCCGAGGATCGCACCGCGACGAGCGGCGCGCCGAGCTCACGATGCGCTTCACGAACCGCGCGCTCGAGCGTGGGCAAGAGCGCGCCCCTCTCGAAGAGCTCCGCCGCCTCCGCGGCCGCCGCGTCCCAGCTCTCCGTGGCGAGGTGCGGCGCGAGGCGCTCGGCGAGCCCCCACGCGCGCGCATGCTCTGCGTACGCGCCGGCGCTCACGACGAACCCGGGCGGCACGGCGAGCCCGAGCCGCGTGAGCTCTCCGAGGTTTGCGCCTTTGCCGCCGGCCGTGGGGAGATCGGCGCGAGACAACTCGTTCAAGCGATGGATCGTCATGGTGCGTCTCTTGGGGTGCATCACGCCCTTGCCTTGCTCCGACCCGGTTTACAAGTGGCGAGCAGGAATGCCCGCGCAGGTCGAATCGAGGAAGACGAAGCGATGCGTGGTGGTGTGGTAAGCTCCGCTCCATGGCTCGCAAGGCGGAGAGGCCCGGCCCGAGCGTGCCGTCGTGCGCGCTCTTCGTGGCCACGCTCGTCGGGACGCTGACGGGGTGTGGTCCGCAGGAGTGTCACAGCACGCTGCTCGAGGTAGAGCCCTGGGCAGAGGGTGTTCCGAGCCCGGCGATCGCGCCCGGTGCGACCACCGAGCTGCATCTGCGGGGGCTGCGTCGCCTCGGCTGCGACGGGTCGCTGAGCTCGAGCGAGTACTTCCCGCTGCAGGTGCGGAGTGAGGATCCCGCGACGCTCGAGGTCGTCGAGCAGCGCCCCGGTCGGCTTCTGGTGCACGGCCACGCAGCCGGCACCACGACGCTGGTCGTCCATGGCCACGGCGAGCACGCGCGTATCTCCGTGGTCGTCGCGCCCGCCGTCCGCGCGGAGCTCCTGCCCCCTCTCGCCGGCGCGACCGCGGCGGCGCCCGTCGTGCTTCTGGTCGGCGTCGACGTACGGCTGCCGGTGCGCGTCCGCGATGCCGAGGGGCGGGACGTGGTCGGCGATCGGGCCCTCGAGACGACACGCGCCGAGGGTGCGGTGGCATTGCTTCCGGGCACGGACGGGGAGCTTCACGTCCGCGCCGAACGCGCGGGCGAGGGCAAACTCGCGCTGCTCGGCACGACGATCCAAACGGAGTCGGTCGATCCGAGCGCGGTCGCGGGGATTGACCTCGACCTGCAGGCGGACGATACCAACATCGGATACGGCTGCATTCCACCGGCGCCGCCCTTCGACCAGCCGGTGAGCCACCTGCACAGAGGCGAGCGGCGATTTCTTTTCGTGCGGCTGCGCGCGGGTGACGGTCGCGCGATCGTTGGTCTCCCGGAAGCGCCGCGCTCGGCCACGCCGGAGGTCTGCACGCTAGCGCCCGCGCCGCAGCCGGAGCGCGCGCGGGAGGTGCTCGAATTCCACCTTCCTCGCTCGCGTGATTATCAGCGTTCGGCGTGGGAGCTTCGCGCGGTCGAGCGCGGCACCTGCCGTGTCGAGGCGCGTGTCGGCGAGATCGTCGCGCAGACCGTCGTCGAGATCGACTGAGCTCTGGCGCTCGGCCGTGCCTGGGACGGGCGGATTCTGGGCATGACATTAAAGATCCGCGGCGGAGAGCCCCGGATGCAGCCTGGCGAACTCGTCGCGCATCGTTTTTTGATCGAGGGTCTGGCGGGATCCGGCGGGATGGGCTCGGTCTTCCGGGCGCGTGATCTACAAGAGGGCGCGCCGGCGGCGATCAAGGTCGTCCGTACCCGAGGGCCGCGCGACCTCGCGCGGTTCGACGTGGAGGCCCGCCTCCTCGCCGAGCTCCACCATCCGGGCATCGTCCGGTACATCGCCCACGGATTCACCGCGGCGGGCGATCCCTTCCTCGCCATGGAATGGCTCGACGGCGAGGACCTTTCTGCGCGCCTTGCCCGCGGCAGGCTCGGGGTCGAGGAGAGCGTCGCGCTGCTCCTCGCGGTCGCTGAAGCGCTCGCGATCGCGCACGCGCGCGGCGTGGTGCACCGGGACATCAAGCCGGGCAACGTCTTCCTCGTGGGCCGGTCCCTCGATCGCGTCCGATTGCTCGATTTCGGCATTGCCCGCCCAGGCCTCATGTCGCCGCGACTCACGGAGACGGGCGCCGTGCTCGGGACGCCCGGGTACATGGCGCCGGAGCAGGCGCGCGGCGCGGCGGAGGTGGACGCGCGCGCCGATGTCTTCGCGCTCGGTGCCGTGCTGTTCGAGTGCCTGACAGGAAAGCCCGCGTTCGTGGGCCAGCACGTCATGGCCGTGCTGGCGAAGGTCATGTTCGAGGACCCACCGCTCGTGCGCGAGCTGCGGCGCGAGGTGCCAGCGATGCTCGAGGCGATCGTCGCGTGCATGCTGGCGAAGGAGCCGGCGGATCGGCCCGCCAACGCGGCGGAGGTCGCGGAGGCGCTCGCCTCCCTCGAGCGGAGAGAGGTCGTGCCGCGAGCTCCGGTCCTGACGCGGGGCGAGCAGCGGGTGCTGAGCATCATTGCCGTCGGCGCGGAGGCCGGGAGCGGCGCGCCGCTGGAGGATACCCTCGTCCTGGACGCGCAGCAAAAGGCGCTCGAAACCGCGGTGGCGCCCTTCGGCGCGCGTATCGAGCATCTCGCGGACGGCTCGGCGCTGGCGATTCTCATGAGCACCGGGAGCGCCGCGGATCAGGCGGCGCGGGCCGCGCGGTGTGCGCTGCGGCTCGCGGAGCGAGCGCCCGAGGCGTCCATTGTCATCGTGACGGGGCTCGGCGAGCTCGAAGAGCGAATCCCGGTCGGTCAGGTCATCGATCGGGCTGCCGCGCTCCTGGGGGCGGCGCCTCCGCGCGGAGTGCTGCTCGACGAGGTGACGGCGCAGCTGCTCGATACCCGTTTTCAGGTGACGGCGGGACCGGCCGGGCTCATGTTGTCCGGGGAGAGCGACATCGTCGAGGCCCCGCGCCCTCTGCTCGGCAAGCCGAGTCCCTGCGTCGGCCGCGACAGGGAGCTCCGCGTGCTCCTCGATCTACTCGATGAATCCGTGCGCGAGAGCGTCGCGCGCGTAGTGCTCGTGACGGGGCCACCGGGCATCGGGAAATCGCGCCTGCGTCAGGAGTTTGTCCTCGAGGTCCGCCGGCAGCGCCCCGGGGTCGACATGTGGATCGGTCGCGCGGACGCGATGAGCGCGGGCTCGGCGTTCGCGCTGGTGGGCTCGGCGGTACGGCGCTCGGCTGGTATCAGCGGCGGCGAGCCCATCGACGAGCGACAGCGCAAGCTCGTCGATCGCGTCGCGCGCCACGTGGCGGAAAAGGACGTCCGCCGCGTGGCCGAGTTTCTCGGCGAGATGACGGGCACGCCGTTCTCCGACGCCGAGAGCGTGAAACTCCGGTCAGCGCGCCAGGAGGCGCGCATCATGGCCGATCAGATCGGTCTTGCCTGGGAGACCTTCCTCGCCGCCGCGTGCAGAGCCCAGTCGCTCCTCCTGGTCCTCGAGGATCTGCACTGGGGCGATTTCATCTCGGTCAAGCTCGTCGACTCCGCGCTGCGGGATCTCAAGGGCAGGCCGCTCCTCGTGGCGGCGTTTGGCCGGCCCGAGGTGCACGAGCGTTTCCCGCGGTTATGGACCGAGCGGGGGCTCTCCGAGCTCCGCCTCGGGGAGCTGACCCCGCGGGCCGCCGAGGAGCTCGCCCGGCACGCCCTCGGAGATGCGGCCCTGCCCCAGACGATCGCGCGGGTGGTCGAGCGCTCCGCCGGTCATCCCTTCTTCCTCGAGGAGCTCATCCGGGCCGTGGCCGAGGGCCGCGGCGACGCATTGCCGGAGACCGTGCTGGCGATGGTCGAGGCGCGCCTGTCCGCCCTCCCGCCCGAGGCTCGCTGCGTACTGCGTGCGGCAAGCGTTTTCGGGGAGGTTTTCTGGCGCGGCGGCGTAGTCTCTCTCCTGGATCCTCTGGACGAGGCGCCTCGCATGGACGAGTGGCTCGCCCTGCTGGTCGAGCGCGAGGTCGTGCAACGCAGCACGACGAGCTGGTTCCCCGAGGAGGAGCAGTATTCATTCCGGCATTCCCTGTTGCGGGAGGGAGCTTATGCAACGCTGCGGGGAGCCGATCGCGTCCTCGGGCACAGGCTCGCGGCGGAGTGGCTGGAGCGGTCCAGGGCGAGCGACGCGGTGAGCCTCGCCGAACATTTCGAGCGAGGCGGGGCACCGGAGCGCGCGGTGAAATGGTACCTCGAAGCGGCCAAGCAGATGCTCGCGGGCAATGATCTGCGCGGAGCGATTGCCTACGCCGAGCACGGGCTCCGCAACGGAGCGGCAGGGGAGCCTCGCGGGGAGCTCCTCCTCGTGCTCATGGTGGCCCGCGTGTGGAGCGCAGACTGGGCCGCATTCGACGTTGCCGCCAACCAGGTTCTGCGCGAAGCAATGCCAGGCGATCCGCACTGGTGCGCAGCAATCCTGGGGAAGGTCGTGATGATCTTGTTCCTCGGGAAGCCCGACGAGGTCGTCGACGCCCTCCGGACTGTCTGCAACGTGGAGCCAAGCCCGGAGAGAGTGTGGATGATGGTGGACCTCCTCGGAAACGTCCATGGCCTTCTGCTGCACCTTGGCAGGCTCGATGTCGCCGCGCTCTGTGCTGCGCGGATGAAGCAGCTCGGGAACGACGTCGCGGCGTATGATCCGTTGATCCGGGCGAAGCTGCAAAGAATGCAGAGCATGACGCTCGTGGCCGAAGGTGATTTCTGGGCGAGCCTGAAGGCGGCACAAGAGGCCTACGCGACCTTCGAGGAGGCAGGCTATCGGATCCATGCGCTCGTGGTGCGTATATCGATTGCGCAAGGATACAGGCAGCTCGGGGCGCACGCGCAGGCGGAGCAAGCGCTGCGGAGCGTGCTGCACGCTGAGAGCGACGCGTTTGGCATCGTCCGGATGGGGGCAAGTCAGCTCTTGGCCATCGTGCTCGCGGAACGAGGAGCGCTGGAGGAGGCTCGCAAGCTCTTGGCTTCCCTGGTCAACGCCGAGCAAGTGCGGAGCACCCCATACTATGAAGGCCGCATCCGCTGGACGCTGTCCTACGTCTTCTGGCGCCTCGGAGAACACGGCAAAGCCGAGCGGGAAGCCCGTATCGCCATCGGGTATCTGGCCCCGACCTCTCCGATGCGCGCCGCGGCGCTGGCGACGCTCGCGGAGGCACTCCTCGGGCTGGGGCGTGCGCCCGAAGCGCTCGGCATCGCCAAGGAGGCCATTGCAGTTCGGGGGGGGCTGGGTGCGTTTGGTCTTTACGATGCATTCGTGCACCTCACGTACGCCAAGGCCCTGCGCGCGACCGGGGACCTTGCCCGCGCGCGGACGGTGCTCTTCGAGGCCCGCGCGCGTCTGCTCTCCCAGGCAACGAAAATCGGGGATCCGGAGCTCCGGAAAAGCTTCCTCGAAAACGTCCCGGAAAACGCCGAGATCTTCGCCCTCGCCGACGCAACCTGAGAGGACTCCCACGAACCATCTGCGCGGTCCCCACCGACCGCCCCGAACTCATCCGGCGTCGCGCGCGCGGACCGGATCCCCCATGACCACGAGCCCCCGGCGTTGTCCCGCGTAGGGCGACCACCCGTGCGCGACGAGCATGTTGCGAGGTCCTCTCGCAGACCGTCGTCGAGATCGACTGAGCTCTGGCGCTCGGCGGCGCCTGGGGCGACCGAATCCAGGACACGACATTAAAGATCCACGGGGGTCGCCGATGCAGCAAGGCGAGCTGGTCGGGGGGCGGTTCGTGGTCGAGGCGCTGGTCGGCTCAGGGGGAATGGGCTCGGTCTTCCGGGCACGCGACCTGCAGGAGGGTGGACCGGCCGCGATCAAGGTCGTCCATGCCAGAGAGCCGCGCGCGATCGCACGATTCGACGTGGAGGCCCGGCTCCTCGCCGAGCTCGATCATCCGGGCATCGTCCGTTATCTCACGCACGGGTTCACCGCGGCGGGTGAGCCCTTCCTCGCCATGGAATGGCTCGACGGCGAAGACCTCGCCGCGCGGCTCTCCCGGGGAAGGCTCGGGATCGAGGAGAGCGTCGTGCTGGTCCTCTCGGTCGCCGAGGCGCTTTCGAAGGCGCACGCGCGCGGCGTGGTGCACCGCGATATCAAGCCGAGCAATCTCTTCCTCGTGGACGGCGCCCTCGATCGCGTCAAGGTGCTCGATTTCGGCATTGCGCGCCTTGGACCCATGTCGTCGCGGCTCACGGAGCCGGGCGTCATTCTCGGGACGCCTGGGTACATGGCCCCGGAGCAGGCGCGCGGCGCGGCGGAGGCCTCCGCGCGCGCCGATGTCTTCGCGCTCGGCGCCGTGCTGTTCGAGTGCCTGACCGGGCAGCCAGCATTCATGGGCCAGCACGCCATGGCCGTGCTCGCGAAGGTCCTGCTCGAGGACCCTCCGCCACTGCGTGCTCTGCGACGCGAGGTGCCGGTGATGCTCGAGGCGATCGTCACGTGCATGCTCGCCAAGGATCCGGCCGATCGGCTCGCCGACGCGGCGGAGGTCGCGGAGGCGCTCGCCTCCCTCGAGGCCGAGGAGGCATCGCCGTGGTGGGACGCCGCCGCGTCGCGCCTTCCGGCGTTGACGAGGGGCGAGCTGCGCCTGCTCAGCATCGTCGCCGTCGGCGTGAGCGGCGGAGGCGGAGGCGGCGCGCCGCGGGAAAGTACGCTCACGATGGAGCAGACCGGGTCGCGGCGAAAGGCACTGGAGGCCGTCGCGGCGCCGTTCGGCGTGCGTGTCGAGGGGCTCGCGGATGGCTCGGTGCTGGCGATCCTCATGGGCACCGGTAGCGCCGCGGACCAGGCGGCGCGTGCCGCGCGGTGCGCTCTGCGTTTCGCGGAGCACGAGCCGGAGGCGCCCATTGCGATCGCGACGGGGCTCAGTGAGCTCGAGGAGCGGATCCCGGTCGGTCAGGTGATCGATCGGGCAGCCGCGCTCTCGCGCGCTGCGCCCCCGCGTGTGGTGCTGCTCGACGAGGTGACGGCGGGGCTGCTCGATATCCGCTTCCAGGTGACCGTGGGACCGGCCGGGCTCACACTGCGCGGAGAGAGCGAGCTCGTCGAGGCGTCGCGCCCTCTGCTCGGGAAACCGAGCCCCTGCGTCGGCCGCGACCGGGAGCTCCGCGTGCTCCTCGATCTGCTCGACGAATCCGTGCGCGAGAGCGTCGCGCGCGTGGTGCTCGTGACGGGGCCGCCGGGCATCGGCAAATCGCGCTTGCGCCAGGAGTTTGTCCGCCAGGTACGCCGCCTGCGCCCCGGCGTCGACGTGTGGGTTGGTCGCGGCGACCCGATGAGCGTGGGCTCTGCGTTCGCCCTGGCGGGCTCTGCGATCCGGCACGCGGCGGCCGTGGTTGGGGGCGAGCCTGTCGACGAGCGACGCAGAAAGCTCGTCGATCGCGTCGCGCGTCACGTGGCCGAGGGCGACGTCCGTCGGGTGGCGGAGTTCCTCGGCGAGATGACGGGTACGCCGTTCCCCGACGCCGAGAGCGTGAAGCTACGGGTCGCGCGGCGGGAAGCGCGGATCATGGGCGAGCAGATCCGTGACGCCTGGGAGACATTTCTCGCCGCCGCATGCGGAGCCCAGCCGCTCCTGCTCGTCCTGGAGGATCTGCACTGGGGTGACCTCGCCTCGGTCAAGCTCGTCGACGCCGCGCTGCGGGAGCTCAAGGGCAGGCCGCTCCTCGTGGCGGCGTTTGGCCGGCCCGAGGTGCACGAGCGTTTCCCCCGGGTTTGGGCCGAGCGGGGGCTCTCCGAGCTCCGCCTCGGGGAGCTGACACCGCGGGCGGCCGAGGAGCTCGCCCGGCACGCCCTCGGGGATTCCGCCGGGCCGCAGACGCTCACGCGGGTCGTCGAGCGCTCCGCCGGCCATCCGTTTTTCCTCGAGGAGCTCATCCGTGCCGTGGCCGAGGGCCGCGGCGATGCATTGCCGGAGACCGTGCTCGCGATGGTCGAGGCGCGCCTGTCCGCCCTCCCGCCCGAGGCGCGCCGCGTCTTGCGCGCGGCCAGCGTCTTCGGGGAGGTTTTCTGGCGGGGCGGCGTGGAATCGCTCCTGGATCCTCTGGACGAGGCGTCCGGCGTCGATGAATGGCTCGCCCTGCTGGTCGAGCGCGAGGTCGTGCAGCGCAGCGCGACGAGCCGGTTTGCCGAGGAGGAGCAGTATTCGTTCCGGCATTCCCTGCTACGCGAGGGGGCCTATGCCACGCTGCGGGACGCCGATCGCGCCCTTGGGCACAAGCTCGCGGCGGAATGGTTGGAGCAAACCGGGGCGAGCGACGCGATGAGCCTTGTCGAGCATTTCGAGCGCGGCGGGGCGCCGGAGCGCGCAGTGAAATGGTACCTCGAAGGTTCCAGGCAAATGCTCCTTGGAAATGATTTGCCCGCGGCAATCGCCTTCGCCGAGCGCGGGCTTCGCAGCGGAGTGGCGGGGGAGCTGCGCGAGGAGCTCTTCGTCGTCCTCATGATGGCCCACGGATGGAGCGGGGACGGCGCTTCGCTCGATGCAGTCATCGATGAGCTTTTGCGCGAGATCAAGGTCGGGGGTACGACCTGGGCCTTGGCCATGACGGGCAAGCTGGTGGCTTCCGTGTTTCTCGGGATGCAGGAAGTGCCCCTCGACTTCGTCCAGGCCATCTGCACGGTGGAGCCAAGCCCGGAGAACGTGGGTCGAATCGTCGAGGCCCTCGGATACACCTATTCCGTCCTGATGATGTTCGGCATGCGTGACCTCGCCGAGGTCTGCGCGACGCGGATGGAGCACGTGGGAGGCAGGGCTCGGGAGCGCGATCCCACGGTCCGGGCCAGGCTCCAGAGGACGCAGACCAGTGCGCGCGCATTCGAGGGGAATCTCTGGGCGAGCTTGAAGGCGTCGCAAGAGGCACGGCTTTCCTTCGACGAGGCGGGCGACCGGCTCCAGGTCGACGACATGCGCGTATGGGGCGCGTCGTTGCTCCGCCATCTTGGGGGATACGCGCGTGCAGAAGAAGAGGTGCGCAGCGTGCTGCGCTCCCACGGCAATATGCTGGGCCCAGTCTCCGTCTGGGCAAACAACGTGCTCATCGAGGTGCTCGTGGCCCGCGGCGCGCTGGAAGAAGCGCGCGCAATGGCCTCCTCCTTCGTGGACCGGGAGCACGCGCGGGGCGCCCGGTTTTATGAGGGCTGGGCCCGCAGGGAGCTGTCCCACGTCCTCTGGCGCAGCGGGGCCTATCAAGAAGCCGAACGCGAGGCGCGAGAGGCCATCGAGCAACTGGCCGCGACCCCCAGTGAGCGCTCGGTCGCAATGGCGACGCTCGCATGCATCCTCCTCCAGCAAGGCCGTGCGGCCGAAGCGCGGAGCCTCACCGAAGAAGCGGTCGCGAAGCGCAAAGAGATCGGTACAACCGGCCTTTTTGAGACATTCGTGCAACTCACCCACGCCGAGGCCCTGCGCGCGACCGGGGACCTTGCCCGCGCGCGGACAGTGCTCTCGGAGGCCCGCGCGCGTCTGCTCGCACAGGCCGCGAAGATCGAGGATCCCGAGCTCCGGCGGAGCTTCCTCGAAAACGTCCCCGAAAACGCGCAGATCTTCGCCCTCGCCGACGCAGCGTGAGAAGGCTCCCGCGAGCCGTCCGCGCGGTCCCCCCACATGACCCGCCGCGCCAAAACGCCTGTGCGAGGCCCCCGGGCAGCTCCTGCAAAAGTCGTTCGTCGCGACGAACCGCCGAAGGCCGCGCTCACCGCGCGCGGGCGAGCGCGTTCTGGGCCCGCGCGAGCAGCTCGCGGTTCCCTGCGCGCTTCTCGAGCAGGGTCTCCGCGCGCTCGAGGTGCACGATGGCCTTTTTTCCCTCGTGCAGCAAAAGGAGCGCCTCGCCCATCCCCACGAGCGCGTCCGCGTTGTCGATGAAATCGGGCCCGTTCGCCTTCTCCCACAACTCGAGCGCCCGCGTGAAGCGCCCGAGCGCCTCTTTCGCCTGGCCCCGCTCGAGCAGCACCTGCCCGATGCTCAAAAGCGAGGCCCCCACCTGCTCGTGCTCCGCGCCGAACACCTCCTCTCGGATCGCAAGCGCCTCCCGCTGAAACGCGAGCGCCTCCTCGAGCTTCCCCATCTCCTTGTGCGTGTCCCCCATCCCGGCCGCGCAGTCCGCCACGAACGGCCGGGCCGAGTCGACAGCCTCGAAGATCACGCGCGCCCTCTTGAAGGCCAGGAGCGACTCCGCATATCGCCGGAGCTTTCGCTTCACGTCCCCGAGTGGTATCAGCACCGTCCCCACGTGGGGATGATCCGGCCCGCGCGCGGCCTCGATCACCACGAGCGCCTCTTCCAGCACGGGCAGCGCCTCGGCGTAACGGCCCTGCTGGAGCAGCCCTCTCCCCATCCGGTTCAGGCTCTCGCCATAGGCCGGGTGCCGCGTCCCGAAGAGCTTGCTCGACAGCTCGACCGACCGCCGCGTGAGCCGCGCCGACTCGGCGAAATCCCCCTGCACGGTGGCCGTCATCGCGACGAGGTCGAGCGACTGCACCACCTGCCTGTGCTCCGGCCCGTACACCTTCTCTCGCGTCGCGAGCGACAGCTCGTATTCACGTCTCGCGCCCGCGAAATCGCCCTTGTTGTAGAGCAGGCTCCCGCGGTTCGCCTGGAGCTGCGCGTCGAGCTCGGGATCCCCGCCCGCGCGCCGCAGCGCCGCCTCCGCGTGATACGCCCACTCGCCCGCGTCCTCGAAGCGGAAGAGCTGCGATCCCACCACGAACACGAGCTCGATCGCCGCCCGCGCCGCGATCCGATCGTGCCGCCCCGCCACCGCCGCCGCGAACGCCGTCCGTAGCGACTGCTCGGCCGCCTTGGGATCCACCGCCGAGAGCCGCACCGATCCCAGCATCTCCTGCGCCTCCGCCTCCGTCGGCAGATGCCCCAGCGTGCCCGCGCGCGTTGCCGCCTTCGACGCGATCGCGAGCGCCTCCGGGTACTGCCCGAGCTGCGAGCGCGCGCGTGCTTGCGCGAGCGCCTCCTCGATCTCGCGCGCCGCCGCCGCTTCCTCCTTCCCCTCGGGCGCGCGCACCGGCGTGCGAAGCGCTTCCACGTCCGCGCAGATGGACAAACCCGTCAAACCGGCTGTCGCCTCGACCGCCTTCGTCACCCCCTTCGCGTCGGCGGACGAAAGGACATCCGTCATCGCGCGGAGCTCCGCGAGCCGCCGATCCAGACAGAGCATCCGCAGCGAGAGCACCTCGTCCGATTGCTCTCCTCGCACCCGCGTCGCCTCGCAAGCCTCCGTGTGCATCGCGACCCAGCCGCGCCCGTACGCGTCGAGCGCTCGTGACGCTTCGACCCACGTGTCCTCGGCAAACGCGAGCCCCGTCGCGGCGAACCGATCGCGCAGCGCCTGCTTTTTCTCCTCGCTCCACGCCTCTGCGAGCTTCGCCGGCGCGCCCTGGCAAAGAGGTGCCGGTGGAGGGCGGAGCCGCGTCGCCCCGAAGACCCCGAGTCCCAAGACGAACGCCCCCGCCGCGACGAGCGCCCGCTTCCGCCACGCGCGCTCGGGATCCATCGTGAGCGCCGCGAGAAGCGCTTCCATCGAGGAAAACCGGTCCTCCGGCGACAGCCGGAGACCACGCTCGAGCGCCCGCAGCAGGAACGCCGGCGCATGAGGCGCGCGCGGCGGCAGCACGAGCTTCCCTTTCGGAGCCTCTTCGAGCACCGTCTCGCGCGTGTTCGCGGTAAAGGGACGCTGCCCGTAAAGCGCCTCGAACAGCGCGGCGCAGAAGCTCCACTGATCCGCGCGCGCGTCCACCGTCTCGCGCTCGAACTGCTCCGGCGCCATGTACGCGGGCGTCCCGAGTACCGCCCCCGTCTGCGTCAACGCCGCGCCGGCCCTGCGATTCACGCTTTCGCCTTCCGCTGCGAGCGCTCCCGGATCGCTTTCCTTCTCCGACGAACCCGCGCGCACGAGGCCGAAGTCCACGACGCGCACCCGCCCGTCTTCACTCACGAGCACGTTCGCGGGCTTGAAATCCCGGTGAACGAAGCCGGCCGCGTGCGCCGCCGCGAGCCCTCGCCCTGCCTTCGCGAATGTCTCCACCACCTCGCGCCACGGCCGCGCCCGCTGCGACAACCACGCCCCCAGCGTCACCCCGTCGATGAGCTCCATCGCGAGGAACACGCTCTCGCGAAACGTCCCCGCGTCGTGCACGGCGACCACGTTCGGGTGCGAGAGCCGCGCGAGCGCCTGCGCCTCCCGCATCATCCGCGACCGCAGATCCTGCGATCGCCCGGTGAGCTCGGGTCGCAAGAGCTTCAGCGCCACCTTCCGATCGAGCTCCGGATCGTACGCTGCGTACACCACCCCCATCCCGCCCGAGCCCAGCGTCCCGAGCACGATGTAGCGCCCCACGAGCGCCCCGCGCGTGAGCTCCTCCTGCGCCTCGCCGCCGTCGCCGAACGCCTCGTGATCGGCCGACGGTGTGTCTCCAAAAAGCTCTGGATCGACCCGCGAGATGCCTTTCGCAAGCTCGGAGAGGAGCCTCCTGCACGCGGGGCACGACGCGGCGTGCGCCTCCAAGCGACGGGCGGCCTCCGGCTCGAGGAGCCCTTCCACGAACGCGATCACCGTGTTTTCGTTGAGGCAGGACATCGGCGCGTGGAGCTCCGCGCGCGAAACTAGAGCACCGCGCGGACGCGATTGTCCAGTGCATGGCCCCTCGTCCTGCCCGCCGCCGTGCTACCCACGACCGCCCGTCTTGAGGCAGAGTGGCTCCGTGAACGACGCGCGCCGTCCCGCCGATCTCCTCTGGCATCACCTCGCGCCGCCCGCCCGCGAAAAACTCGGCTCCCCCGCGGCGATCGGGCCCCTCCTCGAAGAGCGCCTCCGCGCCGCGAAGGACGCGTGGCCCGCGGTCGATCTCCCCGACGCCGTCTTCGTCCCGCAGATCGCCGCCCGCCTGCAAACCGCGCCCGCTCCCGCCGACGCGCTCGCCTCCCTCCACATCTCCGATCTCTACCTCGCGTGCGCCTGCGCCGAGGGCCACCGCGCCGCCCTCGCCGCATTCGACGCCCGCTACATTGCCACCCTCGATCGCGCGCTCCAGCGCATCACCAGGGGAGGCGTCTCGCCCGACGACATCAAACAGATCTTGCGCCAAAAACTCCTGGTCGCCGAGCCCGGCCGCCCTCCGAAGATCGCCGATTACGCCGGCCGAGGTGACCTTCGCCGATGGGTGCACGCCGTCGCCGTCCGTTCCGGCATCGACGCCCTCCGCGCCGAGAAAGAGACCCCCACCGAGGAAGCCCTCCTCGACGCCATCGAGCTCGGCGGCGATCACCCCGAGCTCGCGCACCTCAAGGACACCTCGCGCGCCGAATTCAAGGCCGCTTTCCGCGACGCCTTGAATGCCCTGCCGGATCGCGAGCGCAGCTTGCTCCTCCAGTACCATATCGATGGAAACAGCCTGGAAGAGCTCGGCGCCCTCTACCACGTCGTCCCGTCCACCATCAGCCGCAGCCTCGCCAAGGCGCGCGCCACGCTCTTCGGTCGCGTCCGCGTCACCCTCATGCTGCGCATGCGCCTCACCGGCGAGGAGGTCGACAGCCTCGTACGCCTGCTCCAGAGCCAATTCGAGCTCTCCACCAACCTGCTCGAAAGCCGCCGGCAGAAACCGGGGGGATAAACCTTCCTCACCGATGTTTTCGACCCCACGATGTCACCTTGCAAACGGCCGCGATTCGTGAGATACGGCTCGCCATGGGTGTGACGGGAGCTCCGGCTGATCACGCAACCACGACCGCATATCGCATACCGCCGGAGGGCTCTCCCCGACCCGAGCCCGTGGGCACGTTCGTCGAACCTGCACCCGAGGATCGACGTTCCCTTGCTCGCCTGCAATCTCGCGAGCGCAGCCGTGTCGCGGGCATGGTCATCACGGCTGTGATTCTGCTGCGCTGGGGCATACCTCTCGCTTCGCGCATCTTCGAGGGGTATGGGGACCTGGCGAGCATTGTCTTCGGCGCCGGCAGCATTGCCCTGCTCGTCTACGCATTCTGGTCCTGGGCGAATCCACGCGTCGTGGTGCCATCGGTCGTCCGCATCGACAACCACGACGACGAGGGGCTTTCGGTGACGCTCGATCATGCCTTTTCCCTTCGGGTCGTGCTGAATCCAAGAAACACGCTCGCCCTCGACCCGCTCCTCGTGCGGTTCGTCGCGGAAGAAGCTGGCCGAAGGAAAGAACCGCTCTTCTCCGCCGAATACGTTCTCGATCACGGACGGTCCGTGGGGGCAGGGGAAACCGTCCGGTACGACGCCTCGATCGAGCTGCCCGGCGAAGCCCCGTGCACGTCCCATAAACGCGGCATCGCGTGGCGCCTCGAGGTCTCGGTCGGCGCGCCTCCAGGCTTCACCCGCGCGTATCCTCTCCACGTCCGCCCCGCGGTACGCAGCGCTCGTGCTCCGGGAAAGAAAGTCCGGCAGCGACGCCCCAAGGTTGCCACCTCGAACGAGAGGTGTATCGTGGCTCCGTGACTGCCGCCTCCACGACCCTCTACCGCCCCGTCGGCCAGGCCGAGCTCGACCTGATTGCGGCCACCGGCTATCGCCGCTTCCCGCCGCGCCTGCCGGATCAGCCCATCTTCTACCCCGTCTGCAACGAGACGTATGCCGCGCAGATCGCGAGCCGATGGAATACGGCGCAGGGCGCGGTCGGATACGTGACCCGGTTCGAGGTCCGGTCGGATTTCCTCGCGAAGTATGACGTCCAGGTGGTCGGATCGAAGATCCACGCCGAATACTGGATTCCCGCCGAGGAGCTCGAGGCCTTCAACGACGCCATCGTCGGGACGATCGAGGTCATCAGCGAGCACCGCGCCGAAGGGCAGGGGAAGGGAGAACCTTGAGTCTCGAACGGCTCGCGGACACGGGGCTACCGTTCAATCGCAAGGAGCGGTATTTCACGGGCACCGTCTTGCCCATGCTCGTCTGCGCGCACGATTTCGCGCACTTCGGGCGGCTCACCACGCTCGCGGGGCTGGGCCCCGTGGAGGTCGACGCGAGCCCCGGCGGGGCGAACGTGCAGTTTTTCACGGAGTATGGCTTTGCGGAGTCGCTGTTCGGCGAAGAGGCCGAACGCCGATTCCCCGAGGCACCAACGAGCCGCGATACCCCCGACGTCCTGGTCTACGTGGACGGACCTCGCCGCGTGCTGCTCGCCATCGAGGCGAAGATGTACGACAAACCAACGGCTGCGGAGCTCGAAGAACAGCTCCGAGCACAGGCGGGGATCGTGGCGTATCTCCGGGACAAACTCGGGGTCGCGCAGGAGAACGTCGCCCACGTGGCGCTGCTCCCCGCGGGGCTCGCGCGGAGGGTGGGGGACCTGTCGGTCCGTACCATCACGTGGGAGGACGTGCTCTCTGCTTACGCCGACGTGGGGCCGCCCTATTTCGTCGAAATGCTCCGCGTGGGGCTCGCGCGGTACGACGCGCTTCTGGCCAGGCGCGACGTGGCGTTCGGCGCGAATGCCGAGACGAAGCTTTCGGGGGAGGAGATCGTCCGGCAATTCCAGGCAGGGATGCTGACGTTCACGCGGATGGGGCGACGGGGCGGTCTTGCAGGTCCGGAGCTCCGGGAGGACATCACGTCGGGCGCGTGGCGGACGTTCCGGTACGAATGTAGCTCGAAGGTCGTCGACAATCGAAATTGGTTTGGCGTGGCCGATTTCGTGACCAGGGTCCGCGCGGCGTCGACGGGCGAAGAGGGGTGATGGCTCCCTCCCTCAGCCGCCGCTGGGAGCAGGGCTAGGTGGCTCCGTAAGAGCCTCGGCGATCCGCTGGTAAGAAGCATCACCGCAGCGTTACGAACGCTTACAAGGTTACGACAAAGTCGCGACGGACATGCTGAGGCTGACGCGGCACGGTGGTCCCCGGGGGGCCATCGAGGAGTGGAGCCATAATGAAACGCATGTCTTGGACGACCTTGGGAATCGCCGGCGCTGCAATCGCTATCCTTGCCGGCTGCGGGAGCGACGACGGAGCGGCGAGCGACACGGGAGGTGCTGCGGGAGGCGGCGGGAGCGGCACGCCGACGGCCATTGCCTGGAGCCCGTGCCCCATCCTCACCGATGGGGCAGGGAAGGAGGCCGAGTGCGCCACGGTCGACGTCCCGCTCGACTGGGATCACCCCGAGGGCACGCAAATACAAGTCTTCGTGAAGCGCATTCCCGGGACCGGGACCGAACGCCGGCAGGTCTGGCTTTTGACGGGCGGGCCGGGTGGCTCCGGCGCCGGGCTCGAGGAGGCGCTCGCGGTGCCGCTCCAGGCGCTCTCGCCGTCGAGCGACATCTATCTCGTCGATCATCGGGGCGTGGGGCGCTCGTCTCGGCTCGGATGCCCCGACCAGGAAGTGCCCGGCATGGACGGCATTGATCCGAACGAGTGGGCCGCGTGCCTCGCGCACCTCGACGCGACCCTCGGGCCGGACCTCGGCCATTTCAACACGACGAACGCCGCGCGCGACGTCGGCGCCCTCATCGAGCGGACCCGCGCTCCCGGACAGGAGGCGCACGTCTACGGCGTCTCGTACGGCACGTACTGGGCGCAGCGGTACCTCCAGCTCTTCCCGGACCAACCGACCTCCGTGACGCTCGACGGCCTTTGCCAGGCGGGTCTCTGCTCGCTCACGACATTCGATCGCTGGGTCGATCACGTCGGCCGGAAGTTCATGGGGGCGTGCGGCGCAGACGCGTTCTGCGGCGACAAACTCGGGGCGGATCCGCTCGCCGCCATGGGCGCGTTCCTCGACGGCATCGACGAAAAGAAGTGCGAGGGAATCACGAACCTCGGCGTCACGCGGGGCCTCGCGAAGCAACTCTTCGCGGCCCTCGTCGCGACGCTGGAAACGCGCGCGCTCGTCCCCGCGCTCGTCTACCGAGGCAATCGGTGCGCGCCGTCGGACGTCGCTGCGTTCGAGCACCTCATCGGCTTCTTGACGGCGCCGCCTGCCTCGTCCGCGGCAAACCCGGACGCGTACCTGTACTCGCAGGTGCTCTCGTTCAACGTCGCCATTTCGGAGATGATGGAGCTCGATCCGCTCCCGCTCGCCGAAGCCCAGTCGATCCAGGATCAGGCGTTCTTCTGGACGGGCGACGTCGCCACCGAATACGCCCTCTTCGACGCGTGGCCGCGTTATGCCCGCGACGCGTACGTCGGCAAATACGCGCCGACCACCGTCCCGATGCTCATGATGAACGGTACGCTCGATCCGCAGACGCCCATCGAATTCGCGGACGAGATCGCGCCGAACTACACCCAGCCCCATCAAACCTTCGTCGCGTTCCCCGACGCACCCCACGCGCTCGTCATGCGGACGCCGACGATGGATCCGCCGCATACGCCGTGCGCGCTCTCGATGTTCGCAAGCTTCGTGGCGGATCCAGAGGCGCCCGTGGATGCGGCCTGCATCGCGGAGCTCATGCCTCTCGACTTCCACGGCGATCCGGCGATGGCCGGGGCCCTGCTCGGCGCGGCGGATCTGTGGGAGGACGGCGGCAAGGCGCAAGCGCCGGAGACCGGGGCGCGCGCGGACCGCGCATTCGACGAGGTCCGGCGCGCATTCCAGCGGGCCCGCCAGGGAGCCCCGTTCCCGCGCTGACGGCGAATTCAACGTTCGACGGGCGTCTCGGCGGGCCCCGGCCACGAGAGGATCAGCCGCGCGCCGCCGAGATCGCTGCTCTCGGCGCTCGCGCATCCGGCGTGGGCTTGCATCACGCGGTGCACGATCGCGAGCCCGAGGCCGTGCCCGCCCGTCGATCGACTGCGGCTCGCGTCGAGCCGCTCGAACGGCAAGAAGATACGCGCGCGCTGCTCGGGGGGAATGCCCGGGCCGTCGTCGTCCACCATGACCACCGATCGCGCTCCGGCTGAAATTCGAACGACAATCCGGGCGCGCGCGTGGCGCTGGGCATTCCGCACGAGGTTGCTCACCGCCCGCCGGAGGTGCCGGGGATCTCCGATACCCACGGCGGGCGCGGGCGCGTCGATTTCGATGGAAAGGTCCGGGGAGAGCGGCGCGAGCTCCTGCACGACGCCTTCCACCAGGTCGACGAGGTCGAGCGTGACCGCCTCGAGAGGCGGCGCCCCGGGCTGGAGGCGCGCGTAGGCGAGTAGCTCTTCGACGAGCGCCTCCATCTCACCCACGTCCTTCACCATCGCGTCGAGGTGGGCGCGCGCGTCCGGCGCCTCGATGGCGGCCGTGCTCGCTTCGAGGGCGAAATGCAAACGCGCGATGGGCGTGCGCAGCTCGTGCGAAATCGCCTGCAGCGTCGCCTGTTGCTCGTCGGCTGAACGCTGGAGCCGCTCGGCCATGGCATTGAAGCAGCGCGCGAGGTGCGCGACCGGCTCGGGCGCGGAAGTATTTACGCGCGCGTCGAGCCGACCTTCGCCGAAGGTGCTCGCCGCGTCCGCGAGCCGTGTCACGTGCCGCGCGATCGGGCGCGTGAGCGCGAGAATGGCCACGCCGAGCAGCAAAAGCAGCACCACGAGGTCGCGCCCGAAGAGCTCGATCAGCACCTCGACGGGGGGGCCGAGATCGAGATCCTGCACGAGGACGCGACCCGACCCTTCAAGGGGCAGATAAAGCAGGAGATGCTCGCTCGCGGGTCCTCGGGCCCGGACCCAGGCCGCTGGCTCGCCGGCCTCGAGGCGGCGGCGCGTGAAAGCGGGCATCTCGGAGTCGAGCACCTCCGGCGCGGGCCTGAGCTTGATGGGGTAGTGGAAATGGGGCTGCCAGCGCGCGACGACGGAATCCCACTGCTCGACCGGGTGGGCGCGGAGCGCCTCCTGCATGAGCCAGTGGTTGCCGTCCGTGAGCTCGACGTAATGCTCGGCGATCCGCGCCGCCTGGGCCTCGAGCTCCGCAGGCGAGGCGGTGCTCGGGTGGGTGCGCCTCGCGGCCGAGCCTGCGACGAGCACCGCGGCCAGCGCGAGGGCCACGACGATACCGGCGTAAAACCGCAGAAAAAGGTTGTTCATCGCTCCCTCGCGAAGAGGTAGCCGCGGCCACGCACGGTGCGGATGAGCCGATGCGGCGGCTCGTCGTCGCCGAGCTTTTTGCGGAGCTTGCAGATGCGCATGTCGATGGATCGGTCGAGCCCATCGAACGTGATGCCCCGGAGCTCGGCGACGAGCTCGTCACGCGACAGCACCGCCGGGGCGCGCGAGGCGAGCAGCCAGAGGAGCTCGAACTCCGCGTCGGTGAGCAAGATGGGCGCGCCGCTCCGCGTGACGGCCCGGCGCTCGGCATCGATCTCGAGGTCACCCGAGGTGATCCGCGCGCGAGGCTCGTCCGAGGGCGCCGAGGGGGCTCGCGCTCCGCGGCGCAGGAGGGCGCGCAGCCGCGCGAGCAGCACCTGCGGACGCACGGGCTTCGCGAGGTAGTCGTCGGCCCCGGTATCGAGCGCGACGACCTCGTGAATGTCCTCGTCCTGCGCGGTGAGCACGAGGATGAACCCGGGATAACCGGCGCGCACCGCACGACAAACCTCGAGCCCGCCCGTGCCGGGGAGCAACATGTCGAGAATCACGCAATCGGGCGGATCGCCGAGGATGCTCGATATCGCCTCAAGGCCGTCGGCGACGCTCCCGACACGAAAGCCCTGACCCACGAGGAATGTCTGGATCAGCCCGGCGAGCCGCTCGTCATCCTCGACCAAGAGGATACGCGGCTGCCACTCGACGTCTCGATCTCGTTTCATGCGCAGAGCTTCCAGCCATACGGGCCTCGCTGCGCGCTCGGCGCACGAAACCGCCGCGCCGGAACGGCGGTTCGTGGAGATCGCCGGGGAATTTCAGCGGACCAAGAGCGGCAGCTTGCGCACGCCGGTCATGTTCGGGCTGGGGATGAACGCCGGCGGCGCCTCGGGATCCATGCGCAGGCGTGGGAAACGATCGAACAGGATGTTGAGCGCGACCCGCCCTTCCAGCCGAGCCAGGGGCGCGCCGAGGCAGAAATGGATGCCTCGTCCGAAGGCCACGTGCGGGTTCGGGTCACGGGACGCGTCGAACACGTTCGGATTCGTGAACTGCCTTGGATCTCGGTTGGCCGCCGCGATCCACACCATGAGGAGCTTGTCCGCGGGGATCGTCTTTCCGCCGAGCTCGACCGCGCTCGTCGTGGACCGGGCGACGGCCGCGAACGGGCTGAAGAAGCGCAGCGATTCCTCGATGGCACCGGGCACCAACGACCGGTCCGCGCGCACCTTCGCCCCTTCCTCCGGGTGCGCGTCCAGACACAGCACCGTGTTGCCGAGCAACATGGTCGTGGTGATGTGCCCCGCGACCAAAAGGATGTTCGCGAAATTGGCGACCTCGGTCTCGGTGAGGCGGTCGCCGTCCACTTCGGCCTCGACGAGCTTGGTGAGCAGGTCCTCGCGTGGCTTCTGCCTGCGTTCGGCGGCGTGTTTCCCGAGGTAGTCGAGCAGGAGCTGGCTCTGCTCGAGCGCCACCTTTACCTGGCGCTCCTGCTCCTCGGAGCGATTGACGAGGGAGAACTGCGTGGAGCTCTCCAGCATCTTGTCGACCCATTGCTTGAACATGTCACGGTCGCTGCTGGGCACCCCCAAAAGCTCGGCGATGACGATGACCGGAAGCGGGTACGCGAGATCGGCTACGAGCTCCAGCCGATCCTGCCCGTCCACCGCGTCGAGTAGCTCGTGGGTCAGACGCGCGATTCGCGGCTCGAGATCCGCGACGACCTTCGGCGTGAAGGCGTGACTGACGAGACTCCGGAGCTTCTTGTGCTCCGGTGGGTCCATCTGCACCAGGTTCCCCTCGACGGATCGCCTGATCTCCGGGACCAGACGCATGGTGTTGGACGAGAACACGCCGGGATCGCCGAGGATCCGCAGCGTCTCCGCATATCCGTAGACGTTCCACATCCCGAGCTCGGGAGCGAATCGGACGGGTTCGTCCGGGACTTGTCCGCGTAGCCAGAACTGCGCTTTGTGAATGCCCCAGGTGTCGGCCAGGTTCGTCATTGCGGTTCCCCTTTCCGCGCGCTTCCGGGTCCGGGATCAGCCGGGCTCGGCGGCGTAGATCCATTTGCGATAGCAGGCGATGAGATCTTCGAAAACTGCGCAGAGCTCGGCGGCGGCTGCCGCCATCGCCTCCTTCCGTGGCTCGCCGGCAGGCTCGAAGGCATGCCGGATGGTGTGGGCCAGGGCGTCGGCCCTGGCTGAGAGGTCGAGGCTTTCAAGCCCGAGGTCGACGGTGCCGAGCAGGTAGAACCCGGCCGACGCGGCCCGCATCGCATAGACGATGTTCGGGATATCCGCGCGGAGCAGGCCGTGGCGGGTCATCATCTCGAGGGACCGGTCGGCCGCGAGCAGCTCCTTTTGCCCGACCGGGCCCTCCCTCAGCTTGCCGAGCAATTCGACGTTTCCGATCGCCAGCGCCATCGTGAGCGGCCTCTGATGGACGGCCAGAAACTTGCTCCGCGCGAAGCGGTGGGGCCTGATTTCGGCAGGATCCTTGCGCAATCCGTCCAGCAGCTCCTCGACGAGAAGGATGGATTCACGCCGGAGCAGCGCCTGGAAGAGCTGCTCCTTGGAGCGCCAGTGCAGGTACACCGTGCCCTTGCCGATGTCCGCCTGCTTGGAGATGTCCTCGATGGTCACCTTCCGGTAGCCCATGCGCAAGAGCAGCGTGCCCGCGGCGTCGAGGATCCGGTCGGCGCGGCTTTGGGCCTGTTGCGGGCGTTGGGACACGGGCGGGCGCTCCTTGCTGACCTGTTGACCAGATTTGAGAAGCTGGTCAACAGGTCACGCGAAGGTAGCAGCCTACGCATCGGTGGCAAGGGGGAAACGGATGGGGGTCGCGCCGGGAGCGGTGGCCGTCAGCGCAAGAGGCGCACCGTCGCTTCTGCGACGCCAGCCGCCGACGCCGGGTTCTGCCCCGTGACGAGTCGCTCGCTCACGACCACCTGCTTTTGCCAGTTCGGCGCCGGCACGAATCGCGCCCCGCGCTCCACGAGTTTGTCCTCCAGCAGGAACGGCACCACCTTCTCGAGCTTGACCGCGCGCTCCTCCTCGTTCGTGAATGCGCTGATCTGCTTGCCTGCCACGAGGTATTCGCCCGTCGAGAGCCGGACGTTCACCAGCGCGGCCGGGCCGTGACAAACCGCGGCCACGACGCCGCCTCGCTCGTAGATCTTCGCCGCGACACTCGCGAAGGCGACGTTGTCCGGGAAATCCCACATCGTACCGTGACCACCCGCAAAAAGAATCGCGTCGTATGCCGCGGGATCGACCTTCTCCGCAGGCGTGCTCGCGTGGAGCCGTGCGACGATCTCCGCGTCGTCGAGGAACGCCGCCTGCACCGGATCCTTGCGGTCCACGCCGTCGAGCGGCACCTGGCCTCCCTTGACCGAGGCGAAATCAATCGCGAACCCCGCCTCTTTGAAGACGGCATACGGGTGCGCGACCTCGGGCAGGTAAGCGCCGGTGCTCTCGCCCGTATCGCCTTTCTTGTCGTGGCTGGTCGTCGCAATGAGGACACGCTTGGTCATGGATTTTTCCTCCCTCTTGGATGTCGAGACGTCTGAAGGATGGGGCGACGGGGCGCCGCCACAAGCGACGAGCCCCGCCGCGGCGAGCAGCGTGAGCAGCACGACGCGACGCCCACCCGCCGTGTCGGAGCCGGAAGTTCGGTTCGTCATGGCCTGGAGGTTAGCGGCGGATGCGGCTGCCCGGTAGAGGACGGCTTGTGAAAGCATTTGTGCTACCGTGTTTCAAATGATCGCCCCCGCGCTCGCCGGCAGCTTGCCCAGCATCGAGGCGTTTTGTCGTACGTACGAGGCCGGGAGCTTCACCGCCGCGGCCCGCGCCCTCTCCGTCACCCCGCAAGCCACGAGCCGCAGCGTCGCCCGCCTCGAACACGCCCTCGGCGTCACTCTCTTTCGCCGCACCACGCGGAGCCTCGCCCCGACCGAGCACGGCCGCCGTTATTATGCGTTGTGCGTGCAAGCCCTCTCCCTGCTCGCGGCCGGCGAGCGGGACCTCGCGAGCGGACGCGCGCTCGTCGAGGGGCGCGTGCGTATCAGCGCACCCACGACGTACGGGCATCATCGCCTCCTGCCGATCCTCGGGGTCTTTCGCGACCGATATCCCGGCGTCCGCGTCGAGGTCAACGTCACGAACCGCAACGTCGACTTCGTGCGCGACGGCCACGACCTCGCCATTCGAATGGGCACCATCCAGGACAAGACGCTCGTCGCGCGCAAGCTCGGCGATTTTCCGCTCGGCGTTTATGCGAGCCCGTCGTACCTCTCGCGGCACGGCGCGCCGCGCTCGCCCGAAGACTTGTCCGAACACGCCTGCGTCGCATTCTTGATGCCGAGCTCGGGCCGGGTCTTACCGTGGACCTTCCACCCTGCGCCGCGCAACTTCGTCCCGGATGCGCCGTACACGTGCTCGGACGACGCGCTCGGCGTGATCGGGCTCTCGCGTGCGGGCGTTGGCCTCGTGCAGATGTACGATTTCCTGGTGGAAGAAGACGTGGCGCGCGGGAGCCTGGTCGAGGTCCTCACGCCTTTCCGCGGGGCGAGTCGGCCCTTTTCGTTGATTCATCCGAGAGGGACCGTTCTACCCCCAGCCGCGCGCGTGCTGAAAGAGTTCGTCCTGTCCGACGCGCGGGAGCGGCAAGCGCCACACGTGGCTCGTTAGCGCTGGACCCGGGGTCGATGAACTGCGCAACGCGCAGTTCATCGAACAGGCCGAGTTAAGACCGGCGACGACCCTGCCTGCCAAGACCGCGGCGCTGACGGTTCAACGGGCCACGCGCCCGTCGCCAGAGTGCAATGCTCCTTCGCGGTCTTGCCACCGACCTGTGGGAAGAACTGCGCATCGCGCAGTTCTTCCCCAAATGGTCCAGGGCTGGCCCTGGTTCGGGTCGAGGGGCGAACAGCCCCCGCGGGGCCCGGGGCAGCGCCCCGGCGCGGCGGTTTGCGATGAGACCAATGCTCAGATGGCTGCGGGGGCGGGGGCGATGCGGCGCCCCGGTGCCAGAGCTGCGGTCGAGAGACCTCCGCTACTCTGCACATCCACGCACTCGGCTCGGGCACGACGCGCACGAGCTGCGCCACGTGGAGCCGCCCCGCAACTGGCCCGTGCGCTATGCTTGCTCGGTGGGTGGCGTCCTGCTACGCCGATCCCTGCGCCAGCGCGAAGCACACGATCCGCGCGCGTCGACGCCCAATACCAGCGAACAACGGACCCGCATGCGAAAGCTGATCTACTACATCGCCACCACCCTCGACGGCTTCATCGCTGGCCCGGACGGGCAGTCCGACTTCTTCCCCATCGATCCGGATCTGATGGCGGCAATGAACGCCGAACAGCCGGAGACCGTACCGACGCGGCTCCGCGCGGCGGCCGGTCTGACCGACGCGGAAAACCTGCGTTTCGACACGACCCTGATGGGGCGCGGCACCTACGAGCTCGCTCTCAAGGAGGGTATCACCAGTCCGTACGCGCATCTGCAACAGTACGTCTTCTCGCGTACCCTGACAACCACGGATCCGCACGTGGAGATCGTCTCCGGCGACCCGGTCGCCTTCATCCGCCAACTTAAACAGCAGCCGGGAATGGACATTTGGCTGTGCGGCGGTGGTCAGCTGGCCGGCCACCTACGGCGTGAAATCGACGAGCTGATGATCAAGCGCTACCCAGTCGTCATCGGCGCCGGAATTCCGGTATTCGCCGGGCAGTTCGACCCCGTGGGTTTCACCCTGATAGGCACCCGGACGTTCCCGTCGGGCGCTACCGTCACGACCTACATGAGGACGTGAACGACCTCGGGTGCCGCGTCGGGAACGCTCCCCCTCGGCATAACGCCGCGCCAACTCCGGATCGCAGCTCTTCCCCGAGGCCGGCGGCGCCAGATCGCCTGGAGCCGGAGCGCAGGCCTGATCGAGGCCGCGGGGAGCTCCCAAGGCCATCTCCCACATTTTCCAAGCAGCGGCGTGAGGCGACATTTCAGGGGGCCGGCAGCAGGTCCCCGAACCGCGCGTCTCCCTCGAGCGACCAAGGGATCGATTTGCGGGTCGCCTCGGCCACGGGGCCATGATAACGATGTCCCACGTCGGCGGTTTTTACGATACGCGTCGGAATCTTTGCCTCTCGCAGCCGCGCTGCCGCCCAGCGGGCGTCCCTCTCGCAGAAGCTTTGAGAGCAAATGAAGAGCACACGATTGCCGCCGCCCTTGGCGAAAGCCTGCGCAACCTCGGGCTTCCACGCGTCATGGCCGCCTTCGATGAGCACGAGCCGCGGAAAATCCGCAGGGCGGCGAGGGTGCTCTGGACGCCGCGCGCGAACGCCCACGTCATGCTCCTGGCTATGGTGAGGGGACGTGTCTCGCGTGGGGATCGCTTGGACGGTGGCGGCTCATGAAGTTCCTTGGGCCGGAATCACGACGATCATGCTGCGATGGGAAGCTTCGAGCGAAGGTGGCTCGTGCAGTCGGACATCGAGCTCCTTCAGCGCACGCGCAGAGGCCGTCGGGAGATCGACGCGTCCGAAGTGACGAACCCACCAGCTCGCGTCTGCGAGCTCCTTCGCGCATTGCTGCGAAAGCTCGCGGATTGTCGCGTCGTCGGTTCGGGTCGTCGCTGTGGTCAACGACGCCAGGCGAGTACGCACGGAGAGGTCGGTCGCGAGCGCGCCCAGCATCAGGTGACAGAGCGCGCCGTGGAACGTCGCGAGCCTGTTCGCCGGCGCCAGCGCATGGCTCTCATCGAAGTCCCGCGAAGCGCGGAGTCGATCCTTCGAGACCGACCTCCCGATCAGGGGTTCGGCTGGCAAGACCGCGGCATCGAGGAGCGCGTCGAGGGCACCGATGCCCGCGACGACATCGCCGGCGCTCGAGAAGAGCTGCACGACCGGTGAGCGGGGCATCTGCACGTCGACCTCAGCGCCGGGATGGATCGCGGGGGGACCGCGGAGCGTGCTGAGCAAGAGGGCGAGCCCGCGGTGGTACAAGATGCCGGCGCGCCGCTCGGCGGATGCGGTGCACGTCAGCGCGACATCGAAGTGAGGGATGGCCTCCCTGGCCGCGCCAGCGGCACACAGCACGATGCCGTCGAACTGAAAGAGCGCCGCGACTTGCTCTGCGGCTGTCGCCGAGAACGCACCGAGGTCGATCTCGGCGTCGGATCGCGTCACCGCCCGTAGCGCGCGGCCGGGCTCGCGGCCCGCGGCGATCCGCTCGCGAACGCGCTCGAACGCGGCGCGGATGTTGGCTTCGTGGAGCATCCGACTCATCGAGTGCCTTTGTACCTTGCCATGAATGCTCCTTGCCCCGCGCGCGGCGAGAGATCGGGCACGGCGCGGTCGGCGTCAAGCACCTCCTCGCGTGCTCTTGCGGCGAGCATCGAGCGCCAGGAGCTCCCCGCCGACGAGCACGTCGATCCGCTCATCGTCCGCCTCGCGCTCGATGGGTTTGCCCTGACACACGGCAGGAGCCCACGGCGCGGGGGTCGACCTCGCCGCAGCTCTTCCCCGAGGCCGGCGGCGCCAGATCGCCTGAAGCCGGAGCGCCGGCCGCGTGAGGCGACATTTCAGGGGGCCGGCAGCAGGTCCCCGAACCGCGCGTCTCCCTCGAGCGACCAAGGGATCGATTTGCGGGTCGCCTCGGCCACCGGGCCATTATAACGATGTCCCACGTCGGCGGTTTTTACGATACGCGTCGAAATCTTTGCCTCTCGCAGCCGCGCTGCCGCCCAGCGGGCGTCCCTCTCGCAGAAGCTTTGAGAGCAAATGAAGAGCACACGATTGCCGCCGCCCTTGGCGAAAGCCTGCGCAACCTCGGGCTTCCACGCGTCATGGCCGCCTTCGATGAGCACGAGCCGCGGAAAATCCGCAGGGCGGCGGCTGGCGATCGCCACGCCTTGAATCGCGCCGAGGGAAAACCCCATATAAAGTGGAGGGCCGGGATCCACGTAATCGGGATAGGCCGCCGCGAGCGCTCGAAGGCCGGCGTCGATCTCCAGCTCGAGCACAGCGTTACTCTCGTAGGTGAAGCGAATATCGTCCGGACCGGGAGAGTCGTCGCGCGGGATGCCGCGAGGGCACAAGATGAACGCGTGGTCCTCGAACAAATCGCGCACGGCCTTGCATTGCCATTCGGGCCGACCGTAATTGCCGTGCGCGGCGATGACGACGGGCCGGCGCGACGTCGCGCCGTTCGGCAGAGATACGACAGCCGCGGGATGACCGGGCACCGTGAGATCGACGATGGGCGACGCGACTCGGAGCGGACTCGGCTCCTTCGGCGCGACGACGGCCGAGGGCAGAGCCGGCGGCGCGCTCGGACTCGGGCTCGCGGTGGGCGCCGCGGCGCTGGGCTCGGCGCGGCGCCCGTCGCAGGAGGACGCGAAAGCCAAGAGGAGCGTGAGGATCGGCAGCGATCGAAACACAGGCTTTCGTGTTTAAACGAGACTTGTTCTTTGCGCCAGCGATCAGCTCGTCGGCGGGGAGCTCCTCGCGCTCGCCGCCCCGTCACGGGCGATCTTGTCGGCGCTGACGGCCCAGCGTGCGCAATGCGGGCAGCGCGATGCGTAGCGGGCGTGCATCGCACCGCCGCAATGCGGGCAGGGCCGGCGTGGGGCGTCGCGGAGGCGGTCGGCGTTCTCGTCGGTCGGCGCGTCGCGGGTGGCGTCGAGCCGACAATGCGGGCACTTCGCCGTCGCGAGATCGAGGGCCTCGTAGCAATAGGGACAGGCGAGCACGCGGCCGTCCGCCACCGGGGGCGCGACGATCGCCCGCGTGCGCGCGCGGATCTCCGCGAGCAGCGCGGGCGGGACGTCGTCGAGGTGCAGGGTCGCCTTCGGCAGGCCCGGGTGGGTCGCGAGCACGCGCAGGCCGGCCTCGCCGAGCGGGTTGCCGCGCAGGCCGAGGTGGGAGATTCCCCGTGAAAACACGCCGCTCGCCAGCAGCCGCTCGAGGCCGTGGGCGGTCAGCCCGGTCCAGCCGAGGTCGACGCTGCTGAAGCCGTCGGTCTGGCCGGCGAGGCGCGCGAATATGGCGGCGCCTTCGTCGCCGAGTGGGTCGCCGATCAGCGACGGCCCGGACGTCCGCGCGAGTGCGCCGCCGTCGACGAGCGCCGCCAGGCCGGCGGGGCCGATATCGGTGAACGCGAGCCCCAGCTCCTCGCCGCGAAAGCCGGCGTCGGCCAGGGCGCGCGCCCCGGCGTCGCCGATCCGGTTGTCGCCGAGGTCGAGGATTTGGAGGCGCGGCAGCAGCGGGGCGAGGACCGCGATCGCGTCGGGGCCGAGGGTGTTGCCGGCGAGGTCGAGCTCGCCGAGCTCCGCGAGCGCCGGCGCCTCCGCGAGCGCGCGCAGGCCCGCGGACGTCAGCTTGTTCTCGGCGAGCCGCAGCTCCGTCACGCGCCCGAGGTGCGGCGAGGCGAGCAGCGCTGCGAGGCCGTCGTCGCCGATCTCGTTGCCCGTCAGGTCGAGCTCGCGGACGGTCGCCAGCGCGGGCTCGTCGGCGAGGCGGCGCGCGCCGGTCGGCGTTAGCCGCCAGCCGCGAAGTTCGAGCCGGTCGCGGTTCAGGACGGCGGAGAAGCGCGGGATCAGCATGCGTCGCGGTTATCGATCCCGCGCGGCCGCGTCAACCGCCGAACGCGGGCGTACCGCTCGCCTGGGACGCAGAACCTTCGCCCAAATGTCGAGGGGAACTTGCTGGCACGCCGGGACGCCTGCTAGGCGTCGAGGAGGAGGTCGCGGCTCATGGGGCCCTGGTATCGCAACGGATCTCGTATGGAGAGGGCTCCAGGGATCGCACGCCTGATGCAATTGGGTCATTGTTGGCTCATTTGCCTCGTCGTGGGGGGATGCACGCGTGGCCAGCCGGACGGGGCGGCTGTTGCCCCTCCGAGTGCCATCGCTCCCGCGCCGAGCGCCATCGCTCCCGCGCCGAGCGCCATCGCTCCCGCGCCGAACGCCACCTCGTCCGCAGCGCCGCCGGAGACACCGCCGGATACGAAGGCTCCGGACGTCCAGGAGGCGCCTCGGTCGGCGCCGGCTTCGTGCAAAAGCACCGTCCGCGTCGAGCAAGGGGATTCATTCGAGTCCATCACCCAGCGCTGCTATGGGAGCCGCACGTATCAAGACTTTCTCGTGTCGCACAACCACCATGAGCGGAAAGGGCTTCGCGCCGGCGAGACATTGAAGATTCCGCCTTTCGAGACCCTGGCTCGCGAGCACGTCGCGGCGAAATGGGCGAGCGAAATGAGCGCGGTCGCCGCAGCGTACGCCCACTTCCGCCGCGTCGAGCCCGAGATCGAGCAGCAACTTCGTGGTCAGAAGCCGGGGATGGGGCCCTATCGGCCGAGCGCCGCGGCGAAGCTCGAGCTCGACGCCGCCGCCAGCGCACTCCGCCCTGTCGTGGAGCACCTTCGTGCAGCCGGCGTTCGAACGAAAAAGTTCGCCCAGGCCGTGGAGGCGTTCGAGCGACTTGCCAGCGGCGAGGGCAGCTTCTCCACCGACTATGCGACCGAGGACATCCACCAGTGCTTCTCCTACGGCATTTCGGCGCTCAAGTAGGCCCTTCCGCTCTCGCTCCATGAATAGCTTTCCTTGAAAAGCGCACAAGAAGCCCCCGGGATCGATTGAGCTCAGCGGCACCGGGTGGCGAGCTCGGCGAGCGCAAGGGGCCCGGGTGCCCTCGTCGAGTCGAGCACGAGGGCAGGGGAGGGGGCCTCGCCTGTGCACGGCAGACACAGCGAGTGGTGCGATTTCATCCGCTTTCCTTGCTCGGAAGTGCGCCCGCTATGGCCAGCCGATTGCATCCGACGGTTGCATGCGGTGTGAGGGTCCTTCGCAGCGGCGGGGCCGTGCGCGAGGAGCAGTGCCATGAGGCGTTCCATCCAGAATGTTCTTTTCGCTGCCGCGTCGGCAGCCGCGCTGCTGATCACGGGGGAGACCCGGGCCGACATCAACAGCGTGGTCGTCACCGAGACCGGAGATCTCGAAATTGCCTTCGACGCGATTGCCATTCCTCTTCGCTCCTCCCCATTCGCCGCACAAGCGGAGGTGATGGCCATCTACGCCTGTGGCAGCGGAGCCAGCGAGACCGTCCACATCAACCTCTACACGGGGCGTGCCTTCGAGTCCAATTCCACAGGGCGTGTGCTCGGGATGGTGACGGGCCATCAACCGATCAGCCAGGTGCAATGCGCGGCCCCCAGGCTCGTGTACGTGAGGTACACGAATGTGCGCATCCTCAGCGAGATGGGCCAGCCGATGATCGGTCGCGACGTCGAGAGAGCATTCTGAAAGCTCCTCGGGCCACGCCTCGGTCCTCCTGCAAAGGGACACACGGCCGGGGGCGAGGAGGGCAGCGCTCGCCCATGGATCGATCTGCCCGGTTGAACCGCGAGCCGATCTGGGATACGTTGGCCACGAGTGTTCGTGATCCCGGGAGTGACCCCGGTCTGCCGGCGCTGGCAGCGGCAAGGACCGAGGTTACGCACAAGGCGCTCGTCCAAGGGCATAAGGAGGTCATCGAGGAAGGACGGAGCGGTTCAAGGAGGTCAAGGTCGGAGGACACAGCAAGAGGGGCGCACAGGGCATGCTGCAGTAAAATGCACGCGTTCTGCGCGACTCGCGAACGCTGTACGCACCGCCATGCAAGTAGGGGCTCAGACGGGTCCCGAAAGACCGAAGGACGAACGAAGGTAGAGCGTGCCCGCATTGTCATGGTGCTGCGGCGACAAACCGCAGCCGCAAGGTAGCCCTTGTGTCGTGAGGGTCGTAAAGCTCCGTCGGGTACTTCTGTTACCCTATTGCGGGCCTTGGCCCGGTGAGCGATGAAAGCCTTGTCCGGTGGGGCGGTCCAAGTGACCCTTGTCGCACCGGAGACAAACATGAACGCGCGAGGGTTGCACCATGCGGGCCCGTCATCGAACGAAACGTTCACTTCTCTCATCACGCTGGCCTGGCGGGGCACCTCCATGGAAAAGCCTCCTTCTGCTGGCAGGCGAGCGACAGCCGGTCCGGCTCCGGCCGGACGAACGGTCGCGCGTGCGGGAGTGAAGCCCTACGGTCCGCCGAGTGGTGACACGCGGAGGATCCGTGAGTTCTGCCGTGGCCCCGACCGGCGGGTCAGCCGCCGCCCCCTGGGCCACGGGGAGCGCCTAGTAGCCAGGGCGCGGCACATCGATCCGGTCGACGCCCGCGGCGTGTTTCCCGCGGGAGCGCCGTCACCGGGCGAATCCAGAGACGGCGGCAGGCGAAAGCCATAAGGCCTCCCGAGGATCCGCTCGAAATGGCGGCGCGCCACAGCGGGTGGAGCGTCGAGTGGTGCCGCACTCCCGGACGAAAGTCCCTCAGGCCCCCGGGAAGCCACGCCGGTGACGGCGCGGCGGCGCCAAGCGCGCCAGGAGCCTTCACAAACACTCACCTTTTTGGTGGATCCATCCGACGAGAGGCTCGACATGGTACAGGCAACATTTACCCGCCAGAAACGCGAGCTGGCCAAGGCGGCTAGCTGGATCGAGCGGCTCCGCGCCCACGAGATCCGCAAGATCTCCTTCGACGCGGAGGGCAAAAAGCTCACCGAGACCCGGGAGACCTACGTCGACTATCCGCCCGAGGAGGTCGCCCGTCAGGTGCTCGGAATCGTGGTGGAGGTCGTGCGCCAGCACGGCGCCCGGCAACGCGCCAATGGCAAGAACACCGGGCGCTTCGTGTGGAGGGGGATCGAGGCCGATTTGACGGTGCCGCAGCTACGGGCGCTCAAGGAGGCCCACGCCACGCTCGCCACGCTGGTCCAGAAGCTCCCGCGGCGAAACCCGAAGGTCGTGCACAACACGACCGTCGACGGTCGGCCTGCATTCGCGGGCAAAATGGAGGAGACCTTCGAGCAGCGCGTGCGTTACAAGCCCTACGAGGAGGACGCCACCACGCGGGTGCGTACCTACGAGGAGCATTACCGCGAGAAGGTCGGCGCATCCCAGCAGGTCGAGATCGATTATGGGCTGGAGGTCCGGCGTATCCAGAAGCTCGAGGAGATGGTCACGGATCTCGGCACGGCCATTCAGGTGGCCATCGACGAAGCCAACGGGCGCGGTCACGAGGACGATCCCGTTCTCTCGAAGGTCATCGACTCCATCAGCAAAGTATTCGACGACGTGCTGCCGCCGAGGGCTCCTTCGTCCGAGGGAGGAGCGGGCGCGGGGCCGAGCGGGCTCTGAGCGTGATCGAGCCCATCGGCCTCGGGTTCGCGGGGGACGGCCGGCTGGTTCACCTGACGGCACTCTCGGCGCGTGACCTGCTCTGGCGGCTCAGGCAGGTCAACGGCCTGAGACGGCACGAGCTGTCGCTCTTCGAATGGCGCGACACCATGGAGCCCGAGCTGCGGCCGGGGAGCGAGCGGCCGGGCGATCTTCAAAACCCTGCAATCGCCACGCGGGTCCGACTGGTGAGGCGCCTGCGCTGGAACCGGACGCTCGCGCCGATGGAGCGTCCCGGTGATCGCCCGGACGAACCGCGTGGCCCGCGCCATCCAGCGCTGCCGTTCATCTCCTCGAGAGAGCTCCGGCGGGTCGAGGGGGTCGTCGCGGCGCGCGTGCTCGATGGGGTATGGAAGCTGTCGAGCGAAGAGGGCCACATGTCGCGAGGCATGGTGCCAGGCAGAGGGCGCCCCGATCGCAACCGCTGCGATTACGTGCTGCTCTTCGGGGCGATTTTCGTGGTCGAACGGCTGCGCTTCGCGTCCGTGTGTGATGCCGGGGTCTCGGATGTGCTGGTGGAGCGCGCGGACCGCTCCTTCCGACTGTTGCGGTTCGAGGGGGTGGCGACCGCGCGTGACGGTCGCGGGCTCGTGCTGCGGCTCCGCGACAGAATGCGCCTCGACCGTGCGTGGACGGCGCCCATGGAGGATCGGTCCGAGGAAGCGGTGCTGCGCTGGTACAAGGTACGGGCCGTGGTGCCGCAGGAAGGTTTTACGTTCGTCGAGGGCCCCTCCTTGCTCGGATGAGCAGAACGGGGTTGTTGTTGAGGTCGTACGATTCGATGACGCCCGTCGAGCGGCAATCGTAGTTGAATGGCTCGGTCTTGCGCTGCTCGCCGGCGACCATCACCTTGTCGCCCTCGCGCTGGACGGAGGTGAGCTGGACGAGACGGAGGGCAGGCCCCCCACCTTGATGAAGCCGCATCCGGCGACGAAGGTGGCGAGCAGCGAGGCAACGAGCGTACGTGTCATGGTCGATGGTCTTCCGGGTGTGAAGGGGCGGGCGCATCCGCATGCGTCTTCTGCTGCCCGAGGGAGCCCCCGGCAGCAGGCGCTCGCTCTAGAGGACGGAGAACCAGCGCGCGTTTGCGGCTTTTGCCCCGTTTTCCCACGGCCGCTCCCTCGACCCTCCTTCGAGTCTCCTCGGCCGATGCACGCGTCGCCACTAGGCTCCGAACCATGAATTCTTGCAAAAGCGTGCCCGACGTCGGGATCGATGCGATTGCCTTGAGTGTGCCTCGCGGCTATGTCGAGCTGTCCGAGCTCGCCGAAGCGCGTGGGGTCCCGCCGTCGAAGTATTTGAGTGGGCTCGGGATGCGCCGGATGGCGATCGCCGCGCCGGACGAGGACCCGGTGACCCTGGCCGTGAACGCGGCGCGGCGCCTCTTCGAGCGTTCCGGCGCGAGCCCTGCGGAGATTGGCCTCTGCATCGTCGGCACCGAGACGGCGGTCGACCACTCGAAGCCGGTGACTGCGTTCGTCCACGGCCTGCTCGATCTGCCGAGCACGTGCCGCATCTTCGAGGCCAAACACGCCTGCTTCGGCGGCACGGCAGGACTTCTCTCCGCCGTCGATTGGATCGCCTCCGGCTCGGCGCGCGGCCGCGCGGCGCTCGTCGTCTGCACCGACATTGCACGATATCCCCTCCGTTCGGCAGGCGAGCCAACACAGGGAGCGGGCGCCGTCGCGCTGCTCGTCCGAGAAAAACCGCGGCTGCTCTCGCTCGACGTGGGCCAGACCGGCACGTTCGCGCGCGACGTGCACGATTTCTGGCGCCCGCTCCACCACAAGGAGGCCCTCGTCGATGGGCATTACTCGGTGCAATGTTATCTCGACGCCCTCGAAGGCGCTTACGATGCATGGCGCCGCCTCGACGGCGCCACGGACGAGCCGCTCGTGCGGACTTGTTATCACGTGCCTTATGGCAAGATGGCCCGCAAGGCCCACCGGCATCGCCGGATGATCGATGGTCTGACCGAGGAGGTCGCCGACGCGTCGTTCGTGGTGGAAGTGGAGCCATCACTCGATCTGCCATCCCGGATCGGCAATGTCTACACGGGCTCGCTTTACCTCGCGCTCGCCTCCCTGCTGAACACGCAAGCGAGGGAGCTCGCAGGCCGTCGTATCGGTCTCTTCAGTTATGGATCAGGCTGCTGCGCGGAGTTTTTCGCCGGCAGGACGAACCCGGAGGCCGCCGAGCTCGTGACGCGCCTCCAGATCGACGGGCCCCTGCGCGACTGCCAGCGATTGACGGTCGCCGAATACGAGCGGCTCCGCGCCGAAGACGCCGTCGCCGACAGCCGACCGGCGCCGACACGCGCCGCTGAAGGAACGGTGAACGAAGGCGGACGTGCCGTTTATCTCGGGGTCGATTCGAACGAGCGGCGGGTGTACGCCTACGCGTGACCCGGCGCGCGCCTTGCTCAATCTGGTGCTCGCGGGTGCATTCGCGGGCACCATCGATCCAGGAAGCGGGCCGCTCACGAGTGCGGGCGGCACCGACGCCTGGCTCATGAAGCTCGGGCAAACAGGAGAGGTGCGCTGGGCGGAGAGGATGGGCGGAGCGCAATCGGAGACCGTGCACGCACTCGCGGTGAACTGCCAGGGGAGGAGCGCGATCGTCGGCTCGCGGGTGAATCCGAACGGGCCGGATTTATTTGCTCTGGATGGCCCGATCGAGGTATTCGTGTCCGGCTTGGCGCCCTGAGATAGGCGACCGATTTCCAGAGGGCGCTGCGACGATTCCGTGTAACATCGTCGGCATGAAGACCTTGGCATTGGTTCTGATCACTAGCATTGTCGCGGTGGGGTGCGGTTCGAGCGGAGGAGATCCGAGCGGAGCCTCGAGCTCGAGCTCGAGCGGGCGGCAGCGCGGGTTCGGGCGGCGGCGGGGGCTCAGGCGGCGGCGGGGGCTCAGGCGGCGGCGCTTGCAATGTGACGCTCGTCGAGGGGCTCGACACGTCGGTGCCGACCGAGGGGAAAATGCGCCCCGCGCTGAACGTCCCCTTCGAGGATGAGCACTACCACCTGAAGGTCGCCCGCGTGACCGACGCCTCGCAAGTCACCGACCACGACATCCCGAGCTGGGTCCGCCACGAATACTCGCGCCGCCCCGCCTTCAATGCCGACTCGACCCGCGCGCTCATGCTCAGCTCGAACGGGTGGATGCGCCTTTACGAGGTGAAGCCAGACGGCACCCAGGCTTTCTTGAAGACGCTCGCGCTGGGTGAGCCCCAGGAGCCGAACTGGCACCCGACGGATCCGAACAAGCTCTACTTCTTCGAATCGTACGGCCAGGGTCTCACAATCTCGACCTACGACATCACGAGCGACGAAAAATCCACGTCAAGAGATCTCGGGACACGTGTGAAGGCGCTCTTCCCGGGCGCGACCGGAATGTGGACGAAGCAGGAGGGACGCCCCTCCGACGACGGCAAGATCTGGTGCCTGGAAGCCGGCCACACGACAGCCGGCAATTTCGTTCCCGATGGTCTGTTCGCCTATGACTTCGACGCCGACAAGATCCTCGGGCACATGCCCGTGACCGAGGCGCCCGACCACATCTCGACGAGCCCAAAGGGGAACTACTGCGTGCCCTCCTGGGGAGTCCCCATGGGGACACGCGCCTACAAGACCGATTTTTCGAGCTACACGCAGCTGCACGACCGCAGCGAGCACAGCGATCTCGCAATTACGAAGGACGGCGACGAGGTGCTCGTCTACACCGCCTACGACGGGGCGAATGCGGGCAACGTGGTCATGGTCGAGCTCGCGGGCGGGACGGCGACGCCGCTCGTTCCCCTCTATGGCGAGAACAACGGGAGCGCCGCCATGCACATCAGCGGAACCTCCAAGAACAAGCCAGGCTACGCCGTCATCGGGTTCTACGCCTGCTCCGAGGAATACGGCGCCAAAGCGTGCGATCCATCTGCGCAGTGGTTCTACAACAAGGTCATCGCCGTCGAGCTCCAGGCAAACCCGAAAGTCTACAATCTCGCCCATACCCACTACGGCAACGCCGGCTACTTCACCTCGGCGCAGGCAATCGCCAACCCGGACCTCACGAAGGTGCTGTTCGCCTCGACCTGGGAGAGCACGATGGAGAACGACGTCGCGAGCTACCTGATCCAGGTGCCCGCCTGCGCCCTGCCATAGTCCCCGCGGTCGGCTCGAGGTTGGTCTCATCTGGGGGGCGCTGCGCTGGGGCGTTGCCCCAGGCCCCACCAGGGGCTATCCGCCCCTGGACCCGGACCAGCGCAAGCGCTGGACCCGGGGTCGATGAACTGCGCAATGCGCAGTTCATCGAACAGGCCGAGGCAAGACCGGCGAGCGCCCCCGCCCACCGCGTCCTCACCCTCTCCAGGCACGAGCACGTGCGCCTCCCAGGGCGTCCTCACCCTCGCCGGGCACGAGCACGTGCACCTCCCTGGGCGTCCTCACCCTCGCCGGGCACGAGCACGTCCGCCTCCCAGGGCGTCCTCACCCTCGCCGGGCACGAGCACGTCCGCCTCCCAGGGCGTCCTCACCCTCGCCGGGCACGAGCACGTGCGCCTCCCTGGACGTCCTCACCCTCTCCGGGCACGAGCACGTCGGCCTCCCAGGGCGTCCTCACCCTCTCCGGGCACGAGCACGTCCGCCTCCCAGGGCGTCCTCACGCGCATCGCGCGGCCGCCCACAGCGCGAGATTCCGCCGATGACAGCATTCGGCCCTCCAACGGGCCTGATGGAAGAACTGCGCACCGCGCAGTTCTTCCACCACGAGTCCAGCGCTTGCGCTGGTTCGGGTCGAGGGGCGAACAGCCCCCGCGGGGCCCGGGGCAGAGCCCCGGCGCGGCGGCCTCCAGAAGAGACGAATGCTCCCAGTGGGGAGGAGCTCAGCAGCGCTCTTTCGCGCGCGGTCCGCGTCCGCGGCCGCTCGAGCGGCGGCGAGCGAACAGGAGTGCTGCGAGGAGCGCGCTGAGCCCCGTGCCGCTGGCGGTGGAGGCTGCGGATTCGATGCGGCAGCCGCAGCTCCCGGACGCGCCGCTTCCGGGCGGCGCGCCGCCTGCGGACGACGTGCCGCCGCCGGTCATGGCGCCGCCCATGCCGCCTGCGCCGCCGTCGCCGCCCGCGCCGCCGGATCCGACGAAGTTGCCGGTCGACGAGCTCGTCGCGGAGGGCACGACCGCGGCGCATTGACCGCCCTCGCAAGCCTCGCCTGGCGGGCACGTGACGCCATCGCAGAGGTCGACGCAGTTCCCCGCTTTGCAATGGGTGCCGGCTTGGCACGACACGCCGAGGCACGCGGTCTCGACGCATTGGCCGCTGTCTACATGGCAGCTCTCGCCCGAGGGACAGATCCGGCAGGCGCACCCGGCGATACAGACGCCGCTCACGCACACCTGGCCCTCTCCGCACGTGACGCCCGCGCACGGGTCCACGCAGTGATCACCGCTGCAGACCTGGCCCGCGGGACAAACGACACCCGCGCAGGGAGCGCGGCACTCGCCGCCGTGACACACCTCGCCTTCCGGACAAACCACGTTCGCGCAGGCCTCCTCGATGCAGAAGCTCCCTTTGCACACGAACGAGGGGAGGCAGGGAAACTCGCCCGATTCGCAGGACGCGACGCAGGTGCCGTTGCTGCACACCATATCGGGCGGGCACGTCGCGTCATCGTCGATCAGGCCGTCGCAGTCGTTGTCGATGGCGTCGCATGCCTCGCCCTGGATGCCGGGCTGAAGGACGGCCTTGCAGATGAGCGCTCCCTGCGCATTGCAGTCGGAGATGCCCTTGGCGCACGCGCCTTGCGCGTCGGGCACGTCGCAGGGTTGCCCGGCGCCGGGACAGGCGACACCGGTGAAGCGAAAGAGGAAGTCCTCGTAGTCGAGGTCGTTCCCGTTGACGCCCTCGGCGCCCGCCGCGTCCTTGAAGTCGAGATCCTCGAAGCCAAGGTAGAACGTGTTGGCGAGCATGTTCGATTTGTAGAGGAGATCCGAGTACCAGGGTCCCGGGGTCGAGCACAGCGTGCACGTGACGTTGAACCGGTGCTCGGTGTAGTGATACTGCGTCGCGTTCCCGGTGCCGGTGCCGTTCGGGTTGGGGATCAGCACGAAGCCGATGTAGCCCCCCTTGTAGGCCGGGTGCTCCCGGATCGAGACGGCGGTCAGGTTGACCTGGTCGGGAGGCGGCAGGGCGCCCGAGAACGGGAACAGGATCTGGATGTCGCTGTTCGGCGCCGCCATGTTGAGGTTCGCCCCGAGGTCCACGGGGACGTACTTCGGCGGGTTGTTGCTCGGGATGTTGTCGTCGACGTTGTACCAGCCGACGGCGAAATTGGCGCCGCCGCCCTTGGCGATGTACTTGCCGCTGAAGTCGCAGAGCGGCGAGAAAACCTGGGGCTCCACGGCGGCGCTCTGCACGACGTCGATCCCCTCGTTGATGTTGTCGTTGTTGGCCGATCCGTTGAGGTAGCCGCTGAGCGCCGCGCCCCCTCCCACGGGGATGACGGTGCCGTTCGGCTGCGTGACGACCGCGAACGCCGCGCCGCTCGCGCAGAGGATCGAGGCGCCAATCAAGGAGGAGACGACGGGAAACCTGGGAGAGCTCGATCCGAGCATGGAGATCCTTTCCGGCGCGGCCACCCGAGCCAAGGTGAAGAATGTTTCCCCATGCTACCACGGGAGCTGTCCCGGATGAACCTCATCCGACACCTGATCTCGCGGCGCGGATCAGGGATAGAGCGGGCGCGGCAACACATCGACGGCCGGGTGCCAAAGGAAACGCAAGACCGCATCAAGGTACATCATCCTGGCAGGCTCCCTTTCGCCCCGGAAGCGAGCGCCTCGAACAACGTCCGCATCGCCTTCGCCTGCGCAGCCGGATCCCTCATGGATGGCTTCCGACCGTGGTGGGTTTCATCGCGGCATTGACACGCTGTCCCTCCACGGCATGCTGCCGAGGTGTCCGCCGCGCCCATCCCCACCATCTACACGATCGGCCACGGCACGCGCAGCCTGGAGGAGCTCGTCGAGACGCTCGGCGGCGCCTCGGTCGCCCGCCTGTTCGATGTCCGTCGATACCCCGGCTCCCGCCGCAACCCGCAGTTTGGCCGGGACGCCCTCGCGGCGTCGCTGCCCGGCCTCGGCGTCGAATACGTTTTCCGGGGCGAGGAGCTCGGCGGCAGGCGGCGGCCGAAGCGGCCCTCGCGACACCCGGCCCTCGAGGACGAGGGGTTCCGGGCGTACGCCGATTACATGGACGAACCCGCGTTCGAGGACGCGCTCGAGCACCTCGTCGGCGACGCGCAGCAGGGTGGGCCGCTCGCCGTGATGTGCGCAGAGACGGCCTGGCAACGTTGCCACCGGCGCCTCATCGCGGATGCGCTCGTCCTCTGCGGCGTTCCCGTCGAGCATCTGCTCTCACCCACGCGCCGCGAGCCTCACCGCCTCACGCATGGGGTGCGCGCGGACGAGCACGGGAGGCCGGTGTACGACATGGGCCAAACGACGGAGCTGTTTTCCCGGTGAGCCCCGTGGAACGCCTACGGATTGACGGAAGGATGCGAATCTGATCGAATGCGCGGCGGAGGAACCTGCACGTGGCAGACGCAGATCGGCAGAAATGGGACGCGCGGTACGCAGCCGAGGGGGCGCCGGACGAGCCCTCCGCCTGGCTCACGTCGCTCGACGAGCATTTGCCCCGGGAGGGGCGCGCGCTCGACGTCGGGGGTGGGGCGGGGCGAAACGCGATTTGGCTGGCCAGGCGGGGCCTTCGGGTGACGCTCGTGGACATCTCGCCCGTGGGCCTTTCCGTCGCGGAGAAGCGCGGGCGGGAGGCGGGCGTCACGATCGAGACGCTGCGGCGCGACCTCGAAGAGGAGCCCCTGCCCGAGGGCCCGTGGGACGTGATCCTGCAAAGCCACTACCTCGAACGCCCGCTCTTCCGGCAATACCCGCGCCTGCTCGCGCCGAATGGGCTCCTCGTGGTGGAGCATCCGACGCGGTCGAATCTGCTACGCCATGCCAGACCGGGGGCTGCGTTCTTGCTCGAGGACGGCGAGCTGCCGTCTCTCTGCGCGGGGCTCTCGATGGTCCGCTACGAGGAAGGGTGGACCGAACAAGGCAGGCACGACGCGAGGTGTTTGGCGACCATGTAAACCTCGTCCCCGGAGCGTCAGCCTGCCCCGGCGACCCGTCTCCCGGCGACCCAGATTTCGGCGAGATTGGCGCGGGAGGCCGTGTAGACAATCTTCGCGAGGATATCCTCCGGCTCGTCGAGCTCTTCGAAGAGGCGAATCGTGCCGTTCGGGGCAGTGGTGTCGACGAGGACGGCGTCGAAATGGCAGCCGGGCGCGAAGCGACCGACCGGGAGCTCGAGCGCGTCGCCACCCGCGGCGGTCGCGAGATGGAAGGCGTCGCGGATGTCGATGCGGGACGAGGGCCGGCCGCGCGTCTCCGGCGGCAGCGCCGGGTCGACACCACTCTCCAGCATGCGCGAGGTCACGACGGCCATGCGGCAGGCGTCGAGCATGGAGGCGCTCGGGCCGCCCGAAATGTCCGTACCCAGGCCGACGCGGACGCCCTTTGCAAGCGCCGCACGGAGCGGGAAGGCTGCATTCGAAAAATAGGCGTTCGACAGGGGACAGTGCGCGACCCCCGAGCCGCGGGTGACGATACGGGCCATGTCGTCTGCGTTGATCAGATTCGCATGCGCGAGAATCGATTGTCGCGTGAGGAGGCCGAAGCCATCGAGGCATTCGGCGTCCGTCACCCCGTGGCGGGCGAGGACGTAGCCGTGCTCCCAGTCGCTTTCGGAGCAATGGGTCTGGACGTGACAGCCGCATTCCCTGGCGATGACGCCGAGGCCCTCGAGCATCGCGTCGGTGCAGGAGGGTACGAATCGCGGCGTCACGACGGGGTGGACGAGCCCACCCTCATTCGCCGGATGGGTACGAACATACTCGATGAGTGATCGCGTGCCTTGGAGGCCGGCCTCGGTCGAGGCGTCGCGGTAGAAGTCCGGGCATTCCTGCGGGTTGTCCATCGCGACCTTGCCCACGAGGGCGCGCTGGCCCTTTTCCAGGCAGATGTCGACGAGGAGGCGGGTCGCCTCCTGATGGATCGTGGCAAAGTAGAGAGCCGTCGTGGTGCCATTCGCGAGGAGGTCGGCGACGAGCATTTCGTAGGCCTTCCGCGCGAAGGCAGCGTCGGCGTAGCGGGCTTCCAGCGGGAAGGTGTGGCGCAGCCAGATTTCCAGCGGCACGTGGAGCGCCTTGCCGAGCTGCGGGTATTGCGGGGCGTGGATGTGGAGGTCGACGAAGCCGGGGATCACGTAGCAGCCAGCGGGAAGCGTCACCAGCGTGCCGGCCATGGACGCAGCGATCCGGGCGCCTTCGTGGCGGGGGTCGCCCGACCTGATCACGGTGGCAATCCGTCCAGCCTTGTCGATCTCGACGAGGGCGTCCTCCAGCACCTCGAGGGTGCCGAGCACAGGCGCGTGGAAGAAGGTGCCGGCGAGGGTCTTGCCGCGGAGGTCGGTCATTCGGCTTTGCTCTTCGTAGCACGCCCCGCCCAAGCGCTGAGCATCGGTCTCATCACGAGGCGTCGCGCCGGGGCGCTGCCCCGGGCCCCGCGGGGGCTGTTCGCCCCTCGACCCGAACCAGGGCAAGCCCTGGACCGTTCGTGGAAGAACTGCGCGATGCGCAGTTCTTCCAACAGGCCGGTGGCAAGACCAAGGACGGCGTTGCCAGTCGGCAGCGCGGCTGTCTTGATGGGCAAGGTCGTCGTTGGTCTTGACCTGGCCTGTTCGATGAACTGCGCATCGCGCAGTTCATCGACCCCGGGTCCAGCGCTTGCGCTGGTCCGGGTCCAGGGGCGGACAGCCCCTGGTGGGGCCTGGGGCAACGCCCCAGCGCAGCGCCTCGATGAGAGCCGTCCGCCGGGGCGGGCTATGACGTTCGATCCGCAGTCGGCGTGACACGCTGCCGTGAGCATGTTGTATTGGGAGCGATCTCCACGCGCTCCTCCGAGCGGCGGGGCGCAACAGGCAAAAGATATGTTGGAGGCCGACGAGGTCATTCATTCCGACAAGGGCATTTCCACCGGTCATGTAGACGTTTTCGCGAAGCTTGCGACGGGTCTCCTCCGCAGCACGAGCGAGCCCCGGGACGCGCACCGGCTCGCCGTGGAGCTCGTGGCCACGGCGCTCGGCGGGGACGTGACGCTCGTCTACGGCCTCAGCGGGGACGCGCGAACGCTCGCGCTTTCGGCGCATCGCGGCGCGCCCGAGGCGCTCCTCGACCGCGTCGGCTCGCTCCCGCTCGAATCGGCGAGCCTGGCCGCTCACGTGGCGCGCACGCGGAGGGCCGCGGACGTCGATGTCGCAGCCAAGGACGTCCCCTCGGACATCCACGCGGCCGCGGAGCTCGGCTGCGGCCAGCGAGCCCTGGCGGTGCCGCTCGTCTCCGAGGAGCACCTGTTCGGCGTGCTGGTTTGCTTCACGCCGCGCGCCGAGAACAGCCGGGATCGGTCGTTACCCATGCTCTCGGCACTCACGAGCCTCATCGCAGCCTCGCTGGCGTCCGCAACCCGGGCGACCGCGGAGACCGATTGGAAATACCGGCGGCTGTTCGAGCACGCGCTCGATTGCATCGTCATCTGCGACGACGCAGGGCGCCTGGTCGACGTCAACCCGCGCGCCTGTGAGCTCCTCGGCGCGTCTCGGGACGAGCTCTTGCGGGGGAACGTGTTCGATCTCCGGCCCCCCGAATGCAGGGCCGAGGCCCGGGCGAACTGGTCCGAATTCCTCAGGGTGGGGCACTGGGCAGCCGAGGGCACGTTTTTGCGCGCCGACGGCAGCACGTTCGTCTGCGAATTCAACGCGCAGGCGCATTTCGTTCCGGGCAGGCACATGGGCATCCTCCGGGACGTCACCGCGCGCAAGCAATCCGAGGAGGCGCTTCGTCAGAGCGAGGAGCGCCTCGCCCGCGCCCAGCGGATCGCCCACGTCGGGAGCTGGCAATGGGAGATCGACCCGGACGAGGCCTCGTGGTCGGATGAATGCTGCCGCCTCTTCGGCCTGCCTCCCGGGACCGAGACGAGAAGCTACAAAAAGTTTCTCTCGATCGTGCACCCGGATGATCGCGCGAACGTGGACGAGGCGGTTCGGCGAGCCCTCGACGGGACGCGCATGTATTCGCTCGATCTCCGCGTCGTGGTCGAGGACGGTCGGGAGCGGATCGTGCACGTGGAAGGCGACGTGTTCCGCGACGAAAAGGGGTGCCCGATCCGGATGTGCGGGACGGTCCTGGACGTGACGGAGCAGCGCCGCGCAGAGACGGCGCTCCAGAAGAGCGAGCTCCTCTTCCGGCAGGTGCTCGAGGCCTTGCCGGTCGGCGTATGGGTCTCCGACGAACGGGGCCAGCTCGTGCTGGTCAACCCCGCCGGACGACGCATCTGGGGCGGGGCACGGCTCGTCGGCCCGGAGCGGTTCGGCGAATACAAGGCATGGTGGGGCGATTCGGGCAAGAAGGTCGAGGCCGACGAGTGGGCGATCCTCCGCGCGCTACGGAACGGCGAGAGCGTGCAGAACGAGCTCGTCGCAATCGAGGCGTTCGATGGCACCCACAGGCTTATCCTGAACTCGGCCGCGCCGGTGCGTGATGCGGAGGGGCGAATCCTCGGGGCCTTCGTCATCAACGACGACGTGACCGAGCAGCGGCGGCTCGAAGCGGAGCGCGAACGGCTCGTCGAGGCCCTCTCGACCGAGCGACGCTGGCTGCGGGCCGTGATCGACGGGTCGCCCATCGGCATCGTGCTCTGCGAGCTGGAGAACGGGGCGCGGTACGTGATGAACCGGAGGGCCGAGGAGCTGCTCGGCGTGGCCAACTCGGATCCGGACGCGCTCGGAAAGATACGGAAAAGGCTCCGCCTGCCAGATGGCACGCCCGTGCCCCGAGGGGACCTATCGATCGAGCGGGGCATGCGCGGCGAGGTGGTGACCGGGCGGGAGATGCTCATCCGTGCCCCAGACAAGCCCGACGTGCCGGTCCTGACGAATGCGTCGCCCATTCACAGCGATGCGGGCCAACACCTCGGAACCGTCGTGACCTACGAGGACATCACGCCGCTGAAGGAGCTCGAGCGAATGCGGCAGGAATGGACGAGCGTGGTGGCCCACGACCTGCGCCAGCCAGTCACGACCATCACGACCCTCGCGTCGATGCTCGCACGCTCGTCCGCCGACCCCACGGCACGCCGCCGCGCCGAGCGGATCGTCGAGAGCGCAGAGCGGCTCGGGCGCATGATCGGCGATCTGCTCGATCTGTCGCGAATCGAGGCGCACCGGCTGGAGCTCGTGCGCGCGCCGACCGACATCCCGGAGCTGCTCGCGCACGTCATCGAGGCAAGCGGCGACCGCGAGCGTGTCACGCTCTCAATCTGCGGCGATCTTCCCGTGGTCTCCGTGGATGCGCAGCGGCTCGAGCAGGTCGCGGAGAACCTGCTCTCGAACGCGCTCAAATACGGGACGCCCGGGACGCCCATCGAGGTCGTCGCGGAGAGGCGCGGCGCCGAGATCATGGTGGCGGTGCGCAATCAGGGGCCAGGAATCGTGGCCGAGGACATGCGCACCCTGTTCGAGCGATTCAAGCGGGGGCGCGCGCAGGGCGGGTCGATCAAGGGTCTCGGGCTCGGGCTTTACATCGTGCGGGGCCTCGTGGAGGCGCACGGCGGGCGGGTCCACGCCGAGAGCGTCCCCGGAGAGTCCACCACGTTCACGTTTTCACTGCCCATCACCGAGGGCGGCTGAGCAAACCGTCGCGCTGGGGCGTTGCCCCAGGCCCCACCAGGGGTTGTCCACCCCTGGACCCGGACCAGCGCAAGCGCTGGACCCGGGGTCGATGAACTGCGCGATGCGCAGTTCATCGAGCAGGCCGAGGCAAGACCAGCGAAGGCCCTGCCAACCGAGACCGCCATGACGGGCAACGCTGTCTCTGGTCTTGCCGCCGGCCTGTGGGAAGAACTGCGCATCGCGCAGTTCTTCCCCAAATGGTCCAGGGCTTGCCCTGGTCCGGGTCCAGGGGCGGATAGCCCCTGGTGGGGCCTGGGGCAAAGCCCCAGCGCAGCGCCTCTGAAAGCGCAGCTCAAAGCCGGCTCGCCATACGCTCCACGAGGGCCTGGATTGCCGGGCGGTACGCGTAATCTGGAGCGCTCGTGTCCGTCAGTTGGGACGGGCAGATCGAGGTGAGCACGCCCTGGTTGCCCACGCCCTCGATCACGCTCATCGTCCGGGGGCTTGGGTAGGCCTTGGCTGCGACTTGCAGCGTGCGCGCGCCGCCGTCGTTCGGGTTTGGCGCGCAGAGTGGGCTGTCGTTGTCGTCATTGAAGCAATCGCACGGGATCGAGCTCGCCTCGTCGCTGCAATCGCGCGGCTCGACCAGGGGGAAGGTGCAGGCGTATTGTAGATCCTCGTTGTGCGTGGTGCGGTCGCCTCCGTTTTTGGCATTGCCGGCCGGGACGCCCGTGCGTTGCGCGACGGACTCGATCATGTACGGGTTCGATGGCGGCGTGCTCGTCGCGGGATTTCCGAGCAGGGCGCTCCAGCCCCCGTTCTGCGCGAGCTCCTCCGCGTTCTTGTAGCCGGCTGCGAGGTTTGACGGGTCCCGCGCGATGTCTTGCCAGGGAACGCCGACGATGCCGGCCACGAAGACGAGCCCTGGATCGCGGATCGTCTCGTTTGTATCGCTCAGATCGAGGTCGGAGAAGATGGGGTTTGGGACGACGTCCCCCGCGCGCGTCGTGACTGTGGGCTGGGTCAAGGCGTTGATGTATCGATCCACGGGGTGGAGGAAGTCGATCCCGAAGCGGCGCTTCTGGTCGAAGCAACGCAGATTGACCGGGTCCTCGTCCGTGCTCAGCCTGGCGATCCCTCCGGATTCATTGAAGCAGGTCGGATCGACGGGGCAGTCGCCGGGATCCTGACCGCATGACTTGCAGCACGGGTCGTTCGGGTTCGTCGCGCATTCGCTGCGCGGCCGCGGCAGCGTCTCGGGCTCCGCGACGAGGTAATGAAGGCCCGTCTCCTTGATGGAGCAGTCGTTCTCGTCGGTGAGCGTCAGGATCACGAGCATCGAGTCGGGCCGGAGGAAATCGCGGCGCTGCGCGAGCAGCTCGACGTCGACCCCCTGGGGCGTGGCCTCGAAATTGACGACACTGATTGACTCGTAAGGCTCGGGGTCGGCGAGGAAACGATACCAGCTCTCGAGCTGCGACTCGTATCCGCAGCCGATCTGCCCGACGCCGCGGATGATGTCGGAAAGGTCTTGTGCGAGCTCGCCCGCGTTGCTCGGGGGCGAGAGCACGCCGATGGGATCCCAGAGAAGAAACCCCTTGTTCTCGTAGGTCGGCACCTCCGGCGTGACGCCGCACGCGTCGGCGCGCGTGAGCAGGTGGCCCTTGTCGTTGTTCGTCAGGTTGGGGTTCGGCGCGCAGGTCAGGTTGTTGCTGTCGACGTCGGGGCAAAGCTTGCCGCCGCGGCTTCCGAGGCTCGAGCTGATCACGCCGATGTGGATGTCGGTCACCGGCACGTGCCTTCGCACCTGGCCCGCCGGGCAGGGTTCGACGGCCGTCGACGGCGTCGACACCACGACGCCGTTCGCGTCCACGCACGGCGGGTTCGCGATTGCTTGCACGAGATCCTCGGTCGCTTTCGCGAGGACCTCCTGCTTGTCGGCCATGGACCGTGAATTGTCCACGACGAGCAGAAGATCGATTTTGTCCGCTTCGGGGAGCGGCGGATCATTGCTGCCGCCGCCCACGTCGACCACGCCCTGGCATGCGATGCCCGTCACGCCGAGGCCGAGGATACACGAAAACAACGCCATTGCAGATCGCTGGCCCATGACATTCTCCTTTGCACGCGGCGCCGCCGGACATCGGCCGGCACCAGGTTCGTGCGAGGTGGGTGGAGCGAGGCGCCGGGCGCCATTTCAAAAAAAGATGCGCTCGGTGGTTTTATCGGACGAAGCTGCGGAGCTTCTTGGCGTGGGCGCTCGTCGGGTGGGCGCGCAGGAAGGCGGCGGCGCGCTCGGAGGCGGCGGCGGTTTGGCCGGCCCGGGCGAGGGCCTCGATGGCGAGGGCCTCGCGCTCCTGCGCGAGGGTGCCGTTCGGAAAACGATCGCCCATGGCTTCGAGTTTTTGCAGGGCGCCCGCCGTGTCGCCGGCCCGGAGCGCCGCGCGTGCGTCCCCGAGGGCCGTGCGCTCTTCGCGCAGACGGCTCGCCCGCTCGGCGTGCGCGGCGGCCGCTGGATCGACAGCGGGCGAGGGGGCAGGGGGATCGACGCTCGCCGAGGGGACGGCGGCCGAGGCCCTTCGTGGTGGCGCGCTCTTCGGAGGCTCGTCCTCCGTGGCCGGAGGGGGCGCGGGCGCGGCTTCGGGCGGCGGCGGGACGTCCGGCTCCGGCGCGCGGGGCGGCTCGATCACCGCTTCGGCCGTGGGCTCGATCCTCGGCGCAGCCGGCGGCGGCTCCTTCGCGGGTACGAATGCCGCGACGGCGCCTGCGACGATCGCCGTGCCGAGGAGCCCCACCAAAAGTCCTTTCGCGGCGCCGATTGCCCCCGAGGCGCTGGCCGTCGACGAGCTCGCGGCCGCCTGGGCCGGCGCTCCCGCAGGCGCGCCCGTGCTGCCGGAGGCGCCTCCGCTTCCGCCATCACCTCCGCCTCCACCGGGGCCGATCTTCGCGCTCAGCGCGGCCCAGATCGCATCCTCGGCGCCGGCCGGCGGGTCCATGTCGAGCCCCGCTCGAAGGAGCGCACGCTCGTGCGGCGCGGCGTCCGCGCCTTCCTCCATCCATCGCTTCGGGTCGCTCATCGCTTCCCTCCTGCCTGATTCGTGAGGGCGTTCCCCGGGACCTTCGGGGACGGGGGCACGTAAAATCGGTCGCGCGCCTGCGAGCGCGCCGCGCCTCGCCGGAAGGCCTCGCGGGCGAGCCGCAGGCGCGAGTAGACCGTGCCCAGGGGTAGCTCCAGCGTCTGGGCGATGTCCTCGCCCGTCATGCCTTCGAGCTCGAACAGCGTGAAGACCGCGCGTTGATCGAGCGGCAGCTCGTCGAGCAGCGCTTCGAGCTGCGCGAGCTCGCGCCGGCGCTCGGCCTCTGCGGCGACGTCGGCGCGCTCGTCGGGCGTGTGGAGCAAGGGTTCGTCGCCCCCGTCGCGGCGGTCGGCGGCGCGGGCGGCCTTGCGCCGATCGCCAGCGACCCGGAAGCAGATGCCGAAGATCCAGGTGCTCATCTTCGATCGTCCCTCGAACTCGGGCAGCCGCCGGTGAACGACGAGAAACACGTCCTGCACGGCGTCGGGCAGGTCGCTCTCGCGGATCCCGAGGCGGCGGAGGGAGCGCCAGACGAACGGGAAGTGCTCGTCGTAGAGCTGCCGGAAGTTCATGGAGTGACAGCGTCCGCGGTCATGGCCCTGGCTGGGTGGAGGCAGGGGCGGTTCGCCATCACGGAATCGTCCAGCGGAGGCCAGCGCCGAGATATCCGCTCAGGGGTGTGGGCTGGAAGGCCGTGACGGGGATGGTCGGGGCATCGGGGTCTGGGGCCGTGGGCACGTCGACGGTGAAGGCGTAGGAAAGGAGCGGGACGGCGACGCCGAGGCGGACGGACCAGCCGAGGCGGCCGGCGAGGGGTCCTTCGAGCATCCCGGTGCCGCCGAGGGCGATCCAGGGGCGGGTGCCCGCGCGGTTGGCCTCGAAGCCGCGGCCCTCGCCGTGGACGGCGCCGAGGAAGGGCTCGGCGCACAAGGAGACGCGGACGCCGCGGGGCGGGTCGACGACGGCGCCGCAGGCCCGCGCGGTGGCCGCGACGAGCCAGAGGCGGACCTGGCCAGGGGCGACGTCGAGGGTGGTGCCGGGGAGGCCGAAGACGCCGACGCCGAAGGAAGCTCTGCCGAGGCGGAGAGCGACCTCGCCGCTGACGGCCGGGGAGAAAGGCGTGAGGAATCCAGCGGTCGCGGCGGCGCCGAGGTGGAAGGAGAGGTCCCAGGCGGCCGGGCGCGGAGGCGGAGGCGGCGGCGGCGGCGGCGGCGGTGGCGGTGGCGGTGGCGGTGGCGGCGGTGGCGGTGCCGTGGGCTCGCTGTCGAGCAGGATGGCCAGGGTCAAGGCGAGCGCATCGGCGAGCTCGGCGCAGGTGGATCCCGGGTCGGAGAGATTTCGGGTGAGGTCACCCGCCTTGAGCGTCGCGGCGTACCCGTCCTCCGAGCGGACGACGTGCACCTCGTACACGGGGGCCGACGGATCCGCGCCTTCCGGGTCGAGTGCGGGGCGCTGCATCTGGCGCTCGACGGCGGCGGCGAGGGCTCCGGCGTCGGGACAATCGGCCGCTTCGGGCGCGCGCTCGACCACGAGGCGGGGCAGGGAGGCCGCAGAGGCTCCGGGGACGGCTGCGAGCGTGGCGAAGAGGGCGAGCGCCGCGGGCAGGGAAGGTGAGAAGCGGCGCAAGCAGGACATGGGGGAGCCCAAGGCGGGCGCCATGGTAGACGAAAACCGCGACGGGGCAGCCGAGCGCGCTGAAATCTGTGGAAACGCGCCCCGAAACGAGGAAACGCGCGTTTCTCCTCTTCTCAACGCGTCCGGATCCGGTCGCGGGGTACATTGCCACGTCTCGCAACGCGCCCGCTCGTCCTCCCAGGAGCGTTTCCCGTCCGCGCAACGCTTCTGGACACGCGGACGGGCGCGTTTCCCGTCCGGGAAAACGCCTCGGCTCCGGGGTCCGGGCCGGTTTCCCCATCTCGCAATGCTGCCGGATCCGCCGCGGGGGCCGTTGCCCACGCGCGTACCCGCACCGCGACGGCGGCGGGGATGTTTCCCCTTTCCGGGAACGACCGTTGCGCCGCTTCGCGGTCCATTCCCACCCGGATCAGCCCGAATCGGGCCGTCGATTCGGTGCTTTGTCGTACGCGAAGGCGGGCGTTCCTACTACGCTGTACGCATGACCGTGAAGAACCCACCGAAAGTCGCCATCCTCGATGACTACCTACGCGTGGCGGAGAGCCTCGCGGACTTTCGCCGTCTGCCGCCAGGCAGCGAACTCGTGGTGTTCGATCGCCACATCACGGATCGGGACGAGCTCATCTCCGCGCTCCGCCCGTTCGACGCGATCGTGCTCATGCGGGAGCGGACCCCATTCCCGGCGTCGCTCCTCGAACACCTCCCGAACCTGCAGCTCCTCGTGACGACGGGCGCGCGAAACGCGTCGATCGACCTCGCAGCCTGCCGCGCGCGCGGGATCACGGTCTCAGGTACACGCTCGGTCGGCACGCCGACAGCGGAGCTCACCTGGGGTCTGATCCTGGCGCTCGTGAAGCGCATCCCGGCGGAAGACCAGGCGCTCCGCGCAGGAATCTGGCAGACAGGGCTGACCGAGGGGCTCGCCGGCAAGTGCCTCGGCCTGGTCGGGCTCGGGAAGCTCGGAACGCAGGTCGCGCGCGTGGGGCAAGCGTTCGGGATGGAGGTGGTGGCCTGGAGCCCGAACCTGAACGACACGCGGGCCAAGGCGGCGGGGGTAAAACGCGTGGAAAAGGCCGCGCTCTTCGGGACGGCGGACATCGTGAGCCTGCACCTCGTGCTCGGCGAGCGGACGCGCAGGATCGTCGGCGTGGAGGAGCTTTCCTCCATGAAACCCTCGGCATATCTCGTCAACACGTCGCGCGCGGGCCTCGTGGACATGGAGGCACTCCTCGGCGTGCTGGACGCGAAACGTATCGCCGGCGCCGGGCTCGACGTGTTCCCGGAGGAACCCTTGTCACCGAAGCACCCGCTACTCGGCCTGCCCAACGTCGTCCTGACGCCGCACCTCGGCTACGTGACGCGGGAAAACTTCGCCGTGTATTACCGGGACGCTCTCGAGGACATCCTCGCATGGCACGCAGGAGCGCCCCTCCGGCTCCTGACCTGACATTCCCGCTGGGAGGCGCTGCGCTGGGGCTTTGCCCCAGGCCCCAGCAGGGGCTATCCGCCCCTGCACCCGGACCAGCGCAAGCGCTGGACCCGGGGTCGATGAACTGCGCGATGCGCAGTTCATCGAACAGGCCAGTTCAAGGCCAACGACGACCCTGCCCATCAAGACCGCGGCGCTGAGGATTCAACTGGCAACGTGCCCGTCGCCAGCGGGCAATGCACCTTCCTGGTCTTGCCACCGGCCTGTTGGAAGAACTGCGCATCGCGCAGTTCTTCCACGAACGGTCCAGGGCTTGCCCTGGTCCGGGTCGAGGGGCGGATAGCCCCCGCGGGGCCCGGGGCAGCGCCCCGGCGCGGCGGCCCCAAGAAGAGACCAATGCTCAGTCCAGAGGGAGATCGCATTCGTGAGAACGACGTTCCTACTTCTGTAGGCGGCACTGCGCTACGATGGCCCCATGACGAAACTTCGATTCTTCCTTGTCGCCCCCCTCTTCGTCCTCGGCTGCACGGAAACGGCCCAAGAAATTCCCCCGCCCGCTCCCACGCCGACCTCCGTGTGCGGCGAGATGCTCGACCTCACGTTCGGCACGGCGGAATCACGAACCAACCTCGCAGGCCTCTCGGTCGCGGTCGACGGCGCGTGCAACACGATTCTCGTCGGCATGACGCAAGGCTTGATCGATTTCGGCGGGGGCTACCTCGGCAGCGAGGACGCGCCCGTGGCCTTCGTGGCGAAATTCGACGCCAGCGGCAAACACGTCTGGAGCCGCGGGCTCCCGAACGGCGCGGCGTTCGAAGGAAAGGACGTCCTCGCCCTGGACCCCCAGGGCGGAATCCTCCTCGCCGGGAGCTTGCGCGCCGACGTCGACCTCGGGGGAGGTCTGCTCGGCGGCGAATACGTGCGCGCGAATCATCCGTTTTTGCTTCGGCTCGACGCGGACGGCAACCACGTCTGGAGCCGTCGCCTCCCCGGGAACTTGCCGGACGATGTCAATTACAGCGGAGGCTTTGCCCGCGTCGTGGAGGGCGTCACGTTCGATTCCGAGGGCAACTTCGTCATCAGCGGCAGGTTCGTCGGCACGCTCGATCTGGGCGGCGTCACGGTGACGAGCGTGCCCGAGGCGTGGGACGAAAACTTCGTGAACTACAAGCCCGACGTGTTCGTCGCGAGATACGACACGAAAGGCGAGCTCCTCTGGGCCAAGAAGTACGGCGGCGACACCTCGGACTACCCGGCCGGGCTCGACGTGACCCCGGCCGGCGAAGTGATCTTCGTGTATAACCAATTCAGCCTCCCGGAGGCCGCTGGGGAGCCGATAGGCTTGCACGTGAAAAAGTATTCTCCCGACGGCGAGATGCTCTGGAGCAAGGTCTTCGAGGATTCGGTCCTGGCCGGCTTCCGCGGCAACGTGGCCGTGACGGACGACGGCGGCCTCGTCCTGGGCGGGGAGGGGCAGCTCGTCTTCGGCGGCATCGGCACGTTCGGCCCGGCTTTCGTGGGCCGGCTCGATTCGAAGGGCGATCCCGTGCTCGGCGTCTCGGTCACAGGCAATACGGCCGCCGTGGTCACCGCCGTGGCCCCCGAGGGGAGCGGCGGCGTCCGCGCCGTCGGCTGGTTCGAGGACACGCTGCTCGTGCACGGAAAAACCATGGCCGGCTCGAACGGCGGGCTCGACGGGTTCGACGTGCACGTGGAATGGGACGACACCGCGAACACCGTCTCGACCTTCGGCGCCGAAGCGGACGAGCTCGCCCTCGCGATGGCGCAGAGCAAAGACGGCGATCGGGTGATCGTGGGCGTCGAGGGGCCGCTCGTGCACCTGGACGAATCCCTCTCGCCGTATTCGCAGGGGACGCGCATCTTCCTGCGCCGCCGCAGGTAAAGCGCATCAAGCGGCCACGCGGCGCGGGCCCCAGAGCTCCCAGATCTCCGACGGGAGCTGGCCGCGGATGTGCTCGATTTCCCCCTGAGGGAGCAAGGCGCGCACGCCTTGCAGCACGGCCCGCGCGACGAGCTCGGCCTCGCCGACCTCGATTCGAAGGTGATCGGCGAGCAATCGCAAAAACTCCCCCCGATCGAACACATCACTCTCGAGCCCGCGGTGTGCCGCGCACGGCTGCACGAGGGTCTGGAGCGCCTCGGGCAGGCTGTTCGCGAGATCCTGCGCCTCACCTTTGCTCAGCCTTCGCGAGAGCACACAAAGCACAGCCGCGGCAGCCTCGGGCGTGCGTACCTTTTGCGGCAACCCGCCAACCTGCTCGATGTGCTCGACGATGCGCCGCGACACGGGATCGATCCGCGCGCCGCCCTGAGGTCCCTGGTTTGCCATGTGGCTCCTCCCTTCTCGCTGAACGAAACGCTGCCACTGCAAAGGGGCAAGCGTGGTGCCTGGAGCCGATGGTGTCCCGCACGCCCGCGGACCAGCGTGCCTGTCCGGCATTCGGGTCGCCCCTTCGCGAAATGTTTGCGCCGCGCAGTGTCTTGCGAGGCGCGTGCGCGTCGCATATCGTCGCGACGGCTGAAAGACGGTGGGGAGGATGGCTGACCTCATCGAAAGGTAGAAGATGACCGGTGCTCTCGATGGGTTGGTGCTCGTCGTCGACGACAATCACGTCGACCTCGACGTCCTCACGATGGTTCTCCAAAACGAAGGGACCGAAATCGCCGTGGCGACCGACGGTCGATCCGCCTGGCAGATGCTCGGCGAGGAACGGCCAGACCTCGTATTCCTCGACGTGAACCTGCCAGACGTGAATGGCTTCGAGCTCTGCCAACGAATGCAAGCAAACCCCGAGACCAAGGACGTGCCCGTCATCTTCATGACCGCACTCTCCGATCGGGAAAGCAAGCTGAAGGGTCTACGCATGGGCGCCGTGGACTACATCGGCAAGCCCTTCGACGTGGAGGAGCTGCTCGCACGGTTCCGGCTGCATCTGTCGCTCTGCAAGACCACAAAAGCCCTGCGCGAGAAGAACGCCGAGCTCGACGACGCGCGGACCCGTCTCGAGGCCGAGCTCGCCGAGCGCCGAAGCGCCGAAGAAGAACGCACGCGGCTCCACCAACAAATCATGGAAGCCCAGCGCGCACGGCTCCTCGAGCTCTCAACGCCACTCGTGCCCATCTCCGAGGGCATCCTCGTGATGCCGATCGTCGGCGTGATGGACGAGGACCGAACCACACAGATGCTCGACGCCGCCCTCCAAGGCGCCGCCGAAGCAAAAGCCACGTTCGTGATCGTCGACCTCACAGGCCTGCGCAGCTTCGACGCACGCGTCGCCCCCATACTCCCGCGTCTCCGCGACGGCCTCGCACTCCTCGGAACCCAGATCGTACTCACAGGCATCTCAGCCGAAGCCGCCCGCGCAATCATCCACCAAGGCATCGATCTGAACCGCATCCCCACACGCGCCACGCTAAAGGAAGGCATCCGCCTCGCCACACGCGAGCGCAACGCCTCCGTCCGCTGACGGGGCGGGGCGGGGGGGG
>NZ_JAGTJK010000025.1:0-155399 GCF_028435265.1 Polyangium jinanense | reverse complement strand
CGGGGAGCCGTGTGCCCAGTCCGTGTGGGTTTCACCGCTCCCCGGGCCGACAAACGAGGAGGGGTGCAGCCCTAAGAGCGAGACACCTGCGTTCACCACGACGAGGGAGTGGAAGACCGCGGGCCTCGCGTGCATGAATAACACGGTGGACGACGCCTGCGCCGACGCAGGGACGCAGTATTGCGTGAGCGATCCCGGCCCTGGCTGGCTCCAATGTGTCGTTCGCGAAGGGGCCGACGCCCCCTGCCCGGACAACTACAACTGGGCCCGGTACGAGATGTTCCCCGAGGATGCCGTCATTGATGAACGCGACTGCGAGGAGTGCGCATGCGGGCCGCCCGAGGGGAGTGCATGCACCGCATCGATTCACCTCTATGAGGGGCCGGTCTGCTCCTCTCAATCGGAGCAATTCGGCATGCTGTCTCCCCATGACCAGTGTCAAAACATAGGTCCCCCGGGCCACGCACTCGCCGGCAAGGCGATCACCAACCTCGAATACGTGCCCGGCACGTGCGCCGCGACCGGCGGAGCGCCGAAGGGCGAGGCCAAGAGGGACATGACCAAGGCCGTCACCTTCTGCTGCCTCTACCCGTTTTACCTCATCAACTGATACCCGCCTCTCGGGTACGACACTCTCCCACAAAACGACAGCGGTCGCGTTACCTCGTGCCCGCTCGCGCATTGTTTGTCTCCTGAAGGGGCGAGCATCTCGCTCCTTCACAAGACACAAGCGACCCGCAGAAGGGGGCGATGGGCATGCTTCTCTGGGCGAGCGCAGCCCTTCGCCCTCTCCTAGGGGTCGTTTGTCGCCGATCTCAGGCGGCTGCGAGTTCGAGGCGCCCCTTTTTAAACGCGCGCGCGCCATCGATTCGCCGTCGCCTCGGGTCGGCGACGCCGCAAAAATGGGAGAAGAAAGATGAGCGCCCGACAGGATACCGACGACGACGCCGCTACAGCCGTGATGGTCCGCCAAGCGCTGCTTCCGCCGCCACCAAGCGGCATTCGCCCGAGCGTCGTGCATTCAGAGCCGCCGCCCCGAGATACGGTCTTTGATCCACCGTCGCGTTGGAGGTGCCTCGGGGCTCTGGCCCATGCCCTCGTCTACCGTCTACGAGAGCGCTTGCGCCGGCGCCGGCTCTCGGATCGGCTCCCTCCGCTTCCCCTGTCTCGCTCGGAGAGGTCCACCTTGGTTGCCGCGGGCGCTGTCGCGCGCGATGAACGCGGCGAGCAGCTCCTCCTCGATCTCATGCGCGCGGAGCCTGCCTTTCAGAAAGCCGCGATCCACGTCGCGTATTACGCGTGCGAGCTTCGGAAACTCGGGGAGGATGCACACGACGAGGGCCTCGTCCACTTCGCACTGTCTCGGATGCGGGTGGACAGCGACGGCTTCGTCTCGATCGCACGGTTGCGGGACAGACTCCCGAACTTGTCGTTTTCGGGCGCGCTCGTGCCCGCCCTGCTTTGGCTGGAAAGAGCGGGCATCGTCTCGCTCACCATAGACGATGCTCGACCCGAGCGCGTGCAGCTCCGGCTCCGGGTCCCCCTTTGAAACGTAGGAGACACCATCATGTCCAGGAACAGCACGTCCAAGAAAAGGATACCCGAGTCCGAGACAGCCGAATCTGCGGAGTTGGCCACGGCGTTCGCGCTCGCCAGCGATGGAAAGCTTTATTTTACCTTCGAGAGCGCCCCGCCCCCGGGCCGTGCGGTGTTCGTGGGCTATGCATTGCGCGCCGACGAAGTCAGGAGGTTTGGCGTCGGGGGCTTGCTCCTCTGGGCACTCGTCCAGACCCTCGCGCTCGGGAGCGACGGGTGCATCGGATGACGAGAGGACGGCAGCCGCGCGAGCCGCCCACGAAGCGGTGGGGAAGCACCCCGCGCTCAAGGCGGGACGGGTCGGTGCTGGAGGGCGTGCTCGGCTTCCATCATGTACCTCCGGTATTCGGCATCGTCGGGCTCGAGCCCGAGCTCACCATGGAGATACGCCATGGCCAGCGTTTGCAGCGCGGGCGCATGTTCCAGCTCGCCGGCCTTCTCGTACAGCGCGAGGGCCTTCTTGTCGTCCTTCGGCACGCCTGCGCCCGCGCGGTACGCATTGGCGAGCAGGAACGTCGCGTCCGGCGACCCTCTCTCCGCAGCGATCTCGAACCAGCGCGCGGCCTCCCGAGGATCGGCCCTGACCCCTTGCCCATTCTGGCTCATGACGCCGAGGAAGTAGGCGGCGCTCGGGTGGCGCGAGGGTTCGGCGCGAAGGAAATGACCACGCGCGCGCTTCACGTCCTTGGGGACCGCGGGTATACCCGCGAGGTAGATCCTCCCGAGCGCGATCTCCGCCTCGATATCTCCCTGCTCCGCGGCTCTCGTCAGCGTATGCATCCCGGCCTTCACCTGCTCCGGGTCGGAGAGGCCGAGCAGACGGAAACCGAGGTTTCGCATGGCAAGGCCGTCGCGGGGCTTGGTCGAGGATCGTGACGGCGGCGCGGGCAAACCGGCGAGGGCAGGGCGATCGGGCTCTCGGCGAGCACTTCGGCCGAGCCATGAAACGAGGAGAAGGGCGGCGGTGAGGGACAGGGCCGCACCGCCGATCAGCGTGACACGTCGCACACCCAATGAGAGCTTACTGGCTCAGGTCGATGGCGTAAATCGACAACGACTTGCCGCTTCCGTCGTCCTGCTGCATGAGCGAGATGTTCGTGAGCCCGGCGGCCTGCGCCTTCGGGAGCGCGTTCTGCGCCGAGGTGAAGGTGACGGGGCCCATGGTCGTGACCTTGGTGAACTGGAAGCTCCGCGCGGAGCCGTGCTCTGCGCGCGTGATGTTCTGGATCTTCTTGATGTACGCGATGAGCACCTCGCGATTCGTGTCGGGCGCGGCGAAGATCGTCTTCGACCCGTCGAGCCCGGGGAAGCTGCCGCCGCCGCTCGCGCGGTAGTTGTTCGTCGCGACGATGAACTCCTGGCCCATATCCATGGGCGCCCCCTCGAACATCAGGTTCTTGATGCGCCCGCTCGCCTTCATGCCCATGGGCGGCAGCGGCTGCGTCACGTCGATCTCGTACGAGATACGCGTGTCCGTGAACATGTCGAAGTTGTAGCCGGCCATCGCCAGGTTGATGAGCGGTTGCGGCATCGTCTGGGCCGGATCGATCTGGAGGAAGCGCGTCGCCGCCCGCTCGAGCCAGTCGAGGATCTCCGCGCCGGTCACCTTCACCGCCTGGAGCGTGTTCGCGTAGAGGTAGAGGTCGGCTGCGTTGTTGATGGCGAGGCTGCCGGCCATCACGTCCGTATAATCGGTCCCGCCCTGGAAACCGGTCTTGAACGGGGCGCTCATCGACAGGACGGGGAGCCCCGCGTACTGGGGCAGGTTTTCCTGGATGTAGGACGCGACGTAATCTGCCTGGGCCTCGTTGACGATCTGGATCGCGCCGACGTCGCCCACGTCAGCGAACACCGTCGTCATCTCGAAATCGGTCGTGCCGATCGGCGTCTTGACGTAAGCGATGGTCGCCTGGTGCTCGGCATCGAGCAGCGACGCGATGGCCGGGTCGGCCGGGACGTAGACCTTCGTCTTGTCCGGCTGCATGTTGCACATCGTCGCGAACGCGCAGGGCGCCCCCGTGAGCCATTGCTCCATCGCATCGCACGCGGCGGGGAGCCCGTTCTCGCACGTGGTCGCGATGGGGCGGGCCTCGACGAGGGTCTTCGTCTTGTCCACGGTCCAGCTCGTGCCATCGTAGGTCAGGCCGAGCTTGATGACGCCGAGGTGCTGGCCCCAGAAATTCGCCATGACCGCGGGTACCCCCGCGACGGTGCCGAGGGCCTTGTCGACCTCGGGCAGGTCGAACTGCGGCGTCGTGCTCTTTGCGTTGGGGAAGATCTGGTGGGAATGCCCCATGAGCATCGCGTCGATGCCGGGCACGTGAGCGAGGTGCCACGCCTGGTTCTCGAGGGACGGCACGTACGGCGTGTTGTCGAGGCCGCCGTGGATGATGGCGACGACGAGATCGGCCCCGTTCTTGCGAAGATCGGCGATGAGCGGCGCGGCGACCTCCTCGACGCCCTTCGTGAACACCTTGCCATCGAGCCACCTCTTGTCCCAGTTCAAGATCTGCGGGGGCGTGAAGTCGAGGAAGCCTATGCGGAGCGTGCTCTCGACGGCCGTGCCGTCGGGCCCCGTCGCCGTGATGGTCTTCGTGACGAGGACCGACGGCTGGAAGATGGTCTCGTTCGTCTTCATGCTGAAGACGTTGGAGTTCACCTGCGGGAACAGCGGGCCTGCGCAGGCCGAAGAGCCGCTCAGATCGAGGTCCGGGACGTCGAACGGGGTATGGGTCACCTGCGACAGGAAGGCGAGGCCATAGTTGAATTCGTGGTTGCCGATGCCTGCCACGTCGAACTTCAGCTGGTTCATGGCCTTGTACATGGCCAGCGTTTGATCGCAAGGTAGCGGCGTGACGAGCGCCTGGTAATCGGCGAGCACGGTGCCCTGGATGGTATCGCCGTTGTCGACGAGCAGGTTGTTCGGGAACTCGGCGCGTGCCTGATTGACGAGGGTCGAGGTGCGCTCGAGGCCGATCGCCTTGTCCTCCACCAGCTTGAAATAGTCGTAGCTCAGAATGTTCGTGTGCAGATCCGTCGTCTCGAGCAGCGCGACGACCGCCGTCGATCCATCCGGGGTCACCTGCATCCCGCCCGAGCCGCCCGCGCCCCCTGAGCCACCCGCGCCCCCTGAGCCACCCGCGCCGCCGGAGCCGCCCGCGCCCGCCGAGCCGCTCGAGCTCGCATTGTTCGTGGTCGTGCCGCCCGTGTCGTCACCGCATGCTGCGAGCGCCCCCATCGCCAGGACCGCCCCAGAAATCGCCAAAAGGCTTCCGAGTCGAGCTCTCATCTCACCCTCTCCGCCTAGGGCGGCCGTTTCGCAGGAGGGTAGGCAACGCGAAGGACTTTGTCCAGGTCTGAAGGGTAGGCAACGCGAAGGACGTGTCCAGGTCTGCCAAGGCTGCGTAATTTGGGGTAGAAGTGAGCTGGTTGTTGCTCTACGACGCCGCCGGGACCGTTTCCCGCTCCGAGCTTCGCGATGTCGCACCGCGGAACGTTTCCTCCGTCCTCCTGGCTAAGCGATTACGATTTTATTCGATGCCCGCCGGGGCGTCGATGGAACGCGTGCCTCGCTCGCGCCCGTCGACACGTCGACGCCCCGCGCTTCGACATGTCGACGGCGCCAGGAGAGGTCCGGGTGGGCGCTCGCGAGGCCGCCAGGTGCTGGCAGGAGGATTGCTTTCGCGCCCCCAGCGCTGGCATCATCCAGCGCCGCCAGTCCTCCGAGGGGAAAGCCCCTGCTGGCGGTGTTCCAAGGGCGAGGCCACGGCGGCGGCGAGCGGAGGACCTCGCCCGACGCCCGTGCCCCGCAACGGGCCGCCGCTCCACGGATCACTCCGGAAACCATGCCCACCCCTTGAGAGTCACGGCGAGCGACAGGAGGATGGGCAAGAGGTGCGTAAGCGAGGCTATGGAGAAAGGCGGAGGCGACATTCCCTCAATTCTACTGCTACCATGCGCCTCGTTCGATCATCTTCACTTCGGGACCACCATGCAGGAGCAGACAACACAGCGTGATTATTGGCTTTGTCAGCTGGCCGGCTGGGGCGCGCTGGCCTGCGTCGGCGTGCTATCCTCGTCCAGCGGCGATACGCAGCAGATGCTGCGCTTCGCGCTCGCCAAGAGCTTCTGCATGGTGACGGGCCTCGGCCTGTCCCATGTCTGGCGGCTCCAGCTCAAGCGGCGCGCGTGGGTGGACCGCGCCACCGGCATTCCCTTCGGCCGCATCATCGCCGGCTTGCTGGTGCTGGCCGTCTTGCAGACGGGCTGCCTGCTCGCCGCCGACCTGGCCTTCCGCGATGGCGCTCTGCTGCGCGATCCGTCGACAGGTCCTGTCGATTACGCCATGCTGTTCGTCCTGTGGTTCGCCATTTTCGCCGTCTGGACCCTGTGCTATGCGGTCGCCCTCGCGCGCCGCCGCGCCCAGCGCGCCGAGCTGGAAAAGCTCAAGCTGGAGGTGAGCGTGAAGGATGCCGAGCTGCGCGCCCTGCAGTTCCAGGTCAATCCCCATTTTTTCTTCAATAGCCTGAACAGCATCCGCGCCCTGATCTACGAAGACGCGCCGGCCGCCGCCCATGCCGTCAGCCAGCTCGCGGGCATGATGCGCCAGCGCCTGCAAACGGATCAGACCGGCACCATCCCCCTCGGCGCGGAAATGGCGGCCGTTAGCGCCTATCTCGGCATCGAGAAGCTGCGCTTCGACGAACGCCTGCGGGCGCATATCGACATCGATCCGGCGCTGGCGGCGACGCCGGTGCCGCCGATGGTGGTGCAGACCCTCGTCGAGAACGCGATCAAGCACGGCGTCGAGCGCACGGTCGCGCCCTGCGAAGTCAGGATATCGGCGCGCCTCGGCGCCGATGGATTGGTGCACGTCGAGATATGCAACCAGGGCCGGCTCGCCGCGTCCAGCACGTCCACGCGGCTTGGCCTGTCGAACGCCATCCAGCGGCTGGCCCTGCAATGCGGCCCGCAGGCGAGCTGCGTCCTCGCGGAGGAAGGCGGCTGGGTGCGCGCCACCGTGACACTGCCACAGGGAGCCGCATGAGAGTCGCCATCATCGACGACGAGCGCCTCGCGCGGAGCGAGCTGCGGCGTCTGCTCGACGCCCACCCGGAAGTGGAAGTCGTGGCCGAAGCGGCCCATGTGGCCGATGGACTGCACGCTATCCGTCACATGGCGCCGGACCTCGTGTTCCTCGATATCCGCATGCCCGACGGGAGCGGCTTCGAGCTGCTGGCGGCCTTGGAGCGCGCGCCCGCCGTCATCTTCACGACGGCTTACGACCAGTTCGCGCTCAAGGCTTTTGACGCGAATGCGCTTGACTACCTGCTCAAGCCCATCGAACCGCCACGCCTGGCCCAGGCCCTGAAAAAATACAGCCGCGACGCCGCACCCACGCCGCAGAAGGCCACGGACGGCAAGGTCTTCATTCAGGACGGGGAACGCTGCTGGTTCGTGGACGTGGAGCAGATCGTCCTGTTCGAATCCGAGGGCAATTACACGCGCGTCTACTTCGACCACAACCGCCCGCTACTGCTGCGCTCCCTGAACCAGCTCGAAGAGCGGCTCGACCCGCAGCACTTCATGCGGGTGAGCCGCCGCCACATCGTCAATCTGCGCTACGTGCGGAGCGTGGAACCGTCGCCCGCGGGCGGCCTGGTGCTGCAGCTCGAAAGCGGCTTGAACGTGGACATGTCGCGCCGCCGCGCCGTCCAGTTCAAGCAGCTCAAGCGCCTCTAGAACATCGATCGGTTTGACAACCGCTCGATGTTCTAGCTTTCTTTCGTCCCGAGGGAGACGCCTCGCGTCCCCCTCTCGTCCGGGCAAAGCCCGGCCGATTCACCCCCCGAGAACAGTTACATGGTCCCTGACCCGGCGCAACCCGCCTAATCCGCGTCCGGCTGACGACAGATCCACCCCGTTGGCGCGTGCTGGTGCCACTTCCGGCCCCGTGGCCGCCCTTTGGGGCATCCCGGGAGCCGACCCACGGACGGCGCTGTTGGCGGTGCTCGTCCAGGGCGAGATCGCAGCAGCGGCGGCGGGGGACCTAGAAGCTGCAACCGTCGCTCACGATGCCGCGGCAAGGCTCTTTCGGCTGATCCCAGAGACCGATGCCACGGCCGCGGCACAGGCTGCCCACCACGCCGTCGACAAGTTGCTGCGCGCTGCCAAGCGCCACATGTAGCCCATGGTGAGGGGGCCCCCGCACGAGGGGGCCCCACGCGTGTCGGTTTTTCTGGACAGAACGTCACGTTCCGGGGCAAACTCCTACTCGGAGACCGCGCCCGGTTCGGATCCGCGATACTAGCCCGGCTCGCCCGGGAGATCGGGCCGAGAACCAACAGCCAAAGAAGGCACTCCTGAATCCCGGGTCCCCCGGGGGCTCTCGGACCGAGAAGCGGTCGAGCGGTTCAGCTTCGACGTTCGCTGGTGGCCACGCAGGACACCGTCACGATGATCCGCTCCGCGATTCACGCGCTGCCAGTCGACGAGCCCGAACGGTCCACGCAGGCACGTTCGAGTCCGGGGCCCTCGCTTGGCTCTTCATGGGTGTCACGTCTCCGAGCCACGCGGCTGGCCCTCAGTGTGGACACGCGTATCCACGTGCGCGGCGAACCCGCGGACGCCGGGCGCGACGCTCTCGTCGAGCACGTGGCGATCTGGGTAGTCGCCTGCGTTCTGATGGCGGAAGGGGATCGGTGCGTCGGTGAAGAGGCCCCGCAGGCGGCCTCGCCAGCGCATGAACGCGTCGTCGGCCGCCTCGCGCTCGAGCCGATCGACGGCGTAGATCGCGTGCGTCGGCAGGACGGTCATCCCCGCGAAGAAGAGCGTGCCGTGCGTGATGTGGAACAGCAGGTCTTCGAGCGGCCCGTTGATGCCTCGCGGCGAGTAGTCGATCGCCGGTCCGCCGACGGTCGTCGACAGGAGCGCGCGTTTGCCGGCGAAGCCGCCGTCCCCATAGCGGTATTGATTGCCGGCGTTCTTGTAGCCGTACGCGAGGCCGTAGGCGAAGACGCGATCGACCCAGCCCTTCAAGATCGCGGGCATGCTGAACCACCACAGCGGAAACTGGAAGATGACCGCGTCGGCCGCCGCGAGCTTCTCCTGCTCTGCCATGACGTCGGGCGTCTGCGTCCCGCTCGCGTACGCGTGTCCGGACTCCGTCACGAGCGAGAGCCGCGTCGGGTCTCTCCGGTCGAGGAAGTCGCCCCCGTCGAACGGCGCCTTCCAGCCCATCCCGTACAGATCCGACAGCAGCACGCGATGGCCGAGCTCGCGTAGCTCGGAGATCGCGATTTCTTTGAGCGCGCCGTTCAGCGACGCTGGATCCGGGTGCGCGACCACGATGAGGACCGTCTTGCTCATGGCATCTCCGTCGTCTGAAGCCCAAGCCTGGGCGGGGCGAGGCCGCGATCGCGAGGGACCGCGAACGAACTGTTGCCGCTACGGCATATCTGGGCCGCGGACGTTCGCTCGAGCTCCGCTCTGCGGCGATCTCGCTCGCTCAATGAGTACGTGAAAATGGCCGCATGAGTAGGCCGATACGGCTCATAAGATCGTTGACTCAACGTCAATACTGACCGAAGTTGAGGGCATGCAGTCGCTCTCGGACATCGCGCCGTTCGTGAAGGTGGTCGAAGCGTGCAGCTTCACGCTCGCCGCGAAGCAGCTCGGACTGACGCCGTCGGGCGTGAGCCGGGTGGTGTCGCGCCTCGAAGCGAGGCTCGGCGTGCGGCTGCTGCATCGAACCACGCGCAACGTGACGCTCACCGAGAGCGGCGCCGCGTTCTACCAGCGCTGCGTGAAGATCCTCGCCGACGTCGAGGACGCGGAGCGCGCGATGGCGACGGCGCGGAAGACGCCCCGAGGTCGGCTGCGGGCGGACGCGCCCACGGTGCTGGGTGAGATGATCCTCGGCCCGCGGTTACCGTCGTTCCTCGCGAAGTACCCCGAGGTCTCGCTTGAGCTGACCCTGCGCGACCATTTCATCGATCCGCTCGCCGAGGGCATCGACGTCGTCTTGCGCATGGCCGACGTGCCGGAGTCGGGACTCGTCGCGAGGCGTCTCGGCAACTGCCGTATCGTCGCCGCGGCGTCGCCCGAGTACCTCGAGCGTCACGGCAGGCCGGAGACGCCCGCCGATCTGCACCGCCACAGCTGCCTCAGCTACGTCGTGTCGGGGCGACCGATCGAGTGGCGCTTTCGCAGCTCGCGCGGCCCGCTGACGGTCGGCGTGACCGGGCGAATCCACGCGAGCAGCGGCCGCGTGCTCGTCGACGCGGCGCTCGCGGGCCTCGGTATCGTCTACTTGTTCGACCCGTACGTCCGGCGGGAGATCGCGAACGGCGCGCTCGAGCCGATCTTGATCGAGCAGTCGCTCGATCCGGTGCCGATCTACGCGCTCTACCCGCAAGGCGGCCTCGTCCCGCCGAAGGTGCGCGTCTTCATCGACTACCTCGTCGAGCTCTTCACCGGCAAGGAGCGCGCGCGGCGCGGAGCGCGCGCCTGATCCTCCACCGGATCCGTGGACAAACCCAAAGGCGCGGCCCGCATTCGGGGCGAGCACTCCATGAAATCGGATCATGTGAAATCGTGGCGGCGGTATCATCGCGCATACTCTCGCCAGAAGCTCGTGCGGTTCGAAAACGACGAATCGTGTCCCATCGCGCCACGCCTTCTTCAACTCATAGCGCAGCTTCCCGCCAGCGATCTCGGCGAGCCGTTCCTGTGCAATCGGCGGCCGGGCAGATACCGGCACAGCCTCTCCACACGGCGGTGGAGGGCGATCGACCGCGCGACGGTGAGCGTGCTTCCGTGGTGATGGGCTTCGACATTCACGCCGCCGAAGCTACACCACGGGATGGGACACGATCAAATGCCCGAGGCCTCGAATCCAAGTATGTGCTTGCCCCTCCCTTCCCGTGCGCGCACAAACCCCACCCACTGACGCGGGCGGGGTTCTCCCTTAACCGTTACCGATTACTACCGAGTGGTTCTGCCAGTCCGATGAGAAGTCCTTCGGGGCCGCGGATGTAGCAGAGCCGATACGAGTCCTCGTACTGAACCACTTCGCCGACGAGCTGCGCACCGTGCTTGCGGAGTCTGGTGAGTGTTTCGTCGATGTCGCTCACTGTGAACATAGCACGCAGGTAGCCGAGGGCGTTCACCGGGGCGTTCCGGTGATCGGCGACTACAGACGGGGTGAGAAAACGCGAGAGCTCGAGGCGGCTGTGGCCGTCGGGAGTGACCATCATGGCGATCTCGACGCGCTGATTACCCAGTCCAGTGACGCGTCCGGCCCATTCTCCTTCAACCATGGCTCGCCCCTCAAGCGTCAGGCCAAGCTCGGTGAAAAAAGAGATGGCATCATCGAGAGATTCCACCACGATGCCGACATTGTCCATTCGTAGCAATTTACTTTTAGTCATGATTTCGGTCGTGTCCCTGGTGATGGTGTAGCTGCTGGACGGTAGCGGAGCCGCTCGCGACGCGCGCCTTTCCACATGGCGCCGACGCCCTTCCCGCGCAGCGTTCACCATCCGCCCGCGGTGCGCTGAGGCGAGCTGTGCCGGCGTCGGGCCCCTGCGGCCTCCCGCGACCCGCCCGTCCGCCCTGACGGACGCCCCTGCGGCCTCCCGCGGCTCGCTCGTCCGATCCGACGGGTGCCTCGTGGCGCTCCGCGCGGTGTAGAAGGACACGGTTGACCGCCGCGCGAGATGCGTGCTACGCCCCCCGAGGAGGCGGAAATCCTGGTTTATTTGTCCTAGGTGCCCCACAAGGTCACGACGATGCAGCTCTCTCCGGTCCCCGAGCACGTCGCGCACGCCGGTCTGCGCGCGCTCTACACGGTCTGCACCGCGGACGGTGAGCTCAGCTCGCTCGAGCGCTCGTTCCCCCGCGGCGTGCAGGAGCACTTGCTCCACAGCCACGTCGACCTCGCCACGCTCCAGGCGATCGCCCCCGACGAGCTCGCCCGTGCCGTCGCGCCGGGCGAATTCCGCGGGCGCATCCTCACCGGCGTGGTGATCGCGGCGTGTGTCGACGGCAGCGTGACCGACGACGAGGTCGTGGTGCTCGATCACTTCGCCGCCGCGCTCGAGCTCGATCCCGCGCCGGTGCGCACCGCGCGTCGGCTCGCGAAGCACCAGCTCTTCCTCGCGCGCATCGACATCGCGCGACGCGCGCTCGCCGGGCACAAGGTCCGTCAGACGGTGCGCGAAGAAGGGGTGATGGCGATGGTCGCGCAGCTCATGCCGATGATGGGCATCGCCGATCCCGCGCTCGCCGCGCGGTATCGCGCGCTCGCGTCGAGCCCCGAGGGCACGCTGGGACGCGGGTACTTCGAGTTCATCGAGTCGAACGGCTTCTCGTTCCCCGGCGAGCCCGGCGCGGGCCCCGAGATCATCGTGGTCCACGACTGTCTCCACGTGCTCGGCGGCTTCGGCACGAGCCCGGAGCAGGAGATCGAGGTCGCGTCGTTCCAAGCGGGCTGTCACGGCGGCGAGCCGCTCTACGGTCTGCTCTTCGGGCTCGCGCAGTACCACCTCGGCGTGCAGGTCGCGCCGGTCGCGGCCGCGGAGTCGATGCACGCCGATCCCGCGCGGATGATGCGCGCGTTCGCGCGCGGCTGCCTCGTGAAGCGCGACATGTGGAGCGACTTCCGCCCGTGGGAGCACTTCGCCAAGCCGCTCGACGCGCTGCGCGCGGAGCTCAACGTCGTGCCGAGCGCATAGCGTCCGCTCGCGGAACGAAATGGCGCGCGCGGCTCGTTCGTGGGGCTGATCGCGGATCTCGCCCGTAAGCTGCCGAAGGGCGAGCGCCGGAAGCTTCGGAAGGAACTCCAAGCGCGCACGGCGCACGAGCCGCACGAGCCCCCGACATAGCTCCCGCGGAACCCCGGGCGGCAGGTTCCGGCTTGCCCCCTCGTGCCCGAGGGGGCCTCGCACAAGCGTTTGTCCCCGGGGTTTGTCTTGGTGAGGAGCTGTGGTAGGGATCTCGGATACTCTCATGCGCGAGTAGGGAGGAACCGTGCCGAGACGAACCGAAGCCAAGCCACTCTGCCTGAAAGTTGGCGCTCGTATCCGCGAACTACGAAAGGAGCGCGGCATGTCCTTGCAGGATCTTGCCGACGCTGGCGCGATGTCGAAAGGCCACCTGTCGAGCATCGAACAGGGCCTCGCGGCGATCACCATCGAGACCGTCGAACGCATCGCGGCCGCGCTCGGCGTGTCCCCGTTTTGCGTCATCACCTTCCCGGCAGACGACGAGCTGGATCGTATCGCGGATCTCGCCCGGAAGCTGCCGAAGGGCGAGCGCCGGAAGCTCCGGAAGGAACTCGAAGGGCGCACGACACACGAGCCCGCGACGTAGCCTTGCCTTGGCTACGTCACATCCGGGGGGCCGACGCCAGCGATGCAGACCACGGCAATGGCGCCAGCCTCCTCGGGGCTCACCATCACTTCATCCGCGCCGCAATGGTGACGTTGAACGCCGTTCGGTGGACCTCCCGGGCGACGCGTTCGGCTTCCTCGGGGGTCAGGGCGTAACCCCTGAACTCCTTGCGCCCTTCGGGATCGATCGTCCCCTCTTCGACATACACGTACCCATCACTCCCGAGCGCGAGGCGTTGGAGGCAGGCCCAGCGGAGCAAGCCCTGCGTGCCGTGCTGCCCACGTTCTTCGGCGGTCAGCGCGTAGCCGGTGAACACCCGACGGCCTGGGGGCGGCTCCTCCTCGAATCGAACGTAGATCGCGCCATCGCTCGCAAGTACAAGCTCGGTCTCCATCGTCGGCGGAACTTTGGTTGTCATGCTGTCGCACTCCTTAAAGGGGGATCCGGAGCTGCACGCGATGGGGCAGCGACGGCGTTTCCTCGGTTCTCGTGATGGTGACAACGCCGGACTTCTCCAGGCGCAGCAGCGCGGGCACGAGCGTTCCGGAAACGGACATCTCGCACAAGATATCGCGCAACCGCGCGAAAGAGACGAATCCCTCGGCATCCGGCCGCATCCGCGAAAGCGCGTAATGGACCAGCCCTTCGGCGTACGCCTCGTTCCCGTGCTTGCGAAGCGCCGTCGCGTAGTTGGCGACGTAGACGGCGGCGCGCTGGTAGGCCGGGTCCGCGCGCATGATTTCGAGCAGGAGCAGCTCCCCGCGCTCGTCGTGACCAACGGCCCCGGCGGAGACCCGCGTTGCCCTCGTGGACCGCGGCGGCGGGAGCGGCGGTAGGCGGTCCGAAAGACGCGCTCTGCGGATGCGCTCGCGCCAATCGTGCGGCAAGGCGCCCGCGAAGGCACGGGCGCGGCTCCACGCGGAGGGCGGATCCACGAACGTGTCCCGCACCGGCTCGGGATGCACCGTGCTCGCGCGCACCCCGCTCCGCGGTGGAAGCGCTGGACGGTCCATGACCGTTGTTTCTGCGTCGTCGTCGATGTCACGCGCGGTATCCATGGGCCTCCAAGCGATAGGAGACGACCCCCAGGAGGGGGCGATAGGAGGATGCTCGCCCAGAGAACCACTACCCATCGCCCCCTCCTGCGAGTCGTTTCCTTGTTCGGCTTTCGTCAGTCCTCGCCGCTCGAAGACGAGGCGCTGCCACGCGCCACCCCGGGTAACCGGAAATGAGCCAATGGAGCCATGCATACGCCTTGCGCTGAATGACAGCGCCTCGGCTTCGAGCGGCGAGCGACCAACGGAGGCGTCGAGCCCTTTCGCCCTCCCCAGTGGGGCCGCGATGCTCCGGACAGCCCACGGGGAAGGGGCGGCCTACACGCGGACCCACTGGGAAGGACGAACGGTTCGCCCCTCAGACACAAACAATGCTTGCGCTCGAAGCGGGGTAACGCGGGCGGTGCCGATTTTTCGGCGGAGGGCTCGGGCCCGGTTCGGCCTCTACTTGATCAGGTAGAACGGATGCAGGCAACAGAACGTGACCGCCCTCGTCACGTCACGCACCGCGCTGCCCGTAGGCATCCCGCCGCTCGCCTCGCAGCTCCCGGGCACGTAGGCGAGGTCTGTGATCGCCTTGCCGGCGATGGCGTGGCCTACGGGAAGTATGTTGACGCACTGGTCGTAGGGGGACTGGAGACCGCTCTGCTCGGATTGCGAGGAGCATGCGGCGTCGTCGTACAGCCGTATCGACGCCGTGCATTCACCTCCCGAGGGCTGGCCGCATTCGCACTTGGCGCACCCGCGACTGTCGACGAGCCCGTCCTCCGGAAACATCTCATAACGCGCGTAAAGGTAATTGTCTGGACAGGGAACGTCCACGCCTTCACGAACGATGCACTGGAGCCACCCCGGTCCGGGATCGCTCACACAATACTCGGTCCCCCCGTCCGAATAGCACGCATCGTCATTCGTGTTGGCCATGCATGCCAGCCCGGCGAGCTTCCACGCCGTTTTCTTCGTGAAACTGGACGTCTCGCTCGTGGGGGAGCAGGACTCGCTCGTCGGCCCTGGGAGCGGGGACACCCATACCGATTGGGCGCACGGCTCGCCCCCGCACTGCACACCGGCCGGAAGGGCGTTGTTGCTCGTACACGAGCCATCCCAACCGGCCGGTTCATCAAAAGGGAGGGAGACGACTCCACTTTCTCCGCACGCACCGGCGCGGATCTCCATCTTCTCGGGCAACCCAGTACACGCGCCCTTCGACGCCCCGCACTCGCACGGCTCGCACTCTGCGGCCGGCGCGTCGAGATCCGCGAAGAGGCGGAACTTCTCGCTCGAAGTGCCCGCGGGGCACTCGGTCGGAAGGGCGCCGGGCGCCGCTACGAACAACGAGATCGCCATCTCCGTCCAGTAGCCCGCGTTCCCGCTCGGCACGGGAACGCAGCGCCCCGTGCATGCGGATTGCCCCGCGTCGTCGGGACCCGCCTCTGCATCCGTCCCGGCGTCTCCCGCGTCCGTGCCGGCGTCAACGCACCATGGATCGGGAAAGTACGACTCGGGATCGCATTCACCCGGCGCGAAAGACGGGGCCGCCGTGCATGAGGCAGCAGCGATCCCGAAGCTGAAAACGAGCGAAAAAAGAAGGGCCGCGCGCATATTCAAAACTCCCATCCTCCGCCAATCTGCACGCCGAGCATCACTGGCGGTTGGTCGGAGAGAACCCTTGGACCGACAGCCACCTTCACGCCGCTCGACAGGCCGAGGACATCGGCCGCCGCGTGGAGCGCGAAGGACTCGGTAACTCGAACCTTCACACCGGCCCGTCCACCGAAGCCGGGTTTGACAAACGTATAACTTGCGGGCTTGTAGCCTGCGATGTGAACTCGACGTTGATCACCCCGAGATGCCCGAGCGCACAGCCGAAGAACCACTTGTAGTGGCCGCACACGCTCGCGATCCCACCCGCCGTCATCGCGTTGATGTGGCCGCCCTCGATGCCCGACGTGAGCCACGCGGCGCGGGCCTCGAGCCCGAGGGACACGTAGTAGTCGTTTGGCCTCAAACTTCCGGCGATCATCGCGCCCACCGCAGGCATCCATGACGCGACGCCGAACACGACGATCGGTCCACCGCTCACGGAGCCGCACAGACCCACCTTTTTCTGCTCGCCCACCACGCCCCCGACGATTGGCTCCCGCGGCGGCGGCTCATCCTCCGGCGGCTCGTCGAGCGACGACGACAAGTCGGGCCTCCGCGGGCTCTCGCGCCGCAGCTTCAACGGAGGCGGGAGGGGTTCGGGTAACGCGCGCAACGTCAGCGTGACGCGCATCTCCTGCCCCTTCCGCGCCGTGAACGTCTCCACGGCGTCCTCGTAGCCATCGAGACGCGCCCGCAGTTCGTGCTCGCCGGGCGCGACGAACATGGACAAGGCCGAGAACCCCTCGCGATTCCTCGGCTCCCCGTCGAGCGTCAACTTTGTCCCCGCGTGCGAGATCGTGACGTCAACCCAGGTCATCTCCGCGCGTGCCGCGTCGTACGCCTTCAAGAAGCCCTGACGTTCCTCTGCCGTCGCGTTCGTCGCACGTTGGATCGCGTCGAGCAGCAGATCCGCGGCATCTACGGGCTTCCCGAGCTGCACGAGGATGACGCCGAGGCGGCCGGCGATCAGCGGATCGTGGCGCACGTCGAGCGCGGCGGCGTACGCCCTCGCGGCCGCCGTCGCTCGTCCCGCGGCGCGCGCACGATCCCCGTCGATCACGTACGAGGTGAAGCGCGCCTTCTTCGCCGCGTCTTCAAGCGCATCCGGCGGTACGGGTGACGCGTCGCGAGGTTCGTCGGCGAGCGCGGGAGTCGTTAGGCCGAGAAGGACGACGAGCGCGACACCTAGGGATCGCATGCGCGGCGCACGATACCGCGGCGCCCGGTCGAAGGCGAGAGGGGTGTACGGAACGAACCTCACTACCGCGGGCGGAAATCCAAGCCCTTTCTACGGGGGAGGACGAAGGGCTCGGGGTTCGTCGCGGTGGATCCTCGCGGCGCCGTCGGCTGCACATGGCGGCTGTGTGGTGCTGGCGTGACGTGCGGCAGCGGAGGCTCGACGTGAGCGGCCGGGGCGCTGTCCCCAGGCGACGAGCTCGGGGCCGCGACCCGAACGATATCCGGGGCCGATGCAGCGATAACGCGCGCCGGGCCTGTGGCCACGGCGTGCAGTTCGGCTGGCCTGGGCGCCGGTTCGCGCGACATGAACGGGTAGAACACCACGGCCATGAGCGCAGCCCACGCGTGCCCGAATGGATACACGTAATCGAACAGCCTTTGGAGGAGCGCCCGGCGTTCGAGCGCTGCGAGCGGCACGGGCGGAACGATGACGAAGGGGTCGTTGCCCAGCCGCAAGCGCAGGTACTTCCGTGCGCGGGACAGCGCCATCTTCGCGGCGTCCTCGGAGATCCCGAGCACCCGCCCGGCCTCCTCGTGGGACCGCTCCTCGACGCCTACAAGGTAGAGCACCTCGACCTGCGAGCGCGGCATGTCTTGCAAGACTTCCGTCACCAGCTCGATGGCCTCTCGCAACTCCGCAGTCCGTTCCGGCGAAGGCTCCGGGGCCTCCGCCGTCTCGGCGTGTCCATCGTCCGGCTCGAACACCGCTTCGTAGCGCCGCGTGGCCCGGTGCGCTTCGCGGACGACGTTGCGTGTGATGACGGTGAGCCACGGCTTGGCGCCGTCAGGATGCGGCGTGTACCTCCAGAGGTTGCGCAGCGCGTTCACGAACACGCGCTGCACCCTGTCGTCCACGGGATCCCGTGTGTATGCCTGACCATCGCCTGCGAGGCGCGTGACCTCGGGACGGAGGTCAAGGATCTCGGCGACCAGCTCGGGCGGGTAGTCGGTCGGCTTCGAAGATCTTCCCATGACCAGAACAAGGCCGGACGCGCGGGAGGGTAACAGAAGATCGTCTCCGCATCCCGGGGGGCTCCTGGCAACTTTGCGATCTAAGGCACATTCAAAGCGGTTCGCGCATCCTGCCCCGCGCCGGACAATGCCCCGCCGATCGTCTCCAGGAGGCTCCCGCCGATGATTATATTGCGACTGCCGCTCACGTTCTGCGAATCGCTGCCCGCCACAACCATCGAAGAGCAGCGAGGGACGCGCCGGCAGAGGTAGGACAACCCAAGCGGGTGCTGCGGCGCGGGGCGCGCAGCATGTGTGCTCCCCGAGGGGTCTGGATCTGTCTTGTCAACCAGGACGGACCATGCGATACACGCTCTTATATGGGTGTCGGGGGTGTCGCGAACTTCCGGTTGAGCCTTCACAGGGGACGGCGTAAGACCCCGACCTCATCGATAGATCATCGTGGTTCGCACGTCGCTGTGCCCAAGCAAAGTCTGAATGGTACGAATGTCGGTGCCGGCTTCCAGCAGGTGCGTGGCGAAGCTGTGGCGCAGCGTGTGGCAAGTAACGCGCTTGTCGATCTTCGCGAGGCATGCCGCCCGCTGGAGCGCGTACGCACTGGCACGAATTTTGCTGCAACGGTTGCGATAAGCTGGCGGCTGCCGAATCCCCGAAAGAGGCGGGTTATGCCGCCGCTGCATATCCTGCCGGGCTGCGTGGTTACGCCGCAGCGGGCTAACCAGCGCGAGGGGTGGTTATGCGGCGGCGGGCTAATTACACAGTTGGGCGGACGGCGTCTGGCCGAAGATGCCCACCCAGAGAACCAACAGCGGCGCGCTGGGGAGCGTGCGCGGTCGAACCCCCGACGCCGCAAGAGGGGCTTGACACGACGGACTAGCATTTCCTTTCGCCCACATCGAACGAAGCCCATCGGACTCCGCACATGCCGACACCAAAAGAACTAAAGACGAGGCTCGACGCCCTGATCGCCAACGGGCTCCACTTCATCGAGAAGTCGGCAACCGAGCTTGAGAAGGAGCCCGAGTTCTCGGTCTCTCACTTTGCAACCGGCATCGAGTTGCTGCTGAAGGCGCGCCTCTTCGCCGAGCACTGGACGCTGGTGGCCAGCCGACCTCACGCCACGCCTTGGAGCCAAATCAAGGATGGCACACTGTATAGCATTCAAGCCACTGAACTCACAGATGCAATTACAAGTGTGACCGGAACGCCTCTGAAACGGGAAGCGGTACTCCTGAAGACGGTGTTCGCACACCGCAATCAAGCTGTTCACTTCATTCCGTCCCAGAATATCACCCAGATCGTTGGGGAGCAGTTTCGCGTCTGGTACCATATTCACGAGCACCTCGTCGTAACCTGGAAGGATGTGTACGCGGCGTTTGCGGCCCGCATCGCGACCGTGGACGCGACCCTTCGCCAACACAAGAAGTGCCTCGAAGTCCGCTTCGAGGAGTTGACCAAAGAGGGCATCTTCAAGAAACCCGCCAACGAGGACAACCTCACGCGGTGCCCCGTATGCGAGATGAAGTCGGGGATCCTCGAAGAAGGTGAGTCATATGTTACGACTCTCGACTGCCCAGTCTGCGATGCCAACATGGAGGTGGCGAACTTCGGCTGCGGAAACTGGCATCCTTTCGCGGACGGCTTCGTCGGTGTTGTTGCGTGTGAGTGCGGCGAGACACACACACCTTCTGACCTTGCACGGCTTATGGACGACCAAGCGCCGATGTCGCCCAAGACGCGATCTATTGTCGGTGATACGCGTTACTCTTGTGGCGAGTGCCTGGAGATGCGCGTTGTGGTTGCGAGAGGGCAAGGATACCGGTGCTTTGCCTGTGGCATGGAGTTTGATGACTCGGCGCTCCAACACTGCGGGTGGTGCGATGAAGGGTGGGTCGGTTACGACTGTTCGGAGACCGAGTCGAGCGGGTGCGAGCACTGTGACGGCGGGCTCAGCCACGCTATGAGCAAGGATGATTGACGTCGGACCGCAGTCTCCGCAACCGGGCCGCCCAACCCACGGCTGCACGCCGACGAGCGACTCCGTGGCGCCTCCGGCGCCCCTCCGTCGCTCGCGGGTGAGCCGAGCGTTGGGCGGGCATTCAGATCGGTGCCGCGAGGGCACCTCGGAGAACGTACGGTATGGAAAATTACGGCTGGCGTGACGCCGCAATCAAGGTGCTCGAGGGCAGTGCGGAGCCCATGCATTATGCCGACATTGCAGAAGCGATCGCGGAGCAGCGCCTTCGATCTGAGTTCGGCGCGACTCCGGCGATCGCGGTTAACGTTGCAATCGGGCAGTCGCTGAAGAATGATGGCGAGAACGCCCCATTTATTCGTGTCGCCCGTGGAGTGTACGCCCTTCGGCATGCTTCACCCCCTCCTGCGTCTGGCCCCTCTCAGCACGGTCCAAATGAGGCAGCAGAAAGCGAGACAGATGACGATACGGGTTTGATAAATGCGTTCGGCATGTACTGGGCGCGTGCGAACGTCCTCTGGGGAGCAAGCCCGAAGATCCTCGGCCAACAGCAACCTGAAAGTGCGCCTGTCAATTTCTGTTCGCAGCGAGGCGTGTACCTGCTCCACGACGGGAGGTCGGTCGTGTACGTTGGCCGAACGACCGATCAACCCCTTGGCGTTCGACTCCGGCAACACACGGCAGACCGATTGAATGGTCGCTGGGACCGTTTCTCGTGGTTCGGTATCTCGTCCGTCGACGAAGACGGTCAGCTTATTCCGCCGGCGTCTTCAACGTTCAACCTCGACATGTTGATTGTGACAATGGAAGCATTGCTCATCGAGGGACTCGAGCCCCCGCAGAATCGGAAGCGAGGCGACGACTTCCGGGCGATTGAGTACCTTCAAGTGGAGGACCCCGACATCCGGAAGAAGAACATTATCGCCCTAATCGACGAGCTCAAAACGAAGCTGTGACGGTGCTGCCCAACAAGCGCTTGCTGCCGGCCGCTCTTAGCGCAGCGGCAGAAACTGGCGTCCGGCAGTGGGGACAGCCCTTCGTTACCTTCCAGCCTGTTTCCTGCAATCAGCGACGTACGAGATCGTAATGAAGCTCATTTTTCATGACCGGATCGGCCGGGGTGCCGCTGGAGAGGTGTGGAGCGCCGAGGATCAGCTTGACCGCCGCGTGGCGGTGAAGTTCTTCAACAGCACAACGCCAAGCCGCATGGAACAAGACGCCATTGTGCATGCGAAGGCGCTCGCGCGCGTTCGCCACCCTGCCGTCGTCGTCGTGCACAGCGTAGAGGATCAACCTCACCCGGAATCTAAAGAGCTTCGACGCGCGATCATCATGGAGTACGTGGATGGTCCGCCGCTATCGCAACTCTCGGCAACTTTATCGCTTCAAATTGTATTGTTGCTTATGAGGCAGGTTGCCGAAGCGCTTGAAGCGATCCATCGAACAGGCATTGTTCACGGTGACCTACATGATGGGAATGTTCTAATCGCTGGAGAGCGGGCTACGGTCGTCGATATACTCTACACTCACAGCCTCGCGGAAGTGGGCTCGAAAACGGCCGCTCGAACGCGCGATGAGGATCTACGCGACCTCGCCAAGGTCTTGAGACTATTCGCCACCCGTGTCGATGGCGTTGAACAGCGCCTGCTCGAGGAAGCGTATTTTCGAGCCTGCTCCGGACGGACGGCTCTCGATGTGTTCACGGCATTCCAGAGTGTATTGCAAGCGACCGCCATCACACCTGTTCCTGAGCAGCACCGCGCCGAACCTGAACCAAGCAGCGCAGCAAAGCAGAGAAGCGACTCACCGCGTCTGAGCCCGCTGTCAAATGCTACCCTAGAAGCACCCATCGACAAGCCTGGTAGCGCTGCAACCACGGGCGTTCCAGGGCAGAAGATCCTCACCCAGCGCCAGCTTGATGCCGCGGAGCGTCTCTGGAATGGTGTCATCGCTCTTCGCGATGCCGTACCAAGCGTGCTGACCTTGGCGGACGTTCTTCTTGAGCATGAGTACCAAGGCGGCCTGAGCAATGACAACGCTAAAGCGCTCATCCGCAATGTCTCTGAGGACAACGTTCAGAAGATGTTCTTGGAAAGTACAGATATCGAGCGGATGCGCCCATTCTTGAGCGAGCCACTGTGGCAGGCGTTCTTCGCTTATCGTGCCTTCGTAGGACGACTCTCGCTGCTACTGATCGGCAGGGTTGGTCGAGGTGGTCCGTGGTATCAAGATGAGCCTACCCTTGCACTGCTTCGGAAAGCAATAACGCCCGAAAAGGTGTCCGATTTGCTTAAACTCCCGCTTGGAAGACTAACCGCCGCGAGAGAGAGCTTCGAGAGCGCCGTCCTCCAACAACTTCAACCAATTCTGGCTCCTTCCGGTCAGCATGAGCGCCCGTAGCCTCCGCCACGCGAGATTGCGACTGAAGACTTCTGGGACTGAGTAAATGACAGGTGGAGGGTACTCGTCATGAGCAACCGGCTGAACCTCTTTGAAAGCATGTACGACGACCAAGGTCAGCCGGCGCCGTTTACACGTGCGGAACTCGAACCCCTTGAGGATCTCTGGGAGCAGCGGGCGGCACTGTTCTTCACGCCGACTTCCGAGATTCCGGAACGATTTGTGGGCAGCGGCGAACTTCAAGTAAGTCTGCCCATCGTTACGCCGTCCTACGGTGAATTCGAGCAGATTCCCGGCTATAGGAATACGAGGATGTGGGTCGACTTGTTGCAGCGAGCTACCGGCAAGATTCGATGGCGACCGATGGATCCGGTTACCATTGTCGTCGTGCGAAAAGATGTATGCTCTCCCGGAAGATATGCGACCACCGGCGCAAAGGCCCTCACCGATGCGTATAAGGTATCGTCGACGGGACGTCGGGATGGACATCGCGTGCACTATTTCGGCGCCATTGTTGACGACACTCCATGCAACATTGGATCAGTTTCTTTCACGTGTGTACAGGTGCAGTCGCGAGCGGAAGTGGGAGTCGACATCAAGATCAAGACCTGGGAGCCGCAAGACGGCACGGAGTGTAGAGAAGTCCTACCCAATGGGAGCGTCAGCACGAGCAGATGATGCCAGTTGGGCGGACAAGGATATATCACGGTGGTAGCGTTTACTTCGTGGACTGCGCAAGCCTCCGCTACGCGGCGCGGCTGAAGCACGGCCGAACGGGCGACAGGGGGACGGACCCACCGGACGGAACAATGTGTCGCTTCATGCTTCACGATGCTTAGTGGGCCGCGCTGCGCGCGACCTGGGTCACGGTTGCACCCGACGGTAGAGGTCGTCGTATGACGGAAGGTGCCAAGAAGCCGCGTCATCCCGTTCCTCTCATTGCAGCGGCGGCTCTGTTGGTTCCTGTCTTCGGTGCTGGCATCTTCGCTGGCAGGTCGATACCGGAACGAAGCCCATCGGCCGCCGCAGAGAAGCCAGCAGGACCGACAGCGGATCGCGCAACACAGGCAGAGCTTTCGGCGTGTCAGAAGAAACTGGCGGCATGGTCGCAAGGAGGAGCGACCCCCTCGGACGCCGCGGCTCCACCCGGGGACGCGAACCGAGATGCGGGCGAAAGGCCAGCCACCATCGAGGCGCTGGAAGGGGAGCTGAAGCAATGCAAGAGGCGCGGACTCTTGACCAGCGCGGAGGTCTGCGTCGCCGCGGCCCGTCAGTTCCACGCGCTCCTGGCCTTGCCCAAGGATGGCTTGATGTGCGGGCCCAAGTCGCGGGCTGCGGATCTCGTCGAGGAAAACTTCGATCGCTGCGCCGTGTTCGCAGACGTTCCACCCGACTATCGCGCGGACGAGCTCACGAAGGAGCAATCGAGCCTCGTCGCGGAGGCGATCCGGATCCATCGGACGCTCACGGAGGACGAGCTGCTCCGCCGCCTGAAAGAGTTCGTCTTCACGTGCACCGAGACGCCCCCCAAGTACCCGCCGGGGGTGGATGGGTCGAAGCAGCGCAAGCGCGAGGAGGTGCCCCTATGAGCGAGCAGCCCGAGCGTGCTGGCCTCGTCGTTCGGCTCCTCGTCGCGCTGACCGTGGTCGGCCTCGTGTTCGGCGGCGGCGTGCTGGTCGGCTGGGCGACCCGGGAGCGAAGGCCGCCGGCACGGTCGAAGAGCGCGGAGCCTGTCTCCGCGGAGGAGGTGAAGAAAGGGATCGCGGCGTGTCGAAAGGAATTGCGACAGCTCGCGAAGGAGCAGATCGCCCCGCCCGTCATCGTGGCGCAAGACGCCGCGCCGGAGGAGGCCGCCAAGGTCGAGGCTCTACGGCGAGAGGTCCAGGAATGTAGGGTGCGAGAGACGGTGCAGAATGGGTACGTTTGCGGTACCATCGATGGCCATATCAACTTGCATAACGTCGTGATGACCAGCTCGTCGTGCGTGGAGGAGGCAGGGCTTCCAGAGTACCTGCTCAACAGCGTCGAGAAGTGCGCCGAGTTCCATGAATTCCCCGCGCATCTGGACGAGGACGAGCTGACGCAAAGTGAAAAGAACCGCATTTGGTGGTCAAAGTTCACCTACAACGGTCGGACAAAGCAAAATGTGACTGGATGGGTGGAAGCAACTCGCCGCGCTTGCCGTAAAGAATGGGCGCTGCCCCCTGAATGAGCGGTTGCAGTCACAAGGTCATCTCCCAGGCGGTCTGGGTCGACGGAGCGGATTCGGGGGGGGAACGCACCAGGTCGACGGAGGGCGAGGGCGTCTGCGCTCCATGCGCGCGGTCGCGCGTGTTCTCGTCGACCTTGTCGACCACGAGCGTCAAGGCGCCCCAGAGTCGCCACTGAAGAGGTACCGGTCCAGAAGAGAACGTGACGGGGGAGCGGAGCTCGAAGCCGATCGCCATTTTGTACCTCCCCAGCGCCAGATTGCTGCCCCGGAAGGCGAGCGAGGGGACGACATCGACGAAGGCATTGCTGCCGCCGACCATGAGGCCCAGATTGGCTTGCGCGTGCTTCTGGTAAAGAGCGTATACCCGTACACCGCCGAGATACGCGATCGACAGGGGGACGTCTCGGTATTGCGGCATGATGGCCGCGGACGCCGCCCCCGTGAGCTGGATCAACGGCAGCGGCGTCTCCCAGAGATTGAGGTGGCCGGCCGTGGCGGGCGCGCCGGTGACGACGCCGCTCACGGGCTCGCCCGCCCTCTGCGAGCCCTGCCCGCGGGCGGCCATTTGCAGGAGCCACCCGCCGCGCCGGTTGTCGAAGAGAGGGACACCCACGCTGATGCTGGCCTCTCCAACCCCAGGCGGGAGCACGGGTGTCCCACTGGCACAGGGAGAGTACCGCGTCTGCCTGTACGAAAAACGGGTCGTGGCGAGGACCGGAATCCCCGCCACGCGCTCTCGCACCTGGACCTGCCCGCCGCCCCAGTACCCGTGAAAGGACTCGGGGGGCGCGCAGGGGCCCTCCTGGGCGAACACCTCCGCGGGGCAGATGACGGTGGAAACCATGCCGGAGATCGCGAGGAGGCGCACGAGCAGGATCAGCCCACGCCCCTCACTCCTGGAGGATGATCTCCACATCGACCATGGGGTGCGCCGCATACTGTCCCTGCTTTGGGCAGACCAAGAAGCTCAGCCCCGCATACACGATCTGGCCATCGGCGCTGAATTCCTTGACCACGTCTGGTGGATTGACGACATGGCAATACCCCGATTCCAAGTACTTGAAGTCGTCCGCGCAGTAATTCTGCTTCTCCACCATGAGATCAACGTATTCCGAGTAGACAGAATTTCTCTGTTTGAGTTCGTCGCACTTGGGTCCCAACACGACCCCTCCGTGGAGGATCGGTTTCTCGGAGTAGTTCCACCCGTCGCAGCATTCGAACAAGCACTCCACGGGGACGCAGTTGTCATCGAACCAGGGCCCGACGCTGGGCTGTGCTGCCTCATCAGGCACGTCGCCGAACGTACATCCCCCCAGCACGAGCGCCGCCACGGCAGCGGTCGTGACCAGGACTGCTCGTCGAAGCGCTGCCCGAACGATCCGGGCAACCATGCAGTTCAGGCCAGTCATGCAGGAAACCTATCAGGGGCGGTTTCTCACTTGCAAGGCAGCCATGGCGTCCTCGAGCGGTCGGCTCAGGATTGCGTGAGCCGACTCGTCGAAGGACAGGGCCGGCCGAGATAAGGCTTGACATTCCCTCCGCAATCGACGGTCGCGTGCCCCCGCGGCGGTGTGCGCGTGCCCGCGTTCTTCCTGACGATCCGTTCTGCAACAACCCTCGACGCGAGCGCAAGATCGATCTCCGCAATCGGACGTATAATGTCCGAACGCAATGGGGGCGGAATACTCTGCCGGACCGGATGCGTCCCGCGGCCAAATTGACTGCAAGGGAGCTTCGAAGAATAGACTCCGCCCTATCGCGTTCGGCATGTACACGAATGAACTCGCCGCCCTTCTTATCCTCGAAGAGGATCTCGTTATATCCGTTCCCGCCTGGCGACGATGCCGTCCGCCAAGCCTCCTTTGGCGCCCTCGATCGACTACAGATGTGACCTGCTGCACACGCACTTGCCGCGTGCGCTCCTCCCGCACGAACGAGTCCGGAGCCGGGCGGCTCGAGCCACTCAGCACCAGTGAAAAACCCGGCGCCTTCCGGCGCGCGAGAACGTTGCGCATCAATCGGCATAAAGCCAAAATCGCTCGATTTCGCCGCCTCTGAAGACAATGTTACAAGAGTGAGATGCGAAGAGCGCCCCGAAAGATGGTGCGAGGCGAAGCTCCTCGCAAACGTCGATGGCGCCATGTCGGCCACTCTCCACGGTGCCATTGATAGGTCGTTGGTGACAGATGATGTGAATCGTGCTTTCTCGGCCCGGCGAACCAGAAGACCCGGGCTCTGGCGACGTGGGATGCACTTGCCATGCGAAGCCAAGTAGCTCGGCCTGCTGCTGGACCGCGCTGATTGGCATCCGAGGGTGCAAGTGTGCGGAAAGGCGTTCTGCCGCCGAGAGCCCAGGGGGATTTACGGTGAACGCATAGGCGAGACAGCCTACAATGGTGGCGACCAGAGTCCCCAGCACGAGCAGGCGTCGGGACGTGCGGCTTACAGATGGCCGCGTCGACATGAGGAAGCGCATAGCACAGCTCGGGCCAAGCGGCTACTGCAAGGGCGCTCCCGAGTCGGGGTGCAGGAGCCCTTCGGCGACGCATCGCCCCTGGTTCCGACGCGCGAGCCGCGCTGATCGAGCATTGGACCCGTGAGTTCAGGTCCTACCGGGAGCGCATCGTGCAGGTCTCGCCACGGGGGCGAGATACTACCAACCCCCGGCAAACCGTCCAGCCGGCAAAACCCCGAGAGACTTGCCAGCGTGCGGGCTGGAGAGCCGACGCCCCCCGGGGGTGCAGCGCATCGGAAAACGCCGGCTACCGGGAGCGGCCGAAAGATCGACCGGTATCGAGCAGCAACTTTCCGGGAGCCGGGGACGGCCTCCAAAACGACGCTCCCCCCCGAAGCGCCGCCGTCCGTCATCACGATACGCGCAGGCGCGAGATAATGCCAAGCGTAATTACGGCGGCCACTTACGATTGGCGCCTCCCATTCCTTCCGTCCGGCTTATCACCCGCGAGGCGGCGCCTTTGCGTCCACAACTCGCGGCGGCGACCGGCCTCGGGGCAAAGGCTCGTGGACTGTCGAGCGCAATGTGTACGACACGCCGATTGCGGCAACGCGCGTCGAGGTCGTCATCACCCCCGGAACAGGCAGCGCGCCGGAGACAGGGCCCGAGGTCGCCACGGTGATCAACGTCGGCATGGTGACCGGAAGGGCCACGAGATGCGCGGGAGCCGCTGGCGCCACCGAAGCCACGGGCGATACGGGCTCACGTCGCAAGGGCGCGGCAACGGCGGGAGGCGGCGGCGGAACCGGCGGCGTTGGGTCTCGTTCGACACCCGACCTGGCCGCGGTGCTCCGCCACGGCCGTGCCGCCAACGGCATCCGTCGCGCGCACCTGGGACACGCGCGAGCAACGCGGGCCGTTGCCGCTTGCGCGGGAACGGGCGGCTCGGCCCCTGCGGGCGTGGGGACCGGCAGCTCGTCGCGAGAGGGTACATCGGCGCGCGCCTCTGCCGCTGGCCCGGGAACGGGCGGCTCGGGGACGCGTGCCGGCGCGGTGCCGGGGGCCGTTGCCGCGGGCGCGTGGACGGGCGGTTCGGGGGCCCGCGGCGCTTTTGCCGTGGGGACCGCGGGGACGGGCGCGGGGACCATCGCCGCGGGCAGCGACGGTGCCGCGGGCGGCGACGGTGCCGCGGGCGGCGACGGTGCCGCGGGCGGCGACGGTGCCGCGGGCTTGGGTCGAGACTCGATCAGCATGCCACCGGCGGCAGCCGCCAAAAGCTCGCCGTACGCCTCGTTTGCTGGCGAATAGGCGAACGTTGTCACGTCGATGCGCTTGGCACGGCCGCGCGCGACGATGGCGTCAGCCACCGCCCGAACCTTCGGATGCGACAGCACGCGCTGGCACCTCTCGATCCGACCGCCGAACCCGCGGTTGATGTTCTCCCATTCCGACGGAGTGAGCCCCCGATCTGCCTTCTTCACCGCAAGGGCCGTGTAGACCACGACTTCCGCGCGGAGCGGTATCGGGGGGGCGTCCTGGCACGCGGCCAGAACTTCGCCGCCGACGACCGCCACGAGTTCAGCAGGCACGTCGGATGTCGGAGACAAGGCAAACGTGGCGGCGTTCGCGCCCTTCGCGCGGGAGTACGCGACGATGGCGCCCGCAATGGCGAGCACGCTCGAATCCATGAGCACACGCTGGCACCTCGCGAACTTCTCGCCGAGCACGAGGTTCAAGTGCTGCCATTCAGCGTGCTTGAGCCCTCGGTCCGCGTGCGTCACTGCCATCAACGTGTACAACGCGAGTTCCGTATGCAGCGATATGGCAAGTGGGGGCGGCGGCGGGGGCGGCACAGGATGCGCAGCGGGCGCAGAAGCCGCAGACGCAGGACGCGCGGACGGGGCCGGCGCGGGCGTGGGCGCGGGGCACGCGGGAGCCGCAGACGCAGGACGCGCGGACGGCGCGGGCGTGGGCGCAGGGCGCGCGGGAGCCGCAGCCACGGGGCGTGCAGGCGTGGGCGTGGGCGCCGGGCGCGCAGACGGCGCCGGGGATGCCGCCTCGCGTGGGAACCGAAGCATTCCGAGCAGGGTGTCGGCGAGGATTTGGAGACGCTCGTCTTCCTCGTACGCGCCCCGGACTCCGGCAAGCCATGCCGGGTCATCCGGGTTGGACACTGGCCTCGGCACGCGCTGCTCGCAGGCTTTGAGGAACGCGCCCGCGAGCAATCGCACACGCTGATCCGCGAGCGTCTCCTGCGCCGCTCGGCGCCATGCCGCGTCCGCGAGGCTGCGCCGGATAGACTCGATCATCGATGCGGGCCCGACGTTCGGAACATCGGCAAGACCTGCCCCGAATGCCCCCAGCGCCGTCCCGAGTGCCACGAGATCCGGCGAGGATTCGCAAACGCCGATGAGCACGACCGCAGTGCAGACTGCGGAAGGCTGCACCTCTGGTGTTTGCATTGGCAAACCGGGGCGCACGGCGGCGTCGCTCATACCCATACAGAAGCTCCAGCCGACCACTATGCACATTTGGCTTCCCGCGATCCACAAAAATCAGCGGGAAACCGGCGGAGCCCGCTACGTCTGCGCTGGAATGCTTCAAGACTTGGGGACGAGTTGCTCAAAGAAAACCCGCAAAAGCCGAGCTACGTGTCCGAAATCAGGGAAGAGCCCCCTTGTTTCGTCGTATCAAGACGTGAAAAAGCCACTCAATGTAATCGGTTTTCGACGAATGTTTCGGTAGAACGCCGGGGCTCGGCACCTCCCCAGGGCTGGGTTCTGTACTTCAGTTCACTTTTTCCGACACCGCAAGCACCGTGCCCTCCGTGGACGAACCGCGAAATCGCCGCGTTTGAGCCATACCGGGCGGGTATGCCCCCTTGTTTCACAGGCTCGGGGTCCGAGAAGGGTCCACAAATCGATCCACTTTTTGCTCGGCGGAGCCGTGCCTCGGGCCCAGAAAATGTTTCACGGAGCCGGGGTCGGTATCGGACTTCACGTTCGCTGCATGCGCAAGAGCCATGCCCTCCGCGGACAGGCCTCGAAATCGCCGTGTTTGGGCCATGGAGGTCGGTTCGGCACCCTTGTTTCACAGACTCGGGGGCCATGGAGGGTCCAGAAATCGATCCACTTTTTGCTCGCCGGAGCCATGGCAACGGGCCACGGAAATGTTTCACGATGTGGGGGGTTCGCGTACCCTTCAAAATCAGCCGGATTTTGCGGACTCGCGACACTCTGGGGGAGGTGCAATGCATCCCCTTCGGATCCATGGAAAGCCATGGCTTTTCCATGGCAAGAGCCATCGGGTTCGAGTGGCTCTCGGGCCATGGCTTCCGGGTACTCCCGAGAGCCGGCGGAGCGCCCCCCGAGAGCCCGGCCGAGGATGCGCCGAGAAGTGGGGGGCTCGGGCCCGCGCCGCCCAGCATCCGCGCCGTAATACGTAATACGTGCTGATGTAATTTGAATTATGTATAGAACGCCGCCTCGGGCTTCGATTCCTCTTGGCCCACCGGCGCCAGTTGCGCGAAAACAGCTACACACGCCCCGCCAGGGAGGGGGCCCCCGAGTGGGCGGCCGAGGGATGTGCCGGCCGCCTGTATAGTTAGCTACATGACTATGTGGCTATATGGCTATACGTATAGTCGGCTATATATATAGAACTCGACGGCGACCTCGATTTTCCCTTGTCTCGCGTCCCCCACGGGCGGGAGAATTGGATCCACGCAACGGCGCCCCTTCGTGCGCCATGGGAGGGCGGACATGTCCATCGGTGAGTCCCGCAGCCCGGACGGCAACATCACGGCGACCTTGTCGATCCCACGGGGCGTCCTCCAGCTCGTCGCGCCCCCGCCCGAAACCCTCTCGCAATGCAACGTCGAGGCGGTGACCGGCATCCCGCGGCGCGTCTTCCTGGAGGCCATCCGCGCCCCGGACTTCCCGGTCCCCGTCGCGCGGCTCGGGAAGCTTCGGATCGTCAATCGCGTTGCGTTCGTCGCGTGGCTCGAAGAAAACGCGCGCAAGCAGAGCGCCACCCCTTCCTCCCCATCGGCCACGAATGACGCCGCGCCCACCGACGACACCGCGCCCGCGGAGCACGCGGACGACATTCTCGGCGCCGTCGGCCTACAACCGCGCCCGGCCAGTCCGAGCCGCGCGCGAGCGACGAACCGCCGTGCTCGGCGCGTCTGACAACCGTCCGGCCCCCGCGGGTTGTACGGTCGCCTTTGCCTTCTCGCCTCTGCGGCCCGTAGACGGGCCATACCCCCCCCTCCCGCGCCATCCGTTGCTTGACACGTGCCGCGATGCCGTCATGGCCCCGGGGGGCACGACGGGGAGTTTCTCTCGCGTCTCCCATGGCTCCGCGGGAAGGAGCCCGAATCGCAGGGCACGGCCGCTCGGCTGTTCCCTGGATGGTCACTGATTGGAGGAGTTGGAACATGCCCAGGTTAGCCACGGGGAACGTTTACGAGCGGCGCGGCAAGTGGTTCGCGCGGCTCACCATCGGAACGAAGAAGCGGCAAAGCTTCATGCTCGAAACATGCAAGGACGAGCGGAGCGCCGTCGCGCGTCAAGCCATCCTGGCGGAGCTGGCCGCGAAGCTCCGCACGCGACGACATCGCGCCGGACATCATCAAGCGCGCCGCGGTGCGTGACGGGAAGGCATTGGACGAGGTGCGCAAGGCCGTTGACATGATCGCATCGGGGCAGGTGGTGCAGAAGAACCTGACGCCGACGATCGAGCAAATCGGCAAGCGGTGGACGAGCGGCGAGCTGGCGGATCTCTATCCCGATCGAGTCAAGCGACGACGAAGTGCAGAAACCAACCGATACGTGCTCGACAAGTACGTCTATCCGATGGTCGGGGACGTGGCGATCGACAAGTTCACGCTCGACCACGCGGAAGCCGTTATGCGGAGCCTGCCACCGAGGCTCTCGCCAAATTCGCGCCGTTCCGTCGCGCAGCTCGTGTACCGGATCTGCTCGCTGGCGGTCCTTCCACTGCGCCATATCGCCGTGCATCCGCTCCCGCGTGGATTCGTGCCGCGGTACCAAGCAGGAAAAGCGAAGGGGTGGCTTTATCCCGATGAGGATGCGATGTTGCTGGGCTGTACGCAGGTTCCGCTGGAATGGCGCCTGTTCTACGGATTCCTTCATCGTGAAGGGATGCGCCGCTCGGAAGCCCTGAACACGAGGTGGACTGAGATCAACCTGGACCTCGGGGCGATCGTGCTCGATGTGAATAAGACGGATGAGCCCCGTGCGTGGGCACTGTCGCCTGGGGTCGTCGCGGCGTTGCGCGCCTGGCGAGACCACTGCGCGGCGAGAGGCGTGCGCGTGTCGGGGGACGCGCACGTCTTCGTGTATGACGAAGGAAGCCAGAAGGGACAGCGGCTCACCACGAGCGACACTGCCGGCCGGTTCCGTCGACATCTGGAGTTGGCGGGCATTCGCCGGCCGGAGTTGTTCGCGCGGACGGAGACGAGGACCCGGATCCGGCTTCACGACGCGCGGGCCACGTTCGTCACGCTGGCGCTCGCGAACGGACGAACGGAGGCGTGGGTGCAGGACCGAACGGGGCACAAGTCAAGCGACATGATCAACCGCTACCGACGTGCCGCACGCACGGCGGCCGAGCTCGGGCTTGACCTGTGCCGTCCGCTCCATGAGGCGATCCCCGAGTTCGCGCCCAGGGGCCCACGTCCGATCGAGGTGACGAACGGGGAGCGGGGCCGCACGAAGGAAAGGGCGGCGGAAAGGGCACCACGCTCGCGGCGAGGGCCCCCCCTGTCCGTGGAAATCCAGCCAAGATCCGCGGGGTTGGCGACCCCGGGTCAGGATGATCCGAACTGTTCCCCGAGGCGAGCTCGCTTCGCGATCTCGCAGAGCGCCGAACGGTTCGGCGCTCTAGTTAGCGATGTCGACAGCCCTGCGGTTGTCGGCCGGGACGCGGTCGATCAGCAGCTGGCGCGGGTCGATGCACACTTCGGAAGGCTTTTCCGCCACGGTGAGCGTGAAGCGCGTTTCGCCGGCAGGCAGCATGCGTTGCGCCGCAGGGAGCAGGCGCCCGCCTGCGAAGACGGCGATGTCGATCGGCTCGTCGTAGACGCGGGCCGTCTCCTTGCCGTAGCCATCCGCTTCCGTCTTCGCCAGGCGCACCGTGACGCTCACGTCCCAGCGGCCGTCCGCGCGCGGGCTGGCTTCGGCGGCGAGCACGCGGTTGTCGTAGAAGACGATGCGTTCGAACAGGTCCGTCACCAGATCCTGCTTGCTGGCGGGCGTCTCCGCGCGGAGGTAGCCAAGCAGGTCGCGGCTCGTCGTGTAGGGTGTTGTCTGGTAGCGTTTGTCGTCGAGGAAGCGCCGAAGGGCGCGGTTCACGGCCGCCTCACCGATCTCTTCACGCAGGCGGTAGAAGACGAGGCTGGCCTTGCGGTACTGCAGATAGGTCTGGCTCTCGTTGCGGATCAGGGGCTGCTCCTCGGCGCCTTCGGCGGTGCGGCCACGCAGGTATTCGTCGAGGTCGAAGCGCAGGATGCGGCGCACCGTCTCGGCGCCGTAATGCTTTTCGACGGCCATCAGGGCCGAGTATTCGGCCAGCGATTCTGTCACCAGCCCGCCACCCTGGACGTTGGCGGCAATAGCCTGGTCACCCCACCACTGATGCGCTAGTTCGTGGGCCGTGACGTAGAACACGTGGTCGGCTGCGGCCGGGTCGCGCAGGTCGCTGATGAAACCGAGCGATTCGGAGAAGGGCGTCAGCGTCGGGAAGGCGCGCGCATAGCTCTGGTAGAGCGGGGTCTCGACGATGCGCACCTGCTTGTAGGGATAGGGACCAAAATGGGCCGTGTAGTAATCGAGCGCGCCCTTCGCGCCCGCGATCATGCGGTCGATGTTGTAGGCGTGTTTGATGTCGTAGTAGACCTCGATGGGCAGACCGTTCCACTGGTCGCGCTTGACTTCCCAGCGCGCCGACTGATAGCCGAAGAAGGGCAGGATCGGCCGGTCCATCTTGTAGTGGAAGTAGCGGCGGCCATCCTTCTCCCAGCTGTTCACGAGGGAGCCGGGCGCCAGCGCGGTCTGGTCCGCGCTGGTCGAGACAGTGGTCTCGAAGTCGATGAAATCGGCATCGATGCCGAACAGCTTCCAGTAGTTCTTGGACTGGGCCTGGCCATCTTCCAGCTTGGGCATGCGGTGCGCCTCGCCCAGGCCGCGCGCCTTGCGGGCCTGGGCGTCGTCGATTTCGAGCGACTGGTTGTAGCCGAACTTGGGGAAGTAATCCTCGAACGCGAACAGGGTGCCGTTGTCGTTCACAGGATCGGGCATGCCGTCGTTCGTGAAGCCGTGCCTGCGCACCTCCACCGTGAAATCGAGGGCAATGCTGGCGCCAGGCGAAAGCGGCTGGTCGAGCTGCCAGTCCTGCACGCCGTAGCGCCTGTCGTCGCGTACCAGGCGGCCTGCGGGCAGCTTGTCGAAATGGGTCGTGGCACGCAGATCGTTTTGGATACGCAGGACAACAAGCGGCGCCTGCGTCTTGTTCTGCAGGACGTAGTGGCCATGGATGCGCAGCGCGTGCTCGGACGGGAAGATGTCCACCTCGGCCCTTATGCCCGTCAGGCTGGGGAGAGGCAGGTCCATGTCCTTGCGGTAGGCTTTCTCGTAGCCGGCGCGGAAGTCGAGCAGGGCTTCGCTGGACTGGTAATCGTTGAGGATATTCGTGTTGTAGTAGATCCAGCCGCCCGCCGCTGCAAAGCCGGACAGGCAGAGCGCGAGTGCGGCGCCGGCGCGGCCACGCAGGGCCGCTGCGGCAGCCTTCACCCGTTCGCGCCAGCGCGGGGCCGTGCCGCGCACCCAAAAGCCCTGGGCCGCGACCAGCATGGCTGCCGAAAGCAGGCCCCAGTACAGCACGAACCACGCCCAACCCGCGATATAGTGGCCGTAACCGTTCATGTCCGAATAGCGCAGCGTCGGCAGGGATGCGAAGTTCGACAGATGGTGCTCGATACGCAGGCCGCGCAGCACCGGGCCGGATGCGAGCACCGCGATGCCAAGCGCGTAGCCGAGGAATTTGTTCCCTGCTACGACCTGCAGGGCCAGCAGCGCCATCGCCATCAGCACGAAGTAGGCCGAGGAGATCAGCGTGCCCTTCGCATACAGGATAACGTCGACGGGCGCGCCGCCAACCACGAGCTGGATACCCACGGCCGCCACCACGCCAGCGAGCAGGAAGGCCAGCACAATCGCCACCAGCGCGCCGCACTTGGCGAGCAGCGGCGCCCAGTTCGGCACGGGCAGGGCGTCGGCCAGGCCGTCGATGCGGGCCTGCCTGTCCTTGTAGACCAATTCCCCGCTAAAGAAGAGCAGCACGATGACGAGCATCTCATTGAGGCCGCCCGCGAGTTCTTCGAGCATCAGGCGTGTGAGCGGGTACGGCGTGCTGTCGAAGCGCATGCCGCCGATTGTGTAGTTGGCGAAGAAGTTCGCCAGTGCCAGCAGGAGCATGACGAGGAAGGGCAGGCTGCGCAGGACGGCGCGCACATCGGCGCGCAGCAGGCGGGCCGTTTGATGCCAAGCCGTCGCCGCACCGAATAGTGGTTCCATGCGGCGCAGCGGCGTGGATGGCGCCGCGCTGGCCGCCACTTCCCGTACGGCCCGGCGCTTGCGCCAGCCACGCCCGGTTCCGACCCGCAGGGGCTTGAATAGCACCAGCGTCGTGCCGAACATGCCAAGGGCGAGCATGGTCCACAAGGCACGATTCATCAGCAGCGCGCCACTCAGTTCGGGCAGACGCACATTCATGTCGGCGCTCGTGAAATAGCGCGTGGCCTGGGCCAGCACCCGCACACCGAAGGGATCGAGCAGCACGGCCAACACGGCGCTATCGGCGCGCCCGCCGAGGAAGCCAGCAATCGACCACAGGGCGACGAAGCCGAGCACGCCGACATAGACCATCATCATCGAGCGCGTCGTCGCGGCCAGTAGCGTCAGCAGCGCCGACACGAAGAGCAGGTTCGGCACGACATAGACAAAGAAGCCCCAGGCATAAGACTTCAGCGAGAAAGGCCCGATGCGCGCGGGATCGATGCCAGGCATGCGCGAGCCGATCATCATGGCCACCGTGATCAGCCCGAATACCAGCAGGCAGGTCGCGAAGCCTGCCAGGAAGCGGCCTAGCAGGTAGTCGAACTTGCGCATCGGCGTGGCGAACAGCAGGTCGGCCATGCCCACCTCGCTGTCGCGCAGGATGGCGCCAGCCAGGAAGACGGTCACGAGGAACATCGCGATGATGCTCAACACGCCGAGCTGGTTGACGATGACGACGGGCGCATTCATGTGCGCATTGCCGATCGCCCCGCCGATGCGGAAGCTGTCGCTGCTGGCGGACAGGAAGGAGATCAGCACGAGCGGCAGGGTGCTGATCCAGAGCAGGGGCTGGCGCAGGTGGTAGCGCAGATCGAAGGCGAAAAAGCTCTTCCACATGATCCGCACCTCAGGCTGCCGCGCGCAGCTGCAGGAAGTAGACGTCTTCCAGGCCCGGCTCGACCTGGGAGAAGCCCGCATGGGGCTGGGCTTCCGCGAAGATGTTGATCTGCGGCTTACCACCCACCAGGCGCGAAGACAGGACCGTGAAGCGCTGCTGGAAGTCCGGCAGGTCCGCATCGCTGACGGCGCCGCGCCAGATGCGGCCCTTGAGCGTGGCGATAGCCGCCTGCGGCTCGCCTTCTACCAGCACCCGGCCCTTGCCGATGATGGCCATGCGCGCGCACAGGTCGGTCACGTCTTCCACGATATGCGTGGACAGGATCACGATGACTTTCTCGCCGATGCGCGCCAGCAGATTGAGAAGGCGGTTGCGCTCGTCCGGATCCAGGCCCGCCGTCGGCTCATCGACGATCACGAGGCGCGGCGCGCCGAGCAGGGCCTGGGCGATGCCGAAGCGCTGGCGCATACCGCCCGAGTAGCTGGCCACAGCCCGCTTGCGTGCTTCCCACAGATTGGTCTGGTGGAGCAGGGCTTGCACGGCTTCTTTACGCTCGCCACGCCGGGTCAGCCCCTTGAGGACGGCGAAGTGGTCCAGCAGTTCCAGCGCACTGACCTTGGGATAGACCCCGAAATCCTGAGGCAGATAACCCAGCCGGCGGCGCAGGGCCAGAGGAGCGCGCAGCACATCCACACCATCCAAGTGGATGCTGCCGCTGTCGGGCGTCTGCAGCGTGGCGATGGTGCGCATCAGCGAGGACTTGCCCGCGCCATTCGGGCCGAGCAGGCCAAACAGGCCGGTGGGGATGTCGAGGCTGACGTCATTCGTGGCGTGGACGCCGTTGTCATAGGTCTTGTGCAGATGGCGGAGCAAGAGCATGGCAGTTTCCTTGGAGTGGAACGCAAGGAAGAGGCTAGAGGGCAGGGCGACAGCAGGCCAGCGCTCAGATACGAAAGCGCGGCCGGCCGTGACGAACGGCGCAAATCAAGGATGAGCGGTGAGCGTCAGTCCATCAATTGCAGGAGAAGTGCAAGCTCAGCGGGACGACGCCGTGGTCGCGTCGGCGCACAGGGCAAACAAACCTGCTGCCGAAGGGCGAGCACCGGCAGGTCCGGAAAGAACTCGAAGCGCGCACGACGCCGGAACTCCCGCCTCCGACGTCGAAGTAACCCCCCGGCGTGGCGTTGTCCTGATGAGGCGGCGACGCAGCAGCCGCGATGCGGGACCCTGCATCTCGCTTTGATGCCACGCCGCATCTCTGGAAGATCCGGGAGCTTGGGCTGCGTAATAGGCGATGTGGATCGCGGCTTTCTGATAGGCAGGCTCCGCGCGCATGAGATCGAGGAGGAGCTGCTCGCCGCGTTCATCGTGCGCGACAGCGCCCGCGGCAACGAAGGTGGACCTCGCCGAGCGAGGCGGCGGAAGTGGAGGGAGCCAATCCGAGAGCCGGCGTCCGCGGAAGCGCTCGCGTCGCACTCCTCGCAGTCGCGATCGTCGAATACCGCGTCCTCAGGGTACATCTCGTACCGCGCCCATCTGTAGTTGTCCGGGCATGGCGCGTCGGCCCCTTCACGAACGACACACTGAAGCCATCCCGGCCCGGGATCACTGACGCAATACCGCGTGCCAGCGTCGTTCGGCGCGCAGGCGTCATCATCCGTGTTGTTCATGCACGCGAGGCCCGCGAGCTTCCACTCCCTCGTCGTTCCGATCAATGCCATCCACCGTCACACGCGCGCCAGCGTGAGAGACGATCACCTCGACCCATGAACCGTGCTCGCGCGCCACCTCGTGCGCTTCGAAGAAGCGCTTGCGCTCCGCCCGCTCCGCGGGAGTCGTGGAGGGGGCTCGATGGATCGCGTTGAGCAAGAGCTCTGCCCCATCCTCGGGCCTGCCGCCCTCGACCAGCACGAGCCCGAGGCGTCCCCCGATGACCGGATCGTGCCGGACGTTGAACGCCTGGCGGTAGGCCCTGGCAGCCTCACGCAAGTGCCCCGCGGCGCGCTCGCGGTCCCCGAGCTGCGCGAAGGCCTGAAACCGCAGCTCCACGTCCGCCTCGGGGCTCTCGTCGGTGGTGCTGGGGAGGCTCTGCGCCCGCGCCGCGGGCGACGCAAGAAGCGAAATCGAACCGCACACGATCGCACGCATGGGCCAGGATCTTTATCACACGCGGAGGCTCGGATCCTAGAACAACGTGTTCCCGGACGAACCCTCGGGGTCCGCGGACAAACCGCTCTTAGGGACGCCTTGTTTGTCGCTGTCGACGCGGGGACGCCGCGGCGTGTGCCGCTGCATTTTCGGCGTGGGCGGCGCTATGACGGGCACGGGCACGAATGCACCAGCGTGATCGAACGAGGGCACCGGCTTCGCGACATGCGCGACGTCCGCGGCGGAGGCTGCCACGACGCGCGCCACACCCGTGGCCACCGCGTGCAGCTCGCTGTCGGGTTTGCGCGGCGAGAGCGCGAGCGACGCGAACAACATGGCCATGAGGAAGGCCCAGAGGTGCCCGAGCAAGTGAACGCAGTCGGAGAGCAGCGCGAGCAGGGGAGACGGGGCTGTGAAGAGAGTGTTGCCGAACCGAGCCCGGAGGGACTCCCGCGCGCGCGAGAGCGCCATCTTCGCTGCGTCCTCGGAGATCCCGAGCGCCACGCCAGCCTCCTCGTGCGACCGCTCTTCGACGCAGACCATCCAGAGCACCGCAGCTTGCGAGGGGGGCATGTCGTGCAGAGCGGCCGTCACCTTCTCCAGGGCCTGCTTCAGCTCCGCCGCGCGCTCGGGCGAGACGTCCGGCGCCTCGGCCGTGTCGACGTGCCCGTCGTCGGGTTCAAATACCTCCTGGTGACGTTTGGTGTCGCGGTGCGCCTCACCCATCACGTTCCGCGTGATCGTCACGAGCCACGGCTTCATGCCGTCAGGGTGCGGCGTGTAATCCGGGAGCTTGCGGACGGCATTCGTGTATACCCGCTGCACCTTGTCGTCCGCGGACTCGCGCGTGTACGTCTCGTCGCTCTCGACGATGCGCTTGATCTCGAGCCGTAGGCCAAGGAGCTGGGCGAGCCAACGGAGGGTGGGCGGCTTGGAAGAGGGTCCCATGACCAAAACAATGTGCGGCGAGGCAAGAGGTAACGGAAAATCGACACGCCCCTGCGTTTGGCCGGCCGAGCGGTGACCTGACATCCGTTGGCCGGGCGCCGCTCGACGACTCGTTAGAGAGAAGCCGCGATCCCGGCGAGGATGAGATCGATGCCGGCGAGGAACTCGGCGAGGTCGTCGTGCTCGCGCAGTTGGGCAGCGACTGTCCGGGTGAACGGATACTCGTGGGCGTCGAGCTCCTTCCACCGGGCCGACTGCGTCTCGAGAAACTCAGCGCGGTCCACGGACGGCTCGAGCAGGCGGCCGTTCGCGGCATTCTGGACGCTCACGCAGATGATGTAGCTCAGAAGCGCCGACGCCGACGTGAACTGGGCGCCGCCTGGAACCCCCAGCGCTTGGACTTGGCGCCCGATGCGCTCGAAGATCCGCAGCGTCGCGGTCTCCCACGGAGCGCGGGAGAGCTGCACGCCCACCCACGGATGCGCATCGATCGCTTCGAACACGCCGACGGCGATCCTGCGGATCGCTTCGTGCGGCGTAGCGGAGGCGAGGACTTCGCCCATCGCGCGGGCGACGACGGCGTCGCTGGCGGCGAGGAGCAGCTCGCTCTTGTTCGCGATGTGCCAGTAGATCGCGCCGGGTCCCGTCGAAAGCCGCGTGGCGAGCGCGCGGAAGGTCAACCCGTTCTCGCCCTCGTCATCGAGCAGCTCGATGGCCGCGTCGACGATCCGCTCGCGTGAGAGCGCATCCTCACGTCGTTCCGACCCGCGCGTTGCCTTTGCCATGGCCCCATCTTGACAGGTCTGGAACGGCGTTCCACGTTGGGTTCTGGAACGGCGTTCCAGAGGCCGATGGCGGCGTCGCCGAGAGGTCTCCAGGTCGAAAGGAAGCACGATGACTCCCATCACCATCATTGGCGCCGGCCCCGGCGGGCTGACGCTCGCTCGCGTGCTGCACGTCCACGGCATCGCCGCTACCGTCTACGAGGCCGATGCGTCTGCGGATGCGCGCACGCAGGGCGGAATGCTCGACATCCATGACTACAACGGACAACTCGCGCTGAAGGCGGCCGGACTGTTCGACGAATTCCGCCGAATCATCCATGAAGGCGGCGAGGCCACGCGGGTGCTCGACCCGCACGGCACGGTCCTTTTCGACCAGCCCGACGACGGCAGCGGCGGTCGCCCCGAGGTGCATCGTGGCGATCTCCGGCGCATCCTGCTCGACTCGCTCCCTCACGGCACCGTCCAGTGGGGCCGCAAGCTCACGGCCATTCACCCGCTCGGCGACGAGCAGCACGCGCTGACGTTCGCGGACGGGTCGACCGTGACCACGAGCCTTGTGGTCGGTGCGGACGGCGCCTGGTCGAGGATCCGGCCGCTGCTGTCCGACGTGAAGCCCGCCTACGTCGGCACCTCGTTCATCGAGACGTACCTGCTCGACGCCGACGCGCGCCACCCGGCCAGCGCCAAGGTTGTCGGAGGCGGGTCCCTGCTCGCGCTCGCGCCCGGCAAGGGCATCGTCGCCCACCGCGAGACCAACGGCGTCCTGCACATCTACGTCGCGCTCACCAAGCCGCAGGAGTGGATCGCGGGCATCGACTTCGCCGACCCGAAGGCGGCGAAGGCTCGCGTCGCGGCGGAGTTCGACGGCTGGGCGCCGGAGCTCACCGCGCTGATCAGCGACGGCGAGACAGACCCCGTCCCCCGGAGGATCCATGCGCTCCCGGCCGGACATCGGTGGGCGCGCGTGCCCGGCGTGACGCTTCTCGGCGATGCCGCGCATCTGATGCCGCCCGACGGTGAGGGCGCCAATCTCGCGATGTACGACGGCGCCGAGCTCGGCAAGGCCATTGCCGCGCACCGAGGCGACCTCGAAGCCGCGCTCGTCGAGTACGAGGAAACCATGTTCGTCCGGAGCGCGAAGGCCGCCGCCGAGGCCGCGCGGACCTTCGAGCTCTGCTTCGACGACGACAACGCCCCGCACGGGCTGATCGACTTCTTGACCGGCGGCTCGGCACCGACCTCGTCTGCGCTGTCTCGAGCGGAGCAGTCCTGATTCACGAGTGGAGTTGCACCCGGGAATCGAGACGCACCGACCCGCGCACGACCCTTCTAGCTGTGCTCGTGCAAGGCGAAGTCACAGCGGCAGCAGTATTGATCGCTTGCGACGAACCGCAAACACGAAGGGTTCGCCGTCGATGCACTCGAGCGGAGTGCGTGGCGTCTCGTCGGTTGCATCCATCGGTCCTCTCGTCGGCTCGCTCATCTCCGGGATGGGGAGGCCAGGACGACCGTAACGCCTCGCCCTGCCGCGTCTTGACCGGTACCCGCGGACGTGCGGGACTGTATATGTCGTCAGCCCCCTCGAATGTACCGACGGTCCGCGTAAAAAACGCTCATCCCCAGCGCAAGACCCGATTGGCCGGTGTGTACGGCGGCGGCGAGAGCGGCATTCGTCCGATGAGCTCGCTCCCTTCGAGCAGGAGCGCGAGCTCGCTCGTCGTGAGCACGAGCGGACCATCCCCAGGCCGCGCCCACGGCGCTGCGAATCGGCCCTTTGCCAGCCGCTTCGAGAAGAGGCAAAGCCCCGTGCCGTCCCAGAACAACACCTTGCACCGCTGGCGGCTGCGACTCACGAAGAGGAATATCTCACCCGACATCACGTCGCGGCGAAGGCCCTGCGCGACGAGCGCCGTGAGCGTATCGAATGATTTCCGCATGTCGACGGGCTCTCGATACGCGTAGACCCTGACCTGCCGCGTCGAGCCGATCACGAAAGCCTCCGCAACAGTTCGGCGAGCGCGTCGAGGTCGAGTCCCTCGACGCGCAGGCCGGAGCGGTGCTGCACGACGATAGGCCCGCGAACCTCGGCGGCCAGGGCCTCGATGATTTCTACGGGCGAGAAACCAGCCATGGGCAGCTGCGGCGACACGCCGCCCTTGGCCCAGCCGTACAAGGTCCGCCAGTGCAGGCCGATCTCGGGTCCGATCTCCGCAATCGTCGCCCCCTCATCACGCCGCGGCCAGAAGTATTCGATCGCTTGCCGACGCACGCGCTCGGGATACGCCTTCCCCCGTCCTCGCCCCTCGTTCCGCTCGATCTCTGCACGAATCGCCGCCGCTCGCTGATGGTTCCGCATCGGATGCTCCCTTCGGGGCACCAGCGTCGAAGGAGCGAGCCGTCGGTGTCAGGACGGGGGTGGGCGAGGTGGTACGGGACGGCTCGAGGATACCATTGGCAAGGCGCGCGCGGGAGCGCGCCCGACCCGGAAAGGCCACAGGATGCTTGACGCCGCTTTCGTTTTGCAGTCCCGTTTTGGGGTCTGGCCATGCCCCACAGCCCGGGATTCGGTCGCGTCGCGCTCGGTTGCCTGCTCCTCGTCGCCGGCTGCAGCGGCGGCTTGCAGGAGATGCTGCGGGAGCTCGACGGGGAGCCCGCGCCGCGGCCGCGCCCGGCGCTGTCCACGGCCGGCCCCGAGGCGGCCGCATCGAAGCTCCCCGCCTCCCCGGCGACGGAAAAGCCCCCGGCGCCCCCGCCCCTCGAGCCCATCCCCGAGCGGCTCGGCACGCCCGCATCCAGCCGTGCCAAGAAGCCCATCTGGAGCATGGCCAGCGAGAGCTACGCGCCCCAGCCGACGGATCGCCACGCCCTTTTCGTCGCCTCGAGCGGGCCGCTCCAGGGCGAGCAGGTCGGCCTCATCTGCAGGCTTGGCATCAATACGAAGAACCATGGGGATTTCGACGGGGAGGCAGATCTCTCGGTCGACGTCTCGATCACGCAGGGCAAGGAGGTCGTGCGATGCCGCGCCGGCGGCCCCGAGGACACCATGGAGATGTGGTTCTCCGTGCCGCTCGTGACGCTGGAGAAGGGCGCCAAGGTGCGCGTGACCTCGATCGACCGGGATCTGGTGTTCGACGACGGCATCGAGAGAGTCGCGGCCACGTTCAATGGCAGCTATCCCCTCACCGCAAAAGGGCGCGTCAGCCAGCTCGAGTGCCGCCCGCTCGGGCGGGAGCTCGTCGAGCGGCACCTCGAGCAGCCACGCAATGTCGCGGACAAGGCCCTCGCGACCATGGAAGCCGTCCGGCCGGACCTCTCCGAGCGCTATTTCGGCCTCGGTATGGGGGGGGACAGCGGCGCGTGGAGCGCTCGCTCGGCCATCGAGAACCTGGCGGGCCTCGTGGGATGGGACGATCCGCGGGTCGAGCGCCGGGTCGAGCGCCTCGCGGCGCAGGAAAAGCGCATCAAAGACGAGCTCGGCGCGGCGGTGGAAGCGATGCGCGGAAAGCTGGAAGCCCCCGCGGACGGTCCCACGCCAATGGCGGACGGCGGCATCGCCGTGCGCGTGACCTCGTATGCGTGCGGGCCCGACGTGGCCAAGAAGTACCGAAAGCACGTCGCGTTCAAGACGCGCGACGAGTTCAAGGAGCGGCCCTGCGTGCTCGGCTTCGACGTCGTCAATCACACCGGCGCGCCCCTTGAGGTGGACGAGTTCCAGGGCCGAATCGGCCCGCTGAAAAACCTGAAGATGATCTCGTCGGCGGGGGCCCAGTTCGATGTCCAGCTCTTCGGCGAGGTCCGCGAAGGCAAGATCCGCCCCGTCGGCTTCGATCATCGCCCCGTCGTGCCGAATGGAGCGACCATCCGCCTCCTCGCCCAGCCCGTCGGCAAGGCGGATCCCGCGGCCTTCGCGTCCCCTCTCCTGCTGCGAGGATTGCACGGTGGGCGCCGGACGGGCAAACCGCGCGAATGGACGAGCCTCTCTGGGGGCGCGATCGCGCTGCGGGTGACGGATCTGACCTGCACCGAGAAGGGCTGCGTGCTTCGGGCGGCGCTCCGCCGGTCCGGCAGCGCGCGCCTCGCAATCAACTCGTTTTTCCGCCGGATCGAGCCGCCCCTGTGGCTCCGGCTGCTCGACCCTTCGGCCTTCCCGGCGCCGAAGCCCGGAAAGGACAAGGGCGGCTACGTGCGGCCCCTCGAGGACCGCGTCAAAGGGCCGTACTTCGAGCCCTTCGCGACGTTCGAGCGAAACGTCGTTCGACCGTTCGAGAAGGACATCGAGCTCGCCCCCGGACAGACCGTGGAGCTCGCGTTTGCCATGAAAGGCGAGCCGCTGCCCGGCGGCATGGACCTCGACAAGCTGGTCCTCGACACCTCGTTCGACGAGGTGCCCTCGTTCCTCCGCGTCGAGCCCGCCCCGGCGCCCCAGCCTTGAGGCGCCTCAGCGCCGGTCCGGCGCCGTGGGGCTCCGAGGACTCGTCACGGCCGCAGGCGCGCCCTCGAACACCGCCTTCCAGAGATCGAGGCGGTCCTTCAGCGGATCGGGCCCGAAGACCACGCCGTCGTTCGTGAAATTCAGCACGTCGCGTCGTTCGGGGTCGTACGTTCGCCACGCGGGGCACCCTGGGCTGTTCGGATTGCCGGTCTTCGCGAAAGCGACCCAGTAGCTGCTCATCGTCCGCGCCATCGCCCAATCCGCGTAGGTCGTCTGGTCCCCCGTGGCCGCGGAGGGCGCATCGAGCGCAAAGGCAACGTCGGTGGTATGGGTGGCGCCTGGGGCCTGACCCCGGTGCGATTCCGCTACGTAGGAAAACCGGTAGAAATAGGCAGGTTGCCCGGCCCGGACCATCGCTTCCGCCAGGTGACGCGAAGGCTCGACCATCACCCGGTCGGCATGGACGTTTGGGACGAGCGCGGAGAGCTCGGCGTTCCCGTCGGGATCGTACAATGTCCGCGCCCGCGCGGAGAGCGGACCGAAGATGCTGAACAGCTCCTTTTTGGTCCGCGCCGATCCGGTGGCAAGGTCGTGAGCGGTGGCGCCCGAAATCACCGGGATCTTCGCTTGCCGACCGGCGCGTATCGCCGCCTCGGGGGATTCGACGACGAGGCGACCGTCGCGTATCGCGCCCGCGACGCCGGGCACCTGGGGACCTCCCGACAATTCCCAGAGGACCGCATTGCTATCGCTGGCCGCGACCAGCTTTTCGGCAGGGAGCGAGCGGAGCGCCGCGAGCGCCGCCGCATCCGCGCCGACGATGCCCAAGGCCTTTGCGTAATCGACGGCGATCTTTTCCGCCGCCGGGATCTCCCGGAGGGGCATCGCCGCGGCGCGCGCGGTCGGGAGGCCGGCCGAGTGCAGGATGGCCCGGTGGAAAAGGCCACGCGACATCGGCGAGGTCATCTGGACGAGGACGGAGCCGCCGCCGGCGGACTGGCCGAAAATCGTCACCTTGTTCGGATCTCCGCCGAATGCAGCGATGTTCCGCTGCACCCACCGGAGCGCCGCGATCTGATCCATGTAGCCATAGTTGCCACGCGGCTCGTTCGGCGCCTCGCGCGCGAGCGCCGGGTGCGCGAAGAACCCGAGCCGGCCGAGGCGATAATTGAGGGTCACGAGCACGACGCCCTGCCGCGCGAGGCCCGCGCCTGGATAAAGCGAAGCGCCTCCCCGGACGAGGGCGCCGCCGTGAATCCAGACCATGACGGGCAAGGCTTTTTCCGTGCGCGCCGTCGGACGGAAGACATTCAGATAAAGGCAATCCTCCGAGATGTTCGCCACATCGTCGGTCTGCATGCAGTTCGGCCGGAACGCCGAGGCTTCGAGGATGCCTTTCCAGGGTTTCACCGGCTCTGGCGCCCGCCAGCGGAGCGCGCCGACTGGCGGCGCGGCGAAAGGAATGCCTTTCCAGACCTGGACCTCGCCCTCCGTCTTGCCGTGGACGGCTCCACCGTCGATCCGGATCACCATCGGGTCGGCCGCCGCCGTCCGTGGGGCGTGGAAGCCGCAAAAGAGACCGATTGCCGCGATGATGGAAGAAACCCGCCGCATACCAGATCCCCCCGCGCAAGGCCGCCGGAGACGTGTTGCCGAGCGGATTCATGTTTCCGCGGCCTTGCCCCCGCAAGCCCTCGTCCCACGGCCGGCTTTCGCCCCTGGGGTCAGCGTGCCCCGTAATGATACACGCCGCTCGGCGTCGCGAGGTTCGTCGCGGCGACCCACGCATCCTTCGTCGAGAAATCGACCACCAGGGATTGCACCTCGAGCCCCTCGAGCTCGAGATCCTGGAAGGTTCGCCCTGCGTCCTCGGAGCGCCAGATCCCTTCGCCCCAGGTCCCGACCCATACACGCCGGCCATCGTGCGGATCCACTGCGATTACACGAATGTCGCGCATCGGCGGCTTTCGCTCTTCGAGGCGCCCGTCCGCCTCGCTCACGAAGAGCCGCGAGGACATGATCCCGCCTTGCACGAGGTAATAGGAGCCTCCGCCCGCGTACACCGAGGGAGCCTGGAGCCCGGTGGGCCCGCGATCCTTGAAATGCCGTCCGCCGTCCTCGCTCACGAAGACGTTCGAGCCCACCGCGACGACGCGTGATCCATCGGTGGCGACGCCGGTGATCGATGTGCCGTCGAGCACCTTGCTCTGATGGCCGTCACGCGCCACGCGCACGAGCCCGCGGGAGCCAACGACGAAAAACGCGTCGTCGAGCGCGGCGCCCTCGGGCATCCGCGCGGAGGCGTCCCACCCGAGCGGGACTTTTTCGAGGGACGCTCCATCGTAGCCCCACGCGAATTGGCCCTCGACGTCGACGAACCACGCGCGATGCGCCCCCGCGCCGATCACGTGCACGGGGCCCGCGATGTCGGGCACCGGGACGAACCTGCCCTCTTTGCCGAGCGAAAGGACGTCTCTGTGGCCCACGGCGAGCAGCGGCCCGTGCTCGGGACGTACCAGCGCGGCATTGTTCCATTCGTCGGTCCCGGCGATACGTTGCCACGCGCCATAACGCGGAGACACGAGGCGGACGACGGACAGGGCGAGGAGCGAAATGTGCAGGAGCGCCATGGTCGCGACGACGCCGCGCCGCACCTTCGGCTGTGTGGATGAGGGCAGGAGCTCTCCGAGCGCCGTCACGTCGAGGAGGAGGCCCAGCACCGCAAGGAGGACGGTCGCCGCGTACATCCCGTTCGCAAAGGCGATGGGCGGGAAGACGAGGAGGAACACCGCCCACGCGGCGACCTTCACCAGGCGAACGAAATTCACGACCGAGAGCACGAACGACTTCTAGCAGTTCGCGCGTGCGCAGCGGACGAGAAAGTAGGTCTTTTTACGGGCCCTCGACCGGCGCGGGCGAGGGCGCCTCTTTGCGGCGGTCCACGAGGAGCGGATAGATGATTTTCGAGGTCTGCTCGCCACGCGCGGGGCAATTCGCCAGGCGCGGGGGGCGGAAGAACGGGGGGCCTTTGCTGGGCGGCGGCGGTGGCTCTTCAGGGCAGACGACGTCGCTGCCGACCTCGAACGGCTCGAAGGTCGTCGTCCCGAGCACGGTGGCGAAGCAGGCGTCGATGCTCGGATCGGCGTGTGTCGGGAGGTCTTCGCGATTGCCGGTCACAGCCTCGATCGTCCCGCGCTCAGGGACGATGCGGGCGAGCATGTGCACGGCTTCCCCCGGGCGCACGCAGGCGCAGGCCGCGTCGTAGAGCGGGTTCATGAATCGACCGCCGTATTCGGCTGGCAGTCGGAGCACGCTCGCGCCGATCTCGTGAGGCGTCCAGTGGAAGGGGCAGTCGGCGGTCGAGACCGGCGCGCGGGGCGTTACGGGCGGAGGCGGATCTTCGGTCGGGGCGGGCGCCGAGGAGGGCGCGGGCGGCGGCTCGACGGGCGGGCGCGTCGGGCTGCAGGCGAGCCCGAGCGCCGGGAGCACCATCGAAACGGCGCAGGCGAGAACACGAACCATGGGAGAGGGAGTCCACGGGGCGCGCGGAGTTCCCGAGCCAGGGAGGTGTGGTAAAGCTCGGGCGTGACCTCGTTCATTCTGCGGCCGGCGCGCGCCGAAGACATCCCCGTGCTCGGGGCCATCGAGCGCGCCGCGGACGAGCGTTTTCGGGAGACGGCTCATGCGTCGTTCCTCGACGGGGAGACCATTCCGCTCGACGTGGCCAAGCGGGCCGTGGAGGCCGGGCGAATCACCGTCGCCGAGGTGGACGGCGAGGTCGTTGGTTGGCTCCTCGTCACCCGGCTCGGCGCGGAGCTCTGCCTCGGTCAGGTGAGCGTGCTCCCGTCGCATGGGCGTCTCGGCATTGGGACGGCGCTCTTGCGCGATTCGATCGCCCGGGCGCGCGCGGCGGGCGAGCGGACCCTCGTGCTGAACACGCAATCGGATGTCGCCTGGAACATGCCCTGGTATGCGCGTCACGGGTTCGTCGTGGTCCCGCCGGAAGAATGGTCCCCGGAGATGCGTGTGGTGACCGAGGCGCAACGTGAACACGGCATCGACTGGCATTCCCGCGTTCACATGCGTCTCGTACTCGCTTGAGGCGCGAAGTGGTTGTTCATCCAGGCGACGCCGAAGCTCACGAGGTCCGCGGCTTCGAGGAGCTCGCTCCGCGCCCGGCCCACGGTCCCTTGGCGCGCGCGGCCCGTGTCCAGATACTCTCGCAAGATGAGCGCGAAATAATCCTCGCCGGGCCATACGACGATCCCATCGCTGTCGTCCAGGCAATCGACATGGCGGATCTCGGGCGCCGAGATCCCGACGATGCGACGGTGTCGACGTACCCGGCGTTTGTCCGGCAGATCGACGAGATACTCGGCCCAGTGCAGCACGGTCGTCGTATTGAAATCGGCGCCGAGGCGGAGCACGCGCCCGCCGAGCTCACATAGTTTTTCGAGCGGCGAGCCGGGACCGAAGTAATCGTGCCACGGCGGATCACGGAGGAGCTCGGCGGCCCGCGCGCCACGAGCGCCGAATCGCCCCTCGGGATGGTCCGTCACGATCGTACCGGGGCGCTGGCGGAGCGCTTCGGCGAGGTAACCGACGTCCGGATCCGCGGGCGTACGCAGGCTGTCGAAGGGCTCGGCGTTTTCCAGATGCGCGGCGCGTTCGTGCTCGGGGAGCTCGTTCACCCAGGCCCAGTCGTCGCGCGCGCCGAGGACCATCATCAAGGTTCCGGTCTTGCCGACGGCCTCGTCGAGGGCGTCGAGGACGCCACGCGCGCCGCCTTCGACAGCGCCGATGATGCGAAGCGAAGCGTGGATCATCAATGTGTTGCCCGCGCGGACGCCGAGCTGTCTCAGGTCGCGCACGAGGTCGGTGGGGCTCTTGGGCGGGGTCGTCGGGTACATGGGCAGCGTCGTGGTGGGAGCGTAGAGGACGGGCCTGCGCAACCGAGAGCACATTCTTGACGCTTGCCGGAAACCGTAGAAACCGACACAGTTTCCTTGGTTCCCACGGAGGCCTCGATGCACACCTTGCCTGCCGGTCCTCGTTTCCCCGCGCTCCAGGCGTTCAAGTTCGCCCGCGACACGAAGCGATTTTTCCTCGATGCCGTCGGCCGTTACGGTGACCCGTTCACGCTCCGGCTGCCCATGGGGCACGTCGTCGCCACGGGGGATCCCGAGGGGATCCGCGAGATCTTCACCGCGGATCCGTCCCTTTTCACCCCGTACGCGAATCTCCCGCTCGAACCCGTGGTCGGCCGGCATTCGGTGCTCCTGCTCGACGGCGCGCGCCATCGCCGCGAGCGCAAGCTCCTCACCCCGCCTTTCCACGGCGATCGCATGCGCGCGTATGGCGACCTCATCGCGGACATCACATTGCGCAAGGCGTCCGAGCTCTCCGCGGGCGCGAAGTTCAAGGCGCAGGATCTCACCCAGGAGATCTCGCTCGAGGTCATCATCGAGGCCGTCTTCGGGGTGCGGGATCCGGCGCGCGTGGCGCTCTTCCGCGAGGCGATCGTCGGCTACATCGAGGCGTACACGCCGCCGCTCATGATGATCGAGCCCTTGCGCCGCTCCTTCGGCGGCCTCGGCCCCTGGGCGCGTTTCCAGCAGTATGTCGCGCGTTTCCACGCCCTCATCGCCGAGGAGATCGAGGCGCGGCGCAAGAGCGGCGAGGTCCGCGACGACATCCTGAGCCTCCTGCTCTCGGTGCGCGACGAGGACGGCCGGCCCATGTCCGACGAGGAAATCGACGACGAGCTGCGCACCATGCTCATCGCCGGCCACGAGACGACGGCCATTGGCATGGCGTGGGCGCTCGACGGCATTCATCGGAACTCGCGCATTCGTGATCGACTCCTCGCCGAGATTCGCGAGCTCGGCCCGACCCCGGCGCCCGAGGCGCTCGTCAAATTGCCTTATCTCTCGGCCGTATGCGACGAGGCCTTGCGGCAACATCCGATCCTCCCGATGGTCTCGCGTAAGCTCCTCGCGCCGTTCACCTTCCGCGGTCGGGAGCTCCCGCCCGGGGTCGCCGTGATGGCGGCGATCGTGCTCGTGCACAATCACCCGGAGGTGTACCCCGACGCCGAGGTGTTCCGGCCCGAGCGATTCCTGGAGCGCAAATTCACGCCGTTCGAGTATCTGCCGTTCGGCGGCGGCGCGCGGCGTTGCCTCGGGGCGGCGTTCGCGCTCTACGAAATGAAGATCGTGCTCGGCACGCTGCTTTCGGCGCACCGCTTCCAGGTGCTCTCGGCCGAGCCGCCGCACGTCGTGCGCCGCAACGTGACCCTGGGTCCGTCCGAGGGCGCGCCGCTCCGGTACCTCGGGCCCGTGCAGCGGGCCGTCGCGTGACGGCCGAGGCGGAGGCGCGCGGCCGCATCCTCGCCGCCGCGCGCCGTCTCTTTTTCGCGCACGGGTTCGGCCGCGTCACGATGGACGAGATCGCGAGCGAGCTCGCCATGAGCAAAAAGACGCTCTACCGCCATTTCGCGAGCAAGGAGGAGCTCTGCGAAGCGGTCATCGACGCCACGTTCATTGCGATCGACGCCGAGCTCGCGGCCGTGCTCGACGATACGAGCTTGGGCTTCGAGGACAAACTCGAGCGCTTCATGCGTATCGTCGCCGCCGGCTACGAAGAGGCGCGCGGGCCGCTGCTCACCGATCTGCAGCGCGACGCGCCTTCGCTCTGGACGCGCGTTGATCAATGGCGGAGCAAGGTCGTCCACACGCGCTCGCGGGCGCTCTTCTCCGCGGGCAAACGCGCGGGCGTCTTCCGGCCCGACGTGCCCGAGGATTTCGTCGTCCGTATCGTCATCAACAACGTGCAGAACATCCTCCGCCCGGACGTCCTCGCCGCGCTCGGGATGAGTTTTCCCGAGGCCTTCGCCCACTGCAAGGCGCTCTTGCTCGACGGGATCCGCGCGAGACCTCATCCCTCCCGCAGCTTGTAACGCTGGATCTTCCCCGTCGCCGTCTTCGGCAGCTCGCGCACGAACTCGATCCAGCGCGGGTATTTGTAGGGCGCGAGCCGCCCCTTCACGAAATCCTTCAGCGCGTCCGCGAGCGCCGGCGACGCTTCGTCCGGCCGCTTCAGCACCACGAAGGCCTTGGGCTTGACGAGCTTCGCCTCGTCGGCGTGGCCCACGACCGCGGCTTCGAGCACGGCCTCGTGCGCGGTGAGGGCGCTCTCGACCTCGAACGGCGAGACCCAGATCCCCGACACCTTGAGCATGTCGTCACTTCGCCCTGCATACGTAAAATAACCCTCGGCGTCGCGCACGTATCGGTCGCCCGTGCGGGTCCAGGCGCCGTGGAACGTGTCGAGGCTTTTTTGCCGCTGGTTCCAGTAGGCCACGCAGCTCGACGGCCCGCGTACCCAGAGCGAGCCGTCCTCGCCGTCGGGCACGGGCTCGCCCGCATCGTCGACGAGCTTCACGTCGTAGCCGGGGACGGGGCGGCCCGAGGTCCCGTATCGCACGTCGCCAAGCCGATTGCTCATGAAGATGTGGAGCATCTCGGTGGAGCCGATCCCGTCGAGGATGTGCGCGCCGAAGCGCAGAAGCCATTTTTCGCCTATCTCCTTGGGCAAGGCCTCACCCGCGGAGACGCAGACGCGGAGGCGATCGGAGCCGGTCTCGCGGTTGTTTTTGGGATCGGCGAGGATCGAGGCGTAGAGCGTGGGGACGCCGTAAAAAATAGTGGGGCGTTTTTCGCGGAGCACGCGCATCACGGTGTCGGGCGTCGCGCGGTCGGGCTGGTAGACGGCGGTCGCGCCGACGTGGAAGGGGAAGGTGATCCCATTGCCGAGGCCGTACGCGAAAAACGATTTCGCCGCCGAGAAGACCACGTCGTCGGGGGTGATCCCGAGCACGCGCTCTCCATAAAGAACGGCGGTCTGCTGGAGATGGGAATGCAGGTGCACCGCGCCTTTCGGTCGGCCGGTCGAGCCGGACGAGTAGAGCCAGAAGGCCACGTCATCCGGCGTCGTCGGCGCGGCCGCGAGCGTGGGTTCGGCGGCGCGGAGGAGCGCGCCGAGGTGCGCGTGTTTTCCGGAGGTCTCGTCTTCCTCGCCCACGAGCACCACGTGCTGGAGGAATTGCGCCTTCCCGAGGAGCTGCTCGAATTTCGGATAAAGTGAGGACGAGAGGACGAGCACGCGGGCGCGGCTGTCATCGAGCAAGTACGCGTAATCGTCGGGCTGTAGGAGTGTGTTCACGGGCACCGGGACGGCGCCGATCTTCATCGTCCCGAAAAAGACGGCGGGGAAATCACGGCCGTCGAGCAGGCACAAGAGCACCCGCTCCTCCATCCGGACGCCGAGCCCGCGGAGCGCGTTTCCCGCGCGGTTCACGCGTTCGGCGAGCTCCGCGTAGGTGACGGCGCCTTGAGGGTCGATGACCGCGGTCTTGTCGCCGCGCCCCTCGGCGAGGTGCCGATCGATGAAATGCTCGGCTGCGTTGTACACGCGGGGGAACGTGAGGGCAGGGGAGGGCGCGGACATCGTGACGGGAGCGTACCACAGGTCGCGCCCCGCTTGTTCGGCGATTCATGCGCCGCGTCAGAGCCGGCACGCGCGTCCTCGACTGCACGAATCGCGCGATGTCGACGTCCGGTTTGCGCGATTCGCGCAAGCCGGTTGCTCGACATGTGCACGGGGACCGGAGGGGCGCGCGGGCATGGCGTTGCTGCGAGGCGTGACGCCCGGCACGCCGATTGCCAAAATGAAAGGCATGGACATGCGGCAAAATCGTACCTTTCCCGTGATATCGATCCTCCTCGCTTTCGGCGTCGCCGCGTGCGGCACCGGAGAGGGCCCTTCGCTGGACGAATCCGTCGCCGCTGCGCAGGCGGCCGTGACCGACGAGGTCCTCGCCGAGCTCGCGTCGATCCCCGGGCTCACGGTGGTCAGCGAGAACCCCTCGAACATCCCGGGCACGCGTTTCTTCGTGCTCAAGTTCGAGCAGCCCGTGGATCACCACGACCCGGACGGACCGCGCTTCACCCAGAAAATCGCCCTTCTGCATCGCTCCTTCGACGCGCCCACGTCGTTCCTCACCAGCGGGTATGCCGTGAACACGCGGAGGGTGATCGAGGGCGAGGTCGCGGCCATGCTCCAGGGCAATCAGATCTACGTCGAGCACCGCTACTATGGCGAATCCGTGCCTCCGGGCCCGACGTACGAGCACCTCGATATCGAGCAGGCCGCTGGCGATCATCACCGGATCGCGCAGGCGTTCAGGCCCGTCTATTCAGGTCGCTGGATTTCCGGCGCCTCCAGCAAGGGCGGCATGACCTCGATCTATCATCGCTACTACCACCCGGACGACGTGGACGGCACGGTCGCCTACGTGTCGCCGTCCACCTATTCGCCGAGCGATCCGCGGTACGTCACCTTCATCCGTCAGGTGGGGGACCCGGTGATGCGGGCGAGGTTGATCGCATACCAGCGCGCCCTTTTGGCCCGGCGTGAGCAGATCGTGCCGATGATGGTGGCGGAGATGGCCGAGTGGGGCCTCACGTACGATATCGTGGGGGCCGACCGGGCCTTCGAGTTCGGCGTCGTCGAGGCCTCGTTTTTCTACTGGCAGTTCTGCCCCGTGGATTTCTGCGAACCTCATCTCCCAGCGCCGGACGCGAGCGACGAGGAGCTGCTTCACTTCTTCGTCGACTACCTCGGCGCCCCGTTCAACTACGACGACGAGACCATCAACGTGTACTACGGGCCCTATTTCTACCAGTCGGCCACCCAGCTCGGCCATCCGCGTTTCGACGAGGCCCCCTTGATGGACCTCTTGCGGTATCCGGGGGAGGATCAAGCGAAAAACCTGACGCCCGTGCCGGTGACGATCCCGTTCGACTACGGCCTCATGGCGCACATCGAAGCGCGGACGTGGGTGCGTGGCGAGCGGATGCTCTTCATCTATGGTGAAAACGATCCTTGGAGCACCAACCCGTTCGAGGCCCGGGCGAAGAACGACGCATTCCGGTACATCGTGCCCGACGGGCACCACGGCGTGGACATCGCAGACCTGCCCGAGGACGAGCGATTGCACGCGATGAGCCGCATCTTCGATTGGGCCGACGTGCCGTTCGATCCTTCGGCCGCCCGGATGGCCGCGCCGCTCGCGCCGGAAGTCGAGGAAGACGAGGGCCCGGGGGCGCGCTTCCGCTTGCCGCTGCGCTGAGGACGATTGTCGAGCCCATCACGGCCGCGGGCGCGCTTGCCCGGGTCTTGCGTTCGCGGCCGCGCGGGGCGATCCTCGGCCATGGCCTCGCAAAGTGCCCCCGATCCCGTCGACGCGTGGCTGCCGCTGCCGCGCCTTCTCGCGTATGGCCTCCAGCACGTGCTCGCCATGTACGCCGGCGCCGTCGCGGTGCCGCTCATCGTCGCCGGCGCCCTCGGCCTCTCGCGGGAAGAGCTCGTCTATCTGATCGGCGCCGACCTCTTCACCTGCGGCCTCGCGACGCTCGTGCAGACCGTGGGCTTTCCGGGCTTCGGCGTGCGATTGCCGGTCATCCAGGGGTGTACGTTCGCCGCCGTCGGCCCGATGATCCTCATTGGCAAGACGGGCGGCCTCCCTTCCGTGTACGGCGCCGTCATCGCGGCCGGCGCGCTGACCTTGCTCGTCGCGCCGTTTTTCGCGCGATTGCTCCGGTTTTTCCCGCCGGTCGTGACGGGCAGCATCATCACGCTCATCGGGATTTCCTTGCTCCCCGTCGCCGTGCGCTGGGCGGGCGGCGGGGATCCGTCGTCCCCCGATTTCGGCGCGCCGGCGGCGCTCGGGCTCGCGTTCACCACGTTCGCGCTGGTTCTTCTCTACAAACGCGTGCTCACGGGATTCTGGCAAGGCGTGGCCGTGCTGCTCGGGCTCGTGTCGGGGACGCTCATCGCGGCGGCGCTCGGCAAGCTCGATCTCGCGGGCGTGCGCGAGGCGCAATGGATCGCCGTGACCAAGCCCTTCGCATTCGGGCTTCCGCATTTTGATCCGGGGGCGGTGGCCTCGATGGCCCTCGTCATGCTGGTCGTCATGGTGGAATCGACAGGGGATTTCGTGGCGCTCGGCGAGCTCACGGGAAGGCCCTTGACGCCCGAGGCGCTCGCGCGCGGCCTGCGCGCCGATGGTTTGTCCACGATGCTCGGCGGCGTGCTGAATGCATTTCCGTACACCGCGTATGCGCAGAACGTGGGCCTCGTGGCGCTCTCGCGCGTGCGGAGCCGCTGGGTCGTCGCGGCGGCGGGCCTGATCCTCGTCGTGCTCGGCCTCTTGCCGAAACTCTCGGCGCTCGTCGCGGCGATTCCGGCGCCCGTGCTCGGCGGGGCGGGGCTGCTCATGTTCGGGCAGGTGGCCGCGAGCGGGTTGCGCACGCTGTCGCGGGTCGATTTCGACAGCGAGCAGGGGCGCATGAATGGATTGATCGTCGCCGCGACCCTGGCCGTGGGCCTCATCCCGCTCAGCGCTCCGGGGTTCTGGCGAAGTTTGCCCCCGTGGCTTCAGGTGATCCTGCAAAGCGGCATCACGGCCGGCAGCGTGACCGGCATCCTGCTCCACGCGGTGTTCGCCCGCGGGAGAGAATCCTCAAAAGACGCCGCTCACGCCGATCCCCGGAGCCCGTGAAACGCCGTCGCTGACCATCACAGCCCGAGTTTCCCGAGAAATGGCTCCAGCAGATCGAGCATCGCCTTGATGCGCGGGATCTCGGAGAGCACGGCCGGCACGACAACACGGAATCCGATTTCCCGGCCCACGACGTCCGGCAGGACCGAGACGATCGTGCCCGCGGGGACCCCGTCGTCGGGGATCCCGGGGTCGGGGACGAGCGCGATTCCGCGTCCCGCGACCGCCATCTGCCGAATCACGTGAATGTCTTGCGCTGTGACGATCGGCGCGACCGGGAACGTGCCGCCGCGGAGCAGCGGCCACGATCGTCCATCCTCGCCCGGTGCCTCCCAGGCGAGCAAATCGTGATTCGCGAGCTCCTCGATGAATCGCGGTGTTCCGCGCCGTGCGAGGTATTCACGCGACGCGACCAGCCACATGCGGACGCGCATGAGCTCGCGTGAGACCCACGGCCCCGCGGGGCTCGTGTCGCCGAAATGGAGGGCGAGGTCCACGTTCTCCATGAGACCCCCGACGGGATTGTCGCTGAAATGCAGCCGGAAGGCGAGGCGCGGGTACTTGCGCGCGATGCCGTGCACGTGGAGAAGGAGCTGCGGGGGCAAACCCACGGGCAAGAGGACACGAAGCACGCCGGCCGGCTCGGATCCGGCCTCGCGGACCGATTGCAGGAGCGCGTTCGACTCCTGCACCATCAGCCGCCCGCGCGCCGCCAGGAGTTTGCCCGCCTCGGTGAGGGAGACCCCGTCCCGCGTCCGATCGACGAGGGGCACACCGGCGCGCGCTTCGAGTTGATCGATCCTCCGGCGCAAGGTCGCGCGCGGCATGTGGAGGGACGTCGCCGCGGCCAGGAACGAGCCGGCCTCGGCCACCGCGAGAAAGGCTCGGAGCTCTTCGAGGTCCATGAGATGTTCGTTTCCGGAGCACCGGGTGGCCGAGATTGGCCATGCCATGCCCCCATCGTCAGGCCGAGCCTACCATCGAACGACGCGGCTCGGCCATCTCCACTTCGAGGGTGTCCACGCGTGGACATCCCGTGGCGAACCCTGGCCATTGTGGAGATTTGGCGTCGAGCTAGGTTCGATTCGTGAGGCGCCGATGAGCCCGCCTCGACGACCTTCGGAGGCACCGTGAACCACTGCCACGACCACTTCAGGACCTTCCTCTTGCGATGGATCGCATTTGCGCTCGCGTTCGTCGGGAACGCGGCGATCGCCCGCGCCACCGTCGTCACGCCGACCGACGACACCCACGTGGACCTCGAGAGCGCGGGCCCTTACGGCGGCTCGACCGAGCTCGTCGTCAAGATGAAGCGCAACACCAGCACGGACCAATCGTACAACGCGGTGTCGGCCGTCATGCGGTTCCAGATCAACCCAACCGACAAGGCCACGGACGCGGCGCTTTACCTCGACCTCTCCAGGTTCGACGAGGCGCTCTCCTGCGACTTCCGGATCTGGGGCCTCGCCGAGGCTTCGGGATCCATGGAAGACGTCGAGGAGGAATCGGCCAAGTGGTCGAATTTCTTCGGCGTCATCACCAATACCGCCGTGGGCATGAACACGTCCGCGGCCGGCGTCTTCGACGGTAACCCCGCCACGACCGCGAAAGACCCGCTCGGGACGATCACGCTCACGCAGGCCGACCTCAACAAGACCGTGCGATTCTCGAGCGCGGCCCTGGTCGACTTCATCAACGCCGATAGCGACGGCGTGATCACGCTCATCATCACGCGTGTCCTCCGGAGCAACAGCTTCGACACTGCGTTCGCCTCGAAGGAGCACACGACCCTGAGTGGGCCGCGCCTCTTCATTCAGGCCGAAGAGACGCTCGGCGCAGGCGCGGACACCTATGCTCGCTACGGGGATGCGACGGTCCACGGGGCCGAGAGCAACATCCTCGTGAAGAACAACGGCGGCACGCACGCCAATACACGCAAGGGCGTGGTTCGTTTCGAGATGACGCCTGGCACCAAGGTCGAGAAGGCCACCGTGCGCCTCGACGTCGCGAATTACTTCCAGGACGTCGGCACGGTCCCGGAGAGCTTGAACTTTGCCGTCTTCGGGATCCGTGACGGCGCGGCGTCCGAGAGCTTCAACGAGGCGACGGCGAACGACGCGACGTTCTCGAACGAGATCGACAGCTCGTCCGACGGCGTGCGGAACTCGGAGGTCGATTCGCTCGGGCAATTCACGGTGAAGCGCACCGACGTGGGCAAGACCGTCTCGTTCACCAGCGACGCGCTCGTCGATTTCATCAACGCGGACACGAACGGCAAGATCACGCTCGTTCTCATCCGCGCCAAATACACGCCGTACCTGAACTTCGCGTTCGCCGCGAAAGAGAGCACGACGCTCGAAGGCCCGCGCCTCGCCCTCACGCACGCCCTCGACGACGTCCCGGCGCCGACCATGAAGTTCGTCTATCAGGACGTCGACGCCGACAGCGTCCCGGATCTCCTGCTCGTCGTCGAGCTGCCGGGCGGCAATGGGTTCGTCGTGGCCGATCCCTTCGTGATCGCCGAGGCGTTGCGCACGGCCGGATACAACTTCGGCGTCGGCACGGACTTCTGGGAGACGCTCAGCGTCACGCAGCAGGCGGGTTTGCTCGCGACGGTCTCCGATCTCGTGGCGAACGTGGGCACGACGGTCGAGGCGGCCGAGCTCGACGCGGCCCGCCAAGGCCTGCCCGAGGGGCGCACGTATGCGGTGGGCACGTTTTCGGGTGATTTCGAGTCGTCGCGCTACGGCATGACCTATTCGGGCTCGCTCCTCTCGAGCTCCTCGCAGAACGCGCTCGGGTATAGCTCGGTGGAGATCGGCTCCGGCCAGGCCGGCGCGATGTTCACGGACGACGGCGTCTCGCTGGGCTTCGAATCGAACCTCGTCGTCCTCACGACGGGCGTGGGTGATCCCTCCGGCACGACCGCGTCGCTCAACCTGTCGGCCGGCGTGGGCCTGTACGGCGAGCTCAAGTATGGCAAGGATGGGCAATACGGGTTCAGCGTCCCGCTCGTGGTCGTCCCGGTCGGCGTCTCCGTCTACGTGAAGGGCAGCGACGCCGTCGCCTCGTTCAATTCGCTGAAGAACTGGGTTGTCGGCTGGAACCAGTCGCTCCTGACCATGGCCTATAACCTCCACGCGTGGCAAATCGACTGGACCGCGGACGTCCGCGTCGGCCTCGTCGACGCGGTGAACGACGGCCGTATCGTGATCAGCCATCACGCGGGCGTCGCGGTGGTGTGGACGCGGGAGGCCGCGCGGGAGTCGACGGTTTGGCTGCATGGAACCACCCAGGAGGTCGGCTCGAAGCTCAACAGTGCCGCCGCGACGGCCAGCACCGCGCTCATGTCCACGGCCGAGAATGCAGCCGCCGAGCTCACGAACTGGACCTCGACGGCCGGGTCGGTCGTGAATTCGACGCTCGATTCGACCCTGGGCTGGTTCGAGGGCGGCGTGTCGGACCTCGAGGACCTCGCGGACGACGTGGCCGGCGGGGTCACCGACGTCGCGGACGACGTGGGCGAGGTCCTCTGCAAGGTGTTCTGCTTCTGATCATCAGCCCGGCGGGGCGGCCTTCCCGGCCGCCCACGCAATCGCCGACAAGGCGACGAGAAGCCCGGCGAACGTGCGAAATGCGCGCGGATCTCCCTCCGCCGGCAAATCTCGTTTGAGCCGCAAGCTTCCCGCCGCGCACACGACCCAGCCCATCACGTCGCCCGAGAGCAGCGCAGCGAGCGCGGCGATCGTCAGCACGATCCCCCGTTGCCGCGTATCGAGCGCCCGAAAGCCGCGTGCGCCGTCGAGTTGCCAGACCGGGACCAGGTTGAAGACGTTGATCGTCGCGCCGACGCTCGCCACCGCGAGCATCGTGGGCTCCTTCAGGACGAGCCCCGCCGCGAGCGCGACCGCCGCCGCGGCGCATCCCCACACGGGCCCTGCGAGCCCGACCCGCGCGTCCTCGCGGGCGTCGATCGGATACTGCCGCATTCGCACGAGGGCCCCGAGGCCGGGCACGAACATCGGCGCGGTCGCCTGGATTCCATAGAGTCGAAGCGCCGCGACGTGTCCCATCTCGTGCACGTAGATCGAGGCCACGAGCCCGAGCGCGAACGAGAGCCCGCGGGATCGATCGAGCGCGATCCACGCGAACATCGAGAGCAGCGTCGGCAACGACGCGAGCCCCGAGAGGAGCAGCTTCGCCTTTCCGAGCAGCGAGAGCAGGAAGTATTTGAGGTTCCACGCGACGAGCGCGACCGCGCCGAGGCCCGCCACCGCCTTCGCGCGGCCGCCCTGCGACTTTGGCGTGTTGCCAGCCTTTTCAAGGGCCAGGCTGAGCCGTTGGATCGTCTCGCCGACCACGCGGTGTTGCGTGCTGCCCGGGGGCAAGAGGCCGAGCGCCTCGCGCCAGTGCGTGAGGGCGTCGGTGAAGCGGCCGTCGCGCTCGGCGGCCGCGCCGTCCGCGGCCAGGGCCGCGAGGCGCGCGCTGTGCACGAGCTTGCGACAGGCGGGGCAAGCGAGCATGCCCGGGGCGAGCTCCACTCCGCAGGCCGCGCAGCGCGAGACGGCGTCGTTCACGGGGTCGGGCTCGGGTTCACCTGGTACGGGCCGCTGATGGCGACGGGACCGCCGATCCCTCGCGACGCCTGCCACGCGGTGCGCAGGCCGAAGAAGATGATGAGCGCGCCGAGCACGCCGCTGAAGCCGCTCGTGATGTCGAGGAACGGCGCGGCGAGCGTCAAGCCCGCGGTGAGGACGAAGTAGATGACGCCGCCCACGAGGCCGAGGCTCTGCTCCCCGGAGTCGCCTTGTTGGAACGCGCCGAGGATCACCGGGAGGTAGCCCATCGCGGACGCAAGGTACGTGAGCACGACCGCGAGCACCTGATGTTTCGTGCTGCCGAAGCCACGCGTGACGCGCTGGACGGCGCGCCCGACGAGCAAGCCGATGCCGATGGTCGCGAGCGCGAGCTGGATCTGGGTGAAGTGGACGAAGAGCGCGTACACGAGGCCGAGGCCGAAGGCGACGGCGCCGGCCTGGAGAAAAGCCTTTCCGAAGGCCGCGCCGCTGCGGGCATCTTCGACGGAGCGATGCACGCCGTCACGACACGAGCTGCACAGGACCTTGTCGAGGAGCTGATAGTACGCGGTCGTGATGGCCGACGCGCAGATGCCGCACTGCACGTGCTTGGCCGCGGGCTCGCCGAACTCGGCGCGCTCGAAATCAAGCAAGGCCTGCGCTTCGGGCGCGGCCGGCGCTTCGGGCGCGGTGGGCGCTTCAGGTTCCGCAGGCTTCGTATCGAGTGTGGCTTCGCTCATCCCCCGATCTCCATCGGCAGAGTTGAGCGTTACAGGCGAGCGAAGTCAATCGAGCGCGCACTGGCGATGGATCGTGCGCGGGAAAACGTGTAGATCCGTGAGCCATGGCCCTGGATGTTCGCGGGAAAACCGTCGTCCTCACCGGTACCTTTTCGAAGCTGAAGCGCGCCGAGGCGGAGAAGCAACTCGCGGCGCTCGGGGCCAAGATCGGCAGCAGCGTCGGCAAGTCGACGCACGTCCTGTTCGCGGGCGAGAAGGCCGGCAGCAAGATCGACGCGGCGGGGCGCCTCGGAATCACGGTGCTCGGCGAGGACGAACTGATGGCTCTGCTCGCCGGTCCGAAGAAGAAGAAGGCGCCGGCGCGTTCGAGCCGCGCGTCGTCGTCGTTCGCATCGCTCGACCCGAAGGTGCCCGGGCCTGCGCTCACGGCCGCGATCGAGGCGCTGCCGTGGGACGACTTCGAGGCCGATCGCGATCTTTCGGACCTGCGCGAGGTGCTCTACGCCCACGAAGCGGCGCACGGGATCACGGCGGCCCACCGCGCCGCGACGGCGCGACTGCGACCCCGCGCGACGCTGCAGCACGCGCACGGGCACGACGTCGAGGTCAGTGAGAGCGAGCTCTCGCCCGACGGGCGTTTCCTCGCCACCGGGTCGTGGGTCGGCGACGACTACGATCACGGCGGCGTGCTGCAAATCTGGGACGTGCGGGCCGGGCGCTGCGTGAACATGCTGCGCGTGCGCGGCGGGGTCGGCTGGCCCGATCATGGCGGCTGCATTCAATGGCGACCCGACGGCAAGCGCGTCGGCCTCGCGTTCGATACCAACGGGGTCGGCAGCTTCGACCCGTTCGGCGCGTCCGGCGAGCCCGATTCGTGCGCCTACGTGACCGACGGATGGAACCGGCCGCCGTCGTGGGCGTGGTCGTCGAACAGCCGCGACGTCTATATCGCCTGCTGGGGCCCGAACCTCGCGCTCGGGGCGATCGTACCGCTCGTCGGTCGGCGGCCCGCGCCGCGCTGGTGTCAATCGACCGACCGTTCGGACCCAAACGATCCGCACTCCGAGCCGCGCCTGCACCCGATGGGTGGCATCGATTGGTCGCACCCCGATCGCATCGTCGGTACCAGCGGTTTGTCGCACGTCTTCGCGCTCGACGCGAAGACTGGAAAGATCTTGTGGGAGCAAAAGGCGCATCCGCCGGTCTCGTTCTCCCCCGACGGAAACGAATTCGTGATGCACCCGGCCGGCATCGTTTATTACGACGCGAGCACCGGTCTGCCCAATGGCAAGCTGCCCATGCACGTCGGCGCCGCGTCGCTCCTCTATTCGCGTGACGGCGCGCGGCTCGCGGCGATCGTGCAACCCGAGAACGAGTGGCGGGCGGAACCGGGGATCTTCATCTACGACCGCGGCACGTACCGCTACAGCCTCGACGTGCCAGCGCCGCGGACCGACGAGGACGAGACGTACGAATTCTCGTGGCGCCCCGACGGTCGCGCGGCGGCGATTTTGGTGGGCGGGCGGCTGCAAGTCTGGGAGCTCGGCGACGCGCCGGCAAAACGGCTCGACATTGCCGCGCCGAGCGGCGGCGTGGCGTATGGCGACGGCGTGCTCGTCAGCAATACGGCGAAAGGGCTTGTGTTTTTCCGGGATCACGACGGGGCGGAGCTCGGTCGGTTTCGCCCGGCGATCGAGGCGAGCGGCGACAGCCCCCTCGCGCTCGGCGGCGACGATTTTGGATCGACCTGGGACTGGAATCCGGCATTCCCGCTCGACGGCGAGCGGGTGGCCGCGGCATTGCCCGAGGGCGTGGTGATCGGGCCGCCCGACGCGAGCGCCAGCGTGGCCGAGATCGACGCCAAGATCGCGTGGGTCATCGATCGCAAATGGGCGTGGCCGTGGCGCTGGGGCGAGGCGAAGGTGTGGCCGGACGCGGCGGCGGCGGCGGCCGATCCCGCGGCGTCGGCGTCGTTCAAGCGCAAGTTCGGCAAGAAGGGCAAGGCGCCGGCGAGGCCGCAGAAAGTGAAGTGGCCGCCGCCGGGAGGCTCGATCGACGACGTCGCGGCGCTGGTCGAGGAGGGCATCAAGTCGCTTCGCGTCAGATATCACGGCGACAATTACCGGCGGGAATTCGCGGAGCGAGTGATGGCGCTCGGCCTTTTTGATCGGGCCGCGGCAGCGCTCGACGGCACCGGCGGCTGGCCCAAATGGGACGATCCGTGGTTTTCGGCCCGGGCACGCGGAGAGACGGTCGTGGCCGCGCTCGCGTGGCGCAAAGGCGAGGCGCTGACAGACGCGCAGACGAAGACCCTGCGCCGGTGGCTCGAGGAGGCCGAGAAGCTGCTCACGAAGAAAGAAGCCAAGCAGCACAGCGCGTCGCGGCCGCAGGCGATGATCGGCGCGGGCTGGGTGCTGCTCGGCGAAAAGGCCCGCGGCGACAAACTGCTTTCGTCGGCCATTGCCACGGTCGACCCCGAGACCAATGCGAGCGAGAATCGCGGCGTGGTCGCCGAGGCCCTGGCCGCGGTCGGGCGGATCCACGAGGCGATAGACATGATCGCCAGCGGAGATGAGAAGCCGTCGTGGACCGAGACGCGGGCCGTGTTCTCGGCGATCTGTCCGCGCGCGTCGGCGGCGGAGCTGAAATCCCTCGTTTCGCAGATGAAGGAGCGCGACGCGCACAACGAATTCGAGCTGCTCGACCGCGGGCTCTCCCGGCTCATCGCGCTGAAGGAATGGGATGCCGCGGTCTCGTGGCTCTCCGAATTCGACGGACTGTCGACCACCGTAGCGCGCCTCCGACTCGCGGCCGCGATGGCGGCCGCCGGCGAGCCGGCCCGCGCCGAGGCCGCCATGGCCGAGGAGCTCGTGCCGAAGTACGAGAGCTCGGCTAAGTACTTGCTAGGCCTCGCGCGTGTGGCCCCAGAGCGCGCCGGCAAGCATTTCGAGACGATCCTCAAGGCGGCGCCGAAGCTACGCAAGCAGAGCCTCGACTTCCCGTGCCACCTCGCCGGCGCAGCGGCGGCGCTCGGGCGGCTCGACATCGCGGCGAAGCTCGAAAAGGGCGCGCCGAACAAGCTGGACGTGTTCGAGGTGCGCGTCGGCGTGCTCGGCTCGCTGGATCCTTCGCATCCGGAATGGATGGCGTGGTTCACGCGCGCCCGCGAGCAATTGGAGCAGCAGCGCAAGCCGCTCCAGCGCATGGCGGCGCTCGCCTCCCGCGGCGGGCTCGCGGACGAATGCACCGCGCTGCTGGATCAAGCGATCGAGATGGCCCGAGGCGAGGGGTATCCGGACATCGTACTCCAAGAGGTCTCGGCGGTGATGGCCGCGGCCGGCGACCTCGCCGGGGCGCACCGGGCGTTCATGGCGATCAGCAAGGGGATGCGCTCGTACCGCAACGGGCCGCTGCTGTCCGCCGCGGCGGAGCGCGGCCTGTGGGCGGCGACGGTCGACATCCTGCGGCAAATGCCGCAGGACCTCAATGGCGCGCCGCAGCGCGGGCTTTCGATTTTGCTGAAGGCGACCGATCGCGACGGGTTCTGAGCCCGCGGCGTGGGCGCGACGGCGTCAGGGCTTTTGGGGTTGCCAGACCGGGCGCCCCGACGGGCGCCCCGCGGCTTCCCACGCGGGGTCGGGCACGCTCGGCTCCATGAGCGCCGCGGGCGGGGGCGGGCGCAAGAGCGGCGGATGGTTCGGATTGGGCGTCACCCAGTCGAGCGGATCGATGGAGCAGTGCATGTCGCGGCGCGGGTTGAAGGCAACCACCGCGGTGGCGAAGTCGCGCGCGAGGAGGCGCTGCTCGAGCTCGCGCATCAGGGCGATATCTGCCCGCGCAAACTCGGGGATCTCCCGATCGGTGGCGTATTGCCGCTCGAAGTACGGCGCGCCCAGCCAGTAGAGCATCAGCGCGGTGCCATAGTCGCAATGGGGATTCTTGAGCAGCGCCCGCCCGCCGCGCGAGCCATTTCGCCAGTTGCGGCGGTACGCGACCGCGTCGAAGGCGTGCGCCGCCTGCTCGGGGCTCGGGGGTGCTTTTTCCACGGCGGGCGCGCGCTTCGGCGCCGGCTTCGCGGATGCCGTGCGCGCGGGTTTTTTCTTCGTCGCGGCGGGTGTGCGCTTGGAGGTTTTCTTCGCTGGAACCGTGCGGGTGGCCATGGGGCGGGCACCATGGATCACGCGAGCCGTCGACGCGAGCGGAATTCTTTGATTTCTGGGTCCTGCGGTTTTCGGGAGCGCGACGCTCGGACGAGCCACACCGAACGCGTACGCCGGAGCAGCCGCGCAGGCGAGAGCGGAGCGGCGGCGGAAGTGGAAGTGACGCGTGGTCGCGCGGCCCTACGATCGTAGTATGGGCCAGAAGGTTTTTTGGTCCGCATGGGGACGTTTTCCGCCGATTACGAAAGCGGCGTGCTCGCGGGCGGGCTGCGCCGCTGGCTCATGAGCGTCCAGCCGGCGCGGACGGTCCTCGCCTGCGTCGTGCTCTTTTTGGCCCACCTCGGTCTCTCGGAAGCGAGCTACCTTTTCGTCTTCCCGCCCGCCAACAATGCCGTGTTCTGGCTGCCCAGCGGGCTGACCATGGCCTGGTTTCTCCGCACGACGCCGGCCCAATGGTCCGCGTGGCTCTTCGTTATTTTTCTGGCAGAGGTGCTGGTCGTCTTGCTGCACGGGCAACCGCCCGGTCTGGCCATCGCCTGGGGCGCCGCGGCCGGTCTCCTGCCATTCACGGGCGCCTCGTTCTTGCGCCGACAGGCGCACCCGGTTTTCGTGTTCCGGCGCCCCTGGGACGTCGTGCGTCTGGTTTTCCTCGGAGCCGTGGTCGGGGCGCTTCCCGGCACCCTCGTCGCGGCGGCTGCGAGCGTCGCGTGGCTGGGCGAACACTCGTTTTGGAAGGTAGCGGTCGCCTGGTGGAGCAGCGATGCCCTCGGGGTCATCCTGCTGTGTCCGCTGTTTCTGACGTGGACCGAGCCGGAGCCGTCGCGCTCCGGCCGCGCTGCCGAAGCATTGAGCCTGCTCGTGATACTGACGGTCGGGGCGTACTGGGTGTTCGCCAGCGTGCGGCCGCGTGAGATCGAATCGGCGCTTCCCGCCCTCCTGTTCCCCCTGACGGCATGGGCGGCCATTCGATTCGGACCCCGAGGCGCAACGGCGGCCACGGTCATCGTCGATTTCATGGCGACCTTGCACACGAGTCAAGGACGCGGCCCCTTCGCCATGAGCAGCGCGTCCGTGGCTGCGCGCGTCCTGACCGTACAAACGTATGTCGCGGTCCTCAATCTGCTCATCCTGCTCCTCGCGATGGTCGTCGTCGAAGAACAGAAGGCGCGAGCCGCCGCCGAGCGGGCGCAGCAGCGCATGAAGTTTCTCGCCACGGCCTCCGAGATCCTTTCGGAGTCGCTGGATTTTTCGACCAGGTTCGCCGCGCTGGCGCGGCTCTGCGTGCAGTCGATGGCCGACTGGTGCGTGATCGACGTCGGCGAGGGGGGCGTGATCCGGCGCCTCGGCGGCGCGCACCGTGATCCCTCCAATGAGGCGCTTCTCCGCGAGCTCGAGGAGCACTACGCGGCCGACGCGAGCTCGCCCCAGCCGGCGGGTCGTGTCCTCCGCACGGGCAAGCCCGTGCTGCTGCCTCTCGTCACGGACGAGGTCCTCAAGGCGCACGCCATTGATGACGAGCATGCGCGCCTGATCCGGGCGCTCGGCACGCGTTCGGCGATGGCCGTGCCGCTCTCCGTTCGCGGACAGACGATCGGGGTGCTCTCCCTCGGCTGTGCGACGCTCGGTCGGCAATACAGCCCCGCCGACCTCGAGCTCGCGACCGAGCTCGCCCGCCGCGCGGCCATCTCCATCGACAACGCGCGCCTCTACCGTGACGCGCAGGCTGCCGTTCGCCTGCGTGATGAAATCTTGTCGATTGCGTCGCACGAGTTGAACACGCCGATTGCGAGCCTCCAGCTCGACGTGCAGACGTTGAAGAGAGGCTCAGCGCAATCGGGCGATCCATTGCCGCCGTCCCTGACGCGGGTCGAGCGACAAGTAAAAAAGCTCGCGCGCCTGATCCAGGAGTTGCTCGACGTCACGCGAATCACGACCGGGCGCCTCCATTTGCAAATCGAGGACGTCGATCTCCCAGCCGTCGTCCGTGACGTCACCGAGCGCTTCACGGAGGACTTGTCCCGGGCCGCCTGTCCACTGACGCTGCACGCCGAGCCAGCCATGGTCGGACGCTGGGATCACATCCGCCTGGAGCAGGTCGTCACCAACCTGGTCTCGAATGCGATCAAGTTCGGCTCCGGTCGTCCGATCGAGATCTGGGTCGGCGAGGCGGATGGAATGGCGCGGCTCACGGTGCGCGATCATGGCATCGGCATCCCTCCCGATCGCCTGCCGTACATCTTCGAACGGTTCGAACGGGCGGTTTCGTCGCGCGCGTATGCCGGCCTCGGCCTCGGGCTCTATATCGTGCGTTCCATCGTCGAGGCCCTCGGCGGCTCGATTCGTGTCGAGAGCACATTGGGCAGCGGAACGATGTTCACGGTGGAGCTGCCTCGCGCGGGGCCGCCGCGGTCTGCTGGAAAGGAAGGCGAAAACTGAAGATACGTGGATGTTCTACCGAGCACTCGCTCGACGGGCCGTGCGCGCTCCGCCCATGCAGAGCAAGAGGCCGTCGCGCAGGCTGGCGAGCGTCACGAGCTTCGACAGATCGATGCCAATCGACACCATCGTCTGGGCGACGGCGGGGCGGATGCCGGTGATCACGCAGCGCGCGCCGAGCAGCTCGGCGGCGCGGACGAGCCGCAGGATGTGGTCGGCGGTGGACGTGTCGATCACGTCCACACCGGTCAAATCGATGATTGCGTTGCGCGCGTTCTTCTGCACGATTGCCTCGAGCAACCGCTCCATGGTCTCGGCGGCGCGCTGGCTATCGACGACGCCCATCAGCGGCAGGGTGATCACGCCGTCCCAGACCTCGATGATCGGGGTGGACAGGGCGCGAATGGCCTCCTCCTGACGCGCGATGAGGTCGAGTTTTTCCCGCAGCTCTTTTTCGGTCTCGGCGCGCTCCTCGACCTCCTTGCGCACCCGTTCGAGGGCCACCGCCAGGTCGGCCTTGGTCGCCTCGTCGGTGCCGAGCAGGCGCTCGACACGGTCCTCCAGGCTCGTTTCCGAGGGCCGGATGACGAATTCGTCGTAGTCCTCCCCCTTCGTCGCGAATGCGACCTGCTCGGCCCAGCATTGCGAGACCCCGAAGAACCGCTGGAAGATCCCCGCGAACTTGCCGCCGAGGTAACTCGAGCCCCAGCTCACCCCGAGCGCCTTCTGGCAGTCGGCCTCCCAGTGGTTTCGGGCACGGACGCGGGCCTCCTTGGCCTTTGAATCGAGCGAGACGAGCTCCCAGACGCCCCAGCCAGCGGACGCGGCCACCTGGGTGAGCTGGGCGAAGCCCTGTTCGAAGGTGGGAGACTGGCAGATGTACGCCCAATCCTCATCGACGCCGTCGCGCCCGCCGCCGTGGAGCGAGAGCCGGATCCGCTCGGTGCCCACCATACGCTGCAGCCCTGAGAGCAGCCCGGCCAGGGTACTCTCGACCCAGATGAAAATGCCGGGGTTGCCCCCCATGCGTAACGTCTTCCGCTCGGTATCGTATTCGAATTCCACACCACCCAGGGTCGCGCGCTCGATCATCAGCTCGTTCTCCAGCGCGCATCCTACATCGTCTGGAACGGAAGTGTGGAGAAACGTATGCGAAACCTCGATGACCTGCCGACCGGCCGGCAAGGCAAGGCTTTGGGCCTCCGATTTCGCGAGGGGTGCGGATCGGGAGTGTCCTCCGTCGCGTTTCGTAATGAATTGATTGCGGCGACGCCCGCCAAAACGAGCAATCTTGCATACGATTACCGCGCGCGTCAACGTTTACGTTCGCGTCACCGCCACCAGCCCCCTTGAAACCCCGCTCGCGCCAGGTGAACATCCCCATCGAGGAAAGGGAACCCGCGCGTGCCCAATGACGATTTCGCCTTCGCGTGCGAAGCCATACCCGGCGAGGGGCCTTTCGGGGCGTGGGGGGCGCTCCGGGTCGTGCGTTTCCGCGGTCGGGAAGCGCTCTCCGAGCCGTACCGCTACGAAATCACCCTGCTCGCGAAGGCCGGCGCGTCCGACGTCGATCCGCGCGACCTCGTGGGCAAACGCGCGACGTTGCGTATCGTTACGCTGTCGAACCCGCCTTTCAAAGTCGTTCACGGCATCGTCCGCGAGGCCTCGGAGCTCGCCGATGTCCCCGAGGGCACGCTCCTCCGCGTGATCCTCGACCCGCCCTGGGCGCGGGCGCAGCACCGCACGCGGTGCCGCATCTTCCTCGACAAACCGCTCCGTCGGATCCTCGAGACCGTCCTCGCCGGCGATCCGCTCATGGAGCACCGGAGCGCCGCCGAAGTCGAAGACGACGACGATACGGAAACCTTTTCCCCCGCCCGCGAGCTCTTCACGTTCCGCGTGACGGACACCTCGCGGCTCGACGATCCACGCGCGCGAGCGTTCGTCGTGCAGTACGAGGAGAGCGATTTCGCGTTCGTCTCGCGCCTGCTCGAGGAAGAGGGCATCAGCTACCACTTCGAGAACGGCCGGGAGACGTGCTTGCTCGTCCTGACCGATCACGACGCCGGCCGGCCGCGCCTCGCGCCCGCGCAGCTCGGCGCGGCGATCCCCGGCCGGAGCGTGAGTCACGTGGCGCTCGGCGCGCGCCTGCGCCCGACGCGTGTCGTGCTCGACGATCACGACTGGAGGAAGCCGACGCTCGACATCATGGCCAAGGCCGGCAGCGGCGATCTCGCCGAGTACCATTATCCCGGCGCGTACGCGGATGCGCCTGGCAAAGGCGAGCCGCTCGCGTCCGCGCGGCTCGATCGGTATCACGTGGAGGCGAGGTACGCGGCCGGCGCGGGCTCGGTTCGGGTGCTCTCGGCCGGATCGATCTTCGAGCTCGAGGCCCAGGAGCCGGACCACGAGGGCGAGTACGTCGTGACGCGTCTCGACGTGCGCGGGGCGCAAGCGGGCGTCCTGTCACAGCCGGCGGCCGAGGACGTGGTGCCGTGGGAGGCGCGCTTCGAGCTCGCGCGGCGCGGCGCGGGGAGCGCCGTCGAGCCGTCGCGGTTCCGCCCTGCGCTTCGCACGTCAAAGCCGCGCATCCGTGGCGTGCAGACCGCCGTGGTGACGGCCGATCCCGGCACCGGGGCCGAGGTGAACGTCGGCGGGCCGGACGGGCTCAGCGTGGGTTGCGTGCGGCTCAGGTTTGCCTGGGACACGGAGAAGGCGCGCCTCGCGAAGGAGCCCTCGAGCCTGTGGGTGCGCGTCAGCCAGATTTTCGCCGGCGCCGGCGAGGGGGCCGTGTTCCATCCGCGCGTCGGCGACGAGGTGATCGTCGATTTCGACGAGGGCGACCCGGACAGACCCGTCGTCGTCGGCCGCGTCTACAACGGCGCGAACCTGCCCGCGCGCGGCGCGGGGCACGAGAGCTCGATGAAGTCGCTCTCGACGCCCGGCGGCGGCACGTACAACGAGATCATGTTCGGCGACGCGGCGGGCGGCGAGGTGCTGCACTCCTTCGCCGGCAAAGACCAGACGACCGACGTCGCGAATTTCCGGCGCGAGAGCGTGGTGTCGAACGCGAAGATGACCGTCGGCGGCGACAACACCGAGACCATCGCCGCAAATCGCACGGAGAGCGTCGGCGCGAACGACACGCTCACGATCGGCGGGAACCAGACGATCACCATCGGCGGCAACGCGGTGACCATCATCGGCGGCAACCTCGCGCATTCGGTCGGCGCGAACGAACTGAACATGGTCGGCGGCTCCCAGACGATCGGCGTCGGCGGGAGCGTCACGGAGAGCGTCGGCGCGGATGTGAACGAGTCATATGGGGCTTCGCGCGAGACGACCGTGGGCGGCGCGGTGACCGAGAGCTTTGGCGCGATGATGAAGGTTTCGGTGAGCGGGAACGTGACCGAGAGCGCGGCTTCGCACGCGCTCGACGTGAGCGCCGCGCGGCTGATGATGATCGGTGGCAACTACAGCACCGTGGTGACGGGCAGCGTCACGACGAAGGTGGGCGCGGTCGAGATCGAGGCGAGCGGGGGACCGCAGACGCTCGAGGTCGGCGGCTCGATCACGCGGTCGGGCCCGCTGCACCTCACGTTCTCGGGATTCGAGGACGACATCAAGAGCGCGAAGCTCGACGCGCAGGGCTCCTCCATGTCGATCAACGTGATCACGCTGGAGGCGATCGGCATGACCCGTGACATCACGGGGATCGCCAAGTCGAAGAGCGGCGCGAGCCCGAGCGCGTACGGTTACGAGAAGAGGATGTGCGGCGGGATCCTCAAGATCGCGGCCGTGGGGCTCGTCGCGTCGGGCGTGGACAACCAGGGCGGCGGGCCAAACGTCGAGGCTTGAGACCAAGAGGACGTATGCCGAACTTCGACTACACGTTCGCTTGTGAAGAGGCCGCTGGGGCCTCCCCTTGGGCCTCCCTGCGGATCGCGCGGTTTCGCGGGATCGAGGCGATCTCGTCGCTCTACCGCTACGAGATCCTCCTGCTCGATCCGGTCGGGACCACCGCGGTTCCGGCGCTCGTGGGCAAACGAGCGACACTGCGGATCGCGACGCTCTCGGCGCCTGCATTCAAGGCCGTGCACGGCATCGTCGTGGAGGCCGAGGAGATTTCCCGACTGCCGGAGGGACGCACGCTACGTGTCGTGCTCGCGCCGCCGTTCGCGCGCGCGATGCATCGACGGCGGTGCAGGATCTTCCTCGACAAGACGCTCCGCGAGATCGTCTCGGCCGTGCTCCTCGGCGATCCGCTCGTCCACGAGGCGGGCGCCGAGGCGCTGGCGCCCGATCTCGGCGACGCCGGGTTTTCGCCCGCGAAGGAGGCGTTCGCGTGGCGCGTCGAGGACACCTCGCGGCTCGACAGCCGTCGCGTTCGACCGTTCGTCGTGCAGTACAACGAGAGCGATTTCGCGTTCGTCTCGCGCCTGCTCGAAGAGGAAGGGATCACCTACCACGTCGAGAATGGCGCGGAGACGAGCCTGCTCGTGTTTTCGGACGGCGACGCGGGCCGCCCGCGCCTCTTGCCGGACCTCGTCGGCATCGGCATCGACGGGCGCGAGATCCGCGGGTTTTACACGGGCGGCAGGATGCGGCCCGAGGCGGTTTCGCTCGGCGAGTACAACTGGAAGCAGCCGGGTCTCGAGATGGCCGCGCGGGCCGGCGGCAAGGACGCGGATCTCTTCGAGGTGGTGTATCCGGGCGGTTATCCCGACGAAGCGAGCCAGGGAAGGCCACTCGCGAAGGCGCGGCTCGAACGGCACAGGACCGAGGCACGGTTCGCGCGGGGCGAGGGGCACCTGCGGGTCCTCGGCGCCGGGACGCTCTTCAAGCTCGAACACAAGAAAACGCGCCTCGAAGGCGAGTACCTCGTGACCTCGCTCGAGGTCGTGGCCGAGCAAGCGGGCGTGCTCCCGAGCGGCGCGGACGGCGGCGCGAGCGAGCCTTTCCTTGCGCGATTCGAATGCGCGCGGCGAGGGCAGGGGACCTCGATCGAGGAAAGCGGGTTCCGCCCGCCGCGTGTCACGCCGAGGCCGCGGATCGTTGGTACACAAACGGCCATCGTGACGGCGGATCCTTCCTCGTCGGGCGCGGAGATCCACGTCGGCGGGCCGGTGGGCGCGCAGATCGGCTGCGTGCGCCTCCGGTTCCACTGGGACACGGACGAGGCGCGGCTCGCGAAGGAGCCGTCGAGTGCCTGGGTGCGGGTGAGCGAGCCCTTCGCGGGCAGCGGCATGGGCGGCGTGTGGCACCCGCGCGTGGGCACGGAGGTCATCGTCGACTTCGAGGAGGGAGATCCCGATCGCCCCCTCGTCGTCGGCCGCGTCTACAACGGCAAGAACCGGCCCTACCACGGGGGCGCCCCCACGATCAGCACGCTGAAGTCGAACGCGAGCCCCGGCGGCGCCGTGCACAACGAGATCACGTTCGACGACACCTCGGGCGCCGAGCGCATCTACACGAACGCCGGCAAGGACATGGAGACCGACGTCGGGAACGAGCGCACCGAAACCGTGGGCGCGAACAGCGCGATGAAGGTCGGTGCGAACGACACGGAGACCATCGGCGCGAACTGCTCCGTGACGATCGGCGGCGACGAGACGGTCACGGTGGCCGGCAACGATACGGCGCTCATCGGGGGGAACGTGTCGACGACGATCGGCGCGAACGCGACGACGGTGATCGGCGGCAACGAGGGGCATTTTGTTGGTGCGGATCAGTCGATCTCGATTGCCGCCGCGCACAGCGAGCTCGTCGGCGGCGGCGTGATCGAAGAGATCGGCGGCACGCTGACGACGAGCGTCGCCGCGTCGGAGACCGAGACCGTGGGCGGCAACCGGACCACGACGATCACGGGCGCGCACACGCAGTCGTTTGGCGCGGCGCACCTCAAGATGGTCGGGGGCAACCGTGATCTCTCGTGTGCGAGCCTCGACACGACGGTCTCCGCCGCCTCGATCCGCATCGTGGCGGGCTCGGTGACGACGAAGGTCGCCGCCGATCACACGCTCACCACGGGTGGCGGCGCGATTTACCTCGCGCCTCGGTACAAGGCGCTCGACGCGAACCGGAGCGACGTCGACGTCGCCAAGTACACGATCACGGGCCTCGACGTGACCATCGGCGGGATCGCGCTCGGCGCCACGGGGTACTCGTCGTCGACGATGGGCGTGAGCGCCGCGGCCGCCGGGCTCAACCTGGAGTTCGTCGGCGCGGACGTGGACTTCTTCGGCCTGCTCACGCGCGTCGACGGGGGACACATGCAGAACAACGGGGTCAAGACGAGGGTCGGGCTCATCATCAAGCTTTGAGGGCGCTCGCGTTGGCACGAGGAAACCGATGAACACCGACGATTTCGTGTTTGCGTGGGAGGACGAGGCCGAGGCCCCGGAGCCCTTGCGTGTCGCGCGCTTCGAGGGCGAGGAGGGGATGAGCCGCCTCTTCCGCTACGAGCTCCATCTCCTCGCGAAGGAGGCCGATCTCGATCCCGAAGCCATGATCGGCAAGCGCGCGAGCCTCTGGATCGCGACGGCCTCGGCGCCCGCGTGGAAGGTCGTGCACGGCGTCGTCACCGAGGCCGAGGACCTCACCACCGTCCCCGAGGGCTCGGTCTACCGCGTGGTCCTCGAGCCGCCGCTCGCGCGCGCGCGGTACCGCACGCGGAGCCGCATCTTCCTCGACAAGACCTTGCGGCAGATCCTCGAGAGCGTGCTCCGCACCGACGCGGGAATGACGCTCGCCTCGGGCGCTTCGCTCGATCCTCCGGTCGGCCCGCCCGCGTTCACGGCCGCGGCCGAGCGCTTCACGTTTCGCATCAAGGGCAGCCGGCTCGACGATCCGAAGGCGCGGCCGTACGTGGTCCAGTACAACGAGAGCGACCTCGATTTCGTGGCGCGGCTGCTCGAAGAAGAGGGGATCAGCTACCACTTCGAGCACACCGACGACGCGAGCCTGCTCGTGCTCTCGGACAAGGACTTCGGCCGATCGCGCGTCCCGGGCGACGACGTGTTCGGTCCGGGCAAACCCGGCCGCGCGATCGGCACGTTCCGCCTCGGCGCACGGCTGCGCGAGACCAAGGTCCACCTCGGCGCGTATAGCTGGGAGAAGCCTGCGCTCGACGTGGACGCGCTCTCGGGCGCATCGCAGGACTTGTCCGTGTACGCCTTCCACGGCGGCTCGTTCGAGAGCGCCGAGCTCGGAGGGCCCCTCGCGGAGGCGAGGCTCGACGAGCTCCACACCGAGGCATCCTTCGCCGTCGGCGAGGGGGTCACGCGCGTGCTCTCGGCCGGATCGATCTTCACGCTGGAGCACCCCAAGGCCCGGTACGAGGGCGAGTACCTCGTCACGCGCCTCTGGGCCGTCGGCCATCAGCAAGGCGTGCTCTCGGTCGATGCGGGCGGCGCCCCGGCGGAGCCGTTCCGCGTCGAGATCGAGTGCGCCTGCCGCGGGCGCGGGAGCGACGTCTCCGAGAGCCGCTTCCGCCCCGCGCGAAGGACACGCAAGCCTCGGATCCTCGGATCCCAGACCGCGTTCGTGACGGCGGAGCCGAGCGCGCGCGGGGCCGAGGTGAACCTCGGGGGCCCGCGCTCGATCGGGTGCGTGCGCCTCCGATTTCATTGGGACACGGAGGAAAAACGGCTCGCCAAGGAGGCCTCCAGCAAGTGGGTCCGCGTGAGCGAGCCGTTCGCGCGCGGCGGCCAGGGCGGCCTCTGGCACCCGCGCGTCGGGAGCGAGGTCATCGTCGAGTTCGAGGACGGCGATCCCGATCGCCCCTTCGTCACGGGCCGCGTTTACAACGGGAAAAACCGTCCCGCGCAGACGAATCCGACGCACAGCACGATGTGGTCGCTCTCGACGCCCGGCGGCGGCGTGCGCAACGAGATCTCGTTCGAGGACACGGCCGGCAGCGAGCGCATCTACATGAACGCCGGCAAGGACATGGTCACGAGCGTCGGCAACGAGCGCGTGGAGAACGTCGGCGCCGACGCGCTCATGACCGTGGGGGCAAGCAACACCGAGGAGATCGGGGGCAACCAGACCATCCAGATCGGCGCGAACGACACGCTCTCCGTCGGCGGAAACCAGACCGAGACCATCGGGGCGAACCAGATCCGCATGATCGGCGGCAGCCGGCTCGTGATCATCGGCGGCAACGAGGCGCGGCAGACGGGCGCGAGCCACGCGAACATCGTCGGCGGCGCCCTGAAAGAGAGCGTCTCCGGCGATGTGGGCGAGACGTACGGCGCGGCGCGGACGACGAGCATCGCGGCGGACTGGACCGAGACCTACGGCGCGACGCGGGATCAGACCGTCGGGGCGATCGTTCTTCAGGACTACGGCGGCAACCAGACGACGGACATCGCCGGCGCGCGGACCATCCACGCGGGGGCCGTGCTCGGCGAGCTCATCGGCGGGAACTACGACACGGAGATCGGAGGCTCGGAGACCGTGGACGTCGGCGCGGCGACCATCCACGTCGCGGCGGGCCCGATCACGCATCAAGCGTCGAGCCTCGACATCAACATGCTGATCAAGCTGCACCTTGTCGGGGTGAAGCTGAACATGTTCGTGTTCAAAGCAGCGGCGACGGGCAAGTCCACGAGCTACGGCGCGCTCACGGCCTCCGCGAAGGGCACGGCCATGTCGTTCACGGGTCTGAACCTCCGCACGACGGGCCTCAAGTCCACGGCCGCGGGCGCGAAGCTCGACGAGGACGGGGTGAAGCTCGTGGCCATCGGCGTCCTCATCCACCCCTCGGGCGTGCATACGTTCACGTGACGGCACCTTGAAGACGATCAAGCCCATGAAGCTCGGCGTCCTGACGCGGACGTTCGAGCTCGATCGCAAGCACTACTTCGTCCCGACGATCTTCGTGTTCTGCGATCTCGGCCCCGCTCGAAACCTCCTTTCCGAGGTCGAGCTCTGGCGCCTCGCGGCCGCGGAGCTCGGCAAGGAGGCGGTGATCGACGAGTGCATGCCCAAGCAGCGTGGCGAAGTGCTCGTCCACGGCCGCTGCTACACGGCGAATCGCGTGCCGCGGCCCGCCGCCTCGGTGCGCGTGAAGGTCGGCCCGATCGACAAGACGCTCTACGTCATCGGCGATCGGGTCTTCCGGCGCGACGGCACGCCGAGTGATCCCGAGCTCTTCACCGAGATGCCCATCCGCTACGACCGGGCCTTCGGCGGCGAGGGGTTTCCACAGAACCCGATCGGCGTGGGGTTCGCGAAGGTCCTGGAGGACGGGCGCGCGGTGCACCGGCTGCCGAACATCGAGCTGCCGGACAAGCTCATCAAGAGCACGTCCGATCGCCCGCAGCCGGCGGGCTTCGGGCCTTACGATCTGCTCTGGGCCCAGCGGTGGCCGAAGATCGGCACCTACGACACGAAGTGGATGCGCGAGGAGCTGCCGGGCCTGGCGAAGGACATGGACCTCTCCATGTGGAACGCCGCGCCGAACGACCAGAAGCTCGCGGCCGGCTACTTCGAGGGCGTCGAGGAGATCGTCGTCGAGAACATGCACCCCGACAAACCTCGGATCGAGGGGCGATTGCCGGGCGTCGTCGGTCGATGCTTTGTGACCCAACGGACGGCCGAGGGAGACGTGTTCCGCGAGATCCCGCTGCACCTCGACACGGTGCAGCTCTTCCCGCACCACGAGCGTGTGGCGCTCTCCTTCCGCGGGCTCTGGGCCATCGCCGAGGATGACGCCGACGACATCCTCCACCTGCTCGTCGCCGCGGACGATCGCGCGGCGCCCCGGCCGATCGAGCACTACCGCGCCGTGCTCGCGCGCAGGCTCGATCCGAAACGCGAGGCCTCCGAGGTGTTCCGCGACGGCGATCTCTTGCCGCCGGACGCGGGCGGCAAGGCCTCGGGAGGCGGGGAGATCGACGCGATGTTCGATCTCACGCGCTCGGAAAACCTGCTCCAGAAAAACCTCGCGGAGCGCGCGCGGCGCGAGGCCGACAAAACACGCGCGGCCATCCTGGCGGCCGGCGGAGATCCGGATCTCGTGCCGGTCGTCGAGGGGCCGAAGCCCGTGGACGGGCCCTCGTTCGGGGACCTTCCGGACTTCGTGGAGCGCTCGGAGCGGGATCTCGCGGAGGCGCAACGCAAGATGGACGCGGCGCACGAGAAGGCGCTCGCGGACGCGCGCAAGCGCTACGCCACGGCGGGCCTCGACTACGACGCCGAGGTCCAGCGGATGAAGAAGGAAGCCGCCGGGCCGCCGAAGTTTTCCGCGGACAAGGAGCTCGAGCGCCTGCGCGACATCCAGACGCTTTGCCACAACGCGAACGTCGCGACGCCCGATCTCGACGCGGCGCTCGCGGATCCAGCCACGGAGCAGAAGCTCCGGAAGGCCGAGGAGGAGGCGCGGAACGCGTATCGCGACGGAGCCCATCTCGCCGAGCACCGTCCCGGTCGCCTCGAAGAACCCGCGCGCAGCGAGCTGCGGAGGCGCGTCGCGGCTGCGCACGCGGAGGGCCGGAGCCTCGCGCGGATCGACCTCTCGGGGGCCGATCTCTCCGAGATGGACCTCCGCGGCGTGGATCTCACGGAGGCGTTCCTGGAGAACGCCGATCTTTCGGGGTCAAACCTTTCAGGTGCGAAGCTCTCGCGCGTGGTGCTCGCGGGGGCCGCGTTCGTGGGCGCCGATCTCACGGGCGCCGATCTCACGGAGGCGAACCTCGGCGCTTCGAACGGCAGGAACGCGAAGCTCGACGGAGTCACGCTGCACAGCGCGATCCTCAGCAAAGCCGACCTCACGGGCGCGTCGTTCCGCGACGTCGTGTTCGAGCTCGCCGATCTCTCCGACGTTCTGCTCGACGGCGCGGCTCTCGCGGGGGCGCGCTTCGATAAGTGCATCATGAAGGGCAACCTTCTGCGCGGCTGTGATCTGCGGGCGTCGACGTTCGTCCACGCGATGCTCGTCGAGGTCGACCTCAGGAACGCGAACTTCGCGAACGCGACGCTCGAGCACGCCTCGCTCGTGCGGTGCACGCTCGACGGCGCGTCGTTCCTGCAGGCGAACCTCTGCGGGATGCGGCTCGCCGAGCCCTGCTCCTTCGTCGGCGCGGATTTCACGGGGGCGACGATCGCCGCGGCGACGCTGCGCGAGGCCGACTTCAGCCACGCGGATTTCAGCGGCGCGACGCTCTCCTCGTCGGACCTCTCGAAGTGCGTCTTGCGGGAAGCAAAGCTCTACCGCGCCGTTGCCAAGAACGCGCTGTTCATGCGCGCGGATCTGACGGGCGCGAGCCTCGTCGCGGCGAACCTCGAGGGCGCGATCTTCCTCAAGGCCAAGCTCGGCCGCGCCGATTTCAAGGGCGCGAACCTCTTCCGCGCCGACCTCTTGCGCGCCGTCGGTGACGACAAAACGAGCTTTTTGGATGCCCTCGTCACGCAGGTTCGTGTCTCGCCGAAGGGCAGCGCGGGCGCCGCGACCACGGTGGATCCGACCACGCCGCGCGCCGTGGTCAAGCCAGGCAGCAAGGAGAGCCGTGGATAAAAGCGAGCTCGTGCAGATGGTCAAGGGCGGGGAGATCCTCTCCGGGGTCGACCTCTCCGGTCTGGATCTCGCCGGCGCCGATCTCTCCGGCGGCATCTTCGAGAACGTCTCGTTCCGCGGGGCGAATCTCAGCGGATGCCTGTTCAAGGAGAGCGTGCTCAGCGAGTGCGACTTCGAAGGCGCCCGCATGGACAAGGCGAACCTGCGCCACGCCGTGTTCAATCGCTCGAGCCTGCGCGGCGCCGATCTGCGCGGCGGGAACATGCCCGTCGTGAAGTTTTACCAGTGTGATCTCACGGAGGCGCGGTTCGCCGGATCCGACCTCGTGATCTCGGGATTCGCGCAGAGCGATCTCACGCGCGCCGATCTCTCGGGCTCGAACCTCGATCGCGCCGGGTTCGTCGAGTCGACGGTGACAGGTATGATCCTCGCCCGGGCGTGCCTCAAACAGACGACGCTCTACAAGGCCGATCTCGAGAAGACCGATTTCGCCGAGGCGCGCTTCGACAACACGCTCTTCATCGGCGCCAAGCTCCGCGGCGTGAGCTTCGCGGCGATGGATCTGACGCTGTCGCAGTTCATCGACGGAGACCTCGAGGGCGCCTCCTTCGAGCGGGCGATCGTGCGTCAGTGCAACTTCATGCGCGCGAACCTCGCGGGCGCGTGCTTCGACGGCGCGGAGGCGCAGCAGGCCATCTTCGTCGAGGCGAAGCTTGCGCGCGCGACCTTCACGAAGGCGTGCCTCACGCGAGCGCTCTTCGCCGACGCCAAGATGCCACTCGCCGATCTTTCGGGCGCGCGCGTGGACGAGGCCATCTTCCACCGCGCCGCGTGCGAGGGGGCGCGGCTTTCAGGCTGCGATCTGACCTACGCCGACTTCACGCACGCCGATGTCTCGGCGGCCGACTTCACCGGGGCGAAGGTCTTCCGGACGCGTTTCCACCGCGTCAAAGACAAGGATACGATCTGGTGCAGCCGCGCCGCCGCCCTCGGAGACGAGGCCGAGGTCGTCACGTCCGAGGACTGGAACCCGCCGTATTGACCGTTCGATCAGGAGAGACGCCATGCACAGCGCCGCACGGAAGTTGAATCGCGAGCTCACGACGATCGACGAGGGGACGGTCGTCGACGTGAAAGACGGGGTCGTCACGGTCCGCGTGGGCGATTTCGATTGCGCGGCCCGGCGCGCGAAGAGCTGTCTCGTCGCGCCCGCTCCGGGCGACGTGGTGCTCTGCTCCTTCGGCCCCGGAGGGCGGTGCTTCGTGCTCGCCGTGCTCGAAGGACCCGAGGGCGAGACGAAGGCGGCAACGAAAATCGAGGTCGAAGGGGATCTCGACCTCGTCACAGGCTCCGGCAAACTCGGCCTGCGTGCAGCCAAGGGCGTGAGCGTCGCGTCGGGCGACGAGATCAGCCTCGTCGGCCGGGCGCTTTCGGTGAGCGCGCTCGAGGGCAAGCTCTTCGTGCAGAAGCTCGCCTACCTCGGCGATCGCCTCAAGGCCGAGATCGAGGCGATCAAGACCGTGGGCACCACGCGGGAGTCGATCTTCGAGCGCGTCTCCGAGCGCGTAAAACGCTCGTTCCGCACCGTCGAGGACATCGACCAGCTCAAGGCGAACAAGGTCGACTACGCCGCCGAGACGACGCTCGCCATGCGCGCCGAGCACGCGGTCGTGCACGCCGAGGAGCTCATCAAGGTCGACGGCAAGCAGATCCAGCTCGGTTAGGAGGCTCGGACCATGTTCGCAAATTCGCAGATGGGCGGGCTGAACCTGGGCTTCCCCGACGTGTGCCTGACCCCCGTGCCGCCCGCGCCCGCGCCGATCCCGATCCCGTATCCGAACCTCTCCATCGGCCCGCTCGGGATCCCGTTTGTCCCGGTCGTGCTTTATGGCGGCACGCCCGCGCACAACCTGGCGACGATGATCCCGATCAGCCTGGGAGACAATCCGGGCATCGCGACGGGCGTGGCGTCCGGGACCGTGATGGGCCCGACGCGCAGCCTCACGGCCGCGTTTTCCGTGCTCGTGGGCGGCCTGCCGGGCACGCGCCTGACGAGCGTGAACATCCACAACAGCACGAACGCGCCTGGGATGCGCATCGTCCCGAGCCAGGTGCGCGTCCTGCTCCTGGCGCCCTGAGGCGCGCGGCGTTTCCGTCATGGCCTCGATGGAAGTCGTCTCGGCGTGTCCCCTTCGTGTCGGCTCCATCGTCTGGCAGCCGCGGGAGGGCGCGTATGCGCTCACGGTCGTCTGCAAGGCGACCTTCGCCCTCGCGCCCGAGCTGTCGGTCCTCGCCGAGGAGCAGGACGATCCGAACGAGCGCGACGAGTACTGGGACGACGACGAGCGACGAAGCCTGAGCGGGGCGAGCGACCTCGTCCCATTCAAGCGGGGCGTGGACATCCTGCTCGTCGGCCACGCCTACGCGCATCACACCGCGCAAAGTGGGCCTTTTTTCGCGCGGCTCGTGGTCTCCGACGTGCTCGACAAGACGATCGAGGTGCATGGCGAGCGCGCGTGGACCACAGACGGGCGGCTGCTCGAGGAGCCTCCGGCGGGCCGGATCGCGCTTCGATGGGAGCGGGCCGCGGGCGGGCCGGGGACGACGAACCCGGTCGGCGTGCAGGCGAATGCGCCGCCCGACCCGAGGCACCAGAGGCGCGTGCCGAACCTCGTGCCGCCGGGATTCCGCCTGACGAGGCCTTCGGACGTGATTCCGCCGGTCGGCTTCGGGCCGATCGCGCCGACGTGGCCGGAGCGCAGCGACAAACTCCCGCGGCATGCGGGGGGCTGGGATCCGCACCGCCTGGGGGAGGGACCGTTGCCGGCCGGGATCGACGCGTCGTTCTTCAATGCGGCGCCGCTCGATCAGCGGGTCGCGGAGCTCCGGGGGGACGAGCGGATCACGCTGACGAACCTCCACCCGCATACGCCGCAGCTCTCGACGCGCCTGCGGCTCATCACGCCGCGCGCGCTCGTGCAGAAGAGCGGGGCGCTCGCGGATCTGCGTTTCCGGTGCGATACACTCTTCATCGACACGAACCGGGGCATCTGCTCGCTCACCTGGCGGGGCACGGTGCCGCTGTCGTCGTCGAATGAAGACGGGTGTGTCGTGGTGACGACCGAGGAGAGCGATCGGCAGCTCTCGGGCCACGGCGCGCCCGGGACCGTGCAGCTCGACTGGCGCTCGAGCCAGCAGGCGGCGGTGTCCCCCGCGTTGCCATTCGCGCCGGGTGATTTCGCGGATGCCCTCTCGGTCGAGGAAACCACGAGCCTGTCGGGCGAGCCTCCGCGGGTCGATCCGGGGGCGGCGTTGCCCTTCGTAAAAGCCCCGCTCGCCGTCCTGGGGGGCGTATTGCCCGCGCCGCCGCCGGCGCCGCCGCCCTCGCGGCCCCCGTCGTCCGTGCCGCCGGCGCCGGCGCTGCATTTTGATCCGCCGCCCGCTTCGCGCCCCTCGCCGCCGGACATGGTCTCGCCGGGCCTGCCGGCGGCTCCGCCGATGATCGGGCCCCTCGCGACGGTCCGCGCCGCCGCGCCGCCCGAAATCGCCGCGCCACCCGAAATCGCCGCGCCGCCCGCGCCCGTCGAGGTCGCGCCCGAGCCTCTGCCCGAGCTCGATCCGGCGACCTTCACGATCGAGCATTTTGCCGCGCTCTCGGCTGAAATCGCGGAGCAACGCGATTCGCGTGCCGATATTTTGCGGCGAAATGAACTTTCGGAGCGGACGTACGCGGCGATCGAGCGACGTTTTTCGCGCGAGCTCGCGGATGAAGCGTCCCGCGGGGTGCATGAAGAGCGAACCAAATACGACCGCGCGTACGTCGCCGCGGTAGAGGGGTTTCGGGGGCCCATCACGGCCGAGGAGGTTGCGCGGATCATGGCCTCCCTCGTGCGAGGACAAGCGAACGCCGTGCTGGACGAGCTTCGGATTCAGCGGCCGGCGCTGATGCCCATTCTGCGTTCATGGGCGAAGAACGCCGCCGGAGGCACACACGCGGCCGGCGGGGCCGTCCAAGCGCTCGAGGCATTTCGCGCGAAGAAGCAAGCCTGACCTCCTTCACTGTCGGACGACGATCACGGTTTTTCCCTGCGCATGCCCCTCGGCCACGTGACGCACCGCCTCGGCGGCCTCGCGGAACGTGTACGCCCGCTCGATCACCGGCAAAAGCGCTCCGGCTTCCACCAGATCGTTCAATGCAATCAGATCCTCACGCCGCGGCTTGGTGAGGAACGGCGCCATCTTCTGGCTCGCGAACATGCCCGTGAGCATCACCTTCATGATCCAGACGACCGGCCCGATCCACTGCCCGCCCGGCGAACCCGCGCACGACACGTACGTGCCCGTCGGCTTCAGCACCCGCTTGCACGCTGAAGGCGAGCGGTTTCCCACGAGGTCGAGCATCACGTCGAAGCGCCCGGTTTGTTTCGTAAAATCCTCTTTCGTGTAATCGACGACCTCGTCGGCGCCGATCGACCGCACCTTGTCGACGTGCCGCGTGCTGCACACGGCCGTCACCTCGGCTCCCATGGCCTTGGCGATCGGAACCGCGAACGATCCGACGCCGCCCGACGCACCATTGATGAGGACCCGCTGTCCCGCCTGCAGCCGCCCCGCGTCGCGTAGCGCCTGCAATGCCGTCATGCCCGAGTCGGGCATCGCGGCCGCCTGCTCGAACGTGAGCCTCGTCGACTTCGGCGCGAGCTCGCTTTCGCGCGCGCGGACGTATTCGGCGAACCCGCTGGTCACTTGGCCGTAGACTTCGTCGCCCGGCTTCGTCGTGGTGACGTTGCGTCCGACGGCCTCGACCGTGCCGGCCACGTTTTGCCCTGCAATGCGGCGATTGGGCCGCCGCAGGCCGAAGCCCAGGCGCACGAGGTAGGGTTTGCCCGTGAGCAGGTGCACGTCGCCCTTGCACACCGATGCGGCATGCACGCGGACGAGGACGTCGTCGTCGCCGATGGTCGGCGTCTCGACCTCCTCGAGCCGCAAGACATCGGGCGAGCCGTATTCGGGTTGAACGAGCGCGTGCATGGTCCGTCTCCTGGTCGGGAGTGGCGTGTCGAACTTACGGTGTAAGTACAGCTTGTACTTACACCGTAAGTATGTCAAGGTGGCAGCGCGAAACGAGATGGCCAAAGCCAAAAATCCCGAACGGCGCGCGCCCCGACGCGACCCCCTGACGCGGGAGCGCATCCTGCGCACCGCGATCCGTGTCGCTGACGAGGAGGGCCTCGCGTCACTCTCCATGCGCAGGCTCGCGCAGGAGCTCGGGGTCGAGGCGATGTCGCTCTACAACCACGTCGCGAGCAAGGACGACCTGCTCGACGGCATCGTGGACCTCGTCGTGGCCGAGATCGAAGTGCCCGCGATCGGCGGCGCCGACTGGAAGACGGCCATGCGCAAGCGCGCGACCTCGGCCCACGAGGTGTTCTTGCGCCACCCGTGGGCTCCGATGCTGGTCGGATCACGCGTCAACGTGGGGCCGGCGATGCTCCGCTACATCAATGCGACGCTCGGCTGCCTGCGGGAAGCGGGTTTTTCCTACGAGATGGCCGATCGCGCGTGGAACGCGATCGACAGCCACATCTACGGGTTCACGATGCAGGAGCTCAACTTCCCGCTCGACCCCTCGGAGTATGCGAGCGCGGCGAAGATGTTCCTCCCGCGGCTCCCCGCCGACGAATACCCCTACATGCGCGCGCTGACGGAGCTCGTCATCGACGGCGCCCACCGCGGCGTGCACGACTTCCAGTTCGGGCTCGAGCTGCTCCTCGACGGTCTGGAGCGGCTCCGGCAACGATGCAGTTCGTCGTGACACACCCGGCGGCGGTCCACGCTCACGCGTTCGCCTTCAAGCCGACGATCGAGGCGAGCAAAAGCGCGAGAAAGACGACCCGCGCCGGCGCCGCCGACTCCCCGAACAGCACGATGCCAGCGATGGCCGTGCCCAGCGCGCCGACGCCCACCCACACCGCGTAGGCCGTCCCGATCGGCAGAGACTTCGTCGCGAACGCGAGCAAATACATGCTCGCCACGATCGCCGCGATCGTCAGCACGCTCGGGAGCGGGCGGGTGAACCCGTTCGTGTACTTCAATCCGATGGCCCAGCAGACCTCGAGCAGCCCTGCGACGATGAGGGATACCCACGCCATGACACGCACTCCTTCCTTCGGGGTGCGTCGTCTTTGCCTGACCGGGTACGGCGCGTCTCGTCCGGGCCGGCTGTCAGCCGGCGGGAGAGAACCTAGGGGCGGGGAGGGGAAAAGGCAAGGTCAAGCCGTCGCCTGGGTCGGCGGCGGCAGGACGGCCGTGAAATCACCGACGAACCGCACGGCATAATCCTCGACGAGCTCGCGCACGCGGGCCGGGTTGTCAGCGCGAACGATGAGACCCGCGTGGTGCGGCTTCTCCGGCGTGCGCCAGACGATCTCCGGATCCGTGTACGCCGACATGTCCGGATGCTCCTGCCGCGACAGCGAGAGCACGAGGCCGCCGTAGTCGTACCGCCGCGGCGGGAGAACGTACGGGCGTTCGCCTTGCGCGATTTCGACCTTCGCCCATTCGCGCCACAGGTTGATCCCCGTCGCCGCCTCCACCACGTCCGCCGTGTGGCTGCCGCCGACGCGCGCCGCCGCCTCGATGAAGTAGATCCGGCCGTCCTCGGCCGAGCGCACGTACTCGATGTGCGTCACGCCCCGCACGAGGCCCATGTGCTCGATCACCCGCTCGTTCATATCGATGATCTCGCGCCAGAGGTCGCTCGACCGATCGATCGTCTGCGTCGCCGAGGGGCCGCCCTGGTTCACGACCTCGAAGAGCGACGTCCGGTACTGGTGCGCCTCGGCGAACACGATGCGCTTCTCGGAGACAATCGAGTCGACGTGGAAGAACTCGCCCGGGATCATCCGCTCGAGCAAGTAACGCGAACGATCGTCGCCGAGCTCTTCGATGACGCGCAGAGCGTCCTCCTCGCGGTCGAGCTTCTTGATGCCGAGCGACGCGGCCTCGGAGCGGGGCTTGAGCAGCCACGGCGCCGGCACCGTGCGCAAGAAGCGACGCACGCGCTCGTCGTTCAGCACGTGAACGAAGTCCGGCACCGGGATGCTGCGATCCTTGGCGCGGGCGCGCATCGCGAGCTTGTCGCGGAAATACCGCGCCGTCGTCTCGCCCATGCCGGGGATGCGCAGGTGCTCGCGCAGGTGCGCGGCGAGCTCCACGTCGTAGTCGTCGAGCGGCGCGACGCGCTCGATCTCGCGCGTACGGGCGAGGTAACTGACGGCGTTCACCACGGCGCGCCGATCGTTCAAGGTCGGCATGCCGAAGATCTCGTCGATGTCCTCGCGCGCCCAGGGTTTGCCGAGCAAGGACTCGAGCGTGAGCAGGATGACCCGACAACCCTCGCGCCGCGCCTGCTTCAGGAAGTCGTTGCCCTTGAAGTAGCTCGACACGCAGAGGATCGTGGTCGGCGGCGGGGGCAGGGAGGCGGGCCTCGTCGGATCGTGGTCGGTGTTGATCACGGCGCGTCCATTACCCCAACTCGGGGCAGGATGTCACCCGGCCGTCGCGCCAAACTCAGCCGGCCATCTCGGCTCCGCGCATCTGGCGGATGAGTGCGATCACGAGATCGATGCCAATCTTGTTGTCACCCCCCTCGGGGATGATCACGTCGGCCCAGCGTTTCGAGGGTTCGACGAACATGAGGTGCATCGGCCGCACGGTCCGGTAGTACTGCTCCCGGATCGACTCGAACGTCCGGCCGCGGTGCTCGATGTCGCGGCGGATCCGGCGGAAGGCGCGGATGTCGGCGTCGGTGTCGACGTAGATCTTGATGTCGAGCTGCTCGCGGAGCTTCGCCTCGACGAACACCAGGATGCCCTCGACGATCACCACGGGCGTCGGCGCGACCCGGCGCGAATCGGGCGCGCGGCGGTGCGTCTTGAAGTCGTACCGGGGAACGTCGATGGCCTCGCCTCGTCGGAGGGCGGCGAGGTGCTCGACCAAAAGCTCGGTCTCCAGAGACTCCGGGTGATCGAAGTTCAGCCCGCAGCGCTCCTCGTAGGAGATGTCGTCACGGTCGCGGTAATACGCGTCGTGCTCGAGGATGGTCACGCCGGCGGGAGGCAGCGCCTCGGCGATACGGCGGGCCACGGTCGTCTTGCCGGAGCCGCTGCCGCCGGCAACTCCTATCATGAGCGGTCGCATCAGAGCTCGTTCGTCCCGGCGGCACCATACTTCGATTCGGCGGTCCGGTCGACCATGGAGCGAAGAAGCAAGCCGTGCCACACCCTGACGGGCGCGCCGGGTCTTGCCGCAGCGCGGACGGAGCCGAATGTGAGGGGGAGAAGGGTCGATGGCCGGCGGGCGCCCGAGGCGGCCCGACGGACTGGCGCCATGGAGGTTCCATGAAGTTACCGCTCCAGATCACGTTCCGCGACATGCCATCGTCGGAGTCCGTGGCGCGCGAGGTGCGCGAGAAGGCCGAGAAGCTCGACGAAGTTTACGGTGGGATCATGGGGTGCCGCGTGGCGATCGAGCCAGAGTCCCGCCGGCGTCACCAGGGCAACGTCTACCGGGTGCGCATCGACATGACCGTGCCCGGCGAGGAGCTCGTGGTCGGCGGCGAGTCTGCCGAGGAGCCGCACCAGCGCGCGTACGAGGACGTGTACGTCGCGGTGCACGAGGCGTTCGACGGCGCGCGCCGGCTCCTCCAGGAGTACGTGAAGAAGCAGCGGGGTGAGGTGAAGACGCGCGTCGGGCCACCGCACGGAAGGGTGGCGCGGATCTTCCCGGACAGCGGCTACGGCTTCCTGGAGGCCGAGGACGGGTACGACGTGTACTTCCACAAGAACAGCGTGCTCAACAACGGCTTCTCGCGGCTCGCCGTGGGCACCGAGGTCCGCTACGAGGAGGAGCTCGGCGAGAAGGGCCCGCAGGCGAGCACCGTCGCGATCGTCGGCAAGGGCGGACACGGACACCGCGCCGCCTAGGACATCGAACCCGCCGCCCCTTGCGGAGCCCCGGCAAACTAGGTACGAACGCCCGCTGCGGACGCGCGGCCCGGGCAGTCGCCCGGCGTGGCGATCCTGGTCTTGGCGGAGGACGGCGTGGCGGACCCTTCGGGGCGCTTCCCCATACGTGATCACGACACGCTGGCCGGCGGCTTTTCAGGAGGGCCGCGCGCGGGCTCGACGCTGCCCGGTCCCCTGCCTGACGGGGTCGGGCCCGCGCTGCGCGCCTTCGAGAAGGGCGTGCGCATCGGCAAGTTCCCCATCGTCCGCGTGATGAGCACGGGCGGGATGGGCATCATCTACGAGGCCGCGCACCCCGTGCTCGGCTCGCGCGTCGTCATCAAGACCGTCCGCCCCGAGATGGCCGGCAAGGCCGCGATGGCCGAGCGCTTCCGCAACGAGGCGCTCGCCGCGAGCCGCATCCGCGACGATCGCCTGCCGCAGATCTTCGACATCGACCGGCTCGACGACAACACGCAGTACATGGTGATGGAGTACCTCGAAGGCGAGGATCTCCAGCAGCGGCTCACGGATGGGCCGCTCGCGCCGGCGTACGCGACGCGCATCGTCTTCGAGGTCCTCGACGTCCTGCACAAGGTCCACAAGCTCGGCGTCATCCACCGCGACATCACGCCGCGCAACATCTTCCTGGCGCGGAGCGAGGTGCTCGGCGAGATCCCGAAGCTGCTCGATTTCGGCGTCGCCCACTTCGTCGACGATCCGAACACGCGGCCCGGCGAGCTCGTGGGGTCGCCGTTTTACATGGCGATCGAGCAGGTCCGCGATCACGGCGCGATCGGGCCGTGGACCGACGTCTTCGCCGCGGGTGTCGTGCTCTACGAGCTCGTCGCCGGCGTGCGCCCGTGGCCCGGCGCGAGCCTCATCGGCTACCTCACGGCGCTCGCCGAGAGGCAGCCCCCGCGCCCCCTCGCCGCCGCCGCGCCGAACGTCCCGCCCGGCCTCGCCGACGCCGTCATGCGCGCCATCCGCATCGAGCCGATCGAACGGTTCCCCGACGCGGCGGCCTTCGCCCGCGCCCTCGAGCCCTTCGCCGCGGATCGCGCCGTGCTCTACGACCTGCGCCGCGCCGCGCAACGATCGAGCGTGCCCACGCGCCGCGCGAGCCTCGAGAACGAGGCCACGGTCGCGATCACCCGCGGCAAGACGGTCTCGATCCCGCCGCCGCCGCCCGTGCCCAAGCTCGCGGGCATCCAGTCGAAGCTCGCCGGGCTCGGCCGCGCGCGCGCCGGGGCCGACGTCCCGCGGCCGAGCCTGCGCAAGGGCGAACGCAGGCACCTCACGATCGCCATGGTCGGCCTCGCGCTCGACGAGCCATGCGAGAGCACGCTCGGCGCCGAGGACATCGAGCAGATCGCCACGCAGATCTCCGAGGTCATCGGCCGCGCCTTCGAGACGGCCGGCGCGCGTGTCGACAGGCCGCCGGGCGAGTCCTTGATGGCCGTTTTCGGGTATCACGCGTCGAACGAGGACGACGCCGAGCGCGCCGTCGCCGCCGCGTTCGCCGCGCTCGATCACCGCCACGAGATCAACGCGACCCTCGCCGAGATCGGCTGCGCGCTCTCCATGCGCATCGGCGTCCACACGGGGTTCGTCACGCGCGGCGGCGACGCCATGCTCACGGGCGAGAGCATCAACCTCGCCGAGATGCTCCAGCGCTCGGCGCCGCTCAACGCCGTCGTGGTCAGCCGCGAGACGCTCGACCTGCTCGGCGGCAGGTTCACGGAGCGGCACTTCGGGCCCATCTCGATGAAGGGCCGCGCGCGCCCGAGCGAGGCCTACGAGATCCTTGGACCCTCCGAGGCCGAGGGCCCGCGCAAGAGCCGCGCCGGTGCCCCCGAGGATCGCTCCTTCGTCGGCCGCGACGCCGAGCTCTCCACGCTCGAAGGCCTGCTCGCCGAGGCGCGCGCGCGCGGCGGCTTGCACCTCGGGCTCGTCACGGGCGGGCCCGGCGTCGGCAAGTCGCGCCTCGTGCACGAGCTCTTGCGGCGCGTCGAGGTCGACGACGCGCGCTGTACCCTGGTCGTCCGGGCGCACCCGGCCTCCGCCGCGCCGTACGGCGCCTGGGTCGCCTTCCTCCGCCGCGTCTTTTTCCCGCCCGGCGCGACCATGATCGACGCGCTGCAGACGACGACCGAGATCGGCGCCCTCGCCGCCGCGCTCGAGGATGCCCGCCGCAGCGAGCTCATCGCCAAGGCGCCCGTCGTCGACTTCCTCCTCGGCCTCGGCGGGCACGACCTCGTCGACCAGTACGGGCCCGACGGCTTCCAGAGCCGCGTGCAGCAGACGCTCACCCTTCTGCTCGAAGCCCTCGCGCGGAGGGCGAGCGCGCTTCGGCCCGGAAGGCCCGTCCTCTGCGTCCTCGACGACATGCACCGCGCCGACGCGACGAGCCTCGACCTCCTCGGCCGCGTCCTCGGCGGCTACCGCTCCACGCTCCCCGTCGTCTTCCTCGTCACGAGCCGCGACGGCGAGATCGCCACGCTTCCCGAGCACGTCGCGGTCACGCGTGTCCCGCTCGCGCCCCTCACGGACGACGAGATCCGCGAGATCTCCGTCCACCTCGCGGGGGAGGAGCCCTCGGCGGATGTCGTGCGCCTGCTCGTCGAGCGGGCCGCGGGCAACCCTCTCTTCGCCGAGGAGCTCTCGCTGTCCTTGCGCGAGCAGGGCATGGTCACGGCCGACGCCGCGTCCCTCCGGCGCTTCACGGTGCCCTCTTCGCTCGTCGGCATGCTCCTCGTGCGCCTCGATCGGCTGGAGCCGGAGCTCCGCACCACGCTGCAATACGCGAGCATCCTCGGCGTGGAGTTCAGCGCGGATCTTTTTGACGCCGTTGCATCTGCGCTCGGCGACGAGCGGACCTCGCAACGGCATCTTCACGAGCTCGTCCGCCGGGGTATCCTCTCGCACCGCAAGGAGCGCGGCGAGGAGACGTTCGCCTTCCGGCAGGTGCTCGCGCGGGACGCCATCTACGGCACGGTGCTCATGGACAACAAGCGCGTACTGCACCATCTCGCCGCCGCGTCCATCGAGCGCCTGCACGCCGGCAAGCTCGCGCCGCACCTGCCCGCGCTCTTCCATCACTACAGCCAGACCGACGAGATCGAGCGCATCGTGCAGTATGCGCGCCTCACGGGCCGCCGCGCCGTCGCCCTCGGCGCGTTCGTCGACGCGGTCGAGGCGCTCATGACCGCGGAGACCTTGCGCAGCCGATTGCGGGACGACGACCCGCTCGCGGCGGCCCGCGCGCTCTTCGACCTCGGCATCGCGCTCTTCTGGCTCGGCCGCTTCGACGAGGCGAGCGAGCGCGTCGAGCAAAGCCTCGCGCTTCTCAGCGACGACACGCGCGAGGAGGCGCTCACGGTGCGCGCGCGCTGTCACCTTCTCTGCGCCGAGACCGCGCACCAGCGCGCGCGCTGGCCCGAGGCGGTCTCGCAGCTCGAACGAGCCGAGGAGCTCTTCCGGCGCGCGGGGAGGCCCTTCGACGCGGCGCAGGCGCTCTGCACGCGTGGCTTTCAGCTCCGCAGCCAGGGCAAAATCGAGGAGGGCCTCGCGCTCGCCGAGAAGGGCTGGGAGACGCTCCGCGGCTCGGACAACCTGCCCGCGGTCGTGCGGGCTGGCCACGACCTCGGCAATTTGCTGCGCGACGTGCGGCGGTACGACGCGGCGATCGAGGTGTTCGAGGCGGCGATCCGCGCCGGCGAAGAGCTCGCCTTGGAGGGCGATCCGCTCGCGGCCGTGTGGGGCCAGGTCGCGGCGCGCAGCGGTCGGGCGATGACGTTTGCCGCGATGGGTCGGCTCGACGAGGCGATCGAGGATCAGAAGGCGGTGCACGCGCTCGCGGTGCGCGAGGGCAACGTGCTGGCGCAGGCGCACTCGGGGTTTCACCTGGCGCATCACCTGCGCGAAAAAGGCGAGCTCCTGGAGGCCGAGGTGCAAGCGCTCCGCGCGCTCACGTTGTGCACCGAGCTTGGTTTGTCGGGGCGCGCCGTGAAGTGTCGGCTCCTCCTCGCGGACCTCGCGGAGAAAACAGGCCGCGGGCCCGAGGCGCTGGAGCACGCGGAGGAGGCCGAGCGGTTGGCGCGGCCGATGGGCGGGGATCCGTGGATCGACGTGGTGGAGCGGCTCGCGGGGCTGCTCCGGGCGCGGGGACGGTCGGATCGGATCGCGGCGCTCGCGGCCGACACCACGTCGTATCTCGGGCCGTCGGCGGATGCGTCGCTCAGGCAGCGGGTGGCGGCGCTCGTGGAGAGGGGCTAAGGCGTCAATCGTCCACGGGCAGCCCGCTCGGGACGCTGTCCGGGATCAGGTAAAGCTGATTCAACGACGCGGGATCGGTCAGCGCCGACAGGAAGGCCATCAGATCGGCGACCTCGGCGTCCGTGAGCGGCGCGCCTTCCACCTTCAGCATTGGATCCAGTGACGCGAGCAGCGTCTTGCGCGTCTCCTCGCTGTTTTGGTACGTGCCCCAGAGCTCGGGCTCGACCTGCTTGTCGTTGTACGCCTTCAAGAACGCCTCGGGATCGAGGTGATGCCGGACCGCGTCCTCCAGGTGGGCGTAGGCGCCATTGTGCATCCACGGCCCTTCGAGCTCCGTGTTTCGCAGCGACGGCGTCCGGAACTTGAACCGATCCTCCTCTTTGAGCGTGATGCGCCCGCGCCCATAGTCGAGCGGCGCCTCCTCGCCCTTGCCCGTGCCCACCTGCGGCGCCGCGATGTTGTGGAAGCCGAAATCGGTCTGCAGCGAGCCGCTATGGCACGACCCGCAGTTCGCGCGCCCATAAAACAGCATCGCGCCTCGCTTCTGCGCGTCCGACAGCGCCCCATGATTGCCGGCGAGGTACCGATCGAACGGCGTATCGAGCGCCGTGAACGCGTCGGTCATGAAGGCGCCCACGGCCTCGGCCAGGTGTACCACGTTGATATCGGCCTCCGTCGTCCCCGGGAAGGCCGCGAGCAGCGCGTCCCGGTATTCGGGGATGGCCATCGCGCGCGCCACGACGAGCGGCCAGATCTGGGCGAAATCCGCGTCCGTCAGGTCGCCGATTTCGTTCGGGTTCCCGTTCACGTCGAGCTCACCCTGGAACCCGCGCATCTCCTCGCCCGGCGTGATCGGGATGATGAAGAATGCTGCGAGCGCATTCGAGAATTCTTGCGGCGTCGCGTCGCCCGCGGGCGAGATGTACCCGTCCGTGGGATTGCCGGCGAGCCGTCCGTCCCAGAACATCGTGTCCCAGCCCTTCACGCCCCGGTTCCAGATCGAGAGCGTATTCCGGGCCAAGAACAGGCTCTTCGGCCCGTGCACCCGCTGCGGCCCGAGCCCCGTCGCGCCCTGGCCGCGGGATTGACTTTGCCCGTCCGCGGACCCGAGCAAAGGATGATGGCACGTGCTGCAGGCGATGTTCCGCCGGCCGCTCAGCTCTTTCTCGAAAAAGAGCAATTGCCCGAGCTTCACGAGCCCCGGATCCTGCGCCGCCGGCTTCTCCACCGGCTTCACGCCCTCGGCGGCGAGAAGCTCCGTGAGCTCCTGGTCGAGGGAGGGCGCGATCGGCGCGTTGCCGCCCGTCCCATCTTCCCCGCTGCAAGCGCCGACGAGCGCCACCGACGCCAAAACACCTGCCAGCACCCGTGACGCGCTCATGCGCCGTCGCCCGTTCTCGTTCCCCGATCGCTCCATCCTCGTCCTCCTCGCAGCCACCCCCGCAGACGGCGCGACGGGCACACCACGTACCAGCCGGCCAGAACCGGTAACTTCTTGATTTTGCTGGATGACGCTGTGCGCAATGACAACGACCGGTCGGTGCGCAGCGAAATATCGTTGCGCGACACCGAACCGTCGGTGCTCAAACAACGAGGCGTCGTTGCGCGCGTCGAGACGGGTCGGTTACTCTTGCCGTATGAATCTCGACGAGTGGGTCGCCGGGAGTACGCGCGAGCTCGCGGACCTGGCGCAGCTGGCGGACGGGACGCCGGCGGCGCTCGACGAGCTCTTGCACCGGGGCCTCGAATGGCTCGGTCGCATCGCGCCCTACGATCTCGCGGTCATCTTCGAGCTCGAAGGCGCCTTGCTCCGCGCGAGGGCCGGGCGTGGCTCGCTCTTCCGCCCCGAGGTCCGCGAATACCGGATCCACCTCGACCATTTCCCCTCCATCCGGCTCGCCATCGAGGAGCGCAGGAGCCGCGTCTTCACCGAGGACGACCACGCCCACGGCGACGGCGACCTCTTCGACGGATTGATGGATTTTCCGCACGGCCACGCGTGCATGGTCGTGCCGCTCGTGACCGGCTCCGAGGTCTTTGGGGTCATGTCGATCGACCGCGCGCGGTGCGGACCTTATCCGCGCGCCGTGGTCGACCTCGTCGAGGTCTTCGGGCGCCTGCTCGCGCTCTCGATCCATTGCATTCGCCAGAACCAGCGGCTCGCCCGCGCGGGCCTCGAAAGTGAAGAGCGGGCCGCGGCGCTCGAGCGCCGCATCGGCGAGATCACCGAGGACGCCTCCGTGCTCGGCGACAGCGACAGTTCTCAGGTGCGCGAGCTCGCGCGGCAGGCGGCCCTCGTCGCGGGAACGAGCTCGACCGTGCTGCTCATCGGGGAGACGGGCACCGGCAAGGAGCGGCTGGCGCGTTTCATCCACGAAAAGAGCCCGCGCGGCAAGCGCCCGTTCATCCCCGTCAACTGCGCGGCCTTGCCCTCGGGGACGCTCGAAAGCGAGCTCTTCGGGCACGAGCGTGGTGCTTTTTCGGGCGCGCTCCGGGCCCGCCCCGGCCTCTTTCGGGCCGCGGACGGCGGGACGTTGTTTCTCGACGAGATCGGCGAGCTGCCCCTCGATCTCCAGGGCAAGCTCCTCCGCGCATTGCAGGAAGGCGAGGTCTTGCCCGTGGGCGCGGAGCAGGCGATCAAGGTTTCCGTGCGGGTCATCGCGGCGACGCACGTCGACCTCGAGCAAGCCGTCGCCGCGGGCCGGTTCCGGGGGGATCTTTATTATCGGCTATCGGTCTACCCGCTGCGCCTCGTGCCGCTGCGCGAGCGCATGGAGGACCTCCCGGCAATTTGCCGGGTCCTCTTGCAGGAGCTCTCCGCGCGGGTGGGCAAAGCGTCGCTCCGCCTCTCCGCGGGGGCGCAGGATGCGCTGCGGCATCACGATTATCCGGGCAACATTCGCGAACTTTCGAATATCCTCGAGCGCGGGGCGATCCGGGCCGCATCGGGCACGATCGAGCGCGCGGACCTCGCCCTGTTCGTGTCGCTCGCCCGCAAACGGCCCGCCGCGGGGGAGGGCGGGTCCACGGAGGCGCTGGTCACGCTTGCCGAAAATGAGCGACGCCACATTCAGCGGGTCCTCCGCGCGACGGGCGGTCGCATCTATGGGGAAGGGGGCGCCGCCGCCATCCTCGGCCTGCCCCCCACCACGCTCCAGAGCCGGATGAAGCGGCTCGGATTACGGCGCGAGACGAACGCCTGACGAAAAGGTGCGGGCCTTCTTGTTTGGCGCGCGCCGTCGGTGGTACGGTCGCATCATGGGGAAATCGATGGGGCAACGTATGGGGGATGGCGTGGGGCTTTTTGTGGGGAGAAGGCCGTTCGGGGCGGTGAGCGTCATGGGGATGGCGCTCGCGGTGATGTCGATCGGATGTGCCAAAAACGAGACGACTCCGCTCAAGCGTCCGAGCGAGCCATTGATCACCGGGGAGCCGCAATGGCCGGAAGACGTGGCGCGTCAAGCCGAGCGCGCCGATCGTGTCTGTAGCCAGCGTCAGGCGCAGCTCCTCTACGATTACGAGGAAGCCAAGCAGGATCAGCAGAAGTTCAAGACCATCATGGGCTCGATCTCGGGCGGCGTCGGGACGGTGGGCGGCGCGATCGGCGGCATTGGGTCGTATGTGATCGACTCCCCCGAGACGATCAAGACGGTGACGGGTATCACGGGCATCGTGACGGCGGGGCTCGGCGCCGTGGGCTCGCTCGTGACGATCGTCGTCTCGCCCGGCGAGTCGAAAATGCATTCCGCGTCTGCGTCCATCGCTTCGATCGAGCAGAAACGAGCGGCGGCGCGGGCCGCGCTCACGCAGAAGGATCCGAGCGCGTGGTCGGAGGAAGAGAAGGAAGCCTGGAGCAAGGCTGCCAAGGAGCTCGAAGCGGCGTGTAAATAGACTGGGGAATCCCGGATTTCACAGCCCGATCACCGACAGGATCCCGATCCGCCCGAACATCGTGAGGTGGTGGTGCTTCTCTTGCGGGTCGCCATGATCGTACGGTTTGTCGTACGTTTCCCCCAGCACGCCGACGGCGCCGGTGAACGCCACGCCAGGCGATGACCAGAATCGTAGCCCCGGCGCAGCCTTCCAGCGGAGCGCGGGTCTCGAAGGGTAGACGGCGTATCCCCCGGAGCTCGACAGGAAGAGCTCCAGGCGCCGATCCGCGGAGCGGAAGACGGTCCCCTGCAGCTCGAGGTTCGGAATGGACGCACCAAAATCGATGAACTTGGGGACGTCGACGCCGACGAGGAGCGTGAGACGGTGCAGGGTGATCCCGAGCCCGAGGTTGGCGTCGAGGGCCGCGCGCGGCGAGGACGAGACGACAGATTGCAATGCAATGCCGAAGTCCGGCGATCCGGGGCGCGGCTCTTTTTGCGTGACGGCCGTGGTGGGCGCCCCGAGGACGCCGACGAGGCCCGCCTGGACGAACCCTTGCACGGGGGGCTCGGCGAAGGAGCCGGAGTTACTCAGGCGGTAATCGCCGAGGATCCCGCCGGCGAGGTGGATTCCGAACCCGGGGTGGGACCAGAATCGCACGCCGAGCCCGAGCTGCCACCGCAAGCGTACGCCCTGGCCTGAGGTCTCTTTGGTCACGAATTCGCCGTCGATGCCGGAGAGCGGCGAGTCCGTGCCCACGTACTCCGTCTCCGTGCTCCACCGCCTCCACGTCCCTGCGCCGGCTCCGAAGAGGCCGATCATCTCGACCTGCGCATTCGCGGAACGAAGAAACGCGACCTGAGCCTCGGGGCCGACCCAAAACGTTTCTTCCTTGATGTGCGAATGGCCGAACTCCGGGTGCAGCTCGACGTCGTGCTTGGCGTAATACCCGGATACACCGAGCAAGAGGCGCCCGAACTTGTACCCGAGCATCACCTCCTCGCGAAGGACGTCGTCGTCGAGGGGGACGACCGACATGTTCGTGCCGAGGACGAACCCCGACGAGGGCGCCTCCGGCACCACCGGCCTCGTCTCGGCGGCGGAGGAAGAGGTCGTGACGCTGAAGGCCCAAAGCGCCGCTCCGATCGACAAGAGCTTTGCGCCGGAAACGAACCGGTGGTGCATCGCGCGGCGAGGGTAACAAGCCTTCGCCCCGAACGCGAGAGGTCGCTCGGTCGGCGGAAACCTGCCCCCAGCTTGCCGGAGCGCGCGCATGCGCGATGACGTGCAAGTCTGGAGGTGTTTCGTGAAGCCTTATCTTTTCCTCAGTCTCTCCTTCGCACTCGCCGCCGGTTGCGGCGGCACCACGCCCGATGCCGCCAGCGACACGCCGGAAGACGTCATCACCGTGGGAAACACGACTCTCACGCCCCGCTCGACGATCTGGGCGCGCAAGGAGTCGATGACGACGCCGTGGATCTCGCCGATGGTCCACATCATGAATTTCGACGATGCCTGCGGCGTCTTTCCCGACGGGTGCACCGGGACGAACGAGCCCAACGTGAACGTCATGCTGTCCTTTTCCCTGCACGCCCAGAATCCCGGTCCCGGGACCTATGACGTCGGCACGTTCGACGAGGCGACGACGCCGGCAAGCGCCAAGGTGGCCTGGGGGGTGTTCCGGCACTACGAGGAGAAAAAGGCCACGTTCACGAGCGAGATCGTCGGTGGAAACGTGGTCGTCGATCAGTTCGACGACACCACGCTCCGCGGCGATTACACGTTCACGTTCGACACCGGCGAGACGCGGCAAGGGACGTTCGAGGCAACCTATTGCGAGGGGCTCGACAAGGCCCTCACCTGCATGTGACGAGTCGGCCGCAGGAAAAGGGACGAACGGGGTGATTCTCGCGATCACCCCGTTCTGCGCCTACTCCGCGAAATCGAAGCTCGCCGTCACCTGCGTCGTCACCCGGATCTCTCCAGGCTCGACCGGGAATTCGACGGACTCCGACCCCCCTCCGGCAGCCATTCCGTAATCTTCGTACACGGCCTGCTGCGCGTACTCGATGCTTCGTGCGACCTCCGTCGATATCGTCCGGAGCCCGCGCAGATCCACCCGCGCCGTGCCGGCCACCACCTTGGCATTCTCCTCCGCGTCGCGCACCGCCGCCGCAAGCGCGAGCCGGTATGCCTCGCGCGGTTTGCTCAGGAAGAAATCGATCCCGCCGACGACATTGGCGCCCGCGCCGAGCGCCGTGTCGAGGATCCGCGGGCCGACGACGCGCAGGATCTCGGTCCCGACGCCCCGCAGGGCGACCGAGAGCCTGCTCTCCGCCTCGTAGCCGATGATCCGCGGCGGCGTCTCATCTTCTTCCCTCTGACGCTCCGTGATGGGTGTCACCGTGATTTCCACCGTCCGAACTTGCATATCCGGGATCCGGAGGCGCTCCAGCGCCTGCATGATCGAGCGTGTCTTGCTCGCGGCCTCCGTCCGCGCCTCGACCAGCGTCGTGGCCCGGGCACGGACCGAAATGCTCGTGCGCAGCGAATCGGGCGCCACCATGACCTCACCGAGCCCCCCGACGGTCACGGTCCGAGCTTCGGCTTCCTCCGTCTCCGCCGCGTTCGCGGCCTCGTCCGCGAACACGGGCATGGAGATGGCCGATGCCATCAAGGCGGCGAGTGCGGCGATGAGCTTCGTCGATTTCTTCATCCTTCCCTCCCTTCCTCGGAGAATCTAAGGCGAACGGAGCGGAGGCGGGAGCGGAGACGAGACGCCCCCGAGCGGCAGGGCTGTTGCACGATATCAGGGCGAGAACCTCGCGACGAACGCCGCGGGGAGATCCCCGGAGGACAGGGGGCCGGCACCGAAATCGAGAGTGCCCGTGAATCGCCCCGCGAGCAGGACCTGATCCGCCTTCGTCACGTGGAGCGCGTTCAAGCGGACCGACCCTCCGAATCGACGCGCCCCGAGCTCCTCGCCCGTGGGGGAGAGCGTCCTCAGGGTGAGCTCTCCCGTATCTGCGGCGTGGCCGGCCAGCAGGATACGGCCCCCGGACTGCACCGCGATACGCGTGGAATCACTCGCGACCGGCCGGCGCCAGATCACGCGCCCGTCCTCCCGATCCAGCCGGGCCAGGAACTCGATTTCGGTATCGGACTCGGGGCGCGGCGCGGAGAGCTCGCCGAACGCGCCGTAAGCGCGGAGCAGGAGGTCCCCGTCGGGCGTGAGCGCCAACCCGTAAAAAGTCTCGTTTTGCGAGCCCGTGCCCCGGAATCGCTTGTGCCAGAGGAGCTGTCCGCGCGGATCGAGCCGCGTCGCGAAGAGGTTCGCGCCCGTCGACTTGTGTCCCGCGACGACCACGTGGCCGGCCGCGTCCACCTCCATGGCGAGCGCCTCGTCGTCGGTGCTCCGTGTCACGACGGTGTTCCACGAGGGCCGCCCCTCGGGATCGAACGCAGCCACGAACGACTGAAGGCCCGAGGTGTGGATCGGCATCCCGGCGAGCTCCGCGTGCCCCTCCAGGCTGCCGAGCACGAAGACCCCGGGCGCGGAACCCGTGGCGAGCATGTCGAGATGGTAAATGTAAATGTCTTCCTGCTCGTACGCGCGATGCATCCAGGCCACTCGGCCCGTCGGATCCATCCGAACAAGGAAGGACCCGCCACCTTCGAGGGCGCCGCTGCCAAAATCGATTCGCCCCTCGAAGTAGCCCACGAAATACCGATTTCCCGCCGTATCCACGGCAACGTCCAGGATCCTCTGATTCAGCGCGTCGCCGTATCCGCGAAAGTCGCGGATCCCCCCGCACGCGTCGATCTCGGCGATGAACGCGTCCGCGTCGCCGGCACTCCGGAGGACCTTGTCTTCGAGCGTGAGCGACCCCTTGAAATGGCCCGCCACGACGATCCCCCCGTCGGGCGTTTCGACCGCGTCCGCGACGACCACCTCGCCTCCCTCCGACGCCGTCAGCTTATGCGCGACCACGCGCAGCTCGCCACCGGGGCACGTCACGCGGCTCGGCGCCGCGCTCGCGTCCCGCGGCGCCTGACAGACCGCGGCGAACATCGTAAAAGCGGCAAAAACGTCCCGCCCTCGAATGGCATCCATCGTGCACCCTCCCCGAGGGATTTGGGACGTGGCGCTGCGCGCGTCAACGCGCCGCGCCGGGGCGCTGCCCCGGGCCCCGCGGGGGCTGTTCGCCCCTCGACCCGAACCAGGGCAAGCCCTGGACTCGAGTTGGAAGAACTGCGCGATGCGCAGTTCTTCCACAGGCCGGTGGCAAGACCAAGGACGGCGTTGCCAGTCACGGCGGTCTTGGTTGGCAGGGCCTTCGCTGGTCTTGCCTCGGCCTGTTCGATGAACTGCGCATCGCGCAGTTCATCGACCAAAGGTCCAGCGCTTGCGCTGGTCCGGGTCCAGGGGCGGATAGCCCCGGTGGGGTCTGGGGCAACGCCCCAGCGAAGCGCCTCGATCATGCCCGGAGCTTGCGGATCCGCTCGTTGAGGAATGGCGAGAAATGGTACCCGTAGCGCTCGAACAGCTCGGGCTTTTGCCAGTCTTCGCTCGTGATGGAGCCACGGCATAGCCTGGAGCCGCACCGGCAGGCCTCTGGCTCCCAGTCTGCGTCGAGGTACATTGCGTAATCGATGGTGACCTCGTCTCCCACGGCGAGGCGGCGGCGCGTCGCGAGCGTTACCTCGTCCAGCATCCACACGGCCGGGTCGCAGGCGTGGTTGATGTAATCGTCGGCTGTGTGTTCTTGCCCGGCCACGTTTCCCAGGAAAAGGTCCTCGCTGATCGCGGTATAGCTGCGCCGGAGAGCGCGCCCTGCGGCGATGTCTTCCCGCGTGAAGACCTGTCCGCCCCAGATGATGATCGTCTTGCCTTTTTCGATGGGAGCCGTCGCGAAAATGCCGTGCCCGTCAATGGGAGACGGGCGTACCTCGAGCCGGGGATCGAGCCATGATGCCGGCAAGTACTCTCGTTTGCGCGCTGCTCCGGTCACTTGTCCTCACCTGCGGAGGGAAGGCCTTATTCGGCTGAACGGATGAAGTGTCCGACGAATGTCGCGTGGTCCAGCATGTCGGGCTCGGGCACGAATGGGATCCGCCAGGTCTCGAATCCTCGAAGGCGCCCGCCGAAGAGGTAAGGGGAGCAGACGAGCGCGGCGCGCCGCTCCACGGGGCCTTCGTCGGTATACTCCAGCAAGGTGTATGCCTGGGGCCGGACGCGCTTCTGTACGAGCCACAGCGAGGGCGGCTGTGCAGGCTCGACCGGCTGCGCGGGCAATGCGCGGAGCAAATGCTCCCATTCGTCCCGGTCGACGTTGCAACCGAAAAAGACGTGCCGACCCATGTGCGAGTCCGCCCGCTTGAGGACGTAATCTCCGCGATTGCGTTTGACGTGGTCGATCTCGGCGCCGCTCATCAGGTCGATGAGCCGGGTCTCTGGGATCAACGTGTCCACGGCGTCCTGCTCCTCCGGCGTCAGGTTTCGTGGCCTCGTGCGTGGATCGCTCAGGCAGGCGAGGAACAGCTTCGATTGCAGCGCGGCGAGGCGGAGGGGCACCGTGCAGCCCGCGACCATCGGCACGAGCGGGCGCAGGGTGTCGGTGAACGCGTCCCGCGCTTTGTTCACGGTATAAAGCGTGCACGCGCGGTGGAGATGGCCCGGGAGCGCGGGTGGATAGGACGGGCTCGGCTCGCCGGCGTAGTGGGCGAAGTGCTGAATGCCGTGGGGGTTCTGGTTGAGGTAGGCGAGAATCGGCTCGCACTCGGGGGCCGCGGCGACGCTCCTCACCCAGTGGATCCGGTGCGGGCGCGCCTCGGCGAGCTCCGTGAAATAGTCCTTCAGGCCGGCGAGGGGGCGCCCGCTTTGCAGCAGCGCGTTCGGGAGCTCGAAGAGCTCGGCGCTCTGGGTCCACAGATCATCGGGCTTCTCGTACCCCGAGACGGCCGTGTCGAAATTGGTCTCCGCCACCTGCGGCCCCTCTTCGCCCATCACGATATCCGGACGCCCGAAAAGGAAGGACACGGGGGCTTCGGGGAGCGCCGTTTCGGACCGCCGCGCCCGCTCGGCTTCTTCGAGGACGGGCCAGCCCCTGTAAAAATGCACGACCGCGCGGAGCGCGCGGGTCATCGGCCCGAGCTCCGGCTCCGAGGGCGGCGGCTCCACGAGCGCCATTGCGAGCACGGCGAGATGCGCGTGATAGAGCGCCTGGATCTTTCGCTCGAAGGCTCGCACCGCGTCGGCCGGCGACTCGACGGGGGCCCACAAGGTGCGCGGCGCGCGGTCCGGCCACGAGGTCCGCCGCATGCGCTCTCGGAAGGAACCGAGGAGGCGCGACGGCTCGGGCGGTGTACACGAAATGGTTCCGATAGGTAACTCGCTCACACCACCTCCCACCGATCCGCATTGCGGATGAATTCGCGCTTGACCCACATACCTGCCCATCGGTATCTTCGCAACTCGATTCGCGGAGCGACGATCATGAAGCAACGCGACGGTGAGGTGCTTTTCTTGTCGCTCGAGGATGTCGTCGCCTGTGGGGGCGGCGATGTGAGGCGGGCGAGCGAGGACGTGCAGCGAGGCTTTGCATTTCTGCTGGAGGGGCGCGTCGTTCAACCGACGAAAGCATCCATGAAGCATCCGCGGCCCGTCCCGGAGCCCGAGGTGGGGTTTCTCAATTTCATGCCTTCGCTCGTGTTGTCGGAGGGCAGGGAGATCCTCGGCTGCAAATCGATGGGCTCGATGCCCGCGAACGTGGCGCTCGGGCTGCCGCGCGCCACGGGGATCATCACTTTGTTCGACGCGCAAACGAAATGTTTGCGATCCATCATGGATGCGCAGGTGATCAGCGCGACGCGCACCGGCGCCGTATCGATGCTGGCCGCCCAGAAGCTCGTGCCGCCCGATACGCAGGAAGTGGCCCTCATCGGGGCGGGCGTGAACATGCGGACGCAGCTCCTCGGGCTCCTCCTCGCCCTCCCGAGCCTGCGGCGCGTGCGCGTGTATGCCGAGGGCGCCTCGAAAGAGCGCTTCGCCGCGGAAATGTCGCGTCGCACGGAAATCGACATTCGCTCCGTGGCGACCGCCGAAGAAGCTGTCCGCGGCTGCTCCTTCGTGGTCACCTGCGTCTCGCGGGATGACCGTCCCGTCGTGCTGGATCGATGGATCCCCGAGCGTGGGGTCACGATCTTTTCGATCGGCGGGTTCGAGGTGGAGGCGTCGCTGCTCGCGCGTATGGACCGGATCGTCGCGGATCGATGGGCGGACGTGAAGAGTCGCAACGTGCAGACGCACGCCTTCGCGGTGGCGCAGGGGGTCATTCCGGAGAGCCGCGTGGAGGATCTCGGGCCCATTCTCGCGGGCCAGCGCAGCGGGCGCACCTCCCGGGACGAGAGCATCTTCTTTTCGCCCGTGGGGCTTGCGTTCGAGGACATCCTCGTCGCGGATCGGGTCTACGGAGAGGCGCTCCAGCGTGGGCTCGGGCAGCGGCTGCGTCTGTGGAGCTCCTCGGAATGGATCTGAGGGAAGACGCGCGCGCTCGGCTCGAACGCCTTCCCCGATCGCAGCGCGCCGACATCGTGCAGGCGTGCCTCCAAATCGGGCGTGCTGCGGAGTACCCCCTCGAAGGCCGGCCATTCCTCGTTCCTCTGGAGCTCGACGCCGCGCATGCAAAAAATGCCTTTCGTCAGGTGGAGTGTCTCGTTCGAGCGCTCGTGCGCCTGGAGCATCACGCCCGCGGCCGGGGAGGGGAGGCCCTTCTCCAGCGCTTGCGGAGCTCGCTGGAAGAGGGCAGCGATCGGCTCGTGCGTCAATGCACGTTCGAATCGGCCGACTCCGTCGAGCATCGGCTGCGCCGCGTCGACACGTTCCTCGATCCCGCGAGTGGCCGCTGCACGGCGATCGAGGTGAACCAGGCCGCGCCCCTCGGATTGCATTACCACGACGTGGATCAGCGGATGGCTGCCTCGTTCCTGGGCGCGCTGGGGATCCCGTACGAACCGCGGCTCCTCGCCCCGCACGTCGTGGAATGGCTCTTCGACGAGTATTGCGCACGTTACCCGGGTCGCATTCCGCGACGGATCGCCCTGGTCTCCGAGCACGGCTACGCCGGCAAGCGCGAAGTCCCGCACGTGGCGAGGGAATACCAGCGCGCCGCGCGCGAGCGATACGGCGAGCACGTCGACATCGTGTTTTGCTACCCGCCGGAGGTGAAGCTCGCCTCCGGTAGGCCCACGGTCGGGGGCGCGGAGGTCGACATGATCTGGCGATACTCCGTGTATCTCGACACCTACCACGAGCGCGGCATCGACGTGACCGATTACGAAGCGGTGTACGCGCATCCGGAGGAGCACCTGATCGTCAATTCGACCGGCGCATTCCTCACCGCGTCGAAGGAGACGTTCGTTTTGCTCGGGGATGCCTCCGTGGTGGCTGCACTCGGTCTCGCGCCGGAGGAAGTGGCGCTGCTTCGCGAGACGGTCCCCGATACGGTGAACCTCACCTTCGATCCAGCGCGGCGCCGGGAGGTGGTGGAGGAGCGGGAGGGGTGGATCTCGAAGCCCACGGATTCCTCCTTTGGAGAGGGTGTCGTCTTTGGCGTGGCGCTGTCGCGCGGGGAATGGGAGCGGCTCGTGGAGGAGCGTACCCAGGCGGGTTTTCTCTTCCAGCGGCGCGTGGAATACCCGGTCGTCCCCGCGCTCGAAATCGCGGAGGATGGCTCGCTGCTCGAGCGGAACATCGAGATCGATTTTTGCCCCTTTCACGTGGGCGGCCGCGTCCCCGGCCCGACCATTCTACGGGCCCACGTGGTGGAGCCTGGTCAGCGCGGGACGAGGATCATGAACACGCGCGCCGGGGCGTTCATGGTGCCGTTTCTGGCGCCTCCCCGAGCTGAAACGCCCCAAGACAGGAGCCGCTAACCTCGTTCACCCCTCCCGTTCCCTCGACCGAGCCTCGGGACAGAACCAGTTCAGCCCCAGCCCTCCCTCCACCGTCCCCATCTGTAAAACATCTTTCAAATCCGCCCGCTCCCCTGAGCCTCGCGACAGAACCAGTTCAGACCCAGCCCTCCCTCCACCGTCCCCATCTGTAAAACATCTTTCAATTCCGCTCACTCCCCCGAGCCCCGGCTGAGAACCCGTTCTCCCGTGGCCTTCCCCTCCCGAGGCCCCCCTTCTCGGTTTGTCGCAATCCGGCTACGCTCCCCCGACCCATGCCCGACGAAGACAAGCTCCGCGCCTTCGGCCGCCTCGTGGTCAAGCTCCAGCAGCGCGAAGACCTCACCCGAGACGAAGTGCGCGAAGCCTACCGCCAGATCTGGCGCAACGAGCAGCCCGAGCTCCACCAGGGCGCCTTCATCGCCGCCCTCCGCGCCAAAGGCGAGTCCCAAGCCGAGCTCACCGGCGTCGTCGAAGCCTTCCAAGACGAGTGGCGTCTCTGGTTCCCCCACACAGTCCGCTCCCCAGAACCCCCCCTCAGCATCGCCGGCGTCGGCATGGACGCCCTCAAAACCATCAACGTCTCCAGCGGTGCCGCCGTCCTCGCCGCCGCCTGTGGTCTCTACGTGCACAAACCCGGCGCCCCCGCCCTCACCGGCGTGAGCGGCGCCGCCGACATGTTCGCCCTCTGGGGCGTCGACCTCGACGCCCCCGGCGAAGCCCAAGTCAAGAGCACCGAAACCTGCCGTCTCGGCTTCACCTCCGTCGTCGGCCGCGCCTTCATGACCAGCGGTTTCGCCCGCGTGATCAGCCAAATCCGCATCGGCTCGTCCTTCCACATCGGAGGCCCCCTCGTCCGTCACGTCGGCGAACGCCACAAGATCGCCGGCGTCCCCGAGCCCCGTCTCGTCCGCATCGTCTGCGAAGTGATGCGAGACCTCGGCTACGAGCGAGCCCTGGTCCCCTGCGCCGAATCCCGCGCCCACCCCGGTCGCTACCTGGACGAGATCGGCAACGTCGGCCCAACCCACGTGGCCGAGCTCTTCCCCGGAGGCGAAATCCGCGAGTACGTGATCCGTCCCGAAGACGCCGGCCTACGCGAAGCCCCCTTCGAAGCCATCGCCTCCCGCGGAACCGCCGAAGAAAACGCCCGCATCCTCGCCCGCGCCCTCGCCGGCAAGCTCGAAGGCCCCATCGTCGACGTGCTACTCCTGAACGCCGCCGCAGGTCTCAAGCTGATGGGCAAAGTCGACTCCCTCGCCGCCGGCGTCGATCGCGCCCGTCTCGCGATCCACGAAGGCCGCGCAATCGCCCAACTCCGCGCCCTGATCGAAACACAAAACCCCGAGCCCACCCGCGGTCGCGCCAAGCTCGAAACTTTGCTCGCAGACTAAAAGTCGTCAGAACCACGTGACGAGCCCCCCCTCGGTGGGTATTCTCGGCGCATTGCGTCGTCCGCCGTGAACGGGGAACAATTCCGATGACGAACAAGACCACCTACACGAAGCACATCGAGATGTCGGCCGATGAGATGGCAAACCTCGCCGTCTGGGATCGCGTCGTCCTCCGCGCCTGGCAGGACCCGGAGTTCCGCCAAAAGCTAACCGACGACCCCAACGCAGTCCTGTCCGAGCTCGGCTTCAAAATCCCCGCCGGCGTGCGTTTCGTCGTCGTCGAAAACACCCCCGACCGTCGTCACATCGTGCTGCCGTCCGCACCGTCCGGCGATGTGTCCGTGTTGCCGCTCGATACGTCGCCGCTGCACGACTACGACCCCGGGTTCTGAAGCGGTAGCGCCGGGGTTTCACCCCGGACCCGACCAGGGGCTCTCCGCCCCTGGACCCGGACCAGGGCAAGCCCTGGACCGCTGGTGCATCGACCGCGGTGCGGTCGATGCAAAGAGGCATCAAGAAGGCAGCTAGGTTTTTTTTCCCTGTCGCGTGACGAGCTCGATGAGCCGCGTCACGTCAGGCACGCCGAGGCCTGTTGCCGGGTCCCAGCCAGGCGCGGCCGAGTAGCCCGAGAGTCTGTGGATCACGGCCTTGCCGTGGGCGTTGAGGACGTTCATGGCAACGTCCGTGCTGCCCTCGGAGATCTCGCGGAAGGGGGGAGGGTTTTCCTTCCGGAGCGCGTAGAGCATCGGGTTGATGAAGCCGACGCGTCCGAGTCCGGCCGCGCGCCGCGCCTGGTTCATGAGCGCCACGATCGCCGCCCAGATCGGCGCCGCCACGCTGGTGCCGCCGGCGTAGTCGACCCACTGTCCACACGCGACGGCCTGGTAGCCCTGCATCGTGAGCGGCTGGTTGGGGGCGCGTTGGACCGCTGAGCCCGAAGCCATGAGCGCGACATCGGGAAAACCGCGGCCGTAGGGGACGACGGCAGGCTCGCCCTCGCCGCGCGCGTACCAGCCCTTCATCGCATCGGACTGCCATTTCGGGATCGGCACCTCGCGGCTGAACCCACCGCTCGACGCAAGCCGCACGAAATGAAGCACGCGGCCGAGTCCGGGAGGCGGCGGCCCGCTCCACGCGATCTCCGTGAGCGGCGCGCGACCCGTGATCATCGTGCCCCCAACCGAGAGCACGCGCTCCTCCACGGCCGGGAAGACGCCGTGCGGCCAGGGGGCGTCCCCGACGTACCTCCCGTCCTTGATCGTGCGTGGCACGCCGTCGAACGCGCCCCAGTCGCCGGCCGCGCTGATCACCGTGACGCCGATGGCCGCGGCCTGATCGAGGAGACCACTCACGACGCGGCGACCGTGGACCCGGTAGTAGCTGCGCTCGGGCGTGATCCAGCTCGTCGACACGATCGTCGGCATGTTCTCGCGGTCGCCGATCACCTTGAGCAGGAACGTCACCCACGGATCGGCGATCACCATCGGATCGACGAAGTACACGAGGATCCGCGCGCCGGGCGCCATCGCGCCCACCCACTCGACGGTCATCGCGACCTCGAGCGTGTAGAGCTTGTTCGCGCTCGTCACCTTCGAGGGTCGTGATCCCACGTGGTACGTCTTGATCTCCGGCGGATGCGGGATCCCGTGGGCGTCCCAGAACGCGTGCAGATCGCTCTCCTCGAGCGCGCCGCCGAGCATCAAGAGCGCGATCGTCTCACCGGACCCGTCGAGCTCGTTCATCGGCGGGAAGCGGTAGATCTGGCGCACGTCGGCGGGGGTCAGGCCGAAGCCAGGCTCGGGGCGGCTCTCGCGCGCGCCTTCGAGCGTGGGGAACTGCATCGGGTGCTCGGATCCCGCGTCGGCGACCATCGTGCTGCGCGCGCGGTTGCCGCTCTGCCGGACCTTCACGGATTGCACGTACCGCGCGATCTGCCGCGGGATCGGCCATTCCATGGGCGTGAGCGCGCGCTCGTCCTTCTCCTTTTCGTCGAGCCAGCGCCGGCACTCGGCGCCGAACGTGCGGCCCACGGCCTCCTTCGTGGTCTTCACGAAGATCGTCTGTCCCGACACGCTGCGCACATCCATGTGCGGCATGCCGTGCTCTTCGAGCCACTCGAGCACGGCGCGGCGCTCGTCCGAGGGGAGCACCACGAACTTGCGCAACTCCTCGCGCTCGAGGTGCCGCGCGCGCTTGTGATTGTCCGGGTGGCTCGCCGCCTCCGCCGCGCGCCGGATCGACTCGCGATCATGCTCGTGCAGGACGAAGACGAGGGTCAACTCGTCGGTCGCGGTTGCGTTTGCGCTCAAGCCGAGGCTCCCGGGGGTTTGGGGGCGGAGCTCGGCTCGTCCGAGCGGAGCCCCCATCGTTCGACAGATGCGAGCCTGACAAAACCCTTTTTCGCGGCGGCGCGCACGACGGAGAGTGTCGCGGCGCGGATGGCCTCGGGCGAAGCGTAGCCCTCGGGCAGGAGTCGCGGGGCCTCGGCGAGCAGCGTCGAGACCTCGTGATGGCGGCCCATCGCCTCGACGACCGGGCCGAGTACGGGCGCGATCTTGCTCGGCGCCGCGTGCGTGCGATGCGTGAAGTCCGCGTCGTCGCTCACGAGATCGTAGAAGACATCGAGCTGGCCCGTCGGTTTGCCCTCGCTCGCCATGGGCTCGGTGCGCAGCGCCAATCGGAAGGGCGCAAGGTGCTCGATCGCGTGCTTCGGAAGCTCTGCGGGCGGCGGCAAGCCGTCTTCGTAGAACACGTTGTACACGTCGCCCTGGAGGCCCGCGATGCCTGCGACGAGCGGGATCACCGTGTCATCCGTGACGGCGCGGAGCGTCGGGAAGAAGCCGGCGCTCGCCATGGTGAAGGCCTGCCGATCGTCGACCGCGAGCTTGCCCGAGGCGTTCACGAGCCGCTGCGCCTCCCACCACCACGACGGCGCGGCGCGGTTGTTCCCGTAGAAATAACGCGCGAGCCGCAGGAACGAGCCTGCCTCGCCGCGGATGTAGTCGGCGTACGCGCGCCAGAGCGCGTCCTCGGGCAGGTCCTTGCGCGCGCGCGCCGTGCGGTACGTGTACGCCGCGCGATGACCGCTCTGCATCGCGAGCGTCACGCCCGACGAGAGGATCGGATCGACGAAGATCGCCGCGTCTCCGGCCGTGGCCCAGCCCGGGCCCGTGGGGCTTTTCGCCCACGACGACCAGTCGCGGGTGACCGCGATGCGCTTGCCTCCGCCGATGAAATCGTCGCGGTTCGTGGCGCGCGAGAGCAGGCCCCGCACCTCGGGACAGCCCTGGATCGTCTCGTGGTAAAACGACTCGGGATCCTGGTTCTGCAGCGCGTCCTTGAAGTGCGCCGTGTTCGTCACGACGCCGACGCTGATGAGGTCTTGCGCGACGGGGATGTACCAGATCCAGCCCTTGTCGACCGAGCAGATGAACACGTTCGTCCGGTCGCGCGTGCCCCGGTAGAGGATCTTCCACTCGGCCCCGGACCAGTAGCCGTAGACCGCGTAGTTGTTCATGTGCGGATCGAAGACGCGGCCGCCCGGCGTGAAGCGCGTGCCTTGCCCGCTCGCGTCGAGCACGAACGAGGTCTCGATCGTGCCCTCGCGGCCCTGATCGTCCTCCCAGTCGACGCCCGTGACGCGGCCGTGCGCGTCCTTGTGGATCGTTCGTCCACGCGTCCCTTCGCGCACGTCGGCGCCGAAGTCCCGCGCGCGGTTCATGATCATGTGGTCGAACTCGGCGCGCCGCACGTTGAAGGCGTTGAACGTCTCGTCGCGCTCTTCGGGGCGGCGCAGGAGCTTCGAAAAATCCTGGCCGAGCACGTTCAGCACCTCGGCGCCCTCGTGGACCCGCACGTCGCCGAGCTTCAGGTAGTCGGCGTCCCAGGGCGTCCGATCGCGGCCCCACACGAACGTGATGCCCATCTTGCGGATGAACCCGGCGCGGCCGAGATCGTCGTAGATCCCGAGATCACGCAGGACCGGATTCAGCGCGGGGATGAGGGATTCGCCGATGTGGTAGCGCGGGAAGCGCGCCTTCTCGAGGACCGTGACCGAGAGGTTCGGCTCGTACTTCTTGAGGATGGCGGCGAAGGTGCTGCCCGCAGGACCTCCACCGAGGACGACCACGTCGCGATGCTCGATGCCCATGATTCGGCCTCGATTATCACGCGGCGCGCGCGCCTGGAAGCTTCGCGCCCGATGGGGTATCCGTGCTCTCCGAGGGCCGGGGAGGAGTCGCCGATCGTGCAGGGTTCCGACATCACGTGGGCGCGTATCGCGGAAGGAAAGATCGTGGTCGCCACGAGCGAGCGGGCCTTCCTCCACGAGGAAGCGCTGGCCTTCGGAGGGCCGTTCTCGGTGCCACCCGAGGGGCCGGTGAGCCTCGTGGCGACGCGGAATTTGCTCGACGGCGCGGTGGGCGTCGCGCAACGCGAAGGGCCCGCGCCGCCGCGGCGAGAGCTCACGCTCACGGGCTGGATCCACCGCCTCGCGGGGTACTTTCATACGACCCACGCGACGCCGCCGCTCATGATCGAGGCTGCGGCGCGCTTCGAAGCCGAAGGGCGCGCAGCGCTCGCGGCGTGGGCGCACGCGAAGTCGCGCGACGAGCACGGGCATGATGCGCTCGCGCTGCGCGATCTCGCGTCCCTCGGCTACGACGCCCGCGCGCTCGTCGCCGCGCACGTGCCGGAAACCGCGGCGGCGCTCGTGGATTTCTTCACGTCGCTCGTGCGTGGTCCGGGAGATCCCGCGCGGTGCGTGGGGTACGCGTTCGCGCTCGAGCGCCTCGCCGCGACGCGCAGCGCGGCCGAGGTGCGCGCGGTGCAAGCCGTGATCCCGCGTGGTGTCGATGCCACGCGATGCCTGCGCGTGCACAGCGCCGCGGGCACCGACGCGGATCACGTCGAGGACATCGTCACGCTCGCGGCCGGCCTCTCGTATGGAGAACGCGAGGCGATCGCCCGGGCCGCTTACGAGACCACCCGGATCGGGAAGATCGCGCGTGGCAGCGCCGCTCGCAGCGATGAGCAGCTCGGCGCGATGTTCGAGCCGTTTCGCGTCGCGCTCGAAACTTGACACGAGGGGCCCGCCTCGGCTGCGATGCGGGGCCTCTCGACAGGGGAGAGCGGATGTACCAGAGGCGTCACGTCCCGAGCTCGCGCGCGCTTCCGAAGACCTATCGTTTCCTGCGGCTTCCGCTCACGATCGACATCGCGCCGATCGTCGCCGAGATCGAGGCCGCGGACATCACGTGGCTGCCGAGCCAGTGGAAGTGGCACCTCGGCACCTCGTTCTGCATCCTGCGCGGCGGGCAAGAGCGAGGCTGGCCCGGCAGTCGTCTCACGAGCGGCGGCGGCATCGACGCACCTCCACTCGTGGCTCTCCCGCGCCTCTGCGAGTTGCTCGACACGGCGTTTCCCGCGCGCCCCGTCTCCGCGTGGCTCGGCTTGAGCCCGCCGGATTCGCGCATCCATCTGCACATCGACAACACGCCGCACTGGGACGAGCACCACCGCTTCCACATCCCGCTGATCACGACGCCGGCCGCGCGCCTCTGCGTCGCGGGCCGCTTCCTGCATCTGCCTGCGGGCACCGTGTGGGCCTTCAACAACAGCGTGCCGCACGGCGCGGAAAACCTCGGTCCGCCGCGCATTCACCTCATGGTCGATCTGCCGCCCGTGCCAGCCGTCGAGGCCCTCGTCGCCGCGGGCACGCCGGAAGAAGGCGCAAAAGATCCCGAGGCGATCGCACGTTTGTCGCGGGATCCGATGGAGTCGCTGCCCGAGGCGATGAAGTCGGACGCGTACCTGCTCTGGCGACTCGCGCAGCAGTAGCCGGAGAAGGGAAGGGGAGGGAAGAACACCCTCCGCTTGACCCATCGTCACCTCGACGAACCTCGAACGTGCCCTTACGGAACGTTCCTCTCTCACCGAATTTGCGTCCCCGTGTGGTCCGACCAACCGTTCGTCGGACCGTAAGGGAGGGGGCGCGGCAAGTTGCCGCAGGCGTGCGGCGCTTTGCCATCTTGCCCTCGTCGGCTGGGGACGGCAAAACCCGCCCGCGTCGTCGGGAATTCCCGATGATCGAGCGTCCACATGGCGAGATACCTATTCCCAAAGTGGTCCAACCGGGTGCTGCCGATGGTGGCCGCCTTCGTACTTGCTCCGCTTGGCACCGCGGCTGCCGGCGGCCTTTGGTACTACGGTACCAACAAGCACGTCGAAGTTGGCTACACGCCCACACAACCCGTGGACTACAGCCACAAGCTGCATGCCGGCGATCTCGGCATCGACTGCCGTTACTGTCACACGGCCGTCGACAAGAGCGCCCAAGCGTCCGTCCCTGCCACCGAGACGTGCATGAACTGCCACTCGAAGGTGAAGACGGATAGTCAAAAGCTTCTTCCCGTGCGGGAGAGCTACGCGACGGGGAACCCCATCCCCTGGGTGCGCGTCCACAACCTGGCCGACTACGCGTACTTCAACCACCAGGCCCACGCGACCGCAGGAGTGGCTTGCCAGAGCTGCCACGGCCGCGTCGACCAGATGATCAAGGTGAGTCAAGCGCAGCCCCTCTCCATGGGCTGGTGCCTCGACTGCCATCGGAACCCCGAGCCGAACCTCCGGGATCCGAAGGACATCACCAAGATGGTCGACGAGACCGTGCCGGCGAGCGTCGCGAACCTCGCGGCTCCGCCCTCCCAGCGCAAGGTCTCGCCTCCCGTTCATTGCTCGGGGTGCCACCGATGAAGCGAGCTCCGTATCCCATCGAGCCGGATACGTCCGGAAAGAACTACTGGCGGAGCCTCGACGAGTTCGAGAAGTCACCGTCGTTCGCAGAGGACTTGAAGCGCGAGTTCCCGGAGGGCGCCGCAGAGCCTCCGCAAGGAACGAGCCGCCGAGAGTTCCTCACCATCATGGGCGCCTCGATGGCCCTCGGCGGCCTCGCGGCCTGCCGCAGGCCCGAAGAGGTCATCGTCCCCTACACGCGCGCGCCGGAAGAGGTCGTCCCCGGTAGGCCGCTCTTCTTCTCGACCGCGATGCCGATCCTCGGCACCGCGCTCGGCCTCGTCGTCGAGACGCACGAGGGTCGGCCGACGAAGATCGAGGGCAACCCGCGGCACCCCGAGAGCCTCGGCGCGACGAACTCGTTCGTGCAGGCGACGGTGCTCGACCTCTACGATCCCGACCGCAGCCAGAGCCCGCAAGAGAAGGGCCAAGCGCGGACGTGGGACGAGGCGAACGCCTTCCTGCGCAAGCTCGGCGACGACGCGAAGAAGAAGAACGGCAAGGGCCTCGCGGTCCTCGTCGAGGATCATCGCTCGCCCACGCTTGCGGCGCAGCTCGACGCACTCCTCAAGCTGATGCCCGACGCGCGCGTCGTGCGGTACGAGGCGTTCGGTCGTGACGTGCAGGAAGAGGGCGCGCGGATCGCCTTCGGCAAGGCGCTCGTGCCCGTCTACGACATCGGCGAGGCCGACGTCGTCGTCTCGCTCGACGCGGACTTCCTGCTGAACGAAGGCAGCGTCGTGAAGAACGTGCGTGCCTTCGCGGCGCGGCGGGATCCGGACCGCAAGGACAAACCGATGAACCGGTTCTACGCGATCGAGAGCATCTTCTCGGTCTCGGGGACGAGCGCGGATCATCGGCTGCGCCTTTCGAGCCACAAGATCCCGGCGATCGCCTACGCGCTCGCGCAGGAGATCGCAGCGGCCGCGAAGGTCGAGCTGCCCGCGGACATCACGTCCGCGCTCGGCGGCGCGTCCGCGCTCGATCCGCAGGCCGCGAAGATGGTCAAGGCCATCGCCGGCGACATCGCAAAGCGCAACGGCGCGGTCGCGATCGTCGTGGGTCGCAAGCAGCCCGCGGCCGTGCACGCGCTCGTTCACGCGGTGCATCGCGCGATCGGCGCCGTCGGCAAGACGGTGAAATTCGTACAACCCCTCGACGAGGTGAAGGGCGGCCCGGCGGAGATCGCGGCGCTCGCGAAGGACCTCCAGGCGGGCACGGTCGACACGCTCCTCGTGCTCGGCGGCAACCCCGTCTTCAACGCGCCCGCGGACGTCCGCGACGCCATCGGCAAGGCGAAGACGCTGGTCCACGTGGGCACGCACGTCGACGAGACGGGCAAGGCCGCGGCGTGGCACCTGAACCGCGCGCACACGCTGGAGAGCTGGAGCGACGTCCGGTCCGAAGACGGCACGGGCGCGATCATCCAGCCGCTCATCGCGCCGATGTACGGCGGCAAGACGGACGCGGAGATCCTCGAGGTTTTCCTCGGCGGCACGCGCAAGGGCTACGACCTCGTCCGCGCGAGCTGGCGTGGGGCGCAGTCGCTCGTCGCCGACTTCGAGCGTGACTTCCGGCGCGCGCTGCACGACGGCCTCTGGAAGGACAGCGCCTTCCCGGCCGAGACGGCGGATCTCGACGCTGCGAAGGTCGGCGCGGCGATCAAGGCGCAGAAGGCCGTGGCGCCGAAGGGCGACCTCGAGGTCGTCTTCGACCCGGATCCGCACACGTGGGACGGCCGGTACGCGAACAACGGCTGGCTCCAGGAGATGCCGGACCCGATGGCCAAGGTCACCTGGGGCAACGTCGCGTCCCTCTCGCCGAAGACGGCGAAGGGGCTCGGCGTGGTCGACGGGGATCTGGTCACGGTGGGCGCGAACGGGGCGACGGTGACGTTGCCCGCGCTCGTGGCGCCGGGGCTGGCGGACGGGACGATCCTCGTCACCGTCGGCCAGGGCCGGACCGTGGTCGGTCGGGTCGGCAAGAACGTCGGCGTCGATACGGGGGCGCTGCGCACGAGCGCGGCCTTCCACGTCGCGGACGGCGTGTCGATCACGAAGGCGGGCGGCTCGACGAAGCTCTCGCGGACGCAGGAGCACTTCCTCACGGAAGGCCGGCCGCTCGTGCTCGAGGCGTCGTTCGCCAAGTACCAGGAGAACCCGCAGGTCGTCCCGCCGCCGAAGAAGTACCTGAGCCTCTTCGAGGAGCGGAAGTACGACAAGGGTCACGCCTGGGGCATGACGATCGACCTCGCGGCTTGCGTCGGCTGCAACGCATGCAGCATCGCCTGCCAGGCGGAGAACAACATCCCGATCGTCGGCGCCGAAGGCGTGCAGCGGTCGCGCGAGATGCACTGGCTCCGCATGGATCGGTACTTCGAGGGTGACCTCGAGAACCCGACCAGCGTCTCGCAGCCGATGATGTGCGTGCACTGCGAAAACGCGCCGTGCGAAGAGGTCTGCCCGGTCGCGGCGACGACGCACAGCCCCGAGGGGCTGAACGAGATGACGTACAACCGGTGCATCGGCACCAAGTACTGCGCGAACAACTGCCCCTTCAAGGTGCGTCGGTTCAACTACCACGACTACACGAAGGACACGATCGAGCAGCACAAGATGCAGATGAACCCCGACGTCACGGTGCGCAGCCGAGGCGTCATGGAGAAGTGCACGTACTGCGTGCAGCGCATCAACCGCGCGAAGATCTCCGCGAAGGCGGAGGGGCGCGACCGTCTCCGCGACGGCGAGGTGGTGACGGCGTGCCAGGCGGCTTGCCCGGCGCAGGCGATCCACTTCGGCGACCTCAACGACAAGCAGAGCGAGGTGGCCAAGCGCGCCGCCGGGCCGCGCGGATACAAGCTCCTCGAAGAGCTCAACATCCGCCCGCGCACGTCGTACCTCGCCAAGATCAAGAACCCCAACCCTGAGCTGGAGGGGGCATGACCACCGCCGCCCTGCAAGAAGACACGCCCGGCAAGCGTGCTCCACTCGTCCTCGGCCACCGCGATTTCAACGCGGTGACCGAGACGGTCGCGGGGATCGTCGAGAAAAAGACGACCCCCTCGTGGCTGGTTCTTTTGGGCCTCGCGGTGAGCGTACTGCTCATCCTGCTCGGCTCGCTCGGTAAGCTCGTCGCGGAAGGCCTCGGTATCTGGGGTCTGAACAACACGGTCTTCTGGGCCTGGGACATCACCGGCTTCGTCTTCTGGATCGGTATCGGCCACGCCGGCACGCTGATCAGCGCCATTCTCTTCCTGTTCCGGCAGAAGTGGCGCACCAGCATCAACCGCGCGGCGGAGGCGATGACGATCTTCGCCGTCATGTCGGCGGCGATTTACCCGGTGTTCCACGTCGGTCGCGTGTGGTTCGCGTATTGGCTCTTCCCGATACCGAACCAGATGAGCATGTGGCCGAACTTCAAGAGCCCGCTGCTCTGGGACGTGTTCGCGATCTCGACGTACGCGACGGTCTCGATCCTCTTCTGGTACGTCGGCCTCGTGCCGGACCTCGCGACCCTGCGTGATCGCGCGACGACGAAGGTCCGCTCGATCGTGCTCGGCATCTTTTCGCTCGGCTGGCGTGGCTCGCACCGGAACTGGCTGAACTACGAGAAGACCTACCTCATCCTGGCCGGTCTCTCGACGCCGCTCGTTCTCTCGGTGCACACGATCGTGTCGTTCGACTTCGCCGTGTCGATCATGCCGGGCTGGCACACGACGATCTTCCCGCCGTACTTCGTCGCCGGCGCCATCTTCAGCGGCTTCGCGATGGTCGTGTCGCTGATGGTGCTCGCGCGCAAGGCGTACGGTCTCGAGGGCCTGATCACCATCAAGCACCTCGAGAACATGAACAAGATCATCCTCCTCACGGGGACGATGGTCGGTTACGCCTACGCGATCGAGTACTTCATCGCCTGGTACGGCGGCAACGAGTACGAGCGCTTCGCGTTCATCAACCGCGCGTTCGGTCCGTACAAGTGGGCGTACTGGACCATGTGGAGCTGCAACGTCTTCTCCCCGCAGCTCTTCTGGTTCAAGCGCATCCGGACCAGCATCCCGGCGATGTTCGTGATCTCGATCTTCGTGAACATCGGCATGTGGTTCGAGCGCTTCGTCATCATCGTGACGAGCCTCCACCGCGACTACATCCCCTCGAGCTGGACGTACTTCCGGCCGAGCCTCTTCGACATCTCGACGTTCCTCGGGTCGTTCGGTCTGTTCTTCACGCTGTTCCTCCTCTTCCTCCGGTTCATGCCGGCGGTGGCCATCAGCGAGGTCAAGGGCGTGATGCCGCAGGCGGATCCGCACGCGGGCCACGACGACCACGGTCACGACGCGCACGACGACCACCATGAGGAGGCGAGCGCGAAGGCCGAGGAGAGCGAGGACGAGGGCGACGAGGGCGAGGAGGCGTCGGAGGGCGACGCGGAGAAGGACGAGGAGGAGTCCCGTGGATAAGGCTCATCGTCACGAAGAGCTCGAGGAAGAGGCGGCGAAGCCGTTCGGCCTCATGGGCTACTTCCTCACGCCTGGCGAGCTGATGCACGCCTGTGAGAAGCTGAAGAACGCGGGGTACAAGGACTTCGACGCGCAGACGCCGTTCCCCGTTCACGGCCTGGAGAAGGCGATGGGGCTGCCCCCGTCGAAGATGCCCTGGATCGTGCTGATCGCCGGCGCGACGGGCCTGGCCAGCGCGATTGCGCTGACGTGGTTCGTCTCGATCGACTACCCGCTCGTCATCAGCGGCAAGCCGTCGTTCTCGTACCAGGCGTACATCCCGATCATGTTCGAGCTCACCGTGCTCTTCTCGGCGTTCGGTGCGTTCTTCGGCTTGTGGGGCATGAACCGCCTGCCGATGTTCTACCACCCGTCGATGAAGCACCCGTCCTTCCCGCGTGCGACGGACGACGCGTTCTTCGTCACCGTCGAGGCGAAGGACCCCAAATACGACGCGTCGAAGACGAGGAGGCTCCTCGAGGAGCTCGGCGCGCGTGAGATCGTGGAGGTCACGGAATGAGGCCCGCCGCATTCCTCTTGTTCGCGCTGGCCCTCGCGGGCTGCCGCGGCAACAAAAGCGAGGAGCCGCCGGTCCACGTCTTCGGAGACATGGACTGGCAGCCCAAGTACCAGTGGGGTGAGGCGAGCCCGTTCTTCGAGGACGGCCGCGCGATGCGGCCGATCGTCGACGGGACGGTGCCCGTTGGCCACCTGGACGAGGACGACGCGTATTACCGCGGCAAGGACGCGAAGGGCGAGTTCATCGGCCGCGCGCCGCTCGAGGTGGACGAGAAGGTCGTTCGTCGTGGCCAGGAGCGCTTCAACATCTACTGCGCGCCCTGCCACGACATGTCGGGCAGCGGCCGCGGGATGGTGGTGCAGCGTGGCTTCCCCCCGCCGGTCGAGCTCTCGTCGGATCGGGTCCGGACCATGCCGGACGGGCAGATCTTCGACACCATCTCGCACGGCGTCCGGAACATGCCGTCGTATCGCAAGCAGATCCCGGTGGCCGACCGGTGGGCCATCGTCACGTGGGTGAGGGTGCTCGGCAAGAGCCAGCATGCCTCGATCGATGACGTGCCTGCCGACAAGCGCAGCGCGATCGAGCCGGAAGGAGACGCGCAATGAGCCAGGCGGCGGCGATGACCGCAGGTCGGGCCACGGGCGGCAAGGCCAAGACCGACGACGCCCGGAAGCTCCCGAAAGAAGTGGGCGACACGATCACGAAGGCGGGCATGGGGCTCGCGGTCGTGGGCGTGGCGGCGGCGGGCGCCGGTTATGCGATGGACGCGAAGCGATTCGCGTTCTCGTATCTGATCGGCTTCCTGTTCGTCGCGACGATCGCGCTCGGCGGCCTGTTCTTCGTGCTGGTGCAGCACCTCGCGCGCGCGGGCTGGTCGGTGGCGGCGCGGCGGCAGATGGAGTGGCTCGCGGGCCTTCTCCCTGCGGTCGCGGTCCTCGCGATCCCGATCTTCCTCTGGGCGCACGACCTGTACCACCACTGGATGGGGCCGCAGGCGGCGACGGATCCGATCCTGCAGAAGAAGGCGGGGTACCTGAACCCCTCGTTCTTCTATGGCCGGTCGGCGCTTTACCTCGTGGTGTGGGTGGCCCTCGGCCTCTACTTCACGCGCAATAGCCGGGCGCAGGACGAGAGCGGTGACATCAAGCTCACCGAGAAGATGCAGACGGCCAGCGCGCCGGCGATGATCCTCTTCGCCCTGACGACGACGTTCGCGGCGTTCGACTGGGTGATGAGCCTCGACCCGCACTGGTACTCGACCATCTTCGGCGTGTACGTGTTCGCCGGGTGCGCGACGAGCTCGTTGTCGGTGCTCGCGCTCATCACGGTGCAGCTCCAGCAGCGCGGCTACTTCCGCAAGATCAGCACGATCGAGCACCGGCACGACATCGGCAAGCTGCTCTTCGGGTTCATCGTCTTCTTTGCGTACATCGGCTTCTCGCAGTTCCTGCTGATCTGGTACGCCGACATCCCCGAGGAGACGGTGTGGTACCACCACCGCTGGGACGACGCGGGCTGGGCGAAGGTGAGCCTCGCGATCTTCTTCGGCCACTTCCTGATCCCCTTCCTGCTCCTGCTCTCGCGGCATGCGAAGCGGCACGGGATGGTGCTCTCGCTCGGCGCGGTGATCATGCTGGTCATGCACTACGTCGACCTCTACTGGCTCGTCATGCCGACGTTCGACCACCACTTCCACTTCAGCGTGGTGGACATCTGCGGCCTGCTCGGACCGCTCGGCATCGCGGCGTTCCTGGTCGCGCGGCAGGCTGCGCAGGGCCCGCTCTACCCGCTCCGTGATCCTCGGCTCGCCGAGACCGTGAAGGTGGACAATCCATGAGCAAGAAGAAGAAGAAGAACCAGGGCCGCGCAGAGGCCGCTGCCGAGGAGACCTCGAAGGTGTCCTCGGACAACGACGAGTCCACCTCCGAGGAGCGCGAGGACAGCGTGGAGTCGAGCGCGCACGACGATCACGGCGACGAGGCGCACGAGGGCGGTCACGGGCACGGCGGGCACGACCCGGTCGAGGACGACAGGCCGCGCAATGGCCTCATCGCGCTCGTCACGGTCATCACCTGCGTGGTCGTGGTGGTCCTCTGCGTCGCGGTGCGCGAGATCTTCAACTACTACGTGGATCGCGAGCTCCACGACAAGGTCCTCTCGCTGCAATCGAGTGACCTTCGGGCCCTTCGCGCCGCCGAGCAGCAGAAGCTCACGCATTACCAGTGGGTGAGCAAGAAGGACGGCGTCGTGCGAATCCCGACGGATCGCGCGGTCGAGTTGACGATCGCGGCGTATCGGCAGCCGCCCGTGGCCCCGCCTCTGAAGGAGGAGCCGGCCCCCGCGCCCCAGCAGGACAAGCCCGAGGAGAACAAGGGCGAGAACAAGGGCGAAGAGAAGAAGGACGGCGCCAAGGTCGAGGAGAAGGGCGACAAGAAGGGCGACTCCAAGGATACTCACAAGCCCGAGGACAAGCCCAAGGAGCCCAAGAAGTGATGGTTCGTCCGGGCCGCTTCCTTATGTTCGTCGCTGCCGCGCTCACGGCGGCCGTGGTCACGCTTGCGCCGGTAACGCCTGCGCTCGCGGGGGATCCGGCGCTGCCGAAGGAGCTCGAGGGCGTGGACATCGAGGAGCGACCCGGCGCCGTCCTTCCGGCGGACGCGAAGCTCCGTGATCAAGCGGGGCACGACGTCACGCTGGGCAGCTACCTCGACGGCGAGCACCCGGTGATCCTGGTGCTCGCGTATTACGAGTGCCCGATGCTCTGCTCCCTGGTCGTGAACGGCCTGTTGCAGGGCATGAAGGACCTCGCCTGGACGGCGGGCAAGGAGTACCGCGTCGTCGTCGTCAGCATCGATCCTCGCGATACCCCCGAGGCGGCCCGCAAGAAGCGCGACTCGTACGTCAGCGTGTATGGCCGGCCCGTGGCACCGCGGGGATGGGATTTCCTGGTGGGGGAGGAGGCCCAGGTGCGTCGGGTGGCCGACGCGGTGGGCTTCCGGTACCGCTGGGAAGAGGCGACGCAGCAGTATGCGCATGCGGCGGGCGTGTTCGTGTTCACGCACGAGGGCAAGCTCTCGCGGACGCTGTACGGGCTCAATTACAGCGCGAAGGATCTCGAGCTGTCGTTGCTCGAGGCGTCGCAGGGCAAGCTCGCGTCCGCGTGGGGTCGCGTGCTCCTGTTCTGCTTTCATTATGATCCCGCAGAAAACAAGTACGTCCTCGCGACGAGGCGTCTGATGAAGGCGGGCGGTGCGTTCACCGTGCTGGGCCTCGGAGGCATGCTCTTCGGGTTCTGGCGGCGTGAGCGTCGTCGCGCGTCGAAGTCGGCGGATGGAGCTTTGGCATGAGGTTGGATCCGATCGAACTCGGCTCGTTCTGGATGCCGAAACAGTCTTCGACGATCGCAGAGGAAATCGATACTGCGTACTACATCGTCTACTGGCTGGATGTCGTGATGTTCGTTCTCCTGATGGGGGCGCTCGCGTACTTCATGTACAAGTACAAGCGACGCGGCCCGAAGGACAAGCTCAGCGACGTCACCCACAGCACGACGCTCGAGATTTCCTGGACGATCATCCCGTCGATCCTCGTGATTGGCCTCTTCTTCGTGGGCCTCAAGGGCTGGATGCAGGCGATGGTCGCGCCGGGCAATGCGCTCGAGATCCGCACGACGGCGGAGATGTACATGTGGACGTTCACGTACCCGAACGGGAACGTGAGCGTGAACGAGCTCGTGGTGCCCAAGGGCCAGCCCGTGAAGCTCATCATGAGCTCGAAGGACGTGCTCCACAGCTTCTTCGTGCCCGAGTTCCGGGTGAAGCAGGACGTCGTGCCGGGCATGTACACGACGATCTGGTTCGAGGCCACGGAGAACCGCGATACCATTCTGTTCTGCACGGAGTATTGCGGCGTCGGCCATTCGGACATGATGGCCAAGGTCCGGGTGATGGAGAAGGCCGACTACGACAACTGGCAGGAGACGGGCCTATTGCCCGGGGAGAAGCCGCTTCCCCCGGCGGAGCTCGGCAAGAAGCTCTACGCGACGCGTAGCTGCAACACCTGCCATTCGCTCGATGGGTCCCGCATCCAGGGCCCGACGTTCAAGGGGGTCTTTGGTCGGTCGGAGCAGATCGCGGACGGTTCGTCGGTCAAGGTCGACGAGAACTACATCCGTGAGAGCTTGCTCGAGCCGAACAAGAAGGTGGTCCAGGGGTATCCGGCGGTCATGCCGACCTACAAGGGCCTGCTCAAGGAAACGGACATCGACGCGATCATCGCGTACCTGAAGACGGTCCAGTAGGGAATCGGAGGCTCGATCATGGCAAATACGGCTACGGTCGACGAACTCGGGCACGCGCCCGAGGTTCGAGGCAAAAACTACCTGAACCAAACTGCCGGCGTCTGGTCCTGGCTGACCACGGTCGACCACAAGCGCATCGGCATCATGTACCTGGTGTCGGTGCTCGTCGGCTTCGGCCTCGGCGGCATCTTCGCCCTTCTGGTCCGTCTCGAGTTGTTGACGGCGAAGAAGACCATCATGGACGCCACGCAGTACAACCAGGCGTTCACGCTGCACGGCGCGGCGATGGTGTTCCTCTTCATCATCCCGTCGATTCCGGCGTCGCTCGGCAACTTCTTCCTGCCGCTGATGATCGGCGCGAAGGACGTGGCCTTCCCGAAGCTCAATCTCTTGAGCCTCTACCTGTTCTGGATCGGCGCGATCTTCATGCTCGCGGCGATCGTGACGGGCGGCGTGGACACGGGCTGGACCTTCTACGTGCCCTACGCCTCCGGCGTGTCGACGACGTCGGTCATCTCGGCGACGTTCGGCGTCTTCGTGATGGGGTTCTCGAGCATCCTGACGGGGCTCAACTTCATCGTGACGCTGCACAAGCTCCGGGCCCCGGGGATGAGCTGGTACCGCATGCCGCTCTTCCTCTGGTCGCTCTACGCGACCAGCATCATCCAGGTGCTCGCGACGCCGGTCCTCGGCATCACGCTGCTCCTGCTCATCTTCGAGCGCGCGTTCCACATCGGCATCTTCGATCCGACGCTCGGCGGTGACCCCGTCCTCTTCCAGCACTTCTTCTGGTTCTACAGCCACCCGGCCGTGTACATCATGATCCTGCCGGGCATGGGCGTGGCGACGGAGATCCTCACGACGCACTCGAAGCGCCGGGTCTTCGGGTACAAGGCGATCGCGTTCTCCAGCGTGGCCATCGCCCTCGTGTCGTTCCTCGTGTGGGGCCACCACATGTTCGTCTCGGGGCAGAGCGAGCTCTCCTCGGCGATCTTCTCCTTCCTGACGTTCTTCGTGGCCATCCCGAGCGGCGTGAAGATGTTCAACTGGCTCGGCACGCTCTGGGGCGGGTCGATCCGGTTCACGGTCCCGATGCTCTACGGCATCGCGTTCCTCTTCCTCTTCGCGATCGGCGGCCTGACGGGCCTCTTCCTCGGCACGCTGAGCGTCGACCTGCACCTGCACGACACGTACTTCGTCGTGGCCCACTTCCACTACGTGATGATGGGCAGCACGGCGATCGCGTTCTTCGGCGGCCTCCACCACTGGTGGCCCAAGATGACGGGCAAGATGTACGACGAGAAGCTGGCGCGCGTGGGCTTCGCCCTCACGTTCATCGGCTTCAACTGGACGTTCTTCACCCAGTTCATCCTCGGCACGCGTGGCATGCCGCGCCGCTACTACAACTACCTCGACCAGTTCCAGCCGCTGCACGCGTTCTCGACGTACGGCTCGTGGGTCCTGGGCACGGGCTTCCTCATCACGTTCATCTGCCTCGCGCGCTCGCTCAAGAGCGGCGCGCCCGCGCCGGCGAACCCGTGGGACAGCGCGACGCTCGAGTGGCAGACGCAGTCACCGCCGATCACGGAGAACTTCGAGAAGGCCCCCATCGTGACGCTGGACGCGTACGAGCGTCCCGCTGAGGAGACTGCTTGATGAGCGCGAAAGCCGAGGCTTTGGGCGGCGCCGGGGAGAGCAAGCTCTCCCCCCAGTTCCACGTCGCCCACCACTTCGACAAGGCAGACACCCAGTTCGACGCAGGTCGAATGGGCGTGTGGCTCTTCTTGGTGACGGAGATCCTGCTGTTCGGCGGCTTGTTCTGCGCCTTCGCCATCTTCCGTAGCAAGTACTTCCCGTCGTTCGTCGAGGCGCACCACCACCTCGACCGCGTGATGGGCGGCATCAACACCATCGTGCTGATCACCTCGAGCTTCACGATGGCGCTCGCGGTCCGCTCCGCGCAGAAGAACGAGACCAAGAAGACGACGCTTCTGCTCGCGATCACCCTCGCGTGCGCGGCGGGCTTCCTCGTGGTCAAGTACTTCGAGTACAGCCACAAGATCCACGACGGGCTCCTGCCCGGCGGGAACTTCACGGCGGCGGATTTCGCCTCGGGTCACCCGGGCATCTTCTTCGCCATCTACTTCATGATGACCGGGATCCACGGCGTGCACGTGGTCATCGGCATGGGCCTCATCCTCTGGATCCTCCTCCGGAACCAGAAGAACGAGTTCTCCAGCCGTTACTACGCGCCCGTCGAGAACGTGGGCCTTTACTGGCACCTCGTCGACCTCGTCTGGATCTTCCTCTTCCCGCTCCTTTACCTGGTCGGCTGATCCCCGGAGCAGAGCGCACCATGAGCACTTCGCACGCAGAGCACGACCACGGTCACGGACACGGAAGCGGAAACGGCGATCACGTTCCGCACGTCCTGCCGTTCAAGGTCTACATCGGCACCTTCGCCACGCTGCTCTTCCTCACGGTCGTCACCGTGGCGGCGAGCTACGTGGATATCGGTCACACGGGCAACCTGATCGTCGCCCTCTTGATCGCCACGATCAAGGCGTCGGTCGTCGCGCTCATCTTCATGCATCTCAAGTGGGACCATAAGTTCCACGGGATCATCTTCGTCTCCGCCCTGATCTTCCTCGCGGTCTTCATCGGCATCACGATGAGCGACACGGAGTTCCGCGGCGAAGCCGAGTCGATCGAGGCGAAGAACCCCGTCGATCTGAAGGACCCGTTCAAGGCCCAGCGCACCGGCGACATCGCCGTCCCCAAGGAGGCGGCTCTGCCCGCCGCCGCCGGCTCGGCCGCTCCGGCCGCCGGTTCGGCCGCCCCGGCCACGGTCCCCGCCAAGCACTGAGTCGTTCCCTCCCGCCCTTCGGGGGCTTGGCTCGGCAAACGAGCTCAGCCCCCAGCCTCCCGCACGCTCCTCCAACTGCGAACCGCTCGACACCGGGTTCGGACTCGCCATAGTCTTCCGACCCGATGTCGGCCCGTGTCTCCGTTCCCCCCATCGCCGTCGTCGAGCCCGGGACGGCGCGCGCGGCGGGTGATGTACCCACAGGGGGACAGTCATCCGTACGGGCCGTCCTTGCGAGCGCGGATCCGATCCCCGAGGGGACCGCGGCGCGGTGGCTGATCCAGCTCCGCTGGCTCGCGATCCTCGGCATGGGCGCGACCACGGCGACCGGAAAATGGTTCGTCCCGGATCTCGCCGTCACGCCGGTGTTCCTGATCCTCGGCTTGCTCGTGATCCTGAACGGGGCATTCGCGCTCGTGCTCGGCCGCATCCGCGGGCACGAGCAGCGCCTCGTCGCCGGGCAGATCACGTTCGACGTGCTCGCCCTCGGCGCCGTGCTCTGGGTCACGGGCGGCACGGGGAATCCGTTCGCCGCGTTCCTCGTGTTTCAGATCGCCCTCGCGGGTTTGCTCAGCGGCGGCCGCGCCATCCTCGCGATCGCGGGCCTGACCGTGGGCGTTGGCGCGCTCGTCTCGTTCGCCGACCCGCTGCCGCTGGCCTCGGCGCCGCTCGGCAAGGAGCGCGTCCACCACCTCGGCGCGTTCGTCTCGCTCGCGACCGTGGCCGGTTTCCTCGGTGTGTTCCTGTCCGTGTACGCGCGGCGGCTCGACGAGCTCCGGCAACGTTCGCTGCGCAATGACAAGCTCGCGATGCTCGGCCGCGTGGTCGGCGGCATGTCGCACGAGCTCTCGACGCCGCTCGCCACGATCCTGCTCGCCGGGCGCGAGCTTTCGGAGCTCACGAAGGACGTTTCGCCCGACGCCTCCGAGCTCGCGCGCACGATCGCGGGCGAGGCGCAGCGTGCGAGCGACATCATCGGCCTCGTGCGTGGGTACATCCGGCCCGATCAGCGGCGCGAGGAGGTCGAGCTCGGCAAGCTGGTCACGGAGATGGCGGGGCGCGAGCTCGGGCGGCTCGCGTACCGGGGCGAGATCACGATCGACGCGCCCGAGCCGGTGTACGTGACGGTCATGCCTGCGGGCCTCTTGCAGGTGCTGGTGAACGTCCTGACGAACGCGACCGAGGCGATGGTGCGGACGGCGAGGCCGCGGATCACGATTGTGGTGCGAGACGGCAGTGATCACGCCGAGATCGTGGTCGACGACAGTGGGCCGGGGTTTGCGCCGGAGATCCTCGCGCGGCTCGGCGAGCCGTTCCAGACGACGAAGGAGCGCGAGGGAGGGATGGGGCTCGGGCTCTACGTGAGCTCGGTGCTGCTCGATCGGATGAACGGCACGTTGAGTGTGGACAATGGGGCCGAAGGCGGGGCAAGAGTGACGATCCGGCTCGCGCGCCGTGTGGCGTCGCGTGACTCGGAGGTATGAGGATGCCTCGCAAGATCGAGACGGCGCTGCTCATCGACGACGACGACGCATTTCGCACGACGCTCCAGGGCGCGATGCGGCGGCGCGGGGTGCAGGCGCGGACGGCGGCGACGGTGGAGGAGGGGGTCGTCGCGCTGGAGGACGCGCCGGTGGATCTCGTGGTCGTCGATTACCGCATGCCGCGCGTCGACGGGCTTTCGGCCCTGCCGCGATTGCGACGGCTTTGCCCGGAGGCGGCGATCGTGATGCTCACGGGATTCGGGGACATCCCGCTCGCGGTGGCGGCAGTGCGCGAGGGCGCGGACACGCTGCTGACGAAGCCGATCGACGCGGATCGATTGCTGCGCGAGGCGACAGTGTTGTTCGAGCGTCCGCGCGCGCCGTTTTCGGGGGCGCCGCCGTCGAGCCGCACGACGTACAAGCTCGACGAGCTCGAGCGCGACGCGATCAACGCCGCGCTCAAGGATTCGGGTGGGGTGATTGCGGTGGCGGCGAAGTTGCTCGGGATCGATCGCCGGACGCTGCAGCGGAAATTGAAGAAATCGTCCTGACGTACAGCGGAGCGCCGGGGTTTCACCCCGGACCCCGACCAGGGGTTGTCCACCCCTGGACCCGGACCAGCGCAAGCGCTGGACTCGGGGTCGATGAACTGCGCGATGCGCAGTTCATCGAACAGGCCGAGGCAAGACCGGCGAAGGCCCTGCCAACCAAAGCAGCGGCGTGACATTTCAACCGGCAACGTTCTGCCTGGTCTTGCCACCGGCGGTTGGAAGAACTGCGCGAAGCGCAGTTCTTCCACAAAAGGTCCAGGGCTTGCCCTGGTTCGGGTCGAGGGGCGAACAGCCCCCGCGGGGCCCGGGGCAGCGCCCCGGCGCAACGCCGTGGAGCACCCACTCAGACGTGCGCCCGGACGGACTTGCCGTTCCTGGCTTTCGCCTTGACCTGCTCGCGCTCGAGGAGCTCCGCCAAAAACCGCCCCGTATGGGACTCCGGCACGCGCGCCACCGCTTCCGGCGCGCCTTCCGCGATCACGCGCCCGCCGCGTGCGCCGCCTTCGGGGCCGAGATCGAGCACCCAATCTGCGAATTTGATCACGTCGAGGTTGTGCTCGATCACCACGACCGTGTTCCCCGCGTCGACGAGCCGTGAAAGCACGACGAGCAGACGCCGGATGTCCTCGAAATGCAGGCCCGTCGTGGGCTCGTCGAGCACGTAGAGCGTGCGGCCGGTCTGGGTTTTTCCGAGCTCGCGGCTCAGCTTCACGCGTTGCGCTTCGCCGCCGGAGAGCGTCGTCGCGCGCTGACCGATCTTCATGTAGCCGAGGCCCACGTCCACGAGCGTCGTCAGGATCCGCTTCAGCGCCACGTGGTGCTCGAACATCCCGAGGCATTCCTCCACGCTCGATTCGAGCACCTCGTTGATGTTTTTCCCCTTGAAACGCACGGAGAGCGTCTGCGCATTGTAGCGTTTTCCGCCGCAGACCTCGCAGGGAACGTACACGTCGGCGAGGAAGTGCATCTCGACCTTCACGACGCCGTCGCCGTGGCAGCTCTCGCAGCGCCCGCCTTTCACGTTGAAGCTGAATCGCCCTGAATCCCAGCCGCGCGCCCGCGCCTCGGGCAGGAGCGCGAAGACCTCGCGGATGTGATCGAACGCCTTCGTATAGGTGCCCGGGTTCGAACGTGGCGTGCGGCCGATCGGCTGCTGATCGATTGCGATCACCTTGTCGAGCACGTCGAGCCCTTCGATCGAATCGTGCGCGCCTACCGGGCCCGTCGCGTCGTGCAGCGCGCGGCTCAGCGCCGGGAGCAGGATGCCATTGACGAGCGAGCTCTTGCCCGCGCCCGATACGCCCGTCACGGCCGAAAGGACGCCGAGCGGGATGCGGGCGTCGACGTTCTTCAGGTTGTGCTCTCGTGCGCCCTTGATCTTGATCCAGCCATTCGGCTTCCGGCGCTCGCCGGGGATCTCGATGCGACGGCGGCCGGAGAGGTAATCGCCGGTCACGTTGCCTTTCGCCTCCGCGAGCGCCTCGGGCGTGCCGGCGAAGAGCACGCGTCCGCCCTCGTGGCCGGCGCCGGGGCCGAAGTCCACGACGTGATCGGCGGCGCGGATCGTCTCCTCGTCGTGCTCGACGACGACCACCGTATTGCCGAGGTCGCGCAGGCGTCGCAGCGTCGCGATCAGCCTTTCGTTATCGCGCTGGTGCAGGCCGATGCTCGGCTCGTCGAGCACGTACATCACGCCGGAAAGCTCGCTGCCGAGCTGGCTCGCGAGCCTGATGCGTTGCGCTTCGCCGCCGGAGAGCGTGGTCGCCGATCGATCGAGGGTCAGGTAATCGAGCCCCACGTTCATCAAGAAACCGAGCCGCGCCTCGATTTCGCGCTTCACGCCCTCCGTGATCCGGGCCTTCCCGCCGGGCAGCGTGAGTTTTTCCACGAAATCGATCGCGCCGCCCACCGTCATCGACGTCACGTCGGCGATGTTCTTCTCGGTAACGAAGACGGCGAGCGTCTCCGGGCGGAGGCGCTTGCCTTCGCAGGCGTCGCAGGGCATTTCCCGGAAAAACTTCCGGTAGAGATCACGCGCCATGTCGCTCGTCGTATCGCGGAAGCGTCGCTCCAGGTTCGGGATCACGCCTTCGAACTTCATGCCGAAGGTCCCGTGGCTCTCCGAGCCCTCCTTGCCCCATTGCACGGCGATCTTCTTGCCTTCGAGCCCGTACAGAATCAGCTCGCGTTTTTTCGCCGGGAGCTTTCCGAACGGCATGTCGAGGTCCACGCCCGTCGCCTTTGCCACGGCGTCCGCGATGCGGAACGTCCAGCCCTCGCCGCGCGACATCGCCGAGGCCCAGGGCGCGATCGCGCCTTCCCGGAGCGAGAGCGCCGGGTTTGGCACGATGAGGTCCGGATCTGCTTCGAGCCGCGTGCCGAGGCCGCTGCATTTCGGGCACATGCCGAGCGGGCTATTGAACGAGAAGCTCTGCGGGCTGAGCTCGGGATAACTCTTGCCGCAGCACATACGCGCCTGGCTGAAGGGGCGGGGTTTTTCGCCCTCGACGTCGACGATCATCTCGCCTTTGCCCTCGCGCAGCGCGAGCTCGATGCTCTCGGCGATGCGCGGCCGATCCTCGCCGCGCACCGTGATGCGATCGGCGACGAGCGAGATGTCGTGCCATAGCTTCTTGTCGAGCTTCGGCAGCGGGTCGAGTTTTTCCATTTTGCCGTCGACGATCACGCGGGAGAAGCCGCGCGTCGCGAGGTCCTCGAAGATTTCCTTGTGCTCGCCTTTCCGGTGCACGACGAGCGGCGCGAGCAGGGTGGCGCGGCTGCCCTCGGGCAGCTCGAGCAGCGTCTCGACGATCTCGTCGACGCTTTGCGAGGCCACGGCCTTGCCGCACGTCGTGCAGCGCTGCTCGCCGGCGCGGGCGTAGAGCACGCGCAGGTAATCGTAAATTTCGGTGATCGTTCCGACGGTGGAGCGCGGATTCGAGGAGGCGCTCTTTTGCTCGATGGCAATCGTGGGCGAGAGGCCAGAAACGTGCTCGACCGACGGGCGATCGAGCTGGCCGAGGAATTGCCGGGCGTAGGCCGAGAGTGTCTCGACGTAGCGGCGCTGACCCTCGGCATACAGCGTGTCGAACGCGAGGCTCGACTTGCCCGAGCCGCTCGGCCCGGTGAACACCACGAGTTTGCGTTTGGGGACCTCGAGCTGCTCGATACGGAGGTTGTGCTCGCGGGCGCCCTTCACGACGATGAAATCAGGCTCGCGGGCGGCGGGGATCTCGTTCTTCGTCCTGGTCTTGGGCATGGGCGGTGGTTTGTCCTCGGTGGATCGCGCGCGCGTTGCCCATAGCACGTTCGTCCGTCCGTGTCTTCCCGAAACGCCATGTCCGTTCCCATTCGAATGTGCGTTCGTGTATACCGCGTTACGAGAAACACGGTAGAATGGTGTTTTCGTGACCACCCCGGAGACTTTGGGGACCAGGAAGCGCGGTGCTTCCTGGCCGAGGGGCTCTGGAGCGCCAAACGGAGGGTGTTGCATTGGGCGCGCTCGTCTGGCTCCTGCGTATCCTCGATCTGGTGATCGTCGGGTACGTAACCGTGTTTTTCCTGCTCAACCTGCGGTTCGTTCTGGTCAGTTATCGAAGGATTCAACGGGAGCTCACGGCCGAGCTCGTCCGGCCCGCGGCGCTCTCCGAGCGCGACGCTTTCTTGCCCGTCGTATCGCTTCTCGTGCCCGCCTACAACGAGGAGGTCACGATTGTCGAGAGCCTCAAGTCGCAGCTCCGCCTGCGCTATCCGGCCTACGAGATCGTGATCTGCAACGACGGATCGAAGGACCGGACGGTCGAGGTTTTGCTCTCCGCGTTCCCGTTCGTTCCGGCCGTGCTCGAGCGGGCGAGCGGGCTCGATACGGCCGAGGTGCGTGGGATGTGGGAGTGCCGGACGGGCCTGCCCGAGAACGTCAAGCGTATGGTCCTCATCGACAAGGAGAACGGCGGCAAGGCGGACGCCCTGAATGCGAGCACGAGCGTTGCCGCGGGCGAATTCGTGACCAGCATGGACGCCGATAGCCTGCTCGTCCCGGACGCGCTCCTGCTCGCCGTGCGCAAGGTGATGGAGTCGCCGGACGATACCGTCGCCGTCGGCGTGCAGGTCGGGCTCTCGAATGGATCGATCATCCGCGATGGCGAGGTGAAGGAGCTCGCGCTGCCCACGAGCCTCATTGGAAAGTTGCAAATCGTGGAATACATGCGGTCCTTCGCGAAGGGGCGGACGGCGCTGTCCGAGGACAACGCGGTGCTCATCCTTTCCGGGGTTTTCGCGCTGATCCGGCGCGACGTGCTCTTCGAGGTCGGTGGCTTTCTCACGCGCCACGTTCGCTCCAGGATCTGCATCGAATACTGCACGGAAGGGGCGCACACGGTTTGCGAGGACATGGAAATCGTGGTGCGGCTCCACCGGTATCTGCTCGACAAGGGCAGGCCGGGGAGAATTGTCTGTTTGCCCTTCGCGGTCACGTGGACGGAGGCGCCCGAGAATTATCGGGACCTCGGAAAGCAACGAGCAAGGTGGTACCGAGGGCTCTGGGAGGTCATGAGTTATCACCGGGCGATGCTGTTCCGCCCGCAGTTCCGGCAGATCGGCCTCTTCGCAATGCCGTATCAGCTCGTGTTCGAGGCCCTCGCGCCGCCAACCGAGTGCGTCGGATACCTGCTGCTCATCTTGACGACGATCTTCGGCGCGCTCTCCGGAACGGCATTGCTCGCATTCCTGGGGCTCGCGATGGCCATGAATTTTTGCCTGTCGACGCTGTCGGTCATGCTGTGCACGTTTTCCGCACGGCCCGGGCGGGGGCTTTCCGGCGCGGCGTCGCTCGTGCCGTATCCGCGGGCCTGGGACGCGGTGGTGCTGGTGCTCGTGGGGTTCTTGTCGAACCTCGGATATCGCCAGTATCTCGTGTTCTGGCAGCTCCGGGGGCTCTACGATTTCTTGAAGGGGAAGAAGGGCTGGGACAAGTTCGGGCGCAAAGGGTTTGCCCCCGCTGCCCCCGCCGCGCAGCGGGCCTGACGCCGGCCATCGAAAGGGATCGAGGGAGACGGTGAGTGTCCTTGTCTTGGTCCTGTACGTGGGGCTCGGGATCGCGGTCCTCGCGCTCGTGCCAGGGATCTCGGTGATCGGGCGCGAGGCGCTGCGGAGGCGGCGCGAGCGGCGCGCGGTCGAGCGGCTCGCGGCCGCGCGGAAGGTGCTCTCGAGGCTACGCGCGGAGCCGGCCGAGCGCGTGGCGAGATCCCTCGCGCAAGGTTTCGATCGAAGCACGATCCAGGCTGCGCTTTCGCAGGCGCTCGACGAGGAGGCGCGGTGCGCGGTGGTATGTGAGGAGCTCGGGCTGCGCGCGGCCTGGGAGCGCACGCTGCGCGATTCGAAATCGTGGAACGAGCGGGCCCACGCGGCGCGGATGCTCGGCAAGCTCGGCGCCGCGTCGGCAAGCCCCGCGCTCGCGTCGGCGCTCGCGAATCCACACGAGGATACGACGGTGCGGCTCGCGGCGGCCGAGGCCATTGGATCCATTCCGGACATCGCGGTGCTCCCGCACCTCTGCGAGGCGCTCGCGTCGCAGGGCGAGGGGGGCGCGAAGGTCGTGGCCGAGGCGCTCATTTCTTTTGGATCGGACGCGGTGCGGCCGCTCGTGAGGATGCTCGACGACGAGCGCGCGCAGGCGCGGACCTGGGCCGCGCGGGTGCTCGGGAAAATCGGGGATCCGGGGGCGACCTTGCCGCTCGTGGCGCAGCTCGGCGACGGCAATGCGGCGGCGCGGGCGGCCGCGGCGGAGGCGCTCGGGCATATCGGAGATCCGCGAGCGACGCGGCCGCTCGTGAGCGCGGTCCTCGGCGATCCGTCGAGCGCCGTGCGCGCACGGGCCGCGGCGGCGCTCGCGCGCGTGGGCGATGAGGAGGTCGTGGGGACGCTCGTGGCCACGCTCGGCGACCCGGATCCGGAGGTGCGATCGCGGGCCGTGGACGCACTCGCGGCATTGTCGCCGAAGGATCGATCGGCCATCGAGCGGGCGCTCTTCGATCCGTGCGACGACGTGCGGCGGAGCGCGGCGCTCGCGATGGATCGGCTCGGTATGGTGTCGGCCTGGGCCGCGGCGCTCGGCGACGGGACGGCCGAGGGGCGCGCGGCGGCGCGCGCGGCGCTCGTGGCCGTGGGACGCGCGGGTTTGTCGGAGGCGATCGTGGCGGCGGCGCGGCACGAGGCGGGCGCGGTGCGCGCGGGCGTGTTCCGGATCCTCGGGGAAATCGGCTCGGCGCGGCACGTAGCGGCGCTCGGGCGAGCGCTCGACGACGCGGCCGTGGAGGCGCGCGAGAGCGCGGCGCTCGCGCTCGGGAGGATCGGCGGCGAGCAGGCGATCACAATGCTTGGGAGGGACAAACCCGAGGGCATCCCCGAGGCGACGTGGATCGTTTCGCGCGCGCTCGTCGGCGTGGAGACGTGGGTCGCCGAGGCGCGGGCATTCATGGCGGATCCGGCCTCCGCGGCGGCGGCGCGGGCCGTCTGCGAGGCGGAGGGGGAGACGCTCGTGCGGGCGTTCGAGGCGAAGCTCTGCGCGGCGGGTCCGGCCGAGCGTGGACGGAGGACGGTGACGCTGTCGCGCTTCGCCATTGCGGCGCGGCGCGCGGCGCGGCTCGAGGATCGGATACGGGCCATTCTGGAGCTCGCCGAGCGGCGCGGGCCCGAGGCGACGGCGGCGCTCGCGGAGGTCGTGGTGAGTGACCCTTCCGCGGAGGCGCGCGGGCTCGCGGCGCGGAGCCTCGCGCAGGCGGAGGAGCGGTGGCTCGTGGTGCCGGCGCTCGTGCGGGCGCTGTCGGATCCGTCGCCGGAAGTGGCCTTCGAGGCGTCCCAGGCGCTCGGGCTCGGCGCCGCGAGCGAGGACAAGACGGGGCGGCGATCCTCGGAGGCGGCGCCGTCCGAGCGGAATGGTGCGTCCCGACGAACAACTGGAAAACTGTTCCTGAAAGAGACCGGCGAGACCGCTGCTTGACCGCGCCGCCCTGGCGCCGTCGGGAAGCTCCACCGCTGCTCGAAAGCTCTGGCGTGGCCGATCGCGCGCGACGGAGAGCGTCCTTGCATTGCGCGTCGTCCGGCCGCGGCGGGCGCGGGCGAACGGCGGACGAACCCCGATCGGACCTCGTCCATGCCATCCGAAACATCCCGACGAAGGCATTTCCCGCCGTAATCGGGATCATCCTACCTTTACAGAACGCATTCTGCGGGCAATCCTCTCGCTGCGCTTTTTCTTCGTGTCGATGGCGGCGTGTGGTTGGGCCGTCGCCACTGCCCTGGAGGTTTCATGCGATCCGTGCTCCGTGCGGCCATGCCGCTCATGCGATTGAAAGGCTTGGTTTTCTTGGGCGCCGCGCTCGGCGCGACGTTCTCGCAGAACGCGCAGGCGTCCGTCGCGTCGCCGTCCGCCGCGTCGTCCGCCGCGTCATCCTATACCTTGTTCGAAAGCGGCCAGGTCCGTCCGGTCGCGATGTCCCCGAGCGGGAACCTGCTATTCGTCGTCAATACACCCGACAATCGCCTCGAGATCTTCCGCCTCACGTACAGCGGCATCCTCGAGCATACCGGCTCCGTGCCCGTCGGACTCGAGCCCGTCGCGGTCGCGGCGCGAAGCAACAGCGAGGTCTGGGTGGTCAACCACCTGTCCGACAGCGTGAGCATCATCAACGTGACCGGCATCGGCAGGGGCTCCGTGGTGCGCACGCTACACGTCGGCGACGAGCCGCGCGACATCGTCTTCGCCGGGCCGAGCAAGAACCGTGCATTCATCACCACGGCCCATCGCGGCCAGAATGCGCCGTTCGATCCCCAGCTCACGACGCCCGGCGTGGGCCGCGCGGACGTGTGGGTCTTCGACGCCCTGAATCTAGGCACGACGATGGGCGGCACGCCGCTCAAGATCCTGAACCTTTTCGGCGACACGCCCCGCGCCCTCGCGGCCACGCCCGACGGCTCGCGCGTCTATGCGGCCGTCTTCCATTCGGGCAATCGCACCACCATCGTCGACGAATCCCTGGTGCCCAACGGCGGCGAGGACGCAGGCGGCGTGCCCGGGCCGAATACCAATTTCGAGGGGATCCCCGCGCCCGAGGTCGGCGTCCTCGTGAAGCACGACGGCACATCCTGGCGGGACGTGCTCGGCCGCCCCTGGGACGACGCGGTGAATTTCTCGCTGCCCGACAAGGACGTCTTCGTCATCGACGCCAACGCGAGCCCGCCCAAGCAGCTCACGGGCTCCGCGGGGTTTTACGCGGGCGTGGGGACGGTCCTCTTCAACATGGCCGTCAATCCCGTCAATGGAAGGGTTTACGTCAGCAACACCGAGGCCCGCAACGATCTGCGCTTCGAGGGGGACGGCCTTTTCGCCGGCGAGACGCTGCAAGGCCACCTGCACGAGAGCCGGATCACGGTGCTCGGCCCCGGAGGCGTCGTCCCGCGGCACCTCAACAAGCACATCGATTACGACGTCCGGCCGGCGCCGCTGTCGGTGAACCAGAGAAGCCTCGCGCAGCCGCTCGGCATGGCCGTGTCGAGCTCTGGCACGACCCTGTACGTGGCCGCGTTCGCGTCCTCGAAGATCGGTGTGTTCAATACGGCCGCGCTCGAGAACAATTCCTTCGTCCCGAGCGCGACGAGCCACATCACGCTGAGCGGCGGCGGACCGACGGGCATCGTCCTCGACGAGGGCCGGGCGCGCATGTACGTCCTCACGCGCTTCGACAATGGGCTCTCCGTCGTGAGTTTGTCGACGCAAAAGGAGATCGCCCACATCAAGATGTACAGCCCCGAGCCGGACAGCATCGTCGAGGGGCGGGCTCTCCTTTACGACGCGCGGCTCTCCTCCAGCAATGGCGAGGCGGCCTGCGGGAGCTGTCACGTCTTCGGCGACATGGACGATCTCTCCTGGGATCTCGGCAATCCCGACGGATCGGTGCTGAACAACCCCGGCCCGTTCAAGGGGCCTCTGTTCGTCGACCCCGATTTCCACCCGATGAAGGGGCCGATGGCGACCCAGAGCCTGCGCGGAATGGCAAACCACGGCACGATGCACTGGCGCGCCGACCGCACGGGCGGCAATGATGAGCCGAGCGCGCAGCCGGACCAGGGAGCGTTCGACGAGGTGGCCGCATTCAAGAAATTCAACCCCGCGTTCGTGGGCTTGCTCGGACGGACGGCGGAGCTCAGTGCCGAGGACATGCAGAGGTTCACGGACTTCATCCTCCAGGTCGCCTATCCGCCGAACCCGATCCGCAACCTCGACAATTCGCTGACGCCCTCGCAGCAGGCGGGTCGCGATTTCTTCTTCAATACGCCGGTCATCGGCCCGGCCACCTGCGCGACGTGCCATCCAGTCAATCCCAATGCCAACCCGAACGATCGCTTCCCGGGGTTCTTCGGTGCGGATGGATTCTCGGGTTTCGGCGGCGCACCGCAGATCCTCAAGAACGTGCACCTGCGTGGCCAGTACCAGAAGGTCGGCATGTTCGGCTCCGCCGTCGCCTTCGGCTCCGAGCTGCCCGATCCCTTCATGGGCGATCAGATCCGTGGCTTCGGCTTCACCCACGACGGGAGCACCCCGACGTTGTTCCACCGGAGCGGCGTGTTCGACAAGGGCACCCCGATCCTCCCCGAGATCCTTCCCGAGCCGATCACGGTCCAGCCTGGGATCCCCCTCGGCCCCGAGGGGGACCAGATCAAGCGCAACATGGAAGCGTATCAGCTCGCCTTCGATACGAACTTCGCGCCCATCGTCGGGCAACAGGTGACGCTCACCGTGGCGAACCAGGCGTCGGCCGCGGCGCGTATCGAGCTCCTCTTGCAACGCGCGAACGCCTTCGAATGTGATCTCGTGGCGAAGGGCGTCTCGGGCTCCTCTTCGGAGGTGGAGGTCGGGTACCTCTACATCCCGGAGATCAATCGCTTCGTCGTCGATCAGCAGGCGATCGGGCCGATCCCGGACGCGGTCTTGCGCTCGGTCTTCCTCGGGAGCGGCAAATCGCTCACGTATACCTGCGTGCCGCCCGGCTCCGGGGTGCGCATCGGTATCGATCGGGATCTCGACGGATACCTCGACGGCGACGAGATCGCCGCGGGCAGCAATCCTGCAAATCCCCTGAGCACGCCCTGAAGCGGTGTTCTAGAACATCGATCGGTTTGCAACCGCTCGATGTTCTAGCTCTTTTGTCCCGAGGGGGACGCCTCGCGTCCCCCTCTCGTCCGGGCAAAGCCCGGCCGATTCACCCCCCGAGGGAAGCTCGCTTCGCGATCTTCCGAGCATCGAACCGGTCGATGCTCTAGATCCGAGCGTGCGCGCGCGGTTTGTCGCTCGGCCGGATCCCGGTGATGATCCCCTCGGCGCCGAGCAGCCGCACGGCGCCGAGGATGTTCCGCATGTGGCTCGCCGTCCCGGTGTTGGCGATGTCCACGCCCGTCAAATTCGTCAGGGATCCGTAGGCAGGAGCGTCTGGCAGACATGGGAGACACAAGCGACCTGAATCATCGACGTGTCCTCCGTGGTTTTCCCGTCCTCGACGCGCGTGGGCTGGGCAATGCAATCGCAGAGGGCGTGCGTTCCGCATTCCTGCTCGGCCATCGAGACGGCCGGCAGATCCTTTGCGGCGAGGCCGATGGCCGAGAGGCTGCCGCAGCAATCGACCACGTGCAGGATCTGGCCGCAATCCTGATCCGTGACGCAGGCCTTGCTCGCCGCGGGGAACTGCACGCCGTCGTTGAAACACGTGAGCGTGAACGTTTCGCCGCCGGAGCCACCGGAGCCGCCCGAACCGCCGGAGCCACCGGAGCCGCCCGAACCGCCTGCGCCGCCCTCGACGCTGTTGCCGCAGGCGACGAAGAGGGGGAGCGCGGCGAGGGCCAGGATCGAAACAAGAAAAGGTCGAAGCTTCATGACGCGATGATGCCGCCGCGCTCGACCGACGTAAAGCACGTCCCGTCGCGGCGCCCGCATTCACCAGCGCACGAGCGCGCCGATCTCGAAGGTGTGCAGCGCGGCGCGCTCGGCGCCGGGAGGGCCACGGAATGTGAGGTTGTAGAGCGGCATCACGCGCAAAAAATCGTATGGCCGGAGATCCGCGCCGACGTAAACGGCATCCGTGAGGAGGCCCTGGATCTGGAACGCAGCCGGGAATCGCTCGGCCTCGGCGCCATGTGCATACCCGGCCCGGAGCGCGAGCCACGGCAGGAGCGTGCGGCCCGCCGAGAATGAGAACGCGTGCACGAGCCGACTCTCGCTCGCGCCCCGGGGATCCTCGACGCGCACGTGCGTGAGCCAGTACGTCGCGTCGAGCCGGAGCAGGTCACCAATCGTGACGCCGAGCGTGGGGCTCGCCCCGTGCGTGGCGATGCCGTCCGCGTACCGACGGTACGTGTACGAAAGACCGCTCGTGAGCCAGGGGCGGATGGGAGCCGTGCCGTGCGCGCGGAGGCGGAGCATCGGGACACTCTCGGCCGGCGCGCCGAACGCCGCTTCGCCACCCAGGGAAAACCCATGCCCGAAGAGCCACATGGCCCGGCCGCCCCAGGTCGCGCCGTAGGCCCACCCGCCCGATGCCGCCTTGGGGCGGCCACCATGTTCGGTCTCGACGCCGAGGATGAGCTTGCGCCACGCCTGCGAGACCTCGACCTCGACCTGCCCGAGCGTCGGCATGGGCGCCGGGAAAACGAGGACCCGCGTGGTGACCCGCGCATACCCCGTGGACAGACGTCGCGCGAGTGCGCGGAGCTCGGTGTTGCCCCCGGACGCGACATACGCCCGCTCCGCGAGCGCGTGCGCCGTCGTGAGGTCGCCCCGCGCGAATTCGAGCCGCGCGCGGCAAGCGAGCAGGGGAGGGGAGTCCTTGCGCTCCGCCGCGTCGAGGACCGCCTCGGCCTCGTCCCAGAGGCCTTGCCAGGTGAGCACGTCGAAGAGGCCGGCGCGGACGTCGTCGTCGGCGGGGTGGCGCGAGAGGACGTCCCGATAAGCGGCCGCGGCCCGCGCGTGGTGCCCTTCCCAGGCGTCGAGCCGCGCGAGCCCGGTCCGCGCCTCGTCGTCCCGCGGATCCCGCGCGAGGAGCACCTCGTAGCGTCGGCGCGCCGCGGGTCTGTCCCCGCCGTATGCCGCGCGCCGCGCCTCGTCGAGCAGCGCGTCGCGATTGTCGCCGAGCACCTCGCCGCCGTGGCGCGGAGGCGCCGCCGTGCAGGACGCAAGCACGAGCAGGACAGTCGCCCAGACAGGGCCCGCGAGCGCGCGGCGGCCCAGGCAAAAAGCCCGTGCACGGTGGCTGCGCACGGGCCGAGCCTCGCACATCCACATGCGACGCGCACGCCGCGGGCACGCGCCTGCCGCGCAAGATCACACACGTGTCCAGAACGCGATGCCGCGTGAGCATCGACCGCATCGCGGTCGATGCTCCAAAGGTCCAGGGCTGCGCCCTGGTTCGGGTCCAGGGGCGAAGAGCCCCTGGTCGGGCCCGGGGTGAAACCCCGGCGAGACGCTGTGGAATCCCGTAACTCAGTGGAAGCGATATCCAACGCCGATGGGCAGGGCGATGGCATACCCATCCCACGTCTTGAGGAACGTGGGCCATGCGCTCGCGACGAGCGAGCCTGTGGTGATGCTCTTGCCCTTGCCGAACTCGGCGAGCGTGTACGAGACCTCGACTGCGGCGCCGAACGAGAAGCCGAAGCCGGTCTCGTTTTCCGTGGGGATTGTGCGGCTGAGCAGCAGCTCGACCTCGTCCCCTCCGTTGAGATCGGCCCACTCGCTCGGGACCTCGCCGCGCGCGCCGTTGATGGTCGCCTTTTGTGCGCCGAACCCGACGGCGAGCGTGCCGCCGATCCAGAGGCGATCGTTCACGCGCACGGAGAGCGCTGGACCCACGAGGAGCGAGTAGCCGCCCGTGACGAGGTAACTGCCGAAGAAGCGACCGCCGACGTGCAGCTTCTCGCTGACCGCGTACCCGACGAACACCTGGCCGCCGACGGGGACGCCGATGGCCGGATCGACCGTGGCGTAACAAGCGCTCGCGTCGCAGGCCTTGTACTCGGCCGCTTCGCCGCCGAGCGGGTAGGTGATGCGATACTCGTACGTGAGGGCCGAGAGCGCGTCCACGCTCCCGCCGCCGAGGAAGAGCTGCCCGCCGCCAAATGCGCCGACGTCGATGACGAGACGTTTGGCCCGGTGGATCGGCCCCTTGCCGTCGTCGGGCTCTTCGGGTTTTTCCTTCGGTTTCGTATCAACCGCGGCGCCGCCGCCTGTGGTCGTGTCTGTCTTGGTCGTCCCGCCCGCTTGCGCCGCCGCCCCGCTCTCCCCGCCCGCGGGTTTGTCCGAGGTGGACGCCGCATTCGCGTCCTCGGCGAGGGCCGGGACGACGACGGTCTTGCGCTCGGCCTGCTTGAGGCTGAGCGTGGTTTCCCAGGTTTTGCGGCCGGGCGCGGTGGCCACGATCTTGTGCTCGCCGGGATCCACGGGACGACCCTTGCCGAGCGCGCCGAGATCGATCTTCTGTCCGTCGATCGCGATCTCGATGCCGGGCGTGTTTGCCGCGACGGAAACGGTCACGCGCGGCAGCTTCGGCTCGAGCGCCTTGCTGTTTGCGCGTGCGCGCGCCTCGATGTCGGCGCGCGCGGCCTTACGGGCGTCCGTCTCGGCGTCGAGCATCTCGCCCCACGCGGTCGCGAGCTTGCCTTGCTTCTCGTGGCAGAGCGCGAGCTCGAGCAAAGTCGCGGGGCTCGGGGAGAGCTTGTACGCCTCGGCGATCTTGGGGCACGCCTCGTCGTACTTCTTGTCCGTGACGAGCTGCTTGCCCTCTTTGAGCAGCGCCTCGGCGTCGGCCGCGTGGGCGCTCGCGAGAGGCGCGAGGCTCGCCGTGGCCAGGGCCGAAAGGAAGAGGCAAAGGCGCGTGCGCCGCGAAGCGCGGCGGCCGTCGTGGGGAGGCACGTGGTTCGGCTTGTCTGTCTGGATCATCGCGTCGTCCAAGGCGGGAGCCCGGAATAAGGAAAGCTACGAGCGTGGCAGGCTGGAAATCAATTTTTTCCTTCGTCCGTGACGCAGTCGTCACGACCCCGGGCGCGAAGGTGCCGCCGAACGCCGGCCTCGGCGTCCGTCAGCTTCCTCATGTTCGCGGGAGATGGCTCAGCGAGAAATGAGGCCTCGCCACCAGGCGGTCGGCGCGCGGCCCTTGTCCTGCGGGGTATTCGTCGGATCGGGGCCCTCGAGCTCGTCGCTGAGGCCGGAGAAGGTCTCGTCGAGATCCCCCGAGTCGACCGAGGCAGGCGCGGCGGGGTTCGCTCCCGTGAGCTTGAAAAGATCGGGCTGCAGGCTATTCGGTCCGCCCGCATTGTCTTGCTGCGTGAGTGATTTGAACTCGAGCAGCATCAGGTCGAGCATCTCGCCGATCATGGCGAGGCCGTCGACCTTCTTTGCCGGCGCGCCCGCGGCGCCGAGTACGAGATCGGCGACCTCGTACTCGCTGACGGGCCGTCCGAAGCGATAGAGGAACCGCGTGAGATCGCGCCCGAAATCACGTGCCGTCTGGTAGCGGACGTCGCGATCACGCGCGAGCGCGGTGCGGATGATCTCCTCGAGCTCCGGGGGTACGTCGGGGCTAAAGGGCTTGAGCGAGGGGATGTTCGCCTCGCGCACGAGCTTGACGGTGCCGAGGTCGGTCTCGCCGAGGAAGAGGCGACGGCCGGCGAGCATCTCCCAGAGGATGATGCCGGCGGCGAAGACGTCGACGCGTTTGTCCACGCTGAGCTCCATGACCGTCTCGGGCGCGAGGTAGCCGAATTTGCCCTTGATCATGCCGGCGTCGCTGTTCGCGAGCTGGCTCGACGCCTTGGCGAGGCCGAAGTCCACGATTTTGCACTCGCCGTGGCGCGTGATGAGCACGTTCGCCGGCGTGACGTCGCGGTGGACGATGTTGAGGTGTTCGCCGTCGGGCGTGTGGAGATCATGCGCGTAGGCGAGGCCCTGGCAGATCTTCGCGGCGATGAAGCACGCGCTCTCGACCGGCATCGGTTTGCCGACCTTCTTCTGGTACTCGATCACCTGCTTCAAGTCGGCGCCGTCGACGTACTCCATGACGATGAAGTACGTGTTGTCACCGACGCCGATGTCGAAGACGCTCACGACATTGGAATGCGCGAGGCGGCCGGAGAGGCGGGCCTCGTCGAGGAACATGTCGATAAACTGCTCGTTCTTGCTGAGGTGCGGGAGGACGCGCTTGATTGCGACTTGCTTGCGGAAGCCCTCGATTCCTGCGCTCTCCGCAACGAACACCTCGGCCATACCGCCCGAGGCGAGCCGCTTGATGACCCGGTAACGCTGGTTCTCCGACATCGCTGGTTCCTCGTACCCCCGCGCCTCCCAGAGTGTACCTGCTCGTCACGAGGATGTGAGGTTTTTGTCCCTCGAAGCTCAGGGCACGACGTCGACCGCGAGGACGTAGGCCTCGAGCCCACCAGGCTGCACCCGCGGCGCCTCGGTGATCCAAGGGTCTCGTACGAGCCTTAGGCGCACGCAGCGCGGCGTGCCCTCCTCGTAGGCGATCGCGGGACCCGTCCAGGGAGAGCGCGTATCTTCTTGCGAGAGCGTACTCTTGTCCGCGGTGTGCACGCGGACCCTCCGCTCGACCTCGCGGCCTCGCAACGTCGTGACCTCCAGCACCGACCCCGCGTCTCGCACGACATCACGCGCCGTCCAGCGGATCGCCTTGCCGTTCGCGGAGGCGCCCACGCAGTACGTGTCATGATCCTCGACCCAGCCAAGCGCGCCCGTCCGCGTCTCGCCGGGCTCGATCGGCGTGGCCGAGGGGAGCTCGTCGTTCGGCTCGATCTCGTGCGTGGAGCCCTCCTCGGCGAGCGCGACCGTGATGGCGTAGGTGTCGGAAACGTTCTCGTGCACGAAGGGGATCCTTCGATCGCCACGCGGATCCAGGTCCTGCAGCACGGAGGCGTAGTACCGGCCGGGCTCGATGCTGAGCCGCGGGATCGAGAGATCCCGGCCGGATCGACCCACGCAGTACTGCGCGATCGGCGCCTGGAAGCCTTGCCGGTAGAGGAGTGTGCAGGTCTCCATGTTCGGGAGCGCCGTCACCACGAAGCGCGCGATCCGCGGCGTATCCCCCGCGCCCTTCGGGACCTCGAACGAATAAAAATCACGATCGCTGTGCTGCGCGTCGATGCGCTTGCCGAGGAGCCCGGACACCGACGTGCCGAGCGGCAAGGGCGTCGCGTTCGCCGCCGTGTCGTTTGGCTCGAGCTCCGCGCCCGCGAAGCTCGGGGTCCAGCGTCGCCACATCACGAAGAGCCCCGCGCCCGCGCCGAGGATGAGCACGAGGCTCGACGCGAACCAGGCGAGGTGCCGGCGGCTGCGCAGCTTGCGCTCGTAGGCCTCGACCTCGTCACGGCTCGCAATCTCGCCGGGGCTCTGGGCCGCCCCCATCAGCGCCGCGCGCGTGAGGTTTCGGAGGACGCTCGCATCGAGCAGCGCCTCGACGTCCTCCGTCCCGAGCTTGCGTAGCTCCGCCGCAATGGCCGCCTGCAACTCGCCCGCGCTCTGCCATCGCGCCGCGGGATCCTTTTCGAGCGCGCGCAGCACGACGGCGTCGACCCCGGGCGGGATGCCGCGCGACGGGGCGCGGATCGACGGCGCGATCGGCTGCTCCGTGACGTGTTTGACCAGGATGCTCGCCGAGGTCTTCGCGTGGAACGGGTAATGGCCGGTGAGCGCGTGGTAGAGGAGCACGCCGACGGCGTAGAGATCGGCGCGGTGATCGACGGGGTCGCCGCGGATGAGCTCGGGCGCGAGGAAGTACGGCGTGCCGATGAGCTGATCGCGGCGCGTCACCTCGCCGCCCGTGCTCGCGTCGGCCTCTTCCCGCAGCTTCGCGATGCCGAAGTCGAGCACCTTGGCGATGTCGGTGCCGCCTTCCGTCGTCGTGATCATCACGTTCTGCGGCTTGACGTCGCGGTGCACGATGCCCTTGCCGTGCGCCTCGCCGAGCGAGCTCAGGATCTGGAGGACGATCTTGCCGAGCCGCGCGAACGGCATCGGGCCGGCGTCGGCCAGCATCGCGGCGAGATCACGGCCCGTCACGAGCTCCATCACGATGTACGTGAGGCCCGCGTCCACGCCGTAATCGAAGACGTGCACGGTGCTCGGGCTCGACAAACGCGAGACGGTGAGCGCCTCGCGCTTGAAGCGGCGCACGACCTCGGGGCTCATGCTGAGCTCGCCCGCGAGCAGCTTCATCGCGAGGAGTTTTCCCAGGTGGACGTGCTCGACCTTGTAGACGACGCCCATGCCGCCGCGGCCGATCGGCGTGAGGATGCGATAACGGCCGGCGACGACGAGGCCGATGAGCGGATCGGCGCGGTGCACGAGCGCCTCGTCGTCCAGGTTGAGCGAGAGCGCGAGGGCCGCGATGCGCGACGTCGGCTGCGGGGTCTCCGCCGGCGCGGACGTGTCGACCTCCGGAGAGGGCTCCACGGCCAGCGCCGTCGTTTCGGCATCGCTCGGAGCCGTGTCGCCTGGAACGTCCTCGCCGATCGACATGAAAATCGCGCCGATTGTGCCCGAGCTGAACTCCCGCGGGAAGCAGACACGCTCAGATCCATGCGCCTCGGAGCCGCTCGGCGGCCGCCATCACGTGCGCGGCGGTGATCGGCTGCCGGAGCGGAGGACGTAGCTTCTCCACGATCTCGCGCGCGAGGACGTTCACGACCCACGGGTGCCCGCCCGAGATCGCGGCGATCTGCGCCACGGCCTCGTCCCGGAACGGCTGCCCCGTCTCCTCCGTGTGCTCCGCGCAGAGCGCGGCCACCTGCGTGGCCGTGAAATCGGGCAGGCGGAGCGACGTCGCCGCGGGGCCGAGCAGCTCCACGGCCGAGGCCTGCACCTCGTCCGAGCCCGAGAGCACGACCGACCACGGCGCCGCGCGGGGCCGGGCCTCGTAGGTCGCCCGGAGCTGCGCGAGCAGGCTCGCGCGGATCTCGCGTGGCAGGAGCTCCACGTCGTCGAGCAAGAGGATGAGCGGCCGCGGGCACGCCCGCGCCCACGCCGAGAGCACGACGCCCGCGAACCGCACGTCGTACGAAGGGGGCCACGGCGGTGGCCGCAGCGGTGCCGGGAGCTGCTCCGCGGCCGCCTGCGCGATCGCTTCGAGCAACGCGCGCTCGCCCGACGCCTCCGCGCCGCGCCTCGGCCGGCACGACGCCCGCACCACGGCCCACGCGCCGCTCTCCGCGAGCCCCACCGAGAGCCCCCGCAGCCACGTCGTCCGCCCATGCATCCGCGGCGCGTGCACCACCACGTACGACCCGCGCGCCACGAGGTCCGGCACCTCCGCGAGCCGCGTGCTCGCGGCCAGCATGTAATGCAGTTCGTCATGGCAGGGCCCGACCACGTTGAACCGGCGGCGATGCCGGTGCGTCCCGAGGAACCGTGCGCCTCGGGCCTTGTCGCGCCCCACGCGTTCGCTGGAATCTCGGTCATGTCCGATGGCTGGCTCACCGAGCCAACCTTGCCCGTGTTGTCTCGTCGTCGTGCTCACGACGAGGGATGTCCCCAGGCCCCGCGGATTCGAAGTTTTTCTCGACCGGTCAGGCGACGCCGAGGGATCGGGCGATCGGGAAGAGTACCTCGTCGGTGAACTGCCGCGTCGAGAGCGGGACCCAGGCCACGCCGATGCGCTCGAGGAGGCATTGGCGCGCGCGTTCGATCTGAGGCGTGACCAGGAGGGAGCGCGGTCTTGGCCGCTGCGGCTCCTCGCCGCCCGTGCGCTCGACGCGCTCGAGCTCTTGCCAGAGGGGAGATTCGTCGAGCCGGGTCCCCACGAAGACGAACGGCAGGTCGCAGAAGTCGCGAACGAGGGCCGCGTAATGCGGATCCTTGTCGGATGCGAGGCGCGCGCCGTACTGCGTCGTCGAGAACGTCACGCCGCGCGGGCCGTTCGTCACGTGCCCGTTCAGGTGGACGACCTCGAGCCGCGATCCGTCGGGGGTCTCGTCCGGCGGCGGATCGTCGGCGAGCGCCGCGCGGATCACGACGGGCCGGGGCAGGTCGAACCGGGCCTCGGCGGCCGTCGCGAGATCGTCCACGTTCAGCGTGTAGATCCGGCGCCAGGGGAGGGCAAACCAGACCCGGTAAAACGCCGGGAGCCGCGCCGGGTCGACCGTGAGCCGACGCCGGAGCAGCGCTTCGAGTTTGTCCGGGGTCTCGGACAGGGCGTGCTGGAAGAGGTCCTGGAGCGCGCTCCCGTCCCGGGATTCGCCGGGGAAGCAGAGGTCCCAGAGCTCTTCGGAGAGCTCCGGCCCGCTCGGGATCGCGCTCCCATCCTCGGCGCGCGCGTCGACGGAGAACCCCGCGCCCGTGAACAAGACCGCCCGCCCGGCGGCGAGCTCGCGGCCGAGATCGCTCGTGATGTCCGCGTCTGCCATGCGTCGATCCCTCGGGCCGCGCCGCGGGGCGTCGAGCCCGCCGCTTGTTCGCGTGGACTTTCAGGCGAGCTCGGCTGCGGGGTCGTCAGCGCGAACCGGGGAGCCGACCGAGGTACATCCCGACGAACCCGGCGCAGAGGCAACCCACGAGCGTCGCCGTGCCGTACAGCGCGGCGAGGCGGGGCTGTCCGTTCTGTACGTACTGGACGAGCTCCAGGTTGAACGTGGAGTACGTCGTGAACCCGCCGAGGAAACCCGCGCCGAGCGCGACCTGGAGCGTCGGGCCGAGCCACGTGACACTCCGGGAGAGCTGGAAGAGGAGCGCGAGCAGGAAGGAGCCGGCGACGTTGACGGCGAGGGTTCCGTAGGGAAATGCGGTGCCGTATCGCGAAAGGGACCAGGTCGTCACGAGAAACCGTGCACCCGAGCCGATCGCCCCGCCGACGCAGACCCACAGGAGCTTCATCCCCATCCGCGTGCGCTCCGTGCCGGCATCCCCCTACAGAAGTCCACACCGTCCTCGTGGTCAAGCCTCCCGGGGCGGCGGGCCGCGCCTCGCGTCTCTGCCGGGATGGGGTACCATCCGCGCTCCATGACGGAAGACCAAGCGGGCACGCTTGCCTCCACCGACGCATCCGCGACGGACGGGAGTAGCGTGGTCCCAGACGCAAGGGCGGCCGGAGACGCGCCACAAACGAGCGCGCCGTCGCATGCCGCCGCGACCCACGGCGAGGCGACGCACGGCGCGCGCTGGGCCTTGCTCCTCGGCGCCCTCGGCGTCGTCTTCGGCGACATCGGCACGAGCCCGCTCTACGCGATCAAGGAGTGCTTCAGCCCGGAGAGCCCGCATCACGTCGCGCCCACGCCGGCGAACATCCTCGGCATCCTCTCGCTCGTCTTCTGGTCGCTCTTGATGGTCGTGACGGTCAAGTACCTCACGTTCGTCCTCAGGGCCGACAATCAAGGCTCCGGCGGCATCATGGCCCTGCTCGCGCTCGTGCCCACGCGCAAGGGCCCGGGCACGGGTCCGCTCGTCTTGCTCGTCCTTCTCGGCGCGTCGCTCCTTTATGGCGAGGGCGTCATCACGCCCGCGATTTCGGTGCTCTCGGCCATGGAGGGCCTCGAGGTCGCGTACGAGCCGCTCAAGCACGTCGTCGTGCCGCTCACGGTGGCCATTCTGGTCGCGCTCTTCCTCGTGCAGAAGCGCGGCACCGGGGGCATTGGCAATGTCTTCGGGACCGTCACGCTCCTTTGGTTCGTCACCATCGCCACCCTCGGGGCCCGGTGGATCCTGGCCAATCCGAGCGTGCTCGCGGCCGTCGATCCCCGGCACGGCGTGCGGTTTTTCCTGGAACACCGCGGCCACGGCTTCCTGCTTCTCGGCGCTGTGGTCCTCTGCATCACGGGCTGCGAGGCGCTTTATGCGGACATGGGCCATTTCGGGCGCGGCCCCATCCGCCGGGTGTGGTTCGCCATCGTCTGGCCCGCGCTCCTGCTCAATTATTTCGGCCAGGGCGCGTATCTGCTCCAGCACCCCGGCGGCGCGACGAATCCTTTTTATGGCCTCGTCCCCTCCTGGGCCCTCTACCCGACGGTCGCCATCGCCACGGGGGCCACGATCGTCGCCTCGCAGGCGCTCATCTCCGGGGCCTTCTCGCTGACGCAGCAGGCCGTGCAGCTCGGCTACTTCCCGCGCGTCACGATCGTCCACACCTCGAAGGACACCGAGGGGCAGATCTACATCCCCGAGATCAACCGCGCGCTGCTCGTCGCCTGCATCCTGCTCGTCTTCACGTTCCGCACCTCGACCTCGCTCGCGGCGGCCTACGGCATCGCAGTCACGGCCACGATGACCATCACCACGACGGTGTATTTCGTGGTCGTCACGAAGCGCTGGGGCTGGCCGCTCTGGAAGGCGCTGCCGCCCGTCGCGGTGTTCCTCGCCATCGACCTCTCGTTTTTTTCGGCAAACGCCGCCAAGTTTTTCCAGGGCGGCTGGTTCCCCGTGGCCATGGCGTTCGTGATCTTCACGGTCATGACGACCTGGAAATCGGGCCGCCGGATCCTCGCCGAGTCCTTCAAGGATGGCATCCTGCCGCTCGAAATGTTCCTCGAGGACGTCGAGCGCACGAAGCCCCACCGCGTCCGCGGCACGGCCGTCTTCATGGCCTCGAACCCGAACGGCACGCCGCCCGTCCTGCTCCACCATTTCAAGCACAACCAGGTCCTGCACGAGCAGGTCGTCCTGCTCTCCATCACGAACGAGCGCGTCCCCGAGATCCCGCCCGATCAGCGCTTGACCGTCGAGCACAAGGGCCACGGGTTTTTCCGGGTCAATGCTCGCTACGGCTTCATGCAGACGCCGAACGTGCCGAACGCGCTCGCCGCCTGCAAGGAGTTCGGCCTCTCGATCGAGCTCCAGCGCACGAGTTATTACCTCGGCCGCGAGACACTCCTGCCGACCGGCCGCTCGAAGATGTGGAAATGGCGCAAGGACCTCTTCGCCTTCATTTCCCGCAACGCGCGCCCCGCCACGGCGTATTTCGGCCTGCCCCCGGGTCGCGTCGTGGAGCTCGGGATGCAGATCGATCTGTGATGAAAGTTTCCGTCTTCGATACCCACCGCTACGAGCGGGACATCCTCGCCGCGTCCGCCGCGCGGCGCGGGCACGAGCTCGTTTTCCTCGAACCCCGGCTCACCGAGGAGACGGCCGTGCTCGCGCAGGGGACCCGCGTGGCCTGCTCCTTCGTCAACGACCACGTCACCGCGCGCGCGCTCGAGACGCTCGCCGCCGTGGGCGTCGGGCTCATCGCGCTTCGATCGGCCGGCTACAACCACGTCGATTTGCAGGCGGCGGCGCGGCTCGGGCTGCCCGTCGTGCGTGTGCCCGAGTATTCGCCCCACGCCGTCGCCGAGCACGCGGCCGCGCTGATCCTCGCCTTGAACCGCAAGATCCACAAAGCCTACGCCCGCGTGCGCGAGGGCAATTTCTCGCTCGAGGGCCTCGTCGGCTTCGACATGGTCGGCAAGACCGCCGGCGTCATCGGCACGGGCCGCATCGGGGCCGCGCTCGCGCGAATCCTCCACGGGTTCGGCTGTCACGTGCTCGCCTACGACCTCCGCCCGGACGCCACGCTCGTCGACGGCGGGATCGTCCGGTACACCACGCTCGCCGAGCTGTACGCGAAAGCGGACATCCTGTCGCTGCATGTCCCGCTCACGCCGGAGACCCATCACCTCGTGGACGCCGCGGCAATCGCCGCGATGAAGCGCGGGGTGATGCTGATCAACACCGGGCGCGGCGCGCTCGTCGATACGCCCGCGCTGCTCGAAGCGCTGAAGACGGGGCAGGTGGGGCACGCGGGGCTCGACGTGTACGAGGAGGAGGAGGGCATCTTCTTCCAAGATCTCTCGGACCGCGTGATCCAGGACGACGTCCTCGCGCGGCTGCTCACGCTCCCGAACGTGCTCGTCACCTCGCATCAGGGGTTCTTGACGCACGAGGCACTCACGAACATCGCGGAGACCACGTTCGAGAGCGTCTCGGCATTCGAGCGGGGAGAGCCGCTCTTGCATGCGCTTCGCGTCGAGACCGTGATCCGGTCGTAGTTGCGGCGGCGGGCTCTCTGCCCGATGCCGGATCCTCGATAGGGAGGGAGCGGATCATGGTGAACGAGCGAGCGGAGACCTCGCCGGTCTGCATGCCGGCGGACGGCGTGATGCTGAACGGCGATCTCGGGATGCCGGCAGGGGCGCGGGGCGTCGTGCTGTTCGCCCATGGCAGCGGTTCGAGCCGGTTCAGTCAGCGCAATCGTCACGTCGCGGCGAGCTTGCGGGCGCGCGGGTTCGCGACGTTGCTCGTGGACCTCTTGACGGCCGAGGAGGAGGCCGTGGATCTGCGGACGGCCGAGATCCGATTCGACATCAACCTGCTCGCGCGGCGGGTCACGGGCGTCGTCGATTGGCTCGGCCGGGCGTCGTCGACGGCGGGCCTCGGGATCGGGCTCTTCGGGGCGAGCACGGGGGCGGCGGCGGCGCTCGTGGCCGCGGCGGAGCGGCCCGACGCAGTGCTGGCGGTCGTCTCGCGCGGCGGGCGGCCCGATCTCGCGGGGCCGGCGCTGCCGAAGGTTCAGGCGCCGACGCTGCTCATCGTGGGCGGGGCGGATACGCTGGTGATCGATCTGAACCAGCAGGCGTTCGAGGATCTCCGGTGCGAGCGGGAGATCGTCATCATCCCGCGGGCGACGCACCTGTTCGAAGAGCCGGGGGCGCTCGATCAGGTCGCGGATCTCGCGGGGCACTGGTTCGAGGCGCACATCGCGCCGCAGGGACGGCGAATGGCCCGCGCTTCATGATGCGATCGAGCGCGGGCGCAGGAGCGTAGGATCCTTGCGCTGTTCGAGGGCGTGGGCGATCCAGCCGGCGAGGCGACCGATTGCGAAGAGGGTCGTGGCCGCGCCCGGCGGCAGGCCGAGCGCAAGGCAAAGGGCGACGAGGCCGACATCCACGGACGGGGGCGGATGGCCGGCCTCTTTCGTCGCGTCGAGCAGGGCGAAGAGGGCGGCGACGCTGGTTTTTCGAGGCGCCTCCACGCGCGCGGCCGCGAGCAGGGGTGGGGTGCGCGGGTCGCCGTCGGGGTAAAACGGGTGCCCGAGCTCGAGGACCCTGTCGCCGCGGCGGGCGCGGGCGGCGACGACGGCGCGGGCTTTTTCGGGGCGGCCGACCTCGGCGACCACGGCCTCGATGCGGTCGCAGGCGCCGCCGTGCTTCGGGCCGGAGACCGCGGCGAGCCCGGCGCTCACGCAGGCGTAGAGATCGGCTCCGGTCGAGGCGGTGACGCGGACGGCGAACGTCGAGGTGGCGAGCTCGTGATCCGCGAGCAGCACGAGCGCCTGTTCGAGGGCGGCCTCGGCGCGCTCAGACCTGCGGCCGCCGAGGGCGACGAGCAGGGCGCGGGTCATCGTGGGCTCGGCGAGCGCGGCCTTGGCGCGGCGCGCGCCTGCGGGCAGGGCGGAGAGCGCGGCGAGGCGGCGGATCAAGGCGCGGGCGCGGGGCAGCTCGGCCTCCTCGGTGGCGGCGAAGCGCAGCGGATCCCGCGCGGCCAGGGCCGGGACGGCGAGGGCGAGCGTGGCGAGGGGCGGGGCGCCCTCGGGGACGAGGTCGGCGAGGCGGGCCACGGGGAAGGCGGGATCCTGGGGCAAGGTCCAGGTGGGGCGTTCTTCGGGGAGCGCGCCGGTCCAGAGCAGCTCGGCGACGGATTCGAAGGGCACGCCGGCGGCGGCGAGGGCGGTCGCGGCCTGACCGCGGTAGCGCGGGCCTTCTTCGGCGCTGATCGTGGTGATCGTCGAGGTGAGGACGGGCTCGCCCCAGCGCAAGGCGGAAGCGGCGACCGGGCCGTGCCCGCGGCGCGCGTCGCTCCGGGCCTTCAGCCGTTCGAGGTCCTCGCGCATGTAGAGGCGGCTCCGCCCGCCCTCGCTGGGCACGCTGCGGACGAGGCCGCGGCTCGCGTACGCGTAGAGCGTCTCGCGCTTGACCCCGAGCAGCGCGGCGGCCTCGGGTCCGGACACGAGGTTCGATGGTTGATTGTCGAATCCAGTAGATTGATTGATCAATCCACGTTGATCAACGTTGCTCACGACATCAAGGATACCATCAACGAAGGAGGAAACGATGGACCTTGCGAAGCAGAATGGGGCGAAACACGCAGCGACGAAAGCGAGCGGGCTCGATGGGGTCGTCGTGGCGGATACGGCATTGAGCGAGGTCGACGGCGAGCGGGGGCGGCTCGTCGTGGGCGGGTACGACGTCGAGGCGCTCGCGGGCCGGGTCGGCTTCGAGGATCTGTGCGCGCTGCTCTGGACGGGCGCGCTGCCGGACGCGGCGACCCGCGGCGCGATCGCGGAGGCGCTCGCCGAGGGGCGGACGCTGGCCTTCGAGCAAATTCCGTCGCTCGGGGAAGCGCTCGTCGCGGAGGACGGAAGCGCGGCGCTCATGGCATGCGTGGCGCACTTCGGCGCGCGCGCGGCGTGGCGGTCAGAGAATCGGCCCGCGTGGGTCGAGCTCGCGCGGGTCACGGGCGCGGTCGCGACGTTCGCGGCGGCCTGGGCGCGGCGTCGCGCAGGAGGCGCGCCGATCGCCCCGGACGCGAAGCTCGGGCACGCGGCGGACTTCCTGCGGATGGTGCGCAGCGCGGTCGCGCCCGAGGCAGCGGCGCGGGGGCTCGACGCCTACCTCGTGACCGTGGCCGATCACGGCATGAACGCCTCGACGTTCACCGCGCGGGTCGTGGCCTCGACGGGCTCGGATCTGGTCTCGGCGATCGTGGCGGCCATCGGCGCGCTGAAGGGCCCGCTGCACGGCGGCGCGCCAGGGCCCGTGCTCGACATGCTCGACGGCATCGGCGAGCCGTCGCGGGCCGCGGCGTGGATCGAAGCCGAGCTCGCAGCAGGGAGGCGCATCATGGGCATGGGGCACCGGATCTACCGGGTGCGGGATCCGCGGGCGGCGGTGCTCGAGCGGGCCATCGGCGAGCTCGAGCGCGACGGGAGCGTGGGGGCAGGGGCGCGTCTCGCGCTCGCGCGGGCAACCGAGCGCGCGGCCGAGACCCAGCTCGCCGAGCGGCACCCGGATCGGCCGCTCAAGGCCAACGTCGAGTTCTACACGGCCGTCCTGCTCGACGCCGTGGGCCTGCCGCGCGAGCTGTTCACGCCCACGTTCGCGGTGGGACGGGCCGCCGGCTGGTGCGCGCACGTCGAGGAGCAGCGGCGGGCGGGGCGGCTCATCCGGCCGGCGTCGCGGTACGTCGGGCCCGTCCCGGCTTGAACGACCCCCGTTGCCATCGATCTGCCACTGTACATCTAGACAGCGGCCACGACCTGGGGTAGCGACCCGCCCGAGCGGATCGCGCAGGGTCCGGGCGCGCGCCCCGGCCCCGCAACGGCAAACGGAGACGACCATGGACGTGGCAGATCCCATTCCTCCCTCGGTCCAGGCCCTGATGGACCTGTTCGCGAGCGAGCTCTCGCATGTGAGCTTTCCCGGCGTCGATCGGGCGACCCTCGAGCAGGTGGTGACCGAGGTCCGGACCCACACCGAGGCCGTGGCGAAAGCAGAGGCAGCCCTCGAAGCGGCGCGCGCGGCGCTGCGGGACAGCGAGGAGACGCTGTCGAGCAAGACCACGAAGGCGCTCGCCTACGCGCGCGTCTACGCCGAGGATCACCCCGACATCCGGTCGAAGGTCGAGTCGGTCGCGCGGATCGCAGGCACGGCATCCTCGCCGCCCGGCCCCTCCCGCGAGGCCAGCGGCGACACGCCGAAGCGCCGCGGCCGCCCCGCGAAGGCGAAGGCCGCAAGCGCCGAGCCGGCCGCCGAACCGGCTGCCGAGGCGGCTGCCGAGCCGACGGACGGGACGCCGGCCGCGCCGCCGGTGATGGAGCTCGGGCCCTCGACGATCAGCGGCGAGGAGGCCCCCGAGCCGTCCGAGCTCAACGGCGCGGCGCACCCGGCCTGAGCCGCAGGCGTTTCACAGCGTAGCGCCGGGGTTTCACCCCGGACCCGAGCAGGGGCTATCCGCCCCTGCACCCGGACCAGGGCAAGCCCTGGACGCGGGGCGACAGCGCGCGATGCGCGCTGTCGACAG
>NZ_JAGTJK010000024.1:0-189534 GCF_028435265.1 Polyangium jinanense | reverse complement strand
CGAACGGAGCGCAACATCGATCCGGGAGGTCCCGGGACCTGCGCGAACGGGTTCCCACACCGATCCGGAGGTCCCGCGACTTGCGGGAACGGGGTCGAAGACCGATGACGGAGGCCGAGGGACCTGCCCGCGCGGCGGAGAGGGGGTGAAAGGCGCTGCGATGAACTGCGCATCGCGCAGTTCATCGACCCCGGGTCCAGCGCTTGCACGGGTCCTGGTCCAGGGGCGGATAGCCCCGGTGGGGCCTGGGGCAACGCCCCAGCGCAGCGCCTCCCAAGATGAGACCAATGCTCAGCTCCCGGGCCGGGAGAGGGGTTGGGGGTAAGGGAATTTCTGCTCGGGATCACGGCTCCCATTCCAACCCCCCTCGCCCCATTCAGGTCGGATCGTGACTTTTCCCGCGACGAACCAATTCCACATTTGGTCGTTGAGTTTCGCCCTGATTTGTGGAACAAAACAAGCGACGCCAGCCGGCGCTAGAACACCGACCGGCGTCTCCCCACAACCCCGACCGAACCGGAGTCATGAGTATGACAACGATACCGCTCCATCCGCCGCCGGCAAACTTTACGGCGTCGCACGCCTTGCTCGGCCGCCTTTACCTCGAACACCGCGATTTCCTTCGCCGCCTGCTTCTCAAGCAGGCCTTCCCCTCCGGTGATGTGGACGATGTCGTCCAGGAGGTCTTCGTCACGGCGTGGCGACGCCTCGAATGTCTGGTCACGCCGGAGCAGGCCCGGCCGTGGCTCGTGGTGATCGGGCTCAACCGTGCGAGCAATTATCGAAAGCTCGCGCGTCATGAGCGAGAGGTCTTCACGGGGCTCGCGGAGGAATGTCCCGAGCAGGAGCAGGACGACGCGTCGTCGCCCGATATGCTCTTGCAGGCGACGTACGGGCTGTTCCGGCTGAAGCGCTTCCTCTTGAAGATCGGCCCGCGCATCCGTGCGGTGGTCGTGCCGTACCTGGAAGGCCGTTCGATCCGGGAGATCGCCGAAGCGCTCGGCATCAAGACGAAGACCGCCTACGCCCGCATCTCCCTCGCCCGACGGCACCTGCAAAGGCTCGCGCTCGCCTGATCGCCTGCGTTTGCGTTTGCGTTTGCGTTTGCGTTTCCGCCTCCGCCTCCGCCTCCGCCTCCGCAAGCGGAACCGAGTTCTCGGCGGATTGAAGTTTTATTGCACCAACCCGATCATTTTTGTGGTCGATCCGCGCACGGATGACGATTGACTCCCCGGCGAACAGCGTATTAGATACCTAAATGCGTTCGATCCCCAGGATCCGCCTGAGCACCGCACTGCTCGGATGGCTCGTAATGGCGAGCGCCGGATGCGGCGAACCCTCTGGCGGACGGGATCCCGTGGCCGAACCGCATGCATTCCCGCTCGAGATCCTCGGCGCGCCGGGGACCGAGGTCACGGTCACCCTCGAGGTCCCGGCCGCGCTTTCGACGCGCCCGACCCTTTCGCTCGAGGTGACGGCGGACAACATCGTCGCGGGTGAGGCCGCGTTTGTTGCGGTGAACGACGGGGCGCCGATCGACCTCGGCGCGTCGGGCCTGGGGCTCCGCCGCCCCTTCGGCGGTACGGGACGCGGCACGATCCCGCTCGCTGCCGGCGCGGTGAAGACCGGCAAAAACCGGATTGCCTTCAGGTATGCCCGCCAGGTGCCCGACGTCTCGGGCTTCCGCGTCCTCGGCTTGGCAATCCGCGCGCCCGACGACCCTGTGAACCAGGTCGAACTCGAGCTCCCGTGGGACGACCCGGCCACGTGGACCGCTCCCCTCCCCGATCCCGCGGCCGTCGAGCGGGGACGCACCTACTTCACGACCACCTCACGCGACGGCGGCCCGACCTGCGCCCGCTGCCACGCCGACGACGGCGCGGATCTCGCCGTCTTTGCCTTCTCGAACCACAGCATCCAGGCGCGCGCGGAGCACCACCTGTTTTCCCCCGAGGAAGCCGCAGCAATCGCGAGTTATATCCGCTCCCTGCCGGTTGCCCCCGTGGGGCGGGTCCACGATCCGCCGTTTCAGCCTGGGCCCGGCATGCATGGCGAAGCGGGGGCCGGATATGACGCGGTCCTTGCCGACGACGACGCGCTCGGCGCGGTCCTCTTCCCTGACGGCCTCCCCGCCGAGCCCGCCTGGGATGCGCTCGCCTCGCTCGATACCTCGCAGCTCCCGAGCCCGGTCGAAGTGCCGACCTGGCTGCGCTGGCTCCCGCGCAAGATCGATCCGGGCTGGTTCACGCGTGGAGACGGACTCCTCGCCAGCACCGAAGCGGCGCTCGCCGATCCGGGGACACTCGCCGACGCGCTCGCCTTCCAATCGGCGGCGATCCAGATCGGCAAAGAGCTCCTCATCCAGGAGGGGGACCACCAGGGCCGAATCGAGCTTCTCCGCTACGCCGCGGTGAAGCTATGGGCCTGGCAGCGTGCGCACGGCGGCTACGAAGGCGCGGACAACGGCTTCCCCGACGGCGGCCCGGCCTTCCCCTACGAGGTGGGCTTCGCCTTCTTCGAGGCCGGGCTCGCCGAGGCGGTGCCGCATGCGATGGCGCAGGCGCTCTCTTGGTGGGTCGCGCAGATCGCCGTCAACCCTGGGCGAGGTTTTTCAAATGGCGAGCGACCACTCAATTGGCGCGACGTCCTCCTGGTCGCGGAGGACGCCGGGCAAGGACCGTCCACCATGACCTTTTTCCACCTCCTGGGGAGCTGGGAAGAGTCACGCGGGGCCCTCGCCGACGACTTCGGCACCGCGCAGGGCCCCGTGCGCCTGCTCGCCGTGCCCCTCCTCCACGTGGACGTGGCGACGCGCGAGGCGCTCTTCCGCCGCTTCTTCCGGCGTGAGGCCACGTTCCTCGCCGAGGGCGGTACGCTCGCGCCCAACCATCACACCCTCCTTGCGAACGCCTGGCAGAGCGTCTGCGGGGAGTTCTCGGCCGCGCAGCGTCAGGGGCTGCGCGACGTCGCGCCGGCCGAGCTCGAGCCGGACCTCACCGCCTGCCAGGAGAACTCGCCATGAGAGGACGTCGTCTTGCTTTGACAGGGCTCACCATCGCGCTGCTCGTCATGCCGTTCGCCCTCGTCGCATGTGGAGGCGACGACCCCGGCGCCATCAAGGATCCCCCGAGCATTGCGGCGGCCTGCGAAGGGGACGCGTGCTCCTTCTGCGACCCGAAGGTGTGGGGCGGCGTGACACCGGACGCCACGACCGATCTCGTCATCCCCGACGGGATGACGGTCGTCGTGGATTGCGCGGCCGAAGCGCACACGCTCCGCGTCGAGGCCGGCGGGACGCTCGCCGCCTCGCGCAAGGTCTCGGCGACCCTCACCATGCACGGAAACCTCGTCGTCGCGGGGACCGTGGACTACGGGACCCCGGAGGGGCGGATCCCGGCCGGCGTGACCGCCGAGATCATCTTCACCGGCATGAAAGACGAGGGCTACCAGGGCACCCCGTCCGTCGAGGCGGGCGACGATGGGTCGACCTCGGTCGAGACCCCGATCCAGATCGTCGACGGTGACATCGGGCTCTGGGTGGCAGGGAGCGGTCGCCTGCTGGCTGCGGGCCAGGAGAAGCGCGCCTGGGGTCGGCTGACGGACGGGGCAGGCCCGGCGGACCTGACCTTCACCGTCGACGACGCGTCAGGATGGCAGGTGGGGGACCGCGTCACGCTCACGCCGACGGTGCCGCGCAGCGCGGGCGAGACCTGGGCGAGCCAGTTCGATGAGGCGAAGATCGCGGCCGTGGAGGGCAACACGGTCACCCTCGAGGCCGAGCCGAGCTACGCGCACGACGGCTGCAGCGATTGCATGCGGCGGGGAGAGGCCGCGAACCTGACCCGAAACGTCGTCATCCGGTCGGCGGACGACACCAGCCACGCGCACATCATGGTCCTGGAGCAGGGGATCGCGCAGCTCGACAGCGTCGAGCTCCGGTGGCTCGGGCCTGAGAAATGCGGCGGGCCCGCGCGCCGGGCTGCCCTTTATTTCGGCGCGCAAAAGGAAGCGTCCGACCCGTCCTTCGTGCGCCACGCCGCGATCTGGGGCGGGCAGAAGGGCTTCGTCGTGATCGAGAAGTCCCACGGCATCGAGGTCTCGGACGTCGCCGGCTACGACGCGTATGGCCCTGGGTTCTCGATGTTCTACGACACGAACGGCTGCGGTACGCGCTGCGCTGATCGGGCGGAGAGCGCGCCCCACGGCATCGTCTTCGATCACGTCCTCGCGGCGAAGGTGGGCGCGGCGAAGCGCGACGAGGAAGGGGCTTGCCTGCGCATCGAGCATCGCCTGGCCGGGTTCGAGCACAGCGGCGGCGAGGGCTCGGGCGCCCGCGACTGCGTCGCCGTCGGTATCGGCTGGGAGGGCAGTGGCTCGGACGTCGCCGGGTTCGGTTGGACCGAGGGGGGGTCGGGGCGCCCGGACGACTTCACCTTTACCGGCAACGTGACCCATAACAGCGGCGGGCACGGCGCGATGGTGTGGCACAACGACGACGAGCACATCCAGGCCCCGTACACGAACAACGAGTTCTGGTCGAACGGAGGCTACGGCATCCACTGGGGCGCCTATGGCAACCCGTTCGAGTTCGACGGCGTCACGATCGTCGACAACGGGCTCGACAGCGTCGCGATCAAAGCCATCCCCGCGACCGATCGCCCGCGCATGGTCGACGTCACGCTCGAGAGCGTCACCATTCTGTCCTACGTCTTCGTGCAGACGATTCCGGCGACCTTCCGGAACTTGACCTTCACGGGGACGCGCCCGGTCGGCGTCAGCCGCACGTTCCAGGAGGCCTGCCCCGACGCTGCCAAGGATGACGACCCGAACGATCCCGACTGCATCCGTGACTGGCTACGCTTCGAGAACATCTCCTTCGCGGCGGGCATGAAACCGTTCGATTTCGGAAACGCCCCGAACAAGCACTCGGTCTGGGAGATCCGCGGCTTCTCGAGCCCCGACCACGCCATGCTCCCCGCGGACTTCGATCTCTATCGCGCCGACAACGAAGTCCCCGGCGGCTCGTACTACGAGCCGTTCGACGCCTGGCTCGTGCCGCGCTGAGTCCCCCGAGCAGGGGGCCGCCACGGGCCCGTCACGTCATCACGAACGAGCGCGCGCCACCGCGGCGAGCGCTCGCGTGGAGAGCGCGCTCGGCGCAAGCTCCTCGGCCCGGCGCAGATCCGCCTCGGCCTCGTCGAGCGACCCCGCACGCAAAGCAAACAGGCCCCGCGTCAGGTGCGCGCGCGCCCGATCCACGTCCCTGGCCTTCTCCCGGGCCACTTGCTCGTCGGGGGTCCAGAACCCTCGTTCCTTGCCCTCCGCATCCACCGTGAAGGCCATGGCCACCGCGGCGCGCGCCTCGTCGCGGCGATTCAGGGCGTCGAGCAGCACGGCGCGGGTCGTGTGGTAGGGCGCGTGGTTGTCGAGCTCGAGGGCCCGATTCACGTCGGCGAGCGCCGCTCCGTGTTCGCCCCGGGCCCAGGCGCGGCTCGCGCGCTGGTGATAGGCGGCCGCGAGGGGGAGTTTTACGTAGTCCCGATAGCCGTCTCGCAGCGCATCGGATTGCAAGAGCGCCTCGCCGTCGGCGATGACCACGTCCCAGTCGGGATAAAGCCGGGGCAAGGTCCGCACGACGGGAAACCCCTGGATGCGGGAGGACGGCACGCGGGCGAGGACGGCGAAGAGGCTGGCCAGGGAAGCGGCGTCCTTGATTCCGGCGGCCTCAGGCCCCTCCTCGCGCATGCGCACGAGCGTCTGGAATGCCTCGCCAGGGGCAGGATCGAGGGTTTCTCCAGCCGAACGGCCCATGGCGAGCAACGAGAAAAAGAAACAAGCGATCTGCCAGAGGTCGTGCTGGATCGGATCGATCGACCAACTCCAGCGCGGATGGTCGGACTCTCGTTCGTGGTCCTCGGCGAGCTCGAGCGCCTCGAGCAAGTCGACATCCTCGACGCCCGGGACGAGCCAACGAATCTGCCAATGCCCATTCTCCTCGACGAGCCGCAGGTGCGACGGGCCGAACACCAGGGGGCCGCACCCGCGCGCATGCAGCCGCGCCGCGACCTCACACGCCTGGAGCGCGCACGCCGCCGCGGCCTCGATCCCCAGGGACGGCCAGGGCCGCGCGGGCGGCGGCTCCGCGAAGACGACGCCCGGACCGACATAGAGCACGGGCACCGTGTACGGGAGCGCGAGCGATTGCACGGTCCGGGCAACGGTCTCGGTCGCAAGGTCGTGCCTCCAGTCGAACGGGTATCCCCGCGGATGGACTTGCACGCGCGCGCCGGATTGCCGATCGGTCCCGTGCAGCCAGTATTCGTCCTTCGGCGAGAGGCCCGGCTGGATGTTCCTGTGCCAGAGCCGCGTGAACTTCCAGAGCACCCTCCGTTCGCCGGCGATCTCCTCCGGATTGCCGTCCACCACGAAGCGCCCGTCGCCCGGGTACGACTTCATCGCCGCCCCGCGCGAGCAAGGGCGCGCCCGCGCTGCGCCGCGACGAGCGCCGTCCCTCCGGCCATCCCGAGGGCGAGCAAGGGCAAGAGCCGACGCGCCAGCGCATCCTCGAGCGGCACCTCGGGCGTGGGCGCGGGGTGCTCGTCCCAGTCGGTCGGGCGCTCGGGCTCCGGCAGGATATCGGCGCGCGCAGCACCTGCCCAGAACAACGCGGTGAGGAGCACGAGGCCACAAACGCCGAGGGTGCGTCGTCGCATGGACGCGACGATATCATGGTTGGAAGGCGGCTGGAATCACCTCCTGCGTCCGCGCGCGGGCTCCTGCCACACGAGCGCCGGCCCGAAGCCCCAGAGCCGTTTCTCGACGCGCGCGAGCAGCGACGGGGCGGCAATCAGGCCCGTGGGCGAACGGCTCGCGTCACGGATCGCGAGCCAGCTCTCGACCAACATCGGCGGCACCGAGAATCGCTTCCGTGGGGCCCGCGCACCTTGGATGCGCAATGCGAGGGCCTCCACATCGGGATGCTCGCCGAGCTGTCTGCGCAGAGCGGCGAGCGCCTTCTTCAAGATTGAAGTGTGCTCCTCGCTCGGCTCACCGAGGGCGAGCAGCAGATACGCGCCGAGGAGGCGGAGCATCGGGTCTTCGCGGCTCGTCTCGATCACATTCGCCAGCATCTCTGCGTTGCCTGCGGCTCGGCGCTCTCGAAACGCGAGGCGGACTAGCTCCGTCGTGCGCAGCGCGGGTCGTTTGGGCTCGAAGGATGTCTGACCGAGGAAAACGGCCGCGCCCTGCAGATCGGCGCGCCGGCCGCCGGGGCCGTCGCTGTAATTCCGAAGGAGGAGGAAGACCTGGGTTTGACGCTCGCGCGTCGTGACGACGGTCTGGCTCAACGTGCCATGCGGCGTCTCCACGGAGAGGCGGTAGACGCCGGGATCGAGCTCGACATTGCAGGTCGCCCACGGCCCGTCGGTCCCGGGACCACGCTTCGATTGGCGCTCGAAATCGACGAGCACACGCCCTTCGGCGTCACGCAGCGAGAGCCCGGCCGCAGGATGCGCGGCGGGAGGCATCGGGAAGGGCCCCGGGGGTGGAGCGTCGCGCACGCCGAGGAAAAACTCGCTGCCCTTCCCCATCTTCACACCGGGGACGCGGCTCTCGCGCCTCGCCTGCGCGCGGTACGCCTCCGGAGAGGCCGTGTTTTCGAGCGGCGCGGGCGACATGAAAAACCTCTCGTCCGCCAGGTTGACGAGCTCGACGAGCGGCATCCTCAGCGTCGGTCCACCAATGGCTGGCTCCCCCTGAAGCGTGCCGTCGTCCCACGTGACGCGGATGGTCTTGGGGTCGGCGCCGGCGTCGCCCGACACCACGAGGTAAACGTAATTGAGGAGAGATCCCGTGCGCGCCTGGAGCTTGAAGAGCCCAGCCCGTTTCATCTCCACCACGTGCTCCCCGCCTCGGGTCGGCTCGATGGGATGGGCCTCGAACGCCCCGTCGACGAGGAAATAATCGATTCCGGGATTCGCAAACGCGAAGGCCAGCCGGTCGTGGACGCGCGCTTCCCTGTAGCCCTTCGCGAAGTTGATCTCCGCTGCCCCGCTGGGGCTATATCCGGGCAACTCCAACACCTCCGAGCGTCCGCCGATTCGCGCAAGGTAAAACCCCGCGGGGAGGTCGAGCTCGACGCGCTCGCTCCGGGGCGTCTGCCGGACGACCGGTCGAAGGTCGCCGTCGAGCACGACGAGCTCTTCGCCGACCAGTTCCGGCCAGACGTGGATCACGAGCTTGAACCTCGCCTGCGGCGCGCGCGCGAGGAGGAGTTTCGTCACCTGGGGATCGTCGAAAGGCGTATACGGCTCCTTGCCGATGCTCGGATTGGGGTTCGCCCGCATCTCCACGGGGAGGAGCTTCCGCATGTTGGCGTGCAGGTAATTGGCGAGCGCTCCGGCCGTGAGGTTCCCCTGCTCGTCGCTCGCGCCGCCGCGAAGGCCCATGAGGAGCGCCCGGGTGAACACGCCCATCGGCTTGCCGTCGAAGTCGAGCTCACGCGCCTCCCGGTCGGATTTGGCCGCGTGCATGAACACGAGCTGCGTCTCCGAGCCGCCCGCGGGTTGCTCCCTCGTGCAACCGGATGGATCCGTTGGGGTCTGCGGGCCCGGCGTCGCGCAGCAGTCCATGAAAACGACGACCTGCTTGAAAAGCGCGGGATTGACGACGCACGCCCGGACGAGCCTGGGGATGTTCGCATGGTTGAATTTGCGCGTCGTCGCGTTCGCCGTCAAAAGAACGTTCGCGTCGATGGTCCCGTACTCGAGCATCTGGCAACCATGACCGGAGACGTACAGGTAAAGCCGCCTCGCCTGCGGCCCATTGTCCTCCGCCTTTGCCTGCACCTCGTCGAGGATCGTCGTGACAGCGCCGGCGACGGTGACCTCGTTCGGCTGGGCGACGGCGGCGCTCCTCGGCTCGGGGGGAATGAAATCGGAGGAGAGGATCAGCCGGGCTTGCGAGGCCGGAACGTCGCCGCCGCGCGGATCGGTCACCCACGCGTAAAACGCCTTCGCATCGTTCTCGGGGCCCCGCAGATCCAGGTGCAGCCCGGGGTAACGCCAGATGCCCACCACGATGGCCCAATCGTTCTTGGCCATGACGATCGCCCTCCCCTCGGTGCATCGATCACGGATACTGCTGCCGGATGAACGCCCTGTCCGTCGGCGAGAGGTCGTTGTTCCAGCCGACTTCGAGCCCATCGAAGTTCCAGCTCTTCTTGATCCGGTAGAGCATGATCGAGGAGGGATCGAATTCCGTATAATTCGTATCCTCACGCACCTCGAAGATGTTTTTCCGGATGATCTCCCGGCTCCAGTGGTTGGGCGGGCCGGAGAGGTCGGCGTAGACCTGCTCCTCGTTCCAGTGGATGCCCGCGGCAGGGCTCATGTGCTCGTGCGTGAGGCCGAGAGCATGGCCGAATTCGTGGAGAACGACGGCGCGCATCATCTCGTCGGGCGTTTCCTCGTCGAATCCGCCGAAGTTCATCGTCGGCTGCGTCGCGTCGGTGAAGGGCGACGCCAAACACTCCTTTCCGATGGCCGACCAGTGTCCCTGGTACTTGAAGGAGATCCGGATCGGGGTGGCCGCGGGTTTGCGGCGGAAGACGAACCGGAGGTTCGCGAGGCCGAGCGCGGTCCACTCCTTGGCGAAGGTTTTCACCCTTTCCTGGACCGAGGGGACGCCGTCCAGAAAGCACACCTCGATGCGATCCCCGGGGTTCCATTTCGCCCCTCGGACGAGCGCCGCCCGAGGTTTCCCCGAAATCACCTCACCCACGAGCAAGGATCCACAAAAATCAGATTCCGTACGGTCACTCATGATGCCCCTCCTCGCGCCTGGCGTCGTGATGAAATTGGAGCCGGGGGCGCGCGCGGCAAGGCGTCCTCTTGGACCTCGCGGGACGGACCATTACGTTTCCCTCGTAACCCAAGACGCGCGGACGCGAGGAGGAACGATGACCCGACGTGGAAGAATAAACATCCGAACGCTGGCCGCAATGCTCATCACGCTCGGGGCCATCGCGGCGGGGTGTGAAAAGAAGCCCCCCGACCGCGCGAATTCAGGGGAATCACGACAGACGGTGACCGTCACGCTCGACGAGGACAGCGTGGCGCAAGGTACCCAGATGGATGCGACCCAGGTGCGCGTCGACATCCGCAGCCAGACCGGGGCGTTGCAGCTCCGAGCCGATTTCCAGGCTATCGGGCCGCAGAGTACCCTCGTCACGTACACGTCGTTCCCGACGGGGACAGACGGGGACACGTCGACGCAACCGCAGACCGCGTCCGCGCAAATGGACGCCGAGCTGCCGACGGTCGACCGCGCGATCGTCGGGGCCGCCCTCATCCAGGCCCAGGTGTCCCGCGCGATCCATTATTACTACGACAACTGGGGTTGTGACTTGCCGTCGGCGATCCGCGGGCCGACGAGCTGCGGTCCGAAGGGGCGTTGCTGCGACATCCACGACGCGTGTTACAGGGAGCACGACTGCGGGGCCGGCAGCTGGCTCCGGCCGTGGACCCAGTGCCACATCCGCTGCAATATCCCGGCCGTCGCCTGCTTCACGAGCAGCACCTTCCACCCCGGCCCGAGCGAATGTTGCGCCCGCGGAAACTGCGGTGAGCCTCGATGACGTGACGAGAAATGGCCCGGCGCCTCGCCCCCGCCTGCCTGGTTTTCGTCCACGCGTGCACGCGTGGCCCCGAGGACGGGGCGCGTGAAGCTCCTACGGCCATCGTCGGCGGGCAGATCGCGGCCCCGGGAGAATGGCCGACCGCGGTATCGTCCGGGCGATGCGACGGCACGCTCGTGCATCCGCGGCTCGTGACCACGGCAGCACATTGCCTCGCCCGCGGCACGCCCGCTTCGTTTTCCCTCGGGGAGGCGCGTGATCACGCCGTCCGCACGGTGGCCGTCGACCGCTGCATGGGCCATCCGGACCATGAACGGATCCAGGGCGCCGACGTGGCTTTTTGTCTCCTCCGCGAGGCCGTGGACGACGTCCCGATCGCGCCCGTCCTTTCCGTGTGCGAGGCTGCCGAGCACCTCGTCCCCGGGGCCACGGCCATTCTGGTCGGATTCGGGGCCGCCGGCGAAGACGAGCCCGGCGGCGGCCTGAAACGGTGGGTCGTCGTGCCCGTTCACGGGACCCAGGCCGAAGCGCGGGAGGTCCTCGTCGGCAGCCGCGAAAGAGGCGCCTGCACGGGCGACTCGGGCGGCCCCGCATATCTCGAGCTTCCGGATGGCACGTGGCGCGCGTTCGGCGTTTCGAGCCGCATGGCTCCGAGCACGGACATGGACCCGGCCGATCCCTGCGCGGGGAAGGCCATCTACACGTCGATCCCCGCGCATCTCACGTGGATCGAGGAAAGCTCCGGGATCGACCTCACGCCTTTCGAGGAGCGCTGCCCCCGCGCAGCTCGGCGTCCATGAAGGCGCGCGCATGATTTTCGGGCAGCGCCCATTGCGCTATGAAGCCCGGACACAACATTCGGAAATGGGAAAGGGGGTGCCGTATGGCCGTGAGAGGTCAAAAGGGAAAGTCCGCTCTTCGGATCGCCAAAGGATTCGTCGCCGAGCAACTGGACGAAAGGCTCGAAGAGGAGCCCGTCGTGCTGGAGGAGGTCGATCCCTCCGAGGGCACGGCGCCGCCCGAGGATTGGGACACGCATGCCCACGAGGACGACGAAGACGTCTGGGAGGGCGTGGAGACGAGCGTCGCGGCGGGCAAGTCGAGCCTCGAAGCCGGGCGGGCAAAGCCACGGTCCATCAATGGATTCAGCGTGGGCCCCGCGAAACGCATCGGGGTGAAGACGTATCGCGTCCCGGGTACGAATGTATCCCTGCCGGTCCGCGCGATCATCGCCCCGCTGCTCATCGGCTTCGCCAAGGAATTCCACCAGAAGGTGGAGAAGCTCCGCAAGGGCTGGTGCTGGGGGCACGCGAATCGCAACATCCGCGGCTCGAAGCGGCCCTCGTTCCACGCGGCCGGCATCGCCATCGATCTGAACGCGCCGAAGCACCCGCTGGGGCGCAAGGGCACGTTCAGCGCGGCCCAGCGCAAGACGATCAACGCGCTTTGCAAGAAGTACGGCCTTCGCTGGGGAGGCAACTACCGCCGCCGCAAGGACGAGATGCACTTCGAGGTGATCTTGCCCCGCGCGAAGGCGGTGGCGCTGGCGAAGCGGATCCAGAAGGGCGGGGCGCGGTAGCGCCGAGGCGAATTCGGAGGGAGGGTCGGCCATGCGAAGGGGCGCGCAAAACCCATTCACGATCACGTTGCTCGACGTGGGAGCCGAGCAATACGGCGATGCCGTGCTCTGCCGGTTCGGCACGGTCTCCGTGCTGATCGACGGGGCGCACCCGGGCAATGCTCGTCGCAAAGGCGGTCACCTCGCGATCCAGGAGCAACTCCGGCCGCTCCTGCCCACGCGGGGAGACGCGTCCCAGGTGACCCTCCTCCTCATTTCGCACGCGCATCAGGACCACATCGGGTGCCTGCCGCGGCTCGTGCGCGACGGGCACCTCGTCGCCGAATGGGCACTCGTGCCCGATCCGGACCTCGCCTGGGGGAGCACCACGCGAGAGACCGGAACCGAGGCGTCGAAAGCGGCGCTGCGCATTGCGGAGGCGCTGCGCGAGGAGCCCCTGGAGGGTGAGTCGCCGGCCGAGGAGAGCGCGTTCATCGAGTCCGCGCAGAGCCTCGAAACCGAATACCGCGAGATGCTGGAGACGCTCACCCGGAACGGGACGCGGGTTCTGCATTTCAAGGGGAGCGACGACCCGGCGCTGCGGCCGCTCGTGGAGGCGCTCGCGGAGGGCGGCGTCACCTTGAAGATCCTCGGCCCGAGCGGGCGGCACGTGGCCGCCTGTGCCGAGGGCATCGCGGGCAACCTCGATGCCTTGCGCACCGAGATTCAAAGGGCGCTCGAGGTCGCCGCGCCGGGCGGGAGCGAGGAATCGGGCGAGGCGCGCGAGCTCTCCGTCTATCGGAGGTATGCCGAAAGCTTCGCGGCCGAGCGCGAGGAGCCCGAGGGGACGGAGGCGGCCGGGATGCCGCGGGTGTCGAATTTCGTGAACCTCCAGAGCTCGGTGTTGCTCCTCGAATACCGCGAGAAAAAACTCCTCTTCACGGGGGACATGCAACTCGCGGATCCGCAGACGAAGGATCGGACGATCCTCGCCGGGATGCGCGCGCTCACGAAGGCCATCCGGGAGCATTCGCCGTACGATTTCGTCAAGCTCTCGCACCACGGGAGCCACAACGGGATCAGCGCCGAGCTCGTCGACATCATGGGGCACCCGCCGCTGCTCGGTGTCTGCGCCGGCGAGAAGAGCCGCCGGCACCCGCACCCGGAGACGCTGGAGCTCATGAAGACCGTGGTCGCCGAGCGGCGCGGGCGGTGGGCGCGGACCGACGTCAATGGGCTCAGCACGATCTCATTCGACACGGACGAGCCGACCGTGGCCGTGTCCTGCGGCCGCATCAATGACGCGAGCCCGCCGCGGGGGCCTTCGCGGCGGCGGAGGAGATCGACCTCCGCGGAGGCGGGATCGGCCCGGCGTTCGCGCGGAGAATCCATCGTTTCGGGTCCCTGCGTCGCGCCGGCCCGGGGAGAGGAGAGCGCGTCCATAAAGGAAGGGGGGAGCATCATGAACGAAAGGAGAGCATCGGCGAACGAGGCAGGCCGCGTGACCGGCGGCCACGAATCTCACGCGAGCGAACGGGAGCGCCGCTCGTGCACGGGCTCGACCGAGGCGGCCGCCGTCGAGAGACCTGCGAGCCTCCTCGAATACGTGCCGGGGTATCAGCGGCCGAGGGCCCTCGATGCCGCGGCCACGAGCCCGCCCGACAAATTTCTCCTTCCCCCGCGCCTCGCCGGCAGCGGGGCCCCGGTCTTGCAATCAATCGACGCCGACGCCGACGCTCCGCGGGAGGCCACGGAGGCTTCACGCATGCATGCGGTCCAGGGCCCCCAGTTCATCGTGATCGGTCCGGATGATCGGGTCCGGGTCCCGCGACCCGAGGACGCTCCTTACCGGGCGATCTGCGCCCTCCGGATCACCGGCGTCAATGGTGGGCTGTATGTCGGCACCGGATGGCTCATCGATCCCCGTATCGTCGTCACGGCGGGGCATTGCGTGTACGATTGCGATGCGATGGGCGGGTGGGCGTCGTCGATCGAGGTGATTCCGGCGCTCGACGGTGCTCGGCGGCCCTTCGGATCCGTCGTGTCGAAGCGCTTTCGCTTGGTGTCCGGGTGGCTCGAAGACCAATCCTCGGAGTACGATTACGGCGTGATCCTGCTCGACAAGCCGGTCCAGTTGAACGAGGGCTTTTTCGTACCCGAGGTCCTGTCCACCGCGGAGCTCAAGGGCGCGCAAGTCAACATCGCGGGATATCCGACGGATCGTGACGCCGCGACACGCATGTATTATCAAGCGCGCGCGCTGAAAGGCATCGGGGCCCGCATCGTTCAGTACGACATCGACACCTTCCGCGGGCAGAGCGGCGCCCCGGTATGGCTCACGCGCCCGGACGGGACGCGCGCCGTGATCGCGATTCACACGAGCGGCCCTTACGGCAACGTCCTCTTGAACTCGGGCGTGCGCATCACGGCGGACGTGCTCGCGAGCCTGCGGCAGTGGGCCCAGGAGGCGAAGCCTGCGCGGCTCTCTGGGCGTCGTCGTGGCTTCTTGGCTGCGAAGGCGGACCTCGCGGTGGAAAGCGGGCTCGTACCTTCGCCGGCAATGCCGGTCCAGGAAATCGTGGGCAATGTGGTCGACGAGAAAAACCGCCCGCTCGCCGGGGCCACCGTGACGATTTCCCGCCGCGGCGCGCCCACGATTGCCACGACCTCCGCGCAGGACGGCTCCTTCTCGTTGCCCGTCGTGCATCCCGGGCGCCACACGCTGAAAGCGCATTCCAGCGATGGAACGGCCGTCATGGCCGTCACGCGCGAACAAGCGTCCCCCGTGGCGCTCGTCCTTGCGTCGCAGGCCGAAATTCCGGCGAAAAACACCGAGGCGGGCGTGGCGAAGCCTGCCGGCGCGCTCGTGAAGGCCGTGCAAGCCGCGCCCGCGAAGAAGGGCACGACGCGGGGCAGGCTCACCCTGGCCGAGCTCCGCGCCATCATGCCGAACCTCTCGGCGGCGCGGGCTCGGAAATGCTTGCCGCACCTCAACAAGGCCATGAAGGAGTTCGGCATCAACACGAAAAAGCGAATGGCGGCTTTCCTCGCACAGCTCGCGCACGAGAGCGGCGAGCTCGTGTATTTCGAGGAGCTCGCGTCCGGCGATGCGTACGAGGGACGCAAAGATCTCGGGAATACCCGCCCCGGGGACGGCAGGCGTTACAAGGGCCGGGGCCCGATCCAGATCACGGGGCGCAGCAACTACCGCGCGGCGGGCAAGGCCCTCCGGATCGACCTGGAAAAGAATCCGAAGCTCGCCGCCCGTATCCACGTGGGCTTCCGCATTGCAGGGTGGTACTGGAAGACCCGCAAGCTGAATGCCCTCGCGGACCGGGGCGACTTCAAGAAAATCACGTACCGCATCAATGGCGGTTACCGGGGGCTCTCGCGCCGGACCGTGTACTACCGCCGCGCGCTACGGGTCCTCGCCTGATACCGGGGACGCGTTCCGCCTGCTGCGTCTCCCTCAGTGAGTCACCGAACTGGAGAAGATGTTGACGATGACGACCCCGGCGACGATGAAGCCGAGTCCAATCACTGCTGCCAGGTCCAGACGCTGGCGGAACACGACGTAGCCCACCGTCGAAATGAGGACGATGCCGAGACCGCTCCAGATCGCGTAGGCAATACCTATGGGTATGCTCTTGAGTGCATGCGACAGAAAGTAAAATGCGCCCAAGTAGCAGGCGGCCATGATTGCGGTTGGAATCGGCTTGGTGAACTGCTCCGACTTCTGCAGGAACGTCGTGCCCACGACCTCGAGCGCGATCGCGAGCCCCAACGCCCCGTAGGCTACATACGCTGTTGACACACCACGAAGATACCGACCGGCCGGTATCTTGTCAAACGCGCGAGAGGCTACCCGGCTCTCGGGCATCAATGTGAAACCGGGTCCGTCTCGCACTCCGACCCGTTATCCACGCATCTCCCAGCGCAACATTTCCCCGCACGAACGTCCGTCACTGGCGCGATCGGAAAGCAGTCGTTGAGCTGCCCGTCCGGCGTCGTCCGATCGAAGTGCACGCAGACAGCACGCCCGAGCGTGGCCACATCCCGGCACCATTCGGGGATCCAGGCGTCCCAATCATCCGGGTCGCACCATGCGTCCCACGTGCACGGGTTGCAGTCGTCGCAACCGTTCCAATCATGCTCGCCCGAACAGTCCTTGTCCCACGATTCATCGGGGTCGGGCATTTCCCTGCACCAGCCCTGCCCTTCCAGTGGCTCCTGCGAAGCGCAGCCGAAAACAAAAAGAAACGCAAGAAGGAACCTCACGAAGCCCTCTCTCCTCGCTCTTTTGGGCGGCCCCCACTGCGGGGGTTCACGTCGGCGAGCCCCAAGGCATGCCGACGACACGAACGTGGAGGACGAGGCCGCGTGCGGCAAGGTGCACACTGCATCAAAACACGTTAGAATTGGTGCAGTATGCACCAGCGTGATGACAAGCCGGACGTGTGGCCGTGGCCACGCCCGTCGAAACGTGTGCGCGAGTTGATCCGACGCGGCGCCGAGATGGCCCTGAACACGCCCCACGAGTGGCTCGAGGAGCTCGACAGGGCGACGTTATCCATCGAGAACATGAAGGTCATCGCCGATGACCCGGTGCTCGCGGCGGCCACGCGCAGAACGTACCGCGCGTACTTCTTCCACTGGGCGGCGGCAAACCTGCATGACCCGGGAGCGCCGGTCGCGCCTCACGTCGGCGCCGAGTCGCTCGGCATGGCGCGTGACCTCGTGCGCCGTGGGGCGACCGAGTCCGCCCTGCACGCCTATCGTACCGGGCAAAACGCGGCCTGGCTCCGGTGGATGTCGATTGCCTTCGAGCTGACCTCCGATCCCGACGAGCTACGCGAGCTGCTCGACATCTCGGCCCGCTCCATTTCTTCCTTCCTCGACGCGACGATCGCGGGCATCTCGGCCCAGATGAACGCGGAGCGCGACGAGCTGACCCGCGGCACCCACGCCGAGCGCCGCGAAGTCGTCGCGCTGATCCTAGATGGCGCGCCAATCAGCCCCCAACACGCTTCCCGGCGGCTCGGGTACGAGCTCGACCAGACGCACCGAGCTGCCGTCGTCTGGAGCGAAGAAATCGAGTCCGACCTCGGCTCCCTCGAAAGCGCGGCCGATGCCCTGGCCCGCACCGCCGGCGCACAACGCCCCCTCATCGTCGTAGCCAGCGCGGCGACCCTGTGGGTCTGGGTGCCAGGAGAAGCCGAACCCGACATCGAGCGATTGCGCACAGCGACACGACAACTGCAAGGCGTCCGCATTGCGATCGGCTCCAAGAGCCGCAAAATCGAGGGATTTCGTCGGAGCCACCTCGACGCCCTCACCACCCAGCGCATGATCGCCCGCCTGGGCTCCGATCAGCGCGTCGTCAGCTTCGAGATGGTCCGGCTCGTCTCCTTGGTCACGCAGGATCCCGAGGGCGCGGACCAATTCGTCAAGCACACGCTCGGTGACCTGGAATCGGCGAGCCCCGAGCTCAGGAGCGCATTATTGACTTTCCTCGACGAAGGATGCAACGCCTCCCGCACAGCGACTCGCCTCCACACCCATCGCAATACCCTGCTCCGCCGGCTCGCCCGCGCCGAGGAGCTCCTCCCGCGACCACTCGACGAGCATAACCGCGTAGAAGTCGCCGTCGCGCTCAAGGTGCTCCGCTGGCAGACGAGCGCCGCGTGAAAGCACCGAGGAGCGTGTTCACTTTGGGGGCGTCAATACGAACCTTGCCCATGCGGCCGTTGCGCAATTCGCGCAAATGGCACAGATCGTGCCACAAAAAACCGGCCCGGCGATCCGCGTGCGCCGCCCGACGTCCTCGAGGCTCGGCCGCGTCGCCGGCCCTCGTGCGGCTGGCCCGGGACGTGCTTATTCCCGCAGCCCGTCCCAGCCTCGGAGCCAGGACCGGACCGCGCTGCGGAGTCGCGGGGTAGACGACGTTCTTGAACAGATCAGGAGCCTCTCATGCGGAAAATGGCTTTTCGAACAGCTTGCTTGGCTTTCACCATCCTTGCGACGGTTCATTGCGGCTCGGGAAATGAGAACCCCACCGGCGGCACAGGCGCCGCCGGCGGTACCGGAGGCACCGGCGGCACCGGCAGCACAGGCGGTAACGGCGGCACCGGCGGCACAGGCAGCACAGGCAGCACCGGTGGCACCGGCGGCACCGGCGGCGGTGAATGCATGACCAGCGACAAGGCCATTCGGTTTGGCAAGCTCGTCAATCCCGAGGATGGCTCGGTCATCGACAAGGCGATCGTCGTGATCCACGAAGATCGGATCAGCTACGTCGGCACGGACGAAAAGCAGATTCCGTGCGGAGCCAGCGTCACCGACTGGACGGCGTACACCGGGCTCCCCGGGCTCGTCGACGCACATGTTCACTTCTCTTACCAGACCGACCAGGAGCCGGGCACGCTCCCGTGGACCCGTGTCACCTGGCTGATGAACAACAACGTCTACAAGCTCATGGACCTGGCCCGCGGCGCCGCTCTGGCGACGCTCAAGACCGGCGTCACCACCGCGATCGACAAGGGAGGCCGCGACTTCATCCTGAACCCCCTGCGCGCCGAGATCATGTCCGGCAAGACGCTGGGACCGCGGATGTACAACTCCATCGGCGGAATCTCCAATTACAAGTACCCGGCCTCGGTCCCCGCCGAGGAATTGAAGAACTGGGTGCATCTCCAGGTGCTGCGCGGCGCCGATCTCGTGAAAGTATGGGCCGACAAGTGCACCGACCAGACGCTCGATTGCACGCCGACGTTCACGTTCGACGAGCTCAAGCTGCTGGTCGACACATCCCACGAGGAGGGGTTGCCCATCGCGATCCACGCATACCACCAGGACACGGCCAAGCTCGCCATCATGGCCGGCCCGGACTCGATCGAGCACCCGGAGGGCCTCGACACGGTGGACTGCGGCAACATGATCGACAGGGGGACGATCTACGTGCCGACCATCGATCACAACCGATATTACAAGGACAACCTCGCGTTCTTCGGCTACGCCCCCGACCTGGAGGCGAAGTTCGACGCCTATATCCAGGACAACCTCGCGAGCGCGGCCCAGGCGCACCTGGTGGGCGTGAAGATCGCAATGGGCTCGGACGCCGTGTTCACCGGCTTCGGCGAAAATACAAAGGAGCTCGCCTGGCTCGTGCAGGCCGGGATGACCCCGCTCGACGCGATCCGTGCCGCCACCATTCATGGAGCCGAGAGCATCGGCGCGCAGAACGAGATCGGAAAGGTCGCGGTGGGCTACTACGCCGACATCATCGCGGTCGAGGGCGACCCTCTGGCAGACATCAACGTCGTCATCAACGGGGTCCGCAAGGTGATGATGGGCGGGCGAGTCGCGGAGTTCTGACGAGTCCTGAGCATGGCCGCCGCGCCGGGGCGCTGCCCCGGACCCCGCGGGGGCTGTTCGCCCCTCGACCCGAACCAGGGCAAGCCCTGGACTCGTGGTGGAAGAACTGCGCGGTGCGCAGTTCTTCCAACGGGCCGGTGGCAAGACCGTGGACGGTGTGCCGGTCGAAATGGCAGCGCGGCGGTCTTGACGGGCAGGGTCGCTCCTGGTCTTGACTCGGCTGTTCGATGAACTGCGCATCGCGCAGTTCTTCGAACCCGGGTCCAGCGCTTGCGCTGGTCCGGGTCCAGGGGCGGATAGCCCCTGGTGGGGCCTGGGGCAACGCCCCAGCGCAGCGCCTCCCAGATGAAGCATCCTCTGCCTCATGCACATGTTACTGTAGCATCACGCTGGCCTCCTGCGGCATGACGAGTGCGAGGCTCTCCTCGGGGCCGCGCGAGGCGAGCACGACGTACGTCGCTGGGCAGAGCGAGACGATCTGCTCGAGCCATGCGTCTGCTTCGAACGCCGAGAGTTCGTCGTGCGACGATGTGATCCAGCAGAGCAGGCCGAGGAGCGAGGACGTGGCGAAGATCCGGAGCTCGGCGCGCCCGCCCTGGAAGATTCCTCGTGTGGCCGCGCCGCGGACGAACGACACCGAGAGCCTGAGGAGGCCCGCGGCCGGCTCGTACGCGAGGGTGAGCGTCGAGTCCACGGCGATACGCCGCATGGAGAGCCCTCCCGCCGGCGCGCCGGCGATCGGCGAGAAGCCCGCCTCGTGAAGGTGGCGCTCCGCGCGCTGGCAGAGATCCTCGTGCTCATGTTGCGTGTTGCAGTCCATGTCGAACTATAGTTGCAACTATGATGCGTTTGCAATATAGAAGCGCCCATCATGATCAAGCAGCCGGAGCCCGGCCTCTACCGGACCACGAAGCCCTACCCTGGCCAGGAGGAGGCGATCCCTGCCGGTGTCCTCGTGTACGTCGGCGTCGAGGACGGCGTCGCCTTCGTGGTTCGCCCCGGTCAGAACCGCCGGAATCGCTGGTTCTGGGGCAAACCCACCTACGTGCTCCGCTCCGTGAGCTGGGCCGAGTCGCTGAAACGGCTGCCTTCGGAGGGTTTTTACACCCTCCCCCACGACCTCACGCTCGACGGCGGCGGGCGCTGGCTCGAGAACGCGATCGTGCAGCTTGGATACAACGGCGAGGGGCGCGGGATCCTCTTCGTCGCCGAGGACCACGACGGCGAACCGCGCAACGTGCTCGTCTTCTCGGACCGCGGGGTGCTCGTGAGCGACGAGCTGCTCGCGAAGCTCGTCTGGGCGCCGATCCTGCCGGTGCGCCCGGGAGCGTCCTCATGACGAACCTCGCCGTCCTCCCTCTCGAGGCGGCCCCCCGCACGAGCAGCGCCGAGGAGTCGGGGCTCCTGCGCCCCGGCGCCTTGGTTCGTCGGATGAAACCGGGCGACGTCGGTTTCCTCAAGGGAAAGGGATTCCCGGGCCATGAGCGGCGCGGCGCCGTCCACCGATCGCCGCCGGAGACGGGCGCGGAGGCGCCCCGCTTGCTCCTCACCCTCGACCCTCTCGATTGACCGTATTCATGAGCCTCCCTCTCACCCTCGGCGTGGGCATGCTCCTCGGCGCGCGGCACGCCGTCGACGCCGATCACCTCGTCGTCGTCGCCGCCATGCTCGAGCGCGAGCGTGGTTTGGGGGGCGCCCTCCGCACCGCGGCGCTCTGGGGCTTGGGGCATTCCCTCACGTTCCTCGGCCTCGGGCTCGCGATCGTCGCGCTCGGGCTGCGTGTCCCCGCCTCGTTCGAGCGTGCCGCGGAGCTCTCGGTGGCCGTGATGCTCATCGGGCTCGGGCTCCTGCACATGACGAGCCGCGCGCCTGGCGTCGAGGGCAAACCACGGATGAAACACCGCTCGGTTTTCCGGCCGCTCGCCGCGGGAATCGTACATGGGCTCGCGGGCTCGGCGGGCATCGCACTCCTCGCGCTCACGACCATCCCGTCCGTGCGCGGCGCCATTCTTTATCTGCTCGCCTTCTGCGCGGGCACCGTGCTCGGGATGGGCGTCTCGACCGCGCTGCTCTCGTTTCCCCTCGGTTTGTCGAAGCGTGCCTCCCCGGCGGTTCGCCGCGGCATCACCCTCGCCGCCGGCGCCTCGAGCATCGGCCTCGGCTTGATCCTCGGCAGCGGAGCGCTGACGGGCGGCTGAACAACGAATCACGATTCACCCACGGAGAACCATTCGAAACATGATACCCACGCGGAAGGATGGTCGAATCCCCGTCACCGTGCTCACGGGGTTTCTCGGCGCGGGCAAGACCACGCTCCTGAACCGGATCCTCACGGAAAACCACGGTCGTCGTATCGCGGTGATCGAGAACGAGTTCGGCGAGATCGGCATCGACCAGGCCCTCGTCATCCAGGCGGACGAGGAAATTTTCGAGATGAACAACGGGTGCATCTGCTGCACCGTGCGCGGCGACCTGATCCGCATCCTCGAGAGCCTCGCGAAGCGGCGCGACAAGTTCGATCGGGTCATCGTCGAGACGACCGGAATGGCCGATCCAGGGCCCGTGGCGCAGACGTTCTTCGTGGACGAGGAGGTGTCGGAGCAATTCGCGCTCGACGGGATCGTGACGGTCGTGGACGCGAAGCACGTCGCGCTGCACCTCGACGAGAGCGACGAATGCAAGGAGCAGATCGCCTTCGGGGACGTCATCCTCCTGAACAAGACGGACCTCGTCTCCTCCCCGGAGCTCGATCGTCTGGAAAAACGTATCCGCTCGATGAACGCGATGGCCGAGGTGCACCGCACGGTGACCGCATCCGTGCCGCTCGACGTGGTGCTCGACGTCGGCGGGTTCGACCTCGAGCGCGCGCTCCAGAAGAAGCCGACGTTCCTCGAACCGGAGTATCCTTTCGAATGGCTCGGTGTGTACCTCCTTCCGGAGGGCACGACGGAGCTTTGGCTCGACGACGGGCCCGATCCGACGATGGATGTGGCCTTGATCCCGATCGCCAGCACGGACGACGCGGAGCTCGGTCACGCGGCGGAGGCGGCGATGCGCGTGTTCTCGGACGAGCCGTGCCGCACGCGATCGGGCGGCACGATCGGCCCTGAGCTGCGCCCGTTTCGGCTCGATCTCACGACTCCCGGGCGGAAAGGCTTCGTCATCGAGGTGCCCCGCTCCGGTCCTCATGTGCTCGCGACGCAGCACTTGCCCGAAGAGTTTTCCCTCTCGCTCGCGTCCGGCGGCGAGCGGATCGTGCCGGTCGCCGAGAAGACCTTCGCGGCGGGGCACACGCACGACGAGACCGTCACCTCGGTCGGCATTCATTCGGATCGTGTGGTGGACCGCGCCAAACTCGAAGCGTGGCTCGGCGAGCTCCTGCGCGAGAAGGGCTCGGACATCTTCCGGATGAAGGGGATCCTGAGCATCGCGGGCGAGGACAAACGGTTCGTCTTCCAGGGCGTCCACATGCTCTTCGACGGCAAGCCGGAAAAGCCCTGGGGCGACGCAGAGCGCTCGAGCGACCTCGTGTTCATCGGGAGAAACCTCGATCGTGCCGCGCTCACGGAGGGTTTTTCGCGATGCCTCACCTGAGCGAAGTGGAGAAGCGGCCCGCGAAGCACGAGATGCCGCTCGTTTGGTCGGGGGAGGTCGACGACTGGGCGACGTGTTTGTCGTGGTCCAGCGACGCGCTCGTTTGCGCCGTGGGCTCGGCTTCGGGCCTGGTGCGCCTCTTCGACGGGCGGACCGGGGCGGTCTTGCAATCGATCGCGGCGCACCCGGGCGGGGTGCTCGATCTCGCGTTTTCCCCGACGAAGCGCCTCCTCGCCACGGCCGGGCAAGACGGGACGGCGCGGCTGTGGAGCGGAAGCGACGGCGCGCTCGTCGCGAAGCTCCCGGGCACGAGCGCGTGGGTCGAGCGCGTCGCGTGGTGCCCCGATGGGAAGAAGCTCGCGACGGCGTCCGGAAAAACCGTGCGATTGTGGACCGCCGAGGGCGCGCCGCTCCTCGAGACCGAGCCCCACGAGAGCACGGTGACGGGCCTTGTGTTCTCCCGCAAGGGGAGCGACCTCGCGACCTCTTGTTATGGCGGCATCCGCGTCTTTCGTATCGCCGCGGGCGGCAAGTCGAAGCACCACGCCTGGAAGGGCTCGATCATCTCGCTCGCGTGGAGCCCGGACGACCGCGTGATCGCTTGCGGCGGGCAGGATTGCAGCATCCACTTCTGGCGATTGCCCTCCGGCAAGGACTCGTTCATGGAGGGGTATCGCAGCAAGCCGAAGGCGCTCGCGTGGTCGGCGGATTCGACGTTGCTCGCCACGGGAGGCGAGGCGATCGTCACGATATGGGATTTCGGGGGCAAAGGCCCCGAGGGTACGGAGCCGATCCTGCTCTCCGGACACCTCGGGCTCGTCACGGATCTCTGCTTTCAAAGGCGCGGGACGATCCTCGCCTCGGGTGCGCAGGACACGGGCGTGCTCGTCTGGGATCCGCGTCGCGGCGCGGAGCCGCTCGGCTTTGCGTTCCTTCGGGATCGGGTGAGCAAGCTCGGCTTCCGGCCGAATCACGATCACCTCGCCGGGATCGACGCGGCTGGCACGGTCGCGTGCTGGGCGCTGCCGGCGTGAACGTCAGAAGGCGCGCGGCGCCGGGGCCGCGATGATCTCGAAATCGGCGCCGCTGTCTTCCGTGTCCGCGAGGACCTTCCTGCCGTCTTTCTCGGCGACGACCCGCCGCCGTGCACTCTCGCCGGTGTAGGTCCCGGATGCGAAGACGAACCCCTTGTCGAGCGCCGCGGGCACACGCTTGTAAGCACCGCTCTTTTCGTCCTGGAGCGCCTCGAAGGCGTCGATGACGAGTGCGTTCGGCACCTTGATACGCGGGCCGAGCTCACTCGCGCCGGGGATGTCGACACGCTCGAGCGTCGCCGGGTCGTCGGCCCGGAAGATCACCACCGCCGCGCCGAACACCGGCAAGAGCCAGTCGAACCCCCCCGTGAAATGCACACGGACGAGGTTCGGCGCGAGCGGCCAGTCAGTGTCCTTCATGTCGTCGCGCTCGTTGTACGTCTCGAAATCGGCGTCCGTGAGGTCGATCGTGCTGTCGGGTTGATGGTTCGTCCCGTCCTGCGCGATGATCAGGCTGGCTCCCGCCGGCACGGGGTGTTCCTGCCCGCTCCCCGGGATTTGCCAGACGCTGTTCAGGTACACGTGCTCGGTATCCGAGGCGAAAGGCGACGCCTCCTGCCCCGGGTTGATCTCCCCGGCGGGCCCGTACACGTCGCCGATCAGGAGCCCGTCTGCGTACAACGTGCCATTCGCCGCGTTGGAGAGCTCCAGGAACTGATCGTGGAAGTAATGCTCCCCGGCCGCGCCGGGCGAGCCTGGCCAGTAGACCTCCTCGAACACGAAATCGCCGACGATGGGCGCGGACGGAGTGGACCCACCCGCGGTCGGTTCTCCCTCCGCAGGCCCACAACCGGCGAGCCAACCCCACGCAAGCATCGTCGCACACACGAAGCGCTTTCTGCTCATGCCCGCAGATGCTAATGTAATTGACATCATGTTACAAGAGCATCCAACCGTTCGCCTCCATCTCGGCGTCCTTTCGCTCGCGCTCTCGCTCGTCACGGGCGGGTGCGGGACGGACGAGGCCGCGCCTCCCGTCACGGCGGAGCCCCCGCGGATCGAGCTGGGCGCGGGGCGGGTCGATTTCGTCCCGATCCCGCCGGACGGCTCCGTGGAGATCGTCTCCGGGCCGCAGGGGGGGTTTCACCTGGAGCTCACGGTCCGCCTCTTTCACCTCGATCCCGAGGGGCTCGTCCTCGACTACGACGTCAGCGACGCGGAGACCGGGGCGCTTTTGTCGTTCGCGGCGCAGTACGCCATCAGCGCCGACCGCGTGCTCGACCGCGGCGACCACCTGCTCCGCGTGGGGGATCGCGCGGTCCTCGTGGTCCCGTCGGCAGAAGCCGCGCGCGGGCGTGTGGCATCCATCACCTGCCGCGCCGTGCACGGCGAAGTCGTGACGGCGGAAGACGCGCGCGAGGTCACGCTGGTCGACGAGGTCGACGAGCTTGGCCCTTGAGTATGCAGTTGCAATTTTGTTGCATCTTACAAACAGCGCGGTAGATGGAGGGCTTCCCATGCTCCAGCACGCCTCTCTCCCTTCCTCTTCGCGCCTCGTGGCTCCCGAGGACGGCTCGTTCCGCATCGGCGGTGATAGCGACGTCCTCACGTCCATCCACGATCCCTCCGTGAACGTCGCCATTTGGGCGCGCCTCCTCCCACCCGACCTCGGCCCCGAAATCGCGGCGCGGGCCAGCCGCAAGGACGACTTCGAGGGGATCTTCGACGCCGCGGAGATAAAAGAGGGCCGGCTGTTCGATCCCGCGGACGAGGCGAGCCCGCTCCGCGCGGATGTCGGGCGCCTGCTCCAGCTCTTCGCGGCTCTCTCAGGCGTGCCGCGCATCCAGGTGTTTTTCGGAGCCGTACGCAACGATCAATGCCGCAAGTTCCACGTGGATTACGTGCGCCTGCGCCTCGTCACCACGTACCTTGGCCCCGGAACGGAGTGGTTGCCGGAGGACGCCGTATGCCGGGAAGAGCTCGATCTCGCGCCGCCTTCCCCCGCGGAGGCCAATCGGCGGATCGTGCGTGATGCCAGCAAGATTCGCCGGGCCAACGCAGGCGACGTCGTGCTTCTCAAAGGGGAGCGTTATCCGGACCATGAACGGGCGGCGGTGCATCGATCGCCGCCGATCCAGGAGCTCGGCCTCACCCGCGTCGTGCTCGTCGCGACGACCTACGACAAGGGCTCGTGATCGCGCTCCAGCAACAGCATCATAGTTGCAACTGTAACATCGGCCTGCTAGGGTCTGCCCCGGACGCGGACGTCTCCCTCCTCCACGCGCGGCCCTCTCTGCCAGCGTTGGTGACGTCCGCGCCCTTTTTCTTTTCCAAAGGAGTGTCATGCGAATTCTCAGGTGGATGCTGATCGCGTCCCTCGTGATGGGCGCCTTCGGCTGCGAGGACGGTGGAAGCAATGGCCAGGGCGGCGGCGGTGGGCAGGGCGGGACAGGCGGCCAGGGCGGCGCCGGCGGCGGCCAGGGCGGGACAGGCGGAGCAGGCGGCGAGGGTGGCGGAGGCGGCGGATCCGGCGGATCCATCACGCCTGCGTGCTTCACGGGCACGGCGACGTGCAATCCGCTGACGAACGCGGGGTGCATGGGTGCGGGCGAAGCCTGCGACTTCGGGGAAAAACAGGGCAAGCCAGGGTTCTCTTGTTACCCGCCCCCGAACGAGGCCAAGGAGGGCGAGGCGTGTAACAATGCCAGCGGCCCCTTCTGCGCGCCGACGTTGCATTGTTACGGCACGTGCAAGAAGTTCTGCTGCGCGAGTGCCGAGTGCGCCCAAGGCGAGACGTGCGAGCCATTCGACGCGGCGCTCGGGACGCTCGGCTTCTGCCGTGATCCGAGCGCCTGCTCACCCGCGGGCGGGCCTTGCCAGAAGCCCGAGGATTGCTGCTCGATGGATTGCCACGTGGACCATTGCCACTGAGCGGATCCTCAGTGCGCGCCGGGCGCGAGGTCGATGTTCCTCGCGTCGAGCCCAAGCACCACGATCCCGCTCGGCGCGCCTCCGAGGACGTGCCGCTCGACCATCACGAGCGGCTCGGCGTCGATCTCCAGGACCTCACCCGAGCCGGGTGCCGTCACGAATACCCGATCGGGCATGAGCGCGAGCCCGTGCCTCGGCCCCTGCCCCTCGCAGGCGAACGGCGGAACGATGCCGTCGAGCATTGTAATCGCACCTGTCGCGAGCTCGATCCGCCGAAGGGCGCCATCGCTCGTTAAGGCGAAAAGCGCCTCGCCGCGCGGCTCGATCCCGAAGAGGCACGTCTCTGCGCCCACGTCGAAGCGCGCCGAGGCTCCCGTGCCTGCATCGATACGAAACACGGCCGCAGGGCCGAGATTGCCGACGACGATGCCGCTCGGGCCATGCCCCACGAGAGCGCACGCAGGGCCGTCTCCGGGATATGGCCACTTGGTGCCGATCATGCCCTCGCCGCCCTCGGATGGCTCCACGACGAGCACACCGTCCTCGCATGCGAAGGCCACGCGGCGTTCGACGGGTGCCGCCCCCGAAAGCGCGGGGCAGCTCGGCAGGATCACCTCCGCGCTGCCGCTGTCGTTCACGAACGAGACGCCCTCGGCTCGCCCTTCCGGGTCGCCCGGAAGGGGGCGCGTGACGAGGGCGCCTCCCTCCACGGCCGCCGCCGCCCCGCGATGGGGCGCCTCTGCGACGAACCACTTCGGCACCGGCGTCTCGCCACGAATCCGGAGCGCCTCCTCCGAGACCACGGCGGCTTGCGCAGGTGCTCCGTCCGCCGCCGATCCCTCGAAGAAAAGCGCGACCTGCCCCGCGCTGGAGAGGACGGCCCCCGGCGCCGCGCCCTCGATCGTGAGCTCGTGCAGGCTCGGCTCGAATTTATAGATGTGGAGGTGGTCGTCGTGCGGCGCGACGGACACACCCGCGCGCAAGAAATGCCCTTCGCCCCGCCCGGAGGAGATCAGCACCGCGAAATCGCCGGACTCCGTCGCGTGCATCGATACGGGGCCGTCCCCTGGGAGCGCAGCCATCCACGCGTCCTCTGCGACGTCGAAGATCGAGAGCGCGCCCGAAACGCCATCCGCGACGGCCACCCGCGCGCGGCGCCAAGAGGGGTGGCGGGCTTCGACAGCCGCCGCGGGACCCGCGGCTTCGCCGTCGGGACCACACGCCGCCCCCACGAGCGCGGAAAGGACGAACCCGAGGCGCGACAAACCAGCACGTTTCGTATGAAAAAACCGGTCGAGCATCCGCTCGTTCCTATCACGCGCAGATTGTTGTTGCAACTCAGATGCTTTAGCAGTACAGACCACCCACCGTGACCCTCGGTTCGTCTGGGAAAGGACAGGCCCCGATGTGGGCTCGTGTCGCGAGGTGCTGCGCGCGCCGGTTCGTGCCGGTGGTGCTTGCCTGCGCGCCGGGGCTCGCGTCCGCGGACGAGCTCTCGCCGCCGGCGAAGGACGCGCCCCTCGCGACAAACGCGCCGGCCGGCGTGTACGTGGGGCCGCCGCGCAAGAATGCGGCCTCGAATGAGCCCATCAGCGAGACGAAAAAGCCGGCGACGAGCAGGCCAGACGAGCCTGGGGAGCCGCCCGGCGAGGTGGTCGTGCTCGGTTCGTCACGGCCGCCGCCGCCCAGCGCGGCCGGGGATCACCGCATCCGCGTGGGGCAACTCGCCGACGTGCCGCGGCGCTCGGCCGAGCAATTGCTGACGCTCGCGCCCGGGTTTCTCCTGCAAAACCATGGCGGCGAGGGGCACCCGTCGGCGATCTTTCTGCGGGGCTTCAGCGCGGCCGAGGGGCAAGACCTCGAGATGTCCGTGGGCGGCATCCCGCTGAACGAGCCATCGAACGCGCACGGTCACGGATACGCCGATACGCATTTCGTGATCCCGGAGCTCGTGGAGGAACTGCGCGTGGTGGAAGGCCCCTTCGACCCACGCCAGGGTGATTTCGCGGTCGCCGGGTCGGTCGCGTACACGCTCGGGCTCGCAGAGCGGGGGCTCGTCGTGCAGGCGGGTCTCGGCTCGTTCGATACGAAGCGCCTCCTCCTGCTGTGGGGCCCCGGGGGCGCGCCGCGCGGGACGTTCGTCGGCCTTTCCGTGACCGACAGCGACGGGTTCGGGCGGAACCGCGCGAGCACGGCGGCCCGCTCGATGGCGCAATACGAGCACCGTTTCGGCGACGGGCGGCTCGTCGCGCTCGTCTCGGCGTACACGACACGCTTCGACGGCGCGGGTGTGGTGCGTCAGGACGATTTCGAGGCACGCAGGCTCGATTGCCCCAAAGACCACGACAGCCAGTTCTTCTGCACCTACGACCCGAACCAGGGCGGCGCGACGGCGCGGCTCGACGCATCCCTCCGATTCGAGCACAAGGGCACGCGCGAGGAACATGCGCACCAGGTCTTCGCCACGATCCGAAAGACCCGGCTCCGCGAGAACTTCACGGGGTTCGTCACGGACATGCGTCCCTCGGGCGAACCGCAGCGCGGGGACGGGACAGAGCAGATCTACGATGCGACGACGTTCGGCGCGCGGGGGAGTTTTACGAGGGCCGCGGACGCGTGGGGACATAGGCAATCGCTGGAGCTCGGTTATTTCGCGCGGCACGATCGGGGCGACACCCTGCAGCGGAGGCTCCGGCGGGTGGGCGGTGTGCCGTACCGTGTGGATTTCGAGAGCGGCCTCGCGCTCACGAACATCGCGGGATACGCGGCGGGCAAGCTCCGGCCCGCGTCGTGGCTCACGCTCCGCGGCGGGATCCGGCTCGATACATTCGGCTTCGTGGTCGAGGATCGGAACAAGCCCGAGAAGGATCGCAGCGGTTCGCGGGAGCCGTCGGATACCATCGAGGCCTTCGGGATCACGCTCGGGCCCCGCGCTTCCTTGGAGATCAGCCTCGCGAGGGGGCTCGCGTGGATGACGAGTTACGGCGCCGGATCGCGTTCGAGCGACGCGCAAGCGCTCTCGGACGGCGAGAGCGCGCCGTTTGCCCGGGTCCACGCTTTCGAGACGGGCGTGGTCTTCGAGCGATCCGAGGGGAAGACGCTCGACGTCTCTGCGCGAGCGCTCGCTTATTTTACGCGCGTGGATCGGGATCTCGTATTCGACGCGGCGCGCGGGCGTAATGTCCTCGTGGGGACGTCGAACCGGTTCGGCGCGTCAATCTCCGGGCGGCTCACTTCACGCGCGGGCATCGACACGCAGGGGAGCTTGACGTACGCGGAGGCCCACCTGCCCGAGGCGGGCGCGCCGTGGTATGCGATCACCAGCGGCAAGCGGCTCCCCTACATCCCCCGCTGGGTGGCGCGGCTGGATACCTCGCTCCGCAAGGACCTCCAGATCTCGGGCGTGCGCCTCCGCGCCACGGGCGCGCTCGGAACGACGTACGTGGCGCCGCGGCCCCTGCCGCTCGAGCAGTTCGGCCACGAGATCTTCACGGTCGATATCGCGGCGCGCCTCCGGTATCGCTTCGTCGAGGTGGGAATCGAGGCGACGAACGTGCTCGATCGGCGCAACCGAGCGGCCGAGTTCAATTACCCGTCGAATTTCAGCTTGCCCGACGCGCCGGCTTCGCGGCTCGCGCACCCGCATTTCGCGGCAGCGCCGCCGCGGCAGATCCTGGGGACGATTCGTTTCCATCTGGAGGCGGCGAAGGGCGAGGAGGAGGCTCTGCGATGAACTTCGACCCTCGTTTCGCGTTCGCGCTCTTCGCCTTCGGGGGACTCGGCTCTGCCGGCTGCGATCTGCCGAGCGGAACCGGCGGGCGCGCGATCGAATTCGAGATGCAGCTCGGCGCGGCGTCGAAGCCGGGGCTCCCGATCGGCTCATTCGAGACGAGCACCGGCTGGAAGGTCGAGCTCGGGGAGGCCCTTGTGGCAATCGGGCCCGTGTACGTCCACGAGAATCCGCCGCCGCTCGCGGGGCTCGTGGCGCCGAGGGGCAAATCTTTGTCCGGCATGCTGTGGGACGTGGTGGTCCCTGACGCGCATGCCCACGCAGGGGACCAGCATTTCGACGGCGGCGAGGTGAAGGGGGAATGGTTGGATCAGCGCGCCTTCGACGTGCTCGACCCCGGCGGCGTCCGTATCGGCCCCGTGCCAGGGACGGAGGGGCGCGCGCGTTCCCTGTCGATCCGGCTCGATCCGCCACGCGCGTCGATCGGGGGCGACGGCGCCGCCTTGCACGGCCATCACGCATACGTGATCGGCGTGGCGGAGAAGGACGGGCTCGTCATCCCCTTCGAGGGGGGGCTCGACATCGAGGAGGAGGGCACAAAGCGCAGCGTCGACGGCATTCCCGTCGACGTGTCGCTCGGCGACGGCACTATCGTGGGGATCGTGATCCACCCGAGCGCCTGGTTCGACGGCGCCCATTTCGACCGGCTGACGGAGAAAAACGCGGCGGGGCGGTTCGTGATCACGCCCGAGAGCCAGGTGCGAACGGCCTGGTTCCTGGGCGCCCGGAGTTTTTCCGCATTCTCGGCGGAGACGCGCGACGCGCAGTGAGGCGGATCCGCCGCCCTCGGCGCGTCCAATCGGAGGACATGACGATGAAAACGATGGTCGGGTTCGTCCTTTCTCTTTTCTCTGCAATCGTGATAGGCTGCGGCGGGGAGGACGCCTCGAGCGGCGCGGGCGCGCTCGCCGTCCGCATCACGGGCGAGGACGCGGCGAAGACGGGGTTCCCGGTCGAGGAGGAGGGCGAAACGATTGCCTTCGCGGATGGATGGACCATACAGTTTTCGAAGGTGCTCGTCTCGTTCGGGGGGCTGGACCTGCGCAGCGCGGACGGCGCAGTGGCAATCGAATCGAAAGGGTGGTGGGTAGCCGATCTCCACGCCGGAGACGCGTCCTTGCCGGTGTTCGAAGCGCTCGAGGCGAGGCGCTGGGATCGGTTCGGCTACGAGATCGCCGCGCCCGACGCGAGCGCCGTAGCCCTCGGCAGCGTCGCCCAGGCCGACGTGCAGGCCATGATCGACGGAAAATTCAATTATTGGATGGAGGGGACGGCGACCAGAGCCGGTGATACCTACACGTTCGCCTGGGGCCTCTCGAACCCGACCCGGAATACGAATTGCACGAACGGGCTCGACGGGACAGACGGAGTGGTCATCCGGAGCAACACGACGACCGAGGCGGAAATCACGATTCACCTCGACCATCTCTTCTGGGACACGCTCGGCACCGAGGAGGCATCGCTCCGCTTCGACGCGTTCGCGGCAGCCGCCGGGGCCGACAAGGAAATTTCGCTCGAGGATCTCGCGACACAGGCGTTGTCGGACCTGAAGGGACTCGACGGAATGCCACTCGTAGACGCCGAGGGCAAGCCAATCGTCTACAACCCCGGGAGCGTGCCGCTCGCCTCGCAGGACCTCCTGTCCTTCATGCTCGCATCGTCAGCGTCAATGGGCCACCTCAACGGCGAGGGGCTCTGCACGGTCGGCCCCCTGTGACCTCCAGCTGAGCATTGGTCTCATCCGGGAGGCGCTTCGCCGGGGCGCTGCCCCGGACCCCGCGGGGGCTGTCCGCCCCTCGACCCGGACCAGCGCAAGCGCTGGACCTTTTGTGGAAGAACTGCGCGATGCGCAGTTCTTCCAAGGCGCCGGTGGCAAGACCATGAAGGTGCGTTTCACGCTGGCGGTCACGTTGCCAGTTGAATCGTCCGTGGTGGGCAGGGTCGTCGTTGGTCTTGACCTGGCCTGTTCGATGAACTGCGCATCGCGCAGTTCATCGACCCCGGGTCCAGCCCCTGGCTGGTCCGGGTCCAGGGGCGGATAGCCCCTGGTGGGGCCTGGGGCAACGCCCCAGCGAGGCAAGCGCCAAGAACATGTTTACACGCCCTCCCCGCTCGCTGATAATCGGCGGATGGGTCACGCCAAAATTCAGGTCTTTTATCCCGTGACGCGGGGGCGCGTCGTGCTCCGGACGGAATTCGACTGGAATCGGTCCGTCGAGCCCACGTATGTCAGCGACGATCGCACGATCACGGAGTTCGCGATCGACTCCGACCAGAAGTACTTCTACTTCAAACCCGGCCTCGAAGGCGAGGACGGCGGCTTCACTTGGTCGCAGGGCGACAATTACCTCGCCACCACGATCGACACCACGATTCGCCGGTGTTATCCGCACTTCTTCTGTCCCGCACGGGGCACGTTTTCCCCGGTCGTCCGGATTCCGGAGGGCGACGTGGAGGCGAATCACCTCGTCCGGGTCTACTTTCCTCCGGGCTACGACGAGAACAGCTTGAAGCGGTATCCCGTGCTCTACATGCACGACGGGACGAACCTCTTCTTCGGGGACGAGGCTTTCGGCGGCAACGAGTGGCGCGTCGACGAGAACGTCGAGCTCCTCCATTCGATGAACCTCATCGACAAGGTCATCGTCGTCGGCATCTACGCCAAGGACCGCATGTACGAGTACACGAAGCCCGGGTACGAGCGGTACGGCGATTTCATGGTGAACCAGCTCAAACCGTTCATCGACGCGCGCCTGCGCACCCTCACCGACCCGCAGAACACGGCCGTGATGGGCTCCTCGCTCGGCGGCGTGGTCTCGTTTTTCCTGGGCTGGCATTACCCGCACGTTTTCGGCAAGGCGGCCTGCCTGTCGAGCACGTTCGGCTACCAGGACGACCTCATCGAGCGCGTGGCGTCCGAGCCCAAGCGGAACGTGCGTTTCTACATCGACAGCGGCTGGCCGCGCGACAACTACGAGCGCACCACGGCCATGCGCGATCAGCTCCTCACGAAGGGCTACGAGTTCGGCAAGGACCTGCTCTATTTCGCCTTCCCCGGCGCCCTCCACAACGAGGACTCCTGGGCCGCTCGCAGCCACGTCCCCTTCCAGTATTTCTTCGGCAAGGCCGCGCGCGTCTGACACGCCCCGGCCCCGCCCGCTCGGCCCCGAGGGCCGACGGCTCGCGTCTTGCTCCGACGCGTCCCCATGCCGTTCGGATTCCTGTTCGTCATGTTGCTGATCGTCGCCGGCCTGGTGCTGGGCATCTGGGCGACGTTCAGCGTGCTCGGCGTGCTCGTCACCCTGGCCATTGCCGCTCTCGTCGGCTGGGTCGCCGATCGCATCGTACCCGGCCGCCTGCCGTACGGCTGGGCTGGCGCGATGGTGGCGGGCCTGCTCGGCAGCTGGATCGGCTCCCTGCTCATCGGCCCCGTCGGCCCCACGATCGCGCGGATCCCGATCATCCCGGCGATCCTCGGCGCGGTGATCGTGGCCTTCGCGGTCCAGTTTCTCATGAAGCGTGGCATCGTCGGCCCGCGCCCGCCGGGGCCGGAGACACGCGTGTAGCGCAGCGCCTCCCACCTCGCGCGCTCGTCGGGCGCGACATTTTTCTCGTCCGTGCCTATCGTTCCGCTCGCATGACCGTCGAGCGTGCCCCCTACCCGCCTGTCGAGATGGGCCCCCACCGGGTGCAGCGGGAGGGGCCCATCGTGCATGTCTCGATTCGCGGCAACACTTCGCTCACGGAGATGCAAACGCTCGTCTCCGTCTACCAGGCGACCGTCGACGAGTTCGGCTACCTCCTGATCCTGCTCGACATGAGGGCCTCGGGGGATCTCACCACCCCGGCCCGCAAGCACGTCACCGAATTCGTCCAGGCGCACCCGACGAAGATCGCCTCCGCCATCTACGGCACCACGTTTTACCTCCGGATCACGCTGGAGCTCATCAGCCGCAGCGTCCGGGTCCTCGCCCACCACACCCCTGCCATGGCGTTCCACGCTACCGAGGCAGAGGCCCGCCGCTGGCTCGCCGCGCAGGTCCCTCTCCTCCACGCGAAGGGATGAACGACGACGGGTCGCCGGAGCCGTTGCTCGCGCGCCGGGCGTGCGCCTATCCTGGAAGGGTTGATCGGCCGTAAGCTCCAGGAAAGGTTCGAGATCCTCCGCGCCATCGGCCATGGCGGCATGGGGACCGTCTACGAGGCGCGCTCGCTCTCCGGGAACGAGCGGGTCGCGATCAAATGGATGCACGCGCGTCCCTTCGCGAAGGAAGATCCGGAACTGCTCCGCTTCGTGCAGGAGGCGCGCATCGTGGGCGCGCTCGAATCGCCGCACGTGCCGCGCCTCGTCGAGCTCGCGCAGGACCCGGATGTCCAGGTGCCGTACCAGGTGATGGAGCTGCTCTCCGGGGAGGACCTCGGCGCGCTCCTCGATCGCGTCGGCGCGCTCTCGCCCGACGTGGCGCTCCGCGTCGCCGCGCAGGCGTGCAAGGGGCTCGCCGTGGCCCACGCAGCGGGCGTCGTGCATCGCGACGTCAAGCCGCAGAACCTCTTCCTGTCGCGGCAGGACGGGGGGGCGCTGGTGGTCAAGGTGCTCGATTTCGGGGTCGCCAAGATCCGCCGCGCCCCCGCGGGCGCGCCGAAGGGCCTGACGGCGCCTTCCAGGTCGATGACGGACAGCGGCCAGGTCGTCGGGACGCCGCTCTACATGGCGCCCGAGCAGCTCGAAGGCGCCAAGCACGTCGACGCGCGGAGCGACGTGTATTCGATGGGCGTGACGCTGTATGCATTGCTCGCGGGAAAACCGCCCCACGCGGACGCGAAATCGCTGCTCGAGCTCTTGAGCCGGCTGGTCAGCGGGCCCCCGCCCTCCCTCGCGGAGGTGGCGCCCTGGGTGTCGCCCGCGATCCAGGCCGTCGTCGCGCGGGCCATGTCGCCGGACAAGGAGCTTCGGTATCGGGATGCCGGCGAGATGCTCGAAGCGCTCCTGCCGCTCTTGCCTGAAGGCGCGGATCTCACGGAGGAAATGCTCGTCCCGGTGGACGAGGCGGCAAAACGAGAGGCGCTCGCGCAAAAGGAGCAGGCGAAGGGCGCGGCGGGCGGAGGCGCCGCGGCGGAAAAGCGTGCGCCCGAGGTGCAACGAAGGTCGCCGGGGCGAGCGATTGCCGTCGCCGTGCTGATCGCGGCCCTGATCGTCGGGATTTTGGCGCTGCTCCGCAGGTGATGGCTGGCGCCTGCAGGCGCCAGGCGGACCTCTGAGGTCGGCCCCGGCGAGGATGCGGCGCGTGAAGGGCATTTCGTGGTGGCATGGCCCCTACTATGCCTCGATCGTGCCCTCCAAGGAGCCTGTCATGAGATACCACGCTGGCGACGGGCACGTTGCCCGCTGGCGGGTCGTCGTTGGTCTTGACCTCGCCTGTTCGATGAACAGCGCATCGCGCAGTTCATCGACCCCGAGTCCAGCGCTTGCGCTGGTCCGGGTCCAGGGGTGGACAACCCCTGGTCGGGGTCCGGGGTGAAACCCCGGGGCGCTACGCTGCCGCGTCCGCTCGGCGATGGGCTCGGTGCGCTCGCTCGTGCAGACGCGTGTCGTTTGGTCGGGACGAACGAAAAGCGTGCAGTGCGGTTTCTGTCTCCCTGGCACTGCCGTTGCTGATGTTTCGTCTGCGAGCGAAAGGAGATCGACTCATGATCCGACGCTACCTGGTTCACGCCGCGGCATGCGTTGCCTCGGTCCTGCTCTTTGGCTGCGGGGGTGACGAAGGGGGTACGGCCGAGCGCGACACGGGTCATTTTACCGCGAAATGGACGATCAGCAACCAGCGAGCCCCGAACTACTGCGTGGCGTACGATGCGACGGGGGCGTTGATCGACATCCGCAACGACAAGGAGGAGTTTGTCGCGCAGATTCGGGTGCCGTGCGACCAGTTCGAGTCGAGCATCGAGCTGCCCGTGGACAATTATCACGCGTCGATCGTCCTCGTGAAGGAGAACGGGGACGCCGTCGGCAACAAGATCGACCTTGGCACGTTCAAGGTCGGTGCCGGCGCCGATATTACCCGCGAAGCGACCTTCGCGATGCCGCCGCCCGAGTCCTGACGCAAAACTACAGCAATGCCACCCCAGGGCTCCCGAGCGTCCGCGCTCTGGAGCCCTTTTTCGCGTCCGCCCGCACGGAATCGGTCAGGTTGCCCTCGTCTCCGGGAGGCATTTCTTCTATCCTGGTCGCCGCCGTGGCGCCTCTGCCCGGCGATTTCGGACATCTTTCCAGGAGAGATTCTTCATGCAGCCTCGAAGCCTCACGCGTCTGCGTGTGTCCCTCGCGCTGTCCTTCGCTTTCCTCGCCTTCCCGTCCGCTGCCTCGGCGATCGTCGCGGCGCCCTACGCGCATCGCTGGTATTTCGACGAGGAGGACGGCGCCGTCGCGTACGACGAAGCCGGCGTCTTCGACGGGACCCTCGGCGACCATGCCACGCGAACGGCGGGCCCCTTCGGCTCGAACGTGCTCACGATCGTGCCCACGAGCACCACCGACTACCGTGGATACGTCGACTTCGGCAAATCCGTGGCCTTCGGGACCGCCGACTTCACGATCAGCCACTGGTACAAGACGACGTTCAGCGGCAGCGGCCTTCGAGGCGAGATTCTCGGCAACCGGATGAAGGACGCGAAGGGGAACTTCATCTCCGTGTACCTGGGCGGCGACGGAAGGGTCACGGTCGAGCTTTGCGAGGACCCCTACGGCAAGAACTACGTCTCGTTGGTCTCGGACCCTTCCCTCCCCGTGAACGACGGGCAATGGCACCACCTCGCCTACGTCCGCGAGGGAGGCATGGTCTCGCTCTACATCGACGGCCAGTTTGCCGCCTGGAGCAACACGGGAGGCTGGGAGCCCACGAACCTCGACGGGCTCCAGTCGTTCCGCATCGGTCGGCGCCTCCCGGCATTCTACACCGACTTCCACACGATCCCGGCGTCCTACGAGGACCTGCGCATCTTCGACCGCGCCCTGACCGACACCGAGGTCCTCGACGTGGTCGACGGCGTGCTCTGAGCGCCCCTGCCTTCCCTCTGCCCGCTGCGCCGGGCGCTGCCCCGGACCCCGCGGGGGCTGTTCGCCCCTCGACCCGAACCAGGCACGGCCTGGACCGAGGGTGGAAGAACTGCGCGATGCGCAGTTCTTCCAGCGGACCGGTGGCAAGACCGTGGAGGTCTGGTTCACGCTGGCAACGGGGACACCCGTGCCGATTGAAACGTCCGGCGCTGCCGTCTTGGCCGGCAAAACTACCGAAGAGCGCTGCCCGTGCGGGTCCTGGGCGAGCCCGCGCGGGTCCCACGGGAACGCCTGCGGAAAGCGATTCCCAGGGCCAGCGCAATCAGCGCACTCGGCGCGAGGGACCTCGCGCGGGGCGCACCCGCCACCTTGCATCCGCAACCTTCATCGCCCGTGGAATCGCGCCCGCCGGAGCCGGAGGAAGCGCCACCACCGAAGCCGCCTACGCCGCCCCCGGAGCCGCCCACGCCGCCCCCGGAGCCGCCCATGCCGCCCACGCCGCCACCGGAGCCGCCGGTACCGGAGCTGCTGCTGGCGCCGCCGCCGGTACCGGAGCTGCTGCTCGAGCCGCTCTGCATCATGGGCTCACACCATTTCATCGCGACGTTGCACACGTACCCCGCGGCGCACGCCGTGTCGTCCGTGCAGCTCGTCGCGCACTTGTTCCCGACGCACGCATATCCTTCCACGCAGCTCATCTGCGTACCCGGGGCGCACGTGCCGCTTCCGTCGCATTGCGAAGGGTTCGCCTGCGTGGTGCCCATGCACGAGCCTGCCGCGCACTGCGTACCCGCCGCATAAAGCGAGCAGGCGCCGGCCCCGTTGCATTGACCATCGAGCCCGCAGCTCGAAGGCGGCTGCGCCGCGCACTCGTCGTCGGGATCCGTGCCCGTCTTGATGGGCGCGCACTGCCCGTCGGCCCCCTGCCCCTTCTTGGCGGCCGTGCAGGCCTCGCAGGATCCCTCGCAGGCCGTATCGCAGCAAACGCCGTCCACACAAAAGCCCGAGCTGCAATCGGCGCCGGCCGCGCAGGGGACTCCCGGCATCCCCGGAGGCTTGCAGGCCCCGGCCAGACAGATGTTGCCGGACAGGCACTCGTTGTCGTTCGTGCACGGGTTCTTGCACGATCCCGCCGAGCAGACATAGGGCGCGCAATCCTTCCCCGCCGGATCGGTCACGCACTGGCCCATACCATCGCAGATCTGCCCCTTGACCACGGTCCCCTGGCAAAGCGAGGCCCCGCAGGAGGTCCCCTGGGGGTGGAGCTGACAGGCCCCCGCGCCGTTGCATTGGCCGTTCTGCCCGCAGCTCCCGGCGGCTTCGAGCGCGCATTCGTTCTCGGGGTCCGTCCCGCTCGCGATCGGCCCGCACACGCCGTCCGCGCCGACGCCCTTCTTCGCCGCGGTGCAGGCCTCGCAGAGCCCGGTGCATGCCGTGTTGCAGCAGACACCGTCGACGCACGCGCCCGATTGACACCAGACATCACTCGAGCACGCGGCGCCGTTCGGCGCGAGCTTGCCGCAGACGCCGGCAACGCACACGTTCCCCGCCGCGCAATCGCCATCCGCGGCGCAGGTCGTGTTGCACGCGCCCGCCACGCAGGCGTACGGCGCGCAGTTCGTGGATGCACCCGCGGCGGTGCACGTGCCCGTTCCGTTGCACGCATTCGATTGCGCGGCGTCCCCCACGCAGACCGCTCCGCACGACGTACCCTGGGCGTGCATCGCACACGCGCCCGCGCCATTGCAGCTCCCCGTCGTGCCGCAGGTGCTCGCGCCTTGCTCCGCGCATTCGCTATCCGGATCCGCGCCCGTGGCCACGGGACCACACGCGCCGTCGACGCCCGCGCCCTTCTTCGCCGCCGTGCACGCCACGCAGGTGCCATTGCATGCCGTGTCGCAGCAGACCCCGTCGACGCACGCGCCGCTCTCACACGTGGCCCCGGTCTGGCACGATACGCCATTCACGCCGAGCGTCGGGTCCGTGACGAGACGCGCCCAGACCCGATCGGCGCCATAAGGCTGCGCGGTGTCGAAGTGCTGGTAGACGAGCAACGCCTCCTTGGAAGGCCCTGCGGCAATCGCGGGGGCGAGCTCGTTTTGCGCCGGATCATTCGCGAGGACGATGCCCGTCGTATCCGTCACGACCCCGCCGGGCGTGAGGCGCGCGCCGTAAATGTCTTGGCGGCCACTCACCGCGCGGTCGTCTTGCCAGACGACCCAGTACTGCGTGCCGTCCCAGATCGCTCGCGCCGCGCGTTGCGTGTTCGCCGCCGTGGAGATGCCGATCCCCATAGGATCGAGCACGGCGCCGGTGCTCCCCACCCGCGCACCACGAACGTCGGCGCTATTGTCCCACGTGACCAGCCAGTCGACACCATTCGACGTGACGGAGGCGTTGTTCTCGCTCCCGGAGGCGGCTGCGACGTTGATGGCGAAATTGCCCGTGTCGAGCACGACGCCGGCCGGCGTCAGGCGCGCCGCCGCGATGTCGTACCCCATCGCTCCGGGCCTCGACCATGCGACGAGGTAGTTCGTCCCATTGTAGCCCACCGCGGGCATCCAGCCGCCGCCCGTCGAAATTTGAATTCCCGAGGCATCGAGCACCGTCGCGGCCGGGGAGACGCGGCTCGCCCAGATCTCGGCGTTGGCGGAGTCGTACCAGGTCACGAGCCAGTTCGTCCCGTCGGACGAGACCGCGGGGTTGCTCTGGCTGCCCGTGGCGGTCCTGATCGGCACGCCTGACGGATCCAGCACGCTCCCGGCGCCGCTGACGCGCGCGGCGTAGATGTCGTCGTTGCCGGCGCGGGTATCGTTCCAGGCGACCAGCCAATCGCCGCCGAGCGAGGCGATCGAGGGATAGGATTCGCTGCCCGTGGCCTGCGAAATCGCGATCCCGCTCGGATCGAGCACCGCGCCGCTTGTCGTCAAGCGGGCGCCATAGATGTCCGTCGTCGTGCCCGGGCGCCGGTCCTCCCAGACCGCGAGGTAATTCGTCCCGTTGTAGGCCACGGCGGGGCGCGTCTCCGCGTTCGCCGCGCGAGAGACGAGCTGGCTCGTCGCGTCGACCTTGGTGAGCGCGTTCGAGACGCGCAGCCCGAACACGTCCGACGGGCTGTACGAGTTCGACAGCCGCGTATCCGTGAAGGCGAGGAAGAAGTTCGTCCCGTCGTGTGCCGCCGCCGCCATCGAGCTCGAGCCGGGCTCGGCGACGAGGGCCGTCTTCGGGATCGTCACGTTGCCGAGCAAATCGACGAAGAGCCCGTAGATTTCGCTGCTCGTCGTCCCGAACACGCCATAGCCATTGCCCGCGAAGGCCACCGAGAGGCCGATGGCCGAGTCCGCGAGGTATTTGCCGGAGATCGTGTCGAGCACCGCGCCCGCATTCGTGATGCGCTGGCCGCGGATGCCGCTGTCCGCCCGCCACACGGCAAACCAGTTCGTGCCATCGGAAGCGACGTCGAGGTCGCTCGTACTGCAATAGGCGCAAATCGTGAGGTTCGACGCGTCGAGCACCGTGCCCGAGGGCGAGACGCGGCGGCCGTGGACGTAGCTGGTGCTCGCGTCGATGTTGTCGAACGCCACCAGATAGTTCGCCCCGTTGAACGCGATGCTGATGTCGTCGAGGTAGATATTGTTGCTGGACGCGAACGTGAACTCCGGGGTCATCGTCCCATCGGGCGCGATCAAACGACCATAGAGGTCGTAGCTCCGCCTGTAGGCGACGAGATGGTGCGTGCTGCCGAACGCGACGGCCGCCGGCCCCTCCCCGCCCGCCACATCCGCCGTGGCAACCGGGATCCCGCCGGGATCGAGCACGGCGCCGCTGCTGCTCACGCGGGCGGCGTAGATGTCCCCCTGAGGGTCTTCCCGCTGGTCGGTCCACGTGACCATCCAGTTCGTTCCATCGTAGGCAATGTCGGGCTTCTGCTGGATGCCAGCGGCATTGGAGATCACGATCCCGGAGGTATCGAGGATCGTACCCGTGCTCGAGACGCGAACACCATAAAGGTCATCCGTACCCGCACGTGCGTCACGCCAGACGACGAGGTAATTCCCACCGCCGAAGGCGATGGCCGACTCGGTTTGGGTCCCGGCAGCTCCGCCCTGGATGGCCCCGTCGATCCCGATCTCGGGTCCGATGACGGGATCGAGCACCGCCGGAAAAACGCTCTCGTCGAGCGCGCGCTCCGGGACACGCAAGACGATGTGCCCCGCCTCGAAGTCGATGGGCACCGCGGTCTTCTGCCCGCGCGCGTCGATCCACGTCGCGACGCCATACCGCACGCCGAGCCCCGTCTCGGGATCCACGAAATGAAGCCCCGTCTCGGTTTCCTGCGTGAAGACCTCCCCCGACACCGCGATCCGGACCTCGAGATCCCCGCGTCCCTCGGGCTTCGTCGCGAAGGAAAAGCTCTGCTCGACGCCCTCCTCGGTGTTCTCGAGGTGCTCGACGACGTCGCCGCGCGTGACGGCGACGCGCGAGCTCGGATCGAGGTCCGCCCGCGCGCTGCCCGCGTCGAGAACGGACACGCCGGCGCGCTCGATCGACGTCAGGGTGGCGACGAACGCAGCGGCTTTGACCCCCTCGCGCACAGGCCCATCCGCCGCGGGTCGATACGGCGCGACCTCGAACGAGCGCGCATCCGCGCGCACCGCATACGTCGTGTGGCCCCCCTGGAACGAATCACCTTCGGGGCGAAACGCGAAGTGGACACGCCGCATGACATCGCCAAGCCCGAGCTGCCCCGCCGCGGAGGCCGGGTGCGGGGGCGTCGCAGCGGCCTGTGCTCCGTCCTCGGGCCGCTGCTCGTTCGTACATCCGAGCGAGGCGCCCATCAGCGCCACGCACAACGCGACCCGCTCCGTGCGCGGCCGCGTTCGACTCATGAACCCAAGGAAGCGCGACGCTCGCCTGACCGTAGACATGCCAGTTTCCTCGCAGGATGTTGGCGAGCCTCGCGCAGGAGAGCCGAGGCTGCGCTCATTGCGGCGCGATCTGGAAACATGTAAGCGCAGCTGTCAACCGAAATTACGCGCCGCGCAACATCCACGATCCCCGGTCAGTGCGCCGCGTACCACGCTGCCCAGGTGGTCCACAGGTGCACCTGGTGGGCCGGCTCCCCGAAGCCGTGTGGCTCGCGGGGGTAGCGGTGGAACCGCACCTCGCAGCCGATGTCGGTGAGCGCGCGGTAGAGGAGCAAGCCATTGATGGGGGGCACGCGCGAATCCTCATCGCCGTGCGCGATCAAGGTCGGGGTGACGACCTTGCTCACCCAGCGCAGCGGATTCGAATCGGCAAACTCCTCGGGCTGCTTCCAGGGATCGCCGCGGAACTCCCATTGCGCGGCAGCGCCGTGGTTGATGTCGGATCCGGCGTACTGCGCCACCACGTCGACGACGCCCGCGCCGACCATCGCGGCGCGATACCGGCGCGTGTGGCCGATGGTCCACGCGGTGACGTACCCTCCCCAGGACCAACCCCCATAATAGAGGCGCTGCGGATCGGCGCGTCCGGAGGCGATGAGCGCGTCCACGCCACTCTCGATGTCGGCGAGCTCGACCTCGCCCAGGCGGCCCCGATTGGCCGCGTAGAATGCCTGGCCATAACCGAAGCTGCCGCGGTAGTTCGGGCGCAGGACGGAGTAGCCGCGCGCCGCCATGTACTGCACGAAGGGATTGAACCCGTCCTGGCTCACGTCGTCGGGCCCGCCATGCGGGGCGACGAGCAGCGGCGCCGGGCCCGCGCCCGCATGCGGCGAGACCGTGAGAAGGCCCTCGATCTCGGTGCCATCCGCGTTTTTCCACCGCACCACCTCGGTCTTCGCGACCGTCCACCCCGCGATCCGATTCGATTGCGGCGCGACCACCTGCAGGGCGCCCGTCTGCAGGTCGACCACCGTCGGCGCTTGGGGATCGGTCGGCGTGGACGAGAGCGCCGTCGCAAAGCGCCCCGATCGGTCCGTGGTACCCAGGGGCCCAAGCAGGCGCGTCGTCCGGCCGAGCTGGGTGGCGCTACCGCCCGCAGCGGGGACGCGCACGAGCTTGGTCCCGGTCCGCTCGGCGACGACCAGGGTCAGGTTCCGGCCATCCCCCGACCAGGCGAAGCTTCCAATCGTGGCGTCGAGCTTGTCCACCACGTCCCAGGACCGCCCGCTCTCGGCCTCGTACACATTGAGCGCATTGAGTAGCGAGAGCGTGTTCTTCCCGCTGTGCACGGCCACGTAACGCCCATCCGGCGACCAGGCGACGCTCCCCAGCGGTCGCGGCTCCCGGGTCAGATCACGGACGACGGTGCCATCAGCGGCGCTGAGGATCCGCGCCGATTGCCGCATCGCCGCGTCGTGGGGTTCCGACGAAGGCGAGGTGATCACCGCGAACCTCCGCCCGTCCGGCGACCAGCGGAACGCGAGCACGTTCTCCTGGCCCGTGGTGACACGCCGTGGGGCCTTGCCGCCTCGTTCCAGGACCCAGAGCTGTGACGCTCGGTGGCGGGCGGCCTCGTCGACCACACCACCGCTGCGCCACGCGGCCTCCTTCTCGGCCGCGGTGAGCGGCGGCGCGGCAGTGAAGGCGATGGAGCGGCCGTCGGGCGCGAGCTCGTAATCCTCGAATTCGAGCTCGCCGACATCCAGCACCTCGGCCTCGCCGCCGTCGACCGGCAGGACGTGGATCTTGCGTCCGCCGCCATTCGAGCGCACGAACGCGATGGCGCGGCTATCGGGCAACCATTTCGGGTCTCCGACCGGTTTGTCGGCCCGCGTGAGCTGCCTGGGCGCGCCGCCCGCGCGCCCCACCACCCAGAGCTGCGCCTCGGACTTCCAACCGCCGGAGGTATCGCTGTCCGAGGGTTGTGCTTCCGGATTGAACCGCGTTTCTTTCACCACATAGGCAATCTGCTGGCCGTCCGGGGAAATGGTGACCCCCTGGATCCGCGGCAGAGACGCGACATCCACCGCGAGCGGCCGCGTCTCGGGATGCGGCACCGCCGGGAGCGTGGACACGGCGGCCGGCGCAGGCGCGGCGGGCGTGGAGGGCGTCGGTGTCGCAGTCCACGGAGGGAGTGCAGCCGCACTCGGAGACGTGGGAGCGGTGGATGCATCGGAAGGCGTGGCAGGCCCCGGAGCCGGGGCCGCGCCGCAGCCAAGGAGGGAAAGTGCCAGGAAGGTCGAGAAGCGGGCGCGCATGGCCGGCGACGCTAGCACGCCTCCGGGCATCTGAGCATGGGACGTGGAGCCGGGGCGCTGCCCCGGGCCCCGCGGGGGCTGTTCGCCCCTCGACCCGAACCAGCGCAAGCGCTGGACCCGGGGTCGATGAACTGCGCGATGCGCAGTTCATCGAACAGGCCGAAGCAAGACCGGCAGGCGATCCTGCCAAGCAACGAAGGGCCCTCACGCGCCGAAGAAGCGCAGATAGTAGGCGCGGTTCTCTTCGTCGGAGAGCCCCCGGACGCCGAAATGCTCGAGATCGTCATCCGGAAAGCGCAGCGATTGGAGCGCGCGCCCGACACGCTCACGGACACGAAGCTCCCTGCCGTCGTCGATGGTGCCCCCCGCGTTCGGCGCGTCGCCGGTGCGGATTCGAACGACGCCGCCCGGGAGCGTAGCCATCTGCACGGACGGCGCGAGCGAGGTGAGCTCCTTGTTCACTTGCTTCGCGAAATCACGCCCGAGCAACGTGATCCACCCGATGTGGAGGAGGAACGGTTGATTGGCCCAGATCGTGTACACGTACGGCTCTCCCACGGTGATCCCGGGGAAGTCGCGGCTCCACGAAGCATAACTCGGAAGCCCTCGTTCGCGCAGGGGTCCCCATTGGTCTTCGAGCCATCGCCGCGCGTCTCCGTCGGGGCCGAGGTACTGGGAAATGCCGCACCAACCGGAGGTGAGGTCGAGGCCTCCGCAGAGCTCGTCCACGAGGGTCGCAAGCTCGGAAGGGCGCGACGCCCATGCGATCGGGAGGTACCCGCGCGCCGCGGCGCCTTCGGCCATGAGCTGCCCGACGAGCGCCGGGGGCTCGGGGGAGCGCGCGTTTTTTCCGGCGGCGAGCGAATGCACGCCCATGACCCGCCGATTCTTCGCGTCGAAATGGGAGGACCACGACGCTTCGGTCTGCGCGACGCTCGACGCGCGATATGCCTTGTGGTCTCCCCCCTTCGAGAGAAGGCCCGTGTCAGGGAACCGCGCGAGCCAGCGCGCGCCGAATTCGCGGACCGCCGCGCGCACGGTCGCGTTTTCCCCGGCCGCCAGCACCACGATCTCGACGCAAGGAAACACGAGCACCTCCTGCGTGTCCGGATGGCGAAGGCCGAGAGGCTCGAAGGCGCCGAACGCCGATGCCTCCGTCGCTCCCACGGCATGCTCTTTCGGGGCGGCGCCACGCGGCGGCGGCTCGGCGCGCACGGGCGCGAGCTCCTGATACAGGCGGAGCTCGACGAGCGCTTCACGCCATTGGCTCCGGAGCCGCGTCCGGAGCCACGTGCTCGCCTTGGGCGGCAGGAGGAGACCCTCCACGGAGCACTCCACATCGTGGCCACTGGACCAGACAAAGGACGCGCCGCCCGACATGCCGCCGTGCTGGGATACCTCGTCGAGCAGATGAAGCACGCTCGACTCGACCTCGGATCGCGTGATCCCGTCGGCATCCGCCGCAAAACGAAGGTTCAGGAACGCGGGCTCGGTGGGCACGACGCTCTTTGGCCAATCGATCGTGGCGGAGGAGCGGGCGGGGCGGTTTGCCATGGCGCCCGCCCCGTAACCCGGGCCTCGACGCGGCGCAAGGGCCGCCGTTCGGAGATCGGATGGATCACTTCCGCAAAAGCGCCACGATCCGAAGTGGTCCGCCTGTCCCGTGCGCGATTTTCATGGGCAACGCGATCACCCACGCGCCGCGCTCGGGCACGCGATCGAGGTTCGCGAGGTTCTCGAACCCCGGCACCTCCGCCTCGCTGGCAATCCTGTGGACGATGAAATCACGCGACGGGCCGTGATCGATGCTCGCCGAATCGACGCCGATGGCGGCGACGTGCCGCTCGCCGATGAGCAGACGTGCCGCGTCCTCCCCATACGAGGGGAAATGAAGCTTGTCGATCGCGCCCGGCGTATCATCCCCGAAATAGGCTTTTCGATTGGGATAACGTTTCCCCCAGCCGGTGCGCAAGAGCACGATGGTCCCGGGCGTGATGGGCTCATGCCGCGACTCCCACGCAAGAACGTCGGCGGCGGTGAGCCGGTAGTCGGGGTTCTCCGCTGCTTTCGCGGCGACATCGATGACGACGGCGGGAGCGATGAGCCGCGCGAGTGGGACCTCCGCCGCGGTCATCTTTCCCTCGGCGAAGTGGATCGGCGCGTCCATGTGCGTCCCGCCGTGCTCCGGCGTGCAGAATGCGTTCGCCGCGTAGAAGTACCCCGCCTGCGTCCGTCCGTAGGCGAGCTTTTGCAGCTCGAACGCGCTCGGTGCGTTCGGCCAGTAGAGCGTGTGCTCGTCGAAGGTGTACGTGAGATCGACGAGCTCGGAATGGTCGATGTCGACGAGCGGGCGCGACGCGGCGCATCCGCCAAGGACGATGAGCGCGGGAACGAGAAAAGCGTGTCGCATGAGGGTCCCCCTTTCGAGAGGGTACCTCCACACGGCGAGGCATGCATTCTCGAAAAACTCGGATCTCGACCCCAGCGACCGAGCGCCCATAACGGGAACCTCATTCCGCCTCGCGCCGTCTCCCCCGCGTGCGATTCATCGGCCTCCGCGGCGCGTGGTCGTGGCCGTCATGATCGACGTCGGCCCCGAGGAAAATGCGTTCCTGGCCCCGCTCTTCACGCACCTGCCCCAGAAGGAAGGCGAAGGGACCTGTCTCCAGACCGAGGGCCTCGCCGACGTGCTCCTCGGCGACCGCGGCGGCTTCTATCGGTACGACGGCTCTCTCACGACGCCCGATTGCAGCGAGCACGTGCAATGGATCCTCATGGAGAGGCCGATCCTCGCCTCGGCCGAGCAAATCGGCCGGTTCATCTCGGTCTTCCCGGACAACGCGCGCCACGTGCAGCCGACGGGTGGCCGCACGATCACGTTTTATCCGGGAGGGCCTGCGCACTTGTGACGTTCACGAAATACGGCCTGATGGCGTCTCCGCCGAGCCCGGACGCCGGCGCGAGCGCTTCTAGCTCTCTTCGACGCGGATCGGGATCCAGTCGAATCCGGTGACGCCTGCATCGAGGAAGATGCGGCGGACCTTGGGGGTGACGAGGAACAGGGGACAGGGGAACACGGCTTTGCTCACGTCGCCGTTGAACTTCACCTCGCCGTACCATTCCCAGGTCACGTTCACGTCGCGGATATCGGCGACGTCCGTGGCGCGGTAGGCGAGGCGCATAGGGACCTCTGCAGGGTTCGTGAAGCTGCTCCGCCCGCAAGCGCACGGCTTGTAGGGTTCGATCCCGGTCGAACGCGGCGACATGCGAGGCAAGGTGTGCGCCGCGCAGATCTGCCGCCACGGGAGCTCTATGGGGCCCTTCTCCTCGAAGGCGGCAAAGACGCCGCGGAAGGAGATCCCGGTTAGGCCACTCTCCGCGAGCGTGCCGGCGAGCTTCTCGTCGACGAGCATGTCTTTGTAGTAGGTCGCGGACGCGCGTCGACCTTCGAGTTTGGGCAAATCTTCGCCGTCGATGAACATCGCCGACGTCTGCCGGGCCCCCGCGCCGCAGCGCGGACAAGCCTCGGACATGTCGTACGTCGTGCCCAATCGCGGCCCTCCGAAGACCGTCTCGTTGTTGTCGTACGACATGATGAGCAGGCGCGCCGCGTCGAGCTCCTCCTCGGTGTACTCGTCCCAGCGACGCTCGAGCGGCTCGAGGCCGAGCGCCTGGAAGCGCCCTTGCAGGATGGGGAGCCGCGGGTCGTCGCTATAGAGCTCGACGACGAGGTAGGCGAAGCGCATGCCCTGAATGTCGTCGTCCGTCACCTCGGCCACCTCGGGCCCGCAGCCTGCTGGTTCCAGAATGGATCGCTTCGGATCTGGGATATCGGCGGTGTTCTCGAAGAATCGAACCTTGGTTCTCATGTTGGTTGGTCCGTCCTCCCGCAAGTACGACAAGCTCGTTCAGTCCGCGAAATACGATTCGATAGCCTTGAGCCAGTGCGGACTGTCCTTGTAGACCTTCTGGTACATCTTCCACACGTCCGATTTCTTCAAATCCTCCGGAAGACGCTTCGTCGCCTCCCTCAGTTGCTTCCCTATCGCGATGTGCTGCTCCTTCGTCAAGAGCACACATGGCCCGTCCTTCGGGTCGAACCCGAAGTCCCTCATCTTCGCCGTCTCGAAGATGTGGTGCGCCTCCCACTGGCCTCCCCGGCCCTTCGTGAACTTGCCCATGAGCTTGTACGGGCCAATCGCGCCGAGGCTGTGCAGCGTATCCGCGATCGCCGGCCCGACCTTGCTGTTGCTCAAGAGCTTGGCCATGTCCTCACTGAGATCCGCCTCCGTGAGCACGAGCCGCGTCTTGTTTTTCGCCGCTTGCCGTAGCTTCTTGAAAAACGCCCTCGCCTCCGCTTTCCCAGCGGCCGAAAGCGCGATGAGGCTCGCGACGGTCTGGGCTACGGGGTTGTCGAAGCCGTCCGGGTTCTGGCCGCCGATGATCCCGGAGCGCTTGCCGTCGGCCTGCTTCGTGTCCTCGTTCAAGTTCCCGTCGACCATCGCCGCGAGGAAGGCGAGCTCTTCCGCGAGCTGCTCGGCAGTGGTCTTCTCCTCGCCGTCGCCTTCGCCGTCGCCCGTGCCCTTGCCGTTGCCCTTGCATCCCTCCTTCGTCTGCTCGCACGACGCCACACTGGACACCGGCGCCCCAGGACGAAACACGCGCTCCGGCAGCGCCCCGCCCCGATCCACCAGCGTGCAATGCTCGTCCACGCACTTCGGCGGGTGCACATCGTCCTTCTTCGGCAAGGTCGACGTCGACGGCAACAGCGGCTCGTTCGACAGCACGCCCTCGGGCGGAGGCGGCGCGGGCCGCGGCTTCTCCGGCGGGCGCTCCGGCATCTTCTTCACGCCCGGCGGCACGACCTCCACCTGTTCGTCCTTCGCCGCCTGGGGCGCCGGCTTCGGCGACTCCGAGGCTTCGGCGGCCGGCGCCGCTCCCGCCTTGTTCTCCTCGGCCGGGTCCTTCGGCGCGCTCTTCGACGGCGCCGGCTTCGGACGCGGCGGCGGCTTCGGACATTGCAGCTTGTTGTAGGGCGGCGGCAAGAACCGGACGTTTTCTGGCGGCGCCCAAGGGTCATAGGCGAAGGTCGTGAGGCCGTTGGTCTTGGCCGTGAAGACCTGCCAGCTCTGGGTCATCACGGTCGCGCTCCCCGACAGGGCCCACTGGTCCATCTTCGGGTGCCCCGGGAGCCGCACACAGACGCGGATCTCCGCGCGGACGAGAGACGGCACACACAGGACGAGGAGGAGCGCGAGCAAGAAGAGGGCCCCAGGGCGACGCATGCGAGCCTGGTCACCGAAAGTATGCACGCGGGGCAACTTTCCACCCAAACCGCACGCCGACCCGTCTGGCGCCGATATCGGAAGGTCGAACCGCCGGACGACCCTTCCTCGCCGAAAAAACGGTTCCGTTTTTTTGTCGCTCGACCCTTCCTTTACAAAAAACGGAAGGCTCAGCGGCGCCGCGACCCTTCCTTGCCGGACCGCGCCTCTCCTCGACGCGCCGCGGACGGGTCAGAAGGAGATTTGGAAGACCATCGTTTCGCAGGCGACCCTTCCGCGGCAAATTTGGGAGAGGCCTTCCGCACAAAAGACGCGTCGCGAAGCGATTCAGGGAACCGTTTTTTCGTCGAGGAAGGGTCGAACGCCGGATCGGGAAACCGATATCTGGCGAAGACGGGTCGAAACGCTTCTTTTTCCCCGGTTCCGCTGCCGGAAGAGGGAACGGGAGCCGATGTCACGCGAGCGACAACGCCTTCAAGCGCTCCCGGGCGAGGCGCAGGCGACCGTGAACGGTCTTCGTCTTCAGCCCGAGCGATTCGGCGATCTCCTGGATGGAACGCCCCTCCAGGTACGGAATCATCACGGCTCGAACGCGCGCCCCCACCTTCTCGAGGAATCGAAAGCTTTCGATGATTGCGCGCATGGTTGAGCCCGATCACCACGAGCCACGGACGCGCCTGCTCCGGCGTGCTGTCGTCCATGGGGGAACGAATGCCCGACCTGGCCGCCGAGCTGCAAACGGTGGTAAACTTCTATGGCCAACGGGCCGCGGAAGAAGTCGGCAACCTGAACAAGGCCAGGTTGAAGAGGTAGAGGGCGGGGGCGCTTGCCGCTTCCGCTCCCGCTCCCGCTTCCGCTTCCGCTTCGGATTCCGGAGGCCTTCAGCCGTCGTAACCCGATGGTTCTGCGTCCTGCTGACGGGGTAGCCGAAGCAAGCAAAATCACCCCGCCGTCAGCGTTGACCTAACATCCGAACTCCGAAATTTGGCCACAGATGGTAGTTTCGTGCAGACGAGCCGTTCGTGAGCGAACCGACGAGAGAACCGATGGATTCAACTGACGAGACGCCACGCACTCCGCTCGAATGCATCGACGGCGAACCCTTCGTGTTTGCGGCCGTTTCGCCCATCCCCGGCCGCTCGCCGCGTCTCGGTCTCCCGCTGGCCTGCGTGGGCCCCGCGATCGATCACTACTCGTCGCAGCACGCGCCGCAGGGGCTCGTCGCGTATCGTCTGCGTCGGGGGGACGTGGCGGTCCTCGATGACGTGACGCGCGCCCTCTCGCGTGTGCCAGAAGCGGAAGGCAGCGATGCCGGCACGGCCTATGGGTATCGCGTGTGCGCTTTGCTTTGCGACGATTCGATCGGGCCGAAGATCGTCTCTTGGCTAGAGAGCTGCCTTGCCGACGAGTCCATTCCCCGCGCGGCGCGCGCGGCGCTGGCTCGAACGATCGCCTCCGATCCGCGATGCGCTTCGCTCACGCTCGACGCACTCTTCGCGTCGGCCGTCGTCGACGACGAAGCACGACAGACGTATGCTGCGCGGTGCGGTGCGGGGCAAGGCGCACGCACCGAGCCCTCCGAGCCGGAGCCCGACGATGCGCGGCGCGCGCTGCTCGCGAATCCGTTCCTCGCGGTGCGTGAGCTGAGAGATGGCGCGCGTGAGGTGCTCGCGGCTCACCCCGAGCTTCGCGGGGACGTGCTCGCCGCTCTCACGGTCGCGGTCACGGACGAGACCGAGCAATACTACGTCCGCTTTCACGCGCTCGAGCAGCTCGCGGAGCTCGATCGCGCGTACGCGGTCGCCATCGCCGAGATGGTGGAAGACCCTCGGATGGCCCCGCTCGTCGCGCCGCTCGTGAAGTTTCCCGAGCCCGGCGCGCTTGCGCGCTACGCGCACAACGTCGGGCTTCTCCCCGAGCTCACCGACGGGGAGCTTCGTGCGGTCACGATCGAAAACGTCCTCGGCTCGCGTACAGCCCTCTTCGCGAAGGAGACCGACGAGTACCCGAATCACTACGACCGCGTGCTCGCTCGCTTGGCGCGACTCGTGTCGCCGGTGCTCGACGACGTCCTCTTCGAGGAGGTGCCACACCATGAGTTCTTCGATGACGATGACGACGACGAGGACGACGACGAGGACGCGTATCGACCGGTAAACGACCCCGATCAGTTGCGCGACGCGTACAGGCTGCGCGCGTTCTTGCCGGATTGCACCTACGAGATCATCGCCGGCAACACCACGGATTGGATCACGGTGGAGCCGGTGCTGGGGCTCCTGAACACGCTGTGCGAGGCGCGCGGGTCGGACCTACGCTTCGTCGAGCTTCCGACCGGCTCGCAAGACGCGTGCGTGCTCGCGGCGCCAGCGCGGGCCATTCAAACCGCCGTCGACGAAGGCATCCTCGTCGTGATATGGCCGAGCTGAGAGGTGAGACGGTGACGAAGGTCGTGACGGGATGCTCGTGCAAAGCCTTTGCCGACGCACGCAACTACGGATTCGTGCGCGAGGATGCAACGGGCTTCTGGCTCGCCGATCTCGAGCAGGGCTCGTCCGGCATGGGGGGTTATCAGCGGACGTATGGCCCCGCGATCGCGTTCTGCCCGTTCTGCGGCACGAAGCTCGCGACGGCGCCGCGCGACGCAAGCGGTCCGCGCGGCTAAGACCGGCCTGCCGCCGGGTGGGTTCATCGAGTACCGTGCGCCCATGTGGCGCCTCTTCGCGAGCCTCGTCATCGCCCTCTTCGTCACCTTCCCGCTGTGCTTCGCCGCCGTCGGCCTCGCCGTCGAGTACGCGGCCGGCAGGCTGGTCGTCGACGATACCGCTCTGCCGGTGAGCATCGGCCTGGTCGTGCTCATCGCCCTCTCGTCTTTCGGCGCGCTCCGCCTCTTCCAGGCCTGGCGCCGGACCCGCCCGCCGCGCAACGAGACCACCGAGACCCGCGGCTTCCTCGAGCGCTTCGCCCTCGCCAATCCCGGCCTCTTCGAGAGCGCCCTCAGCTTCAACGGCTTCGGCCTGCGCTACCTCGACCCGCACCACCGCGGCCCCGGCGGCGCCCTGACCATGACCTTGTGGCTGACCGTCGCCTTCCTGCCGGTCGCGCCGGTCCGTCGCGAGCGCCTGCGCTTCCTCGGCCCCGAGAAGCAGCGCGGCCTGCCCTTCGTCCTCACCTGGCAGACCGCCACGATCCAGACCGGCGAGCGCCTCCCCGTCGACCGCCCGCGTAGCCGCCGCGTCTACGGCTTCTACTACGGCATCTTCCTGCCGCTCCTCGTCGCCCCGCCCGTCGTCGGCTTCGTGATGGTGGTGCAGCGCCACTTCGACGGCGCGCCCTGGCAGTTCTTTACCGCGGTCGCGCTCTACCTCGTCTGGGGCATCGGCCTCGTCTTCCTCGAGCGCCGCGTCATGGGCACCCCCGACGCCCTGTGAGCCGCGGTTGGAAGCGCAAAGCGGTCTCGGCGATCAAGACCGACCCGCTCGGGAGTGAACAGATCGCCCGAAGACGCCCCCTTCTAGCGACAATGGGACGGTCGACTCGGTGGCAGACGCGAGTCAGCGGCGCGCACACGGCTTGTCGAACCGAACGGCCCCGTCTATGGTCGCGCCGATGTCGGCACAGCGTATTCCGAAGTGGTTCCGGGCGGTCGCGGGAGCAACAGCGGGCCTCTGGATCATCGTCAGCATCTACTACTGGCTCGGCGCCGGAGGCGTGCGCGCCCATGGCGCGTCGATGTCGTTCGAGCGTCAGCACGACTTCGCGCTCCTGCAGATCGACGATGGTCGCGCCTTCCGTGTCGACAAGTACGGCGTCAGCATCACGAAGTACCGACGGGGCACGTTTCCCTTCTGCCCTCTTTGCGGAGTGAACGAGTCGGCCGGAACGGTCATGAACGGCGCGCAGTACCGCAAAGGCGACTGGGTCTACACGGATTACCCGCAGCCGTTCAACGAGGCGGTGAACCTCAAGACCGGCGAGGTGATCGATATCCCGGCGGCCGAAGACCAGCTCGAAAAGCCGCCGTCCGAGTTCGCCGCGCGCGGGCTCGACTTCGAGAGCGAAAGCAAGCTCGACGCGGGCCGCTTCCTCGCCGAGTTCACGCCGCTCTCGACGATCAACGAAAGCTGCATCGTGTTCAACATGGCGTTCCTCTTGATCTTCGCGGTGCTCCTCGTGGTGGGGATCGTGCTCGCGATCCGTCGGCCGAAGGAGGCTTGAGGGCCGACGCCGCCTGCGTAGCCCCACGAGCGAGGTGGATGCCTGTGGCATGCTACACTCCGCCCGTGCGCCAGGCCGCCCCCCTCCTCGCCCCGCTCCTCGCCCTCGCGTGCGCGAGCGCGAATCCACCCTCCAGCGCGAAGCCCGCGGAAAACCCCCCCACGCCCGCCCGGGCCGACAACCCCGCGCCCGCGCCTGCGCCCAGGCGCCCCGCTTTCACGATGACGAAGGCGATGGTCCCCATGCGTGACGGGGTGAAGCTCGAGACGGTGATCTTCTCGCCCGTCGACGCGAAGAAGCCATTGCCCGTGCTCTTCATTCGCTCGCCTTATGGCATCCCCGAGGACGCCTCTGACCTGGAAAACCCCGGGGTAGACGCGCTCCGCGCGGACGGCTACATCATCGCGGCCCAGAACTGCCGCGGGCGCTTCGGCTCCGAGGGGACGTTCGTCATCACCCCGCCGCCGCACGACCCGGCCGACCCGCGCGGCGTGGACGACGCCACCGACGCGCACGACTCCATCGAATGGTTCGTGAAGAACGTGCCCGGCAACAATGGCCGCGTGGGGATGATGGGCACCTCGTACGGCGCCTGGACGGCCACCATGGCCCTGCTCGAGCCGCACCCCGCATTGCGAGTGATCGTCGAGGAGGCCTCTCCCGCCGACGAGTTCACCGGCGACGACTTCCGCCACAACGGCGCATTCCGGCTGGCCTACGGCTTCGAGTACGTCGCCAGGATGGAGACGAGCAAGGAGGCGAACACGGTCTTCTCGTACGGCCGCTCCGATCTCTACGATTTTTTCCTCGACCTCGGGCCGCTCGCCAACGTCGACGCGCGCCATTTCCACGGCAAGATGCCGACCTGGAACGATTTCGTCGCGCACCCGAACCTGGACGCGTTCCTCGAGCGGCGCGCGATCGTGTCGCACCTGCGCAAGGCGACGATCCCCATCCTCAACGTCGCGGGCTGGTGGGATCAGGAGGATTTTTACGGGCCCTTCGGCATCTACGCGACGCTGGAGAAGAGCGACGCCGCGCGCAAGAACCACCTCGTCGTGGGCCCCTGGAACCACGGCGGATGGGGCAGCCCCGGGCGCAAGCTCGGACCCGTGGATTTCGGCAGCGACACCGGCGTGCATTACCGGGACAAAATCGTGGTCCCCTGGCTCGCCCACTGGCTCCACGACAAACCCACCGAGGACCAGCCCGAGGCGACGATCTTCGAGACCGGCACGAACCGCTGGCGCACCTTCGATCGCTGGCCGCCCGAGGCCGGCGTCACCAAGAAAAAGCTCTACCTGCGCGCGGGCCGGGCCTTGTCGTTCGAGCCGCCCACGGAGACGGGCCGGGGCGCCGCCGACAGCTACGTCTCCGATCCGCAGAACCCGGTGCCCTTTGTCCCTCGCCCGATCCAGCCGCTCCTCACGGGCAGCCAGTGGCGGACGTGGATGGTAGAGGACCAGCGCTTCGTCGATCATCGGCCCGATGTGCTGAGCTTCTCGACGGGCCCGCTCGACGCGGATCTCACGGTGGCCGGCGATATCGTCGCCGAGCTTTTCGCGTCGACGTCGGGCACGGACAGCGACTGGATCGTGAAGCTCATCGACGTCTACCCGGAGGGCGATCCGATGCCTCCGCCCGAGCCGCAGGCGGACGGTGAAAAACCCGCCGAGCCGGACGCCGACATGCGCGGCTATCAGCTCATGGTCGCGAGCAGGGTCCTGCGCGGGCGCTTCCGAGACAGCTTCGCCAAGCCCGCGCCCATCCCGCCCGGCAAGGTGCTGCGTTATGCCATCGACCTCGAGACCCGCGCCCACACGTTCCGCAAGGGGCACCGGATCATGGTGCAGGTGCAGAGCACCTGGTTCCCGGTCATTGATCGCAATCCGCAGCGCTACGTGGACAGCATCTTTGCGGCGAAGGAGTCCGATTACGTGGCCGCCACCCAGACGATCGCGCGCTCGCGCGAGGCGCCCTCGGCGATCGTCCTGCCGGTCCTGTCGCCGTGACGCTCTCAGTGCCGGCGCGCTGCGGCTCTTACGTAGGAAACGCGCTGAAAGCCGATTACGTCAACTCGAAGGGGACCGGGTCACAAAAGGCTTGACAGCTGTGGAACCGTTCGGGTGTCCTATCCCCCGATTCTACCCTACCGTTTCGCTGGCGACTTTGGAAGGGACGCGCCCCATGACCACTTTGCCCAAAGGCCCCACCAACAACATCCTGGTGAACATACAGGGGATCATGGACCCGATCGGCTACACGCTGCGCTTGCGGGAGCGCTACGGCGATCCGATGTCGTGCCCGAAGATGAACGGCAAACCGGTGCTGGCCACCGGCAGCGTGGAGGGTCTGCGCTCCGTGTTCGCGGTGCCGCCGGAGGCCCTCGATCAGATGCTGGCCGAGAGCTTCACCGCGGCGATGGGAGAGTCGTCGCTGTTCGTGCTCTCGGGCGCGCGGCACACGGCCATGCGCAAGCTGCTCATGCCGCCATTTCACGGGCAGCGCATGCGCCTCTATGGGAAGCAGATCTGCGACCTCAGCCTGCAGCACTCCCGGGACCTCAGGCCGGGCCGAGAGATCGTGGCGCAGGACCTCATGCACAAGATCTCGCTGCAGACGATCATCCACCTCGTGTTCGGAGTCACTGCACCGGCGGAAGTGGCGCGCCTCGAGAAGCTGCTCGAGGCGCTGCGCGAGAGCTTCTCCTTGGGCCTGAACATCACCCTCATGATTCCCTGGCTGCGCCGGGAGTTCGGGGGCTTCGGCCCGTGGGCGCGCAGGGTGCGCGCGACCCAGGACCTGCGCAGCTTCCTCGATCCGGAGCTCGCCCGCCGCCGCGCCGAGCCCGCCGAGCGCACCGATATCCTGAGTCTGCTCCTGGAAGCCCGCCAGGAAGACGGGACGGCGCTGAGCGACCTGCAAATCTTCGAGCAGCTGCACACGCTGCTCTTCGCGGGGCACACCACGACCGCGGGCGCGCTCACCTGGGTGCTCTATTTTCTCGGAAACGCGCCCGCCGTGTTGCGCCGGCTGCAGGACGAGCTTACGGCGCTGGGCGCGGATCCGGATCCCGAGGCGCTGGCCAAGGCGCCGTATCTGGAAGCGGTGATCAACGAGACGCTGCGCCTGCGCCCGCCCAGCCCGGGGGTGGGACGCAAATTGAATGCGCCGATGCAGATCGCGGGCTACGACTTGCCGGCGGGCTCAGGCGTGTTCGCGCAAATCATCTGGGCCCACCACGATCCCAAGGTATTTCCGGAGTCTGCGGTGTTTCGTCCCGAGCGATTCCTGGAGCGAACCTATTCCCCCTTCGAATTCCTGCCGTTTGGCGGCGGGAATCGGCGCTGCATCGGGGCCGCCTTTGCGCTGTACGAGATGAAGCTGGTCCTGGGGACGCTGCTGCGGCGCTACAGCTTCGAACTCGTGTCCAAGAAGCCGGTGCGGGTGGGGCTGCAAGGTCTGCCCGGCTCTCCGGTGCGCGTGATCGTCCGCTGATTCCTGCGCCCGGGGGGGGGGGCCCGGGGGGGCCCGGGGGGCGGGGGCCCCCCGCCCCGGCGCGGTGGCCCCAAGGATCCTCCACGACGGATTTCCACCATCGCGAGTGCACGATGGCCGTTGCGGTGGGACATTCTCCGCGTGGCCATCTCAAAAGAGAAAATGCAAAGCTGGGCGATGCGGATGATCGAAGAGGCTCGCCCGCCGTCGCGGACGATCACCGCCATCGACGACCTGCTTGCGTTACGCAGCTTCTTCCACGGGGACCGGACGCTCTTGTTCGGCATGAAGACGACGCCCGACGCGTTCGAGGATCCGAGTGCGCTCATCGAGGAGGCGCGGGGCGCGCTTCGCGAATGGTTCGATCACTTCGCCGAGATCGGCGATGCGAAAGAGCAGGCACGGCTCTACTACCGACTCGAGCACATGATCGACATCCCCGAGCCCGAGCTCGTACGCCAAGAACGCGCGGCCAACGAGGCGCGCGAATCTGCGAAGCGCGACGCATTGAGCGTGCTGCCACGACCGCTCGATGCGGTCGCCGCGGTCTCTCCGTCGCTCGCGGCCGCGCTGCAGAACCCCCAGGGCGAACGTTCGGAGGACTTCTTCGCCGAGTACGGGGAAGCGCTGACGCCCAAGGGCAACACGTCGCTCGACATGTCGAACTTCGATTGGCTGAGCGCCGATCCTGACTGGGACGAACTCGTCGGCTCCCGATTCGACGCGCCGTTCTTCCCCATCGCCGGATCGGATGGCGACTACGTCGGCGTGCTCGTCTTCCTCGAGGCTCCGGACGACGACGCCGTCGTCCTCTACTACTCGCACGAAGAGGGCTTCTTCTTCATGGCCGAGAGCCTTCAGCACTGGAATGCGATGTGCGACGCGGCCTCGGCCGGCGGTCGTGGAGTGAAGAAGAAGGCCGACCGCGCTCGCGGCAGCGCACCGCGTTGGAAAATCGACGGCGCTCTTCCGCCGAACGCCTACGGCGATGCGCTCGCGCGGGCGGAGGCGATCATCGAACGCCTCCACCGCGGCAGCTGAAGACGCGAACGCTCACTTCTGAGTACTCGAGCGCCCCCCTCAGAGCGGCGTCGTGGTGATGTTCGCGGGGACCGCGCGCATCACGAAATTCTCGGCGTAGTTGCAGAGCGAATAGAGTCGACTGCGCGTCGCATCGAAGGCGATGCCGCAGTCGACGCTGCCGAACTGCTGGCTCGCGTGCCGCGCGAGGCTCGTCTTCACCCAGCGATTGTTCGCGACGTCGTAGCCAACCTGCTGGTTGTCGACCCACATCTGCACGAAGAGCACGAGATCCAGGGCCTCGATGTAGACCATCTCGCGAACACGGTTGAGGGCTTGTGACGAGGGGCTGTTGTCGATGAAGGCGCGGTTCGTCGGCTCGAGCGCCGTCGCGTTCGCGGAAGCGAAGTCGTAGGCCCAGACCTGCCCGCCGGCGTCCTCGTATCCCTGCGCGGCGAACATGAGCATGCGATTGCGCTTCGAGTCGTAGACCATTCCACTCTCGTCACCACCGACCAGGGAGGCAAAGGTGCCCATGACCGGAAGAGCTTCCCACGCGTGCTTGTCGGCGACGAATTTTCCGAAGAATCCGCCGGCCGACGGACCCCCCGTCCACGCCACGACGCCGACGGGGGTTGATGCCGTCTTGACGGAGTAGAGGTCGTAGCCGAAGGGCTGCGTCGGAACGAAATCGACCCAGTCTCCGAGCGCAGGATCATACACGTGCGTGCCTGCGCGGTGCGGCGCGATGAGCAGACCGGACACGGGATCGAGCGCGACCGCGTTGTACGTGTGGTTGTTGCAGTCGGGGCGCCCGCTGAACGTATTGCCGATGGACAGGGCCTCCGCGACGTGCCCGATGCTGTAGCGACCGGTCTCGAGGTGGAGATGTTGCACGGTATTCGTCGGGTCGGACTGGTGGCCGCCGGTCCAGTGCAGGAGCTGATGATTCTTCTCGTCGAAAATCGTGCTGCCCCAGGAACGTGAGGTACTGGGGCGCTCCACGGTCGGCAGCGCCGTCCAGACGTTCTCGGGCAATCCGTCGATCCACGCGCCGAACGTGCCTTCCGGATCGCGCGGCGCTTCGTCGTACCACGCCGGCGACCAACCGCTCGCGGCTTCGGCGCGTGAGAACGAGGTGCCGGGGTCGACGCCTTTCGTGGCCGTGGCTTCTGCGTCGAGCGTATTCGGATCGAGGCGGAGCGCCCACGTGCTCGATCGCTGCAAACTCGGGTACTCCGAACCGCCGTTCGCGACCGCGAGCATCGTATCGCCTCCGACGTGCGTCGCGCCGACGATGCGCATCATGGACGCCTCCTCCTCCGCGGGCACGCTCGCGACGAAGGACCACTGCATTGTCGTCGCGTCGAAGAGCCACGCCTCGGTCGGGAGCTTCTCGTCCGGGTTTTGTGGTTCGATCTTCCGGCGGAACGTGTTGCCCCCGACGAGCAGCGCGCGACCGCCCGTCATGCCGATGAAGCGGGCGCCCTGGCGCGGGCTCGGCGAGCGCTCGGGCCAAAGCTGCCGGTATCGCTGGGAGGCGAAGTCGTAGATCCAGGTGTCGGCCGTCGCGAAATCCCCGTGGGTTCCACCAAAAAGGACGAGGCCGCTGCAATCCGGCAACACGGCGACGGAGGCAGCCAAGCGCGGAGGCGGCTCGGGGGCGAGGGCCCATGCGGCTTCTCGAACCTTGAGGGCGACACGATCGAGCGCGGTGAGCGTCTCGCCGGCGAGCGCGCCGGCGAGCGCCTCCGTGCCGGCCGTATAGGCCGTGACAGCTTCGTCGAATCTGGTCTTGCCCATCGTGATGCTTTGCTCATCGAGCCCGGACTTGCCACCGAGCGCGGCCACGCGGTCCTTCAGCCCTTTGAGCTCGGCGTCGAGCCCCTGCCACGCCGGGACGACGTCGGTCTGGACCCACATGGCGAGATCGCTCGGCGGCAAACCGCGATGCCACGCGGCGCGGGCGCGCGCGACGACGAGCCGGAGCTTGTTCGAGGTCGTTTCCAGATCGGTAAAAAGGCTGCGCGCGATGTCCGTGCCTCGTGGCGACGCCCGCCAGGTGTTGGCCTTGGGATCAAACGTAAAGCTCCCGAACGTCCCAAGGGCTGCGCCGGGCGCCTGTCCGCCGAGAAGCAACACTTCCGCGTGCGCGGAGTCCCACACGAGATTCGCGTCGACGATGGATCCGAACGGACTGCCGTAGTCGCGAAACGCCGCCCACGTCGGCGTCACGGCGGCCTTCCACGTCTCATCACCGACCGCGGTATTCGTGAACGTCGCGAGATCGACCTTTTCGAGCAACGTCGACGTCTCGTATTTCTTCGTGAACACGTACGCGGCGTCCGGCGCGAACGCCGCCTGAATGGCCCCCGACAACGACGCCCCGAACATCGTGGGTGTCGTCGACCAGGCGCGCGCCGCGAGGTCGAAGGTCATGACGGGGCTGCGCATCACGTCCGCCGGCTCGGAGCCGGGCTCGGCCTTGGGCGAGGCGAGGACCACCTTGCCCTCGTGGAGGAACATGAGCGTGTCTCCGCGGATGCCGGTCGTGTCGACGTCGATCTTCGTCAGGGTATTCGCCGGGATGTCGAGCGGCGAGGACGAAGCGGAGCCCGGTTTGCATACGAGGGCGAGGTTCTCGGCGGGTGTCGGATCGATAGGTTCGGTCCCCGCGTCGTCGGAGGTATTCGGCGGCCTGTCATCGTCGGGGCTGCTGCATGCGACGGCGAGAAGGCAGGTTGCGACGGGGAGAAAGAGAGAGCGTCGACCGGAAAGGTAGCGCATGCGTGCATTCGAGCATGCAATGCGCTCAGGCGGTAGTTGATTTCGAGATCGATCGCATGCGAGCGGCACCGATTGCAGCCTCGCGGCACATTTGGGCTCCGAGGAGAGGGCAAGCGATGGCCGCTCTCCGCGAGGCGCGGAGGCGGAGGCGGAGGCGGAGGCGCGTGCGCTTGCGCGTGCGCGTGCGCTTGCGCGTGCGCAGGCGGATCAGGCGAGCGCGAGCGTTTGCAGGTGCCGTCGGGCGAGGGAGATGCGGGCGTAGGCGGTCTTCGTCTTAATGCCGAGCGCTTCGGCGATCTCCCGGATCGAACGGCCTTCCAGGTAAGGCACCACGACCGCACGGATGCGCGGGCCGATCCTCAAGAGGAATCGCTTGAGCCGGAAGAGCCCGTACGTCGCCAGCACGAGCGCCTCCGTCGACTCCGCTTCGTCCTCCCGCTCGGGAAAGTCATCCGAAAGGCCCGCGAGAACCTCCCGTTCGCAACGCGCCAGCTTTCGATGATTGCGCGCACGGTTGAGCCCGATCATCAGGAGCCAAGGGCGCGCCTGCTCCGGCGTGACAAGACATTCGAGGCGTCGCCAGGCCGTGATGAAGATTTCCTGCACGACGTCGTCCACGTCGCCACGTCGCGGGGAGGGATGGCCTGTCCAAGAAGAAGGCGGCGCAGGAAATCGCGGTGTTCCAGGTAAAGGCGCCCAAGCAGGGCGTGCGCCGCCGTAAAGTTTGCCGGCGGCGAATGGAGCTGTATCGTAGCCATACTCATGACTCCGGTTTGGTCGGGGTTGTGGGGAGACGCCGGTCGGTGTTAGGTGCGCCGGCTGGCGTCGCTTGCTTTGTCTCATGGATTGCGGCCGGAGGCAATTGGAAAAGAGCGGATTGGTTCGTCGGCGGAGAACCCACGATCCGCCGCGAATGGGGCGAGGGGCGTTGGAATGGGAGCTGTGATCCTGGGCTGAAAGTCCCTCACCCCCAACCCCTCTCCCGTCCCGGGAGAGGGGCGAGAGAGGCTTCTCTTACGAGGCGCGGCGGTAGACGAGGCGGGTGAGGGTGGCGATGACGTGGTCCATTCGGTCGAGGACCTTTGCGTCGACGTTGCCGATATAGCGCATGGCCTGGGCGACCTGGACGCAGGCCAGCACCTCCCTTGCCGACCCGAGTGCGGAGGAGTAGCGCTGTCGCTTGTTTCCGGCGTGGTTGCCCATGCCTTCTGCCGCGTTCAACGCGACGCTATGCATGGCCCTACGCATTTGCCGCGCCAGATCCGAATCCTTTCGCTCAATCTGTCCTGCAATGCTTGCCGCGTCCCCCGCCATGGCCAAAACGACTTCGTAGATCTTCAGCATGGATGATTCCTCCGCCCGACGGCCCAATCGCCGGGACCCCCGTCCCACACCGTCGCGCGCAGGCCTTTTCAAGGCTGCGCAGCACCGCGCGGACCCGCCCGCAGCGCGAAGCGCGAGGACGGGGAGCACGGCTTGGCCTTGAAGAGGCCGAGCACGACGGTACGCTCGCCGTCCCCGAGTGGAACCCCTGCATACCGTTCCCCAAGCGCACGCACACGCGCAAGCGCACGCTCAAGCGCACGCTCAAGCGCACGCGCACGCGCACGCGCAAGCGCACGCGCACGCGCCTCCGCCTCCGCCCCCGCCTCCGCCTCCGCCCCCGCCCCCGCTCGATGACCGCACGCTCACGTTTTCTCCGGAAGAGCCGGCCCCCCTGTGACCTTCGCTCGCCTCGGGATCCACACAACGAACGTCGTCCCCTCTTCATCCGTCGAGCGCACCTCGATCCGGCCGCCATGAGCCTCCACAATCGCTTTCACAATGTAGAGCCCGAGGCCCACACTCCGGCCCCGCGGATCCCCTGGCACGTCGCCTCGTTGCATCGGCGCGAACAGACCCGGCCGGATCGCATCGGGAATCGCGGGCCCCCAGTTGTGCACCGCGAGCGCGAGCTCATTCACCGTCCCCTCGGTCCGCACCGTCACCGCCGTCCCGGGCGTCCCATATTGCACGGCATTGCTCGTGATGTTCGTGACCACCTGCGCGACCCTGTCCGTATCGAAGACACCCCGACCATCGCCCACGTGCTCCGCGCGAAAGACTCGCTCCGGGAAGGCGACATGCACCTCGTCGAGCACGCCCGCCACGACCGCATGAAAATCGGCTTCACGGGGCGCGATCGGGATCCCTCGGCCGAGACGCGCGGCCGTGAAATCGAGCAGATCGTGGATCAAGCGAATGGCGCGCTCCGCCGAGGATAGGATCCGCGCCGCCGTCTTCGTGGCGCGCTCGTCGAGATCCTCGCGGCGCAGCAGCACCGTGGCTGCGAGCGTGATCGCGGTGAGCGGATTGCGGAGATCGTGCGATACGATCCCGATGAGCTGTTGCTCGAATTCCAGGCGGCTCCGATCCTCCGATTCGCGTCGCTTTCGCTCCGAGATGTCCGTGGCGAGCGATACGTAGCCGAGGACGCGGCCCTCGGCCGAGAGCTGCGGGACGAGCACGAGATGAATGAATCCCCGGCGCCCGCCCCGGAACACGAAAGGTAATTCGCGCTCGACCGTCTCGCCGCGGAGCGCGCGATCGATGAGCGGTTTGAGCCATCGGTAATTCTCTTCGCCGATCACCTCGACGACACGTTTTCCCTGGAGCGATGCCGGCGGCTCGCCGAACCAGACCTCGTAGGCCTTGTTGTTCAGCCGATACCGCTCGTCCGCGCCGACGAAGTTGATGAGGTACGGCAAGCTGTCGACGACGAGCCGGAGCCGCTGCTCGCTCTCCAGGAGCGCGACCTGGCTCTGCCGGAGCGCCTGTTCGGCGGCCTTCTGGTCGGTGATGTCCTGCACGACGACGCCGAGGCCGAGGATCGTGTCGTCGGGGCCGCGGACCGGAAAATAACTGCTGAATCCCACCCGCTGGCCGCTGCCAGGCGGCCATTCCGCGACGACCTCTCGCCCGAGGAGGGGCTTTCCCGTCGCGACCACCTGCTTCAGGATCCTTTCGGTCTCCTCGACGATCGGCGGGGGCACGAATTTGCAAAAAGGCTGCCCCGGATACTCTTCGAGTCGCCTCCTTTGGAGCTCGGCCATGGCCGTGTTGACCCGCATGACGCGCAGATCGGAATCGAGAAAGGCGAGGCCGAGGGGCGAGGATTCCATGAACGTCGCGAGCATGGCGAGGGCGGCGCAGGTCTCGTCGTGGCTCTGCTTGAGCGCCAGGATCGCGGCCGCGCGCGCCGCGAGCGTGCGCACGATGAGCCGATCCTCGTCGGAGAGGGCCCGCGCCGTCGCGGCTCCGATCACGATCACGGCCGCGACGCAGCCCCCAATCTCGAGCGGGACCGCGTACGCCGAGCAAACTTTTTCCTTGTCGATCGCCGCGCTCACGCGCGGATCGCCGCGGGTATCGACGCTGTCGATCGGAGCTGCCGCGAGCAGGGCGCGGCCCGCCAGGCATTCGCCGCGAGCGACCCGCGTCCCCAGCGACGCCTCCTGCGCAGGACCCAGGGCCGCGCGGACGACGAGGTCCTCCCCCTCGACCACGTAAATCGCGGCGGAATCGACGACCGGCGAAGTTTCACGCAATGCGACGAGGAAGCTCTGGAGAAAATTCTGGATGCCCTGGCTGTTCAGCGCCGCGTTGGACATGGCGTCGAGCGCGCGCAGGGTCCGCTCGCGCGCGGCGGTGTATGTCGCGACGGCCGCAAAGGCCGCCTCGTCGATGGCCCGATCGAAGGCCAGGACGTCGCAGATGGGCGCGAGATCCCCGGCCTCCTCGGCCCAGAGCTCGAGGACGCAGCGGCGGAGTATGGCATATTCGGTCACCACCTCCCGCAGATCGAACCCCACTTCGAGCCGCGCGAGGGCGTGAATGTCCGGGGCGCGTTCTTGCTTGGGGCAGCCCGCGTGCCCGTTTGGGTCGAGGGCACAGGCGAGCGCTTCGAGGATGTGCGGGAGGTGATCCCGCAAGAGGCCGTCTGGCAATGCCTGCGCGGCTGGCAAGGCGCGGACGCGGTCGACCCATTCACGGAGGATCCGCTCGCCGCTCGATCGGAGAAAGGCCCCGAGCCGCAGAGGCCCACCGGGGGACCGATCGAGTTGAGCTTCGTCCGCCATCTTTTCCCCTGGCCGCACGGGGCCGCATTCGAGGTATTTGGTGCAGCGGGAGCGGAGGCGGGAGCGGGGGCTTGGATGTAGGGGGCCCGTCGAGGACACATCCAATCCGTGACGGGCATACGTCCGCGTCATTCCCGTCCATCGCTCGCTCGCCTCTCCGCTCCGATGGCCTTACCTACTGGCCACGATGACAGACGAACTCTCGAGGGCTGCTCAGCCCGGCGCGCACGTGGCCCATGCCCCCCGCGCGGCTCTGCTCCTCGGCGCGCTCGGCATCGTCTTCGGTGATATCGGCACGAGCCCGCTTTACGCCATCAAGGAATGCTTCAGCCCGGCCGCCTCGCACCGGGTCGAGCCCACGCCGGAGAACATCCTCGGGATTCTCTCGCTCGTGTTCTGGACGCTCCTGATGGTGGTGTCGGTCAAATACCTCGGGTTCATCCTGAAAGCCGACAACCATGGATCGGGCGGGACGATGGCATTGCTCGCGCTCGTGCCGCCGCGGAAAGGGCCAGGGACGGGGCCGCTCGTCCTGCTCGTCCTGCTCGGAGCGTCGCTACTTTATGGCGAGGGCGTCATCACGCCGGCCATCTCGGTGCTCTCGGCCATGGAGGGGCTCGAGGTCGCGTATCACCCGCTGAAGCCCCTCATCGTGCCGCTCACGGTCGCCATTCTGATCGGGCTTTTCCTCGTGCAGAAGCGGGGCACGGGGAACATCGGCAATGTCTTCGGGATCGTCACGCTCGTCTGGTTTTTGACCATCGCGACCCTCGGGCTTCGCTGGATCCTCGTCAATCGGAGCGTGCTCGCCGCCGTGGACCCCCGGTATGGCGTCCATTTTTTCCTGGAGCACCGAGGCCACGGTTTTTTGCTGCTCGGCGCCGTGGTCCTCTGCATCACGGGTTGCGAGGCGCTTTACGCGGACATGGGCCATTTCGGCCGCGGGCCGATCCGAAGGGTCTGGTTCGCCGTCGTCTGGCCCGCGCTCCTGCTCAATTATTTTGGGCAGGGTGCGTTTTTGCTCCAGCACCCCGAAGGCGCGGCGAATCCCTTTTACGCCCTCGTCCCCTCCTGGGCCCTCTATCCGACGATCGCCATCGCCACCGCGGCCACGATCGTCGCATCGCAGGCCTTGATTTCCGGGGCGTTCTCGCTGACGCAGCAGGCGGTCCAGCTCGGGTATTTTCCGCGTGTGACGATCGTGCATACGTCGAAGCACACCGAAGGGCAGATCTACATCCCCGAGATCAACCGCGCGCTCCTCGTGGCCTGTGTGTTCCTCGTCCTGCTCTTCAAGACGTCGAGCGCGCTCGCAGCGGCCTACGGCATCGCGGTCACGGCCACGATGACCATCACGACGGTCGTGTATTTCGTGGTCGTCACGCGGCGCTGGGGCTGGCCGCTGTGGAAGGCCTTGCCGCCGGTGCTGACCTTCCTGATCATCGATCTATCGTTTTTCACGGCAAATGCGGCCAAATTCTTCCACGGCGGCTGGTTCCCCGTCGCCATGGCCCTCGGCATCTTCACGGTGATGACGACCTGGAAGACGGGGCGGCGCATCCTCGGCGAGGCCTTCAAGGCCGATCTCCTGCCGCTCGATCAATTTCTGCACGACGTGGCCCGAATCAAGCCGTTCCGCGTGCACGGGACCGCCGTCTTCATGGCCTCGAACCCGCACGGGACGCCGCCCGTCCTGCTCCACCATTTCAAGCACAACCAGGTCCTCCACGAGCAGGTCGTCCTGCTCTCGGTGACGAACGAGCGCGTCCCCGAGATCCCGCCCGAGGAGCGCATCAGCATCATCGACAAGGGAAACGGCTTTTATCGGGTGCGGGCGCGTTACGGCTTCATGCAGACGCCCCACGTGCCGAGCGTGCTGCTCGCCTGCAAGGCGCACGGGCTCGTCATCGAGCTGAAACGCACGAGTTATTACCTCGGCCGCGAGACGCTCCTGCCCACGGGGCGGTCGAAGATGATGCGATGGCGAAAAGGCCTCTTCGCCTTCATTTCCCGGAACGCAAGGCCCGCGACCGCGTACTTCGGGCTACCGCCGGGGCGCGTCGTGGAGTTCGGGATGCAGATCAACCTGTGAAGCCAGGACGGCTCGCCCCTCCCCAGGGTCCAAGCTCTGCGCTAGAACGACTCCCCCATGCCGTCCACCCACGATTTCGTCGACACCTACCTGCGCGAGACGGCCGAGATCGCCCTCGGCACGAGCCGAGATGACCTCACGGCCGTCATCGACATCCTCTTCGACGCCTGGAAAAACGACCGCACCATCTACACCTGCGGCAACGGCGGCAGCGCCGCGAACGCAAGCCACCTCGCCTGCGACATCGCGAAGTTCACCTGGGCGGAAGGGAAAAAACGCTTCAAGTGCCGCTCGCTCTGCGACAACGCGGCCCTGATCAGCGCGCTCACGAACGACGTGGGGTTCAACCGGATTTTTCTCGAGCAGCTCGACGGCTCGATGGGCCCGGGCGACGTGCTCGTTTGCCTGAGCGTCCACGGCGGCTCGGGCGCGGACAAGGCCGGGCCCTGGTCGCAGAACCTGGTCGCCGCGGCCGACTTCGTGAAGAAGCACGGCGGCAAGGTGGTCGCGCTCGTGGGCTACGACGGCGGCGCGCTCCGGCAGATGGCCGACGCGTCGATCATCGTCCCGCGGACCTCGGGCGGGCACACGTCGACGCCGCACGTCGAGGGGTTCCACGAGGTCTATCACCACCTGATCTGCGAGCGGCTGCGGCAGATGGTGGCCGAGGCATGAACGGGCCCGCGCGCCCCGGCGTGATCCTCGACCGCGACGGGACGCTCATCGACTTCGTCCGCGACCCCGAGCTCGGCGCCGTGGTGAGCGCCTTCCACCCCGATCACGTCCGCTTCCTGCCCGGCGTCGTGCAAGGGCTCGCTCTCCTGCAAGACGCGGGGTTCGTCCTGGCCATGGCCACGAACCAGCCAGGCGCGGCGAAGGGCCAGATCCCCGAGAGCGCCATCACCCGCACGAACCAGGCGCTCGTCGACACGCTCGCCCGCGAGGGCATCCGCATCGAGGCGGTGCGCGCCTGCCTGCATCACCCGGAAGGAGGGCCGGGCGGGGATCCCTCGCTCGCCACGGACTGCGCGTGCCGCAAGCCGAAGCCGGGGATGCTGCTCTCGCTCGTGGAGGAGCTCAGGCTCGATCCGGCACGCTCGTGGATGGTCGGCGACGCGGCGGTGGACGTGCTGGCGGCGCGCGGGGCGGGGCTTCGCGCGGGGCTTTTGTTCGAGTGGGGGCGCTGCGAAATGTGCCCGGTGCGCGGGGGTTTTGACGACATCCCGCTCATCCGGCCGGACGCGTCGGCGAGCCGCTTCGACGAGCTCGCCCGGCGCCTCAGAGATCTGCTCGCCACGGCGCCGGGCTGATCTATGCTCCGCGGCCCCCGGCGCCCGCCGGGCGCGCAGCTCGGAGTGTACATGCTCTTTCTCGACAGCTCGGATCCCAAGGAGATCAAGGACATCTTCGCGTGGGGGGTGATCGCCGGGGTCACGACGAACCCGCTCATCCTCGCGCGGGAAGCCGGGGCGGTGGACCTCGAGCAGCGCATCCGCGAGGTCGTCGCCGCCTCGAAGGGCCCGGTCTCCGTCGAGCTCGTGAGCGAGTCCGAGGGCGCGATGATGGAAGAGGCCCACCGCTACCACACGTGGGCGCCAGGCCGGATCGTCATCAAGGTGCCGTTCGGCGAGGCGGGCCTGCGCGTGACGCACGCGCTCGCGTCGCAGGGCATCGAGACGAACGTGACGTGCATCATGAGCTTCAACCAGGCCTACCTGGCGGCGCTCGCAGGCGGGACGTACGTGTCGATCTTCAGCGGTCGGGTGCGGGACATGGGCTACGACGTGCGGCCCGTCATCGCGGAGACGCGGGCGCAGCTCGACAGGGAAAACCTCGGGGCGAAGATCATCGTGGGGTCGATCCGGCACATCCTCGACGTGAACGAGGCGCTCGCGCACGGGGCGCACGTAGTGACGGTGCCGCCGGCCATCCTGCGGAAGATGCTGCACAACCCGAAGACCGACGAGACGATCCGCGAGTTCAACGCGGCCTGGGCGAGCCGTGCTAAGTAGCCCCGCCGTGACGGCAAACGGCACTTCCCCCGCCGAGGGCGCGACGAACACGAAGTACGTCGTCGAGGAGCAGAACATGGCGCTCGTGGACGCCATCGGCCGGCCGCGCCGGGTGCTCGACGTGGGCTGCGGGGTGGGCCTGAACGGCGAGGCCGCGAAGAAGCGCGGAGCGCACGTGACCGGGATCGAGATCGTCCCGGCCTCGATCGAGCGAGCCAAGGCGCGGCTCGACGAGGTGCTCGCCCTCGACGTGACCAGCGACGAGGCCGTGAAGAAGGGCCTCGCCGGCCGGAGTTTCGACCTCCTCCTCTTCGCCGACATGCTGGAGCACGTCACCGATCCGATCGCGGTGATCCGGAGGTTGCTCCCGTACCTGGAGGACGGGGGGCACGTGATCGTGTCGTTGCCGAACGTGGCGGCGTGGACGGTGCGGCTGGGCCTGCTCGCCGGGAAGTTCGAGTACACGCAGAGCGGGATCCTCGACGACTCGCACCTGCGCTTCTTCACGCGCGAGACGGGCCGGCAGATGCTGGAGCGCGCGGGGCTCGAGGTGCTGCGGATGGAGCAGAACCCGATGCTCGTGCGCGCCGCGAAGGACGTGGTGCTCTCCACGCAACGGGCGATCGCGCCGGGCGGGAATCCCGATCCGGAGAGCCTGCGCAAGTCCTTGCCGTACAAGCTCTACCAGGGGCTCGTGCGCCCGGTGGAGGACGTGGTGGCGGCGCGCGCGCCGGAGCTTTTGTCCTTCCAGAACGTGTACGTCGCCCGCAAGCCGCCGAAGGCGCGCAAGCTCAGCCTGACCGTCGGCATGTTGACGATGAACGAGGAGGACAGCATCGAGGCGATGATGGGCGAGATCCGCAAGGTCGCGCCCGACGCCAAGATCCTCTGCGTCGACAGCTCGACGGACCGGACGCCCGAGATCGCAGCAAGGCTCGGGGCGCGCGTGCTCAGGCAAATCCCGCCGCGCGGGCACGGGCCGGCGATGGAGCTGCTCATGTACAGCGCCGCGGTCGAGAGCGATCTCTTGATCTACCTCGACTGCGACTTCACGTACCCGGCCGAGTACATCCCGGTGCTGCGCAAGCTCGTCGAGGAAGAGGGTGTGGACGTGGTGAACTGCGCCCGCACGCGCACGCGGCCCGCGGCCATGCCGCTGCCGAACTACCTGGCGAACCGCTCGTTCGCGGCCCTCGCGCACCTGATGCACGGCATCCCGACCTGCGACGTGCACAGCGGCATGCGGGCGTATCGATCGAGCATGGTGCGCGCGTTCGATTTCGACGGCGAAGGCGACGCGCTGCCCATCGACACGCTGCTTTTCCCGGCGAAATGCGGCTACCGGGTTGTGGAGATGCCCATCGACTACCAGGAGCGCGTGGGGCAGTCGAAGCTCCGGAAGATCGCCGGCACGGTCTGGACGATGATCCGGCTCGTGAACGCGCTGCCCGTGGGAAAACGCGGTTCGTCGCGGTACGAGATCCGGTAACGGCCGTTCAGGGATGCGCGGTCGGCGCCGTGCGCGGGGGCGGCGAGGTGTCGCCCGAGAGGAGCGACAGCCCGGCCACGATGGTCCCGATCCCGAGCAGGGCGAGCAGGACGATCAGGAGCGCCGAGCTCTTGCGGGATTCGTCCGGCGCAACCGTGACGGGCAGGACCTCCGGCGGGCGCAACGCCGCATCCCGGACCTCGGCCGGGATGCGATCGGAGATCTCCTTGAGCGAGGAAAGCTTGGGCCGGCGCATCGAGCCCGTGGTCGTGCTCGATCCGAACGGCCGCGATCCCGGCGACGAGCTGCGATTCGTGACGAGCGGGAACGAGGTGCGGCTCGTGCGCTCCTCGGCCTCGACGCCAAGCGCGCGCTCGAACTCGTCGGCGACCTCCTTGGCCGCGGAGTAGCGCGCGGTGGGATCGCGCTGAAGGGCCTTGGCGAAGAAGGAGTCGACGGCGCTCGGGAGGCCGGGCACGAGCGTGGTGACCGGCTCGAACCGGCCCTCTTCGATGGCGTTGCCGAAGCCCTCGAGGTTCGCGCCGCTGAAGGGGACGCGGCCGCTGAGCGCGAAATACGCGAGGACCGCGAGAGCCCAGAGGTCGGCGCGGAAATCGACGTCCTTCTGGCCGAAGATCTGCTCCGGGCTCATGAACTCGGGCGAGATCATGTGCGTCGCGTCGCTCGTGGTCCGGCCCATCGAGGAGATGCCCGCGCGGACCGAGAGGCCGAGGTCCAGAACCTTGGCCTCGAAATCGCCGTTCTCGCCCTCGGTGAGGAAGATGTTGCCGGGCTTCAGGTTCCGGTGGACGAGGCCGAGGAGATGCGCCTTGCCGAGGCCCTTGGCGAGCTGCGCGACGAGGCGCACGGCGTCTTTGGGGGACATCGGGCCGGTCTTCGCGATGCGGCTGCCGAGGTCTTCCCCTTGGAGCAGCTCCATCACGAGGTAGGGCATGCCCGTGCGCGTGAGGCCGTGCTCGAGGATCTGCGCGACGTGCGGGCTCTTGATCTGCCGCGTCGCGACGTCCGCCTCGCGCTGGAAGCGGTGGAGGGGCGAGGAGTTGCGCGACAAGGCGCGCCCCATGAGCTTGACGGCGACATCCTTGCCGAAGCCCACGTGCTCGGCGACCCAAACCTGGGATTTGCCCTCCTGCCCGAGGTGCCTCGAGAGCCGCATCTTGGGAGTGATCTGGTCTCCTTCCAACATCTCGCTTCCGTGGCGCGGTCCCCAGACGTCGGTCCAAACCGACACGTGGAGAGGGCTCTCTCACTCGCCTCGACGTTACATCACGCAGCGAGCCCAAAGTAAAGAAGCGCGCCCGGGGGCTTTCGGTTTCAAGGGGCGGGCAAGGACACGTCGGCCGGCGCCACGCCGGCAGCCACCGCCGGATAATTGGCGCTCTTCGTACGACCCGCGCGTTGCGTCGAAAAAAGCAATGTATGGCCAGGGCGTACGAGGACGCAGGGCTCGTGCGGTCCGAGCGAGCTGCCGCTGCCGAACACGGGGCTCGCGGCGCGCTCCAGGGACTTTTCGCTGCCCGGATCGAATCGCGCGGCGAGACCCACGACGGCCCGGCCGAGGCTGTCCCGGGCGGCGTAATACACGCGCAGAATCGGGCGGCCCTCGGCTGATCGGGCGAGCACGGGCGCGGGCGCACCGACCCAGGCGCCGTCGTAAGGAGGCTCGGCCCCCTCCCCGGCCGGCGCGGGCGCGAGCGCGGGGCCGTCGCCGACGCGGGTCCAGGTGACGCCGTCGTCGGAGCGCGCCTCGCCGATGCGCGCCGCGTCGCCAGGCCCCGGGACCTCGTAAAAGAGCCGGAACGAGCCGTCGTCGAGCACGACCACACCCGGGCTGCGCGGCACGGCGCCGGCTTCCCAGCCGGACGCGTCGGGCCCGAGGACAGCGCCGGGCACCCGCGCGAAAACGCTGCCGTCGAGGCTCCGCGCGAGCCCGATGCCGCCGGCCGCGGCGTAGTACAGGAAGATCTCGTCGCCCACGCGGACGACCGACGGCGCGCCGACGGTCCCGCCTTCCCACGGCGCCTCGGGCGTGAGCACCACGAGCGGCGCGCGATCGAAGGAGCGGCCGTCCTCGGCGCCGTACCGGACGATGGCGCCGGACGGCGCCGTGAGATCGGGTTCCTCGCCCGGCACCTCGGGGTTCATCGAGAAGTAGCCGAAGACGGCGGGCGTCGCGGGATCTCCGTCGGCGTCGAGGACGGCGGGATCGCGGGGAAAGGTCTCGTCGTCTGCGAGGGCATTCGGCGCGGAGCGCAGGTTGCCGAGCTCGCCCGTGCGAAGGGCGCGGAACGGGCCGGCGGCTGCGTTCGGCAGGTTCTCCCCGCCGGTCTCGGTGTCGGCGAGCGTGGCGCAGCCGGACAGGAGCGCGAGGGCGAGGAGGAACGAACCCGGGTGTTCCGTGCGCATCGGTATGCCCTCAAAACGAAGCGGTGAGCGTGGCGCCGCCCGCGATCATGGTGCCATCGGCCCGGTAGTCTCCGACGAAATCGGCGGGGTTCGCCTTCTGCGTGATGCGCTCGGGCAGCACGGAGAGGGCCACGTGTGTGTCGAGGCGGAGCGCGCCGCGGAGGACGGAAAACGGCGCGTTGAGGACGAGGCCCGCGCCGAGGGAGATCGTGTGCCGATCGGCGTCGACGAAGTTCGTCGGGCCCTCCTGCGGCGGCACGGGCGAGCGCTCGTAGGCGTAGCCGGCGCGCAAGGGGATCTCGACGGCCTTGGCAGGCGCGTCGCGCCCCGACACACGCCGCTCGGCGCCGAAGGCGAGGACGTACTCGACACCGAGGCGCGGGACGAAGCGGTCCTGGAACGCGGGCGGGACGATCACGACGGGCTTGGGATCCTCGGGCAGCTCGACGCCTACGCCGGGCGGGGGCTCGGCTTCGAGGTGGGCGGAGGTCCGGGGGGTCGGGCTCTCATAGGCCGACCAGTTCACCCAGCCGAGATCGAAGTTCGCGCGGAGGCGGGGCACGGCCTGGAAGGACAAACCGAGGACGACCTGCTGCGGCTGGAAGGCGTCGAGCGTGCGCGTCTCGAGGGTGTAGCGGAGCGGGACGTCGACGCCGGCGAAGTCGACGATGCCTTCGAGGTTCGCCTGGAGCGCGAGGTCGAGCTTGGTTTGTCCACGGTAGGCGACGCCGAGGTAGCCGAAGCGGCCGAGTTTTACGCGCGCGCCGGCGATGGGATAGCGGATCGAGGTGAGATCGGCGTCGACCTCGTGGGAGAGCTGCGAGTCGTAGGGGCTCAAAACGTCGGCCTCGCCGCGGATGCCGAAGCGGCCGCGCGTGGCGGCGAGGAAGGCGAGTCCGCCGCCGAGCTCGAGCCACGGGAGCGGACGGACGGCGAGGTGGACCGAGAGGAACAGGATGGTGGGCCGGTCGTTGTAGAGCTCCCAGCGCGGCGTCTCCTGGCGAAGGGCGCGGATGCGGGACAGGCCGTTGTCGGGGATGTACGTGGCGATGCCGAACGCGAACGGGACCGAGAGGATCTTGCCAGGCGCGACGATGCCCGCCATGAGGCCGTGGACGTCGGCGACGTCGTTGTCCTTGCCGTTGATGCGGAGGCGATTGTCCGCGTAGACGTAGCCGAGGGAGAGCTCGAGCCCGGGCGCGGAGACGAGGCCGGCGGGGTTGTAAAAGCAGCCCGAGAAGTCCGCGGCGTCGGCGGTGACCGCGCCGGAGAGCGCGCCGGCGCGTGAGCCCATGCCGTAGGTGCCGGGCGCGCTTGCGTGCGCCTCGGGCGCCACGAGGAGCCACGCCGCGGCGAGCGCGGGCAGGAGCGAGCGCGCGTGTTTCGTCATCAGAACCCGACCCCCACGGTGGCCGCGCCGGCGACGACGACGCCGCTCGTGCGCACGGAAGGCGCGCCGGGATTCGTGGCAGGCACGTCCGCGGCCTTGTCGTGCGCGCGAGGATGGAGGACCTGCACCTGCCCGGCGAGATCGAAGCGCAGGTTCGGAAAGGGCGCGGTGAGCTCGAGCCCGTAGCCGAGGCCGAAGACGCTGCGGGTGTTCTCGTAGATGTTCCCGGCGGTCGTCTGCGCAGGCGAGGGCGAGAGCTCGAGGAAGTAGCCGGCGCGGAGCATCATGGAGACGGACTTCTTCGGCGAGAGGACACGCTCGACGCCGACGCGCGGAACGAACGTGTCCGTGTACCCGAGCGGCGCAGGCGTGAGGGCGCCGCAAGGTTCCTCGGGCGGCGCGCCCGTGGACGGGTCGATCGCGGGGCAACGGACGGTGGCCTCGGCGGGGCCGGGATAGGCCGACCAGCGCTTGTACGTCGCGCCCGCGGTGACGCGCCACGGGCCGCGGACGCGCGCGACTTCGAGTGCGATCTGCGCGGGATCGTACTGCGCGAGGCCTGCGATGTTGAGCGGAGGCACGACGATCTGGCCGAGATCCTTCACCTCGATGACGACGTTGAAGCGCCCGACGAGCTCGCCGCGGTAGGTGAGCCCGACGCGGTAGGCGCCACGCTCGTAGCTCGCGCCGAGGATGGGGCCGTAGCTCGCGACGAGCGTGTCCTCGACGACGGTGCCGATGCGGCCGGAGGCGTCGGTGGCGACGAGGACGGAGCCGGTGAGCGCCGCGAGCGCCGCGAAGCCACCGCCGATCCGCACGCCATAACCGACGTCGACGCCAAGCCCGACCTGAACTGCGACGGAGGCCGTGCGATCCGCGAGCGGGAACTGCTTGGTCTCGGGGTAGAGGATGCGGCCGCGGACGATGAGGTCGAAGGGCGTGAAGAAGCCGAGGCCGATGGTGATGCGGTCCTTCAAGACCCCAGCGAACGGCACGGGCAAGACCGCGCCGATGAAGCCGCCCGCGAGTTTGTCGTAGCTCAGGCGCTCGGGCGCGCGGAGGTCGAAGACCGAGCCGAGCAGGCCGATCGTGAGCTCACGTCGATGCTCGAGGCTGAGAAGCGCGGGGTTGCTCCAGACGGCCTCGAAGCCGCGGCCGAGCGCGGCGCCGGTGCCGCCCATCGCCATGGAACGCGGGCCGAAGCCGTACACGTCCTCGGGGGAGCTCCACGCATCACCGGCCGGCAGCGCCGTGAGGGCGGCCGAGGCGACGGCGAGCAAGAGGGCGCGGCAGCGGGCCATGCGGGGGCGACGGTAGACCCATGCACGGCGGGAAGGAAGAGGGCGCGGATGCTCAGCGACGAACCGGTCCGCTGTCCTCCTCGACCTCGACGAACACGTCGTCGAGCGAGCTCGCCGCGTAGGAGCGTTTCGCCCACCGGGACAAGGTCGCGCCGGTCGCGGTCGCGACGCGCGCCTGCATGGCCTCCGGGAGCTCGCCGAAGCGCTCGCGCAGGACTTCGAGCAGCATCTCGCGGCGGCCCTCTTCGCGGCCCTCCTCGCGGCCCTCCTCGCGGCCCTTCTCTTCCGCGCTTTGCTTGATCGCCAGGATCTCCGGGTTCCCCTTGCGCTCGAGCGCCCGCGCGGCCTCGCGCTCCGCGACCGCGCCGTCGAGCAGCGCGCGCACCTGGATCGGCCGTATGAAACAGGGATCCTCGATCATTCCGTCGAGGTCGAGCGGCACGAACGCGGCCATCTCGCGCGACCACTCGCAGACCTCGCCACGCTTCACGTGGATCGCGAACACGCGGCGGACGCCTCGCTCCGCGAGGTCCTCGGCCTTCTCGCGCACCACGCCCGGCGCCTGCTCGTTCACGATCTCGAACGAAACCTCTTCGAGGTGCCTCCTGCCCGTCGCGGGATCCGTGCCGTCGCGACGGATCGACAGGTCCGTCGCGAAGTTCGATCCCTCCGAGACCCGCGTGAGCAGATCGATCGAGGCGCGATACCCCTCGCGGACGTGCAAGCGGATCACGGCGCCGAGGTTCGCGTGTGCGTCACCGTGGGGCTCGAGCGCGGGCTGGGCGATGATCTTCCGGCCGCGTATCATCTCGTCGCGCGTCTTCTCGGGGACGACGACGTGCTGATCGACGGGCGGGAACCGGCGAGGCGGATCCGCGGGAGGAAACGAGAGCGCGGCTCCCCCCCGGGCGGACGGCGCGAGCATCATCGAGGGGCCATCGCGCTTCGGATCCATCATCGACAAGGAGGGTAGCAGGATCCGCGGAGGATGGGGAGAACGAGACGGGTGCGTCCAGGGTCCCGCTCGACTAGAACGATGCCGCCGTGCCCCTCGCCCTCCAGGCCATTCTCCCCGACGAGCTCGCCCGCGTTTGCAACATCGACGTGACGGACGCGCGGCGGATCGTTTCGCTCGTGCATCGAACGGGCGGTTTGCCCGAGCGCTCGCCCGCGACGATCCGGCGCGCCGCGCTCGACGCCGCCCGCGAAGCCGGGCACGTGCCCACGATCCACATCGAGAGCCGCGCCGCGAGCGCGCTCGATCCGTTCGTCAAGTACGCCTTCCGCCTGCACGACGGGGCCATCATCGAGACCGTGCGCATCCCCCTCGAGCACCCGGGCCGCTTCTCCGTCTGCGTGTCCTCGCAGGTCGGCTGCGCGCTCGCGTGCGCGTTCTGCGCGACGGGCCGCATGGGCCTCGGCCGCAACCTCGAGCCGTGGGAGATCGTCGAGCAGGTGCGCCGCGTGCGCGAGGAGCTCGCAAACGATCCGCCGGCAAACCTCGTCGCCGCCGGGATCCGGCCGCGCGTGCACGGCGTGCTCTTCCAGGGCATGGGCGAGCCCATGGCGAACATCGAACGTGTGATCCACGCGATCCGCGTGATGAGCGAGCCGAGCGCGCTCGCCATCGACATGCGCAACATCACGGTGTGCACCTCGGGCTTGCCGACCGGGATCCGCACGCTGCTCCGCGAGGTGCCCGCGGTGCGGCTCGGCGTCTCGCTCGGCTCGGCGCGGCCGGGGCAGCGGCGCGCGCTCATGCCCATCGAAAACGCGCATCCGCTCGAAGAGGTGCTCGCGGCTGCGGGGGAGCACGCGCGGGCGACGGGCCGATCGCCGATGTTCGCGTACACGCTGCTCGCCGGTCGAAACGACGCGGACGAGGATGCCGCGGCGCTCGCGGATCTGTGCCTGTCCTTTGCCGCGGCGCATGGGCAGAGGCCGCGGCTCAGCTTGATCCCTTACAACGCGATCACGGACGGCACCGAGCCGGATCCGTTCCAGCCTTCGACCCGCCTCGAGGCTTTCCGCGCGGTCCTGCTCGGGCGCGGGGTGGGCACGATCGTGCGGTATTCGGGCGGGGGCGACGTGGGGGCGGCGTGTGGTCAGCTCGCGCGGCCGCTCGTGCGGAAGGGAGGAGGGAGGCGTCTCCCGGTGGATTCCGAACCCACGGCGCGCTAGCTTGCTCGCGTGTTCGGATTGAGCTTCGGCGAGATGGTCGTGGTCGTGCTCGTGGCCATCGTGGTGGTGGGCCCGCGGCACTTGCCGAGCATGATGCGGACGGCCGGTCAGTGGGTCACGCGCATCCGCCGCATGAGCACGGACCTCCGAGCGCAGAGCGGCATCGACCAGCTCCTCCGCGAAGAGGGCATCGACCGCAGCATCCAGGAGATCCGCGCGCTCTCGAACGTGAACGTGCTCGACGGCCTGGAGAAGCTCGCCGTCCCGACCGCCGCCACGACCTCTCCCGCGACCGCGGCTGCGACCGTGACGGCTGCCGCGGCGAGCGCGCCTCTGCCGAGCGCTGAGACGGTCGAGATCTTACGCGAGCGCGAGTATCCGCGGGTAGGCTGCGACGCGTACGACGCGATGCCCGACGACGCGGCCCCGTACGTGGATGGGCAGCCCGAGCCCCTCGCCCACCTTCCGCTGGGTGTCGTGGCGACCGACGATCCGACGAGCCGGGTCGTCACGAAGGAGCCGAGCGCGGCGTCATGAGTGATTCCAAGGCGAAGGCGGTCAAGGACGCGGCGCCCGCTCCGATCGAGGACGAAGAGGGCACTCCCATGACGTTCTGGGAGCACCTCGACGAGCTCCGCAAGCGCCTGGTCTATTGCTTCGTCGCGTTCCTGATCTGCTGCGTGCTCACCTGGGAGTACCGCGATCCCCTGCTCGACATCATCTCGCGCCCGTTCAAGGGCGCGTGGACGGCGCAGGGCCTGCCGAACCAGGCCACGTTGCACTTCGAGTCGCCCCAGGCCGCGTTCATCGGGTACTTCCAGCTCTCGCTGCTCGGCTCGATCGTGCTCAGCGCGCCGGTCATCTTCTACCAGCTCTGGGCCTTCGTCGCGCCCGGGCTCTACGCGCGCGAAAAACGCTTCGTGATCCCCTTCGTGCTCTCGGCGTCGGGGCTCTTCGTGGGCGGCTGTTATTTCGGCTGGCGCGTCGCCTTCCCCATCACGTTCAACTACTTCCTCGGCCTCGCCGGCACCGTCGGCGGCGGCCAGGGCGTGACGATCACGCCGACCGTGATGCTGGGCGAGTACATCGACTTCGTGACCCGGATGCTGCTCGCGTTCGGGATCGTCTTCGAGATCCCGCTGCTCATCTTGTTCCTGTCGCTCGCGGGCATCGTCAATTACTTGCAGCTCATCCGATTCGGCCGCTGGTTCGTCCTGCTCTCGTTCATCATCGCGGCCGTCGTCACGCCGCCCGACATCACGAGCCAGATCGTGATGGCCGTGCCGATGCTGGTCCTCTACGCGCTCTCGATCGGCCTCGCCTTCGTCTTCGGCAAGAAGCCGACGGAGGCCCAGCGCGAGGCGTACCGGAAGAGCAAAGAGAAGCCGAAAGCGGTCTAGAAAAACGCCTCGATCAGTGGGCGTACGGCTCGCCGCGCAGGATCGTCATCGCGCGGTAGATCTGCTCCACGAGCACGAGCCGCGCGAGCCTGTGCGGAAACGTGAGCGTCGAGAGGCTCAGCCGATCGTGCGCGGCGCGCGACGTCTCCGGGGGGATGCCGTCGGCGCCGCCGATCAGGAACGAGACCACACCCTTGCCGCGGGATCCGGCGCGCTCGATCGTCCGGGCGAACGAGGGGCTGTCGAGCGCGCGTCCCATCACCTCGAGCGCGATCGTCGTCGAGCCGTCGGTCTTCTTCGCGAAGAGCTCGACGAGGCGCGCGGGCGGCGCATCCTCGAGCTCGATCTCGTCACAAGGCATGTACCGGCGCACGCGGCCGAGGTAGTCGTCGAGCGCCGCGCGGAGCGGTTTGTCCTTCACGCGGCCCACGGCGACGACGACGATACGCATACGATCCGGCTCTACTCTTCCTCGCTCCGATCCTCGGCCTCGTCGTCACCGAACCCCTCGCCCGCGTCCGCTTGCGCGCGGTTCACCGGCGACGAGGCAGGCCGCGCGCCCGGCGCGCCTTCGGGCACGGCCACGCGGCTCGCGTCCATCCACAGGCCCTCGATGTCGTAGAGCTGCCGCGCGTCCTCCTGGAAGACGTGCACGACGACGTCGCCGTAGTCGAGCAGCACCCACGTGGCCGCGGACATACCCTCGACCGAGATCGGCGCGATCTTCTTCTTGCCGAGCTCCTCCTCGATCCCCTGCGCGATCGAGCCGACGTGCCGATCACTCCGGCCCGTCATGAGCACCAGGAAATCCGCGTAATCGACGCGCCCGCGCACGTCGAGGATCTCCACGCCGAGCGCCTTCTTGTCGAGGCCGGCGGTCGCCACCGCGACCGCGAGCTCGCGCGCCGGAGAAGCCGTCTCCGGGATGGGTGCCTTGCGTCCGGCCGCTCGCTTGGGCGCCGCCAGCGGCGCCTTCTTCACGCCGGGCGCGCCCTTGCCGCGGAGCTCGCCTTCCGACTTGCGCCGCGGCAGCCCTGGCCGCTTCGTGGTCTTGGCGCCACCGGGCGCGCGCACCGCCTGCCCGCTCGCGTGCGAGGCGCGGAGCTTCGGCCGGGCCGACTTCTTCGCCGCCTTCACCGCCGCCTTCACGACGGACGGCGCCACGTGCGTGTCCCGCTCGCCCGAGCCCTCGCCCGGATCCACGTCGCGCGCCGGACGCGCCGCGCCCGTCTTCGTCGTCTTCGTCGTCTTCGTCGCCGCTGTCTTGCTGCGAGCCGGCTTGGGCGACTCGCCCCCGCCGTCCGATCGCTTCTTCGTTGCCAAGTTTTACCTCACTCCGGGATTACCGAATTTGCCCCTCGCCGAAGACGATCCACTTCTTCGCGGTGAGGCTCTCGAGCCCCATCGGTCCATAGGCATGGAGCTTCGTCGTCGAGATGCCGATCTCCGCGCCGAGACCGAGCTCGCCGCCGTCGTTGAAGCGCGTGGACGCGTTGACGATCACGCAGCTCGCGTCGACGGCCCGGGAGAAACGCTGCGCCCGCTCGTAGCTCCGCGTGCAGATCGCCTCGGTGTGGTTCGAGCCGTACTGCGCGATGTGATCGAGCGCCTCGTCGAGCGAGCCGACGATCCGAACCGCAAGGATCGGGGCGAGGAACTCCTGCCCATAATCCTCGGGCGATGCGGGTTTGGCCGACGGGAGCACCGCGCGTGTGGCCTGATCGCCGCGGATCTCGAGCCCCTGCGCCGCGAGCTTTCCGACCCGCGGCAAGAACGCGAGCGCCACGCTCTCGTGCACGAGCAAGCCCTCGAGCGCGTTGCAGACGCCGGGCCGGCTGAGCTTGCCGTTCTCCACGAGCCGGAGCGCCATGTTGAGATCGGCGCCCTCGTCGACGTAGAGGTGACAAACCCCCTTGTAGTGCTGGATGACCGGCACGCGGGCGTGCTCGGTCACGAAGCGGATGAGCCCCTCGCCGCCGCGCGGGATCACGAGATCGATCATCCCCGTGAGCCGCACGAGCTCGCGAATCCCCTCGCGATCACCGGACGGAACGATCTGCACGGCGTCCGCAGGCAGACCGGCGGACGCGACCGCGTTCCGCACGAGCTCGCCGAGCGCCGCGTTCGATCGCGACGCTTCCTTGCCGCCGCGCAAGAGCACGGCGTTGCCGCTCTTCAAGCAGAGCGCGGCCGCGTCGACCGTCACGTTCGGACGCGCCTCGTAGATCATCGCGATCACGCCGAGCGGGATGCGCACCTGACCCACGCTGAGTCCGTTCGGGCGCTGCTTCATGCCGAGCACCTCGCCCACGGGATCCTCGAACGAGGCGATCTGCGTGACGGCCGCGGCGATGTCGAGGATGCGCTGTTCGTCGAGGATCAACCGATCGACGAGCGCGGCGGCGAGCCCCGCCACGCGCGCGGTCTCGATGTCCTCGGCGTTCGCGATGCGCAGGGGCGAGCCCTCGGCGGCCTGCGCGCGCAGCGCCTCCGCGATCGCGACGAGTGCGCGATCCTTGACCTCGCGCGACGCAGTCGAAAGCGTACGCGCGGCCTTTCGGGCGCGCTTTGCGAGCTCGATGAGCTCTTCGGTCTGGATTGCGGTGCTCTCCACGGCGTCGAAACCTAACGCGGCTGCCCTCACAAGGCCAAGGGCGTGCTAGCGTGGGCTCGTGTCGGCTCGCCCGCGCGGTATCCCCGCCTGGTTCCTCCTCCTGTCCTTTGCCGTGCCCACGTGGCTCGGTTGCGGCTCTCACGACGACGAGGGGCCGGCGAGCGCCGCGCCCGCAGCCACGATGATCCCGATGGGCGCCCCCGGCGCCGAGGGCGCCAAATACGACCCGGCCCCGGAGGCGCCTCCTGCCAAACCCACCGATCTGCGCCAGAAGATCGACGGTTCGCCCGATACGTCCGCGCCCCCGAGCCCGTTCGGCCTGCCGCCCGGGAACGAGCACGAGGGCCCCGTGACCCCGCCTCCGCCGACGAACATCAAGAAGAAGGGGACCAAGATATGAGGACCTGGTTCGTCCCCGTGCTCGCGTCGCTCGTCGTGTTCGCCGCGGGCGCGTGCTGCAGCCCGCCGAAGCCGAAGCCGCTGCCCGGAGGCCCGCCGCCCGAGTACGAGGCGCCGCGGAGCTTCGAGCTTCCCGGCACACAGGCGCCGCCAGCCGAAGCAGCGCCGCCGCCGGCCGAGGCGCCCGAGTCTCAGCAGCCCTGAGGGCGTAGCGCCGGGGTTTCACCCCGGACCCGACGAGGGGCTGTCCGCCCCTCGACCCGGACCAGGGCACAGCCCTGGACCTCTGGGCATCGACTGCGCGAAGCGCAGTCGATGCGGGGAAATTAGTTTGTAGCTATCCGCCCCCCTTCGCAGCGCACAGCCCTGGACGTCTGGTGCAAAGGCCGCGACGCGGTCGATGCAGAGGAGAGAGCGCTCGGGGACCTCTTGCCAGGCGCCTTCGTGCGGGACCTCCGACGCAATGCGGACGACGTCCGCGTCGGAGGAGACGAACAAGCTCCGGCCAAAGCGATGGGCATAAAGCACGTTCCCATCGCTCAAAAGGAAATTGACGGCGCCGAACCGGGGCCTGTCCGTCGCTGCCTCGATGGCCCGGGCGATCGCGTGGTGGGTCGCGTCGCTCGACGCGCGTTGGCTTCCGTGCGTGGCGCCGACCTCGTCGAGCGTGGTCATCAGGAATGCGAAGAACCGCTCGCTGTCCGTATCCCCCGTGATTTCCCGCTTGCGTGATTGCGAGGTGCGCCGTTCGAGCCACGCGACATCGGAAATGGTGCCGTTGTGCGCGAAGACCCAAGCGTCCCGGCGGAACGGATGGGTATTGTCGAGGCCGGTTTTTCCGACCGTGGCTTTGCGGACGTGGGCGAGGACGACCCGCCCGCGGGCGTTCGAGGCCACGGCGCGGAACGCCGGGTCGGCGTGGGCGCAGGTGGGGCTCTTGTGGATCGCCCAGGATTTGCCGTCATGGGCGGCGATCCCCCATCCGTGCGGGTGCTCGGGCGAGAGCGCCGCGAGGCTTTTTGGAGCCGTAGCGAGGGGCTCGGGGTGAGGTTCGACGTGCCTCGAAACGACGCCGAAGAGGCGACACATCGTTGCAGAGGATAGCCGAGGGAGCGAGGACCGGCCAGCTTGCACGGGAAAAACGGTTACGGACGGGCGCGCGCGGCTGGGGTGGGATCTGCTAGGATCGGCGACGGCACCATGGACGCTGCTCGGAAGTTCGCGACGCACGAGGATCTGCTGGCTCTGCCCGAGGACCAGAAGGCCGAGATCATCGGGGGCAGCCTGGTGACGCTGCCGTCGCCGCGCCCCAGACACTCGAACGTGCAGGGGACCCTGCGCGTGTTCATTGGGAGACCGTTCCACGACGACGACGGCTTCGGCGGGCCCGGCGGCTGGTGGATCTTCCTCGACGTAGATGTCGCGCTCGGCCGGCACGACATCGTTCGCCCGGACCTCGTCGGCGTCCGTCGCGAGCGGCTGCCCGATCCGGATGTCCTCCCGATCCCGGTCGTGCCCGACTGGATTTGCGAGGTGCTGTCGCCCTCGAACGAGCCGCACGATCGGGTGACCAAGAAAAACCTTTATGCGCGATATGGCGTGCGCTGGTACTGGATCGTGGATCCCGCGGCGCGCATTCTGGAGGTCTTCGAGCTGCGCGATGGTCTATGGGTGAACCTCGCGTCGTACGACGAGCACGCGACGGCGCGCGTCCCGCCCTTCGAGGCCGTCGAGCTGCCGATGGCGCGCATTTTCTTGCCGCGCCCGCCGAGCAGCGAAGGGGCGTGACCGCGGCTGGCGCCGGGCGCGGGGGCTCCACGCCTCGCCATCGCCCGCACGCTCGAGGATGGGAGGGTTGGGCGGTGCAGGATCGTCCGTACGCTGGCACGTGGGGCATCCCGGCCGCGCAGGATCGTCCGTACGCTGGCACGTGGGGCATCCCGGCCGCGCAGAATCGTCCGTACGCTGGCACGTAGATGAGCCCGGGGCTCAGAGGGTGTTCCACAGGCGTCGCGCGTGAAACCCATGCGCTTGTGCATCGACCGCATCGCGGTCGATGCATCAGAGGTCCAGGGCTGGCCCTGGTCCGGGTCGAGGGGCGGACAGCCCCTCGTCGGGTCCGGGGTGAAACCCCGGCGCTACGCTGCGGCAGCACCCTCTCAGGTGTTCGTGGGGGGCTCGGCTTTCTTCCGAGAAGGCGCGGCGTCGTAGAAGAAGGCCTTCACGTACTGCGTCTGGCGGGGGAATCGGTCGAGGAGGCGCTTCTCCAACTTATACAGCGCGTCGGAGCCGGCGGCGACCGCGACCTTGACCGCGCTGGTGAGGGACGCTGCCTTCACGGCGGCCGCGTCCCGGTCGACGAAGTTCTGCTGCTGTCGCGTCGCGCGCCCCTTCAAGTCGGCCTCCATTTCGGCCTTGCCCGGGAAGCTCGGGACCTGCGCGAACTTGCCGACGGCCTGGAGCACGAGGCCCGGCTCCTTGGCCCGCTCGGCTTGAATGATGTCGCTGACGTCGGTCCCGAAGACGTGATCGGCGCCCTCCTCCATCGCCGATCCCTTGAGCTCGACCTTCATCCGCGCCTTGGCCCGGCTGACGCCCCGATCGAGAATGGTATCGCCGAGCTGTACACGCGCCTGTTTGGCTTGCACCACGAGGAGCGAATACGACGTCGCCTCGCGCTCGGCCGCGAACAGGGTATCGAAGAAGGGCTTCAAGGCTTCCCGCTCGACGGCGAAGAATTCACGGTCGTCCGGGGTGCGGTCGACGTCGAGCTCGACAGCGGCGTTGAGCGCGCCGATCGTGGTGGAGAGGGCGACCAGCATCGTCGAAGCGGTCGAATCGGGCGGGGCAATCATGGCAGCGGAGGGTACGGGAGGGGGGTCGAAGGGATCAAGGGGATTCTGGACGAGAGCGCGGCGGCAAAGCTCGAGGCGGGCAGCCCCTCACGAACGGCCCGCCCGCACCCGTCCCCTCAAACGACCGTCATCCCGCCATCCGCCACGAAGCTCGCTCCGTGGCAATAACTCGAATCGTCCGACGCGAGGAACAGCGCGAGCTTCGACATTTCTTCATTCGTGGCGACGCGACGCGCCGGGATCATCTGCCGATAGCCCGCCCGCAGCTCCTCGGCGTGGCCCGGGGCCATTTGCTCGGTGAACGCCATCATCATGCGGTTGTCGACGCCGCCCGGGACCATCGCATTGACCCGGATGTTCTGGGGCGCGAGCTCCGACGCCGCCGTGCGCACGAGCGCGAGCAGCGCGGCTTTGCTCGCCGCATACGCGGCGCACCCCGGGAACGACGTGATGGCCGCCGTCGACGACACCACCACGATGCTCCCCCCGCCCCGCTCCAGCATACGCGGAATGACCTTTTGCATGCCCAGGAACGTCCCCCGCACGTGAATTGTATGAAGGTCGTCGAGCACCGACACGTCGAGATCCACGATCGGCGCGATCTTCCCCTCGTACCCCGCATTCGCGAACAGCACGTCGACCCCGCCGAACGCCTGGATCGCCGTGTCGACGTATCGCTCCGTGTCTTCGTTCTTTCGGACGTCGGCCACGACCGTGCGCGTCCGCGCAGGATCACACCCTTCCGCGGCCTGCCGCAGCCGCTCCTCGTCGCGACCGACCAGCACGAGCTTGGCTCCCTCGCGCGAAAACAGCGCGGCCGTCGCCGTCCCGATACCCCCCGAAGCGCCCGTGATGATAGCAACCTTGTCTGTCAGCTTCCCCATGGCCGCGACACGCTACCAATTCCCTCTTGGTTTTACCAGCGCGATGAGCGGCCAAACGCTGTTCGTGGAACATCACGGCCGGGGAGCGGCGGCCTTTGCTTTGACCTCGAACCGCGGATCCCCCTCGAACACCCATTCCAGCGCGGAACGTGTGGTCTCCGCGACCGGCCCATCGTAGCGGTGCCCCACGTCCGAGCTTTTCGCAATCTTCGTCTTGGCCCCAGCTTTCTCCAGCCGCGACGCCGCCCACCGCGCATCCGCGGCGCACCCGCTCTGCGAGCACACGAACAGCACACGCGCGCCCTCGATCTTCGCGAATGCGCTCACGACCTCGGGCTTCCAGGCCGCGTGTCCGCCCTCGATCAGGACGAGCCGCGGCGAACGTTCGGGGCGTCGTCCCGCGATGGCCACGCCCTGGATCGCGCCCAGCGAAAACCCCGCATGGACGACCGGTCCCGGATCGACGAAATCGGGGTACGTGGCAGAAAGCGCCGCAAGGCCAGCGTCGATTTCGCGCTCCAGCGCGGCATTGTTTTCGTAGGTGAAACGCACGTCGTCGGGGGAAGGAGAATCCGGCCTGCGCACGCCGCGCGGGCACAGGACGAAGACGTGATTCGCGCGGGCACCGAGCAGCGAGCGCCAGACGTCGCATTGCCATTCGGGGCGATCGTAATTGCCGTGCGCCGCGATGATCACGGGCCGTTTGGACGTGGTGCCGACCGGGAGCGAGACGACGGCGGCGGGATGGCCGGGAATGGGCAGGTCGACGATGGCGGAGGCGGACGTGAGCGCGGGAGCGGGTGCAGACGCAGAAGCGGAAGCAGGCGCGGAAGCGGAAACGGGCGCGGACGCCGCAGCGGGCGCGGACGCCGCAGCGGGCGCAGACGCGGGTGGGCTTTCGCAAGCCGAAACGGTCGACACACAGAAAAGCAAAGCCACGAAGCCCGCGCGATCCATGCGAGCTTCAGCCTACACCGGGATGATACCCTCGCCCCTCGTGATCCGGCCTGGCTCGCTCGTCCTCCCTGCCCTGCTCCTCGCCCTCCCCGCCTGCTCCCGCGGCAGCGACGCCCCGACCGACGCCTCGCCGCCCTCCGTCATCTCTTCCCAACCCGCGCCCCCGCCCCGCCCCGCCGGCCCTGCCGAGCTCGCCCTCGTCGCCCCCCTCGCGCCCGGCAGCACACTCGACGGCTTTACGGTGCGCGAAATCCTCGCGGTTCAGGACGGCGTCCTCACCCTCGTTTGCGCAAAGGATCGCGCTGTCGTGCGCCTCTCCGTCGCGCTCGCCGCGGACGGCGGCCCCGCGCCGCCTGCTCTCGCCGGAAAATACGCGGTCTTCTACTCGGCGCGCGGCAGCGATCCGGCGGACGGCGAGCGGCTCGCCAAGGCCCTCGCGGCCGTCCTGGAGAAACACCCCGACGTCCCCGTTCCGCCGGGGATGACCTCGTTCGTCCCGACGCCCATTCCCATCTAGCTCCTTCGTCCCCTCTCCGACTCGCCCCCTCTCGCGAAAAGTGCTAGCGCGGCGACCATGCTCACTGGCCGACGGGACCTCGTCCTGATCCTGGATTTCGGTTCGCAATACACCCAGCTCATCGCCCGCCGGATCCGCGAGGCCTCCGTGTACTGCGAGGTCTACCGCTACGACCTACCGATCGAGCGCATCCGCGAGCTCGCCCCCCGCGGCATCATCCTCTCGGGCGGCCCCTCGAGCGTCTACGGCGAAGGCGCCCCGCACATCTCTGCCGAGCTCTTCTCCGTCGGCATCCCGATCCTCGGCATCTGCTACGGCATGCAGCTCCTCTCGCATCTGCTCGGCGGCAAGGTCGAGCGCGGCACCGAGGGCGAATACGGGCCGGCGCTCGTCCGCACGACCCGCGCCGCCGGCGTCTTCAGCCGGTTCAACGACGGCGACGTTCTCGATGTCTGGATGAGCCACGGCGACAAGGTCGTCGAGCTCCCGCCGGGCTTCTCCACGCTCGGCACGACCGACACGACGCCGTTCGCCGCGATCGCCGACGACGAGCGCCACATCTACGGCCTGCAGTTCCACCCCGAGGTCGCGCACACGCGCCGCGGCAAGGACCTGCTCGAAGCGTTCCTCTTCGACGTCTGCGGCCTCGAGCCCACGTGGACCCCGGCCTCGTTCGTCGAGGAGTCCGTCGAGGTGATCCGCCAGAAAGTCGGCCCCGCCGCGAGCGCCGTGTGTGGCCTCTCGGGCGGCGTCGACTCCTCCGTCGCCGCGATCCTTTGCCACCGCGCGCTCGGCGACCGGCTCGTCTGCATCTTCGTCGACAACGGCCTCCTCCGGAAAGGCGAGGCCGAGCAGGTCGTGAAGATGTTCGGCGACCACTACCACCTTCGGCTCGTGCATGTTGACGCGCGCGCACGCTTCCTCGACGCGCTCTCCGGCGTCACGGATCCCGAGCAGAAGCGCAAGACGATCGGCCGCGTCTTCATCGAGGTCTTCGAGGAAGAGGCGAAGAAGATCGAGGATTGCCGCTTCCTCGTGCAGGGCACGCTCTACCCTGATGTGATCGAGAGCGTCTCGGCGAAAGGCCCGAGCGCGGTGATCAAGAGCCACCACAACGTCGGCGGCTTGCCCGAGCGCATGAAGCTCGGCCTCGTCGAGCCTCTGCGCGAGCTCTTCAAGGACGAGGTGCGCGCGGTCGGCGCGACGATGGGCATCCCGCACCACCTGCTCTGGCGCCACCCCTTCCCCGGCCCGGGCCTCGCCGTGCGTTGCCTCGGCACGCTCACGGAGGAGCGCTTGCATGTCCTGCGCGAGGCCGACGCGATCTTCGAGGAGGAGATCCGCGAGGCGGGGCTCTACGACAAGATCTGGCAGAGCTTCTGCGTGCTCTTGCCCGTGCGCACCGTCGGCGTGATGGGCGACGAACGCACGTACGACGAGGTGATCGCGCTTCGCGCCGTGGAGTCGAAGGACGGCATGACGGCCGACTGGGCGCGGATCCCGCACGAGGTGCTCGGACGAACGAGCGCGCGGATCATCAACGAGGTCCGCGGCGTGAACCGCGTCGTGTACGATGTCTCGTCGAAGCCTCCGGCCACGATCGAGTGGGAATGATGCAAACGAGCGCGAAACGCGGGGTCCTTGCGGCCCTCGTCGGGTGGTCCCTCCTCGCAGCCGCGTGCGCGCCGAGCACGCCGGCCACAGTCTCCTTGCGGGTGAAGGGCAACGCCCCGGACGCGTCGGTCACGATCGACGACATGTACATCGGGGCGCTCGCGTTCGTGGCGAAACGCGGCGTCGCCCTGCCCCCGGGCAAGCACCGGATCACCGTGGAGAAGCCGGGCTTTTTTCCGTGGGACAAGCTCGTCGAGGCCCGCGAGGGGGATCCGCCGATCCGCCTCGAGGTGGACCTCGTGAAGATCCCGGACTGATCCGGGTCCGTTCAGGTAAGAAGGACTTGACTCTGCGGGGGGTTTCGCTACCGTCCCGCGCTCCCCGAGGACAGACATGGCGAACACCCCGAAGTGGAACATCCGGTTGCGGCACGAGTGGCTCTCCACGCCGCTGAAGAAGAAGCGGATCAAGCGCGGCCAGAAGGCGCGTATTGGCCTGCTGGACGCCGAGGCGCGGAAGAAGACCAAGGCCGAGAAGGCCCCGAAGACCGAACAGGCGTCCTGACCGGACGTTCGGACCCCTCGCCGGCACGCGTAAAAACGCGCGTACGCTGATCCGAGACGAAAAGGCGTCACCCCCTCGCCACAACGGGAGGGGTGGACGCCTTTTTCCGTCCGTAAGGCTTCGCCTTTTGGCATGCTGGCGCAGCACGACGCACACGCGTCGGGGTTCTAGATGAACGAAACCAGCGAGGCCCTGCGTGAATCCGAGGAGCGTTACCGCACGCTCTTCGAACAGGCGCCCGTCGGCGTGTTCCTGTACGACCGGGAGCTCCGGCTCACCACGTGGAACGCGCGCTTCGTGCAGCTCCTCCAGACGACGAACGAGCGGCTCACGTCCCTCGACATGCACGGGCTGCGCGATCGCACCGTGCTGCCCTCGATCGAGCGTGCCCTCGCAGGCGAGTCGAGCACGTACGAGGGCCGCTACCAGGCGACCACGAGCGACGCCGTCGTGTGGGTCTCGATGCGGCTTTGCCCGCTGCGGAATGCGAGCGGCGCCGTCATCGGCGGCATGGGCGTGGTCGAGGACCTCACGGATCGAAACCGCGCGCTCTCCGCGCTGCGCGAGAGCGAGCAGCGCCACGCGCTCTACGTCAAGCGCAGCCCCCTCGGCGTGATCGTGTGGAACACGCGCTTCGAGGTGCTCGAGTGGAACCCGTCGGCGACGCGGATCTTCGGCTACACCGAGGAGGAGGCCATCGGCAAGCGCGAGCCGGGCTTCATCGTGCCCGACAGCGCTTGGCCTTTCGTCAGCGCGCTTTGGGACGGTCTCCTCGAGCAGACGGGCGTCGAGCGGAGCCGCAACGAGAACCGACGGAAGGATGGCCGGATCATCTGCGGCGAGTGGTCTGCCACGGCGCTCGTCGACGCGCAGGGCGTGGTGATCGGCGTCGCGGCCCTCGTCGAGGACGTGACGGAGAAGCAAGCCGCCGAAGAAGCGCTGAAGCGCTCGGAGGCAAGGTTTCGCGCGCTGATCGAGCACGCGCCCGACGCCATCGGCGTGGTGCGTCAAGGCCGGTGGATCTATGCAAACCCGGCGCTCGTCACGTACCTCGGTTACGAGCGCGCGGGCGAGCTCATCGGGCGCCTCGCGCGAGACTCGGTGCACCCCGAGGATCGCTCCACGCAGGACCAACACCACACCGAGGTCGAGCGTGGCACGTCGGTCTCGCCGCAGGAGTACCGGCTGCTCCGTCGCGATGGATCCATCGTGCACGCGGAGGTCGTGAGCCTGCACGTCGACTACGACGGCGCGCCGGCGATCCTCGGCATCGCGCGCGATCTGACTGAGCGCAAGCAGATGCAAGCGCGCCTCGTGCAAGCCGAGCGCATGGCGGCGGTCGGCACGCTCGCGGCCGGGGTGGCGCACGAGATCAACAGCCCCCTCGCCTACGTGCTCACGCAGCTCGCGGTCGCGACCGCGGAGGCGCTGCCCGCATTGAAGCGACGCGTCGAAGCCCTGGAGCGCGCGGTGGATCTCAGCCCGGGCGAGATCACGCAGCTCGCCGTGGAGCTCGAAGCGGCGATCGACGGCGCGCGCGAGGCAGCCGAGCGCATGCGCAGCATCGTGCGTGACTTGCGAACGTTCTCCCGCGCGGACGACGGCGAGATCGCGCCGACCGACGTGCGCCGCGTGCTCGACACGTCGCTCAACATGGTCTTCGGCGAGATCCGCCACCGCGCGCGCCTCGTGAAGGAGTACGACGACGTGCCGCTCGTCGACGCCAACGAGGCGCGGCTCGGCCAGGTCTTCGTGAACCTGCTCGTCAACGCGGCGCAGGCGCTGCCCGAAGGAAACGCGGCGGCGAACCTGATCCGGCTGCGCACCTACATCGGCGACGCAGGACGCGTGGTCGTCGAGGTGATGGACTCGGGGCCGGGCATCCCCGACGATGTCAAAGCGCAGATTTTTGATCCCTTCTTCACGACGAAGCCCGCGGGCGTGGGCACGGGCCTCGGGCTGTGGATCTGCCAGGGAATCGTCACGCGCCTCGGCGGCACGATCGAGCTTGCATCGAGACCCGGCGAGACGATCTTTCGTGTCGTCCTCCCGCCCGGCGCCGCGGCCGGAAAAACCGTCGACGGCGCGCGCGCGATCCGCGCCGACGAGCCGAACCTCGCCCAGAAGCCACCCATGAAGCCAAAGCCCCCCGAGGCCAAGCCCCGCCGCGGCCGCGTGCTCGTGATCGACGACGAGGCGCCGCTCGCGAACGCGCTCAAGATGTTCCTCGCCGACGAGCACGACGTCGTGGTCTCGACGAGCGGCCGCGACGCGCTCGCGCTCCTCGAAAAGGACCCGTCGTTCGACGCGATCCTCTGCGACCTGATGATGCCCGACGTGACAGGCGTGGACGTGCACGAGGCGCTGCGCCAGCGCGCGCCCGACGTCGCCGCGCGCCTCGTCTTCGTGACGGGCGGCGCGTTCACGCCGCGCATGCGGGCCTTCCTCGAGGAGGTTCGAAACCCCCAGCTCGAGAAGCCGTTCGACCTCCCGAAGCTCCGCGCCCTGCTACGTCAACTGGTCTCGGCGCGCTAGCAGCCTGTGGACTTATCTGCTGCGCGCCCCGAATCGTCCGTCGACATCGCTCGAAATCCTTCAGGATTCCTCGCGGTGTCGCCCTAGCTTCGGGGCGCTCGCGACGATCATTCCACAGGCTGCTAGCTCAGCGCGGCCCGCGCGCCGCGAACCAGTCGCGGTAGTGCTGGTACAGCGTCGCATACCGCACGTACGTCTCGCGATCCGCCGCGAAGCGCCGCTGCCAGGCCTCGGTCTCGGCCGTGTGCGCCGTGTCCGTGAGCCCGTACTTCGCACGGATCTCGGCGAGCGCCGCGGGGTTCACCGCGATCTCCGCGGCGAACGCCGCGTACCGTTCGAGGCTGAGCTGCGGGCCCTGGGCGACCGCCGGGAAACCCGCGAGCGTCATCGGCTGCGGCACCGTCGGCGGCATGGGAACGGGCGTCGGGCGCTGCGAGTACGACGAGCTCGACACCGGCGCCCCCGTGCTCGCAGGTCCGGCTGCGGCCGGTGATCCGGGCGCCGGCGGATATCCGTACCCCGCGGGCTGCTGCGGCTGCTGCGGGGCCGCACCGATCGGCTTGGGAGGCGGCGCGGGCGGCGGCAGGACCGCGGCCATCATGCCCGGCGACGACTGCTTGGGAGGAGGAGGCGGCGGAAGCGGCGCGGGCGGCGCGGCCTGGAACGGGAGCGCGGGCCTGCTGGGCGTCGCCGGCATGGGCTGCGTCTGCCGCGCCGGAAGCGGATCCGGAATCGTCGCGACGCGCGCCCGCATCGGCGGCGTGTGCTCGTCCGGCGGCACCTTTGCGCCCGGCGCGCTCTCTCTCGGCGGCGGCGGCGGCCCCTTCACGGCAGGCGCGCCGGTCACCGTCGGCGCCAGCGGCGTCGCGCCCTCGCCGGCCGCTGCTGCGGCGGCGGCCCTTCGCGCGCGGAGCCTCGCGAGGAGCTGCTCCGGATCGGCCGTCGGCAACATGGGCACGGTGTCCATGAGCCCGAGCGGCACCGAGTGCGCGCGCGGCGGCGTCGGCTCGTCCTCGCCGCCACCGGCTCCGGCGCGCGCCTTGCGGGCCTCGATGGCCCGCGACCGCGCTTCGAAGGCTGCCTTGTAGCGGGCCTCCAGCGCGTTGCGCGTCGCCTCTGGCTCGCGCGACATTCGCTCCATCCAGGCGTTGCGGCTCACGCCCCACGCCTCGGCGGACAGCGCCTCGACGCGCAAAACCTCCTCGAGGGGCGTCCCAGCCTCGACCTCCGCACATAACGCGGCGAATCGTTCGAGCTCGATTTCCGGTTCCATCACGTCGGGGCGCCCGTGAGCGCTCGGCAGACCATACGCCGGCTGTGGTCCGAGGTCGAGAGCGCCGCGCGACGTTTCAGCACGTTGCCGACGACTGGGCTTGCCCCCCGTCCGTCAAACCGTGGTACTAAGCGAGGTAGAAACGATGAACTCGAGTCTCCGCACCTTTCTCGGTCTTGCCCTCTTCGTCGCCCCCCTCTCGGCGGGCTGTGCCTCTCGCACGGCGCCCTTCGATCAGATGGACCAGGCGCAAATCACCGTGCTGCGCCTGACCGCGCCGCCGCCGCCCGTCGCCGCGACGCCGGCGACGCCGGGCGCGCTCCCGGGCATCCCGGGCCTGCCCATCCCGCCCGAGATGCAGGCTGCGGGGCAGCAGCTCCTTCAAGGCCTGAACCAGGCGGCTCCGGGCCTCATCCCGCCGGGCCTCCTTCCCGGCGGCCAGACCCAGCAGCCGGCCGCGCAGCAGCAGGTCCCGCTCTGGAACGGCCTCGCGATCGTGGCCCAGACGCCCGTCACGAACGAGGACATGAAGAACGACCTCCTCGACCTCTTCGGCGACGAGGACAGCTTCCAGGCCGGCGCGAACAATTGCACGACGGCGCCTGGCATGGGCGTCTCGTTCGTTCGTCCGGGCCAGCCGAACACCGACCTCGTGGTGTGGTTCACCTGCTCCAAGGCCGCCGGCGTCACGCCCTTCACGCTCCCCTACGGCAAGGACATGCTCACGGGTGAGTCGCATCAGAAGCTGAGCCAGATCTACCAGGCTCTCTTCGGCATGGCCGTTCCGCCCGGCTCCTGATCTCCGCGCCCTCGAGGGCCTCGATCCTGCGAGGCCCTCCGCACCCTCCCCCTCGGCACGCCCTGATCGTCGGCAACGCCTCGAACGGCCCTTTTGCGCGTTCGTGGCGGAGAATGCGGCCTGGATGCTAGGATGACGCATCGGCGCCGTGTTCATGGCGCTTGCTGGGCCTTCCGATGACCCAACAAGAGAACCTCTCCCCAGGGATGGTGCTCGGCCGCTACGAGCTGCTCCTGCCGATCGCACAGGGAGGCATGGCCACGGTCTGGGCGGCGCGGCAGAAGGGCTCGCGTGGGTTTCAGAAGACGGTGGCCATCAAGACGATGCTCCCGTCGCTCTCGGACGACCCGCAGTTCGAGCAGATGTTCCTCGACGAGGCCTCGCTCGCGGCGCGCATCCATCACCCGAACGTCGCGGAGATCCTCGACGTCGGCGAGCAGGACGAGACGATCTACATCGTCATGGAGTGGGTCGACGGCGAGGCGCTCAGCGTCATCACGAAGACCGCCAAGCGTAGCAACGTCCCCGTGCCGCAGCGCATCGCGCTCCGCATCGTCCGCCAGGCCTGCGCGGGCCTGCACGGCGCGCACGAGCTACGCAACGATGACGATCAGCTCCTCAACCTGGTGCATCGCGACGTCTCGCCGCAGAACATCCTCGTCTCGTACGACGGCATCGTGAAGCTCGTCGATTTCGGCGTGGCGAAGGCCCTCGGCCGCGCGGGCGGCGAGACGACGGCGGGGCAGCTCAAGGGCAAAGTGCCGTACATGTCGCCCGAGCAGGCCCTTGGGCAGAAGGTCGATCGGCGCACCGACATCTTCGCGATGGGCATCGTGCTCTACCGGCTCACGACGGGCCTGCACCCGTTCCTCGGCGAGAACGATCTCGCGACGATGAAGAACATCATCTCGCGCCCGCTGCTCCCGCCGCGCATGAAAAACCCGAGCTTCCCCGTCGAGCTCGAGCGCGTGCTGCTCACCTGCCTGAAGAAGGATCCGAACGAGCGCTACCAGACGATGCTGGAGCTCGACGCGGCCCTCGAGCGTGTCCTCGCCTTGTCCGGCGCATCGGTCGTCGACGACGACATCGGCGCGTTCACGCGTTCGGTGATGGGCGATCGGGGCCAGAAGCGACGTGCTGCGCTGCGTGACGCCGTGCGCGCCGCCGACGAGCGCGCCGCGGGCATCGGGATGTCGCCGGGCGCCGCGCAGCCGCACGTGCACGAGGCGGTCTCGGACATCGCGATCACGCGGATGAACTCGGCGCTCACGAGCTTCCCGACGAGCATGCCGCGGAACTCCTCGACCTCGATCATCCCGCCGTCGCCCGAATCGTACGCGGGCGGAGCAATGTCGGGTTCGCTCGTGCCGTCGACGCCGCCGCAAAAGAACAAGCGTGCGGGGCTCTTCATGGCCGTCGGCGCGGTGACCGCGCTCTCGCTCGCGGGCACGTTCATGTTCCTGCGCACCACGATGGAACCGCGGGCGGCAGCGGGGAACGCAGGCGGAAACGTGTCGCCCACGCCGCCGAGCCCGCCCGCCCCCACGCAGGCCGCGCAGACCGCTGCGGCTCCAGCGCCCTCGGCGAGCACGGGCGGAGGCACGGTTCTCGACATCAACGATCTCCCGTCCGCCGATCCGAACCCCGAAGCGACGACGAAACGAGACGACAAACCCGCGGGCACGACGAAAGGCACGGGCGCGACGAAGCCCCCTGCCACGACGACCGCGACCACAAAGCCCACCGGGGCACCGACGAGCACGACGTGGGTACCCAAAGTCACGGATCCCGGCTTCTGAGCAAGGGCACGACGCCCCACTGGCTCCGCGATCTCGCGGTGGTCGGCCTCTGCGCCGCCATCGTGGTGATCGGCTCCGCCGCGCGCAGCGAGGACGAGGGCGCGGATGCGAAGAACACGGAAACGTCCGAGGGCGCCGAGTCCACGCTCACGATGTCGCCGCTTCCGAGCGGCGCGCCTGGCAAGCCCGCGGCGCTCGTCTCGGAGGCCGCGCCTCGCGGCGGCTGCGATTTCCCGGACAACGGCTTCGGCGACTACCTCGGCTGGCGACCGCTCCCGCTCGGCCGCATGCTCGTCCCTTCGAGCCTCACCGTCCCGCCCGACGGCGGCTTCGATCTGCTCGTCCACTTCCACGGCACCGAGCCCATCCGCAAGCAGCTCGCGCCCCTCGGCCTCGGCCTCGTGATCGCCGGGCTCGACACGGGCACGCTGTCGAGCGGCTACAAGAGCACGTTCGAATCCGAAGGCACGTTCGACGCGATGCTCTCGGCGATCAGCCGCGAGGTCGCGCTCGCCACGAAAAACCCTGCCGCTCGCCCGCGCAGCATCGTCCTCTCGTCGTGGAGCGCGGGCTACGGCGCGATCTCGCGGATCCTCGCGGGAGGTCGCGACGACGTCGACGCCGTCATCCTGCTCGACTCGCTCTACGCGAGCTACACGTCCGGCGCCAAGATGCCCGATCCCACGGAGCTTGCGCCCTTCTCGTCCTTCGCGCGCGCCGCGGCGAACGGCGGACCTCTCCTCTTCGTCACGCACACGGCCGTCCCCACGCCCGACTACGCCTCCACGCTGGAGACCGGCACGTTCCTCCTGCGCGAGATCGGCGCCGACGTCCCGGCCACGCCGCCCGCGCAGGATCCGTTCGGCCTCTCGCGCGCCCACGATCAGAACCACTTCTTCCTCCGCGGATACGCGGGCTCGGACGGCGACGCGCACTGCGGCCAGCTCCGGCTCCTGCCCGACATCCTGCGTGATCACGTCCTCCCCGCGTCCCGCCCGTAGGAGCCCCTCGGCCTTGGCCACACCTCGCTCTTCGCCGCTCTACCACGACGACGCGAAGCTCTTCTCGTTCCGCGGCGTCGTCATCGCCCACGAGACGCACGCCGGCCGCCCGAGCGTGCTGCTCGATCGCACCGCGTTTTACCCCGAGTCCGGCGGGCAGATGGCCGATCGCGGCCGCCTCGACGAGGCCGCCGTCGTCGACGTGCAGGTCGACGACGAGGGCCGCATCCATCACGTGCTCGAAGGCCCGCTGCCCGCGATCGGCGCCGAGGTCTCGGGCTCGATCGACAAGCCGCGCCGCCTCATCCACATGGCGCAGCACACCGGGCAGCACATGCTCTCGCGCGCGCTCGCCGACGTCGCCCGCGCCGAGACCGTCTCCTCGCGCCTCGGCGAAAGCGCGTGCACGATCGACCTCGACGTCGCCGCCCTCGACGAGCGCGCCGTCGCCGAGGCCGAGGCTCTCGTCAACGCCGTCATCGACGACGACGCTCCGATCCGCGCGTTTTTCCCCTCCGAGGACGAGCTCCGCGCGCTCCCGCTGCGAAGGCAGCCCAAGGTGCACGAGAACGTGCGTGTCGTCGCGATCGGCGACTTCGACGTCTCCCCCTGCGGCGGCACGCACTGCACGAACACCGCGCAGGTCGGCTTCGTTCGCATCGACGGGCTCGAGCGGTACAAGGGCAAGATGCGCGTCACGTTCTCCGCGGGCGTGCGGGCCCGGACGAAGCTCTCCCGCGAGGCGGACGTCGTGCGCGCGCTCGCCCGCGATCTCACCTGCGGTCCGGACGACGTGCCCGCGGGCATCGAGAAGCTGCGTCGCGAGCTCGACGAGGCGCGTCAGGCGCTCGGACGCGTGCGAGGACGCGTGGCCGGGGCGATCGCCGAGGCGCTCGTGAAAGAGACGCGGGCGCGGGGCGAGCGAGCGGTGATCGGCGTCATCGACGATGCTTCGCTCGACCTCGTGCGCGCGGTGGCCGGGCGCATCACGGCCGAAGGAGATCTCGTCGCGCTGCTCGCGGGCGAGGCCGACGGCGGCACGATCGTGCTCGCGGCGCGTGGCCCCTCGAGCGACTTCGACTGCGGCGCCTTCCTGAAACGCGCGGCGATCGCGGCGGGCGGGCGCGGCGGCGGCAGGCCCGAGCGCGCCGAGGGCCGCTTGCCCGCGGGGATCGACTGGAAGGCGATCGCGGCCGCGACGCTCGTTACGCCCGGCCGCTGATCACACGCTCGTTCACAGGTTGCTGCATGCGTCGGTGATGGGATCGGTCTCCACCGGGCATCCACCGGAGCTCGGCGGGGACGGCATCACCGGCCCGAGCATGGCCGCGTCCGCCTCGAAGTTCATGCCGAACGACAGCGCCTCGCAGGGCGTGTCCTTGTCGGTCGCGTCGGTGAGCAGCACGTCGGCCGCGCGACACGTGATCTGCCGCGTCGCCGGGTAGAGCGTCGCATCCGTGCAGAGCGGGTTTCCCTTCGTGTCGCGGAAGCTCGCGAGCGTGGGGAACAGCGCAGACACGGGCAACTTCGCGCCGATCCTGCCCTCGCGCAGCTGGTACAGCCCACCCGCCGTCCGATCGATGCGCGCCACGAGCACCAGGTTCGACAGCGCCGCCTGCATCGACGCGAGCGCGCCGTCCGAGATCACGAGCGGAGCTTGGGGCAGCCGGGCGACGAGCTTGCCGCCCGTCACGTACGCAGCGCCGTCGACGAACTGCGGCGCGTACGGATCCATCGGGATCGGCGCGAGAAACTCCTGCCGGATCGACCACGCATCCGCGCCTTGCCACGCCGGCGACGCCGAGAGCCCGAGGCTCCCGTACCAGCCGACCTCCACCTGATCGTCGTCGCTCCCCCCGCTGTAGCCTCGCACGCGGACGAGCACGCTCCACTGCCCGGACTCGACGAGCCCGCGCAGGAAGCTCGACATGCTCTCCACATTGAGGATGTACGCGAGCGCGCCGAAGAGCGCGTAACTCGCGGCGTCGTGACCGCTGTCGTCGTCGCAATACCCTTTGTCGTCCGACGGATCGACCGACCCGCACCCGCGCTTGTCCTCGGTGCACGAGCACAACCCGTCGAGGTTCAGCCCGGGCAGCGCGTCGTTCAGGCCTTTTTCCATGTCGATCGTGCGGAGCGCCACGACGAACTCCCCCTCGCCGCTCCCGCCCGCCACCATCGGCGGCGCGGGGATCTCGTCGCGCACGCACATCGCCGGCGCCGCGCCCGTGCCTCCGCCGCCTGCCCCGAGCGAGAGCTCGTCCGGGATGCCGCCCAGAACCTGGCACCCGGCCGCCCCTGAAAGTACGACGAAGAGCCCACGTGTAGCGCTCCTCCGAACCGCCATCGCTCCTCCTGAAAGGGCAGGACCGCGCGCGGAGATCACGGCGCGCGCCCGCGATCGAGCAGATCACGATTGGGGCGGGCCGTCCACCCGCACCCCGAGCGTCGCGGCGGACGCCCGGGGCGGGCGCGCGGCGAGCTCGTGTGTTTTGCCTGGCATCGAGCCGGTCCATCGGCTACGCCGGCCCCATGCGCCGCCGGACCCTCGCGCTCGTGCCGCTCGTCGCCCTCGCCCTCGCGAGCACGGCGTGCGACGAGACGTCCGACACCGACATCGATCTCGACGCCACGACGACCGTGCCGACCAGCATCGTGGTCGACCCGAGCCTCTTCCTGGGCGACGTGCCTTGCTCCGCTGCGAGCGGCGCCATGCAGAGCTACGTGGCCACCGTCCTCGACGTCACCGACGTGTCCGCGCCCTTCCCGCTCCCCTCGTCGCCGCCCATCACCTGCACGGCGAGCGTCATCTTCCGGCAGATCCTCGTCGGCCACGCCTACCGCGTCCAGATCGACGGCTACGACGTCCCCGCCGCGGAGCTCACGCCCATCGGCGGCAGCTCCTCCGGCAGCCGCAGCATGGTCCGCCGCGCCGCGCCGGCCGCGGGCACCGTCGCGCCGGTCTGGTCCACCTTCTGCGAGGACCTCACCGCGCAGAAGAACGTCCGCTCCACGCCGAAGACGTGCGAGGAGCTTGCGCCGCTCTCCACCGAGACCGGCGTGCTCGTCAATCCCCGCGCCACCCTCGCCGGCACGAGCGCCATCCCCGGCCTCGAGCTCACGTGCACGCAGGCCTCGCTCGATCCGCTGGGCAACCCCGTGATCACCGGCGACGTCGCGAGCTTCGACGTGCGCCCGACCGATCCGGCCCTCGCCCCGCTCGTGAACCTCCCCTGCACGAGCCCTGCGCCTGCGCCGTACACGCAGAACATCAAGCCTGGCCAGAGCTACGGCTTCCGCGTCGAGGCGCGTGCCGTGGCCGGCGGACCCGTCACGTGGGGCGCCTCCTGCACGGCGCTCGCCGTGGAAGGCCTCGTGGTCCATGCGCTCTGCGATCCGCTGAGCAAGGACGGCGCGCTCGACCTCTCCCTCGCGGACGTCTTCGCGGCTGCGGGCACCTCGTGCGCGAAGGAGAACGTCGTGACGTACGATGCCGTCCTCGGCGCGCCCGGCGATCTCGAGGCTGACGCCATCGATTGCAGCAAGCCCATCCGCTTCACGCCGATCGCCCCCGGCGCCTACGCGGACATCAAGCTCGTCGGCCGCGACGCTGCGGGCGCTGTGGCCGTGACCGCCACGTGCACCGCCGAGATCGCCCCCGGCGCGGTCAGCACGGCCACTTGCACGCTCACGCCTTGAGCCTCTTCGCGGACGGCCCAGACGGACCGACCGAGCCAGCGCCGCGACGCACCGATTCCTGGGCACAAAACCCTCGAACCTGATTGCAGGTTCACGGGTCGTATACTACCTGAGAGCGTCCTCCGGCCGGCGTGAGACGAGGCTTTTTCCGGGCCTCCGCGTGCGCCAGGCCCAGGCCCGAGCGGCGGTATGGAAGATACCTCGAACATCCAGCAGAAGATCCCCGTCAGCATCCAGGACGAGCTCAGGAACAGCTACCTCGATTACGCGATGAGCGTGATCATCGGTCGCGCCATCCCCGACGTGCGCGACGGGCTCAAGCCGGTGCACCGCCGGATCCTCTACTCGATGCACGAGCAGAAGATCGGCCCGAGCGGGTCGCACAAGAAATGCGCGCGCGTCGTCGGCGACGTGCTCGGCAAGTATCACCCGCACGGGGATATGGCCGTGTACGACGCGCTCGTCCGCATGGCGCAGCCGTTCAGCCTCCGGTATCCGCTCATCGACGGACAGGGAAACTTCGGCTCCATCGACGGCGACTCGGCTGCGGCCATGCGCTACACGGAGTCGCGCCTCGCCCGCGTCGCGACCGAGCTCCTCACCGACATCGAAAAAGAGACCGTCGATTTCGCCCCGAACTACGACGACTCCGAGCTCGAGCCCACGGTCCTGCCGGCGAAGTTCCCCCAGCTCCTCGTCAATGGCTCGGGCGGCATCGCGGTCGGCATGGCGACGAACATCCCGCCGCACAACCTCGGCGAGATCATCGACGCCACGGTCCTGCTCATCAGGAACCCCGACGCGACCGTCGATGACCTGATGCAGCACGTGAAGGGCCCCGATTTCCCCACGGGCGGCCTCATCTACGGCAAGAGCGGCATCGACCAGGCGTATCGCACGGGACGCGGCACCATCGTCATGCGCGGCCGCTGCATCGTCGAGAAGACCTTGAAGGGCGATCGCGAGCAGATCATCGTCACCGAGATCCCCTACCAGGTCAACAAGGCCAAGCTCGTCGCCAAGATCGCCGAGTGCATCAAGGAAAAGCGCATCGAGGGCATCTCCGAGGTGCGCGACGAGAGCGACCGCGAGGGCATGCGGGTCGTCGTCGAGCTCAAGAAGGACGTCTTCCCCCAGGTCGTCCAGAACCAGCTCTACCGCCTCACGGACCTGCAATCGACGTTCGGCGTCATCAACCTCTCGATCGCCAACGGCCGCCCCGCCGTCCTGGGCCTCAAGGAAACGCTCGCGCACTTCGTCGAGCACCGGCGCGAGGTCGTCACGCGGCGCACGCGTTACGAGCTCCGCCAGGCCGAAGCGCAGCGCGAGCTCGTCGAGGGCCTCGGCATGGCGACGACCGACGTCGACGTCATCGTCACCACCATCCGCTCCTCGCAGGATCCCGAAGAGGCGCGTGATCGCCTGCAGAAGCTCCCGTTGCGTGGCTTCGGCGACTTCCTGCGCCGCGCGGGCCGCCCCGAGCCCGAGTGCAAAGACGCCGACGGACGCGGCGACTACTTCCTCTCCGAGCGTCAGGCCAAGGCCATCCTCGAGATGCGCCTCTCGCGCCTCACGGGCCTCGAGCGCGAAAAGCTCGCCCGCGAGTACGGCGAGATCGTCGAGGAGATCACCCGCCTCACCGGCATCCTCGCGGACGAACAAAAGCTCATGGACGTCATCGTGGGCGAGCTCGAGGACATCAAGAGCCGCTACAACGACGTGCGCCGCACCGAGATCGTCCCGACCGAGGCCGAGATCCAGGTCGAGGACCTCATCCAGGAGGAGGACATGGTCGTCACCATCTCCCACCTGGGCTACGTCAAGCGCACGCCCGTGACGACGTACCGGGCCCAGCGCCGCGGCGGCAAGGGCATGGTCGGCATGGAGGCGCGGGACGAGGACTGGGTGAGCCAGCTCTTCGTCGCCTCCACGCACAGCTACGTCTTCTTCTTCAGCGACAAGGGCAAGGTCTATGTCAAGAAGGTCTACGAGATCCCGAGCGCGGCGCGAAACGCCAAGGGCCGGGCGATCGTGAACTTCGTCGGGATGGAGCAGGGCGAGAAGATCACCGCCATCACGCCCGTCCCGCGCATCGAGACCGGCTGGTTCGTCGTCACGCTCACGCGGCGCGGCCAGATCAAGAAGACCGCGCTCGAGGAGTACGAGAACTTCCGCGACAAGGGCATCATCGGCGTGCGCATCGAGGAGGACGATCAGCTCCTCTCCGCGGCGATCACCGACGGCAGCCGCGAGTTCCTCATCGCCACGCACAAGGGCATGTCGATCCGCTTCGCCGAGGAGGAGGTCCGCCCGACGGGCCGCGCCACCATGGGCGTGAAGGGCATCGAGCTCAACGAGGGCGATTTCGTGGTCGGCCTCTGCGTCACGGACGGCGGGCGTGATCGGGTCCTCGCGGTCTGCGAGCGTGGGTATGGCAAGCGCACGCCGCTCGAGGAGTTCCGCCTCCAGAGCCGCGGCGGCAAGGGCGTCATCCTCATCGACGCGAGCGAGCGTAATGGTCCGGTCGTCGGCGTCGCCATGGTGTCGCCGGCGGATCAGATCATGCTCGTGACGGATCGTGGACAAACCCTGCGCACCAAGGCCAGCGAGATCCGCGAGACCGGCCGCAATGCCCAGGGCGTGCGCCTCATGAACGTCGACGGCGACGAGCGCGTCGTGGCGATCGAGGCCTTTGCCGAGGCCGAGGAAGGCACGGTCCCGCCCCCGCCGCTCGAGACGAACGGCGCGCCTGGCACGAACGACACGAACGGCACGAGTCACGACGGGACGAACGGCGTCGCCGAGTGACAACCCGCCCCCCTGGCACCTCGCGTGACCAGGAGCTAACGTAAGTCCTGTCACACAGCATCGCCGGGGCTCACCCGGTCACCCGGGGGGGCCCCCGGGGGTTTGGGGGCGTAGCTCGGCTCGTCCGGGCGCAGCCCCCAAGCGTTGACGGGAGGAGCTTGGGGGGTGCGGCGCGCAGGATCGGATGCGTGTGGGCCCTCCATTGCCTGGGGGGGCAACATGCTCGAGCTATTTCGGTCGCGTCGCCGTGCCATCGTATGGTTCGTCGAGGCTGCCCTGCTCGTATCGCTCGTCTGCGCGGGTGCGGCGGCGATCGAGGGGTATCGTGACGTCGCCACGCTTTCCCGCGTGCTCGACGCCGCGGCGATCACGCTCGTGGCGCAGGCGTCGCTCTATTACCATGGCCTTTACGGACCTTCGCCCATTCGCGACCTCCGTACCCTGGCCTGGAAAGTCGCGCGCGCCCTCGCCGTCTCGGTGCTCCTGCTCTGGCTCGTCTTCCAGGGTTTTTCGGACGACGCGGGCGAGCGCTTCGGCGCCGTGGCGCTCGGGCTCGCGGCGGGCGCGCTCGTCTTGCCCCTCTTTCGCACCGGGCTCGCGCGTGCCGCGGCGAGTGATCGGCTCTGCAAGCGGACCCTGGTTCTCGGTTCGGGGCCGCTCGCGGACGCGGTGATCACGGGCGCCCGGACCCACGACACCGGCGGCATGCGTTTCGTCGGCCGGCTCGTGCAGGAGGGCGACCCGGGCCGCGCCGCCCCCGACGTCCTCGGCACGTACGACGAATTGCCGCGCATCGCCGCGGCTCACGGCGTCCGGCACATCATCGTCTGCGCCGCGGATCGCCGGGGCAAATTGCCCATCGATGCGCTTCTCGAGCTCAAATTCCGGGGCATCGAGATCGAGGAAGGCGTGGAGTTCTACGAGCGCATCACGGGCAAAATCTTCGTCCGTGAATTACGCCCGAGCCAGCTCGTGTTCGCGCACGGGTTCCGCGTCGCGAAGCGGACGCTCCTCGGCAAGCGTATTCTCGACGTCGTCTGCGCCTCGCTCGGCCTCGTGCTCGCCTCTCCGCTGATGCTGCTCACGGCGCTCGCGATCAAGCTCGACTCGGCGGGCCCGGTCCTTTATTCGCAGGTGCGTGCCGGCGTCTACGGCCGGCCCTTCACCATTTACAAGTTCCGCTCGATGCGCACGGACGCGGAGGCCGATGGAAAAGCGCGCTGGGCATCGGAGGACGATCCGCGCGTGACGCGTGTGGGCCGGTTCATTCGCAAGACCCGTCTCGACGAGCTGCCGCAGCTCTGGAACGTGCTCGCCGGCGACATGAGCCTGGTCGGTCCGCGGCCGGAGCGGCCGAACTTCACGGAGGAGCTCGAAAAAGCGATTCCCTTCTTCCGGCAGCGGCTCTTCGTCAAGCCGGGCCTGACGGGTTATGCCCAGGTCCGCTACCATTACGGAGCGACGACCGAGGACCAGCTCGAAAAGCTCCAGCACGACCTGTTCTACATCAAGACGCTGTCGGTGTGGTTCGACCTGTCGATTTTGCTCGATACGGTGAAGGTGGTGCTCCTCCGGATTGGAGCGCGCTGAATCTCGGCTGGGGCCGCTGCGCTGGGGCGTTGCCCCAGGCCCCACCGGGGCTATCCGCCCCTGGACCCGGACCAGCGCAAGCGCTGGACCGTTGGTCGATGAACTGCGCAATGCGCAGTTCATCGAACGGGCCGAGTCAAGACCAGCGAAGGCCCTGCCAACCGAGACCGCCGCGCTGACCTTTCGATCGGCAACGCTGTCCCTGGTCTTCCAACGGGCCCGTTGGAAGAACTGCGCATCGCGCAGTTCTTCCACCCTCGGTCCAGGCCGTGCCTGGTCCGGGTCGAGGGGCGGACAGCCCCCGCGGGGTCCGGGGCAGCGCCCCGGCGCGACGGCCTCGATCCCCGCCTGGATCGCCCCTAGCGCCTCGCGCAACGGGGTCACTCGACGCCTGGATCGCACCTTGCGCCTCACGCAACCGGGTCGATCGAGACCTCGATCGCACCCGGCGCGTCACGCAACTGGGTCGATCTAGACCTCGATCGCACCTCGCGCCTCACGTGCGAGGGTCACTCGACACTTGGATCGCACCCGGCGCCTCACGCAACTGTGTCGATCCAGGTCTCGATCCACCCAGTTTCGCAAGTTGCACTACATATTCGTCACTCCTCGTAGAACGCGTCTTCGTCCTCCTCCGTCGTCCCCTTCCGCCCCGCCGCCCCGCCTGCCGCGCGCGCCTCCTCCTCATCGAGTACCGCTGGCCGCGCTTCCTGGTCCTGCAGGTCCGGATCCCGCGGCATGCGCCGCATCGGATCCGTCGAGCCGATCGCCGAGATTGCCACCGTCACCATCGTCCGGAACGTCGGCGCCGACGCGCCCGTTGGGTCCGGCTCGAAGCGCATGTTGATGAGCTCGAGATCGACCCCGCCCGTCAGGATGAGCCCCGTCGCCAGCGGGATTCCGAGTGAGCCGCCTGCGGCCACTGCCGTCGTTACGAATTTGCCCTCGGGCAGCGGTGTTCCCGCCGGCAATCCGAGCCTCGGCTGCGTCGCGAGGGGCGCCTCTCCGTGGCGGAAGCGCAGGATCCAGCGGGCGATCACGCTCCGGAACTCCCGCCCTCCCCGCGGCCGGCTCCACATTTCGAGCCCCGCCGCGTGCTGCGCCCCGAACCCGATTCGCGGGCCGAGCGACGAGTACGAAAATCCGTACGTCCCGACAATCCCGTATCCGCGCCCGGCATATCGCGCGTCGATCCGCGCGTCCGGCGCGATCACGCTCGAGGACTCGTCCTTGAGGAACGTCGGCGGACTCGCGACCGTCATCCCGAGCGCCGCGGCACCTCGGATCCGCCGGGAAATCTCGAACGTCGCGGATGCGAGGCCCGAGACGGTGGTGATGTCCGCCGGCCCGCGCGTGAGGTCCACGTCGAGCAGTGCGTGCTCGAAATGGGTGTAGCCTGCCCGCACGATGGGCCCGAGGCGGAATCGACGGCCGGCGAGCCACGAAAACGACGCGCTCCCGAGGACCGCGTGGCTATCGAGCCCCACCGCCTCGGGGTGATCCGCGGCGACGGCCCCCGCTTGCGTGTATCCCGCCTCGAAACGCGCATATGACCGCGGCGTCGTGGTCGCGGTGAATCCGACGCGGCTTCCGAGCGTGTAAATGACCCTTCCCTGGAGAAAAGGATCCCGCGCCGTCAGATCATTCGTGGCGCGGAGGCCGAGCCGCGACGCGAGCAGGCCGTCCGCGGAGAAAGAAAAGGCCGTGCGGGGCGAGGTCACGACATCGAGCCGCGTCACCGCCGTGCCTGCGATGTCCTGTGGGGACAAGGCGCCCCGCGTCGCCGCCAGCGCACGCCCGTAACGCCCGGAAATATCGAACAAAAAGGCCGCGCGGGTGGCGCGCGAGACGATCCTCGCCGCGCCGTCCACGCTCGTCAGCGCGATGCCATAACCGCCCGTGGGCGTGATACCCGTGACCGCGCTTTGCTCGACTGTGACCGACGCCGTCGCGTCCGTGACGGCGAGCCCTCCTGCGGGGAAAAGACCCAGCATGCGCCTCCTGTTCGTCCCGAGCCGTTCGGCACTCTATCGAGCCGTCAGCCGCTCCGGCTCCGCGTCCCGCAATGGCTCCTGCGCATACCGCGCGAGCCCGACCGCGAAGCCGAGCCCGTGCGCGAGGTGCATCACGGGAAACATCGCTGCCACGAGGAAAACCAGGCGCCCGTCGCCGCGCCGCGAAGCCCACGCCGCCGCCGCGAAAATGGCCAGCGTATACACGGACACGGCCGCGCCGAGGACCGGCCTCGCCGGCGGATAAAAGGCCGCGAGCGCCGCGAGCACGGTGAACGTGACCAGCGTCGCGAACGGGATCAAGGGCCGGATCGACGGCGGCAATCCTCGCCGGAGGATCGTCCGTGCGCGCCCCGCGCCGTAATTGAAATATTGCTGGAACAACGTGGGAAACGATGACCGCGGATAATAATGACCCACGATGTCGCGCGACTGGTAGATGCGCCCGCCGCGCTCCAGGATCCGCTGGTTCAGCTCCGCGTCCTCGTTCGTCCGCGCGTCCGGGTCGAAGAGGCCCGCGAGCTCGAAGGCCTCGCGGCGGAAGGCCCCGCACCACACGCTCTCGACGTATCCCTCGCGATGCGGGTCGCGGGACGCCGATCCGCCCACGCCGAGCGGGCTCCCGAGCGCCGCGCAGAGCGCCTTCTGAAACGTGGTCTTCGCCCGCGGCCGCATGGCGCCGCCCACATTGAGCGCCCCCGTCCGCCGAAGCGCCGCGACGGACGCGGCCACGTAGCCGGGATCGTAATCGGCGTGGGCGTCCATGCGCACGATCACGTCCCCGCGGGAGCGCTTGATCGCCATGTTCATGGCCGCGGCCTGGAGGCGCTGGGGATTGTCGAGCAGGATGATCCGGGGATCCTCGTCAGCGAGCGCGCGCACGATGTCCCGCGTCCTGTCGAGGGAGCGGCCGTCGACGACGAAGATCTCCAGGCGATCGGCTGGATATCGTTGTCCGGCCGCCGCATGCACGACCCGCTCGATGTGCTCCTCTTCATTGTAACACGGAATCACGATCGAACAGAAGGGACGTTCGGCGAGCGTCCGAAGGATCACGCCGCCGCGCCCCGACTCGGGTCCCCAATCATCCATCCAAAGCCCCCCGAAAAGCCACGAGAAGAGCTCGAACCCGAAAGGCCCGGCCCCAGACCACGACGCGGCCAGCATCCCACAACGTGACTCCTTTTCAATCGGGCGAAATCCGAGTCCGATTGCAGGGTGCCCCGGGCGGGCGGATCCAGCGAATCCGAGTTCACGAACATGCGAGTTGCGAACGCGAATTCGCATGCAATGCTGGTAGGTGTTGCTCGGGACAACCCATTTTTCCACTGGTGAAGGCGGGCGGCTGCGTGTCCTCGCCGTGACGCGGATTTTCCCCAATCGGGTGGAGCCGCTCGCGTGCCCATTCCAGCGCCGGCAGCTCGCCGCGCTGTCGCGCCTCGCGGACGTAAAGGTGCTCGGCGTCGTGCCCTGGGTGCCCGGCGCTTCGCTGATTGGTGATCGCGCCCGGGTCGGAAAGCTCAGTCGCGTGCCCGCGGAGGACACGATCGACGGCCTGCCCGTCGTGCACCCGCGCGCGCCCTACCTGCCGCTCGCAGGTCCGTGGCTCTCCGGCGTGAACGGGCCGCTCTATCTCGCGGGCCTCGTCCCGCACCTCGCCGCGCTGCGCCGCCGCTTCGACGTCGTGCTCGGCGCGTTCCTCTTCCCCGACGCGTGGGCCGCGCAGCACCTCGCCCGCGCCCTCGGCCTGCCGTACGCCGTGAAGGCGCACGGCACCGACGTGAACGTGATCGCGCGCTGGCCGTCCGTGCGCGCGCTCGTGCACGCGACGCTGCGCCGCGCGGGCGCGGTGATCGGCGTGAGCCGTCCGATGCTCGACGCCCTCGCCGCGCTCGGCGCGCCGCGCGATCGCGTGACGCTCGTCCCGAACGGCGTCGATCGCACGCTCTTCCAGCCGCGAAGCCGCGCCGAGGCGCGCGCGGCGCTCGGGCTCGATCCGCGTTCGAAGGTGCTCGTCTACGTCGGAAGGCTCGAACAAGAGAAGGGCCTGCACGAGCTCTGCGATGCGCTCGCGTCGCTCGAAGCACGCGCCCCGAAGCAGTTCACGGTCGCGCTCGTGGGTGATGGCTCGATGCGCAAGACGCTCGAAGAGAAGCGCGACGCGGGCTTGCCGCTGCTCGTCGCCGGCGCGCGTCCGGCCGAGGAGGTCGCGCAGTTCCTCGCCGCCTCCGATGCGCTCGTGCTCCCGAGCTGGAACGAGGGCACGCCCAACGTCGTGCTCGAAGCGCTCGCCGCGGGCCGACCTGTCGTCGCGACGCGCGTAGGTGGCATCCCCGACGTCGTCTCGCGCGAGCGCACGGGCCTGCTCGTGCCCGCGCGCGACGCGGCTGCGCTCGCGGCGGCGATCGAGCAAGCGACGAGCCGCGCGTGGGACGAGGACGAGCTCACGCGTGCCGCACCGCCCGGCTGGGATCGAAGCGCGGAGACCCTGCTCGCGGCGCTCGAGCGCGCGAGGTCGGTGCACGCATGAAGCGGGGGACGAGCGCGGCGTCGGCCCTCGCGCTCCTCTTCCTCGCGACCGCGGCGGCGGCCGGTGGGCCCCGCGTCGTCGTGGTGGACGACGGCGTGCGCGTGCGGCGCGAAGGGCCCGATCTCGATCGAGCGATCACGCGGGGGCATGCGCTCGGCGGCGCGGATCGCCCGATCGAGCTCGCGGCGCTCCGTGGCGAGGTGGTCGCGATCCAGGTGTTCATCGAGGCCGGCGACACACCACTCGACGCCGTCACCGTGGAGCTCGCGCCGCCGCGCGCGCCGATCCGCGTCGATCGTTTCATCGAGTCCTACGTCGAGATCACCGCGCGATCCCGCAACGATCGCCACGCGGGTGAGTCGCTCGGCTGGACCCCTTCGTCACGACCTCCGGACGAGGACGTGCTCGGCGCCGTGCCCGACGCGCTCGTCCCCGTGGAGCACGCGCCTTCCTGGCTCCCCTACCCTCTGCGGATCCAACCTCGATCCCGCGGCGCGATCTGGATCGACGTCGAGGTCCCCACGAGCACACCGCCCGGCCCCTACACGACCGAACTCATCGTGACCCACGCAGGCGGCGCCCTCTCGCGTTTGCCCGTGGTGCTCGACGTCGCGAGCGCCGAGCTCCCCTACCGCGCCACGAGCTTCCTCGCCTACTACGAGCCACGAAACCTCGTCCAGCGCATCGGCGCCCTCGAACCCGCCGAGAAACAACTCTTCCAGCTCCTGCATCGGCATCACGTCGACGCGCTCGGATCGATCCGCAGCGAGGCCGACCTCGAGCGCCTCCGCCCCGCGCTCACGGGTGCTTTGTACACGAACGAACACGGCTACACGGGCCCGGGGGAAGGCATCCCGAAGGCGGCCGTCACGCTCGGCGCCTACGGCACGCTCGGTGATCCGCACCCCGACAAACTCCGCGCGATCGAGACCCTCGTCCCGAAGATCCCGGACGTGATCGAAGACATCTTCCTCTACGCGATCGACGAGCAGTGCGAGAGCCCGCGTGGCCCTACGTGGCGCTCGCTCCTCGCGCGTTCGCCCGCGCAGAAGCGCGTGCGCGTGGCGCACTCCTGCGCCGAGGATCCACGCCACCAGAAGGTCGACCTCGTCCTCTTGCCGTCGCAGACCTTCCAGCAAGACGCGGCGCTCGGCACCCGCGATCAAGGCCGCGACGTGTGGGTCTACAACGGAAAACTCCCGCACTCGGGCCCGCTCATGCTCGACGCGCCCGCCACGAGCTTGCTCGCGGACGCCTGGATCGCGGCCACGCGGCCCACGGGCCGCTGGTTCCTCTGGGAGACCACGTTCTGGAACGACAGTAACCGCGGCGGCCGCGGCCCGATCGATCCCTTCATCGTCGCCGAGACCTTCCACAACGACGACGGCGACAGCGCGCTCGGCGACGGCGTGCTCGTCTACCCGGGCAAACAGATGGGCCGCTTCGCGCACCACTCGGCCGGCTTCGACGGCGTCTTCCCTTCGATGCGGTTGAAGCTTTTGCGCCGTGGCATCCAGGACGCGGGTTACCTCGCGCTCGCGCGGAGCGCACATCCAGTCGAGGCCGATGCGATCACCACACGCCTGCTTCCTCGCGCGCTCGACGAGGTCGACCTCGACGAAGCCACGCCTTTTCCCACGGACGCCGCCGCATACACGGCCGCGCGCGAGGCACTCCGCGCGCTCATTCCGGAAGGCTCGCGCCTCGATCGCCGCCAAACCGCGGCCGTCCTCGACGCGGGTCGCGCAGCGCGTCAAATGACGCAGAAGCCTCTGTTTCGCGGCAAAACCCGCCTCGTCGTGGCCTTCGCCACCCTCGCGTTCGTCGCCACTGCGCTCGCCGGGTGGCTCGTCGGGCGCACAAGACGCCGTGCTTCGTGATCCGCGGACGGGCGGCCTGGGGTAAGCTCGCCCTCGCGAATGCCCCCGAAGAAACCCCCGTCTGCGTCCTCGCCTCCGCCTTCCGACGTGGGGCTTTTCGAGGAGATCGGCGGCGGTTTTCTCAGCGCGGCGGCCACCGTCGGAGGCATGGGCCTGCTCGGCTACCAGATCCTCCGCAGGCTCGTCACCTTCCGCATCGATCGCGCCGAGACCCTCCGAAACCTCTACCGGATGGGCGTGAAATCGATCCCGATCGTGATCGTCACGGCGCTCTTCACAGGCGCGATCATGGTCATCCAGGCGGCTCCGCTCGTCGTGCGCCTCGGCGCGCAGGGCCTGCTCGGCTGGGGCGCGGGCTTCGGCATCCTGCGCGAGATCGCGCCGCTGCTCACCGCGCTCATGATCAACGGACGCGTCGGCGCGAACAACACCGCCGAGCTCGGCACCATGGTCGTCACCGAGCAGATCGACGCGCTGCGCGTGCTCGCGATCGATCCCATCGCGTTCCTCATCGCGCCGCGCTTCGTCGCGATGGTGACCACGCTCTTCCTGTCCACGATCTTCGCCGACACGCTCGCGCTGCTCGGCGCCGCATACGGCGGCCTCGGCCTGCTCGGCGTCGAGCCGAAGACGTTTTACAACGGCCTCACGAGCGGCCTCCTCGGCTTGAGCGACGTCACGAGTGGCCTCATCAAGAGCATCGTCTTCGGCATCGTGATCGCGCTGTCGAGCTGCCAGTACGGGCTCGGCGTGAAGGGCGGCGCGCCGGGCGTCGGACGGGCCGTCAACGCGACCGTCGTGGCCTCGGCCGCGGGCATCTTCGTCCTCGACTACTTCGTCTCCTTCACGCTGGACTGAGGCACGTGAGCGCGGCGAAGACCCACGACGAACCCGCGCCGCCGAGTGGCATCGATCAGGCCGCCGAAGCGCCGGACACGTCGATCGCCGCCGTGGTCGGCGCGCAGGCGATCCACTTCGTGGGCATGGGCCTCGAGATCGCCTCCGTGTTCATCCGGACGCTCTACTACTGCGTCCGCGGCCGTCCGGACTTCGGCGCCGTCGTGCGGCAGATGTTCGAGATCGGCAACCGCTCGGTCGTCTTCTTGACCGTGGTGATGGGCTTCATCGGAATGATCCTGGTCCTCCAGGGCGGCCTTCAGGTGAAGCGCATCCTGCCCGAGTTCAGCATGGTCGGCGCCTCGTACCTGGAGCTGCTCGTCCGTGATCTCGCGGCCACGATCAGCGCGCTCATGCTGGCCACGCGCGTCGGCGCGGGCATCGCGGCCGAGATCGGCTCGATGGTCGTCACCGAGCAGGTCGACGCGCTGCGCATGTGCGCGGCCGACCCGATCGACTACCTCATCAAGCCGCGGTTCCTCGCGAGCCTCGTCATGACCATCTGCCTCGTCATCTGGGCGGCGGGCGTGGCGATGCTGACGGGCATGCTCACCGCGTACATGATGTTCGATGTCAACCCGAGGACGTTCTTCAACCTGCACCTCGTCGACACGGGCGACCTCGTCGTGGGCCTGGCGAAGTGCCTGGCCTACGGCGCCGCGATCCCGGTCGTCGCGGGCCACTCGGGGCTCACCACGCACGGCGGCAGCGAGGGCGTCGGCTGGGCGACCACGCGGGCCGTGGTGAACGCCTCGCTCGCGGTGATCGTGCTCGATTTGATCCTCTCCGCGGCTGGCTACGTGCTCCTCGGTCCCTAAGTTCGTTCCGACGAACCATGCCCGAGCTGCCCGAGGTCGAGCACCAGGCGCGCGCGCTCCGCCGGATCCTCGAAGGTGCGCGCATCGAGCGCGCCGAGGCCGACGCGACGCCCGTTCTGAAAGGAAAAACCACGCCGGCCACGTTCGCGGAGGCCCTCGCGGGTCGCTCGCTCGAACGGATCGAGCGCGTGGGCAAGCAGCTTTTGCTCTCGTTCGACGCGGGAACGGGCCTCGCCTGCCACCTCGGCATGACGGGCAAGTGGCGCTCTCGCGTGGGCGACGAACCTCCGCGCCACGGCCGCGCGCGCCTCTTTTTGCACGACGGCTGCGTGCTCGACTACGTCGACATGCGGATGCTCGGACGGCTGGAGATCGTGCCCCGCGATGCGTTCGCGAGGATCGTCTCGTCCCTCGGCCCCGATCCGCTGCGCGACGGCCTCGACGCGTCTCGCCTCGCTGCGCGAATCGCCGGTACGCCGCGACCGATCAAGAACGTCCTGCTCGATCAGACCGTCCTCGCCGGGCTCGGCAACATCCATGCGACCGAGGCCCTCTTCCGCGCCCGCGTGCATCCTTCCCGCGCGGCCGACTCGCTCACGCCTGCCGAAGTCGAAGCGCTCGCCGACGGCATCCTCGCGACGATCACGCACGCGCTCGCTGCGCACGAACGCGACGACGAGATCGTCTACCTCTCGGATCGGACCGACGCGCCGAACCCGTTCCTCGTCTACGGCCGCGCCTCCGAACCTTGTCCACGCTGCGGCACTCCGATCCGCACCCTCACGATCGCCGGCCGCACGAGCCCCTTCTGCCCGCGCTGCCAGCGCCTCATTCAATCGGGCCCTCGGCGCGGCCGTTGATGAACTGCTGGATGATCGCGTCGCTCGAGGCCTTGAAGTCGTCCGGGGTCCCGATGAGACGGACAAACCCCTTGTAGAGCATCACGATCCGATCGGCGATCGAGAAGATGCTCACGAGGTCGTGGCTCACGACGATGCTCGTCACGCCGAGCGTGTCGCTGAGCTCGCGGATGAGTTTGTCCACGCGCCGCGCGCTCACCGGATCGAGGCTCGTCGTCGGCTCGTCGAAGAGCACGTAACGCGGATCGAGCGTGAGCGCGCGCGCGATGGCCACGCGCTTGCGCATGCCGTCGCCGAGCTCGGGCGGGAAGCGGTCGGCGAACTCGCGCATGTGCACCTGATCGAGCCGCTTTCGCGCCTCGGCGAGCGCCTCCTTCGGCTTCAGGCCTTTGTGCTTGCGCAGCGGCAGCGCCACGTTCTCCGCGCAGGTCATCGAATCGAAGAGCGTCGAGTGCTGGAAGACCATCGCGCACTTCATCCGCACCGGGTACATCTGCTCCTCGTCGAAGCGGCTGATCTCCTCGCCGTCGAGCCAGATCTCGCCCGCGTCCGGGTAGAGCAGGCCCACGAGGTGCTTGATGAGCACGCTCTTGCCCACGCCCGATTGACCGATGATGAAAAAAACCTCCCCGTCTTGAACGTCGAAGCTGACGTCCTCGATGACCTTCTTCGTTCCGAAGGATTTGGCGAGGTTGCGGAAGGAAATCATGACGCAGTGAGCCGCGTGCTCGAAGCTACGCGGGTCTGGGTTTGCCGCTGAACATCGTGCATAGTGGACGCATGGCGAGCCCGCGTTCGATCGAGGTCAAGGTCGGCATTCTGATCCTGACGGCCACCGTGCTCCTCGCGGTGTTCATCCTCGTCATGGGCGGCATCAACTTCCAGCCCACGTATGGCCTCTTCGTCGACTTCGACAACCCCGGCGGCCTGCAAAGCGGTGCACCTGTAAAGATCGCCGGAGTCAAAGTAGGAAAAATCACCGAAATACAGTTCCGGGGTGGAGAGGTGCCGGGCGGCGGGGGCAAACGCGATCCGCTCGTGCGGGTGAAGGTCGAGCTCGAGAAGCGGTATCAGCCGAGCGTGCGTGACAACGCGGTCTTTTACGTGACCTCGTCGAGCGTGCTCGGCGAGCAGTTCCTCGCGCTCGATCCGGGCTCGGGCGATCGTCCCGTACTCGCGGAGAACGCGATCGTGCGAGGCCTCGATCCGCCGCGCCTCGACATGCTGATCGCGAAGGCGTACGACCTGCTCGACACGACGGTCAACGCGCTCTCGGGCAACAAGGACGAGATCGGCACCGCGCTGAACGGCCTCTCGCGCACGCTGAAGGGCACCGGAGATTTCTTCGAGAAGAACGGCGACCGGCTCGATCGCATCGCGGCGAACGTCGAGCAGATCACGGTGGACACGCAGGACACCGTGCGCGAGGCGAAGCAGAAGTACGTCGAGAACCCGCAGATCGATCGCATCCTCGCGAACGTGGACAAGACGACGGGCGCGCTCGCAGAGGACGCGCCGCCCCTGCTCGCGGACGCAAAGGCCACGCTCGCCAACGTCAAGCGCGTGAGCGAGACCGTCGGCGGCGAGAACGAGCAGGCGAAGATCCGGCAGGCGATCGGCGACCTCGCCGAGATCGCGAAGAACACGAAGGGCATCACCCAGGACGCGCAGACGATCGCCTCGAGCGTGCGGCGCGGCAAGGGCACGGTGGGCGCGCTCGTGATGGACGAGCAACTCTACGACGACCTCCAGGAGCTCGTGCGCGACCTCAAGCACAACCCCTGGAAGTTCTTCTGGCGCGAGTAAGCTCGCGCCGCCTCAGCTCACGCGAATCACTCGAACTCGAAGAGGGCCTCGCCTTCCTTCACGGCCTTGCCCTCCTCCGTGAGGATCTTCGAGATCGTGCCCTCGTCCTCGGCCTCGACGGGCATCTCCATCTTCATGGACTCGAGGATCGCGACGGTCGTCCCTTCCTCGATCCTGTCGCCGACCTTGACCTCGATCTTCCACACGTTGCCCGTGATATGCGCCTTGATGACCTTTGCCATGGGGCCGCGACGCTAGCGGAGGTCCGTCTCGATGGGAAGCGTGGACGAACCGGTCCTCGGGTGCGCCCCGCGTCCGGGGCCGCGGCTGATCCCGGAAACGGCGCGGTCGTCAAGCGGGAAAACGCAGATTGGGGCCCTCGGGCACGGAGTTCACCCGTCTTCCGGGACGAAATCCCGAAGCGGGGTGACCCCTCGGGAAAAGAATCGACTCCACCCAATTGACAGGCATCTTGGGGAGTTGATACCGACAGGCGCCGCGGTACTCTCACATTGGCGGGTGTCCTCGGAAAGGTGCGGTCGTGCTGTGGAAGCACGGCGGTCCTCCCCCGGGGCGAACGGCGAGCGCGCTGCTTTCGAAGGAGCCACGACGCATGTCCGAACAGAAGGAAAGCTCGGTCCTGTTCTCCCTCAAGGAGCTCATGAACCTCGAGGAGGACCGAATCAAGCAGGAGGAGGATGCGAAGGCCGCCGCTGCGGCCGCCGCAGAACGAGCCCGGCTCGACGAGGAACGCCGGAAGCGCGACGAAGAAGAAGCGCGCATCCGGGCCGAGGACGAGCGCAGGGCCCTGGAAGAGCGCAAGGCCCGTGAAGAGGCCGCGCGTCTCGAAGCGATCCGTCAGGCCGAGGTCGAGAAGGCCCGCGTCGAGGCCGAGCAGAGGGCCCGCCTCGAGGCGATGAACGCGCAGCAGCAGCACGAGCGCAAGCTCGCCGAGCTGCAGCACGACGAGTCGAAGAAGAAGCTGCGCAAGACGCTCTACGGCGTGGTCGCGGCGGTCGTCGTTCTCGGCGGCGCGACGGCCGGTATCATCATCAACCAGAGCCAAAAGGCCGAGCAGGAGCGCCAGGCCCTCGCCGATCAGGCGCGGCAGGCCGAGGAAGAGCGCAAGAAGGCCGAGCAGCAGGCGAAGGAGCAGCAGCAGAAGATCGACAGCCTGCTCAGCCAATTGACGAGCGCGAAGGACGAGGCGACGCGTCTCGCCCTGCAGAAGCAGCTCGACGAAGAGAAGGCGAAGCAGGACGCGGCCAAGAAGGGCGGCGGTGGTGGTGGTCGTCCGGCAGCGGGCGGCGGCGCGGCCAAGCCCTGCAACTGCGCGCCCGGCGATCCGCTCTGCAGCTGCCTCTGAGAACAGCGAGCGGCCCGCACAATCCCAACGCGGGCCGCCGTTTGCATCCCCCAGGTGCAAACGCATGAAGCGCACGGCTCCCGAGACGGCTACGGACACCTCGTCCAGCAGCCCATCCCCGTCCCCCCATGACCCCGAAGAAGCCCCGATGAACGACGCGACGAGGCGGCTCGTCTTCCCGCTCGACTACGGTTCGCTCGACGAAGCCCGGGCCGGCGCGCGTGTCGTCGCTCCCTCCGTCGGCGTGCTCAAAGTCGGGCTCGAGCTCTTCGTGCGAGAAGGGCAAGCCGCGATCGCGGCGTGTCACGATCTCGGCCGGGACGTTTTTCTCGATCTGAAGCTGCACGACATCCCGGAGACCGTAGGCCGCGCAGTGCAAAGCGCAGCGGCACTCGGCGTCCGGTACCTGACGGTGCACGCACATGGAGGCCGCGCGATGCTCGAACGCGCAGCCGCAGAAGCCGCACGCGCAAGCGCGCCGCTCACGATCCTGGCGGTGACGGTGTTGACGTCGCTCGACGCGGCAGATCTCGCTGCGCTCGGTTTGTCGGTGTCGCCCGCGGAGCAAGCAGAGCGGGTCGCGCGGCTCGCATGGGACGCAGGCGTGCGAGGGTTCGTCGCGTCCGCTTCGGAGGCAGCGACGCTGAGGAGCGCGCTCGGTCCGGAGGCGCTGCTCGTCACACCAGGGATTCGGCCCGCCGGCAGCGCGGCCGGGGATCAGAAGCGGATCACGACGCCAGCGCAGGCGATCGCAGCGGGGGCGGATCTGCTCGTCGTCGGGCGGCCGATCCGCGATGCAGCGAGCCCGCTCGATGCCGCACGTTCCGTCGTGGCCGAGATCGAAGGCGCGCTCGCAGCGAGGAGCACATGAGCCGACTCGTATATGGCCTGCAGCCAGTCCGCGAAGCCGTGCGCGTGCACGGCGACGCGCTCGAACGTGTCGTCGTCGAGCAAGGCGGGAGCCCCAAGATCCAGGCCGTCGGACGTTTCGCCGAGGGCCGCGGCGTCCGCGTCGAGACCGCACCACGCGCCGAGCTCGATCGTCGCACCGGCGGCGGCAGGCACCAGGGCGTCGTCGCAGTCGCGCCGGATCTCAAGATCCGCGGCGTGGATCAGCTCGCCGTCGAGCCAACGTCCATCGTCGTCGCGCTCGACGGGATCATGGATCCGCAAAACTTCGGAGCGATCGTCCGCAGCGCCGTCGCACTCGGCGCCACAGGGATCCTCTGGCCCGAGCACAGCTCCGCGCCCCTCTCGCCAGCGATGTTCCGCGCATCCGCAGGCGCCATCGAGCACGCCATGCTCTGTCGCGTTTCGTCCTTGCCAGAGGCGCTGCGATCCCTCGCGGATCGAGGCGTGACCGTGATCGCGCTCGACGCGCAGGGTCCAACCACGCTCGGCGCGGTCGATCTGCGCGGGCCCGTGGCCATCGTGATCGGCGCCGAAGACAAGGGCGCACGCAAGCCCGTGCTCCGCGCCTGTCAGCACATCGCGCGTCTGCCGATGGCAGGGCCGATCGGCTCGCTCAACGCCTCGGTCGCAGGCGCGCTCGCGCTGTACGAAGTCCTCCGCCAGCGGCAGGTGCCCGCCTGAGAGGGACGATGCGCGTGCGCGGCGGGGCGTTGCCCCGCACCCCAGCAGGGGGCTGTCCGCCCCCTGCACCCCGGACCAGGCACGGCCTGGACCGAGGGCCGAGAAACCGCGCGATGCGCGGTTTCTCGGACGGGCCTGTGGCAAGACCACGAGCCATGTTGCCAACCGAGACAGCAGCGCTGCCCTGCCAGGTGGCGACGTTTTCCCTGTCGCCAGCGCGCATCGCGCGCTGGCGCCCCGCGTCCAGGGCTTGCCCTGGTCCGGGTCCAGGGGTGGACAACCCCTGGTCGGGTCCGGGGTGAAACCCCGGCGCTACGCTGCGCTCATCGTCCTCGCTGCCGTGCCGCTTCGGCTCGCGCTTGCGCTTGGGACGGATCTCTCCCCCGACGAGGCGTACTACCTCGCGGCTGCGCGTGCGCCGGGGCTGCTCCCGCCGCTTGTCGACCACCCGCCGCTCGTCCCGCTCCTGCTCCGGCTGGTGGATCGGCTCACGACGTTGCCTGTCGAGCTCCGCGTCCGGCTCGTCCCGCTTGTGTTTTCGCTGGGACTCTCGGTTGCCACCGTGGCCCTCGCGCGACGCCGTGGTGCGGAGGCTTCCGGGCAGAACCTCGCGGCCTTCCTCTCGAGCTTTGCGCTCCTCCCGGTCGCGGGTGGCTTCGTCGCCACCCCGGATGGACCGGCCCTCCTTGCCCTCGTCCTCGCCTTGCTCTGGGCCGACCCGGCGCCCGAGACCGCCGCCGCGTCCCTCCCACGCAGGCTCGCCGTCGCGCTCGGCCTTGGGCTCGTGGGGGCCGCGGGCGCGCTCGCCAAGGTGGTCGTCCTGCCGCTCTTCCCGCTCGTCGTCGTCCTGGCTGCGCGCCGCCGCCTTGGCGAGCGCCTCCTCGCCCTTGCGCCCCTTGCCCTCGCCGCTCCGCTCCTCGCCCCGAGCCTCGCGTTCCAGCTCCGGCATGCTTATGCCCAGCAGGCGCCCTCGTTCACGCTCCTCGGTGCGCTCGGGGCCCTCGCTGCGGCTGCGCTTGCCCAGGTGCTTCTCTGGACGCCGTGGCCTATCTTCCACGGCGCTCGCGCCCTCCGCGCCTCTCCGCTTGCTGACCGGGCCGTCGTCCTGCTCATGACGGCCCTCGTCGCCGGCTCGGCCCTCGCGCGGGCCGTGCCCCCTGAGCCGAACTGGTATGCGCCTTCGGCTTTGATCCTCGTCGTTGCGTTCGCCCGGACTGGTAAGGATTTGGCCCCGCGCGCGCGACTTGCCATGCTGCTCGCCGTCCTCGTGCCCACGGCGATCGCGGCCGCGCACACGATCCATCCTTTTTTGCCGCTGCCGCTCCGAGCTGATCCCACCGCCCGCCTCCATGGCTGGCGGACCGGGGACGGGCCTGTCGACGCGCCCGGCGTGGGCCCCTATGGCGCCGCCGCGGAGCGATGTGTGTACCAGGAAACGTGCTCAGAAATAAACGATTACTTCCGAGCACTTAACGAGTAACCTTCAACGTTCTACTTCATCACCGAATTTGACTGAACGAGCGGCCAGGGAATGGCCCTGTTCGTTCGTTTCAAGCGAATGACCCTCGCGCGTCAGAAGATCGCCGAATTGTTGATCAAATTCGCATACTTGGACATGCCGCTCGGAGAAACTTCTCGCATTTCGCGCAGATAGTTCAGGCGATACGCGAAGGGAGACCGGCCGGCCGCCAAGCGCGCGATATCGATCCGGTTCTTCCGGGAACCAGCTCGAAGCAAGGTCGCCAACATCGGGTTTGGGAAGACGAACCCGTTCGGCGTGCGCGAACGTGAGCCGGTCGGCAGGACGAACGTTCAGGAAGCGGGGCGGGTGCGTCCGAGGACGCGGGCGAAGCGCGCGAGGGCCTCGTCGACGTCGTCCGCGGTGGTCTCCTCGCCCAGCGAGATCCGCACCGCCGCGAGCGCGCGCGCCTCGCCCACCATCGCCGCGAGCACCGGCGAAGGCTCGGCCGTGCCCGCGCTGCAAGCCGACCCACTGGAGACGGCCACACGCTCGAGGTCGAGCGCCGCGCAGAGCTCCTCGCCGCGCCAACCCGGAAAGGAGAGGTTCGTCACGTGGGGCGCGCGTTCGGCGTCGCCGTTGGGGAGAGGCTCGGCCCCGGCCTCGTGGCCCAGCCGGACGAGCTCGGCCTGGAGGCGATCACGGAGCGGCGCGAGCTCGGCATAACGGGCGGGCGTTCGTCGGGCCCGCTCGGCCGCGACGGCGAACCCCGCGGCGGCGACCGGATCCTGCGTCCCCGGCCTGAGCCCGCGCTCTTGAGAGCCACCGTACAAGAGACGCGACAGCCGCACCGACGGCGCCGTGAGCAGCGCGCCGATACCCTTGGGCCCCCGGATCTTGTGCGCGGCCACGCTGACGAGGTCCGCGCCCTCGAACGTGGAGCGCGGCAGCTTGCCCACAGCCTGCACCGCGTCGACGTGGAGGAGCGCACCTCGCGACCGGCAGAGCGAAGCAACGGCCGCGACGGGCTGGATGACGCCGGTCTCGTGATTCACGGCCTGGAGCGCGACGAGCCGCACGGAGGCCCCGGCCGAAGCCGCGCGATCCATCGCCTCGGCCACGGCTTCGGGCGCGATCCGCCCCGAAGGCTCCGGCTCCACCCACGCGACGAGGACCCCACGCGCCGCGAGGTGCTCGGCGAACCGGACGACGCTCGGGTGCTCGATGCGGCTGACGACGAGCGCCGGCTGCGCCGAACCACCACTCACCGCGGCGAACGCATGGTGGAGCGCGAGGTTGTTCGCCTCGGTCCCGCCCGACGTGAGCACGACGTCGCGCGGATCGAACCCCACGAGCGCGGCGACCGCCTCGCGCGCATCCTCCACGCGGGACCGCGCCCGCCGCCCCGGCCCATGCACGCTCGCCGGGTTGCCCCACGACGAGGTTGCCGTCTCGACCATCGCGGCGACGACGTCCGGGTGTGGTGGCGTCGTCGCGTTCCAGTCGAGGTAGACGACCCTCACCGCTCCTTCTCCGCGTCCGGCGACGGAAGCTCGCCCGGCGCGCGCTGCGCGACCGTCAGGAAAAACGCCGCACCGCCGAGCCGCACGCTCTCGATGATCTCGTTGCAGGGCGAAGCAAGCTTCAGCTCGCCGCCGAGGCCGCGGGCCGTGCGCCGCGCGATCGCGAGCCCCACCCCTACGCCCCCGTGCTCGCGCGTGACCGAGCCGTCGACCTGGTAAAACGGGTCGAAGATCCTCTGCTGCTGATCGGGCGGGATGCCCGGCCCGGTGTCGGCCACGCAGAGCTCGTAGTGCCCCGAGGCGAGGCGCGCCACACGCACGCCCACGGTGCCGCCGGACGGCGTGAACTTCGCCGCGTTCTCCAGGAGATGCACCATCGCGCGTTGAAGCCTTCCCGCATCTCCCCAGCCGGGAAGCGGGCCGCGCGGAAGATCTTCGACGAGGTGGATCCGCGCCTCGGCGAGGTTGTCCGCGACCTGCGCGACGGCACGCCGCGTCGTGTCGAGAAAGTCGTAGTCGACGTGGATGAAGCGCATGCGCCCCGTCTCGAGCCCCGTCACGTCGAGCAGGTTGTCCATGAGCGATCGCAGCCGCCGGACGCAGTCGTCCATCGCGCGGAGCGCCTTGCCCTGCGCCCGCGTGAGCGGCCCGAGCTCCTCGTCGAGCAAGAGTTTTACGTAGCCGACGATCGGCGTCATCGGCGTGGCCAGCTCGTGCGAAATGTTCCGGTAGAACTCGGTGCGGGCGGCATCGAGCTCACGCAGACGCGCGTTCGCTCGGCTGAGCTCGGCGACCTTCTCTTCGAGGTGCTGCACGATGCGCTGGCTCTGCTGGCGCAGCCGCACCGCGCCCGCCGAGACCGGCATGTTTTCGCGCGTGCCTTGCTGGATGTAACGCTCGATCACGCTCGCAAACGAGCGGGCGTCGATCGGCTTCTGCAGGAAGCCGTCGCAGCCGACGGCGAGGCTCGTCTCGCGATCGCCCTCGGCCGTGATGGCCACGATGGGCACGCCCGCGAGCTGGGGCTCGCCGCGCAGGCGCAGCGTCACCTCGAACCCGTCGAGCCCGGGGATGTTGAGGTCGACCAGGATGAGGTCGGGCGCCATGCCGCTGACCGCCAGCCGGACGCCCTCGAGCCCGTCGGCAGCGTCGATCACCTCGTGGCCTGCCTTCTGAAGAAGCTTGCGCACGAGCAGGCGGTTCGCGGGATCGTCCTCGATGTGCAGGATTCGGGGCATTCTCGGGGTCATCGTACCCCGACCTGGGCGACCTTTCGCTGCAAACGCGCAGGTTGACGGCCGGCCGGACGTCGGCAATACGTGCCGGCCATGCGCCTGCGTCTCCTCGCGAACATCGCGCTCCTCTTCGTGGCCACCGGTTGCTGCAACGCGGGCTCCGATTCGAGCCAGAACGCTTTGCCGGCCGAGAGCGCCGCGGCCCCCTTGCCCTCGGCCGCAGCGCCAAGCGCGCCGTCCGCGGCCGAAACGCCCGCGCCCGCGCCCACGGCGGAGCGGCAGATCGCGGGCGCCGCGCACATTCTCGTCGCCTGGAAGGGCGCCGAGCGCGCGCCGAAGACGGTGACGCGCTCCAAGGAAGAGGCGAAAAAGCGCGCCCAGGAAGTGCACAAGCTCGTGAAGGACGGCAAACAGACCTTCGAAGAGCTCGTCGCAAAGTACACGGACGATGAGATCTCGAAGGCCGCAAACGGCGCCATCGGGAACTTCGAACGCAACGCGATGCCGCCGGCGTTCGCGGACGCGACCTTCGCCATGGAGGTCGGCACGATCTCGGACGTCGTCGAGACGGCCCAGGGCTTCCACATCATCAAGCGGACCAGGTGACCATGTCTGAAGGGGAGGCGACGCAGGATCCGAGCGCCGAGGACGTCACGAAGAGCGCCGAGGCCGACGAGGCGAACGCGCCGGAAGGCGAAGCCAAAGGCACGGCCACGAAGGCGAAGTCCAAGGCGAAGGCGAAGGCCAAGGACGACGCCAAGGCGTGGAACCCCGTGGGCGCGCTGCCGGCGAAGCAGGCATACGCGCTCGCGACGCTGAGCGGTTTGCTCTACTTCCTCGGCTTCCCGGGCGTCGACATCTGGCCGCTCTCGCTCGTCGCGCTCGTGCCGCTGATCGTGGCGCTGCGCGGTCAGCCCGTGCGACGCGCCGCGGGGCTCGGGTGGATGGCCGGCTTCACGATGACGATGACCGGCTTCTACTGGCTGCTGGAGATGCTGAAGGTCTTCAGCGGCTTCCCGGTGCCGCTGTGCATCCTCTTCATGGCGATCCTCTGCGCCTACCAGGGCGGTCGCATCGCGCTCGCCGGCTGGCTCTACGGACGCGCCGAGTCGCGCGGATGGCCCGCGTCGATCGTCTTCGCGCTCGCCTTCGCCGCGAGCGAGCTCGTCTTCCCGCTGCTCTTCCCCTGGTACTTCGGCGCCTCGGTGCACAACGCACCCGTGCTGATGCAGGTCGCCGATCTCGGCGGCCCAATCCTCGTCGGCCTCGTGCTCGTCTGCGCGAACCTCGGCCTCGCCGAGATCATCCTCGCCTGGCGGCGGAAGGAGAAGGCCGACAACCGCATCGTCGCGATCGGCATCGCGGTCCCGCTGCTCGCGGCCGGCTACGGATTCCTACGGGTTCGTACGATCGGCCAGACGATGGCCGAAGCGAAGAAGGTGCGCATCGGCATCGTGCAGGGGAACATGGGCCTCTTCGATCGGAAGAACGCCTACCAGGTCTACGTGAACCGCACGAAGGAGCTCGCGAAGTCGAAGGAGGTCGACCTCGTCGTGTGGAGCGAAGGCGCCGTGCCCGCCCCGCGCACCGTGACCGAGGCGAGCTACAAGGACGAGGTCCAGAAGAGTCTCACGAAGCAACTCGGCGTGCCGACGATCGTGGGCTCAGTGCTGCGCACGCCACCGAGCGCGCCAGGCGGTCGGATGACGTACTTCAACACGGCACTCATGGCCGGCGACGAGGGCAAGATCCTCGGTCGCTACGACAAGCAGTACCTGCTCGCATTCGGCGAGTACCTGCCGTTCGGCGACATCTTCCCGGTGCTCTACAAGTGGTCGCCGAACTCGGGCCACTTCACGCCGGGCACGTCGCTCGATTCGCTGCCCTGGGGCGAGCACAAGATCGGCGCGCTCATCTGCTACGAGGACATCCTGCCCTCATTCGTGCAGAAGCTCGTGAAGCACGGCGATCCCGATCTGCTCGTGAACCTCACGAACGACGCATGGTTCGGCGACTCGACCGAGCCGTGGATCCACCTCGCACTGGCAAAGCTACGCGCCGTCGAGCACCGGCGCTTCCTCGTGCGCGCAACGAACAGCGGCGTGAGCGCGATCGTCGACGCAACAGGACGCGTGGTCGCACACGGCGGCACATTCCGCGAGGAGACGATCGTCGGCGAAGGTCGCTTCATGCGAGCATGGACGCTCTACGGAGCCATCGGCGACGCGCCGTGGTACCTCGCAACCGCAGCGATCGCGGCGATGGGGATCTGGAGCCGGCCGAAGCGCGCAGCAGCGAAGGCAGCGTAGCGCCGGGGTTTCACCCCGGACCCGACCAGGGGCTATCCGCCCCTGGACCCGGACCAGCGCAAGCGCTGGACTCGTGGTCGATGAACTGCGCTACGCGCAGTTCATCGAACGGGCCGAGGAACGACCCCTGCCAACCAAGACAGCGGCGCTGACGTGTCGACTGGCAACGCGGTCCCTAGTCTTGCCACCGGCCTGCTGGAAGAACTGCGCGCAGCGCAGTTCTTCCACCCCGAGTCCAGGGCTTGCCCTGGTTCGGGTCGAGGGGCGAACAGCCCCCGCGGGGTCCGGGGCAGAGCCCCGGCGCGGCGCCCCCGGCTCTAGCTCTTCTTACGCGGAAGAACCTTCGCCGACGCAGGCTCGGGCGGCGGCGTCACCGGGCTGCTCCGGTATGGCAGCGTCGTTCGCAGCACCTCGCGTGGGATGTGCGGCACCGGCACGTGGGGACCTGACGCGGCCATCTCCTTCTCGATTGCGTCGATCGTCTCGGAGCCGACCCTTCGCGCGGGCTCGACTGAGATCTCTGGTGACGTGTCCCGGCCGCGCCGCGACCTTCGGCTCGACGCGGCTGGCACCATCTCGCCCGCGTGCGCCACCTTCTCGGCTGCGCGGTTGATCATTGGCTCGATCGCGCGGAGGCCGATCCGGAGTGCGTTCGTCACACGCCGCGCCTCCGTGCCGCCCCGCACGACGAGACAGAGCACGGCCCGGTTTGCCGCCACGCCGACGTGACAGTCGAGTCCTAGCGTGCCTGCTCGTGACACGAGCTCGCCGTGCGCGAGCCGGACCAGGACGACGCGATCCGTGCCTGCTACGACGTCTGCGGCCGACGAGAGCGTCTTTCGCGCTCCCTCGGGGATCTCCCGCGGCCCTCCCTTCGTGACGAGCTCGCCACGACGGGAGAGCACGAACGCATAGATCGCGTCCGCGTCGACCCGGACACGCTCCACGACGTCATCGAGTTGAGACATTGCCCCTGAGTCTACCAGGGGCGGGCGCCCTCGCGTCGGACAACCTCAGTACGACTTCGCGAACACCACCCGCTGCCGGCTCGGCTTCCCGGACACGATGCAGCGCCCCTCTTCTTGGAGGTCCTTCGCGTCGGCCACGCCATCGATCCCCGTCAGCGGGATGCAGCGGATCGTCACCTTGAACTTGTCCTTCAGATGCGCCTCGACCTCGGGCTCGCCCGACCAGTGCGCGAGCGCGAACCCGCCGTGGATCTCGGGCTTGTCCTCGTTCTTGGCGGTGAAGAACTTTTCGAAGTCCTTCATGTCGTCGATGCGCTTCGTGTTCGCGGCGCGGTTCTGCTTGGCCTTTGCGAGCAGACCGCTCTGGATGTCGGCGAGGATCTCGGGGATCTTCGTGACGAGCTCGGCGCGCCCGAGCGTCGCCTTGTCCTTCGTCCCGCGATCGCGGCGCGCCACCATCACCACGTTCCCGTCGACGTCGCGCGGACCGATCTCGATCCGGATCGGCGCGCCCTTCTTGATCCACTCCCACTGCTTGTCGCCGCCGCGGATGTCGCGCTTGTCGACCTCGACCTCGATCGGCCGACCTGCGTAGCTCGTGTTCCTGAGCTCCGCCGCGACCGCGTCGACGTACTCCATCACCTTCGCCTTCGTGTCGTCGCCGCGCAGCACGGGCAGGATGACCACGTGCGCGGGCGCGAGCCGCGGCGGCAGGATCAGCCCGTCGTCATCCGCGTGCGTCATCACGAGGCCGCCGACGAGCCGCGTCGACACGCCCCACGACGTCGTCCACGCGTACTCCTCCGTCTCCTTCGCCGTCTGGAACTTGATCCCGCTCGCCTTGGCGAAGTTCTGCCCGAGGAAGTGCGACGTCCCGGCTTGCAGCGCCTTGCGGTCCTGCATCATCGCCTCGATCGCGTACGTGTCGACCGCGCCGGGGAACCGCTCGCTCGCCGTCTTCGGCCCCTTGATCACGGGCATCGCCATGAACTCCTCGGCGAACGTCGCGTACACGTCGAGCATCTGCCTCGTCTCCGCGCGCGCCTCCTCCTCGGTCGCGTGCGCCGTGTGCCCCTCTTGCCAGAGGAACTCCGCCGTCCGCAAAAAGAGCCTCGTACGAAGCTCCCAGCGCACCACGTTCGCCCACTGGTTGATGAGCAGCGGCAGATCTCGGTAGCTCTGCACCCAGCTCGCGAACGCCGCGCCGATGATCGTCTCCGACGTCGGACGCACGATGAGCGGCTCTTCGAGCTTCGCCTCGGGATCCGGCACGAGCCCGCCCTCGGGCCCGGCGACGAGACGGTGGTGCGTCACGATCGCACACTCCTTCGCGAACCCCTCGACGTGCTCCGCCTCTTTCTCGAGGAAGGACTTCGGGATGAAGAGCGGGAAGTACGCGTTCTTGTGGCCCGTGGCCTTGAACATCCGGTCGAGCTCGCGCTGGATGTTCTCCCAGAGCGCGTAGCCCCACGGCTTGATCACCATGCAGCCGCGCACGGGCGAGCTCTCGGCGAGATCGGCGGCGCGCACGACCTGCTGGTACCACTCGGCGTAGTCCTCGGCGCGGGTCGGGCTGATGGCAGTCTTCGGGGCGTCGTTCTTGGCCACAGTCGTTCCTCCGCGGCCGCCTCTATCACTTTTCCGGCGAGAGGGCGAACAAGCGAACACGAGCCCCCCGCAAACTTACCCCAAACCCCTCCGCGAAAAACGGGAACCGTGATAACCGTGGCGCGCCTTGGCCCACGACAAGCCCGAAGCGAGCGCGCCCGGCGCGCACGGTAAAGATGGCCATCTCCAGCGCGGACCCCTCATCGCCATCGGCGGTGCGGAGGACAAAGTCGGCGCGCGGAACGTCCTGCGTGAAGTCGTCCGTCACGCGGGCGGCCCGAAGCAAGCACGGATCGCTGTCTTCCCCACGGCCTCCAGCATCCCCACCGAGCTCGCGGGGACCTACGAGGCGATCTTCCGCGAGCTCGGCGCCGACGTGCACGTCGTCCGCATCGAGACGCGCGCCGACGGCGAGGATCCACGCACCCTCGCGCTCATCCAGGAGATGACCGGCATCTTCTTCACGGGCGGCGATCAAGGCCGCATCGTGACGATGCTTGGCGGCACCGAGCTCGCGCGCACCATCCGCCGCGCGCACCGGGGCGGCTGCGTCGTCGCCGGCACCTCCGCGGGCGCGAGCGTCCTCTGCGACCACATGATCGCGCAGGGCAAGAAGGGCTACGCGCCGCGCCGCGAGCTCGTCATGCTCGCGCCGGGACTCGGGCTCACGCGCAAGCTCGTCATCGACCAGCACTTCGCGCAGCGCCACCGCATCGGCCGCCTCTTCTCCGCCGTCGCGATGAACCCCTTCTTGATCGGCGTCGGCATCGACGAGGACACGGCGATCGTCCTGCGCGCCGACAAGAAGATGGACGTCATCGGCCGCGGCACGGTCACGGTCATCGACGGCTCGAAGATCCAGCACACCGACATCCACGAGGTCCCGCGAAACTCGTCCGCGGCGCTGCTTGGTTTGTCCGTCCACGTCCTCACGCAGGGCTGCGGCTACGACATCGACGGCCGCCAGCCCTCGTGGCCATCCCGCAGCAAAGAGGCACCGTGAAACTGCTCGAAACGCGCGTCTACCGCGGCCCCAACCTCTACGGCTACCGCCCCGTCATTCGCCTGACCCTCGACCTCGAGGAGCTCGAGCAGTACCCGAGCAACAAGATCCCTGGCTTCGTGGATCGGCTGCTCGCCGACGTGCCCACGCTGCACGAGCACGGCTGCTCCTACGGCGAGCCCGGCGGCTTCATCCGCAGGCTCCACGACGGCACGTGGTTCGGCCACATCACCGAGCACATCGCGCTCGAGCTCCAGTGCCTCGCGGGCACGCCCGTCACGTACGGCAAGACGCGCACGGCGTACCGCGAGGGCGTCTACCACGTCGTCTACAGTTTTGAGGAGGAGTCGGTCGGTAGGCGCGCCGGTGAGCTCGCGCTGCGTTACTTGCAGGGCCTCCTGCCCGATCACTTCCCCGATCACCTCCCGAAGCTCGCCGACCTGAACGCCGAGATCGAGGACCTCGCGCGGCTCGCGGAGCGCATGGCGCTCGGCCCCTCGACGCGTAGCCTCGTCGACGAAGCGAAGCGCCGCGGCATCCCGACGATGCGCCTCAACAAGCACAGCCTCGTGCAGTTCGGCTGGGGCACGCATCAGAAGCGCATCCAGGCCACGGTCACGAGCGAGACGCGGCACATCGCCGTCGAGATCGCGCAGGACAAGGAGCTCACGAACTCGCTGCTCGAGCGCGCGGGCCTGCCCGTGCCGCACCAGGAGCGCGTCTACTCCGCCGACGAGGCCGCCCTTGCCGCCGAGCGCATCGGCTACCCCGTCGTCGTCAAGCCCATGGACCTCTCGCACGGCCGCGGCGTCGCGCTGAACCTCACGACGCCCGAGGCCGTGCGCGACGCGTACACCAAGGCCTACGACCTCTCGAGCTACGTCCTCGTCGAGACCTACCAGCCCGGCAAGGATCATCGCGTGCTCGTGGTGAACGGCGAAGTCGTCGCCGTCTCCGAGCGCGTGCCCGGCCATGTCGTCGGCGACGGCAAGAGCACGATCAAAGAGCTCGTCGACGTCGTGAACAGCGACCCGCGCCGCGGCGTCGGCCACGAAAAAGTCCTCACGCGGATCGAGATCGACGATCAGGCAAACCGCCTCATGAGCCAGGCCGGCATCACGCTGGAGACCGTGCTTCCCGCAGGCCAGGTCTTCGCGCTCCGCTCGACGGGCAACCTCTCCACGGGCGGCACCGCGATCGACCGCACCGACGTGATCCACCCGGACAACATCGACGTCAGCGTGCGCGCGGCGAAGGTCGTCGGCCTCGACGTCTCGGGCATCGATCTCATCTGCCCCGACATCTCGAAGAGCGTGCGCGAGCACGGCGGCGTCATCGTCGAGGTCAACGCCGCGCCCGGCTTCCGCATGCACGTCTCGCCGACCGTGGGCACGCCGCGCAACGTCGCCGCGCCCGTGCTCGACATGCTCTTCCCGAACGGCGCGCCGGCGCGCATCCCGCTCGCGGCGATCACCGGCACGAACGGCAAGACCACGACGAGCCGCATGGTCGCGCACATCCTCAAGATGAGCGGCAAGCGCACGGGCCTCACCACGACGGACGGCATCTACATCGACGGCGAGCGCATCCTGAAGGGCGACATGACGGGCCCGTGGAGCGCGCGCGTCGTGCTCACGGATCCGACCGTCGAAGCCGCGGTGCTCGAGACCGCGCGCGGCGGCATTCTTCGTGAAGGGCTCGGCTGGGATCGGTGCGACGTCGGCGCGGTGCTCAACGTCTCGGCGGATCACCTCGGCCTCGCGGGCATCGAGACCGTCGAGGATCTCGCGTTCGTGAAGCGGCTCGTGGTCGAGGTCGTGCGGGACGGCGGCACGAGCGTGCTCAACGCCGACGATGAGCTCGTGCGCGAGATGGCGGACAAGGCAGGCGGCCGCATCATGTGGTTCACGCGCTCGCCTTCGAACGAGACCGTCCGCAAGCACGTGCGCGCGGGCGGGCGCGCGGTCGTGCTCGAGCAGGGCGTCAACGGCGACATGATCACGATCTACGACGGCGACAGGCACGTCCCGGTCACGTGGACGCACCTCGTCCCGGCGACGTTCGAGGGCAAGGCGAAGTTCAACGTCGAGAACGCGCTCGCGGCCGCGGCGATCGCCTTCTCGATGGGCGTCTCGCTCGAGCACATCCGCCAGGGCCTGCGCACGTTCACGACCTCGTTCTTCCAGGCGCCCGGCCGCTGCAACGTCTTCGACGAGCACCCGTTCCGCGTGATCGTCGACTACGGCCACAACGCGGCGGCGATGGCGAAGATGGCCGAGCTCGTCCTGGGCCTCCGGCGCGAGCGCTCGATCGGCGTGCTCATGGCCGCGGGTGATCGGCGCGACGACGACATCCGCGCGGTCGGCCGCGAGGCGGCGCGCGCGTTCGACGTGGTCATCGCGAAGGAGGATGCGGCGCGCAGAGGCCGCAAGCCCGGCGAGATCGCGTCGCTCCTCGCGGAAGGCGCGCGGGAGGCGGGCAAGAGCGAGGAGCACATCCTGAAGAAGCTCGACGAGAAGGAGGCCGTGGAGACGGCGCTCTCGATGGCGCGGCCGGGCGATCTCGTGGTGGTGTTCGCGGACGACGTCACGGCCTGCTGGAAGCAGGTCATTTACTGGGGGAAGGAGCGCACGTCGCACCTGCCTTCCCTGCCGGACGAGGCCTGAACGTGAAATACGCCATTCTGACGCACGGGGGCGCGGCCTCGCCGCACGTCCATTCGGACGGCTGCGTGAAGGCCGCGGAGTCGGCGCGCTCGGTGCTGGAGCGCGGCGGTGACGCGCTCGAAGCGGCGCTCGCGGCGACGGTCATCCTGGAGGACGATCCGCGCTTCAATGCGGGGACGGGCTCGAACCTGCGTTTCGATGGGAACACCATTGAAATGGACGCGTCCGTGATGACGAGCGACGCGAGGTTTGGCGCGGTCGCCTGCATTCAGCGCGTGAAGAATCCGATCCTCGTCGCGGCGAAGGTGATGGAGACGCCGCATTTGCTGCTCGTGGGGGACGGTGCGACGCAGTTTGCCCGGGCGCATCGGTTCCCCGATTACGATCCGCTCACGGAGAAGGCGCAGGCCAAACATGCGCGGGCGATGGCGGAGCTCCGGGGCCAGGGCGACGGCGATTATGCGGCGGACGCGGCGCCGTGGCTTTCGATCGACTGGAAGTCGCTGTGGAACTTCGGCGCGGAGGCGCCTTTCCAGGACACCGTGGGCGCGGTCGTGCGGGACAGCCAGGGAAGGTTCGCGGCGACCGCGTCGACGGGCGGGACGGTGTACATGCTGAAGGGCCGCGTGGGCGATTCGCCCCTCATGGGCTGCGGCGTCTACGCGGGCCCGGCGGGCGCGGTGGCCGCGACGGGCGTGGGCGAGGAGATCGTGCGGCGGTTCCTGTCGAAGACGGTCTACGACTGGCTCGAAGAGGGCATTCCGGCCGCGCGCGCGGCCCAGCGGGGCATTGCGAAGTTCCCCGAGATCGTGGACGTGGGCTTGCTCGTGGCCTCGCGCGACGGGCAGGCGATTGCTTCCAATCGAAACATGGCGAGCGCTCTGCTCGTGGGATGAGCGATGCGCAATCAGCCTCCGTTCTCCTGTCCGCAATGCGGTGACACGGGCCTGGGCGGAGACAAGTGCCTCCGCTGCAAGCTCGAGCTCGTGGACAAGGCCGGCGTCCCGGCGCTCTCTCCGCCCGCGGTGTTCCTGGGGCACCCGACGTTCGCGGCATTCGTGGACCCGTGGGCGCGGTGGATCGCGATCATCGCGTTCGTGCTGACGTTCTTCACGTCGCACCAGTACGGGACCGGTAACGTCGAACTGGTCGTGCTCTTGATCGGCGTGCAGGTCGTGGTCTGGGGTGGGATTTACGCGGCGTATCGATCCTTCATCGGCGCGCGCATCAAGCGCCTTCGCGCGCGCCTCCGCGTCCTGCAAGCGCGCATTGCTTCTGCGCCCGCGGTGGCCCCGATCGGGTCGGCGAGCGGGGTGTGCCGGGTGCGGGGTCGGGTCCGGGTCCTCGAGCCCGTAAAGGGTCCGCTCGGCCAGCCGGTCGCGGCGTTCCTGGAGCGCCGTAAGCGGCAGACGGTTGGGCTCGTCTCGGCGAAGCGCGGGACGCAGGTCGAAGCGGTGACGGCCGTGACCGTGGAGGAACTGAGCGCGGCAGGCGTGTTCCTGGTCGAAGACGAGTCCGGCACGGCGCTCGTGGACGACGACGCATTCGTGGTCGCGCAGCTCGGCGGGACGGCGAAGGACTGGAACGAGCCGCTATCCATCGTGGTGAACGACGGCGACGAGATCGAGGTCTTCGGGCCAGCGGAGTGGAGGTCGGGGGCGGGGTTGCCGGGGCACGCGAGCCAGGGCGGGTATCGCGACGGGGGGAACGTGCTCGCGTTCGACGGGAAGCCGGCGGAGCGGGTGGTGATCCTGGCGAAGAGTGCGGCTGTGATCGTGAATGCTTGAGTTCGGCGATCGATCGTATTTCCCCTTGCCCTCCCCGTCCCTTCTTCCGTAACCTCCCACCCCATGCGAAAACTCAGCCGCGCCGCCTCCGGCGCCCGCCATGTCCGCTGGAGCAGCGAGATCCTCCGGACGATGATCGCTCATCTGGACGTCAACGATCGCCTCTCCGAGGTTCAAAAGAAGGCCCTCGCGGCGGAAATCGAGGTGCTCGGGCCGCGGGTCGAGGGGCTCGAAAGCGCCGTCGCTCCCTATCGCGCCTTCGTCGAGCACGCGCACCTCGACATTCGCGCGCGTCAGCGCGTCGCCAATTTTCTTTGCGACGAGGCCCAGCGCGCGGCCGATGGGGCCATGCGCCCGCATCGCAAGGACATCGACAGCATTCTGCCGGGCGGGTTCGGCGCCATTCTCGCGAAAACCTCCCTCTCGCGTGTCCTCCGCGCCGGTCACGCGAAGACCGTCGAGCACGCCGAACGCGCGGCCAGCGCGCTTCGCTCGCTCCCCGCGAAGATCCCGGGCACGGGGCCGCTCGCCGATACCCTCGATCAGGCCGCGAACCTGCTGCGCACCTTCAACAAGTCCGCCAACGCGCTCGAGGAGCAACGAACGCCCCTCCGCGCCGCCGTGAACAAGGGCATCTTCGACCTGCGCGAGACGCTCGATCAAATCGATGGCCGCCTCCGCACGCACTTCTCGCAGGACTTCATCGACAGCCTGTATCCGGAGCTCAACAAGTCGGGCTCGGCCGTCGCCGATGAGGACGACGAGGACGACGACGCCTCCGCGCCCCCCGAGGGCTGACCCGCCGCGAGGCCCGCCCGTCCAAGCGGACGGAGGCCCCGCTCCCACCCCGCGCTCCACCCGTCCAAACGGAACGCGTGATCTGCGCCACCCCGCGCTCCACCCGTCCGAACGGAACGCGTGATCTGCGCCACCACAAGATCCACCCGTCCGAACGGACGGGCGCCCCTCGCGGCCTCGCAGATCAGCCCGTCACACCGGACGAGCGCTCCGCCGACGCGCGCGCATGCCACGGTCAGCTTTGCCAGTCGATACCCTGCTCCCCGTCGCGACGCTCCCCTACCCCGGATACAGTGCTCCTGCATGGGCGCCACGGACGACGACGCGAGCGGTCGGCGGAGCATCGGTCCGCACCTCGCCTGGGTCGAGCCACCCGACGTGCTGCACACGCGCATCGACGGGGACATCACGCGCGAGCACGTGGAGGAACTCCTCGACGCGCTCGCCACCTTCCCGCCCGCTTGGCGCATCTACATCCTCCGCGACGCGCGGGGGGGCGGGGCGCCCACGCGTGAGGCCCGCGAGGCCCTCGTCAAGGGCCTGCCCCTCGACCAAATCGCCGCCGTAGTCAGCTACGGCGCCTCGTTCCAGACCCGCACGCTCCTCACGATGCTCAACCACGCCATGCGTGTCCTTCGTCCGGGTAAAACGCGTTTCATATTCGTCGAAACCGAGGCCGAAGCGCGCGCGTTCCTCGAAGCCGACCGCGCGCGGCGGGCGTGACCCCGGGGCGGCCGCCGCGCCGGGGCGCTGCCCCGGACCCCGCGGGGGCTGTCCGCCCCTCGACCCGGACCAGCGCACGCGCTGGACCTTTTGTGGAAGAACTGCGCTTCGCGCAGTTCTTCCAGCGGCCGGTGGCAAGACCAGGAATGACGTTGCCAGTTGAAATGACAGCGCCGCTGTCTTGCTTGGCAGGGGTCGTTCCTCGGCCTGTTCGATGAACTGCGCATCGCGCAGTTCATCGTCACGAGTCCAGCGCTTGCGCTGGTCCGGGTGCAGGGGCGGATAGCCCCTGCTCGGGTCCGGGGTGAAACCCCGGCGCTACGCTCTGGAACAACACACCCGCCGCGGGCCCCACGACCTCCTCCAGCGCCCGCGCCGTCGCCTCCGAGAGCGCCGCCCCCGCGAGCCGCCCGTGCGCTGCGAGCCGCGGATCCTCCGCGCCGCCCGCATCCAGCACGGCTCCCTGCCCCAGGCCCACGAAGACCTCCTCCACCGCTGCCCGCACACGCTCGCCTCCCACGCGGATCGCCCACGCCACCGTGCGCCATGCGAGCTCCGCGTGCCGCGCCTCGTCCGCCGCGATGCCGGCGAGCACCTCGGCGACCGCGGGATCCTCGGCCCTCGCGCATTGCTCCGCCGCGATCACGGCTGCGATCGTCTCGTTGATGCATCCCTCCTTCGCGGTGCGCGCTGCAATCGACGCGAGATCCGCCACCACCTCCGCAGCGCCTCCGAAGGGGAACGCCCCCGGCGCCACCGGCTCGCCTGCGTAAGCGCTCGCCAGGGCGAAGCAGAGACGCGCGTGCCGCACTTCATCGAGCGCTGCCCGGTGCGCCTCTTCCACGAGCTCGGCTGGCGCGCCCACGGCGAGCAGCTCCAGCGCGAAGCGCCCGAATGAGGCCACCGATGCGTGCTCGAAGAGCGCGTCGCGCGTCCATTCTGCTGCGAGCGCTGCCCGGAGGTCGGGCTCGATGGCCGAAACATCGGGTCCGCTCGAGGCCTGCGCGCCCCACCCGCCATCCCCGCGGCCGCGGATCGCGGGCGCCGTGCGGGCCACTTCGCCGACGAGGTACGGCCGCCCCTCGCAGTAGGGAATGAATTCGGTGGCATAGCAGCATTGGCCGTTCTTCAGCGTCCCGTCGCTCTTGACCGTGTGAGACGCAAAGAACTGATCATTGAGCCGAGTCACCGCTTCGTCCCGCGACGGGCATACGAGCGGATCGACGCTCCCACCGCCGCCGCCGCCTGCGCCTGCGTCCTCCGGCGGCCAGGTGAAGCATCGCTCGGCGGCGATGGGCTCGTCATTGTCGGGGCAACTCGTGCCGATGAAGCATCCGGAGACGACGGCGCCCGCGGCTGGAAGCGCGAGCAGGGCGAAAAGACGATGGGCGAGCGAACGGCGGAAGACATGCGCAGGATTCATCGAGGCCTCCGTGGGGGGTTGTCCCGGTGGTGCCGGGCCCGAATGCACGGCGCATGCCTTCCGCAGGGGTGCTTGAATTCGAGGCGCCGCCGTCGGCGGACCCCTGACAATCACGTCACGGACAGGCTCAAAGCAACCCCTCCGCGGTGTTCCGCGCCAAACGCAGCGTCTTCTCCCACGACGCGTCGATCTCGGCCTGCCCGATCCTTCCATGGGCGCGCCACGCTGCCGGCTCCGCCTCCGGCACCTCCTCCCGCGCCGGCCCCTCCGGCGACGCCGCCACGGCCTCCCCCAAAGAGTCCCGCACCGGCTTCCCGCCCTCGGACAGGCACCATTCTACGACCCGCCATCCGAGCTCCGCGTGCCGCGCCTCGTCCTCCGCAATCGCCCCGAGCGCCGCGCCCATGCCCGGATCCTTCGCTCCCCTCGCCTGCCTCCGCGCCCGCTCCGCCGCGGCGCCCTCGCCGAGGCAGCCGTCTTCCCAGGACTCGACGCACAGACGCGAAAGCTCCCGCCTTCGATCGAGCCCCGAGCGCCGCGGCGCCGGCAAGAGCTCCGGCGCGAGCGTCATCGACGCGAGATCCCCTGCAATCGAGGCACAAAGCTCCGTGTGCCGCACCTCGTCGGCCGCCGCGACGAGCGCCCGGTCCACGAGATCCCGCGGCGCACCCACCGCTGCGAGATCCCGCGCCAGGGCGAGAAATGCCGGAATCGAGGCGCACTCCGCGCGCGCGTCGTCCTGGAAGGCCTGCGCGAGCGCGGCCCGCGTGGTCTCGTCAATCCTTGCCCGGCGCGCGCTCCCGCGGCGCGGTTTCCCGGCGATGCCCGGCAACACGTATCGGCCGTTCATGCGCAAAGGCCGCCCGACGATACACATGCCCGGTTCTCCGTACATGGGCGGGAAATGGGCGCCCAAGGCGACCGTGAACTCGGGTTTCCTCTCGTCGCCCGGCCAGGGAATCGTGCCGCGGAAGGCCAGGTCGACGATCTCGGCGCCGATGCCTCCGAGGCCCACGTGGATCCCGTGACCGCCCGGGTGCTGGTCCGAGAGCGCCGTGCGATATGTCCAGCCGACCTCGGCGTTCGCGCCGAACGGAGTCTCCCGGAGGCCAACGCCGCCATGAATGCCCGCGGCGAACCGACCCGCGGACGAGAAGTTGAGCCAGGACGCCTGCGCGAATGCGCCGATAGCACCACGGGGGCCGGAGAAGCAGCCGGTATCCCCGACGAAGAGAAGCGAATACCGGGCGTCGAGGCCGAGGCCGAAGTTGATCTTGTCGCCGAAGCTCAGCGAGAGCATGAGCCCGGGCGAGAACCAGTGAATGTCGTCGTCCGCGCGCGCCTCGCCGGGGGCCATGAGGACGGCGGCCGCGCCGAGCGCGCAAAGCGTGGGACCGAGACGAGAAGACAAGGACACCATGAAGACCTCCAAGGGCTCATGGTAACGGAGGCGGCCTACCTTTCCCAGTTGACGGCGGAGGCCCCCTTGACGCCGCCCGGAACGCGCGATTTCATCGAGGGTCTCGACGCCGGGGTGGGATGCCCCTGCGTCGAGAAAACCCTTGCCTTGGATTGGAATCGACATGCATCGACGAACATCGTTTGCGGGAAAGCTCCGTCCCTCGTTTCGTCCCCTCGCCTTCGTGCTCGCCCTTGCCGCGCCTGCGGGGTGCGGTGGCGGGTATTCGGCTGGGGGCGATTTTCTCGGGGCCACGCCCGGCGGCGCCCAGGACATCGGGCTCGCGCGCAGCATCATCGAATCGGGCGGCGTCCCCACGCTCGACGATTTCACCCCGGAGGGCCTCTACTCCGAGCACGACCTCGCCCTCGCGGCCCCCACGCTCTGCGCAAAACCCCTTTGCATCGACACGGCGGCGGGGCTCGACGTGGGCCTCGACGACGACGCGCGCGACATCTTCGTCCAGCTCGGCATGCAATCGAACATCCGCGAGGATGAATTCGTCCGCAAGCCCTTGAACCTCGGCATCGTGATCGACACGAGCGGCTCGATGGAGGGCAACCTCCCGCACGTGCGGGACGCGCTGCACGCGCTCGTCGACCACCTCCGGCCCGATGATCGCGTGGCCATCGTGGAGTTCGCTTCGAGCGCGAACACGATCCAGGAATCGACGCCCGTCTCCGACAAGGAATCGCTGCACGCCGCGGTCGACGAGATCACGACCGGCGGCTCGACCTCGATGGAGGAGGGCATGATGCTCGGGTATGCCGTGATCGACGAGCACGTGCAGCGCGACACGCTCTCGCGGCTGATGGTGTTCACCGACGCGATGCCGAACGTCGGCGCGACCGACGCCGCGAGCTTCCAGTCGATGGTCACTGCGGCCTCGGCCCTCGACATCGGTTTTACGTTCTTTGGCTTCGGCTCGGACTTCGACGCCTCGTTCGTCGACCAGATCGCCCACCTGCGCGGCGGAAACTATCGATTCGTGGGCGCCGAGGACGTGAAACCGATCTTCGAGGAGGAGCTCGATTTCCTGGTGACGCCCATTGCGTATGATCTCAAGGTCTCCACGGCGGCGGCCGAGGGGACCGAGGTCTCCGACGTCTACGGCGTGCCGCAGATCGGCGAGCACGGCAGCGGCAAGCTCTTCGACGTGAGCACGGTGTTCCTGAGCAAACGCAAAGGAGGGATCGTGCTCCGGCTCGATGGGTCGAACCTCGAGCCGCTCGTCTCCGGCGAGGCGATCGAGGCGGGCTCGGTGACGATCGAATACGAGACGCCCGAGGGCGTTCTCGAAAAGGACACGCTCTCGATGCGCTTGCCCTTCCAGACGCTGCCGGGGCCGACGGACGCGCTCTTGCCGACCCCGCACATCGCGCGGACGCTCGCCGTGACGAACGAATACCTCGTGCTGAAGCGGCTCTGCGGCGATTACCACACGGGGAGCCTCGACGCCGAGGACGCGGCCGCGCGGCTCGAAGGAGCGATCGCGCGGCTCACGAGCGCCGACGCGGCCCTGTCCGACGAGAACCTGAAGCGGGAGATCACGCTGCTCCAGAAGCTCGGGCAAAACCTCGGCCTCGTCGTGGAGACGCCATGAGCGGGCGCGTTTTTCGGGGGCTCTTTGGCGCGCTCGTGCTCGCGTGTCTGGCGGCGGCGGGCTGCTCCGACGAGGGGCAAAGGTCCTGCCCGAGCGATTTCACCTGCGCGGATCTCGTGACGAACACGTGCGGCGAGAGCGGCGCTTGCGCGAGCTCGCAGAGCTGCGTGGCCGCGAAGAAGCTCGAGCAGGGCGGCGATCAAGCCTCCTGCGAGGCCGCCTGGTGCTCGCTCGGCGAGTCGTACAAGGAATGCGAGTGACTCACGCCTTCCGCGGACGGAACGTCGGGATCAGGCAGACCGCCGAGAACACCGCCAGGGCGACGAAGACGTAAAACAGTTTGTCCCACCCGTAGCGCTCGCTCACGCCCCGCGTGACGTACTCCTGAAGAATCGCCCCGATCGAGCCGACGCCATTCACCACGCCCAATGCGGTGGCGGCCGCGTACGCCCCACCCGCGTCCTGCGCCGCGGCGCCGCTGATGAGCGAATCCGGCCCGAAGAGGAGCGCGCCGACGAGCGCCATCATCACGAAATTGGCGACGGTGCCCGTGGCGCCGAGCTGCGCGTAGAGGAAAATCGCGCCGGCGAGGAGCACGAGCCACGCCGCGGCGAAGACCGAGCGCGAGATATGACGATATCGATCGGACATCGCCCCCATGGTGATCGTGCCGAGCACGCCGCCGACCTCGAACGAAATGGACATGTACCCGGCGCCCGTCTTCGAATAATGCAGCGCCGTCGTGAGGTAAAACGGCAGCCAGAACAGGATGCTGTACCGGATGAGCTTCATCCCGAAGTACGAGGCGCCGTAAAACCACACCGTGGGGCTCCGGAGCACGCGGTTCCGCTCCTCCCGCTGGAGCGCTCGGATCGAGGCTTCATCCATCTTGCCGAAATCGACGATCGTCGTCACGTCGCGCCCGGGCACGACCGCCACCGCCCTCGGGCCCGGCTTCAGAAACAGGAGCACGAGCACGCCGACGAGCGCGACCCCGACCGCCGGGCCCCAGAAGCACGCGCGCCAGCCGTAGAGGCTCAGCATGAACGTGGCGAACCACGTCGCGATGATGCCGCCGGCCTGATAACACGTCGCCCACACGCCCATCACGCGGCCGCGATTCTCGGGCGTGGTCCACTCGGCCATCGCCTTCGCGTTGCCCGGCCAGCCCGACGATTGCGCGAAGCCGTTCACCAGGAACGCGACGAGAAACGCGATCCCCACGCTCGACGCCCCGAACGCGAGGCACGCGCCCGCCGAGACGAGCATGCCGACGCCCACGAGCCTCCGTGCGCCGACGCGATCGCCGAGCATGCCGTTCACGTACTGCCCGACCATGTACGCCGCGAGGTACGCCGTCTCGACGTTGCGGAGCACGTCCTTGCCGAGGCTCTCCATGATCGGCGCCTTCGCGACGCTGATCCCTTTGCGCCCCAAGTAATACGTCGCGTACGAGACCCACGTGAGCACCCACGCGGTCCACCGTCCGCGACGCGTCCTTGCGTCCTCGACGAGGGCAGAAGGCTCGCCTCGCTCGATCGGAAGGGACGTGGAGGACGCACCAGGGCCTTGGTTCATCGTTCGCCGAGGGTACGCGTTGTGGCGCCCCGGCCGCTACGGGAACACGACCGGACGAACACCGGCGCTTCTCACCGTGCTACACAAAACTCCATGATCACCCCCGACGCGATCGTGATCGGCGCAGGTCCGAACGGGCTCGTGGCCGCCAACTACCTCGCCCAGGCCGGGTGGTCCGTGCTCGTGCTGGAGGCCCAGCGCCGGCCCGGTGGCGCCGTCTGGACCGAGGAGAGCACCCTGCCCGGCTTCCTCCACGACGTGGGCGCCGCCTTCTTCCCCTTCGGCCCCACGAGCCCCGCCCTGCTCCCCCTCGACCTGCACGACGCCGGCCTCGTCTGGCGCCACGCGCCCCTCGACAGCGCCCACCCCGCCAAGGACGGCACGTGCGCCGCCATCGGGCGCGACCTCGACGCGAGCAAGCAGAGCCTCGGCGAGGACGGACCCGCCTGGGAGAAGCTCGCGCGCTGGCACGCGCAGACGCGGGACGGGCTGCTCGATGCGCTGCTCTCCACGCTGCCCGCCGCGGGGCAGATGCTCCGCTTCGGCCCGGCAAACCTGCTCCGGCTCGCGGCCGTGGCCGCGTCGAGCGGGCGCGGCTACGCGGAGAGGACGTTCCGGACCGAACCCGCGCGCCGCATCATTCCAGCGCTCGCGCTGCACACCGACGTCGGGCCGGACGATCCCTTCGGGGCGATCGTGGGCTTCATGCTGGCCATGCTCGCGTCGAGCGGCGGCTTCGCGATTCCCGAGGGCGGCGCGATCTCGATCACGCGGGCGTTGATCAAGCGGCTCGAACAGCTCGGCGGCGTGGTGAGGACGGGCGCGCGCGTCAAACGTATCGTGGTGCGCGAGGGCCGCGCCGCGGCCGTCGTGACCGAGCAAGGCGAGGAGATCGAGGCCGATCGCGCGATCATCGCCGACACGTCGGCGCCCGCGCTGTACCTGCGATTGCTCGATCCGGACCTCGTGCCGACGCCGCTCGCGGAGTCGATGCGAAACTTCAAGCACGGCTTCGGCACGTTCAAGATGGACTGGGCGCTCTCGGGCCCGGTGCCCTGGTCGTGCGAGGACGCGGCGCGCTCGGCCGTCGTGCACACGGGCGACAGCCTCGACGATCTCGCGCGCTTCACGGCCGAGGTGCGCCGCGGCGAGCTGCCCGAGGATCCGTACCTCGTCATCGGCCAGCAAACGCTCGCGGATCCGACACGCGCGCCCGCCGGCAAACACACGCTTTGGGCCTACTCGCGCGTTCCTCCCACGGTGCCCGGCGGCTGGGAGGCGGTTAAACAATCGTTCGCCGATCGAATCGAGACGCGCATCGAGGAGCTCGCGCCGGGCTTCAAGAAGCGCGTTCTCGCGCGCGTGATCGTCACGCCGCCGGACCTCGAAGCGATGGACGAAAACCTCCTCGGCGGCGATCTCGGCGGCGGCTCGGCGCAGATCCAGCACCAGCTCTTCTTCCGCCCCGTGTTCCCGTACTTCCGTTATCGAACGCCGATCCGCGCGCTCTACCTCGGCTCCTCGTACACGCACCCGGGCGCCGGCGTGCACGGCGCCTGCGGCAGGAATGCGGCAGAGGCGGCGCTGCGGGACGAGGGGTAAACCCTCAACATGGGGCCGCCGCGCCGGGGCTCTGCCCCGGGCCCCGCGGGGGCTGTTCGCCCCTCGACCCAAACCCGGGCAAGCCCTGGACTCGGGTTGGAAGAACCGCGCGATGCGCGGTTCTTCCACGAGCCGGTGGGACGGCGTTGCCGCTTGAAGCGTCAGCGCCGCTGTCTTGATTGGCAAGGTCGTCGCTGGTCTTGCCTCGGCCTGTTCGCTGAACTGCGCATCGCGCAGTTCAGCGACCCCGGGTCCAGCGCTTGCGCTGGTCCAGGTCCAGGGGCGGATAGCCCCTGGTCGGGTCCGGGGTGAAACCCCGGCGCAGCGGCTCCCTACCGGCGCTTCCAATACTCGACGAGCGAAGGGAGCACCGTCGACGACATCTGCGCGAGGTGCGCGATGTGGTCGTCCTCCTTGAACCCGCGATACCCCGCGATACGCAGTTCGCCGCGCCGCGCCTCGCTGCGTTGCTCGAGCCAGCGCTCGGTCGACATGACGGCGCGCCCCAGGGGAAAACTCGGGCGATCGGGCCAGCCGATCGTGCGGGATCGTTCGATGCCGATCACGCGGAGGATCGCGTCCGAGGTCTCGGTCGTGGTCGCATAACGGAACTCGCCGATCTCCGAGTGCGTCATCACGAAAAGCTTCTCGCCGGCTGCGGCTTTCTCGGCGAAACGCACGAACGGCGCGATACGCTCCATGTCGACCTCGCGGCTGCCCTTGTCCACGAAGTTCGAGTGGAGCGCGTCGCAAAGCAGCACCGCCGACACCCGCGAAAACGCCTCGTCCCGCGCGAGGATACGCCCGATCGCCCCGTAGCCGGCGCTCCACGCCGCGAGCGCGAGCCGCCCGAGTCGCGCCCCGCGGAGCCCACGCGCGGCCGCCGTCTCGACGACCCGCGCCACATCGAAATCGAGCATCGCGGGCGCCGCATACCGCGTGTCGTACGCGCCCGAGCCCACGCCGACGTTCACCACGAGCACGAGCGCGGAGAGCCCCGCCGCGGCCACGCTCTCCGCGACGAGCTCGGCGTTGCCGTGGAAATGAATCAGCAGATCGAACGTGCCATCGGCCGACGCGAACGACGACGGGACGAAAAGCGCGCCCGCGGAGACGAGCGTGTAGCCTTCGCGCGAGATATTGCGATCCGCTCGCTCTTGCGGCTCCCGAGCCGCCTCCGGCGCGGCGTTGGGCGGCTCCGGGGGCCGGGCCGAGGGGAGCGCGGGGAGATGCGCCGCGGCCGTGATCGCAGGCGCGCTGAAATCGCGGAGGACCACGAACGACATCGCCCCGATGGAGAGCGCGCCCAACGCGGCGAGTGCAAAACGGCCGACGATCGTCTCAGCTCGCTTGTTCAGCTGTCGGCGCTTCACGCAGGGATCGAATGTACTCCGCCGGCGACTTCACGCAGACCAGGATCGCCGTGATGTTGTCGTGCCCGCCCTTCTCGTTGGCGCGGGCGATCAGCTTGTCGATGGCCTCTTGCGGATGCTTGGTTTCGACCAGGATCTGCCGCAGTTCCTCGTCGGGCACCATCTTCGAAAGCCCATCCGAGCAGAGCAGGTAGGCATCGTCGGGGCGCGGGCGCCCGATGATGAGATCGATCTCCACGGACGGCTGCGTGCCCACCGCGCGGTTCAGGCGATGTGCAAAAGCGGGGCCGGTGAAGCCGAGCGCGGCCATCGTGTGATCCGTGGTGATCTGCTCGAGTTTCCCCTCACGCAGCCGATAGCAGCGGCTGTCACCCACGTGCCCAAGGTAGAGGCGTTGCTTGTTCAGTGAGAAGCGCGCGGCCACCACCGTCGTGCCCATGCCCTTCAGCATCGGGTCCCCGGCGGCCTTCTCGAAAACGGCCTTGTTCGCCATCTGGATGCTGCGCGCGAGCTCCTGGCCCCGGCGCGGCACGTTCTCGTAGGCCGGGCCCTCGAATTTCTGCGTCTTGAACGCCTTCTCGATCACCTCGACCGTGAGTGCGCTCGCGATCTCGCCGCCCGCATACCCGCCCATGCCGTCGGCCACCACGAACAGGCCGTGCTCGTCGACGACGACGTAACTGTCCTCGTTGTTCTTGCGCTTCTGCCCCTTGTCCGTCTGCCCCGCGGCGCTCACGAGGATGAACGGCGAGGCGCGCGTCGGTTCGTCCGCGGCCGCGTCGTCGTCCACGACGATGGCCTTCGCCGGCGCGTCCGGGTGCTCCTCGACCTCGCGCTCGTCGTCGTTCGAGAGGTCCGAGAGGCGCGGCATTTTCGGGCTCAACGTGATGACCGTGAGCTCGCTGTCGTCCTCGTCCTCGTTCGGCTCGGCGATCTTCGGCAGGAGTCTGTCCGACGACGTACGCTCGGGCGCGGGCCTGCTCGAACGCTCGGGCGCGGGCTTGCTCGAACGCTCCGGCGCGGGCTTGCTCGTTCGCTCCGGCGCGGGCTTGCTCGCACGTGTACTCGCGGGGACTTCGGGCGCGTCGTCCGCCTTGCCCCCTTCCCCTTTGCGTTCTCCTTTGCCGCCCGAAGGCAGGGCTTTCGGCCGCGCGAGCTGGAAACCGGCGGCTCCGACGAGGACGACACCGAGGGCGAGTGCGATCGCGGTCCAAAGCTGCATGGGCGGAGATCCCCGGGCGGCGCGCGACGTACGGAACGCCCCCTCGGTTTTTCTACTACGAACCGTCCGCCGCTTGTGGAAAAACCGGCCCGACCCCGCGATCGCGGCGCTAGTCGCGCATGGCCTCGGCAAGGTGCCGCGCCAGCCGCTTGCCGATCACGTTCGGGATCTGCCGCGACAGGGCGAGCGCGCGTTCGAGGTGACGCGCCGCCTCGCGACGCCTCCCCCGCCGCAATGCGGACAGGCCTCGCGTCTCGACCACCTCGATGCGCTCCTGCCCGATCGAGTACCGCTCCGAGCGAGCCTCGAGCGCCTCCCACGCCTCGTCGCCCGCGTCCTCGGTCGCGAGCTCGATCATCGAGCAAAGCACGTCGTCCGAAGGCACCGTCAGCGGCGCGGACGTCCCGCCGCGGGCCCGCGAGGCGAGCGCGCGCGCGTTCTCGATGTCGCCGCGATAGAGCAGCATCCGCGCCTGGAGCAGGATGCTCGCCAGGCGCGGCTCGCCGCCCACGGGCCGCTCGTCGATGGCGCGCGCCTGGGCCACGTGCGGCTCGGCCGCTTCGAGCTCGGCCATCAGGTAGAGGCATTCGCCCAAGTTGAAGTGGCCGGTCCACTCGATGTAGTCCTGCCCGAGCTCGCGGCCGAGCGAGATGACCCGCTCGAGGTCCGAGATCATCCGCTGCCGATCCCCCTGGAACCCGCGGAGCACGCCGCGCGTGTTGATCGACGCCGCGAGGTGCAGCGCGTCGCCGTGGGCGTCGCACAAGGTCACGGCCCGATCGAGCGCGCGCTCGGCCTCCGCGTGCCGGCCGATGCCCTGCTCCAGGTAGCCCAGCATGAGCAGCGCGATCACCTGCGTCTCGTAGCCCGCCTCGCCGAGCGCCGCCGCCTCGGACGCCGCGCGCGTGAGCGCGTCGAGCGCCTCTTCCTTGAGCGAGAAGCGATAAAGCGAACGCCCGATCCCGAGCAGAATGCGCGCCGAGAGCAGCGGCGTCGCCCGGCCCGCGACGAGCGCCTGCGCCTCCTGCACCTTGTCGCGCGAGGCCCCGTGCTCGCCCATCCAGTCGAGCGCCGTCGCCTCGTCGAGCAGGATCTCGACGATCTCCATCTCATCGCCCGCCGCGCTCGCCGCCGCGCGCGCCTCGGCGAAATCCGCGAGCGCGTCGTGATAGCGGCCCACGCGATATCGCATGAGCCCGCGGCCGCGGTACGCGTTGCCACGCCACATCCCCGTGCTCGCCTGCTGCTCCAGGGCCAGCGTGTAGAAACGTTCGGCATCGACGTACGCGTGCCTCGCCCGCGCCGCCTCGGCGAGCGCCATGTAGGCCGCCTCCGCCACGTCGAAGAGCCCCGCGCAGGCCGCGTGGTATGCGAGCTGCGGCAGCCGTTGCTCCTCGGGCGGCCCCTCCGGCGGCCCCGGCGCGTCGCGGTAGTACTCGGCGCACGTGAGGTGAATCTTGCGGCGGAGCGCCTCGGGCACGCCGCGGGCGATCGCCTCGCGGACGAGCGCGTGCCGGAAGCCGACGCGGCCGTGACGCTGCCGGCGAAGCACGCCCGTGTTGAGCAATCGCTCGATGCCGATCCGCGCGTCGAGCGGGAACTCGCTCGACTCGCCGCTCTGATCGAGGCGGCGCAAGATCCCCCGCAGGATGCCGGAAATCTCCTCCGGCGTGACCTCGGCCCCGACGGTCGCCACGAGCCTCGCGTGCGCCCGTTCCGCCGGCGACAGCGCGTCGATCTCGCGGTGCGCGAGCCACTCGATGAGCGGCAGATCGGGCACCCGATCGAGCTCGTCCGTCGCCACGTAAAACCCGCGGCCGCCCTCGTGCCGGCGCACGATTCCGGCGCCCTTGAGCCCACGCACGAGCTCGACGAGCAAGAGCGGAATGCCCTGCGTCCGCTCCACGAGCCTGCGCACCGCGAGCTCTGGCACGTTCTCCGCCGGCGCGAGCAGCGCGCGCACCAGCGAGGCCGCGCTCTGCGGATCGAGCGGGCCGAGATCGAAGACGTCCCGGTGCGCGGCGCGCTCGGCCCAGGACGGGTGGTTTTCCCGGAACACGGGCCGGCCGAGAGCGCACACGAAGATCGGCGCCCGCGCCTCCGCGAGCGTCGCGTGCTCCAGGATGCCGAGCGTTGCTTCGTCCGCGAACTGCGCGTCGTCGAGCACCACGCAGAGCGGCGTCCGTTCCGCGCGCCTCCGCAGCGCCTCGCCGCCAGCCACGCGCAGGGTCGCGCCGAGCGCGAAGGGCGCGGCCTCGAGGGCGCGCAGGCCCGGGAAGTCCGTGGTCTCGTCGCCGCGCGGCGGCCCCACCCAGCCGAGCGCGAGCGCGAGCGCCGCCTCCGCCTCGGGGCTACTCGCCGGCCCGAGGCGCTCGCGCAGCGCGGCCTTGCGCCCCTCCACGGGCATCGACGCGGGCAGACCAAGCGCCGCAGAAAGCAAGTCGCGCACGCTGTCGCCGCCGCCGACGATCGGCTCCGGCGCGCGAAGATCCACCGCCGCTCCGAGCGGCACGAGCGTGCGCAGACGCTCGACCAAGAGCCTGCGCAAATGGCTCTTGCCATGCCCCGGATCCCCGACGATCACCGCGACCGACGGCACGCCTTCGCGGACCGACCGCAGCGCCGAGAGCGTGAGCGTCTCCAGCAGATCGTCCCGACCGACGAGCGGCGGCCCCACGTGCCCGAGCCGCGTTGTCGGATCTTCCGCCCCCGAAAGCTCGCTCTCCTCGACGGTCTTCGCCCCGAACAACGAGAGCAGCTCCGAGAGATCGGCCTCCGTCAGCACCGCGCGCGCCGTCGGCGAGAGCAGGATCGGCGCGGTCGACGCCGGCAGCGGCGCTTGCCCGATCCGCGCGAGGTGCGGCGAAAGCAGCCGCTTCGACCCGTCGGGCCGCGTCGTCACGGACACGTTCGCGAGATCGATCCACACCCGCTCGCAGATCCCGCGCGCGACGAGATCCTGCGCGGCGCGAATCGCCAGGCGCACCGGGTTCTCGTCCGCCTCGTGCCCGAACGCCACCACGTACCGGCCGCTCGAGGCGCGCATCACGTGCCCGCCGATCGGCTCGATGCGTCCCTGCAGTGCGATCGGATCGAGCTGCGACGTGAAGTGCAGCAAGGCCACCGTGCGCCGCTCGGACGCCGACGCATCGGACGACCTCGTTCGAGCATCGGCCGACACGCCCCGATCCGGGGGCTGGGTTTTTCCCACCCCGTTCGTCGCGGGATCCCCGGCGACATCCGGGATTCTCTGCACCTCGGCCTCCGTCCCGAGAGCGATCGCCGCGAGCGCCTCGTCGAGCGCCGTCGCGTTCGTGTATCGCGCGGCCGGATCCTTCTCCAGGCACCGAAGCACGATGTCTTCCAGCGCCGCCGGGACCGGCGTCCCGGCCGCACGTTCGAGCCGCGCGGGCCTGCGGGAGAGATGCCCCTCTCGCACCGCCGCCGGTGGCCCCCAGAACGGCGGATGCCCGGCGAGCATCTCGTACAGGATCACGCCCACCGCGTACACGTCGGCGCGCGCATCGAGCTCCGCGCGACCCTCGCATTGCTCGGGCGCCATGTACTCGATCGTGCCGACCATCGCGCCCTCCTCGGGCGGGGTCACGCGCGCCGGCATCACGCCTTCGCGCCGCGCGAGCCCCAGGTCGAGCACCGTCGCGCGGCCCGGCGGCTCCGTCACGAGGACGTTTTCCGGCTTGATGTCGCGGTGAACCAGCCCCTCGTCGTGCACGGCGCGCAGCGATCCGAGCAAGGCGCGGGTGATCGCGCAGGCCTCGGCCGGGGGCAGAGGCCCGCCGTGGGCGACGAGGATCTCCGCGAGCGTCCTCGCCTCGATGAGCTCCATCACGATGTAGGGTGAACCCGCGGCGAGCACGCCTGCGTCGAGCACCTCGGGCACGTGCGGCGGGCCCACGAGGCGCAGCGCCACGAGCTCGTGCGCGAGCCGTTGCGCGGCGCCGGCCCGATCGTCCCGGGCCAGCTTGATGGCCACGCGGCGCCCGGCGTTTGGCAGCGGCGCTGTCGACACGGCCGCGTACACCATGCCAAACCCGCCCCGGCCGAGCATTCGTTCGGTGCGGTAGCCGCGGAACTCGGGCAGCGGCGCCTCGGGCTCGGATACGAGCTCGGGCGCCGTGTCCCCTTCGAGTGGACGACCATGCTCCGGACACCCGGAGGCCCCCACCCGCCTCCCGCACGAAGCACAACGCGATACTTTCCGTCCTTGACGGATGGTTGCGTCGTGCTCCGGCGGCGGCAGTGGTGCGATCATCTTTACGGCAGGAAAACGGTGATCACATACTCCGTTTTCCCTCCGGAAGGAACCCCAGATTGGGGTGCGGTGCAGCCTGCATGGTACAGGCCTTCGCCGAGCGCTTCGCATTGGCTCGCGCAAGGTCCCATGATCTCCATGATACCGCAGTCCTCGTCGCCCGCGCCCGCGAGACCTGCCGCGCAATCACGCGACTTGTTCCGGGCCTGCTCGACGTTCGCCGGGTTGTAACAGGTACGCAGATAGGGCTCGGGCAAGAAGACGTTTCCCCAGAACGCCCCCTCCTCGTAGGGGAATCCCTTGATCTCGGCGTCATGCACCTCCGCAAGCACATCGGCGGAGCCATGCATCGAGATCTCCACGGCCCTGCCGTAACGATTCGTGCGCGCGCCGAGGCACGCCGACACCCACTGCTGGCCCACCTCGTCGAGCGGCGCTTGCTCCCACGATGGGGCGAGCCCTGCGATGCCCTGGTACACTTCTCTGTGGACATCGCCGTGCAGGTCCGTCCAGGAGTACGAGAGCTCCTGGTCCGGTCCGAGGGCGCAGCCCACGGCATAACGGAGGAACATCCGCGCGAGCCTCCCCTGCTCCGAGGAGTCCTCGATAGCCGCGCGCGCCTCCGGCACCATCGCGTCCACCGAAAGAGGCGCCTTGGCGAAGTCCCCACCCGCCGTCAGCGCCTCGGGAACGAGCGCGTTCAGAATGTTGATGCCGAGGGCCGCCTCGCCCACGACCTCGTTGCTGTCCTCCTCGTCGAGATCCGGCCCCCCCACGCAACCGATGACCGGCATGACCGCTACGAGCACGAACGGAAAAAACGCGACCATTGATTTCCGAGACATGTACCCCCCCCGTCTCAGAGATTCCCCTCACGATAGCGCGAAACACGGAGCCGGCACAGGACACGACGAACTTGGAGTACGGGCGTCCTGCGAACGGGTGACCCTCGACGAGTGCATCGGGAATTGCCCTGATGCCGCGCTAGGGTCGGGGGGATCGGGAGCGGCCCCATCAGGCCCGTGCGTACCCTGATTCCATCGCGCGTCGCGGCGATCATTGGGCTTCGCGACAAGCACGGATACCGCGGAAATCGGTTGCCGACGCGGCGCATTTCGGGTCATACCCGTGGCGTAGGATCGCGATCGCACCGGGGGAGGGCATGATGGGTCGATCTGGGCTTCTTGGCGGAGGCGGGATGGGCGGCGGCGAGGATCACGACGTCCCCCTTGCTGTCGGGACGTCCGTTGGTGGTTACGTCATTGACCGGCTCGTCGCGCGCGGCGGGTGTGGCTCGGTGTACCGCGCGCATCCCGCGGGCCGCGCGGAGCCTGTGGCGATCAAGGTCCTGCATCCGACGCTCGCGCCGCTGCCGAAGATGATCGAACGGTTTGTCCGGGAGGTCGAGCTCCTCCGGCGCATCCGCCACCCGAACATCGTCGAGATCAAGGAAGTCGGCGCGCTCTCCTGCGGAACGCCGTTTTTCGTGATGGAGTATCTCCCCGGCGTCACGCTCGACGTCTTGCTCTCGATGCGTGGTCGCCTCGGCCCGGAGGAGGCGCTCGAGATCCTCGAGCCCGTGTGTGCGGCGCTTGGCGCGGCGCACGCGGCGGGCATCGTCCATCGCGACGTGAAGGCGAGCAACGTGATGGCGACGGGCGGGCTCGGCGGCGTGAAGCTCCTCGATTTCGGCATCGCGAAGCTCGTCGATCCGGGCACGTCGAGCGCGGGCCTGACCTCGGTGAACCGGCAGATCGGCACGCTCACGATCATGGCGCCCGAGCAGCTCCTCTGCGCGCCGGTCGACGCGCGCACCGACGTCTACGCGCTCGGCGCGCTCCTCTATCGCCTGCTCACGGGCCGTTTGCCGTTCGAGTCCTCGTTCCCCGGCGAGCTTGTGCGCAAGCACCTGGAGGAGCCTGCGCCGCGCCCGAGCGAGCGCGTCCCCGTCTCGCGCGAGATCGACGCGGTGGTCTTGAAGTGCCTGGAAAAACGGCCCGAGCGCCGTTACGAGTCGGTGCACGCGCTCGTGCGGGCGCTGCGCCACGCGACCTCGGCGGGCACGTTGCGCTCGTCCTCGCACCAGCTCCCGCGCTTCGCGGTGGGCATCTTCATCGAGATCCGGCTGCGCGCCGACGCCGAGGACGCGCCGGATCTTTTCGCGGCCGAGATCGAGCGGATCCTGGCGAGCGCCGAGGATCGGATGCGGAGCGCGGGCTACACGTTGTGTACGAGCACGAGCGCGGAGGTGCTCGGCCTCCGGCTGCTGCCGCGGGATCCTGTGAGCTGGCAGGACGAGCGGCAGGTGGCGCTCGATTTCGCGCTCGACCTGCACACGGCGCTCGCGTCGCGTTCTGGATCGGATCCACGCGTGCACGTGAACGTCTCGGCGCACGCGGGCGAGGTGGTGGTGCGCGAGCGAATCGACGCGGATCCGGAGATTGTCGGCGGCCCGCTCGCGCGCACGGGCGATTGGGCGTCGTCGGAGGAAACGCCCAATCTCTGCGCGACGTGGGAGCTACTCGACGGCCTCGGCGGCTTCGAGGCGGCGCCCGGCCCGGATCCGCTCGTTCTCGTGAGCCGCAGCGCGGCCTGAAAAAGCAATCCGAGGGGCGCCCTGCCCCTCGTTGATTCGATTTTCCGACATTTCATTCCCGCCTATCGCGACCATCGAGCGCCGACTTGGCGCAATGGCCGCGCACATTATTTCATTCAACTACAATTTATTTTCGCGACAAACCAATAAATATCACAAGCAACACGAACCAAAGTTTTACAAGAAACACGTTTTACTAGACAATCTAATTTATAGATTATTGATCATAATACACAACAACGCAACGCGTCAAAATCCAGGTGGGTTCATGACGCAAAAACCGACAAAAATGGCCCGAAAACACCCGGAAGACCGGAAAAAGCTCCGGAGGACCCCCGAGCGCCCCGCGCAGGCCCCTCGCCGATAAGGAAAAACGGCCCCAAAGTACTGGTAGCAAGATGTTTGGGTGACAACAATCAACAAATTCCACTACGGGCAAAAATCCACAGCACCAGACCGTGGCCCAAACTTCAGTTTATCTGGACAAACATGCCCGAAAGGACTGGTAGCAACATGTTTCAAACCAAACACAACATGAACAAAGAAACATTCACAACATTCGTATAGGTACGTGGTTTACCCATCAGTTCATCAAGACAAACCAACCCACGCCCCCCCCGCCGTCGTTGCCGGACGCGAGGGCCGGGGGATACGATGGGCGCCGGTCGACACCCCCCGGGAGCCCCCTACATGGCCGGACTCGGCTGGCTGCACCTCACGGACCTGCACGTCCGAACCCACGGCACGCTGTGGCAAAGGCCCCGCTTCCGCGAGGAGATCGAGCGGGACCTTGCGCAGCTCCACGCCCGCGCAGGCTCCCTCGACCTCATCCTCGTCACCGGCGACCTCGCGACGAGTGGCACGGAGAGCGAGTACGACCTCGTCACGGAGGGGCTCGCCTCGCTTCAAGACTTTCTCGCCCGGCTCGGCGCACGCCCTGCCCTGCTCGCGGTGCCCGGCAACCACGACCTCGTCCGCATCGCCAGGGGCGCCGCCCCGGAGCCGGAAAGCTGGGAAGGAGCGACACGCGAGGCGTTCTTCGACGACGCCGATCACCCGATGCGGCACGCGGTGGAGGCTGCATTCGCCCCGTTCAAGCAATGGATGAAGGCCTTCCACCACGAGCGCCCCGGCGACATCGAACTCCACCTCCGCCCGGGTCTTCTTCCCGGCGATTTTGCGGCCACGGTCACGAAAGACGGCCACCGTTACGGAATCGCCGGCCTCAACACCGCCTTCCTCGAGCTCTCCGCGTCGAGCGCCTATGGGCGTCTCGACATCGATCCGCGTCAGATCGAGGCGGCAGCGGGCGACCTTCCTGCCTGGTCCGAGCGCCACGACGCTTGTATCTTGCTCACGCACCACCCGCCTTCCGGACTCTCGCCCCGTGCTCGCGACCGGCTGGCACGGATGGCCCCGCCTGGCCGCTTTGCCGTCCACTTGGCTGGGAGCAGCCGCGGAAAAGCCCCCATTTTGTTGGACGAGCCCCATGCGCCGCTTTGCACGGCCCCTTTCTTCGGCGGCTGGATCACGCCCGATTCCATGGATGGATACGTGGTCGGTCGGCTCACGTTCGCAGACGCATTCGGCGAGGGGGTTCTCTCGTTATGGCCTCGAACCCTGGCCTCCTCGCCGCAAAACGAGGCCATGCTCGTCCCCGTCCCCACGCTGCTTCCCCTCGGCGTGGACGAATCGCTCCGACGGACGTTCGTCCACGGGCGCACAGCCCTTCCCGCAAAGGCCGACGATTTCGCGGAAGACGAAGCCCTCGAATTGCCGATCGCCGCAGAATTCGCCCCGCAGGCCGCAGCAAAACCCGTCCTATCGCCCGCGCCCGAGCCGCTCGAATCGAAGAAGGAGGCCGCTCCCCCGCCGCCCCCTCGCCCGCCGCCCATCGCCCCCTCCGTCGCCGCATTCGCTCCCTCCCCCGTCCCCGCGCGCGCCCCCGGAGCCACGCGCGGCCTCGCTCTCGGTCCCGCTTCCGCGCACGCCTCCGCCTCCGCTTCCGCACGCGCTCCCGCGCCCGCATCCGCTCCCGCTTCCGCGGATGTCCCCTCCGAATTCACCCTCCTGCGCTCCTTGCCCATCGACCGCGGCCCGCTCGCCCGCGTCCGGTTCTCGCCCCTCGGCGACACGCTCGCCGCCATTTCATTCTGGGGCAAGATCCACGTCTGGGACGCGGACACGCAATCGAATCGCTGGCTCGCGCGCGCCGGCTCCGACGCGATGGACCTCTGCTACGCCCCCGACGGGCGTCGCATGGCCACGCGTGCCGGGACGAACCTTTCCATCTGGGATGCCTCGAACGGCGAATGCCTCCGCACGCTGCACGAGATCTCCGGCACGAGCCTCGCCTGGTCGCCCGAGAACGTCCTCGCCGCGGGCATGCCCGACGGCAAGATTCTTTTCCTCGATGCCGACGGGCTCCTCCCCATCGGCTACCTCGATCACGGCTTTTGCCCCGATGGAATCCTCGCCCTCGCCTTCTCGCCCGACGGCGAGTTCCTCCTCTCCGGCGGCAAGGGCGATGGATTCGTCGCCATTTCCACGATCCCGGCGGGCACCTTGCCGCAAAATGGCTTCACCCGCGCCGCCCATTTCCACCGCGGCTCCGTCCTCGATTTCGCGTTCCGGCCCCGCACGCCCCACGTCGCCTCCGCCGCCGACGACGGCACCATCGCGGTCTGGAGCCTCCAGGATGGCGCCTTCCTCGCCAAGCTCGAAGGCCATTCCGCTGCCGTCACGAGCCTCTCCTTCTCGCACGACGGCCGCCTCCTCGCCTCCCGCTCCCGCGACGGCCTCGTCCTGCTCTGGCGCACGGATACCTGGGAGCCGGTCGCGCGATTGCGATCCGCCACGAATTACCTCGCAGGCGCCATCTTCTCCCCCACCGAGCCCACGCTCACCATTCCCTCGCCGACCGGCGCCCTCGCCCTCTTCAACGTCGATATCGACGCGCTCCGTGGCCGCGCCCCCTCCTCCACCACGCTCCACACCACCACGGCCAAGGTCGTCCTCCTCGGCGAGGGCCGCGCCGGAAAAAGCTGCCTCGCCCTCCGCCTCGCCGAGGATCGTTACGAGGAGCAACCTTCCACGCATGGAATGCGCTTCTGGCCCATTCGCGACGCGCGCCTCCCGCGCGACATGCCTGTCCCGAAAAACCATCGCCGCGAGCTCGTCGTCTGGGATCTCGGCGGCCAGGACGAATACCGCCTCGTCCATCCCCTCTTCTTGCGGGACACCTCCCTCGCCTTGCTCGTCTTCGAGCCCGGCCGCGGCAAGGCCGCCGAGAATGAAATCGCCTCGTGGAACGATCACCTCGGCGACGGAGGCGAGCACGACGACGCGCCTCGCCGATTGCTCGTCGGTACAAAACTCGACGACGCCGAGCGCGCCCCCGAGGATCGCTCCGGGAGCGAGCGCCTCCGCACCCACGTCGGCGCCCTCGCGTACGTGCCCACGAGCGCCCGCACGGGCCGCGGCATCTCCGAATTGAAGAGCACGATCCTTGGCGCCATCGATTGGTCCTCGCTCGGCCCGACGAGCCGCCCCGTCCTCTTCGAGCGCATTCGCGCGCATGTCGAGCGCGCCCGCAAGGCCGGCCGCGCCGTGCTCACGCTGCTCGAGCTCGAGGCCAGCGTGGCCCAGGACGAGACCGACGCCGAGCTTGCGGTCGCGATCCCCGCCGTCGCCTCGCAGCTTGCCCGCCAGGGCCTCGTCGCGGACATACGTTTGTCCGATGGAACCCGCGCCCTCGTCCTCGAAGTCGAGCAGATCGCCCGGTATGCCGGCTCCTTGATCCTGCTCGCCCGCGACAACCCCCACGGCGTCCCCGCGCTCGACATCGCCACGCTGCTCGGCCCCGCCGCGCGATTCCCGCGCATCCCGCCCGGCGAGCGATTACGCAAGGATCAGGAGCTCGGCGTCCTCGATGGCGTCATCGCGCTCCTGCTCGAACAAGGCACGTGTTTCCTCCACGAGGGATTGCTCGTTTTCCCCGCCCTCTTCCCGGCCCCCGCGCCCGCCGCCGATCCGGCCGATCCCGTCGCCGCCGCTTTGCCGGCCGCCATTCGGTACGAAATGAGCCGCCCCGCCTCGGAGGTGTATGCCTCCGCCGTCACGGCCCTCGCCCTCGGCCGGCGCTTCGGCCCCGCGCGCCTCGGCCCCGGCCGCGCCGATTTTGGCCTCCCGGGCGAAGGTCTGTCGCGGCTATCCATGACCCGAGCCCCGGGCGGAAAGGCGCGCGGGGGCCTCGAAGTCGCCTTTTCGCCGGACACGCCCGACGAGGTCCGGCGGCTTTTCGCGGGGTTTCTGGAGGATCACCTCAAGCAGCGCGGCGTCCATTTCGTCGAGCGCGCCTCCGTGCGCTGCGCGTGCGGGTACGTCTTGCCCGAGGACACCGTCAAGAGCCGCCTCGTCGGCGGCCATTCCGACATCGGCTGCCCCGAATGTGACGCCCGCACCCCGCTCGTCCCACGGGTCGAAGGGAAAGACGCGCTCGCCGCCCCGATCTTCGCCTTGCGGCGCGAGGCCGAGCGCCGGCGCGAGGAGAGCGTCGAGGCCGCGCGGATGGCCATGGCCGTCGCGCGCGTCACCTCGGACAAACCCCCCGCGCCCATTCGAATCCTCCACCTCAGCGACCTGCACCTCCACGAGGGCGACGACCCCGAGACCCTGCTCCAGCCCTTGCTCACGGACTTGCGCGACCGCGTGGAGGGGCTCGCCCTGGAAAAGCTCGATTTCGTGGTCGTCTCCGGCGACCTCTCGAACCGCGCGAGCCCCGGCGAGCTCGAGGCCGCGCGCCATTTCCTCTCGCGCCTTGCCGAGGCGATGAACCTCACCGCCGAGCGCTGCATCGTCGTGCCCGGCAACCACGATCTCGACTGGGACACCGAGGTCTACGATTTCAAGAAGCGGCGCGCCGTCGACCCGAAGCGCCTCGCGCCCGGCAGCTTCGTCGAGCAGGAGAGCGGCTACCTCGTGCGCGACGAAACGCGATATCCCGATCGATTCCGCAATTTTTCCCGCCACCTCTACCACCCGCTTTGCCTGCGCGAGTATCCGCTCACACCTGAGGAGCAAGGGATCGCCCTGCTCTTCCCGGCCGAGCGGGTCCAGTTCGTCGCGCTGAACTCGGCCTTCGAGATCGACGAATACCACCGCGGCCGCTCGGCCATTCACCCGGGCGCGCTCTCCCGTGCCCTCGCCGAGGCCGAGCGGCAGATCGAGGAGGCGCAGCGGCGCGGGGACCTCGACGCGAACGCCGCCGTCCTGCGGCTCGCCGTCTTCCACCACCCGGTGACGGGCAATGAAAAGATGACGGACGACGCTTTCCTTGAACGATTGCGCCGCGCTGACGTCCGGGCCGTCCTGCATGGGCACGTCCACGAGGACCGCGCCGATCTCGTAGGATACCTGCATCCCGCGCGGCGGATCCACGTCGTCGGCGCGGGCAGCTTCGGGGCGCCCGCTGACCATCGCCCCGCGTCCGTGCCGCGTCTCTACAACCTGATCACGATTCCGCGGGATCTCGGGCGAATGCGCGTCGACACGCGCTCGCTGCGCAAGGACGAGGGCATCTGGGAGCCCTGGTGCACGTGGCCGGGCGACAAACCTGGCGAGCGCCGCGCCCATTACGAGGTGCGGTGGGGCTGATCAGAGCTCGTCCGCGCCGATGTCGACCGGACCGTTTTTCCTGTTCTCCCCGTCGATGTCCATCGCGCCCACGTCGACCGCGCCGCTCCCCTTGTCTTTCGCGGGAGAGTCGGGCGAGAGGTGCAGATCACCGTTCAGCGGATTCACGAGCTTCGGGTCTACAGTGAGCGAATTCGCGCCGCCCGAAGCGCCGTCGAGGCCCCCGTTGAAGTAGATGTTGAAATCGAACACGTTCCCCGTGTTGCCGCTGCCCGCGATGACGACCGCGCTCGTGCCCATCGTCGCGACCACGATGTTGTTCTGAACCACGTTGCCCTCGTTGCGGTTCTGCAAGAGGATCGCCGCGTCCGCCCAGCCGTCGCGCGAGCAATTGAACAGCGTGTTGTTGACGATCACGTTGTTCTTCGCGGCCCCGCCCCCACCGCCGTTCCCGCTGCTGTACCCGCCGGTCACGATGCAGGTGACGTCGTTGTCGTGCAGAAAATTGTTCCGCACCACGATGGCGCGTGTCGACTTGCCGAACCACTCGCTCGCGAGCTCCACGCCGAGATCACAATCGTGGGCGGTGTTCCGCTCGATCATGAGATCCGCCCCGCCGTCCACGTAGAAGCAGCCCGCGGCCTTCTCGTTGCCATAGGCGGGATTGCCGGCGCTCGTGACGTCGTGCGCCAGGTTGCCCACGATGAGGCCTTTGCGGACGCGGTTCACGTCGGGCGCGTCGATCACGTCGTCCTGAGAGCAGGAGCCGCAGACATCGCCCTCGAACCCGATGAAATCGAACGCGATGTTGTTCACGTGGTGGACGTGGTTGTCGCGCACCTCGAAATCACGCACGTTCCCGTTCACCACGAGCGCCTCGCTCCAGCCGAGGACGAGATCGTGGAGCTCGTTGCCGAGGATCGAGATTCGCTCGGCCGGCGTGGTCTCCGTCCCGTACACCGCGATGCCGTGCGCGCCCGTGCCGTCGCCTCCGTTCTCGGCCAGGATGTCGTGAATGACGTTGTCGCGAATCACGATATCGTGCGCGGCGCCGCGGACCCAGACGCCCGCGGGGAAATTGCCATTTACGCCCGTGAGGTTGCGAATCTCGAACCCCTCGACGACGATGTGCGCCTGATCGACGATGTTGAACATCCCCACCTCGCCCATACCGATGAGGTTCGTTCCATCGAGGATCGGCCGCGCGCCGCAGGCCGCGCGCACCGTGATCGGCGCCCCGGGCGCGCCCGAGCGCGGGAACGTGATGCGCTCGTCGTACGTGCCCTGGCGGACGACCACGGTGTCCCCCGGCTGGGCGGCCTCCAGGGCGACGGCGATGTGCCGGAACGGCTCGGCCGACGTGCCCGGACCGTCGTCGTTGCCCGTATTCTCGACGAAATAGGTCCCCGCCGCCGGATCACAAGCGCCGCCGCTGCTCCCGCCGCCGCCGCCGCTTCCGCCGCCGCTTCCGCCCCCGCCGCCGCTCCCGCCTCCGCTTCCGCCGCCGCTTCCGCCGCCGCTTCCGCCGCCGCTTCCGCCGCCGCCTCCGCTTCCGCTCGCGCTTCCGCTCACGCCCGTTTCATTCGACGAGCACGCGAGGAGCCCGATCCCGAGGAGCGCCACCAAGAAACCTCGATGCATCACACCGCCCTGCCTTTCCGCATTACGCAGGCCGCAGCATACGCATTTTGTGGACGCGCGTCGCTCCCTCGTGGTTCAGTACATCCCCGTACAACGAGCGCGCGGCGCCACGTCGCGCGCCACGGAGGCATTCATGTCCGAATCCCGTGTGACGAGCCGAGGAGGGTCCGCTTGCGGCCGGGAGCACTTCCCGCTCGCCTCGCCCATGCTCGACGATCCGCGGCCCTTTTATGCCCGCGCGCGCCGCGACGAGCCCGTCTTCTGGAGTGATTCGCTCGGACTCTGGGTCGTGACCCGGTACGAGGACGTCTGCGCGGTCGCGAAAGACGCTTCGCGGTTCTCGTCGCTCGATTCGATCACGCCCAAGGCCGCCACAGCGCCTCCCCCGCCGGAGCTCCTCGCCGAGCTCATGAAGGGGTATCCGCTCCTCCCGAGCCTCGTCGACAGCGATCCCCCGATCCACACGCGCGGGCGCGCCCTCGTCACGAAGGCCCTCTCGCTCCGCCGTCTCGCCGCATTCGAGCCGATCCTCCGCGACATCGCCGAAAGGCTCGTCGACGATTTCCTCACGAAAGGCCACGTCGAGCTCGTGCACGCCTTCGCGATCGCATTGCCGGGAAACTTCATCGTCGACCTGCTCGGGCTGCCCCGCGAGCACCTCGATCAGGTCGATCGCTGGACCACGAACAGCACCGCAATCTTCGCCGGACAGGATCCGCTCCCGTCGCTCCTCGAGCATGCGAAGGGGTTCGTCGCCTTCCAGCATTACCTGGCCGACGCGATCGAGGACCGTCGGAAAAACCCCCGCGACGACGCACTCTCCGATATCGTCACCGGCGCCGCGGCCCTGGATCCGCCGTTCGGCGTGGCCGAGCTCGTCAACATGCTCCTGCAGATTCTCTTCGCCGGCTACGAGACCACAGCCGGCCTCATCGCGGCCGCGGCGCTCGAGCTCGCACGTGATCCAGAGCTCTTCGCCGCGGCACGGAAGGACCCGGGCATCATCCCCTCCATCGTTGAGGAGGTCCTGCGCACGGCCTCCCCCATTCACGCGATGTACCGCACCGCGCTCGAGGACGTAGAGATCGGCGGCGCGCACATCAAAAAAGGCGAGCGCCTGCAGATCGCGTACATCTCGGCGAACCACGACGAAGCGCGCTTCGAGGAACCGCTCCGGTTCGACCTCCGCCGAACGGCGCCGAACCTCGCATTCGGACACGGAATTCATTATTGCATCGGCGCGCCGCTCGCGCGCCTGGAAGGCCGCATCGCGCTGGAGGTCTTGACCCAGCGCCTGCCAGGCCTGCGCCTCGTCCCGGGCCAGAAGCTCACCTATTTCCCGAGCGCCACCGCCCGCCGCCTCGAATCGCTGGAGCTCGCCTGGGACTGAGCATTGGTCTCATCGCGAGGCGTCGCGCCGGGGCGCTGCCCCGGACCCCGCGGGGGCTGTTCGCCCCTCGACCCGAACCAGGGCAAGCCCTGGACCATTTGGGGAAGAACTGCGCGATGCGCAGTTCTTCCCACAGGCCGGTGGCAAGACCATGAAGGTGCGTTCCATGCTGGCGACGGGGACGTTGCCGTTGAATCGTCAGCGCTGCTGTCTTGCCTGGCCTGTTCGATGAACTGCGCATCGCGCAGTTCATCGACCCCGGGTCCAGCGCTTGCGCTGGTCCAGGTCCAGGGGCGGATAGCCCCGGTGGGGCCTGGGGCAAAGCCCCAGCGCAGCGCCTCCCACATGAGACCCATTCCCGGATGACCGCGTTCGTCAGAGCATCCCTTCGCCCTTCAGGATGTCGTAGGTGATCTTCGCGGCCTCGGGGCCGATCTTCGTCTCGTCGTTTGATCGAATGCGGCACGCGAACACCCAGGTGCGACCTTCCTTCTCCAGCGCGCCGACGAACCACCCGACCATGGAGAGCGGCCCTCGCTGGCCCTCCGGCACTGCGCTGCCCGTCTTCCCGCTGAACACCACGCTCGCAGGAATCTGATCGATGAACGGAAGCCGGTCGCGCACGTGCTCTACGGCGTCGCCGCGCAATTCGAGGGTCTTCTTCACGACGGTCGTGGCGCGTGGCGAGACGGGCAGCTTGTTTTCGTAGAGAGCGGCGAGGAAACGGCGTTCTTCGCGGGGCGAGATCGTGAGCGTGTCGTTCAACCAGAACATGGTCACGTCGCCCGAGGGATCGGCATTGCCGTATCGAAACGCCGAGAGATAGGCGCGATATCGCGGCTCGCCGACCTGCTCGGCGATGCGCTGGAAATACCAGACCGTCGAGTGCCACATCGCGGTGGCGAGCGAATGATCGCGGTTCCACGTGGCGCGCCATCGCTCCTTGCCGTCCCAGCGAAACACCGTGGTCTCGTCCTGCACCACGCCCGTGTCGACCGCGATGAGCGCGTTCGGGATCTTGAACGTCGAGGCGGGCGTCGTGCGCACGTCGCACTCGTCGCCGCCGTACTCGACCGTCGCGCCCGTGCCGACCTCGACCATGGTGAAGCAGCCGACGAGCCCGGAAAACCGGGACGCGGCCGCCTTGGGGGTCCGGGGCACGCCGGGGTCCGGGATCGTGGCCGCCGCGCCCTGCGTGCAGCCCGCGGCGAGGAGGAGCAAAGGCGCGGCGAGGAGGCGCGCGGCGGTGGCGAGGGGACGCATGCGTGTGGTCATGACGCGCGAACGCCCCCGCCGACCGACGCATTTCCGGCCGGGGCACTTTTCGCGGCGCGCATCGATGGTTGACACGAAGCGACCGTCGCGGCTAGGAGAAGCCCGATGGTCGATTCCGGACGGCTCGACGTCGCCGTGCTGGGCGCCGGCGTGATGGGGCTCGTCGCCGCCGTCACGCTCGTGCGCGCAGGGCTCCGGGTCGTGGTCCACGAGCGCGCCGCCGATATCACGGCGAGCGCCGCGTGGCGCTCCGGCGGCATGCTCGCGCCCGACTGCGAGGCAGAGATCGCCGAGCCGCTCGTGGTCGCCCTCGGCCGGCGGTCGCTCGCGCTCTGGCCGTCGCTCGTCCCGGGCGTCGAGACGAACGGAACCCTGGTCGTTGCCCCCCCTCGCGAACCGGGCGTGCTCACCCGATTCGAGCGGCTGACCCACAATCACCGGAGCCTCGACGAAGAGGCTCTCGGCGCGCTCGAGCCCGCCCTCGCCGGCCGCTACCGGCGCGGGCTCTTTTTCCCGCACGAAGGGCACCTCGACCCGCGGCGCACGCTTCGAGCGCTGCAGACGTGGCTCCGCGAGGCCGGCGTGCCGATCGAATTCGGTTTCTCCGGAGATCCCGATTCCTTGAACGCCGACCGTATCGTCGACGCGCGGGGCCTCGGCGCCCGCGACAGGTTTCCCACGTTGCGCGGCGTCAAAGGGGAAATGGCCCTCGTCCGGAGCCGGGACGTTTCGCTCGCGCGGCCCGTGCGCCTGCTCCACCACCGCCATCCGCTGTACGTGGTGCCGCGTGAGGGCGGCGTCTTCATGATCGGGGCGACGACGATCGAATCGGAATCGCCCGATCCGAGCGCGGAGACACGCGTCACGTTGCGCTCGGCCGGCGAGCTCCTCACGCAGGCGTATGCGCTCCACCCCGCGTTCGCCGAGGCGGAGATCCTGGAGCTCAACGCGGGGCTCCGGCCCGCCTTCCCCGACAACGCGCCGCGGATCGAGATCTCCGGGCGCACGATCGCCGTGAATGGATTGTATCGCCACGGCTGGCTCCTCGCGCCGGCGCTCGCCGCGCGGATCGTCGACGTTCTCCTCGGAAAGGTCCCCACGAACGAGGTCATGCATGCGGATCCGGCTGAATGGTGAACAGATCGATACGACGACGAAGGATCTCGCTGCGCTGATCGAGGACCGAGGGTTCGACGTCTCGGTGGTCGCGACCGCGCTCAATGGCGAGTTCGTGCCGCGCGCCCTCCGGGCCGAGACGAAGCTCGCCGAGGGCGACGCCGTCGAGGTGCTCCGGCCCATGCAGGGAGGATGAGCATGGTCGATTTTTATGGGCGCACGTTCGAAAGCAGGCTCCTCCTCGGGACGGCGCGATATCCCTCGCCCGAGGCGCTCGGCCAGGCGGTGGCGCGCTCGGGCACGCAGATCGTGACCGTGTCTTTGCGGCGTGAATCCGCGGCCGGCGCGAAGGCGGGTCAGGCCTTCTGGGAGCTCGTGAAGGCGCTCTCCGTGACGGTCTTACCGAACACGGCCGGCTGCCATTCCGTGCGGGAAGCCGTGACCACGGCGCGGATGGCGCGCGAGGTCTTCGGGACGCCGTGGATCAAGCTCGAGGTCATCGGCGACGACGTGACGCTCCAGCCCGATCCCTTCGCGCTCGTGGAGGCGACACGCGCGCTCGTCGCGGAGGGCTTCGAGGTTTTTCCTTACATGACGGATGATCTCGTGCTCGCCGAGAAACTCGTCGAGGCGGGCTGCCGCGTGCTCATGCCGTGGGGCGCGCCGATCGGGACGGGCCGGGGGCTCAACAATCCCTACGCGCTCCGGCTGCTCCGAAAACATTTCCCGGGGATCACGCTGGTCGTGGACGCGGGCATCGGCGCGCCGAGCCACGCGGCGGCGGCGATGGAAATGGGATACGACGCCATTCTGATCAACACGGCCGTCGCGACCGCGGGAGATCCGTCGGCCATGGCGGAGGCGTTCGCCGAGGCCATTCGCGCGGGGCGAAGGGCGCACGAGGCGGGGCTCATGGAGCCCACGGACCTCGCCACCGCGTCGACGCCGACGTTCGGCGCGCCGTTTTCACCTTTCGCAGGCTGATTCGAGGAGCGGACGATGCTCGTGCTGGATCGATTTTACCTGATCGTCGACAGCGCCCGGTGGCTCGATCGCCTGCTCCCGCTGGGTTTGCAATTCGTACAGCTCCGCATGAAGGGGCTCGAACCAGCAGCGCGGCGGGCGGAGATCGCGGCGTCCATCGAAAAGTGCCGGGCGCGCGGGGCGACGCTCGTGGTGAACGATTTCTGGCAGGACGCGATCGATCTCGGCGCGGAATGGGTGCACCTCGGGCAGGAGGATCTCGCGGAGGCCGACGTCGCGGCGATCCGGCGGGCGGGCCTCAAGCTCGGCGTCTCGACGCACAGCCACGAGGAGCTCGATACAGCGCTCGCGCCCGATCCCGATTACGTGGCCCTCGGCCCGGTGTATCCGACGACACTCAAGGTGATGCCCTGGGCCCCGCAAGGGCTCGATCGGATCGGCGAATGGAAGCGCATCGCGCGGCGGCCGCTCGTCGCGATCGGAGGAATCACGCTGGAGCGCGCCGAGGGCGTGGCGCGGGCGGGCGCGGATTCGATCGCGGTCATCTCGGACGTCCTTTCGAATCCGGATCCCGAGGCCCGCTGCAAGGCCTGGCTCGACGCGCGGGCGACGTGGCCACGCGCCCCGGAATGACGGACGTTCTCCACGACGCGGCTCCGCGCTACGCTGGCGGCAAGAGGAGCCGATCATGAAGAAGCTGGGTTACGAGGTCACGGTGAACGGGCCGGGCGCGCTTCCGCTTTCGCGGGCCGAGGTGTGGCGGGGGCTCGAAATGAAGGCGGAGAACGCGCTGCCGTTCGTGCCGGGAATGACACGATGCGACGTCCTGGAGAAGGGCGACGGCTGGCTTCTGCGCGAGATCGAATTCGGCGGTCAGCCCATCCGAGAGCGCGTGACATTCGAGCCCGAGACGCGCGTGCATTTCGAGCGGGTCGCCGGGGCGCCGGGGTGGGTCGACAACGTGATCGACGAGCAGCCCGACGGCTCGCTCGTGCTCCGCTTCGTGTTCGGCGTGCCCGACGAGGACGAGGCCAAAGCGCGGGAGCTCGAGCCCGTGTATCGGAAAGCCGTGGCGGCGACGCTCGCGACGGTGCGGCGGATGGTCTCCGAAGGGACGATTCCGCGGCGCTGAGGTTCACCCGCGCCGCTTCGACGCGACGTACGCGAGCCCCTGCGCGTTGAGCGCCAGATCCAGCTCCAGATGCGCGCGGTCCTCGGCGTCGAGCGAGAGCCCCGCCTCCTCGGCCGCGCGCTCCATTTCCTTGTCGAGCGCCCCACGAATCATGGCCTCGGCCTCGGTCGGCGCGAGCGACACGGCCGCATCGACGAGCGAAGCGGAGAGGTCAATCCACCGATGAAGCTGCGCGGCCACCACGTCGAGGTCCTCGATCTCGCCAAAATGCGTGAGCGCCACGCGCCGCGCCCCCGACGTCCGGACCACCTCGATGCTCGCGTGCGCCGTCTCCGCGTCGAAATCGGTCGGGCTCGTGGACGGGAAAGCGAGGCGGCGGCCGCGCTGGAGCCGCGGATAAACGAGGCCAAACGTATCCCCGGTGAACACGGTCTCCCGGGCCGGATCGAGCACGACGAAATGGTGGTTCGCATGCCCGCGCGTATGCACGAACGTGAGCGTCGCACCGCCAAGCGGGGCGGTCTCGCGGTCCTCGAGCGACCGCACGCGCGCCGCATCGATCGGCAAGATCGTCCCGTAAAGCTCGGCAAACCGCGCAGCGCCGTAAACAGCCTCGGCGCTCTTGACGAGCTTCGACGGATCGACGAGGTGGCGCGCCGCCCGCGGATGCGCGAGCACAGTCGCATTCGGCAGCGCAGCGAGCAACGCCGAAGCGCCCCCAGCATGGTCGAGGTGGACGTGCGTGACGATGACCCACCGCACAGCCTCCCGCGCAATCCCCTCACGATCGAGCGCCGCAAGCAGCCGGGGAACCGCATGCGTGGTGTTCGTCTCCACGAACGCCGCTTCGTCGCCCTCCACACGGAGATACGCGGCGGCGATGTCGGGCCCTAGGTAATCGCAGTCGATCGTGACGAGGCGCGAGGAGCTCATGTGTCGAGCTTAGCAGACCTGGGCCGCTGCGCTGGGGCGTTGCCCCAGACCCCACCAGGGGCTATCCGCCCCTGGACCCGGACCAGCGCAAGCGCTGGACCCAGGGTCGATGAACTGCGCGATGCGCAGTTCATCGAACAGGTCGAGGCAAGACCAGGTACGACCCTGCCAACCAAGACCGCCATGACTGGCAACGCTGTCCCTGGTCTTGCCACCGGCCTGCGGGAAGAACTGCGCATCGCGCAGTTCTTCCCCCTGAGGTCCAGGGCTTGCCCTGGTTCGGGTCGAGGGGCGAATAGCCCCCGCGGGGTCCGGGGCAGCGCCCCGGCACAGCGCCCCGGCCAACTGGCACAGTGCCAACGGAATGACTCCGACAAACCCTCGGGCAAACACGCGCTGCTTTCTCGTTGACGCGTCCCGGACGGCTCGTGTAAGGCATACCCTGGTGCGCGCGGGGGTGGGTCTTCCGTCCTCGAACACGAAAACGCAGGTAGGGAGGAAAGAGACGATGAGCAACGTCGACGGACACGACGCTGGTACACCCACGTGGTTCGACCTCATGACGCCGGACCTCGCGGGGGCGCAGAAGTTTTACGGGGAGCTCTTCGGATGGACGTTCATCCAGGGCAAGCCCGAGATGGGCTATTATACGATGTGCCAGAAGAACGGCCGTAATGCCGCCGGCATGGGCAAGCGTCCCGAAGACGCGCCCTACCCCACGGCGTGGAGCGTCTATTTCGACAGCACGGACGTCGACGCCACGGCCGCCAAGATCCGCGAGTTCGGCGGCCAGCTGGTGATGCCGCCGATGGACGTGATGGATCAGGGCCGGATGTGCGTTTGCGTCGACCCGACGGGCGCGACCTTTGGCTTCTGGCAGGGCCGCTTGCACAAGGGCGCGCAGGTCATCGACGAGCACGGCGCGATGACCTGGTGCGAGGTCGCCACGCGCGAGAGCGAGAAGGCCGCGGCGTTCTACAGCAAGGTACTCGACGTCGAGGCCCGGAAGATGCCGATGGAGATGCCCGGCATGACGTACTACACGCTCCACAAGGGCGAGAAGGCCGTCTCCGGTATCATGCAAATGAACGAGCAGTGGGATGCCTCGATCCCGCCGCACTGGATGCCCTACTTCGCCGTAGATAGCGCCGAGGACGCGTGTAAGAAGATCGAGGCGCTCGGCGGCAAGGTGATGCACGGGCCCTTCGATTCGCCCTACGGCCGCATCGCCGTGGTCGCGGACCCCTACGGCGCAACCTTCTCCATCATCAAGCTCTCCGCCGCCGCAATGGCCGCCTGATTCCATTTGAGGCCGCTTCGCTGGGGCGTTGCCCCAGGCCCCACCCGGGGCTATCCGCCCCGGGACCCGGACCAGCGCAAGCGCTGGACCCTTGGTCGATGAACTGCGCGATGCGCAGTTCATCGAATGGGCCAGGTCAAGACCAGCGACGACCCTGCCCACCAAGACCGCGGCGCTGACGATTCAACTGGCAACGTGCCCGTCGCCAGCGTGCAACGCACCTTCCTGGTCTTGCCACCGGCCTGTTGGAAGAACTGCGCATCGCGCAGTTCTTCCACCCCGAGTCCAGGGCTTGCCCTGGTTCGGGTCGAGGGGCGAACAGCCCCCGCGGGGCCCGGGGCAGCGCCCCGGCGCAGCGGTTTGCATTCATGACGCACGCAGGGCAAGACACCCTTGCGAGGACTTCGTCGAAGGCTCCCATGTCGGCACCCTGTCAGCGCGCGCGACGGCGCTCCAGGATTGCGCGTTCGCCCCAGGGGCACGCAAAATTCTGCGGCTTCGTGAGGATCCAGAGCGTGGGGATGGGCGGCGGCTCCTCGGGGAACGGGCCTTCGCCGTCGGTGAAATACACGATTCCGTCGGGCGTGTGTGTGCGCCAAAAACTCTCGGCGAAAACCTTTCGGAGATCCGTACCGCCGCGACCCTGCACGTCGGTGAGCACGCCGGTGAACGGGTAGACGCGCTGGATCTCGCAATCGCATTCGACCACCGTGATCCGGGCCTCCTCGGCGAGCAGCGCGAGCTGTTTTCCGATCTCGGCGAGCTCGGCGTCCGTCATGCTCATCGACGTATCGATCGTCACGAGTACGCGCGGCCGCGCCATGGCCCGCGGCGACCACGCGCGCCCCGGGACCTCGCCGATTCGCGTGGGAAAACGCCGGCTCGGCCGCGCGAATGTGCCCACGGGCGTGCGCCTTCGCGACGTGAACATGCGCAGTGCCGTTTTCCAGTCGACGTAACATTCGGGCGGCCCGAGCACGCCGTCGAGCTCCGCGAGCAGCCGCCCCGGCTCCTTTCCCGCGAGCAGCCTGCGCTCGGGCGGCCCCTCCGGCCCCACGTCTCCCGCGGTGTCCATCGCCCGCGCCACGAGCATCCGGGCTTGTTCCACCGAGCCGGGCGCGCCTGCCGCGCGCCGGAGCAGCTTGTGCTCGTCGACCGTCTCGCCGCCCGGCGCGTGCTTGGCCGTGAATTTACCAGCCCGCGCCGCTTCGAGCAGTTTTTCGTAGCGCTCCAGGCTGCTCTGGCCCGCACGAATGCCGAACGACGTGTATTTTTGCCACGTGATCGGGTCGGGCAACGGCTCCTCGATGAACTCGTTCGCGCTCATTTCGAGCGCGAGATCGAGGAGCTCCGGCTCGGCGGGATCCGCGAATTTGGGGTGCGAGAGGTGCCCGAGGACCACGTGATGCACCTCGTGCAGGAGCACCCCGCGCAGCCATTGCGGCTCGCGCAGGAACGAGTCCACGTTCACGTGCAGGAAAAACCGACCTTCGTGGAGCGAGACGGCCATCCGCTTCACCGACGGATCGGCGACGGGCACCATTTTCGCGAGGACGGCCGCGTAATATGGGTATCGCCGCGCGAAATCGCTCGTCCGTACGAAATCGTCGAGGAAGGCGCGGACGGGATCGACCATGACGGGGGGTTTGGGGGCGGAGCTCGGCTCGTCCGAGCGTAGCCACCATCGTTTGAACGTCAACCGGGGCGGATGGGGGTGATGCCGAGGCGTTTGCACGTCGCCACGAGATCGAGCGCCCAGCGCTCGGGCAGCTCTGCGAGCAGCACGCCGAGGCTCGCGCGGACGACGTTGCTGCGCTTGACCTCCGCGAGCTTGGTTTGTCGTTCGAGGTGCGACGAGAGCGCCGTCACGGAGAGCCCCACGCGGTGCTGCTTCAAAGGATCGGCAGCCCAGCCCTGGAGCTTGCGTTGCGCGGGGCTATTCGCGTAACGCTCGCAGAGCTCCTCGGGGCGCACGTCGATGAGCGAGGTCGCCGTGGGGTTTCGCCCGAGCGCCTCCACGAGTTTGTCCCGCTGATCGCCGGGCAGATCCGCGAGCAGCGCCTCGAACGAGGCGAGCGTGATTTGACGCTCGCCGGCGAGCACGCCGGCTTCGGGCCCTTCGAGCAGGCGCACGAGGCGCGTCGTGATCTCGTCGAGCCGATCGGTTTGTCCGGCCTCCGCAAAACCCCGCACGGCGCGCGAGAGATCGGCGCGGCGATCGTAGTCGGCGAGCAGCGCGCGCACGTCGAAGGGCAGGCGGCTCGACCACACGCCGCGGCTCGAAACGACGAGCTCGAGCCACGACGTCGGCAAATACCCCGAGAGCGCGTCGCGCAGGAGGCCCACGTTCTCGATTTCCTCGGGGCGCAGCGTCTTGAGCAGGTGCGAGACGTACGTCCAGGTCCGCGGCGGCACGTCGTCGAGCACGCGCTCGTGCGCCTGCGCGATCGCGATGACGCCGGGGTGCACGTCGTTCACCTGCGCCCACGCGAGCCAGCTCGGGCGATCGGCGCGCACGGGCAGGCTCAGAAAGCGGGCCCGGAGCGCCTTGTCGAGCGGCGTCACGTGATAGCCTTCGCTTTCGGGGTTGACGGCGGCGAAGCAGGCCCAGCCCGGAGGCAGCTCGTATCCGTGCAGGCGCCGCGCGCTGAGGAGCTGCAGCGCCGGCTGCTGGATGTAACGCTCGGCGCGGTTCAGCTCCTCGAGCATCAGGATGCCTGCGCCGTCTTGCGGCAGGATGTCGGGCACGGCGTAACGCGTGCGGCCGTCCTGAATGACGGGCAGGCCCACGAGGTCCGGCGGCTCGAGCAGTGACAGGTCGAGCACCACGTGGGCGATACCGAGGCGATCGGCGAGCTTCTTGACGATGTCGCTCTTGCCGATGCCGGTCGGCCCTTCGAGCAGCACGGGGCGGCGCGCTCGATAGGCGAGCTCGAGCACGGCTTCGAGCCGGGGGCCGACGGGGATGTGCGCGGTGCGGCTTTCGAGGACGGGAGTGGGAGAAGGCTTGGCCACGGGATGCTTTCGGCTAGCACGTGCGCGGGCCGCCGCCACGTCCCTTGCGAGAGCTCGTTTCCCTGGGACATCGGCCCTTGCGCACCGAAACGTGGTTCCTTATCCTCCCGGGCTCGCGCACGGGGGGCGCGCGAGCCGCCCCGTCCACGCCGGAGAGAGCCATGACGATGTCCATGACTTCGAGCGCCGAGAGCCCCGCGCCGCCTTATCTTTCGGGCAACTATGCGCCCATCGATCGCGAGATCACGACGCACGATCTGCCCGTGATCGGCGAGATTCCGAAAGACCTCGCGGGCGTGTTCGTGCGCAACGGCTCGAACCCGCGATTCCGGCAGAAGGGGCGTTATCACTGGTTCGACGGCGACGGCATGATCCACGCGCTCCAGTTCGAGGATGGGCGCGCGAGGTATGCGAACCGCTGGGTGCGCACATGGGCGTTCCTCGAAGAAGAGAAGGCGGGCGCGTCGCTCTGGACGGGCGTCACCGAGCGGCCCGATTTCACGAATCCACGCGGGCCCTTCAAGGACACCTCGAACACCGACCTCGTGTTTCACGGGGGCCGGCTGTATTCGCTCTGGTGGCTTGGAGGCGCGGCCTATGTCGTGAATCCGCTTTCGCTCGAGACCTGCGGCACCGAGACGTGGGGCGACAGGATGCCGACGATCTCGGCGCACCCGAAGGTCGACGCGGTCACGGGCGAGATGATGCTGTTCGATTACAAGCCGTACCCGCCGTACCTCACGTACGCCGTCGTCTCGCCCTCGGGCGCGCTCGTGCACAGGACTGAGATCGATCTGCCCGGCCCGCGCCTCCAGCACGATCTCGCGATCACCGAGCGTTTCACCCTCTTCTTCGACATGTCGATGCAATGGGACCCGGCGCTCCTCGCCGTCGGCAAGACGAAGGTCAAATATTTTCGTGACAAACCGGCGCGGATCGGCTTGCTCCCGCGCCATGCGCCGGGGTCGCAGATTCGCTGGTTCGAGACCGAGCCGTTTTACATGTACCACACCATCAATGCATGGGAGGAGGGAGATCGGATCGTGCTCGTCGGGTGCAAGATCGACGCGCCCGTCGTCGGGGATCCGCAAAATCCCGCGCGCGAGGTGCCGACGATCGGGTTCTTGCGGCTCGAGCCGAACCTGTATCGATGGGAGCTCGATACGAAGACGGGGGGCGTGAAGGAGTCGCGCCTCGACGACGTGCTCACCGAGTTCCCGCGGATGGATAACCGCGCGCTCGGCCGGAAGACGCGATATAGCTACAACCCGCGGCTCCACGCGTCTTCGCCGACGCTGCTCTTCGACGGCGTGGTCAAGTACGATTACGAGGCGGGGACGAGCGCCGCGCATTCGTATCCGGCGGGCCGCTTCGGCAGCGAGGTCGTGTTCGCGCCGCGCGTGGGCTCGGTCGGCGAGGACGACGGTTATCTCGTGACGTTCGTCGTCGACGAGGCGAGTGGCGAGAGCGAGGCGTATGTACTCGACGCGAAGGACGTCACGAGGGCGCCTCTCGCGCGGGTAAAACTCCCGCAACGCGTACCGACCGGGTATCACGCGTGGTGGGTGCCCGGATCGGAGATTCGAGCGTAACGCCGCGGGGCTTTGCCCCGCACCCCAGCAGGGGGCTGTCCGCCCCCTGCACCCCGGACCAGGCACGGCCTGGACCGAGGGCCGAGAAACCGCGCGATGCGCGGTTTCTCGGACAGGTCCGGGGCAAGGCCACGGACCACGTTGCCAACCAAGACGGCAGCGCTGCCCCAGCCTCCAGCAGACACGTCGGCGCTGCGGTTTTGACTGGCAAGGTCGTCGCCAGTCTTCCCCCGGCCCGGTCTTAGCCCGGGGGGGTCCGCAGTAAATCGACCACGAGTCCAGCGCTTGCGCTGGTCCGGGTGCAGGGGCGGATAGCCCCTGCTCGGGTCCGGGGTGAAACCCCGGCGCTACGCTGTCGAGCACCACCTCAGGGCGGCACGAGCGTCCCTTCGGCGAGAACGACTTCGCCTTCCACGACGGCCTGATCCGAGTCCTCTTCAATCGGGTGCTCCACCCGCTCGTAGGCGACTTGCCAGAGGATCGGCGCGCCTTCCGCTTTTTCGCCGAGCGACAGCGTGACGACGGTTGGCGCGCCGGGCATCACGCGGTCGTCGCCGGTGAGCACCTTGATGGAGCGGCCGTCGCGGCCTTTGCCGCGGCCGAAGCGCCGCGAGAGGTATCGGACGTTCTCGGAAAGCACGCTTTGCTCCGGGCCCACGGCCTCGGCGCGGATGGCGAGGCGCCGGAAGAGGTCGCCGGTGGGGAATGCGTGCCCGAGGGCGAGGGGCTCGATACGCACGACGACCGCGCCCGTGCCTCCGCGCGAGGCCGTGATGCGGGCCGAGGCGCGGAGGAGCGCGGGATCGCGTGAGGCCGGGAAACGATGGCTGCGGTGCTTCGACGCGCCCTCGCCGACGAGGGGCATGTGGCATTCGGCGCAGCTTTGGCCGGCGAACGGCGAGGCGCGATGCTCGCTCGCCGTCGATTGCATGAAGAGCGGCGCGAAGCGGCGATCGGGATCGGGGAAGGAGAATTCGTGGCAATGGGCGCACGCGGAGGCCGAGGCAAAGGCGGCGTCGCGCGCGACCGGATGCAGCGCACTTCGCGGCGTCTCCCGCGGGGCGGCGAGCACGTGCGCGAGGTCGCCGTGGCACGAGGTGCACGCGACGCCGAGGGAGCCGAGCTCGGGCGGCGGATCGCGCATCGGATCGGCCTCCGGCGCGTGGCAGCCGCGGCAAAAGGGCAGGGGCTCGATGGCGAGGGCCCGTTGATATGCCGGATCGTCGTGGGCCTTCTTGTGCAGCGAGGCGCGCCATTCCGCTGCGATATCCGCGTGGCAACCCTCGCAGCGGGTGTTCTCCTCGGCCGCGTGGGCGCGGCGTGGCACGGGCGCGGGCCCCGGCATTCTCGGTGGCTCGGCTGATTGCGCGGCGGCGAGCCCGAAGAGCCCCGAGGCGAGCGTGGCGAGGAGGACGATCCTTCCGGAGATCATGGGTTCGCCTTGACAATCTCCCCGGTGCGCAGGTCGATGCGGATATCGCGGTTCGTCCGGGCGGGTTTGCCGCAGAGGAGCTGCGGCGTCGAGTTTTTTACACCTTCCTGCACGGTCTTCACGAGCTTCTGGCCGATGGAAAAACTCGGCACGAAGGCCACGAAATAGCGGCGCCCCGCGTCCTCGGTCTCGGCGAATTTCACGCTCGAAAGCTCGGTGTGGCCCTTCAGCGCGGCGCGGGTCAGAGGAAAATCGTAATCGGGCGGGGCCACCTTCGCGAGCTTGTAGAGCACGACGAAGAGCTCCTTGCAGCCCGGTGTCCCGGGCGTGATGCGGGAGAAGGCGTGGAGCTCGGTCTTGGGTGCTGGGCGCGGCGGCGGCGCGCCTTCCGCGGGCTCGTCCGGGGCGTCGAGATCCAGCACCTTCGTGGGCTTTTTCGTGGAGAGCACCGTCACCTGGCCGCCGGCGCGCGCCGGGACGAGGATCTCGTCGCCGCGGAAGAGGATGTCGATCGGCGTGCCTTCCTCCCGGGGATCGAGCTCCGGCAGCGGGATCACGCGGAAGCCGTCCTTTTCGAGGGTCAAGAGCTCCTCGGAGCGGCCGGCCCAGATCTTGTCGTCCGGGCCGACCTTTGCCCATTCGATCGTGTTGTGTATGCCGCCGGGCGTGAAGGTCGTCCATTTCCCGGACGTGTATCGATCGAGCCCCTTCTCGCGCAGGAGCCAGAGCGAGCCGTCTTTCGTGCGGAAGGCGTCGTTCACGCTCTCGCTGCCGCCGGGCGAGATGTCGCTCCAGCTCTTGCCATTCCAGTGCGCCGCGTAGGCTGCCCCGCGGTCGCCGGGCAGGGCCACGGCGAGGACGTCGTTCGGGCCGAGCACGTAAAAACGCGAGCCGGGGCGGAGCGAGGTCACGACGTCGGAGCCCGGCAGCACATCGATCACCGACGTGCGTGATCCCTTGGGCCAGCGCTCCACGGCGAGCGGTCCCGCGCCCGATTGCCCGTAAAACGAGGGCTGGTCTCCCTCACGGCACTCCTTCCCGAAGCCGATCAGGTCCCCCGAAGGTAATGCCCTGAGGTCTGCATGCCCGAGCAGCTTCGTCTTGCAGCGCCCCGTGCCCTTGGCGATTTCGGGCACGGGCGGGCTGCTTCCGCCGGGGCCGAGCACGAAGATGGGCTTGGCTTCGTCGAGGTTGGGATCGTTGATCTCGTAAAGCGCCCGATCGCCCCAGGGCGCGCTCGAATAGATCCCGCCCATATAATACGCGGACGAGACCGCGGGTGGCATGGGTTTGTCCGGGTCGCGGGCCCAGGCCGAGCCCTTCCACGAGTAAAAGACGTCCTCGCCGCCGCGCTCGCCGGGCAGGTTGAGCCCGAGCTTGCCGTGCTTTGGCAGATCCCCCGTGATCCACATGACGTAAAATGCATTTTGCTCGCCGAGGCCCTTGAGCCCGGCGTAGAGGCTTCCATCGACCCGGGCGCCGTTTCCGTCGATGCGAATGGGCGTCGAGAGGTAATCACCGCTGATCGCAGCGATGAACGAGGGGAGCACGAACATCCGGAAGCTCGGCTGCCCGTGCACGATCAGGGGGTAAAAGGGGCTCGGCGGCCGCGCGGGTTTTTCGGGGGCGGGGCTCGGCGTTTCGTTCGTGGCGGGCGCGGCTTCGGGCGGCGGCGCCGTGCTCGCGAGCGGGGCCGGGGATTCCGCGGGCTTCGGGGCGTTCGCGTCGACCTTTGCCGGGGTTTGCGGCGCGCCGCATCCGAGCGGGAGGGCGGCGAGGAGCGCGGCGAGGGCAGGGGAGGGCGAGCGACGGGCGCGGGAGACCATGCCCGACGATAACGCGACTCGCGCGGAGGCTCAACAGCCGCAGCCGACGAGCTCCAGGGAGAGGTTGTCGATCCAGAGCGCGTTCTGCCCCGTGCCGTGGTCGAAGCGGATGTAGACGCCCTTCGAGCTGCCGAACGGGATCGTGATCTGCGTCTGCACCGTGCAGGCCTGGAGCGCGTTATGGCCGGTGACGCTGGTGAAGCTGCCCGATTTCTCGCAGGATTCGATCGTGTCGTTGCTCTGCTGGTAGGAAACGTTCACGTTCGCGAGCGCGAACTGGTAGTAGGTGTAATTCAAGCGCACGGAGGTGCAGCTCGCGTCACCCTTGTAGACCCAGATCGTGGGATCGATCGTGGATTCGTTCGTCCGGAGGGTGCGGCCCGTCATGCAGAGCGGCGTGTTCGAGGCGAGCGGAATGTAATCGTCGCACCACTCGACCTTGTAGACGCCCGCGCTGAGCGGGCTCGCGGTGCCGTCGTCGAAGTTCTCCTGGTAGACCGCGCAGGTCTGTCCGGCGCAACCCTCGTTGGTTTGTCCGTCGCAATCGTCGTCGGCTGCCGTCATGCAGCTCTCGGGCTGCGGCTGGACCTCGCCCGTGCAGGCGCCGTATCCGGTGCCTTGCGCATTGCAGCTCCGCGTGCCGGCCTTGCAGGCGCCGACGCCCGCCGTGCCCGCGGGGCCGCTGTAGCAGCTCTGGGTCGTCCCCGGGACGCAGACGCAGCCCTCGTTGGTTTGTCCGTCGCAATCGTCGTCGCCGGTCGTGGCGCAGGACTCGGCCGCGGGCGTGACCTGGCCCATGCAGGGGCCGAGCGAGGTGCCGAGCACGTCGCACATCGCGGTCCCCGCCTGGCAAAGGCCGACGCCGAGTGTGCCCGCCGGTCCGGTGTAACAAGGGAGGACGGCGTTCGGGGGGCAGACGCAATCGGCGCCTTCCTCGTTGGTTTGTCCGTCGCAATCGTCGTCGGTGGCCGTCGCGCAGGTCTCGGCCGCGGGCGTGATCTCGCCGGCGCAGGGGCCGTAGGCCGTGCCGAGATCATTGCAGAGCTGCGTTCCCGCCATGCAGATGCCGACGCCGTCGGTGCCCATGGGCCCGGTATAACAAGGGATGGACGTGCCGGGGGCGCAGACGCAGTCGACGCCTTCCTCGTTGGTTTGTCCGTCGCAATCGTCGTCCTCGGCCGTCGCGCAGACCTCTGCGGAGGGGGGCACTTCGCCAGTGCAGGGGCCGTAGGCCATTCCATCCGGATTGCAGGTCCTTGTTCCCGCCTTGCAAGCGCCGACGTTTTGCGTGCCGCGCGGGCCCGTGTAGCAGGGCTCGACCGAGCCGGGGACGCAAAGGGGAGGGGCGCCGCCCATGCCGCCCGAGCCGCCCATTCCACCGCTACCGCTCATGCCGCCGCTTCCCATGCCGCCGGAGCCGCCCATTCCGCCGCTGCCCATGCCGCCGGAGCCGCCCATTCCGCCGCTTCCCATGCCGCCGGAGCCGCCCATTCCGCCGCTGCCCATGCCGCCGCTTCCGGCACCGCCAGCGCCGCCGCTTCCGCCCGCGCCACCGCTTCCGCCGCCACCGCTCCCGCCGGCGCCGCCCATGCCCCCGAGACCGCCCATTCCCCCGGATCCCACGGTCGCGCTGCCGCCCATTCCTCCGCGGCCTCCGGATCCGACCGAGCTCGAGCCTGAGCCGGCGGTCTCTCCGATCTCGCCGGAGTCACCACAGCCGAGGACGATCACACCAAAACAGAGCGGAAGGACGAGCGAAGTGCGCATGGCCCGACGGGACACGAATACGCGCGGGACGTCAAGAGGGAGGCTGCAAGAGCGCTGATTCGCGGCTCGATGTTTTCGCAGGACAAACCACGTGGGGTGGAGGGTAGGGCGCAACTTGTTGTGGCTCAGGTCACATGGTTCGGCCTGTGAAGATGAGAACGATTTTCATTTTCATCTTTGCCAGGGACTGGTAGCTTCACGTTCCATGAGTCGTTACACGATGGGCGCGTTTGCCCTTGTCGGGATCCTCGTGGGTTGCGGGAGCGATGCGCCCGCGCCGAGCACGACCGTCGGAGAGGTCGTTCATCCCGCGTTGCCGCCGCTTCCCGAGGTATCGGGGCTCACGCCCCTGCCGGACCTGAACCCGGACCCCCACATCCTGGAGGTCGATCTCGTCGCGCGGTCCCACGCCGTGCAGCTCCTCCCGGGGGAACCGACGCAGCTCTTCAATTACAATGATCAATTCCCGGGGCCGCTGCTCCACGCGCGGGTCGGCGATCGAGTCATCGTCCATTTCAAGAACGAGCTCGCCGAGGAGACAGTGGTGCACTGGCACGGGCTCCGGATCTCGGATCAAATGGACGGCTCGCCCGTGATTCAGAATCCGGTGCAGCCCGGTGCGTCTTTCACGTACGATTTCGTCGTCCCCGACGCTGGCACGTTCTGGTATCACACGCACCTGCACCAGATCCAGCAGCTCGAATACGGGCTCTATGGCGCCATCGTGGTCCACGAGCGAGAGTTTCCCGTGTTCTCGACCGAGCGGATCTTCGTCGGCGACGACATCCGGCTCCGGACCACGAACAACCAGGTCTCGGGTTTTCTCACGAGCGGACCCGATATCGGCGCGGGGCGCGTCGGCAATCGGCTCCTCTCCAATGGCAGGATCATCAACGGCGAGGGCGGCGAGGGGCCCGTGACGTTCACGATGCCACGCGGCTCGATCGAGCGCTGGCGCTTCGTACTCGCGACGAACGCGCTCTCGTACGGGCTGCGGATCCGGGGCGCCGACGTGCGCGTGATCTCCACCGACGGCGGGCTCCTGCCCGAGCCCTTCGCGCTCGAACGCGTCGAGATCGCGCCGGGACAACGGTACGATTTCGAGGTGCGCCCGAAGCCGGACGCCACCGAGGTCGTGCTGGAGGCGCTCGTCCTGGTGCTCGACGAGAACGACAACGTGGTCGAGGCCCCCTTCGAGCTCGCGCGTGGCACGATCGAAGGCGAAACCGTGACGGCGGAGCCCATCTACCCGAAGGTGTCGTTGCCCGCGACGTCCGTGGAGGCGGCGTCGCACGAATGGAAGCTCTCGGGCGGGGTCGTGGACGGTCAGGTGCAATTCACCATCAATGGCGTGCCGTCCTACGTCGGGGAGGGACACGAGCACGTGCTGCTCGAGACATTCGAGCCGAACGTGCCCGTGAAGATCACGTTGTCGAGCAACGTGAGCCCGCGGCACCCGTTCCATATCCACGGGCAGTTCTTTCAGATCCTCGAGCGCGGCGGAAAACCCGTCTTCGAGCCCGGGCTGCGCGACACCGTCGAGGTGCGCGGCAACGAGACCGCCACGATTCTCACGTACTTCGAGAACCACGGGCGCTGGATGGTGCACTGTCACATCTCGGAGCACAGCGAGAACGGGATGATGGCCGATATTCAGGTCGGCACGCCCGTTCAGGCGCATTCGCATTGAGGCTGAGGCGGCCTTCGTAGGGCCCCGCACGACGTCCCCGGCTACACCCTTCTGCCGCCCGGACCTTACGACGTCCCGGGTCTTCCCCCACCTGGTCCTCCAGGATGGCGCATGCGCCGCCGGCGGGGAGCCCAACGCCCGCCGCGCCTGGGCGGGGCATACCCACGGAGCAATTTGCGCCCCCTGACGACCCCGTCCGAGGCAAGGCAATCCTGGCCTGTCCGGAGGAGCGCGGGCCTCCACATCACGTTCGTCCGGGTTTGCCCGCGGCAGAACGATTGCATCGCGGACGCTGCGCGTGGGGGGGCTCTCGAGGTGCGGGCGCCCTCTCCACGCAAACCGGAGGAAGCCATGTTGAAGCGCATTTTCGCCATCGGTCTGACTGCCGTCGCATTCGGTTCTCTCGCATTCGTGGACGCGACCACCTCGGAGGCCCTCGCCGGACAGGAAGGCTATCGGCCCGTCGAGTCCGACGCCACCTGCGCCAAGCATTTCAGTTTCGAGGAAATCCAAAACAGGTGCGGGGACCCGCGATCCATGGGCTGGCAGAGGGAGCCGAAGTGGTTCAGCATCTCGTGCACGCGCACGGATCTCACATGGAAGCAGAGGGAGTTCCTCGTGCCGATCGAGCTCGGGGTGAGCAGCTCGACCTACGCCGAGATGAGCTGCGAAAAGGCCTGCGTCAGCGACACGGGCAACAAGGAGCACGGGAAGACCATCGTGGTCCAGGCTCCTTGTCGCGAGTTCACCGAAATGGAGACCACGTTCAAGCGTGACGTGACCGTCTCCGACTGCAGGGAGCTCTTGTCGTTCAGCAGCGTCGCCGAGCTGTGCGATGCCAAGCTGAAGGAAGCCCAGGGAGCGTGGTCCTTCGTGAATGCGAGGGAGACCGGCAATGTCGTGAACACCTGCGGTGAGGCTGCTACGCAGACGCCGCAGCGGTAGAAGGAGCCGTCTCACGCCGGGAAGGCGGACCGCCGAGCGGTCAGCCTTTCCGGCTCTTCCCGTCTGTAGCCTTTGGAGTCCAAAACGCGACAATCGCTCGTTTGCACAGAGGAGTTCCACCATGGCGTCTCGTGTCCATCATGCTGCCCTCTTGCTGATGTTGTTCGGTACGCTCGCTGGGTGCGGCGATGTCGCACCGGAAGAAGACAGCGATGTCGAGATTTCCGTGGAGGAAGTCACCGAGAGACGTGGGAGCACCCGGAAAAACCTCGTGGTATCGGAGGGGGAGTTTTCCGCCGAAGCAACGACCAAGCCCTGGTCCTCGTGGTGGTTCCCGACCGCGGAGGATTTCCTCTTCGCGGAGAAGAACGGAGAGCTCTCGCCTCTCCAAAAGTACGACCTCTACAACAGCACGTTCCAGCGCAAGACGACGAAGGCCGCGGCCTACGAGCGCGATAAGCTGTACGACGCGCGGGCCGATACATGGTCGGGTCTATGCTTTGCGTGGGCGCTCGCCTCGATCATGGAGCCCGAGCCGAACAAGCCGATGGTCCACGGTTCGCTGCGCTTCAAAGTGGGTGACCTCAAGGCGCTTCTTCTCAAGACGTACGAGGCCGTGACCGACACGCCCACCATCGGCGATCGCAATGACGGCGAGTGGGACGATGTCTACGCGGACATCTTGCCGCATACGTTCCATCGAGTCCTCGTCGTCGAGCTCTTCAAGAATCGGCGTCCGTTCATCATCGACAGGGACGCCGGGCACGAGGTCTGGAACCTGCCGGTGTACAAGGCCATCACGAAGATCACGCGTGACGCGAGGGCGCGCGACGTCGTGCACGTCCGTACCGTCCTGTTCGTGTCCACCCCCGACGTGAAGACATACGATTACGTGGGTATGGATGTGACGACCCGCGAGTATACCTACGACCTCCACGGCGCGTGGGAGGGGCGTCGTTTCATCGTGCGCGGAGGCGCGTGGACCGAGAACTCGCGCGCCGATCACCCCGATTTCGTGGTGTTGCGCCCCAACAAAGTAGAAAGAGCGAGCTTCAACCCCGAGATCGACGTCGAGACCGTGGACGCGATCCTGGGCCGGGGCCGTTAGCAGTTCGGCTCGCCAGGTCCGCCGATCAGGGGAGCGCGATCCGCAGAATGGACGACCCCGAGATCCAGTAAAGGTGCGTCGCGTCCACCGCGATGTCCACGATCACCTCTTGCCCGCTCGCGAGCACACGTGCGACGTCCGCGCCAACCTTCGTCTTGCGCCGGAGCGCCGAGCCGCCGCCGCTCTCCGGATCCATGCTGAAATAGATGGCCTCGTCGTCGGTGACGACCTTCGGAAGCGAGAACGGTATGACCTTTTCTCCTTGAAAGACGCTCGTCGCGCCGACGCCCGCGTGGTCGGAGACCCAGAGCTTCGTGCCGGTCGCCTCGACGCTCATCCAGTAGACGCCGCTCTTGTCGACGGCGATCGTCCCGAGCATGCCAGGGCCGGGCGCGAGGACGTCCGGAATGCCGCCTGCCACAGGCACGCGCGCGGCACGCCCGCCGAGATACTCGCTGAAATACACCATCCCCTCGTGATGCGCGATGCCTACCGTTTGCGAGAGCATGCCGTACCAATCCACGTCGGTTACGAGGTCCGAGATCGGCCCGCCCGTGACCGGCGCGCGGAGCAAGAGATCGGGGGTGGCGATGAAGAACGTCACACCATCGGTGGCCAATCGCCGCGGCGAGTCGATGTCGAGGGCCTTTTGCCCGACGCCGCCGGGCGGATCGTCGAGCTTGGCCGTGCCGATCGAGTTGCCTTCGGTATTGCACCAGAAGAGGACCCCATCGCGCTCGAGGAGCTCGCTCGGAGCCTGTTGCCCCTTCACGAAAGGCGCGGGCACGGAGCCGGCCTTGGATTGGCGCATGACCTCACCGCCCGTGTTGTTGGTCCACAGGACCTCGTCCGCCGTGAGCGCAAGCGAGCTCGGGTAATTCTGCCCCGACGCGAATAGCTCGGGCTGCACGCACGCGCCGCCACCGCAATACCCGGGGGCGCATTCGCCATCGTCGGTGCATTGCATGCCGCTGCTTGACGAGCCTCCGCCGCCCGCGGACGACGAAGAAGAAGCCGGTGCGCCGCCCGCACCGCCCGCGCCGCCACCTCCTCCTGCGCTCCCGGCGGAGTATTCTCGCGATTCTGGAGCGCATCCAGCGGCGAGGAGAAAATACGCGGCGGCGGAGATGCGAATGGAATGAGCGAGGTGCATATCTTGTCTTCGCATCGAATGCAGGCATTCGTCAAGGTGCGCTTTGCGTGACGGGAGAAGGGGCAGCACGCGTCGAAGCGGCGGTCGCCTCCGGGACGCGCGCCGGCTCCTCCAACATGAACGAAGGAGCCCGCTGCGACAGGCATGAGCCCCGAGAGGACTGCAATGGCCTGCAAGGTATTCGTCACCGGTATGAGGAACGCCCAGAGCGCGAAGCGCGAAGACGGCGAGGACGGCATGGCCCTGAAAAGGCCGAGCACGACGGTACGATCTCCGTCCCCGGGCGGGATCCCGAGATCCCCGCTCCCGTTTCCGTCCCGCTGAAGCTCCCGCCTTCGCGCGGGCAGCGCGCATTCCTGTCGTCTGTTTTTCCTTCTTGAATGGGCGTGGCCCAGACGACTGGACATCCCAGCGAATGGCCCGAAGGAAATGGGCACCTGGCCGACCTGCGCACGAGGCGAGCATCGTGAAGCGGCCTCGTCGGAGAGGTCCAGGAAGCCAAGAGAAACGGGAGGTCACCCGCTATGCATTCCATGTCGAAGGTCGGGACGCTGCTGCTCGCGCTGTCTGCCTCGATGGCCATGCTTTGCACGGGCTGCGCTACGGAGATGTCCGAAGCCGACACCGAGAACGATATCGCCGCCGAAGGGGCCATCGTTGCGGACGAAAGCGCCGATGCTGCGGACGACACCCTGGCCGCGCCGGACGAGAACGCCGCCGTTGCGGACGCAAACGACGAGGCCACGGCGGAAGATGCTGCGGCCCTCTCGACCTGGGGGTGGGGGGCGGGCCGATACTATGGCCGCCGATTCCTCGGCGGCCTCTGTGGCGCACCGTGCGGCGGCCCGATCGGGGGCTGGGGCGGCGGCTGTGTCGGCGGCTTCTATGGGGGCGACTGCGGCATCGGCATCTGGGGCGGTGGCCCCTGCGACGACCCCTTCGAAGTGAACTGCGGTCCCATCGGCATCGCCCCCCCCTGCGGCCCCTGCGGCGGCGTCGGCATCGCCCCCCCCTGCGGCCCCTGCGGCGGACCCGGCGCATTCTGGTGATGCGCGAGCACCATCGCGCGCGTCGTGCCAAACACGCGCGGGGATGATGGCCGATATCCAGGTCGGCGCGCCGGTCCCGGGGCACGCACATGGACGCCCTTGCCGCCGGGGCCGCGCGCGCCGTAGAGTCGTCTCACCATGACGACTTCCCCCCGCGTCGCGCCGCGTGATCGCGCGCTGCCCCCGGTCTTCGTCCTCGGCGGCCACCAGACCGATTTCGCTCGAAATGTCACGCGTGAGGGCAAAGGCCTGGTCGACCTCATCGGTGAGGCGACGACGCTCGCGCTCGCACATACAGGCGTTCTGGCGCGCGAGGTCGAGGTGGGGCACGTGGGCAGCTTCATCCCCGAGCTTTACACGGGCCAGAGCCATCTCGGCGGGCTCGTCGCCGAGGTGCATCCCGACCTTGCGGGAATTCCCATCACGCGGCACGAGGCCGCTTGCGCCTCGGGCGGCGTCGCCGTGCTCGCGGCGATGGCGGATCTGCAGGCCGGGCGATACGACGTCGCGCTCGTCGTCGGCGTGGAGCTCATGCGCGTGCTGCCGGGCTTCGAATCGCAGCAGAAGCTCGGCGCGGCCGCCTGGGTGCCGCGCGAGACGGAAGGCGTGGCGTATCCATGGCCGGAGCTCTTCAGCCACGTGGCCGAGGAATACGATCGCCGCTACGGGCTTCGGCGCGAGCACCTCGCGGCGCTGGCGCGGAACAATTACGAGAACGCCCTGAAGAACCCGAACGCGCAGACCCGCAAGTGGACGCTCTCGGAAGCGGCGCTCGCCGAGGACGACAAGGAAAACCCGGTGATCGCCGGCCGCACGCGCCGTTACGACGCGAGCCCCGTGACCGACGGCGCCGCTTGCGTGGTGCTCGCGTCGGCGGAGTACGCGGCCGAATGGGCGCGGCGGCGCGGCGTGCCTTTCGAGGGCCTCGGGCGTATCGAGGGGTACGGGCATCGGACGGCACGAATGAGCATGAAGGACAAACTCGAGGGGAGCCGTGGCGAGCCGTACGTGTTCCCCCATGTGCGCGGCGCGGTGCTCGACGCGTTCTCCCGGGCGCGGATCGAAGGCCCGAGCGCGCTCTCGGCCGTCGAGGTCCACGACTGCTTCACGATCTCGCATTACATGGGCATCGACCATTTCGGCATCGCGCCGGCGGGCGAGCCGTTCCGGGTCATCGAGGACGGCACGGTGCTCCGCGGCGGGAAGCTACCGGTGAATCCCGGCGGCGGGCTCATGGGCATCGGCCACCCCGTGGGCGCGACGGGCGTGCGGATGCTGCTCGACGCGCAGAAGCAGGTGACGGGCGAAGCGGGAGAGAATCAGGTGCCGGGGGCGAAGCGCGTGGCGACGCTGAACATCGGCGGGAGCGCGACGACGGCGGTGGTGCTCGTCGTCGGGCGGGCGTGACGTTTCACTTCTCGTACATCTTGCCGAACTCGCTCGTGATCATCGGCGCCGCCTGGTAACCCGACGAGTTCTCCTCGCCGTACTCGTTGTCGTTGTCGCCGTAATCGTAGGGCGGCAGCACGTCCCATTGCGGGAGCGGGATGATGTAGCCGACCGCGTCGTTCGCGTTGTTCACCATCACCTTCATGGAGTCCTTCGGCAGGACGGCCTGGATCGGCGTCTCGGGGACCGCGTCCGGGTAATCGGCGCCCTCGGGTTGTTCGATGTACGAGCTCCCGTCCGGCTTCTGGAGCCAGAGCTCGGTGTAAAGCTCGCCGGGCACCGTCGCGATCGCCACCGGGCCGATGTGAATGCCGTTCACCTCGGTCGCGATGACCACGTCGCCATTCAGCAAGAGCCCGACGCCGATGCCCGGGCGCTCCTCTTCCACCACGCGTTTGCCATCGGACCAGTAGATTTCGCGCGGCATGAGCCCCGAGAGGACCGCAATGGCGAGCGAGGTGTTCGTCGCCGGCATGAGGAAGGACCGGCGGTGCACTTCCAGCGAGGGCGCCTCGTCCTTCGTCGTATTCGCGCCTTCGAGCGCCGCGATCGCCGCCTCCGCCGCGCCCTTGCCGACGTATTCCGCGCGCTCCCACGTCCCTTGCTTGCACGTCTCCATCCCGCTGAAATCCGGGCAGCCGACGATCCCGATCGTCGTCGTCAGGCCGCCCAGCGGGCCATTGAAGAAGACCGTCGGCGCCCCCGGCCATTTCGCCTCCATCGTCTCGCGGAGGAAATGCGGGTAATCCGAGGTGACGAGGGTGTTGTCCGATCCGAGCGCCTCAGGATGATTGCCCCAGAACACCACGTTCGTGAGGACCGCGTCGCTCTCGTCCCGGAACTGCAGCGTCGTGATGTTCTGATCGATCACGAAAGGCCTTCGCGTATCGTTCACGAGCTCCGGCGCCTCGGCCTGCGCGGCCACGAGCTTCGCCTTTTTCTGGCCCGCCTTCGCTTCCTTCAGCGCGAGGACGGCTTGCTTGACGATGTGATCCATGTAGGCCGGATCGATGCCCGTGGTGCTCGGGTCGCGGCCCCACATGCCCATCGTGTCGCGCGCCTCGTGCACGTGCGTGGAGGCGACGAGGATGTGATCGAAATCGAGCCCCTCCGCCGACGCGGCCCTGCGGATGTCGAGCACGTATTGCTGGAAATACCCCACGAGGTCGAGCGAGACCATGCCCACGGAGACGTCGCCTTGCTCGAGGACGACCGCGCGCGCCCAGACGTCGTCGTGCACGCCCGTCGCGGCGCGGCCATTGCTGAAGCCCGCGAGCCAGATGCCGTCCCACTTGCCATTGCCATTCGCGTCCTCGTACGCCTCGCCCTCGTCCCGCTGGCCATTTTCGTTCGTGTCCGTCCAGGTCTCGATCGTGGGCGTGATTTTCTGCGCCGAGGCGCCGACGAAGAGGTCGCCCTCGGCCTTTTCACACCCGGCGGCCCCGGGGCACGAGAGGTTCGTCGCTTTGCCTTGATCGTCGGCGATCGGCGTGCGCGCGGGGCCCTCGGGCGGCGATTCATCTCCGCCGCAGCCAGCGAGCGTGGGGGCGAGGAGCGACGCGAAGAGGAAGGCGAAGGACGGGCGGAGCGGGCGCATGGAACGTTGGTACAGCGAATCCAGAGCGCTTGGCAAGCAGCGCGTCCGCCCCGCGGATCCGCGTCAATCGTGCGGCAAATTGCTCGCCCAGCGGTGCAGGTGCTGGGTCGGATCCATGAGGTCCGCGCGGCGCTGGAAGGCCGCGCCGTCCGCCGTTTTCGCTCCGCCCGAGCGTTGCGTGAGGGCGCCGGAGAGGTTGCCCTTGTACATCTCGAGGTGGAGCATGTCGCTCGGGACCTTGATGCCGACGAGGTGCCCGACCTTGGCGATCCGTTGCCCGGCCTTGACCTTGTCGCCTGCCTTCACGGTCGTGAACCGCTGGATCTCGCCGTAGCGGATGAGGAACGAGCCGTGGTGCACCTCGAGCGCGTACGTCTCGCAGTAGAACGGGTACGGGCCCTGGATCACCTCGCCGTCGGCGATGGCGTGGATCCACGTCCCGAGCGAGGCGTAAAGGTCGCAGCCCGCATGCGCACGCGTGCCGCCGCTCCGGCGTGATCCGAACGATCGCGGCGAGCTCGTCCAGTTCACCGTGGGGAGCTTGCTGAGCGGGAAGCACTCGCTGCCCGTGATGATGGGCGTGTCGCGCACCGACGTGCCGACGGGCGTGGCCTTCTTCTGCAGCAAGGCCTCCCAGGTCCTCGGCCCCACGATGCCGTCGTCCGGGACCAACCCCTGGCGCCGTTGAAAGGAGCGGACGGCCCGCTCCGTACCGGGGCCGAACTGCCCGTCGGGCGTCACGTCGAACCCCCAGCCCACGAGCGCGCGCTGGAGGATCTTCACCTCGTCCCGCAGGTGCGGGGATTTGTCGGCGTAACCTGCCGAGAGCCGAAGCGTGGGGTGCATGGGCGCATTCTAAACGAAAACCCCGCCCGCACCGCAAGACGTCGAAGCCCTCGTTCCGGCCCAGGTTGTGCCAGGTACGGCGCCGAGGCCAGACGCGGTGCGGCGAAGGTGTGTCGAGAATCGATTTTTCCGCTGGCACAGAGCGTGCTGAAGGGAGGGCATGAAACAGATTCGTTCGCTTGCAATGGTACTTTCGCTTGCCGTGACCACCGCGTTCCTCCAGGGCTGCGAGGAGGCGCAAACGTGCGACATCCAGTGCGGCGCGGGCGGCGATGGCGGCGCCGGAGGGCAGGGCGGCGCGGGCGGTGAAGGCGGCGCCGGAGGTCAGGGCGGTCAAGGCGGCTCCGGCGGTCAAGGCGGCGCCGGAGGGCAGGGCGGTCAAGGCGGCGGCGGCAGCGCGCTCTGCGCGGATCGGACGGGCGGCGCGCTCGTGACGTTCGATGTCGTGGGGCAGTCGCTCACGGTCTGGATCACGAACCAGGCCTTCATCGACGAGGCGATCCAGTTGAAGGAGCAGGGCACGACGCGCATCCCGAACTTCGCAGAGGTCATCGACGGGCAGGACTGCGATCCGAAGTGGACCTTCCACGTCGACCCCGAGAAGGCCACGTTCGTGGACGCCACGATCGAGCTCTGCGACGGGACGCCCGAGTACGTCGAGGAGCACACGGCGGAGTGGATCGACCAGGTCAAGCAATACTGCCCGTGGAACACGAAGGTCACGAACGTCGAGGTTCGTCCAGGCACGCCCTGAGCACGCCGCATCAGCGCACGCGCGCGGCCGCCTCCGCCTCGGCGAGCACGCGCGCGATGCGCTCCCAGTGCGAGCCTCGCCAGAGCAGCTTGCCGCAGCCCGCGCAGCGGTAAAACGTCTCGATCCTCGAAAGCGTCCTCGGCGGCGCCTCGGCGCGCGCCTCATCCTTCGTGAGCTCGACGAGCGCACCGCCGCAGGTCATGCACCGCGGCGGAAGGAGCGGGAGCGAGAACGCGCCGAGGACAAACCGGAGCTCCCCGGACAAACCCAGCGCGCGCGGCACGAAGAGCGAGCGGACGTGCCCTTCCCGGACGGCCGTGCGCTCGAAGATGCCTCCGTCGGAGCTCAAAAGGATGCGCCCGGTCTCCCCGGCCCGCGCAACGAGGACCCCGTCGTCGATCCCTTGCTCGAACGCGGCATCGTAGCCCGCGGCGCGTAGCCACCGCGCAAGCCCTCCCAGCATCGCGTCGCAAAAGAATCGCGGCTCCACGAGGCCGGATTGTATGCCGCAGAGGGCCGAGCGAAAGGTCACCCGTCTGAGAGGCGCTGCGCTGGGGCGTTGCCCCAGGCCCCACCAGGGGCTGTCCGCCCCTGGACCCGGACCAGCGCAAGCGCTGGACTCGGGGTCGATGAACTGCGCGATGCGCAGTTCATCG